>NZ_BOPG01000049.1 GCF_016863635.1 Virgisporangium aurantiacum | reverse complement strand
GTCGTTGAACAACCTCGGCGCGTTCCTGGCGGAGTTGGGGCGGCGGGAGGAGGCCCCAACCCTGGCGCAGGAAGCCGCCGAGGTCTACCGGCTGTTGGCCGAAGCGAACCCGGCCGCGTACCTGTCCCACCTCGCAACCTCGCTGTGGGCGTTCGCGTGGATCTGCGTCAGGGTCAAGCGGAACCTTCCCGAAGCGCTCCAGACGGTCGGGGAGGCGATCGACCTGTACACGGCACTCGCTGAACAGCTACCGCAGGCGTTCGGCGGACAGTTGCGATCGGCGTACCACACTCGCGCGGATGTTCTCGACGGGCTCGGCCGCACCGACGAGGCCGCCGAGGTGCGCCGACAACTCGACGCCGCCGACGGAGAAGACCCGAACCCGGGGTGACGGTTGCCTTCACCGATGCTCCCTTCTGCGAGGTAACCATCTGATGAGCCGAGGACGGGGCGTCCGACCGACCAGCACCGCATCAGGAGCGAATCCGGCCGGATCGTCGCCCCCGTCGGTGGCGAGCGCCTCGCCGGGCGCCGGCGTTATGTAGCGAGGCGTACCGCGGTGCCGACGTGGATTTCGAATACGCCTGGCTGGTCGTCGACCGGGGTTGAGTGGTCTTGCACCGGTCTCCGCAGGATGGGTGGCCATTGGGTGGCGGGGACGTCGGTGGCGGCTTCGGACCAGCGGACTCCGTCCAGATCTTCAAGTGCGGCGAGAGTTACGGCCCTAAGGTCCGCGCCTCGGAAGTCGGACAGCGCGGTGTACAGCTGCTCGGACATGTGGATCAGCTCGACACACAGGCTGCGGCATCGCTGGAACAGGCTTTCCTGGGCACTCACTCCGCCCAGCTGGGCGGAGTGAGTGCCCAGGTTTGTTCTGAGGTCAGCGAGGTCGGTCGAACATTCCCGGATCAATGAGGCGGCCTGGGCCGTGGCGTGACGCGCGGCGTCGATCAGCTCCGCATGGACGGCGGGGTGTGCATCGTCGGCCAACTCCGCAGTGCTGTCGAACACATCGATCTGGGACGGCATCGCCGCTGGTGCTGCTTCATCCAGTTCCCAGATCTGCACCGATGTTCCGGCGGTGGCCAGCCAGGTGCCGTCCGGCGCGATCGCCACCGACGTCACTCGGTCGGCGTAACCGAGCCCGGTGTAGCCCATCAGCCGGGTGCGCTCCTGTCCGGTGGCGACGTCCCAGGTCCGCACCGACTCGTCAGCGGCGGTGGCCAGCCAGGTGCCGTCCGGCGCGATCGCCACCGACGCCACTCGGCTGGTGTAGCCCATTAGCCCGGTGTAGCCCATCAGCCGGGTGCGCTCCTGTCCGGTGGCGACGTCCCAGATCTTCACCGACCCGTCGTCGTCGGCGGTGGCCAGCCAGGTGCCGTCCGGCGCGATCGCCACCGACGTTACTCGGCCGGGGTGGCCCATGAGCTCGATACGTGGCCGTCCGGTGGCGACGTCCCAGATCTGCGCCGACCCGTCGGCGGCGGTGGCCAGCCAGGTGCCGTCCGGCGCGATCGCCACCGACGTCACTCGGCCGGCGTAGCGCTGCACAATGCGTGGCCGCGCTTCCACTGGGCCCTCGCCCCGCAGAGCGCGCATGACAGCGCGTTTCCGAGTGGTGGAAGGACTGCCGTCTGGTTCGGGCGGGCGGGGAACGGCGTGGGCGAGCAGGGTCATGGCCTTGGCGAGGCGTGTCTTCTGCCGATCGAGAACGGACGCCGCGTGTTCGAGGTCAGTGGCGGTGGTCAGGAGGCTGTGGACGGCGTCGAGTTCGCGGCGGGTGTGGTGCAAATGTTCGCTGACACCGCCCGTTCGCAGCAGCAGTCGTTGGACGACGGGGGCGTGGTAGATCGTGGTCACGTCGTCCAGTAGGGATGCTGCCGCGGTCGGAGCGCCGACCGTCGAGGCCGGGGCTGCCTCGTCGTTGAAAGGCGTGGCCAGGATCTCTGCGAGGCCACGGTCGGTGTCGACGGCTGCGGTGAGGTCGCTGGTTAGCGCGGCAGGGCCGCCGTGGATGGCGAGGATGCCTTCCGGGGTGGTGGGTGGTAGCGCAGTGGCCAGGTCAGCGACCAGTCGCCGGTGTGCCGGTGCGTGCGGCTCGTCATGATGGGGGCGGGAAGCAACGGCGGCGGGATCGACCTGCATGATCCGCGCCAGTCCCTTACCGAGTGGAAGTTCGCCGGCAAGATGGGTCACGAGCGCCGCGTGATCGCGGCTGGGGTTGGCGGGCCCGCGAGCCGGGAGGGTGGTCATGGTGTGTCCTGTGCCCGGTACATCGGGGCGAGCTTTGCGCGTGCATCCCGCAACGCCGACCGTACGGTGGCGGGGTTCATCACCATGATCGCGGCGATCTCGGTGGGCTGGTAGCCGTCGTAGGTCCAGGCCATGATCTCGCGTTGATGGGGTGTCAAGGGTTGCAGCAGGGCTAGGAACGTGTGCTGATGGGTGATCTCGTCGGCCTGCGCATCCGTGAGGAGCCCACTCGACGGGGGCAGGTCCTGCCGGGGAATCTCGGTACGGCTCTGGTCGGCCAGTTTCCACCAGGTCCGTTTCGCAACGGTGCGCACCCACGCCCGCGGGTTATCCACGGAATCCCATCGACGATAGGTCGTGGTCATCGAGTCCTGGGCGATGTCCGCGGCCAAGGCGGCCGGCGCGCCGAGACTCATCACGAAGGCCACCAACCGCGGCATATCGTCCTGGCAGAACAGCGCGAACTCGGCGTTGCGGGCCACCTGGTCAGCGACGGCATCCACAGCCGCAACGTCCGACGCAGATGGCTTGTGCAGGTCAGCACCGGTGACTCCAGCCGGGGTCTGGACTGTCGAAGGCTGGTCGTCCGGATCACTGTTCGTGGTCACGGCCTTCCTCCGACCTGCGGGCCCATCGTCCCGGCAGCACGCTCGGGTGTCACGCCCGTGCGATGAGCCGGCGTGCAGCGGCCTGGACTATGCAATGCAACCCCCTTTTGCCGTTGTCCGTCTTCAGACGCTAGCGCCACGTAGCGCCGGGTCGGTGTGGTCTTGTGCGACAGTCTCCTACCGTCCGGCCAGGATCTGATGCCCGGTGGTAATCGCCGCACCAGTTCCAGTGAGTGCTGCGAGCAGCGCAGCCGGCCAACTCCCTGTCTGCAGCACGGTCAACCCGGCCACCACAACCCCGACCAGCGCAGCCAACAACAAGATCACTGCCCAGCGCAGCGGCAACGCGCCTGACGATGACGAACCACTCATGACCCCGGCATCTCCTTTCGAACTCGCAGTGGCCACGCCGCCACATCGGTCGGGTGGCGCCAGCGCGCTCACTCAGGTAGTGCCGTACCGGCGCCACAGCGTGCGGTCAACCGCGACGAGGTGCCCCGACTCGTCGTCGAAGGGGACGCCTTGGACTATGAGGGTGTTGACGTAGACCACGGGGGGCAGCCTCCAGCACGCGTGGGCGCCACGGAGCATCGGTGATGCCGGCGGCATCGGATGCCCTGCACCGTGCCCGCGCTAGTCCCGAACGCCGTGGTGCTTTAGACACAATCCCAGGAAGATAAGCACTTCCGCTGGTCACGCGTGTGGGTCTGGGATGACGTCGATGTGGTAGTCGACGTGGGTTGATGTCTGTTGGCTGGCGTGTCGTTTGGCGGGGTACGGGGCCTGGGAGCGTTTGACGGCGCGGGGGCTGTTGCGGTCGCGTCGGTGTTGGGTGTCACGGCTGATCTCGGCGAGGGCTGCGGTTCGGGCCGTGGCCAGGGCTGCGGTGGTTGCGGTGGCGGCGGTGGTGATCCAGCGGCGGACCGTGCGCAGGGCGGTGGTGAACGACAGCCGGTCCGGGTCGACGCCGGTGTTGGTGGCCGCCTCGGCGATGAGGTGTCGGACGGCCTGGTAGGTGATCAGGTAGGCGTAGATTTCCTGCCGGATGCCGTCGGGGTCGGTGGATCGCAGCACCGCCCGCGGGCCGCGTTGGTGTGTCTTGATCGACTTGTAGCAGGTTTCCGATTCCCACCTTTCGCGGTAGCAGCCGGCCAGTTCGGCGGCGGACGCGACGGTCGGGTCGGTGATGGTGGTGATCAGCCGGAACAGTTCGGTGCGGGTGGTGGCAGCGCCGCCGGTCGGGCAGGTCACGGTGACGGTGTACTCGATGACCCGGACCCAGGTGCCGACCCGCCGGCCGGTACGTGGTTTGGGCAGGACGGCCAGCCAGGACCCGTCGGTGAACGTGGCCACCCGGGGAAGATGCAGGCTGGTCTTGGCCCGCCACAGCAGATGCGCCCCGGTCATGGCGGCCTCGTTCCACAGCCGCCACGAGGGGAAGTTGCGGTCGGCCAGCAGCAGCATCCCCGGCCGCAACGCGTTGAGCAGGGCTCGGGCCTGGACCTGCTCGGAATCCGGGCCGAAGGTCGCGTCGATGACGGCGTGGGTGCCGACCTCGATCAACGTCATCAGCCGCACTTTCGGAAACGCGCCGCCGCCCCGCCGGTTGCCCGAGCGGATGAACGCCGCCGCGTTGTCGTCGCTGTCCGGGACGTCGAGCATGGTGGCGTCCCAGGCCACCAGCCGTAGGCCGAACCGGAACGCACCCGGCGTATCGACGGTGGCGTGCGTGCCACGGACCCGGGCGAACAGGGCCGCCAACGGGGCCAACCCGACCCGGCGGCGGGCCTGCGCCAGCCCCGACGACGACGGCGGATCGGCCGCCACACCACCGTCACCTCCGCCGTCGATGTCGCCGCTGTGGGCAAGTTCCCGCCACACGCTGCGGTAGCCCAGGTCGGCGAACAGCGTCAACGCCAGCACGAACAGCACCGTCACCCGGGCCGGCAACCGACGGATCCGTTGCTGCATCCGGCCGGTAGCGACCAGTACCTCGTCGATGAGCAGGGCCGGAACATACTCGGCCAGCACACCCAGACCGAGGCGTTGCCACACCGGCCCGCCCGGCGTGGCGCACGTACACGAACACGAACATGCTGTGGAAAGATCTGACACCGAAGCTCCTGCCAGAACCTTTGATCTTGGTCGATCTGACGTTCTACAGGAGCTTCACCACATCAACACCACGACACGCTGAGCCGAGATCAACCCGCCGGCACACACTCAGCCGCAAGCAGTCCTACCAGCGGCAACGCTTAACTTCCTGGGATTGGCTTTAGACACCGCTGTACCGCGGTGACCTGGCCCGTGGATTCCAGCGAGCTGTTGCCGAGCATGGTCCAGACCTGGGCGGGGTCGGGCCTTGGCTGGCAGCAGCGGCACCTCGCGGACGTCGTCGCCCTTGCGTGCAGTGGATGGTGCAGGTCCGCGCCGTGATCGCAGTCATCGAGCCTATGTGGTCGCGCGCTGGGCTGTCTTCAGCTGCCGGAGTCCGTCGGTGTCGGCAGGGCGAGTGCGGCGCCGACGGTGTGGGTGGCGTCGCGGTTGAGGTTGTGCCGGTCGCGGTCGTAGCGGCGGGTGGTGGCAGGGCTGGCATGGCCGAGGGCGTCCTGCAGGTCGCGAAGGTTGCCGCCGTGGTCGAGATAGATGGTGGCGAAGCTGTGCCGCAGCGAGTGCGGCGAGAGTTGCCGCCAGGCGGGTAGCTGGGCGGCGCGGGCGAGGCGGCGGACGAGCCGGAACAGGGCCGGCTGGTCCAGGCGTGCGCCGCTGGCGGTGACGAGCAGAGGCCCGGATAGCTGCTCGACGGCGATGCCGGCGGTGACGGCGCGGTGCGCGAGGTAGGCGTCGAGGGCGGCAGCGGTGTCGGGGTGGACGGCGCGGGTCATGGTGCGCTGGCCCTTGGCGATGTAGCGCAGCGTGCGGTGGCCGCGGTTGTGGCCGTAGTCGGCGACGTCCAGGCCGCAGACCTCGGCGACCCGGAGGCCGACCTCGAGCAGCAGCCGGATCGCGGCCCGGGTACGCAACGCGGCCCGGTGCGGGTCGGCGTCGGCCGCGGCGATCAGCGCGCGGGCCTGGTGCGCGGTCAACCCGACCGTGGCCGACTGGTTGGTGGCCACGGTTGGCCGGCGGAGCGGGGCGATGGGATTGCGGGCGACCAGGTCCTCGTCGAGGGAGAGCAGGTAGCCGTACCAGGACGACACCGCGGCGAGCATCCGGGCCCGGGTGGACGCCGCGAGCGGCCGGCCGGTGGCCGACGACGGCGCGGTGGCGAGGTCCTCGGCCCAGGCGGCGGCGTCCGGGCGGCGGGCAGCACGCGGGTCAACGTCGGCGTCCCTGCACCAGGTCAGCCAGGTGTGGAGATCCCGCAGGTAGGCGCGCTGGGTGGTCGGGGCGTCGGTGTGCTCGCGCAGCCATCCGGCGGTGGCAGCGAGCAGTGGCTCGCCGAGCCCGGCCGGCAGCGTGACCACGGCCGCCGCGGTCCTCGCCGGCTCTCCCTCGACCGGGACGATGGCCGTCACGGGGTACGGCGGCACAGCACGCCGGCGGTCAGCCACTGCACCAGGGTGGCAGCGAGGTGGACCGCGGCTTCGGCTTCGGCCTGGGTCTGCCGGCGGGAACTCGCGGTGCCGGCGTGCCGGGACCGCTGTCCCTCCCAGATCGCGGTCAGCATCTCGACCACCGGTGTGACAGATCCGGCGGTGCCGTCCCGGGCGGGCAGGGCGAACTCCCACTTCGTCGAAGCGTCGCGGAGGTGGGTGCGCACGGTGCCCAGAGTGGCGTTGCCGTTCGCGGGCAGCACCAGCGCGCAGGCCACCGCCTCGACCGCCTTGACTGCCTCGCTGTACGCCTTGTCCGGATCCGGATGCCGCCCGTACGCCGCGTCCCACGCGGCGGCCAGATACCCAGCGGCCTCGGCGTCTGCGCTGCGGACCGCTTCTGCGACCGCAGCGGTCACCGTGGCATCGATGCGTCGTTCCAGCCCGGTCCAGCTGGCGTTGACTCGCCAGGCGGAGTTGGCGTTCGCGAGCAGCTGCTCCAAGTCATCCGGCGTGCCGTACGCGTTGGGGCGGTAGGAGTTTCCGCCATCTGCGGGACGGAGGAAGTCACCCCAATGCACCGTGGCGTCGAGCACGTCGAGAAGCTCGTCCGCCTCGGTGAGCCACGGCGACGTCTTGGTACGTACCCGCACCATGATCTCTTCACTGAAGGGCGTCAGGTTGTGTCCGTAGCCCAGCTGCTGGATTGGGCCGTCGGTGTACTGCAAGACGTGAAAGAGCCATAGCTGCAGCGGTCGGCAAAGCCAATCGGGCACGCCTTCGACGAGGGCGGTGTCCGGGCCGAGGCCGGCAGCGCGGCGGCTGAGCGGTACCCAGGGGGTGTGGGTCACGGTCTCCGACGCTACGCCGAAGCGGACCCGGAGGCGACAGGATAACTTTCATTATCATGTCCTCTATCGATCGCGTACGGTCACGTGCCGAGCCCGCTGTTGAGGCTCCGGTCGCCCAATGCGGGTGACGACCGGAACCGGCTGTCACGACTATCAGGGCCGCCGGCTACGCCTTCGACGCCGCCACCACCGGACACTGGCCCGGATCATCACGATGAGGCACACCAGTGCCGCGGCACTGATACCGACCTGCCACCATGGTACCAACCAATCCATATCGGTCGAATAGCCGATGACGACCCATCTGACCAGGCACGCGACGACTGCCAGCATCGTGACTCCTGCCAGCACAGGGAGGAACCATCCGCGGGGCCAGCCAGGAGCGCTGGGGCGGACGGGATCGATACGCCAATACCTGAAGTCGCTGTCGAGACTTAAAAGACGACGAATCTCGGTGACGCCGTGATTCGTGTGCGCCCAGATGGTCCCCGGAGCGCAGTCGAGCAGATCCGCCACCTCTCGAACGCTCCAGCCCTGTACGTGCCGCAGATAGGTGACGGTCCGTTGCCGATCGGGCAGGTCGGCGATGGCGTCCATCACCTGGCGGGTGAGGATGGTGTCTTCCGCGGTCGGCCGCCGTGTCACCGATGTCCAGCCCCGGTCAGTGCGGTTGAGTTCGTCTCCACCGATGAGTTCACCGCGGCGAACTGCTTTGTTGGCGGCCTTCACCGTATTACGGCGGGCCACCGTGTAGAGCCAGCCGGCCGGGTTGTCCACCGACGACCACTGCGGCAGCGCCTCCTCGAAGGTGGTCTGGACGATGTCCTCGGCGTCACGGCGTGGATCCGGCAGCCCGTACCGACCGGCCAGCCGACTGACGAAGCGGGTCAGCGGTTCACGGTGCTCGGCGTACGCCTGCTCGTAGGTCGGCCGCTCGTGCGCCGGGTCGGCCGGGGCGCTCATCGACGTCCCCGAGCTGCGTCGCGTCGCACCTTCCAGGTACCGCCCGAGTCGCGGCCGGAGATCTGAACGCCCGGGGGCAGCCCGGCAGCCGCCCGGGTGAGTTCGGCGCGGGCCCGCAGCGTCAGCCACCGTCCCAGCGCGACGACCAGCTGCGCCGCGGCCTGGGCGCCGGCGCCCAGCAGGACGAGGGTCACGGGGTCCATCATCGAGGCGACCTGCCTTCTGGTGGGGCCGTTGCTCCCCCGGGTGGGGTCAGCCGTACACCCGGTACGTGCTGTCAGACGACGGATCCCTTTACTGCCAATTTCAAGATTCTTTGAACGGTTCCCCTGGGGGTTACACGGTGCGTGTGGCCACGCCGAGCGCGAGTCGGCTGGTCATGTCGAGCCGGACCTCGCCGTCCGGGGCGACGTGGGTCCAGAACAGCGGGCGTGTGCGACCAGGTCGAAGCCGTTCGGGTTGGTCGACAGCCGGGCGGTGGTGATCAGCGCCTCGAACTGCAGATGACCAAGCCCGAGGGGTCGGTGACTCGGCCGGGACGGGTGGACGGCGGACGTAGTCGGCGGGTGAGTGCGACAGGAGGCCGTCAATGACGCAGACGCGGTAGAAGCCCACCACGATCGACAGCCGCCGCGACACGGTCGAGGGCTGGAACCGGCGGATGTCCTGCAGCCAGCGCACGTACCGCTCGACGTCCGTTCGGACCGCAGCCAACGGCTCCAAGCTTTGCTCCTCGCACCAGCGCAAGAAGATCCGGAGGTCGGAGTTGGTGTGGAGGCGGGTCTGGCCGCGGTAGCGGCCGAGGTAGGCGGCGACTGCCGCCCGCAGCACGAGTTGATCAGACGACACGACGCCGGCGTCGGAAACGGGATAGGCAGCCATATCCGACCGTGCGTCACCGGCGGCCGTCAGCGCCACCAAGCGCTACCACGCCGACAGCGGCAGAAGCGTGCATGTGATCTTCGTGTGGACTGCTGGGTTCACAGCAGCGGTGAGGCAGCGACGCGGGATGATGAACTCGTGTTGATCAGCGAGACGAACCCACTGCTGACCTCGATGCTTCACCATGCCGGAGTGCGCCCCGGCAAGGCCGCCGCTGCCGACGTGCTGACCACGGTCGAGGTCTTCCGGCGATTCGCCGCCATCCCGGTCGATGACGCCGCATCGCCCGAGGATGACGGCGACGGGATCCTCGCCCAGTACGGAACATTCGACTTCGATGGCGTGCTTGAGTTCTGGGCCGATCTCACCCGGCAGTTCATCGAGGCCGAGGATGAGGACGTGATGTGGCAACTGCGCTGCACACTCCACTGGACTCCCACTGTCGAGACCGAAGCCCTCGGGTCCGGGGTCCTATGGTCTTTTCGGCATGCCTCTCGACGACTTCTTCGCCGAGGCTCTCGCCCTTCCCGGCTGGGCATGGGCGCTGGCGGGCGTACAGGCCCCTCAACACCTCACCATCAAACTCGGGCAGATCTGAACGCACTTAACGGTACAAATCAGATCGGCGTGGACCGAGCCGACCGGAGCGGCGTGCGGAGCGTGGTGATCGACGCGTGCCCCTCGTACCGCGCGCCGTCTGCCGCGACGCAGGCGTAGTTCCGCCGGTTCAGTGATGCGTACCAGCCTGGCATCCCAGCACCGCCATCGACTCTCGATGAACGAGTCGCAAACCACGACGCGCCGCTTCCGGTACGAGTAAATGTGGCCGATCAGTAGCCGACAGGGTCTCTGCCAGCAACGTTAGATCGGTGAGACCGCTGGCAGGTCTGCATCACTGGGACGGGAACGTGTCGTGATTATGGCTATCATTAGGGGATGGATTGCTCGCGCTAGTATCCCCTTCGTACGCCAAGGAGAGGATCCATGACTGAAACCGAGTTGCGACGGATTGCACTCCTCGACAACTTATATGATCATCGGCCGCCCAACGCGGGTGAATTCGCGACCATCGTGGATTTCTTGCCAGAAGATGAACGGTCTGACGACCGGCTCCATGAGCTCTACTTCCGTATGCTGGCGGACCTGGAACGCCGGGGACTTGTGATAACGGCCAATGGGATGGGTTTTGACGGCCTGGCGGCAATGCTCGACGACGCTGGGCGCACCGAGGTCGAAGAGCGGCGCCGACGCCGCGCCGCCCCAGCTCTTCGGGCGGCTGCGGCGCGGGATGCGATCGTCCGATGGCTTTATGGCCAGCCCCAGCGAAAGGCCAATCACTTGCAGGCCATGCTCACCACGCCAGAGTGTTACTACGAAGGTCAGCCATTTTCTGCGAACGACCTCGACGAGGCGTTGAGGTACCTGGTGGCGAAGGGCTTGATCAAGGCCCTTCGCTATGCTGGCGGAACACTCCATCTACCAAAGCTCCTGGACGATGGCATCGACTGCGTTGAGCACTTTCAGGGATCGGTGAGCGCGTACGTGCGACGCAACGATAGTCGCGGGGGGACGAACCATACGGTCAACATCGGTGGCAACGTGTCGGGCAACTTGGCGTGGGCGAACGAAACCGCAACTCAGACAGCTACCACAGCCGGAATTAGTACCGCCGATCTCGTGACACTGGTCCACGCGTTGGTTGAAGCCATACCAGCGCTAGGGCTCGCCGACCGCGACGCCGGGCAGCTCGAGCTTGTCGCCGAGCAAGCCGGGGAAGAGCTGACAGCCGAGGCGCCAGACCTGTCCCGCCTCCGGGCCTTGATGACCCGCGCCGGGTCGATTCTCGACGGAGCAGCGCAGAACTCGTTGAGCGCGGTCTTGTCGGCGTACATGGCACTAGTGATGGCTCAGGCCGGCGTACCGCTGCCTGGAGCTTGACCGCGCCGGCTGCTGCCATGGATCGCCGAATCGTTACCGGACAAGGGTGATCGTCGACACTGAGCCGCGCTCGGTAGGCGGCAGATGTGCGCACGGATTTCGTGACCTCACACGTGTCCGTCGTGACGCAGCCGCCGGCCGTCGAAAACATCTGGACTGATCTGTCTCAACGGCGCTAGTGCGCATCGTTCCAGGTCGGCGGTGTCCGTCACCCGTCGGGCCATGTGGCTCAAGGCTCTTGGTCCCCGGCCGAAACTAGTCTAAAAGTGTTATAACGGAACTGTCCGATCAAGCGAAGGCAACTGATTGTCTCGTGAGGCACACTGACCGTTGTGGCTCACCCCGGTAGCGACTATCAACCTCCGCAGGCAGACCCATGGAGGGACAGCGCCTCCACGTTCCGACTCGACCATGGAGGACCGTCATCTGGTCCAATTGCGGGAGCCGGTTCCGCGGGTCCGCCCCAGAACGCACTCCGGCTATTCCCGCGCATTCGGCGAACGTTGCCTGTCATCCTGGTCGCAGTGGTCCTTCTTACGGCATTCGCCGTAGTCGTATCGTACTCGATCCCGGAAGATGCGGACGACTGCCATTCACCCAGGGTTCCAGTGCGGGCATTGCCAACGAGTCAGGATCGAACGATGATTCTTGGGCCAGAGGACCGCTCGAATGTGTGCCGGAGTCTGGACATTCAGGTCCAACTCTCAGACAGCGACCGAAACAGCACGGCGAGCGCCGTTCTGGTGACGGTTGAAACGCGAGGAAAATGCTATCCGGCTACGTACCTTCGTACGGGCGCAGCGACTGCGGATCAGGTTGTCAACGTCCCCGTTGGGGACTCCACAATAACTAAGCAGGCTCGACGTGAGCATACCGTTCGTCTGGATCGGATTCCGCTTGCGCAGGCGACTGCGTTAACATCCGCACGTGATCGGCATAGTGGCATCGCTTGCTCCACCTTGCCAAACCTACTCGATGCCCGGAGATATTGTCGGTTTGATGTGCAACCGTCGGACATTTGCCTGGACCGACACCTACCATCGGCGGACCACATTTGATTGGTGGGCGCACACGAGGCGACCGCTCGGACGAGCGATAGGAACTACCTGCAGGCGGCCGCCGGGGGTCGATCGGACATCCCGGCCGGTGTTTTCCGGGTCGAGCGCCGTGAGGGCGGCCCGGACCTCCATTTCCGCTGTGACGTCGAGTCGCTTGAGGAAGTCGCGGAGATCTTCCGCGGCTACCTTGCGAACCAGGACGGCTGGGGCGACCGCTAGTGGAAACAAGTCTGGGTGTGAGCCGGCCGACTTCCCCTCCGAAGACACTCTGCGACCCGCCCAGGTCGCCATGAGGCGAGCCGGTCGCGGCAGATGAGCGCGCCGCTGGTCGACGACCACAGGCTGCGCGGCGTCATGCCGCAGCACGACGAGAAAGGATGCGCGCGGATCTACTTGTTGTTTGATCAGTCGTCCGTTTGGCTGGGCTCATTGTCGCCGCCGAGTTCTCTTGCTCGGGCGAAATGCTCGTTTGCCGTGGCCTTGTCGCCGGAGGCGGCGAGCACGTTACCCAGGTTGTTGTGCCATATCGCCAGGTCGGGGTGGTTCGTGACCGGGTCGCGGCCGGCGGAGTCGATCGCCCTTTCCAGCTGAGCCCGCGCTGCCGTTAGGTCCCCCATCTCCCACAGCACGCTGCTCAGGTTGTTGCGGACGGCACCGGTCTCGGGATGGTCTGGGCCTAGAGCCTCGTCGGTGATCCGCAAGGCGATCTCGTATTGGGCGCGCGCCCCGGCGAGATCGGCGAGGTCGTGCAGGACGTTTCCCATCTCGTTGCGCCAGATCGCTAGGTCTGGGTGGTCCGGGCCAAGGACTCGCTCGCCTATCTGGATGGCTCGCTCGTACTGCTCGCGCGCCCCTGCCAAGTCGCCGGTGTCGCGGAGCACGTTGCCTAGATTGCCGTGCCCCCACGCGACATCCGGATGATCTGGACCCAAAGCATTTTCGCTCACTCGGAGTGCGATCTCGAACTGGTCCCGAGCCTCCTGCAGCCGGCCCGTGCTGCGCAGCACATTTCCCAAATTGCTTCGTCTGACGGCGACCGCCGGATCGTCGGGTCCCAGGGCGTTCTCACCGATCAGCACAGCGATCCGGTAGTGGTTCTCCGCTTCCTCATAATGGCCGGTGTCGAAGAGGAGATTGGCGAGGTTGCTGTGCAGCACACCGAGGTTTGGGTGGTCGGGGCCGAGGGTGCGCGCCGCGAGGTCGACGACCTGCCTCAGTTGCCACTGGGCTTCGTCGTATCGGCCGAGTGCCTGAAGCGCGGAAGCCAGATTCGCGGCGGCGGTGACCGTGTTCGGGTGAGCCTCGCCGAAAATGCGGCGACTGCGTTCGAGAACGTCTGCGAAGACTGCCCGGGCGTTCTCGTAGTCCCCGCTCTCCTGCAAGGAGGCAGCGAAGTTCGAGGCGGCGGTGATGGTGTCCGGGTGGTCTTCGCCAAGCACCCGGCTTGCCCGGGCGAGCGCCGTCCGGAGGTCTTCATCCGGGGTGGGCCGGGCTTCCGGGTTGCGTTCGACCACGGCTTGCAGCAGGTCCGCGACCGCCTCCGCCGACTGCAGCCGCAATCCGCGCAGGTCGACTGCGGTCCGGCCGGATAGAAACGACGGCAGCGCCTCGGCGTGTGGCAGCAGAACCGGTACGGGTCGGGGCCGCCCGGCAGGCCGGGACAGGATTGTCTCGGCCTCTGCCATGAACGTCCGTGAAGGTTCACTCCCAACGAGAATCAGCGCGACGTCGGCGTCGTCGATAGCTTCGGAAACGGCCGATACCCATCGTTCGCCGACGGTGAGGTCTCGTCGATCGAGCCACGGCGTCAGGCCCGCGCTCGACAGCAGCGAGGCCACGAAGTCGGCGGCGGCGGCGTCCTGGCGGGTGTAACTGATGAAGACTTGTCCCGTGCTCATCTGAACCTCCGAGACACGATGCGCCGTTGGGTCTCGAGGATGATCGCCTCGTGCAGGAGTGGCTTGATGCGATCGAGTGCCTGTAGGTCGCGTTCAATCTCGTCGAGTGTGACGTCGCCGCCCCCCGGCAGCGGGTCGGCCAGCGGCGGCCACGGGCCGGGCGCGATTCCCTGGATGCCACTTTTGATCAGATGTAGGGCATACGGATCGTCTAGTCCGGCTCGGAAGTCCACCCAGGTCCGCAGCTCGGCGAAGGCTGGGATCGAGTCCACCGGGTCCCCGGCAACGGCGCCTGGCAGGAGAACCGGGATGACGCGGTAGTCCGAATGGGCAGCCTGCCGGTTCAGTGCCCGCTGAACCTCCTGGTCGAACCAACCCTGCGCGGTGCTCGCGCCGACAAACACGGCGCAGGTGGCCGCCGCGTCTTGCCCCTTGGCGATCTCCTGCTGCCAGGTCTTGCCCGGGATCAGCACCCACCGGTCGAGCCAGACCTTGAAGCCGAACTGCGTGACGAGGCGGCGGCCGAGCTCCTCGACGACCACGGCGTCGCCGTGGTCGTGGCTGAGGAAGACGTCGTAGTCCGGTTCCGGCACGCGGCTATCCGTTACGCCGGGCGCACGACGCGAGTCTCGGTGCGTACATCGGGTCCATGCCTCCCCCGCGTGCCTCAACGGACAGTGCTGCACAGCATTGCAGCCGTACGCCCGCTGGACCAAACCGATCACCTAAACGTGGCTGTGCTTCCTCTTCTTCGTTCTCGACGCACGTTGAGATCGCGCTCCACCGCTTCCCCTCTACTCGGCGCACGACCCGCCAACTCCTCCGCACAAGCGGAAGCCATGCGCCGATCTCGGCCGTCACGATAGGTAGCGGGCGCACGGCGGCAGATGAGTGCGTGTTGAGGAGGTCCCGGTGGCGGCGAGTCAAC
This sequence comes from Virgisporangium aurantiacum, assembly GCF_016863635.1. Lineage (GTDB taxonomy): Bacteria > Actinomycetota > Actinomycetes > Mycobacteriales > Micromonosporaceae > Virgisporangium > Virgisporangium aurantiacum. The sequence goes on along the minus strand of NZ_BOPG01000049.1, from coordinate 216,327 downwards.
GGCGGTCCGCACGCGACCGCTTCAGTACCGCACGAGGAGCGGGTGCTGCCGACCAGATCTGAATCCGTACACGTTCCATGGTCGCCGGACTTTGGTCGGAGTCGATGTCGAGCCGGCTGGCGGTGTCCAGGTTCGACCGACTCGCCCGTAGCCGTACTGGTCCGGACGCAACGGTGAATCGGGCCGCGTCGGGCTGGTGGTCGGTGCAGCCCATGACGACCAGCCGTCCGGACGGCACGTGCATGCTGGCCTCCACCCCATGATCGAAGTCTGCGATGTCGTCGCCCGCGGGCGCATCGAGGATCTCGACATTGACCCGGCCGTGCGGACGGTGCCTTGCGGGTGGATCGGCGGTCGATCCGGTTCAGTCGTCCAGCGGGAGGGGTTCGAGCTGGCCCGGATGACTGAACGGGATGATCCGGTGCGGTGGGGTGAGGTCCGCGATGGCGGTTTCGACCGCCGCCAGTGCCGGGGCCACCTGTTGACGTGCGTGGTCGGCTGCTGCTGCCGCGGTGATTGCCCGGCGCTGTTCCTCGGCCGCCGTGTGCTGGCTCTGGTCCGCCGCTGCCCGCGCTGCCGCGCGTTCGTTCCGCAGTTCGTCGATCTGCTGGGCGGCGAGGCTCTCGGCGTCGGACCTGGCTGTGGCAACGGCAGTTCGCGCGGCGGTGTCGACGTTGTCGGTTGTGCGGGCGAGGTTCAGGCGGGCGTCGTCGAGTTCTCGGTGGGCCTGGTCGACCTGATCGCGTGCCTGCTCAAGACGTTCGGCGAACTCGGCGGTAGCCCGCTGCGCTCGGTGCAGCAGGTCCGCCATTGTGGTGCGGTGATGCTGCTCACCGATGGCCCGGTTCCGGTCATCATCGGCAGACTCCCGCGCGTTTTCCAGGTCGAGGTCGGCGAGCCGCGTCGCCAGGTCAGCCCGGTGTCGTGCGGCCTCCTCGGCCGCGCGCACGTCGTGGATGGCTTGCTCAAAGTGGGGCGCCGCCTTCAGGTCCCAGTCGCGTAGCGGGTCCACCGGATTCACCCTGAACTCCTCGCCGAACCGCGCCAGCTCGGCACGCGCCCGTTCGGCGGTGTCGGGAACCGGAGTGTCCCACATCCACTGGCGTGCCAACGAGGTCCGGTGGCGTCGCCGTTCAGCGTGGGGGTCGTAGGCCGCCGGGAGGACAGACGGAGGTGCCTGCGCGTACTCGGCGATCACCCGGCTGAGCGCGGTCCGTGACCTGGCAGCGTGATCGGCTTCACGGACCTGCGCCGTGGTCAGCTGACCGTCAAGGTCGCGCCGCGCGATCGCCTGTGTCCGGGCCAGTCGGGCCGCCGTCCGCTCAGCCCTGCGATGCTGGTGGGCGAACTCCTCCACGCGCCGGTGATGTGCCTGCAGCTCCATCTCGCGAAGCGCCACGTTCCTGTCGCTGCGCAGGACGGCCTCCTCGGCCGCGTCGAGGACAGCTGCGGCCTCGGCGGCCACGGCGGCCGCCATCCGGGCGGCCTCCCGCTCGGCCTTGTCGACTGCCGGCTCGACCTGGTCCAGTGCGGCCTGGGACCGTGCGGGGAGTGCCGCCTCAACCGAGTCGGCCCGCCGCTTCGCGACACCGGCCTCCCGTTGCCTGAGCTGCGCCTCCCTCGACGCGACGCCCGCGGCCCGGTCGGCATCAAGCAGGGCCGAGTGCACCGCCGCCACCAGCCGCCGCCCCACCTCGATGAGCGGGGCACGGGCGGCGTTCGCCAGCAGCAGGGCGTCAACACCGAACGCCACCCGCGTCGTGGCACTGTCCGTGGCACCGTTCGCAGCTACCAGCTCGACGTGCGTAGCACCGACACGGATCGGAGCCTGCGGGACAGCCACGTTGTTGAGGCCGGCCGAGACGGCCTCGCCCGCCAGCGAATCACATGCCGCGGTCAGCACACGCATTCGGGCGACGAGCCCTCGACCGTCCCGGCACAGGTCAGCGGCAACGGTGTCCGCGAACGTCAGCTTGCCGGCCCGAGCGTCCTCCGCCAGGTGCGGCGCCAACTCAAGGGCCCGCCGGAGGCCCGCCTGCTGACTATGGTGCACGGCGAGAGCCAGGTGGATCTCGGCGCAGGCATCGATGCGGCCAGCCAGTTCGGCGAGAACCTCCTGCGACCGTTCGATGGCACCCAGCTCCCGGTAGATCGCCGCAGCGACGAGGACACCACCGGCCGCCAGGACCGGCGTGCGGGGCATGCTGTAGCGGACGCATCGCATGAACGCCTCCGCGGCCAGCGTCTTATCCGCGTCGCCCTGGCGGTACCGGCAGGTGCCGAGGTTGAACCACGCCTCAGCCATGTACGGAAAGGTTTCCACCGATCGCGTCAGGTCCGCTGCCGCCTCCTCAAGCCAGCCGGACGCCAACGCATACGAGCCCCGCCGGTACATCTCGGCTGCCGCCGTAGCACTCGGATTGTTCAGGGCCGTCTCGATGTTGCCCAGCCGCTCGGCCGACGCCGCCAACCCACTGACAATGGCCGGCAACGAGGCATCCACCACCGCCGCGAGCACGCCGACGTCCGCGGCGATCGACGCGGTCCGCCCCGCCACATCAGCGCTCGACTCCGCGATGCGATCCAGGCCCACGCCCGTCACTGCCGACATACGCTCAACCGCGTCGACGAGCTCCCGGTGCCGCCCCTGCTGCACCTGCTCACGCTGCACCCGGTCCCGATAACGCTCGATCTCACGCCGGAGCAGCGTCACAAGGCGGCACCCCTCCCCGATCAACAACGACGACGGCCGTCTACCGCGGGCGGCGCCCACGAACCCCATTGTTGAACCCGCCCACCGAAACGAAATCGGTCGCACGGACGACTCCCCACGAGCCGTTGGCGCCTGCGCAGCACCCCGAACGCCGGCGGCAGTTCAACCATGCTGCGGAGACTTCGTCGTCGCGGTCGCTTCCGTTGGCCGATCGTCAGATTCCTGCGCCAAGTCGGATCCCAGCGACCCTTCGAAGACGGCTTCAAACTTTCTCGTCACCGTAGAGTGACTCGTATTCGACCTCGATTCTCACCTTTCGGCCGATAAAGGCCGCGATCTACATTGCTGGATACGCGTGCCATGCGCGACAACAAAGATCACATACGCGCTCATCGGCTACCAGATCCGGAAACGCAGCGAAGGTCTCTGTCGGTGACACAGCGTTATCCCGACGTCGTTGATGAGGTGAACCCGGACTACTCGATTAACGGAGCCTGCCAGTCTCACGGGCCGGGGAAACCGCCGAGCCATCCCCCGCCGTGTCGGAGCCGCTACGCCGGCGACGCTGACCCGCCGGTCGGGTGCGTCGACTCGTGAGCCGTGCCAGGACCACCCACGAGATCGACATCTGTACCCGCCGCTATCCGGCCGTTCCTGTGCTCCGGCCGACGGTCCAGACCTTCTTGTAGCCCGCGGCCGGCAACGCCGACGCGGCGTCGGCAGGCGCACGCCGCTCGGACCATCGAGAAGAATCCTATGAGTCGATGGCTGCGCCGCATATGAGACCGGTGCTACTCCTGGCTGACGAGCGTCAGAGGTGATCTTGCTGTGTTCGGAAAGTGCTCGGTGAGTGGTTGGCAGTGATTGGTAGCGGTTGGCATTGCATGGCACCCGTTGGTACTGGGGCCACGGGCGTGATCGCGCGTGCTCCATTTGTGCTCCACCGGTCAATGGGGCCGGCCGCTGGCAGCCGTTGGGACCCCTTGGCACCCGTTGGCAGCGTTTGGCACTCGTTGGTATCCGCAGGTAGGCGCGTTGCGCGTTCCAGGCGCCGACCGCAGGCCGTTATGCACAGGTTTCCTAAACCGTGTGTCGCAGGTTCGATTCCTGCCGGGGGCACATCACAGAAGCGCAACGGCGCCGCGTAGGCCGTGTGGCCTCCGCCACACGATGCGGAGGAATGCCCGGCGTGCGCTGAGTGGCGTGGTTCATGCGGTTTTGCGGGGACGCGGGGGGACACGACCGCCTTGTAGGATCCCGGCATGTCCGACCAGCGTGTTGCCGCCGGACGGGCTAGCCGGGGTGTCGGGGCGGCCCGATCCGGCGCTGCGCCGACCGCCGCGCTGGGTGCGGGCGTGATGCTTCGGGCCGGCGCGTTGTCGATGGGTGCCCTGGTCGTGCTCGGAGTCAGCCGCCTTGTGCACGGCTCCCTGATCAGCCACTCGGTCAGCGCCGCCACGTACGGGCTCGTGGGCTCCTTGATCGGCATCACCTACGTCGTGGCCCTGTTCGTGCCGGCCGGGTTGGCCAGTGCGATGACGAAGTATGTCGCGCAGAGTCGGGGGCGGGGCGACGGGGCGGAGGCGTCGGCGGTCTACACGTCCATCCGCCGGTTGTCCGACGTCGCCGCGATCGTGCTGGGCGCGATCGCCGCGGTCGTGGCCTGGTGGATGTTCGCGTTGACGGTCGTCGGCAGTGTCCACGTTGGACTGTTGGCCGCGATGTTCTCGGCGTACAGCGTCGACAAGGCCGCGCTCTACGGCTTCGACCGGCTCGCGCGCTACGGCTGGCTGGAACTCGCCGGATCGGGCCTGGCGATCGTCGCGACGGTTGTCGTCGTCCTCTCCGGCTCGACGCAGTACCTCGCGCCGCTCACCGTCGGCTATGCGGTGGTGGTCGTCGGCTCGCGGTTCGGCCTGCGCTCGGCGGTCCTGCGTGGCGGCGGGGCGCGGCCCGTGGCGCCGGATCGGCGCCGGGAGATCCTGGTGTTCATCGGCCTCGCCGCGTTGGGCGCGGGTTCCGCGGCCGGCCTGCTGCAGGGCGTCCCCCTGCTGGCCGCCACGTTCGCCGACGCCCGCAGCGTCGGGTTTCTGGTCGCCGCCGTGACGCTCGTCTCCCCGCTCTACCTCCTACCGCGGGTGCTCGGGATGGCGCTGTTCCCCGCGATGTCACACGCCCGTGGCGGCGGTGCCGAGGACGCGGTCGGTCGCAGCGCCGACGTTTCGATGCGCGCCACCATGGTGCTGCTCGCACCCGTCTTCGCCGCGGCGCTTCCGCTGGCCGGCCCGATTCTGGCGGCATACGGAGGCCGCGGGTACGAGGCCGGCGCGCCGGAGCTCCGGCTGCTGCTCGTCGCGACCTACGCCGCGGTCGCCGCGATCGGCCCGATCAACGCGTTGGCCAGTGGCACGATGCGGGAGGCCAGAATCCCGGTGATCGCTTCGGTGGTCGGCTGCGCGGTGGGTCTGTCGCTGGTCGCACCATTGGGCTGGTGGTTCGGCGGCGCCGGCGTGGCCGGGGCATACCTCGTCGCGACGATCGTCACCTCGGCCGGTCCGATGGTGGCGGCCGCGCGTCGCTGGACGTTGCAGTGGCATGGCATGGTCGTCCGCGGCGTACTGGCGCTCGGCGGCGCGTTCGCGTTGGCGACGGTGTTCGACCGTTTCGACGCCGGGCCACTCGGCGCCGCGGTCGCCGCGTTGCTGTGCTGCCTGCTCGCGACGGCCGTGTTCGCCAAGGATGGCAAGGCCCTGTTGACCGCCGCGCGCCGAACCCCCGGCGGTGACCCGGGGTGAACGACGTGCTGAGGGCGACGGGGGCCTCGGGCATCGCCAACTGGACGCGCCGCTTCGATCGTCTGCTATGGGTTTTGCTTCTGTGCCTGTTGGTTCTCGTGCTGGCCGAAGGCTGGCTCAACGGCGTGTTGCTGCAGGCGCGCATGTCGAGTTTCGGTGACGTCGCGCCGACAACCTGGCCGCGGCTGTTGAAGAACGGGCTGTTCCTCGCGCTCGCCGTGGCCGCCGCGGCGAAGATCACGATGGCCCGCCGCTGGCGCAGCTTCCGCACCGACGCCGACGTGGCGCTGGCCGTGCTGTTCGTCGTGTTGGTGGTGGCCGGTCTGGTTTCCGGATCGTCGCCGTCGCTGATCGCCCAGGCCATTTTCGTGTACCTGCGCGGCGCGATCATTTTCTATGCGTGGCGGGCCCTGGCACCGGATCCGGTGCAGGTGCGCCGGTTCGTGCTCGTGCTCGCCCCACTCGTCGCCGTGCACGCCCTGGCCGGGATCCTGCAACTCGCGGTCGGTCGGCAGGCGTACCTGTGGCTCGGCTGGAACGACATGACGTGGGCCGACATCAACCGGGCGCAGGGGCTGTTCAAACACCCCAACGACCTCGGCCACCTGCTCGCGCTGGCCGCGCTGGGCATCGCCGCGGTGCTGGCGGCCCGGCCACGCCGACCGGCCCGGTGGTGGTCGGCGTTCGGCGTGGTGCTGCTCGGGCTCGCCGCCACCCAGTCCCGCGAGTCGATCCTCGCGGCGCTCGCCGGACTGGTCGTCATCCCGCTGGTCAACGGGACCCGCAAGAGGATCGTGTTCGCCTGCGCCGCTCTCGTCGTCCTGTTCGCCGCGGTGCCGCTGGTGATCACGCCGAGCAACCGCGCGGAGTGGTCCCGCCGGTTCGACGGTGTGGTCAACGCGGTCAAGGCGCCGTCCGGATCCCGCCCCACCCCGCAGCCGACACAGTCCCCGGCGCCCGGTCCGACGGCGGCGGCCACGCCGTCGCAGGACCAGGCCTCCCAGCCCGCGCCGACCCAGCCCGCGTCGACCCAGCCGGCACCGGCGGAACAGCCGTCTCCGGTTACGCAGCCGGCGGCGCCGCCGCCGGCCGAGCGTGAGATCCGCGTCCTCTACGCGCAACAGGCGTTCGACCTCTGGCGGCACCGACCACTGCTGGGTTACGGCACCGGCCAGTTCGGTGGCTACGTGGCCTACCAGAACAACCCGCGCTGGAACGAGGATCCCCGGTTCGGGCCGAACGGCTTCGACATGCACGGCTTCTACACGGAGACGGTCGACTCGTTCTGGCTGCACCTGTGGGTGGAGACCGGCGCGATCGGTGCGCTCGCCTACGTCGGCTGGCTGTTCCTGCTCATCCGGCCGTTGCTGACGGCGTCCCGCCGGGCGCGACGGAAGTCGGACGCGAGCGGGGAACGCACGTTGCCATCGCCGGCGCTGCCGTGGGCCATCGCCACGATGGCCGTCGCGTTCCTCGTCGCGTTCCTGTCCATCTCGCTGGAAGACCCGCTGTTCCCCGCGCTGCTGTTCACCGTCCTCGGCATCGCCTGGACGGTCGGCCTCGCCCGGCACGCCGCCCCGGACCTCCCCCGCCAGCGGGTGGACGAGGCGGACCGTCCGCTGCGGATCGGCATGGTGATCGTTTCGGAGTACGAGGCGAACCCCCGCGTGCGCCGGGAGGCCGAGGCGCTCGCCGCACGCGGCGACGACGTGACCGTGCTCGCCCTCAACCGGGCCGGTGCACCGCGCGAGGAGATGATCGACGGCGTTCGCGTCATCCATCTGCGGGTCTCGAAGTACCGCGGCGATTCGGCGCTGGCCTATCTCCGGCTCTACGGCGCGTTTTTCGTGCGCGCGACCGCGTGGCTGATCCGCCGGCCGCGGGCATTCGACCTCGTGCAGACCCACACGATGCCCGAGGCCATGATCTTCACGGCCGCGGCGCAGAAGCTCGCCCGCACGCCCGTCCTCCTCGACGTGCACGACCTGACCGCCCAGTTGTTCGCGTCGAAGTTCTCGCCGCGGGGTCTCGTCATGCGCGGCATCCAACTGAGCACCAGGGCCGCGTTCGCGTTCGCCGACGAGGTTCTCACCGTCCACGAGCCCTATGCGGAAACCATCCGGGCGATGACCAAACGGCCGCTGACGATCGTGCTCAACAGCCCCGACGAGCGGCTCTTCCCGCCGCGCGAGCACCGGCCGCCCGCCACCGACGGCGACATCGTCTTCAGTTACCACGGTCTTCTCGCCCCCCGGCACGGCCTGGCCAACCTCGTCGAGGCGGTGGCACAGCTCCATCGCGAGATGCCCCGGGTGCGGCTGCAGATCCTCGGCAGCGGCGACGCCCTCGCCGCGCTGCGGGTCCAGGTGGCCGAGGGCGGCCTGGACGGGATCGTGTCCCTGCCCGACGGACTGCTGCCGATCACCTCGATTCCGCCGGCCCTGGAACGGGTCCACTTCGGCGTGCTGCCCAGCCAGCTCGACCCGTGGACCCGCGAGGTCCTGCCGACAAAGCTGATGGAGTACATGGCCCTCGGGGTGCCGGTGATCAGCTTCCGCAACCGGGTCATCGTCCGGCACTTCCCGGACGACGCCATCACCTTCGTCGATCCCGCCGACGTCGCGAACCTCGTCGCCGCCATGCGTGGGCTGGCGAGCGACCCGGAGCGGGCCAGAAAGCAGGCCGAGCGGGCAAGTGTCGCGCTCGTGCCGTTGCAGTGGCGGCAGCAGAAGGTCACCTATCTCGCGCTGATCGACCGGCTGGCGCGCCGCCGGTCGCGTCAGCCGGTGCCCGGCCCGCAGGCGGCCGCCCGCACGCACGTCGGCGCCATTCCGCGCCAGCGCGAAGGAACGCACGATCGCGAGGGAACGCACCAGCACGAGGGAACGCGCCAGCGCGAGGAGACCACGTCGGCCGCCGTCACTACCGAGACGACGTGAGCACCCGCCGGTAGTGCGCGATCACCTGGCGGGCGATGACGGCCCAGTCGAGCCACGCGTTGACCTCACGACCGTTGGACCGCCGGCCGTCGGTCAGGACCTCGAAGGCCCGCTGGGTCAGGCCGTCGACGAGTTCGTCACGGGTGGTGCCCCACGGAGCCACGGCCGACGGCGTCACTCCGGCCAGGACGTCCGCGACGTCGCCGACGTCGGTGGTCACCACCGGCAGCCCGATCACCGACGCCTCTTTGACCACCGTCGGCGATCCCTCATAGCCCCGGCGCGAGGTGAACAGCAGCAGGTCGGCGGCGGCGAACTTCGGTGCGACGTCGGCCCGGCTCTGTCCGGGCGCGGCGAGCACCAGCTCGCGCACCGGCATCCCGCGTGCGGTCAGCGCGTTGAGGACGTCGGTGAAGACGTCGTGGCCCTTGACCCAGTTCTCCGGCACGCCGCCGAACAGGATCACCTTCTCGTCCGGCGCGATGCGCAGACCGGCGCGCGCGCCCGCCCGGTCGATCGGCGTGAACAGGTCGAAGTCGACGCCGTTGGGGATGACCTCGCCGTCGGGATCGCCCGCGGCGACCGCCATCCGCCGCGACACGTACACCTTGTCGGCGACGCCGCCCCAGCCGAGCCGGGTGATCCAGCGCTGCCAGTGCCAGTTGATGTCGTGGCCGTAGAGGTTCAGGACGCGCGGCACCGGTCCGGCGAACCGGGTCGCGAGCGCGGTCATGCCGTGATGGACGTGGACGAGGTCATAGCCGCCGTCCCGGACCAGCCGACGGATTCTCGGCGCCGCCAACAGATAGTCGCGCCGCCCGCGGGCCTGCGCGACGACCTCGACCTCGACGTCCACCCCGGCCGCCCGCAACGCGTCGACCTGTTCGCGCACGAAGATTCCGCGGAAGCTGCCGTCGACCGGCCACATGTTGGTGACGTGGAGAACCCGCAGACCCGTGCCCGGCAACCCCGCCGACCGTTCGCCCGCAGTCGCCGTCCCCGCCTCGTCGGTCACGTCAACGTCTCGGGCTGTCGACGAGCAACTGGCGAAGCTGCTGGTACGCGGGCTTCGGCTGGTAGGTGGCGTCGAAGAGACATGCGTCACCCCAACCGGGATAGGCGTACGGGACCCACGAATACCGGTCGGTGAAACCCCACACGGTGTACGAGACACAGCGCGCGACGGCGAGACAGGCCTGGAGGACCCGCGTATAGAGGCCGGCCTGGGCGACGTGCTGGGCCGGCGTGGCCGGAAGCGGCAGCCGCACGTCCATCTCGGTGATCGCGATGTCGAGACCGAGGTCCGCGAAGCGACGGAGGTTGGCGTCGAGCGTGGTCAGGTTGGTGCTGAGGGCGAGGTGTGACTGGAAGCCGACACCGTCGACGGGGACGCCGTCCCGGCGCAGTCCTCGCACGACGTTGTACAACGCGTCGCTTTTCGCGTTGACGGCCTCCACGCCGTAGTCGTTGATGTACAGCTTGGCGCCGGGGTCGGCCTCGTGGGCCCAGCGCAGGGCATCGGCGATGTAGCCGGGGCCGAGCGCGGTCATCCACAGTGACGGGCGCAGCTTGCCGCCGGTGTCGGCGATGGGTTCGTTGATGACGTCCCAGGCGGCGACGCGACCCTTGTACCGGCCGACGACGGTTTGGATGTGTTCGCGCAACAGGTCACGAAGCTGCTCCGGGCTGAACGTGCCGTTGGCCACCCAGCCCGGCAACGCGTCGTGCCAGACAAGCGTGTGCCCACGCACGATCTGGCCGTTGGCCTCGGCGAACCGGACCAGGGCCTCGGAGCTCGTCCAGTCGTACGCTCCCCGGGCCGGCTCGACGATGTCCCACTTCATCTGGCTCTCGGACGTCACGCTGTCGAACTCCTGGGACAGGACCGCCTGGTATGCCCCGTTTTCCGCCATGGCGGCCGGTTGCGCCGCCGTGCCGATCTTCACGCCGCTCGCGCGTCCGCGATGCCGCAGACCGCTACCCACACCGCTCTCCCGCTCGGTGAGATTGCTGTGCGTTGCCTCCGTGGCTCCGGCCGTGGTCGTGGCCGCCCCGCTGAGCAGCGTGACGACGACGGTCGCACTGACGAGCGCGACGACGACCGTCGCGCCGGAGAGCGCCCAGACCGGAGGCCGGATGGCGCGCAATCGCATCGGCACTCGCATTGACAGCGACCATACCCTGCGGTGGCGGTAGGCTCGTCCGGCCGTTTCGGCACCTCAGGCACATTGGGCCGATGTTGGCGAGTCGTGTCGATGAGAGAGAATATCGGCAGGGGTGCGTTGGAGGCGGGGATGCAATCATCGGAGCAGGTCGGGCAGACGTTCCACTTGGTCCGGCAGGTCAATCAGACCGAGATGTTCGAGGTCTGGGACGGCGGGTCGTCCACCGGCCAGCCGGCGATCATGGTGTTGCTCGCCCCTGGTGCGATCAACAACCAGGCGGCACGGGCGTCGTTCGTCGACGCTGTGCGGTGGGCGCAACGACCTGACGTCACCGACGTGACGCTGCTGGCCGAAGACGTCATCGGCGTGAAGCCCTGGGCCGCGCTGGCCGCGGATCCGCATGGCCAGGCGTTCGTTGCGCGGCTCCTCGGGCTGCGTCCGTCCGGCCCGCCGGTCGCGCCACCCGGATCACCGGTCGCGCCGTTGTCACCGGCTGTCTACACCCCTCCGGCCGACCAGCCCGCCCCGCCGCCGATGCAGCCGACGAACCCGCCCGCGCCGTCGGCGCCCTGGATCCAAGCTGCGCCCGCCCCCGTCAGCGGTGTTCCCGGCCCGGTCGCGCCACCGTCCGCCCCGCAGCAGCCGATCTCGCCGTGGGGGCAGGTGCCCGGCCCGGTGCACTGGCCGGCCCAGCAGCCCGCTGCCCAACCCCCGGATCCCGCCCAGTCGTGGACGCGTTCGCCCGATATTCCACCGCTGCCCAGCCCGCAGGAGTTGGCCGAGCGGCGGCGCCGGTCCCGCGCCCGTCGGCTACGGGTCGGGCTGATTGCCGGTGTGGTGCTCGTCCTCGCCGCCGGCGCGGCGGCCGCGGCGTTCGTCCTGCCCGGCCGCGCCAAGGACACGGGAGGGGGGCCGACGACGACCTCGGCCAGCCCTTCGCCGTCGCCCAGCCCTACGCCGACCCCGCGGCCGACGTTTCAGGCGTCGGCGGCACCGGTGGCGGTGCTCGGCACCACCTGGCAGCCCGGTGAGGCGACGAAGGTCCAGGACTTCGAGACGTGGCCGTTCGCGTTCCGTACGCCGGCCGACGCGACGTGCGAGTTCTTTGTCGGCGAGCCGGGCTACAAGGCACACAACTGCACGTGGGGCGCCCAACCGAACCACTCCGTGATGGCATTCGTGGTCCGTCGCTGCGCCAACAGTTGCGACGCCACCGAGCAGGCGCAGTTCGAGACGATGACGCCGTGGAAGCCCGACGGCGTGCTGGCCGCCACAGACGCCACGACCAAGTTCGTCGAGGTCGACTACGGCGACGGGCGCGAGCAGTTCACGATGCTGCACTACTTCGGCACCACGGCCGGTGGTCCGCCACAGTGGGTGGTCATCGCCCAGGGCAACACCCCGAAGCAGTTGCGCGACCCGGTACTCAAGACCATCAACGACGTGCGCTCGCAAACTCCCTAAGAGCGCGTCTGACCCGTTGGTGTCCCGCAGGGCACGTCATGTGTTGCCTGCTGCGCCGGAACGGCCGTCGGATTGACGTCGGCCGGCTGATCGACTTCGGCCGGCGGCTCGACTTTCGCTGGCGGCTCCGCTGCGGCTGCCGTACCGCCCACATCGCCAGCAGCGCCAGGCCAATCAACAGCGATACCTGCACGCCCGTGCCCACGTCGACCCAGCGCCGGCGCAACACCAGATACAGCGGCACGATCAGCATCGTGGTCGTCTCACGCGCCAGCCCGGCCGCGGTGAGCAGCAACGGCAGCACCTTCGTCCAGTTGTAAGCCACCGCGGTGATGCACCACGCGGTCAGCGCCATCGCGACCGGATCGATCAGGTACGGCTGGTACAGGTTGAACAACCAGCCCGGCAATTCCGCAGCGCATGAAGCAGCTCCGCGAGGAACACGCCCGCAAGCCGAGTTTGATCGACTGCCTCGACCGCACCGGCCTCGGCTGAGCCCTTAAGTTGGGACGGAGCCTTTTGCCCGTGGCCACGTTGCTGGCGAATCTCGGCCAACTGGGCGCCGCTGACCGAGGCGAGCATCTGCTCACGCATCTGCCGACGCCGCGCCACACGCTCAGCACTGTCCCAGGTGGGATCGGCGGCACTGGCCTTCGCCTTGACGTCCCGCCAGTTCGTCGCCTCCGTCAAGGACGCTCCTTCGCTTTCAACGCCGCAAGTGCCGGCACCACGCGTAGTCAGGCAATCTGCCGGAGATCATTGCCGTAGTCGAAGATGATGCGCAGCCGGGCACCCAACGCCTGCGCGTACCGGCTGAGGGTGGCGACCTCGTTCACGTCCAGGTCACCGTTCTCGATCTGACTCACCCGACCCGGCGTGACACCCATCAGCTCGGCTACCTGGCGCTGGGTCAGTCCGAGACGCCTGCGCTCCTCGGACAGATGGAAGGCGCTCACCCAGGCTTCGGTCCGCGCCCGCTCCGCGTTGAGCGCATCGGTGTCTCCGTCGTCGAGTTCGGCACGGATGTCGTCCCAGTCGTGGAACTCGGTCATGAGTCCTCCCTCCTCTTGCGTTCGAACGCCAGCCAGCCCTCGTAAGCAGCCTCAGCCACCGGGATCGCCACCTCGTACCACCCGGACCAGTCACCCGCCTTGTTCCCGGCGACCAGCAACACTCCCTGCGACCACGGGTCGAAAACGAACAGGATCCGAATCGCCACATCGCGGCCAGACCTTGGCCGCAGCTCCTTCAGGTTGCTGATCTCCGAGCCCTGAAGTGTGTCGACGAGCGGGCGGCCCAGACCAGGACCGCGTTCGGCGAGCATGTCGATCGCAACGTTCACCGAGCGATAGGTATCCGGGTCGTCGCGACGCAGCGACCGGAGTCACTGCCGGACATCCGACGTGGTCCTGATCGCCCAACGCCGCGCGGGATCGGTCACCCGACAACTATAGCTCGAACTAAACCAGCGAAGTGCTCGACAACGTTCGAACCCCCGGCCACGCCGGAGACCTACGCAGGCGCGATCCGTTCGGAGAATTCGACCAGTCGGTTCGAGAAGCCCCACTCGTTGTCGTACCAGGCGAGGACTTTGACCTGGTTGCCGACGGCCTGGGTCAGTGGTGCGTCGAAGATCGACGAGTAGGGGTTGCCGACGATGTCGGCCGATACCAGGGGTGCCTCGGAGTATTGCAGGTAGCGGCGCAGCCGCTCGGAGGCGGCGGCCTCGCGGAACGCGGCGTTGACGTCGTCGACGGTGGCGGTCTGCCGCAGGACCACCGTCAGGTCGGTGATCGAGCCTACCGGGACGGGCACGCGGAGCGCGGCGCCGGTGAGGCGTCCGTCGAGTTCGGGGATGACCTTGCCGATCGCCTTTGCCGCACCCGACGAGGTCGGGATGGTCGAGACGGCGGCGGCGCGGGCCCGGCGCAGATCGGAGTGGGGCGCGTCGTGCAGTCGTTGGTCGCCCGTGTAGGCGTGGATCGTCGTCATCAGGCCGGATTCGAGGCCGAACGAATCGTTCAGCACCTTTGCCAGCGGCGCCAGCGAGTTCGTGGTGCACGAGCCGTTGGAGAAGACGTCGCGGCTGTCCGGGTCGAGTTGGTCGTCGTTCACCCCGAGGACGAACGTGGGGACGTCGCCCTTCGACGGCGCCGAGATGATGACCTTCCGCGCGCCGCCCTTGAGGTGGGCCGCGGCCGCGGCGCCGTCGGTGAAGTGGCCGGTGGACTCGATGACGACGTCGGCGCCGGCGTCGCCCCAGGGAATGGTGGCCGGGTCGGAGTGGGCGAAGACGCTCATGCGCCTGCCCTGGACGCCGATCGCGTCGCCGTCGAAGGTGACGCCGTCCAGGTGACCGGAGACGGAGTCCCACTCGAGCAGCGTGGCCAGCGTGCGGGCGTCGGTGAGGTCGTTGACCGCGACCACCTCGACGTCGGCGTCGTTCGCGAGGGCGGCGCGCAGGAAGCTGCGGCCGATCCGTCCGAAACCGTTGATGCCGATGCGCACCGTCATGACGTTCAGTTCCTCCTGTTTCGTTCGCTCACGCGAACGTTGTTGGCTGGTGCCGCCGCCCGGAGCAGGTCGAGGGCGCCGGCGCGGGCGTCGTCGAACGGGCCCGGGTCCTGCTGCGCGATCGCGAGCACGTAGCCGCCCTGCAGGACGGCCATCAGGGTGTGGGCGAGGCGCTCGGGATCAAGGTCGGCCCGCAGTTCGCCGGCGGTGACCGCCTCGCGGAGCGCCTTCGCCCAGCCGAGGTGCACCTGTGTGAACGCGCGCGCCACCGGGGCGAGCAGCACCGGGTCCTCGCGGACCTGCGGGTCCTGGGTCATCCGGCCGACCTTGCAGCCCCTGAGGGCGGCCCGGGGACGCATCAGGTACGCCTCGATCCGGGCCATCGGGCTGCCGGGACCGTCGAGCTCCGAGGTGGCCGGCAGCAGGTCGGCGACGTTGCGCTCCAGGGCGGCCAGCGCCAGGTCGCGCTTGGTCGGGAAGTGGTGGTACATGCTGCCCTGGCCCACACCGGACCGTTCGCGCACGTCACGCGGGCTCGTATCGGCGTAGCCGCGCTCCCACATGAGCTCGCTCATCGTCTCGACGAGCAGTTGTCGCGAGTCCATGCCGGCATTCTGTACATACCAGTAGGTACAATGCAAGCCGGTTTCACCAAGCGCACAACCGCCACCAGCTTCGGCGGTAACGTCAGTTTGTGAACCCGGGAGCTCGTGGCACCGGTGCGGAATCCGTGGCCCACCGGGGCCGATGGCCACTACGGGTTTATCTGGTGTGGTTGCTGGTGTTGTTCACGGTGACCGCGGGAATCGCCGGCTGGTCGGGTTGGGCGCAGGCGGACCGGGACGCGATCGCGTCGGCACGGCAGGACGCCGGGTTCGGTGCCGGCAAGGCGGCCGAGCAGATCGGTCACAGTCTCGCCGTGGTTCGGTCCACTGTGGACGGTCTCGCGTCGAACCCGGGAATAGGTCAGCTCTTCGTGGACCCGTCGGCCTGCCGGCTCGCGTTCAATCTGGGCGGTGCCGACGACGGGCACCTCGATGTGCTGCGTCTCGACGGCACGATGGTGTGTTCCTCGCAGCCGCTCCCGGCGGGGGCCGCCAGCCCGTACGTCGGGGCGTCGTGGCTGGGCGACGCTGCCCGCGCGTCCACGATCACCGGGCCCACGGTGGACGGCCGCACCGGCCGGTCCGCTCTCCTGATCACCGTGCCGGTACCCGGCCTGGGCGTCGCGGCCGCGTTCGTCGATCTCGGTTCGCTCGCGGCCACCGCGGGCGAGTTGTTCGGTGGGGCGCGCGGCCTCGAACTGCTGGTGACGGCCGGCAACGGCGTGATCGTGACGCGGTGGCCCGACCCGGGCCGGTGGGCCGGCAAACCCCTGCGCGACAGCCGGTTCGGAAGCGGAACCGATGTGGAGGGACGCCGGCGCGTGTACGCACGGGCCGGCATCGAAGGCACCGACTGGGTCGTGTTCGCCGGGGCCGACCGGGCCCAGGCGTTGGCCCTCGCGCACCGGCTGGCCCGGCGCCAGGCTCCCATCGCCGCGGCCGGCCTGCTCGCCGGCCTGCTGGCCACCTGGTTGGTGTACCGCAGCATCACCCGCCCGATCGGCAGGCTGCGCGCGGCGGTGCGCCGGGCCTCGACATCAACCGGCTTCGACGGGACCATGTCCGTCGCCGGCCCGCGCGAGATCAGCGACCTCAGCACCGAGTTCAGCAACCTGCTGATCGCCGTGGACCACGAGCTCGTCGAGCGGCGCCGCGCCGAGGACACCGCCCGGGAGCACGAGCGCAACTACCGCCAGATGTTCGACGCCAGCCCGTTCCCGATGTACCTGTTCGACACGCACGATCTGACGATCGTCGCGGTCAACGACGCGGCCGTGCGCTACTACGGCCACGCCCGCGAGGAACTGCTCGCCATGAGCGTCACCGGCCTCTGCCCGAAGGACGACGCCGCCGCGGTCGAACAGGCGATCCGGGCCGCCGGGCCGGTCGACCGCGCGCACCGGCAACGCAACCTCAAGCGCGACGGCACGGTCACCGAGGTCGACGTCACCTCCCACATCACCTCGTTCAACGGTCGCAAGGTCCGGTGCGCGGTCATCGACGACGTCACCGAACGGGAACACCTCGACCGCCGGCTGCGCCAGTCGGAACGGCTGGAAAGCCTGGGACAGCTCGCCGGCGGCGTGGCACACGACTTCAACAACCTGCTCGGAATCATCAACGGATACGCGAGCATGTCCGCCGCCGACGTCGAACCGATGGCCGTCACGAACCCGGCGCTGCGGGAACTGCACCACGACCTGCTGGAGATCGTGGCGGCCGGCGACCGGGCCGCCGGGCTGACCCGTCAACTCCTCGCGTTCGCGCGCGCCGACGCGGTGACCGAACTGCGGGTGCTCGACCTCAACACCGTGGTGGCCGGGGTGGAGAAGCTGCTGCGCCGCACCCTCGGCGAGGACATCACGCTGATCACCGAGCTCACCGACGACTCCCGCCCCATCAAGGCCGACGCGGGCCGGCTCGAACAGGTGCTGGTGAACCTCGCCGTGAACGCGCGCGACGCCATGCCCACCGGCGGCACGCTCACCATCGACACCGACATGATCACCGTCGACGCCCACTACGCCGCCCACCACCCGGGCCTGCACACCGGCCGCTACGCGCGGCTGCGGGTCAGCGACACCGGTGAAGGCATGAGCAAGGCGACGCTGGAGCGGGCGTTCGAGCCGTTCTTCACCACCAAACCCAAGGGCCACGGGACCGGGCTCGGCCTGGCGACCATCTACGGCATCATCACCCAGTTCGGCGGGCACGCCCAGATCTACTCGGAACCCGGGCACGGCACCACGTTCGCCGCGCTGCTCCCGGTCACCGAAGAAACCACCGACCGCGGCGAGCCGACTCCGGGCGACGACCCGGGTGGCGCCGGAGAGACGATCCTGCTCGTCGAGGACAACGACAGCCTGCGCGCGCTGACCGAGCGGATCCTCGACCGGCACGGCTACACCGTTCTGTCGGCGGCCACCGTCGACGAGGCCCGCTCGTTCGTCGCGACGCATCCCGCGATCGAACTGCTGCTCACCGACGTGGTGATGCCGGACCTGCACGGGCCGGCGCTGGCGGCCGAGATCCACCGGGAGCGGCCCGGGCTGCCGGTCATCTACATGTCCGGCTACGCCGAGTCGATCCTCGCCGCCCGCAGCGCGCTGCCCGACGACGTGATCCTGCTGCACAAGCCGGTCAGCGCGCGGGATCTCCTCGCGGCGATCCCCCGCTCTCTGCATCCGACCGCGGCGACCGCGCGGCGGTAGCGTCGGACATCCGGGCGATCCTCCAGGCGTTTCGGAACTGCCAGGATGACGGCATGGGGGAACCGCACGCTCAGGTGAGAACGGTCCGGCGGCCCGAGCTCGACGTCATTCGCCTGGTGGTGGTGCTCGGTCTCGTCTTCTTCCACGCATCGCTGGTGTTCGACGCCCGCGACGACTTCTATGTGAAGAACCCGGAGACCACCGACGTCACCACGATCATCGCCGGGCTGTGCGTCGTGTGGGCGATGCCCGCGCTGTTCCTGATCTCGGGCGTCGGCACGTGGTACTCGTTGCGGCGGCGGGGTCCGCGCGGGCTGGCCGCGGAGCGTCTGTTGCGGTTGGGTGTTCCGTTGCTCTTCGCGATCCTGACGATTCTGCCGTCGCCGCAGTGGTTGCGGTTGCGGGCCGCCGACCCCGGCTACGACGACTCGTACCTGCAGTTCCTCGGCGAGTTCTACGACGTGCACTTCAGTCTCGGCGACTTCCCGTTCCTGGTGCGGGGCGAGCAGTTCGAGACCGGACACCTGTGGTTCGTCGTCCTGTTGCTGGCGTTCACGTTGATGGTGACGGCGGTGGCGACGTGGGTGCCGCTCCCGTGGGCAGGGCGGGCGCGCGACGCGATGGCCGGGGCGGTGGCGCGGCGCGGCGTCATCCTGCTCCCGGCGATACCACTGGCCGTGATCGGCGCGCTACTGGGGATGGAGGAGTCGTTCGCGGGCTGGAGCCGCTGGGCCTACCTGCTGCTGTTCCTCTACGGGATGGTGCTGGCCGGCGACGACCGGTTCCGTACCGCGGTGCGGCGCGACGCCGTTCCCGCCGCGGTGATCGGCGTGGTGCTGTTCGGCGCGGCCGGCATCGGGTTCAACGCGACGGAGGGCGACGCGTTCCTCGACATGGACGCGCCGTCGGTGCTGGGCCGGATCGCGTTCGGCCTGGCCGGGTGGTGCTGGCTGGTCGCGATCCTCGGGCTCCTGGACAGGGAACGCCCGGAGCCTTCGGTGGCGGGCCCCGAACCGGGGCGTCGGCGCCGCGTCTTCGCCTATCTGGGGACGGCCGCACTGCCGCTCTACATTCTTCACCAGCCGATCGTCGTGGCCGTGGCGTACTTCGTGGTGGGCTGGTCGGCGCCGATGGTGGTGAAGTATCTGGTGATTGTGGTGGTGTCGTTCGTCATCATGTTCGCCGTCTACGACCTAGTTGTCCGGCGCACCCGCCCGACCCGCTTCCTTTTCGGGATCCGGGCGTGACATCATCCGGCCGTGGGAACGCGGGGGATTCTCGGGTTGCTGTGCGCTGCGGCCCTTTTTCTGACGGGATGCAACGGCACGAGTGACCAACCGCAGCCGTTGGGTCACGGAAAACCGATAGCCCGGTCTTCCGGTCCTTCCGGCGAACCGTCGGGCGTGCCGAGTTCCTCCGGGCCACCGCCGGGTCATTCGCGGCCGGGAACGCTGCCGCGCGTCGTCGACAACGGGCCGCGCACCGGAAACAAGGTCGCGCTGACGTTCGACGCCGACATGACCACCGCGATGAAGGCCCAGCTCGCCTCGGGCGCGGTGCGCTCCTACGCCAACCTTCCCATCATCGACATGCTGGAACGGCAGAAGATCCCGGCGACGTTCTTCCTCACCGGCATGTGGGTCGAGCAGTACCCGGAGCTGACCGACCGGCTGGCCGCGAACCCCAACTTCGAACTGGCCAACCACTCCTACGGTCACCAGGGCTTCACGCCGAAGTGCTATTCGCTGGGCCAGGTGCCGAGCAACCTGATGACCGAGGACGTGGCGAAGACGTTCCGCATCGTCGAGTCCCATCACGGCCGGCAGACCCGGTACTTCCGCTTTCCCGGCCTGTGCCACGATCAGGCGGCGCTGGGCGCGCTGGCGCCGCTCGGCCTCACCGTGGTCGACGGCGACGTGGTGAGCGGCGACCCGTTCGCCACCGCGTACCAACCCATCGTGCGGGCGGTGCTGTCGACGGTGAAGCCGGGATCGGTCGTCATCATGCACGTCACCGAGGCGAACGCCCAGTACACCGACGAGGCGCTGCCGCTGATCCTGGCCGGTCTGGCGGAGAAGGGTCTGGTGCCGGCGACATTGTCGGAGGTGCTCGGCGTTGCCTAATGCGAGCGATGAGGACTGGCGTATTGCCGACAGACCCGGCAGCATATCGACGTGCCTGAGCTAACCACCGCCGTGCGCGCGGCCGAGACCCAGGCCGCCGACGGCAACCTGACGGAGGCCCGCGACCTGCTCGTCGCAGCGGTCGACGCCGCGCGCGCCGAGCTCGGGCCGGACCACCTCGACGTGCTGGCGGCGCAGGCCCGGCTGGCCGTGGTGCTCCGCGAACTCGGTGCGCTCCCGGAGGCCCGCCGGGTGCTCGAGTCGGTGCTGGAGGTCGGGCACCGCACCCACGGCCCGACCCATCCGCAACTGCTCGTGGCCGCGTACGAACTGGCGGTGCTCGCGCACGAACTGGGCAACGCCTACGAGGCCGGCCGCAACTTCCGGTTGCTCAGCCAGCACGGTCCGGATGCGCTCGGCGCCGACCACCACCATGTCCTCGCCGCGCGGAGGTACCTCGGCGACGACGTACCCGGTGAGTTCGACGCCCCGCCACCGTTGCCGCTGCCGCCCGTCGGCCCGGCGGCGCCGGGCGAGACGATCCTGGCGGGTCCGCAACCGCGACAGCGGCGGCGGTTCCCGCTGACCGCGGCGGTCGCCGGCATGGCGTTGGTCGCGTTGGTGGCCACCGTGGTCGCGGTCTGGGCGATTCCGGAGCGGAAGACGCACGATGCGTCGCCGCCCCAGGCCGCACCCGTGGGGCCGCCACCATCGGCGGAACCGACGTCGGGTGTGAGCGCATCGGCGTCGCCGTCGCTCAGCGCGTCCGACCCGGGTCTGCCCGTGCCCGGCGGCGTCGTCCGGACGCCGCCGCGGACAACACCGACCACGACGGCGCCGACGGCCATATCCGGCCGTTACCTGATCCGCCTCGCGCACACCGGAATGTGCGTGGGCGAAGGGCCGGAGCTTTACAAGAACACCGGACGCACGGTGCTCGGCCAGCATCCGTGCGGTTCGACGTTGCCGCAGTTCACCATCGAACCGGTCGCCACCAACGTCTACCGCATCGTGATCACCGACTCCGGCGGCACCGGTTGCGCCGACGTCGACTACGCCGGAACCACCGAAGGGCTGCTGCTCGCCGCCGCAACCTGCGCCAACGGGCCCGCCGACCAGCGGTTCACGTTCGAGCCGGTCACCACGCCGTCGGCCGGATACCGGCTGCGGTCGGTGGCGGGCAGCCGGTACTGCATCGGCGTGCTCGAAGGCTCGCAGGACCGCGGCGTGCAGCTCATGCAGGACACGTGCCGGGGCAGCAAGTCGGAGGTGTTCACTCTAGAGCGGCGGTGAACCGGGACGCGACCGACGCCACGGCCGCGCGCAGTTCCGGGCCGCCCTCCACGCGAAAAGCGAAGGGGACGGTCGTCAGCCACTCCTCCGCGTACATCGCCGGGTTGCTGGTGCTGCCGGTGAGCACGCACCCGTCGTCCAACGGTTCGAGCCGACCCATCGGCGGACGGATCCACGGCGCCACCTTCTCCAGCGGTCCGTGGAACACCACGCGCGTCGGGAACTCCCACCCGGTGCCCAGGTTTTCCTCCACTGTGGACACCGGGTCGAGGTCGTCGGGAAGCTCGAACGTGTCGGTGGTCTGCTGGACGTCGTGCATGCGGTCGATCCGGTAGGTGCGGATGGCGTTGGCGCGGTGCGAATGGCAGAGCAGGTACCAGCGTCCGTGGCGGATGACGACCGCCCACGGGTCGACGTCGGCGTCCCATTCCCGGCCGGTCTCGCTCCGGTACGTCGCCCGCACCCGCCGCTTGGCCGCGATCGCGGCGACCAGCGCGCTGGTGGTCGACGGATCGGGCCGCGTCGACACCCGGACGGGCGCCGGTGACGCGTGGTCGCGCAGCGCCTTCGCCTGCCGGCCGACGCTCTCGGGCAGTGCCCGGATCACCTTGTCGAGCGCGGCGCCCACGAGCTCGGGCTGCCCGTCGAGCACCGCCATCACCAGACCGAGCGCCTCGGGCTCCGTGAAGACGACGGGCGGCAACCGGGTGCCGCGGCCGAGCCGGTACCCGCCGTAGGGTCCGCGGACCGACTCGACCGGGATGCCGGCCTCGCGGAGGATGCCGATGTAACGGCGTGCCGCCCGCTCGGTGACGCCCAGTGCGGCGGCGAGGTCGTCGGCGGTCGCGCCGGGACGGTTCTGGAGGAACTCCATGGCGCGCAGCGCCCGCGCGGTGGGTGACACCCCGATGAGTTTACGGTTCCGGAAGCAGATCGTCCGGATCCGGTCCTAGCGTGATGCCCATGCAGCGAGGCGCGAGTTTCTACCGGGTCCGTGTCGCCGACGTCCGGGTCCGCGCCGCCGAGATCCGCGGGGTGCGGATGAGCGGGGTCGAACTGGTCGACGTGGAGATCGACGGCGAGCTGCGGAACGTCGCGGTGAACGGCGTCGACATCGCTCCGCTGGTCGAGGCCGAGCTGAACCGGCGGATGCCGGAGCGGGCCGCGATGCGTCCGGACACCGTCGACGGGTTCCGCGCGGCGTGGACGATCCTGGAGCGGCTGTGGGCCGGAACGATCGCCCGGGCCCGCACGTTCCCGCCCGAACTCCTCCACCGCGGCGTAGGCGACGAGTGGTCGTTCATACAGACGCTGCGGCACCTCAACTACGCCCGGGCCACCTGGGTCGACCGGATGATCCGCGGCGATCCGGCCCCGTGGCACGATCTCGACCTGCCGTGGGACGAGGCGCCCGACGGGATCGGACATTCATGGGACCGCGATGCGCGGCCCTCGTTGGACGAGGTGCTCGCCGTGCGGGACGTGCGATCAGCGTCCGTGCGTGGCGTCCTGGATTCGCTCACCGCGGACCAGCTCGCGTCCACCGTCACCCGCACCGACCCCGGTTGGCCGCAACTGACCGACTTCCCCGTCGCGGAATGCCTCCGCGTCGTTCTGAACGAGGAATGGGAACACCGGCACTACGCCGAGCGGGACCTGACCGTACTGGAGAAGGAGAACTGACATGGACATTCTGCTCATCGGCGGCCTGTGGCTCGACGCGTCCGTCTGGCGCGACGTGGTGCCGGGCATCGAGGCGCGGGGCCACCGGGCCGTGCCCGTCTCGCTGCCCGCCGAGCGGTCGGCCACGCTCGATGACCAGGTGACGGCGGTGCTGGCCGCCGTCGATGCCGCCGACGGAACGCCTTTCGTGGTGGGGCATTCGGCCGCCTCGACGCTCGCGTGGCTGGCGGCGGACGCCCGTCCGGCGAAGGTCGGCAAGGTTGGCCTCATCGGTGGCTTCCCCAGCGCCGACGGCTCGCCCTACGCCGACTTCTTCGAGGTGGCGGACGGCGTCATGCGCTTCCCGGGCTGGGAGCCGTTCGAGGGGGCGGACTCGGCGGACCTCGACGAGGAGGCGAAGCGGTCGTTCGCCGGCGCCGCGATCCCCGTCCCCGAGGGGGTTGCCCGCGGAACGGTGCGCCTGACCGACGATCGCCGGTACGACGTGCCGGTCGTGCTGGTGTGCCCGGAGTTCACGCCGGAGCAGGCCCAGGCCTGGATCGCCGCCGGTGACGTCCCGGAACTGGCCAGGGCCAAGCACCTCGAGTACGTCGACATCGACTCCGGCCACTGGCCGATGCTCACCAGGCCCGACCTCCTCGCGCAACTGCTCGCGGACGCCGCCTGATCCGGTTCTGTCGTACCCCACGGACATACTGCGGGGGATGCTGATCGAGGTAGCGAGCAGGCGCCGGAAGCCGGAGTCGATCGGGGCCGCCTTTCCCGGCCGGGTGGTTCTCGACGTCACGTCGAAGGGGGCGGAGCCGTGGGTCAGGTTCAGTCCGTTCTACCCGCACGGGGATATCCCGGTTCCACTCAGTCCCGGGGTGGTGGGTGCGTCGGTCGAAGGCATCTGGCAGGCATTGAAGGTCTTCGAACACATTGACGTCGATTCCACCAAGCTCACCGTCACCACGATGGCCGGCCTGAAGCGGACGGTACGTCGCTTCGGCGCCGTCCGGGGCCACCGGGCCGGCCTGCGGGGTACCGACCTGCTCGGCTACGAGGCCGCCCGGCGCCGGATCTACCTGCCCGCCTACCGGTGGGTGTTGGAGAACCGCGTCGCCCACCTGGTGGCCGAGCTGCGCGAGTTGGCCGGGGCCACGGGTGTGGTGCTGCTCGACTACACCACCAACGGCGACGTCGCCGACCTGGCGACCCCGCTGTCCCACGCGGCGCTGGTGGCGAGATTCGTCCGCGACGACTGGCCGTAGGAATTGATCGGGGCGCAACGGTAAAGTCGGCGGGGTGAGTGGCGACGTTGTTCCGTCGCGGCGGGACCTGCGGATGTCCGATTCAGATCGGGAGAGTGTCATCGCGCGGCTGAACGCCGCCGTCGCCGATGGCCGGTTGACCCTGGTGGAGTTCGAAGACCGGGTCGACGGCGTGTTGAGCGCGCGCACCTTCGGCGAGGTGGAGCCGTTCGTCGCCGATCTGGCCGAGGCTCCGGTCGTCGACGACGTGGTGGAACTGCGCAGCCACGCCAGTTCGATCAAGCGGTCGGGCCGGTGGCCGGTGCCGCGCCGGCTCCTCGTGCGGAGCAAGGCCGGCTCGGTCAAGCTCGACCTGCGCCATGCCGTCATCGGTCACCGCGTCATCAGCATCGATCTTGCCACCCAGGCCGGCTCCACCACGATCGTGCTTCCGCCGGGTGCCAGCGCCAACATCGACGCGGTCGTCACGAGCGCGGGCTCGGCGAAGTCGAAGGTGCCATCGGTTCCCGACCCCGGCCTGCACGTCGTGGTCACCGGGAGCGCGGCGGCCGGCAGTCTCGTGGTCCGCTACGAGCGCCGCTTCTGGCGCTGGCGCTGGTAGCGCTACAAAAGCTCTTCACGCACCTTTGCCAGCAGGTCGCGGACCTCCGCGGCGATCGGATCCCCCAGGGCCTCGTAGCCGCTCGCCACCCGCTCCAGTTCACGCGCCGCGTCGCCCGGCCGCCCGGCACGCCGGTAGCTCGTGGCGAGGATCCGCCGCGCCGTCAGCGTCTGCGCGTCGCCGTCGCCGTGGCGCGCCGTGCGGTCGCGCACCAGGCCCTCGGCGACGTCGATGTCCGCGCCCGCACGCCACAGCAGGTCGTGCGCCTCCGGTTGCCACAGCGGATCACCGTCGAGCCGGGCCAGGATGATCGCGTTGGCCCGCAACACCCGCACGTGGTCGGCACGGTGCGGATGGGCATCGTCGGCGGGCCATGCGTCGAGAACGGCGTCCGCGGCGGTCCGGGCCGCGGCATCCCGCAGGTCCGCGGGGGTGTTTTTTCGGACGGCGTGAGCAGTCTCCGGATGAACCCGCACCGCCCAGGCACCGAGTCGCCGGTCGTGGTCGACCAGGCCGTAGCGGTGCAGCAGGGCCACGGCCCGCATGCCCGCATCGGCGGCTCCGGCCAGATATTCGGTGACGGCCGCGCTCTTCCACACCGCCGCCGGCTGCCCGGCCGGATCGAGCACCGCGGCCAACCGCAGCGCCGGCAGCGCCTGCTTCTGCGCCTTCCGCTGGGCCGCGTCCACAGCCAGCAGAACGGCCGCCGTCACCGGATCGGCCACGGTCTTGCGCCGGTCGATCCACTGGTTCAGGTAGTCGGTGCAGCCCAGCCGTTCGGCCTGCATGTACGCGGCGGCCCGGGCCATGGCCAGCGGTTCGTGACCCAGTTCGGCGGCGAGTTCCGCCGCGTCGTCGTCGGCGAGCTTCCGGTCGGTGAAGTACTCGTGCGACTCGGCCGGGCTGAAGACGCCGACCCCGACGGCGGTTCCCCGGCCGAACACCGGATGCCGTACCAGATCGGTGGCGGTGGTCACCAGGAACCACCCGGTGGCGGAGTGGTCGGCGGGCCACCACCCGTCGATCGCCACGGGATCGGTGACGCCGTCGAGCACCACCAGCCACCGTCGATCGGTGTCCGCCAGCCAGGCTACGAAGGCCCGGGCATCGGCGGCCGCGTCACCCCCGGTGCCCGGGGCGGCGACCTGGTGTGCGGCCAGCGCGAACGCCGTCACCACAGAGGTTGGACCGCCGGCGTCGACCCACACCACGAGGTCGACGTCCTGCCGCAGCCCCGCGCGGGCCAGTGACGCCGCCAGTTGAGTGGTTCCGGTGCCGCCAGCCCCGTGCAGGACGATGTCGGCGCCGGCTGCACGCGCGTCCACTATGTGTGCCTGCACGCCGGTGCGCGGTTGGAACGCCGGGGCCAGTACCGGTACCCGCCCCACGGTGACCTTGCGGCCGGCGTGCTCGCGGCCGGCGAGGAGGAAGACGGCGCCCCCCGCGAGCGATATGCCGCCGATGGCCACCGCCCAGAGCGGCCAGTTCAACCACTTCGCGACCAGGAACACC
Source organism: Virgisporangium aurantiacum (assembly GCF_016863635.1). Classification (GTDB taxonomy): domain Bacteria; phylum Actinomycetota; class Actinomycetes; order Mycobacteriales; family Micromonosporaceae; genus Virgisporangium; species Virgisporangium aurantiacum. The sequence goes on along the minus strand of NZ_BOPG01000049.1, from coordinate 189,956 downwards.
ACGACAGTGGTGACAATTGCCAGATAGGGGACCAGCCGGGGGTCACGACGCGGCGGCATCGGCGAATCCTCTGATCTAGGGGGGTCACCGGGATTCTATTCATCGAAGCCTGTCGCGTCATGCACTCATCAGATGGCGACGACGACCTTGCCGGCCGCGTGGCCCTCGGCGAGGTACCGGATCGCGTCGGGTGCCTGCTCAAGCGGGTAGGTACGGGTGATCAGCGGCGTGATCACGCCGTCGGTGACGAGCCGGCCGAGTTCGTCGAAGATCTCGACGCGCTCGCGGGAGCCGGCGTTGATGAACTTGCGACCTCCGCGCATTGAGGCGAACGGCGCCTGCAGCAGCTGGCGGGTGAAGCCGCCCAGCAGGCCGCCGCTGTCGTGGCCGCCGCCCACCAGGGCGATCCGGGCGTTCGGGGCCGCGGCCCGGCTCAGCAGCGGAAGCGATCGGCAACCCTGGATGTCGATGATGACGTCGTACCGGGGACCGTGGACGTCGACCTCTGTCTTGGTGTAGTCGATCACCTCGTCGGCACCGAGTTGGCGGGCCAGGTCGCCCTTTGTCGGGCCGCACACGGCGGTGACGGTCGCGCCGTACGACTTGGCGAGCGGCACCGCGAACGAGCCGATGCCGCCGGTGGCGCCGGTGATCAGCACCTGCTGGCCCGCACCGACCTTCCCGAAGTCGCGCACCGCCTGCAGCGCGGTGCCGCCGGAGATCGGGACCGCGGCGGCCTGCTCGAACGTCAGGCCGGGCGGCTTGTGGGCCAGCCGGTTCTCCGGCGCCGCTGCGAACTCGGCGTACGAACCGGTGCGGCAGGTGCCGAACACCTCGTCGCCGGGCTTGAAGCGGGTCACGTTCACGCCGACCTCCGCGACCACGCCGGCCACGTCGCGGCCGCGCACCGGGACCCGCGGCCGGCGGAACCCGCTCGCGGCCCGTACCGCGTACGGCCGGCCGGTCATGAAGATCCATACTCCGGGGTCCACCCCGGCGGCCCGCACCTCGACGAGCACGTCGTCGGCCCCGATCCGGGGCTTGGGCACCTCGCGTAGGTGGAGCACGTCGGCCGAGCCGTACCGGTCCTGGGTGATGGCTTTCATTGTTCTTCCTCCTCCGGGTACTGGAAAACGTCGTCGATGGTGGTCTTGAAGACGCGTGCGATGCGGAAGGCCATCTCGAGCGACGGTGAGTACCGGCTCTGTTCGATGGCGATGAGGGTCTGCCGGGTGACGCCGATGCGGTCGGCGAGGTCTGCCTGCGTCATCTCGCCGTGTGCGAAGCGCAGCGCCCGGATGTTGTTCGTGACGCGGGTCGGCTTCACCATTGCGGAAACGTTCCGCGGTAGGCGAGCAGTTTGGCGATCGAGCCGAGCGCCATCGAGAGCGCGAAGCAGAGGTAGATCACGTTGGCGATCCAGAAGTGGTCCCACTCGGCCATCGCCATCAGCATCGCCGCGACGGCACCGATCACGACGAATGCCTGGCCGACCCGGTCGCCGAGGCCGCCGATCGCCCGGTCGCGCTCGTCGGTGACCATCGACCCGCGGTTCACCGTGTTCACCACGATCTCGACAACAATCGATGCGACGATCGCCGCCACGATCGACCAGATCAACGTGGCGGCGTACGGAACGTCGGTGAGCGCGCGACCGTCCGCCCTGGTCAGAACGATGACGGCGTACACGACGTAGGCCGCGACGCCGACCAGCATCCGGATCCACGCCCGTTTCTCTTCGATGGCCATGCCCGGCGCATCCCTTCGTGATGTACAAAATCTTTGACATCACGAAGGTAGCGAATTTTTGACTTCGTGTCTAGAAAGTTTTACACGGCACCTTGCTTGCGACGCGCCTGGACGCGGCGCCGGACGATCCGCCAACCGGCGTCGCGCCGCGCCAGCAGGTCCTCGTAGACCACGCTGCTGGCCGTGCCGTCGGCGTTGACGCCGATCCCCTTGGACAGCGCCTTCACCTGGCCACCGTCGCCCTCCTCCAGGACGGTGTTGGTCACGTGGTGACCCACCGGGTTGTTGTCGCCGAGCTGCCGCGCCAGGTCGTACAGGGCCGCGAGCCCGTGCACCGTTCCGGCGCCGAAGTCGGCCAGGTCGAAGACGGCGTCGGCGTCGAACACCTCGTCGCTGCGGTGCAGGTGACCGCCGTCGACCAGGTGACCGTGCCGGGCGATGACCTCGGTGATCGCGAGCCGGTCCTCGATGGAGATGGTCATCCCTGTCCCTCTCGGTTATGTGGGGAACTCCCCGTTTAGCGTTGGCGCTAGGCTAACCGGGGAAATCCCCACTTATCAAGGAGCACCATGCGGGCCGACGCGGCACGGAACCTCGAACTACTGCTCGCGGCCGCCCGTGACCTGTTCACCGAGCGCGGACCCGACATCCCGCTCGACGACGTCGCCCGCCGCGCGGGCGTCGGCAACGCGACGCTCTACCGGCACTTCCCGACGCGCGGCGACCTGATCGTCGCCGTCTACAGCGACGAGGTCGCCGCGCTGTGCCGGCACGGCGACGACCTGGCCACCGCCCCGGACGCGGGGGCGGCGCTGTTCGAGTGGCTGGACGCGTTCGTCGTCCACATCGCGGCGAAACGCCCGCTCGCGCTGGCGGTGACCGAGGGCGCCGACCAGCGACGGACCCGCCTCTTCGCGGAGTGGCACCGCTCGATCACGGAGGTGGCCACGCGGCTTCTCAGCCGCGCGGCGTCGGTGGGCGCGGTCCGCGGGGATCTCGCGATAGCGGACCTTCTCGCGCTGACGAGCGCAGCGGCGATCGCCAGCTCCGACCCCGACCACGCACGCCGCCTGTTGTCCCTGCTGCGAACCGGCTTCCAGCCGCCCGGCGCGTAATCGCCGACGCCGGCCGGCACCCCATCGGGCCCGCTCTCAGTCGGCGACGGCCGGCTGGCGCTCCAGTATCCCGGGCTGGCGTTGCGGCAACGGCGTGGGTCCGTTCTGGAACGGCTCCCGTTGCGCCGGCACGCCGCTCTCCCGCGTCTCCCGCGTCTCCCGCGCGGGCGTCCCGTTCTCCCGCGTTTCCCGCGCGTTCTCCCGCGCCGGGCCGTCGTCGGCCTTCTCCAGCGACAGGCCCCTCTCCCGCGGATCGTGCCCGTTCTCCCGGGGCATGACCTGCGGATACTCGCCCGTCTCCGACCCGGCCGCCGCTGCCGCGAGCACGGCCGCGGCCGCCGCTTCGGCGACCCGCTTCGCCTCCCGCTGCACCCGGGCGCGGACGTCCTTGGCGTGCCGGTCGGCGCTGTCGGCCGCGTGGCGCGTCTCGTCCAACCGCTTCATCTCCGACGCCAGGTCCTGGCGGACGGCGGCCAGGTGCTCGCGGAGCCGGCCGACCTCGCCGTCGATGGTGTCCCGCTCCTGACGCGACTCGGCGAGGCGCTGCTGCGCCGAGTCGAGCTCGGCCTGCATGGCCACCCGGGTACGGCGACGGGCCTCGATCTCCTGCTCCACCGCGGCCAGTTCCTGGGCCCGGATGGTCGCCTGCTCGTCGGCCCGCTGGCGCACGTCGTCGGAGTAGTGCTGCGCCTCGGTGTGCATGGCGACGATCTTCTGGCTGGCGGCGTTGCGCCGGTCTTCGATCTCCCGCTCGACCTCACCCCGGTACTGGTTGATCTCCTCCTCGGCGCGGGCGTGTGCGGCCTGGGTGTCGCGCTCGGCCTGCGCCTGCGCGGCCTCGACCATCGCCTTCGCCCGGGCCCGCGCGTGCTCGAGTTCGCGGTTGCTCTGCTCGCCGAGCCGGCTGGCCTCCTCCTCGGCGCGCTGGTGGATCGCCTCGGCCTCCGTGCGCAACCGCTGGGCCAGCTCCGTCATGTCGTCGATCTCGGCCTGGGCGGCCGCCCGGCGCAGCTCGGCGGTCTGCTGCAGTTCGGCCCGCCGGTTGGCGACCTCTTCCTCGTACTCCCGGATGATCCGGTTCGCCCGTTCGTGGGCGTCGGCGAGCGCCTTGTCGGCCTGGGCGCGGTGGTTCGCCACGCGCTCCGACGCCGTCGAGGTGATCTGGGCGGCCTGCTTCTCGGCGTTCTGGAGGATCTGCTCGACCATGGGGCCGAGGTCCTTGAACGTGGCCTTGTCGATCTGCGCCGGCCGCTTCCGCGCCTCGGTCAGGTCGCCCTGGAGCTGCTGGATCTGCTGCGCCATCGCGTGGAACTGCTCGCGGGCCCGCTCGCGCTCGGCCATCAGCATCGCGATCTCGCTGTCGGCCCGGGACGCGAACTGGTCGACCTGGCGCTTGTCGTAACCACGCATAACCAGGTCGAACCTCTGTCGCGAAGCGTCTTCGCGAACCCCGTTACCGCCAGAGGACATGGACGCCAACCTCCTACCAATAGGCGGAAGAGACGCTACCGCCAGAACCCCGCCGATCGTCACCCCCGGGACGGACCCAGTTCGGCGCCACGTCGGCTGGAATGAGGACAGGTTCTGACCGCTTCGGTCGATAACGTCATTCCCGTGGACATCTCGACGCGGCAGCTGAACCGCACGTACCTCCAGCGCCAGTCGCTGCTGACTCCGTTCCCGGGCACCGTGCCGGAACTTGTCGCGCGGCTCGTGGCCGTCCAGGCGCAGGAGACCGACGCGCCGTACGTCGGGCTGTGGACCCGGATGGCCATGTTCCGTCACGAAGACCTCACCGCGGCGCTTGCCGGACGCGACGTCGTCCGTGGCAGCCTGCTGCGCATCACCCAACACATGACGACCGGCGACGACTACCGCTGGCTGCGTCCGCTGATCGCCCAGCGCATCGGGAAGGCCGGCCTGTCGCCGTTCGCCCGTGACCTGGCCGGTATCGACCTCGCCGACCTGGCCGCCGCCGCGCGGGAGATCCTGTCTGGCCAGGTGCTGACGCGGCCGGCGCTGGCCCGGCACCTCGCCGAGCGGTACCCCGACCGGGCGAAGATGCCGTTGGCCTGGGCCGCGCAGCGTGAACTGCCGCTGCTGCACCCGCCACCCACGGGCGTGTGGCGCCGGCGCGGGCACGTGGCCTGCGTGCTCGCGGAGGACTGGATCGGCTCGCTGCACGAGGAGCCGTCCGTACGGACGCTGGTGTGGCGGTACCTTGCGTCGTGCGGGCCGGCGTCGGTCGCCGACCTGCAGATCTGGTCGGGCCTGCGGCGGCTCCGGGCCGAGGTCGAGGCGCTGCGCCCGGAGCTCACGGTCTATCGGGACGAGCGTGGGCGCGAACTGTTCGACGTCCCCGGCCTGCCGATCGCGAGCGGTGACGAGCCGGCGCCGGTGCGGTTCCTGCCCGAGTTCGACAACCTCGTCCTCAGCCACGACGACCGCAGCCGCATCATTTCCGATGAGCACCGGCCGCGCGTGTTCCCGGGCTACTCGATGGTGCATGCGACGTTTCTGGTCGACGGGTTCGTCGCCGGGATCTGGCAGATTCAGGGCGCCGAAGTGCGCGTCACCCCGTTCGTCCCGCTGGCATCCGACGAGGCCGACGCGGTCCGCTCGGAGGCCGACCGGTTGTTGTCCTTTCTCGACCTTGGGCCCGACGGCCGGGTCGTCTTCGAGGTCAGCTAGTAGGCGGCCGTCGCGACGGCTCTCAGGTCGAGGTTCGGCAGCATGCGGTTCTGCTCACCGTCACCGACCTCGACCAGCGGGCTGGTGCCGAGCACGGCGTGCAGCTGCAGTTCGCCCTGCGGCGGCTGCTCCCACACCGACTCCTCGATCGCCCGCAGGGCCGGCACGGCGAACCCGACGTACCCGGTCTTCGACTCGACCAGCAACACCCGGGACCCCTCCCGGTCGGCCAGCTGGCCACGGCCGACGAGCGTCGGCAGGCACACCAGCGGGATCGCGGTTCCGCGGTGGATGAACACGCCCTGCACCGCGCCACCGGCGGTCATCGGGATGAGGTCGGCCGGGTACGGCAGGATCTCGGTGATGTCGTCGAGCGGTGTGGCGACGTCGGTGCCGGCGTTGTAGGTCAGGTATTTGCGCACCACCTTCCGGACGGTGCCCGCCCCTTCCGGGCTCCCGTTGTCCGGTTCCCCTCGTTGCGGCTTCTCGCCGCCGCCCGCCGGCCTTTCGCTGCTGCCCACGGGTTTCTCGCTGCCGCCTACCGGGAGGCCCAGTGCGGCGAGCGTGTCGAGTTCCTCGCTGGCCCGGATCGCGTCGCCGTCGAGCAGCAGATACGGATCGCTGCCTGGGGACGACAGGATTCCCTCGATGCATCCCGACGCCGGCAACCCGGAGTCGGGCAGCGGCAGCACCTGGTCGGTGGGTGCCGGCACGATGCGGACGACGTCGGTCACCGACAGGACGACCAACCCGCGTTCGAAGTGCAGCGCCACGCCGCGCTCCGCGCCGCCGTCCGGCAGCGAGCCGAGGCCGAGGAACGCCAACGGATCGATGACGGGCACCTCGTTGTCGCCCAGCCGCACCACCCCGCGCACGGAGGCTCCGTCGAGGGGCGACGACTTCACCAGCAGTTCGGGGATGACCGAGTGCACGTAGGTGACGTCGATGCACAGTCCGAACGGCTCGCACCGCAGCAGCATCACGGTGCGGTCCGGTGCCTCGATAGCGCCGGACCGGCCCGGCCCGGTGTGCCCGTTGCCGGTGTCCTTGACCACCGGCATCCCGGGAAGGTCCTGCACGGCCGCGCTGTCGAGCACGCAGACGACCGTGTCGGACCGTTCGAAGCCCAGCGAGAACAGCCGCACGCCGTTCCCTGTGGAGTTCTCGCCTCGTGGCCCGCGCACGCCACCGATCGCGTACTCGAACAGTTCGTCCGGCTCCACCCGCACGACCCCGTGGACGCCGGTGGATAGCAGGCCGAACACGTACCCCTCATGGGCGACGATGACGACGACGTCCGTCGGTGAACCGGTGTCCATCCCGAGCACCAGGCGCAGGTCGATCACGGGGATGACCTGGTGACGCAGGTTGACGGCGCCGACGAGACCGGGCGCGCTGGCGAGCAGCGGCTCGAAGGTCGACGGGCAGGGAATCACCTCACGCAGCTCCGACAGCGGAAGCGCGACCTGCACCTCGTTGACCGTGAAGACGCCGTACAGGCCGACGGCCACCCTGGTGTCGGGCTCCGCCTCCGTCACCGTGCTCGCCATCTCCCCGTCACCGCTTCAGGGTCGTGACTGCATCGCGATTGTCGGCGGCCCCATCTCCGTCGGTGAGCTCCAGGATGAGCGTCTTCACCGACAGCGATTCGGTCTGCTGGTCGTGGGTGCGGGCCGCGATCCGGCCGATCGACTCGCCGGTCTGCTCGACGCTCTTCAGGATGTCGCCGAACGCCTCCTGTGCGCGCCGGGACACCGTGGAACCCTGGTTCACCCGGGAACTCGACTCGGTGATGAGCTTGCCGATCTCCCGCGCCGCGTCGGACGACCGCTCGGCGAGCTTGCGGACCTCACCGGCCACCACCGAGAAGCCGACCCCGTGCTCGCCCGCCCGGGCCGCCTCGATCGAGGCGTTGAACGCCAGCAGGTTGGTCTGGCTGGCGATCTCACCGATCACCTGGACGATCGACGCGATCTGGTCGGACGACCGCTCGATGAGGTCGATGGCCTCGATGGACTTGCGCAGCTCCTCGAACCCCCGCTCCGCGTTCGCCTGCGTCTGGCCGGCCAGGGTGCTGGCCTGCTGCGCGTTGCCGACGATGTCGTCGATCGACGCGGCCAGGCGTCCGATCGAATCGTTCATCTCGCCGGACTTGCTGTTGAGACGCCGCTGCAACGCCACCTGCTCGGTGATGTCGTACGCGTACTTGACCACCTTGATCGGGCGTCCGCGCAGGTCGAAGATCGGGTTGTAGGTGGCTTTCAGGTAGACGTCGCGACCGTACTTGCCCAGCCGGTGGAACTGGCCGGAGATGTACTCGCCGCTGGCCAGCCGCAGCCAGAAGTCCCGGTACTCCGCCGAGGTGATGTAGTCGGGCGAGCAGAACATGCTGTGGTGCTGGCCGAGGATCTCGCGGAGCGAGTAGCCCATGGTCCGCAGGAAGTTGTCGTTGGCCGCGCGGATGTTGCCGTCGAGGTCGAACTCGATCACCGCCTGCGCCCGGTCGATCGCGTTCACCTTGCCCTCGAACTCGGCGTTGCGCTGCTTGTCGGCGGTGACGTCCATCGCGTACTTGACGATCTTGATGGGATGCCCGTCGAGGTCGAGGATCGGGTTGTAGCTGGCCTGGATCCAGACCTCCCGTCCGTCCTTGCCGACCCGCTTGTACTCGCGGCTGTCGAACTCGCCACGCCGTAGCCGGTCCCAGAACGCCTTGTAGCCGTCGCTGTTCGACGTCTCCTCGTCGACGAACATGCGGTGGTGCTTGCCGCGGACCTCGTCGAGCGAGTAACCCATGAGATCGAGAAAGAGCCGGTTGGCGTCGATCACCACGCCGTTGAGGTCGAACTCGACGACCGCCTGCGACCGGTTGATCGCGTTGACCTTGCCCTCGTACTCGGCATTCCGCCGCCGCTGCACGGTGACGTCGGTGGCGTACTTGACCACCTTCAACGGCCGACCTTCGAGATCGAAGATCGGGTTGTAGCTCGCCTGCAGCCAGACCTCCTTGCCGCCACGGCCGAGCCGCTTGTACTCGCCCGACTCGAACTCGCCGCGGCCGAGCCGATCCCAGAACGCCTTGTACTCCTCGCTGCCCGCGTAGGTCTGCTCGACGAACATGCGGTGGTGCTTGCCGCGGACGTCCTCGACGCTGGTGTAGCCCATGGTCTCGAGGAAGTTGCGGTTCGCGTCGGCGATGGTGCCATCAAGGTCGAACTCGATCACCGCCTGCGACCGGTCGATCGCTTTGACCTTGCCCTCGTCTTCGACCGTCTTCATCTTCTGCGCGGTGATCTCGGTGGCGTACTTGACCACCTTCATCGGTCGTCCGTTGAGATCGAAGATGGGGTTGTAACTGGCCTGCAGCCAGATTTCCCTGCCGCCCTTGGCGAGCCGCTTGAACTCGCCCGCGATGAACTCGCCACCCGCGAGCCGCTTCCAGAACGCGCGGTAGGCGTTGCCGCGGGCCTCCTCGTCGTCGATGAACATGCGGTGTTGCTGGCCGAGCACCTGGTCGAGCGAGTAGTCGACGGTCTTCAGGAAGTTCTCGTTGGCGCTCAGAATCGTGCCGTCAAGGTCGAACTCGATCACCGCCTGCGACCGACTGATCGCGGCGGCCTTCCCCTCGTACTCCGCCGTCCGCTGCTTCGCGGCGGTGACGTCCATCGCGTACTTGACGATCTTGTAGGGCCGGCCCTCGAGGTCGATGATCGGGTTGTACGTCGCCCGCAGCCAGACCTCCTTGCCGCCACGGCCGAGGCGCTTGTACTCGCCGCTCTCGTACTGGCCCTCGGCCAGGCGCGCCCAGAACTGGGCGTACTCCGGCGACTCGGCGTACGTCTCCTCGACGAACATGCGGTGATGCTGGTCGGCGAGCTCACTGAGCGAGTACCCGGTGAGCTTCAGGAAGTTCTCGTTCGCGGTGAGGATCGTTCCGTCCAGCGAGAACTCGATGACGGCCTGGCCACGATCGACAGCCGCGGCCCTGCCCCGCAACTCGGCGAGTTGCCGCCGGTCTTCGGTGATGTCGTACGCCGTGAGGAGGAACTCCACCGGCTCCTTGGCCGGAGTGGGCACCGGCCCGCAGTTGAACCGGAGCCAGCGCTGACGCCCTCCGCTGTCGACGATCGAGTTCACCTGCTCGACGAACCGACCGGCCCGAGCCTCGTCGAGCATGCCGTCGACAACCTGCGACGGCAGCCGCCACAACTGCTCCAACCGCTTGCCGATGATCTCGTTCATCGGCTTGTCCGTGGTCTCGAGGAACCGCTCGTTCACCTTCGTGATGACGCCGTTCTTGGCGTTGAGCACGGCCATCAACCGCTCCCGAACCAGCAGGTTCATGCACGCCTGACGAATCGTCTCGGCAGCATCCGAGTCGATCAAGTGGGACGATTCGGTCACAACGCCTCCATGGACCCGCAGCCCGGACACCTCAGGTGGCCCGATCGGCGGGGCAACCGGACACCTGAGAGAAACGGTTGCTGCTCTCCTGGCCATCGCCGCTGCGTCCGTGCGGCTCGCCGGCCCCGGCAACCACTTCGACCGGACGCCGTAGCCGGCCCAGATATATCGGATAAGGTATTGCCATGCCGCACGACAGCCGTACCTCCGAGCTACACACCGCCGAACGGGCCCTGCAGGCCGCGCAACTGGCGTCGGACGTCGCCGAACTCGACCGGCTGATCGACGACCGCCTCGTCTTCACCGGCCCCGATGGCCGGCTGTACAGCAAGGCCGACGACCTGCGACTGCACGGGAGCGGCGAGCAGAAGATGTCCGGCGTCGAGGAGGAGGACCTCACGGTGCTGGTTGCCGGGAACACGGGTGTCACCTGCTTCCTCGGGACGGTGTCGGGTGTGTTGTCGGGCGCCGGGTTCACCGCGCGGGTGCGGTACACACGCACCTGGATCTACGACGATTCCCACGGCTGGCGCCTGATCGCCGGCCACGTCAGCGGTGTCGGTTGAGTGCTCCGGGCGGGCGGCGTGCGGTCGAGAACTCACGCGTCGCGCCGGCGCAGTTGCCAGGCCGCGAGGCCCAGCGCGATCACGGTGTAGAGCGCGAACACGCCGAGACCGGCCCACGGGCTCAGCGATGACGTCGGATCGGGTTGGACGAACATGATGGCCTGACCCGCAGGTGCGGGCAGGTACTTGTAGAGGTGGTCGGACACCGACTCGGGCAGGAGGTCCACCAGCATCTGCGGGGCGAAGAACAGCCCGAACAGGGCCGCGATGCCACCGGCCGTGTTACGCAGCAGCGCGCCCAGCCCCAGCCCGAACAGGCCCACCAAGACAAGGAACAGCGCACTGCCGAGAACCGCGCGAGCCACGCCCGGCTCCCCCAGATCGGTGTCGAGGTTCTCGGCCGAGAGGATCGACTGGCCGACGACGAACGCCGTCACCACGGCCGGTACGCACAGCACCAGCGTGGTCAGCCCGAACACCACCGCCTTGCCCCAGAGCACCGGCAGACGGTTCGGCACCGCGGCGAGCGTCACCCGGATGGACCCGGTGGCGAACTCGCCGGTGACCAGCAGGACGCCCAGTACGCCCACCGCCAGTTGCGCCAACTGCACACCGGCCAGGCTCACCCCGGCCGCGTCGAACGCCGCGGGATCGGCGGGTGGACGGGTGACCCGCACCATCGCGTACACCACGCCGAACCCGACGATGAGCGTCACCGCCGTGAGCAGCGACCAGATCGTGGACGGGAGTGACCGTAACTTGGTCCACTCGGAGCGCACCACCCGGAACTGGGTGACGCGCTGTTCGCCGGTGTAGGCGGGCAGGGAGATCGTGCTCATGAGGTGGCTCCAGCCGCAGTCGGCGCGCGGTACTCGACCGCGTCGCGGGTGAGGTCGATGAAGGCCTCTTCCAGCGAGGCCTGCTGTGCGGTGAGTTCGAGCAGCGTGATGCCGGCCGCGGCGGCGGCACGGCCCACCTGGTCGGTGGTGAGGCCGCTGACGGTGAGCGTCTCGCCGCCGTCATGGGACACCTCGACGTCGGACGCCCGTAGCCGCCCGGTGAGGTCAACGGGGTTGGTGGTGCGTACCCGCACCACGCTGCGGCCCCGGGTGGCGATGAAGTCGGCCATCCCCATGTCGGCGATCAGCCGTCCCTTGCCGATCACGATGAGGTGCTGCGCCGTGAGCGCCATCTCGTTCATCAGGTGCGAGGAGACGAACACCGTACGGCCCTCGTCGGCCAGCCCCCGCAGCAGCGACCGCACCCACCGGATTCCCTCGGTGTCGAGCCCGTTCAGCGGCTCGTCGAGGATCACCGTGCGCGGATCGCCGAGCAGCGCCGTCGCGATACCCAGCCGCTGGCCCATGCCGAGCGAGAACCTGCCCGCCCGCCGCCGCGCCGCGCCGGCCAGGCCGACCGCCTCCACCACATCGTCGACCCGCGCCCGGCTGATGCCGTTGCTGCGGGCGAGCGCCAGCAGGTGGTTGTAGGCGCTGCGGCCCGGATGCACCGATCGCGCCTCCAGGAGGACACCGACCTCGTGCAGCGGAGCGGTGTGTTCCCGGTACGGCCGACCGTTGACGGTGACCGTTCCGCCGGTGGGCGCGTCGAGCCCCAGAATCATCCGCATCGTGGTGGACTTGCCGGCGCCGTTGGGCCCGAGAAAGCCGGTGACCACGCCCGGGCGCACCGTGAAGGTCAGTCCGTCGACGGCGAGCTTGTCGCCGTATCTCTTCGTCAGCTCGCGTGCCTCGATCATCGTCTCTGCGTCCCCTCGGTCGTTCGCTGGCCTTCACGCTGCCAGCGGACGGCCGCGTTGTAAGTGGGGCGATCCGCGGGACGTTCTTGGGGTTTTCCCCACCCTCGACAGCAGGCACACCCGATGGTCCGGACCGGATCGGCTTCCTAGCGTGGTGTCATGACCTGTGCGGAAACGTCCGTGGGTGGAGCGATGACGATCGAACGGGCAAGGCGCCGGGCACGTTCGGTGCTCCGGCCGCTGGTGGCACACGTGTCCTGGCAGGCCACCTTCCACACCGTTACCGGCATGTTCCTCGGCACCGCGATCGGCGGCGCACTGGCGCTTCTGGCGGTGCTGTGGGGCTCGGCCGTCGCCAGCCTCGTCACCGGGCCGAGCGGCCACCCGTCGCTCATCGGGGTCTATGTCGGCGCCACGGTCACCGGTCCGTTCGCGTTGCTGCTGTGCGTCCGGTTCGCCAGCGGGTTGCAGCGGGAGCGGTTCCGTTCCGTGCTCGGGGTCGAGATCGCGGCGCCGGCCGATATGGAACGGCCCGGTTGGCGACGGTTCACGCATCCGTGGGCGGCGGGGTCGACGTGGCGGCAGCTCATCTACCACGTCCTCGCGTCGGCGCTCGCGGGGCCGGGCGGCCTGCTGGTCGTGGCCAGTTGGGGAGCTCCGGTACTGGCCGCGCTCTGGGCCAGCGAACTGTCGGGCGCCACGCGCGTCCTCTGGTTCGGCATCTCGGGTGGGTTGTTGCTCGCGGCGCCCTGGATCGCGCGCGGTACCGCGGCCGTCGACGCTTTCGCGGCGCGGCGTCTGCTCGGTCCCGGGCCGTCAGAGGAACTACGGCAGCGGGTCGAGAGACTGTCCCGGAGCCGCGCCGAGCTCGTGACCGCGGCCGACACCGAACGCCGGCGAATCGAGCGTGACCTGCACGACGGGGTCCAGCAGCGACTGGTGTCACTGGCGATGAACCTCGGCATGGCCAGGAACGCGTTCGCCGACGCGCCGCCCGAGATCCGTGAGGTGCTCGGCGCCGCGCACGACGAGGCCACGCAGGCTCTCGCCGAGCTGCGCAACTTCGTCCGCGGCCTGCACCCCGCGGTGCTCAACGACCGGGGACTCGACGCGGCGTTGTCGGGCGTCGTCGCGCGCACTCCGCTGCCGGTGACGCTGCGGATCGACGTCGCGACACGATGCTCACCCAGCATCGAGGCTGTCGCGTACTTCACGGTGTCGGAGGCGCTGGCCAACGTCGTCAAGCACGCACAGGCCACGCGGGCGGCGGTGGTCGTCGAACAGGTCGCCGGTCGGCTCGTCATCACCGTGACCGACAACGGGCGCGGCGGCGCGTCCGTCGAAGAGGGAGGCGGACTGCTGGGGCTCGCGCAGCGGGCCGCGGCGGTTGACGGAACATTCAGCATGGTGAGCCCACCGGACGGCCCGACGACCGTTACGGTGAACCTCCCATGCGAGTAGTGCTTGCCGAAGACTCGGTGCTGTTGCGCGCCGGCCTCACGAAGCTCCTGAACGACGGCGGGTTCGAGGTCGTCGCGGCGGTGTCCGACGCCGAAACGCTGCTCGCGGCCGTCGCCGAGCAGAAGCCCGACGTCGTGGTGCTCGACGTCCGGATGCCACCGACCCACACCGACGAGGGCATCCGGGCGGCTCTGGTGCTCCGGCGGCAGTACCCGGACATGGCGGTGTGCGTCCTGTCGCAGTACGTCGAGGAGCGGTACGCCCGCGACCTGATGTCGCTCGGCACCTCCAAGGTCGGTTACCTGCTGAAGGATCGCGTGGCACAGGTCAGCGACTTTCTCGACGCGCTGCATCGGGTCGCCGACGGTGGCACCGCACTCGATCCCGAGGTCGTCGAGCAGTTGCTGGTACGGCAGGGCGACGACCCGCTCGAGCGCCTGACCCCGCGCGAACAGGACGTGCTCCGGCTGATGGCGGAAGGGCGGTCGAACAACGGGATCACCGAGATTTTGAGGGTCAGCCACAGCGCGGTCGAGAAATACGTCACCAACATCTTCATGAAGCTCGATCTGCCACCCACCGATACAGATCACCGACGGGTTCTGGCCGTACTCAAATACCTGCGCACCTGAAACGGCCCTGCGCTGTCAGCGAACCGGGTTGGCCCGGTGCCGGGTCAGCTGGCTTCATGAACTGCATGGCAACCGCGGCATACGACGAGATCGCCGACTGGTACGAGACCGACTTTCTGCGGCGGCAGGGCGATGCCGATCCGCTGGGTACGACCCGGGCATTGCGGGAGCTGCTGGATCGGCCGCGAGAAGCGGGCGAGCTCTGCCTGGAAATCGGCTGCGGCACCGGAGTACATGCGGCCACGGTGCGGGAGCTGGGCTGGTCGCCCGTCGGGGTGGACATCTCCGCGGGCATGCTGCGGCACGCCGCTGGCCGGATGCCGGTGATGCGTGCCGACGTCGAGCGGCTACCGTTCGCCAGCGGAAGCGTGCCGGCCGTGAGCGCGGTCTGGGTGCACACCGACATGCCGGCGTACCCGTCGATCGTGCGGGAGGTGGCGCGGGTGCTGCGCCCGGGCGGGTTGTTCGTCCACATTGGAACGCACCCGTGCTTCTGCGGCGGGTTCGCCGATCGCGGCGATCTCGACGCGGTCGTGATCCGCCCCGGTTACCTCGACGGGCACTGGACCAAGGCGTCCTACACCGACCAGGGGATTCGCGACAAGGTCGGAGCAACCCATTGGCCGTTGCCCGCGCTGCTGTCGATGGTGATCGACGCCGGGTTGGTGTTCGAACGCTTTACCGAGGGTGGGGCACCGTCGCCGGTGATGCTCGGCTGGGTGGCGCGCAAGGGGCACCTGCGGCCGGAGGAGTGACAGGGGGTCGGGAGAGGCAGCGGGACCGCTACTTCGCCGCGATCACCATCAGCACAGCCATCAGCGCGATCGCGGCCGCCAGGAACGTGCCGTGCACGGCGACCATCACCAGCAGACTGGGGCGCTCGGCCGGCGCGTCGCCGAGAAGGTTGGCCGGGATCGCGATCGGCACCGTCGCCTCGTGGGACAGGCGCGGGGCGGGGTTGTTCGGCCACCCGACCCGGGCGCGCCCGGTGACGATCTCGGCGACCGGCATCGCGTCATCCACGACGAGGACCGGAATCTCGGCTGTCGAATCCTCGTTGCCTTCATTGATGCGCGCCAGGTCGCCCGGGGACTCTGGCGACGACATACCCGAACCGTAGTGGAGCCTGACAACGCCGCCAACCGTCAATCCGGCCGTGCGATTGACCGGCAGGTCCATCGATGTCGAGCCGTCCGTCCACTGACCGGTCGGCCACGGATCACCCGACCGGCCGTCGGGCACCTCCGACCAGCGGCCCGCCACTCGTCGGCAACGGGAGATGTGACACGGGGCAAAGCAGCCAGTCAACCTATTGACTGACGCGAGTAAACAGGGTGAGAATTCCGATCATGACAACGCAGTACGGCCGGAGCGGCCCGCCGCCAGCCAAGGTCGACAAAGAGCCCGTACCCGGCCTGCTCGAGGACCTCGCACTGGCAGCCGCCAAGATCTACTACCTGACCGCCGCCGGTTCCGGGCCTCGGCGCCGTCCGTCCACTGTGGAGAGCCTGGGCCGCGGGCCCGGCCGGCCCTAGACGACCGGCAACTCGCCGCCGGCGGGCTTGGACGGCGCGGCACCCAGATTCATCGCCGCCGTTGCCTTGCGGAACGCGTCGACCGCCGCGGTCGGATCGCCCGCCTGGACGAGCATCTCGCCCAGCTCCACCCACGCCCGG
Organism: Virgisporangium aurantiacum; assembly: GCF_016863635.1. Taxonomy (GTDB): domain Bacteria; phylum Actinomycetota; class Actinomycetes; order Mycobacteriales; family Micromonosporaceae; genus Virgisporangium; species Virgisporangium aurantiacum. Next base: position 173,903 of record NZ_BOPG01000049.1, on the reverse strand, counting down.
GCGGCCTGCCGCGACGTCTTCATCTGGCCCAGCGTCTCGGCCGCCGTGGTGAACAGCTCGGCGGCTCGCTCGCGGGCACCGTCGGCCGCAAGCGCCGCCGCCAGCGCCGTCGCGGCGCGGGCACGTTCCAGCGCCGCCTCCGGGCCCAGTTCGTCGAGAGACTGCTCGGCCGCGTCGACGGCGCCGGCGACCTCGCCCTTGAGCAGGTACGCGCGGGACAACTCCGTGAGCACGTAACCCAGTTCGTAGCGGGCGCCGTGCTCGCGCAGGATCGCCAGCGCCTCCTCCAGCGTCGACCGTGCCTCGTCGACGCGCGGCGGCTCCTGCCGCAGCAGCAGGTACCCGTACTGGCTGAGCAACCGGGCGGCGCTGCGCCGGTCGCTGCCGTGCCGGAAGTAGGCCAGCGCCTCCTCGGCCAGTTCGAGCGCCTCGCGGTGCTGACCGCGCTCGCTGGCCAGGTGACTGGCGTTCCACAGCACCGCCGCCCGCGCCCGTGGCGAACTCATCCGCTCGGCCCGCTCCAGCCCTTCCCGCAACAGGCGCTCGGCCTGCTGAAGGTCGCCGAGTTCGAAGTGCGCGGCCGCGATCGTCGCGAGGAGCTCCACCGCGGAATCGGACTGCCAGGCCGAAAGCCGGTCGAGTTCCTGCATCGTGGCGGCGCCGATTTCGGTGACGCGCGTGAGCTCGCCGAGCTCGTACAGGCACCGGCACCAGCCGATGACCACCTTGATGGACGCGTGATACGACGGATCGTGCACGGCCTCCTGGACGAGCTTCTCGTAGATGAGCGCCGCCTCGCGCAGCCGGCCCTGCCGCTCCAGCGACTGCGCCGCGCCGATGGTGGCCTCCGTGCGCAGCAACGGGTCGAGGTCGGGCGTGCTCAGCGCGGTGGTGAAGTGACCGTGTGCCTCGGTGGCGTTGTCGCCGGCCAGCGCCAGCTGGCCCAGCCGCACGGTGAGCACCGCGGGCCGCTCGGCCGGCAGCGGTTGGCCGCCCATCAACTCGGCCTCGGTGCATCCCAGCGTCGAGGCGAGGACGCGCACCGTGCCGTCGGTGGGCGTGCGGCGACCGGCCTCCAGCAGGGAGACGTAGCTGACCGACAGCGAGTCACCGGCGAGTTCCCGCTGCGTGAGGCCCTTGGCCGTACGGAGCTGCCGCAGGCGGCGGCCGAACACGGCTTGTTGACTCTGTTGACTCAACCCTGTCTCCCTGGTCTACTGCCGGAGTATAGCTGGGCACCTCCGTCGATGGCTGGAGCGCACATGAGGTTGCGAAGGCTCGCTGTTCTGGTACTCACGCTGGCATCGGTCACGCTGCCCGCGGCGCCACACATCGGAGTAGCCAGCGGACACACGCTGGCCGGCGAGATCACCGAGCCGGTCGAGTCGCTCGAGCCGATCACACCCCCGCGCAGGTGGGAGCCCGGCCCCGGCGGCCCGCTCACCTGCTGCACGTTCGGGTAGGAGTGATCCCCTAGGGGCATTCGCACCTGTCGAATACGACCAACGGCGTAGAGGTCACTGCGTCCGAGGTATGACGCAACGCCGCAACGGGCACCGATACGCTCTCCCCTGGACTAGACCGGCACCAAGGGGGAGCAATGTTCGGCTGGCTGGGCAGATTCGTCGTGCGTAGAGCCTGGTGGGTGATCGCCGGTTGGCTCGTCGCCTCCGCCGCGATCATCGGCCTCTCACCGTCATTAAGTGATATCACCTCGGCGGAGCAGAGCGACTTCCTGCCGAGCAAGTACGAGTCGGTGAAGGCGATCACGCTGGCGCAGAAGGCGTTCCCGCAACAAGCGACGTCGAGCGCGCTCGTGGTGGTGAAGAGGTCAGACGGTTCGCCGCTGACCGAGGCCGACACGGCCAAGGTCGTGGAGGTCGCCGGCAAGCTCGAGACCAAGGGGATCCCGCGGACCCAGACCTATGTGACCGGCCCGCAGCTCATGGCGCCGGACAAGTCGATCCAGCTGATCAACGTCGGAATGAAGGCGGACACGCCCGACGATCCGGAACTGCTGGAAGCCATTCGCCAGCTGCGCACCGCGCTCGGTCAGGAGCTCAACGGCACCGGCCTCAAGGCCCAGGTCGGCGGTGACGTCGCGTCGTTCGTCGACAACGAGGACACGTTCAACAGCGCGTTCGCTCTCGTCGGCGTCGCCACCATCGTGCTCATCATCGGGCTGATCCTGGTCATCTTCCGCAGCCCCATCGCGGCCCTGCTACCCATCGTCGTCATCAGCATCGTCCTATCGGTCACCACCGGCGTCATCGGCATCGTCGGCAAAGCCCTCGACTGGAACGTCGGACAAGACCTCCAAACCATCCTCCTCATCGTCCTGTTCGGCATCGGCACCGACTACATCCTGTTCATCCTCTTCCGCTACCGCGAACGCCTACGCGCCGGCGACGACAAAAAGACCGCCATGGTCACCACCGTCGAACGCGTCGGCGAAGTCATCGCCTCCGCCGCCGGCGCCGTCGTCGTCGCCTTCCTCGTCCTCCTCCTCGCCTCCCTCGGCTTCTTCGGCTCCCTCGGCCCCGGCCTCGCCATCGCCGTCGGCGTCATGCTCATCACCTCACTGACGCTGATCCCCGCCATCGTCTCCAAACTCGGCCGGTTCGTCTTCTGGCCCTCCAAGGCCTGGCAGAAGCAGCCCAAGGCCAGCCTCTCCCGCAAACTCGGCGTGCTCGTCGGCAACCGGCCGGCCCTCACCGCGGCGGTGTCCGGCCTGATCCTGGTGGCGCTGGCCAGCGGGGTACTGATCTACAAGGCCAACTACGACTTCAGCTCCGGCTTCCCGCAGGACACCGAGTCCGCTCAGGCGCAGGCAGACCTGAGCAAGTCGTTCGCGGCCGGCGCCGGCCAGCCGACCGAGGTGTACCTGCAGACCACCGACGGCTCACCGATCAGCGAAGACAAGGTCAAGCAGTTCTCGGACGCGGCGAAGAGCGCGCCCGGCGTGGCCCAGGTGGAGCCGGCCCCGCCCAGCACCGATCCGAGCGTCGCCCGGGTCGACCTGCTGCTCAAGTACAACGCCTCGTCGAACGAGGCGATCGAACTGGTCCGCGACGACCTGCGCGACTGGGCACACGACAACGCGCCCGACGGCACCAAGGCGCTCGTCGGCGGCATCACCGCCGTGTTCGCCGACATCAACTCGGCCAACAACCGCGACCTGTCGGTGATCCTGCCGGTGGCCGCCGTGCTGATCGCCATCATCCTGGCCCTGCTGCTGCGCAGCCTCGTGGCACCGATCTACCTGGTGATCGCGGTGCTGCTCAACTTCGCGGCCACGCTCGGCGCCACGGTCTACGTGTTCCAGGGAATCCAGGGCGAACCGGGCGTCACGTTCCAGTTGCCGATCATCCTGTACCTGTTCGTCGTCGCCATCGGCACCGACTACAACATCCTCATGATCGCCCGACTACGCGAAGAAGCCCGGGAAGGCCACGAACCACGCGAAGCGGCCGCACTCGGCGTCGAACACGGCGGACCCACCGTCGCCGCGGCAGGCCTCATCCTCGCCGGCACCTTCGGCGTCCTGATGCTGGCACCGATCTCGTTCCTGCAGCAGATGGGCTTCGCGGTCGCCATCGGCATCGTGCTCTCCGCGTTCGTCATGTCCTACTTCTTCGTCCCCTCGTTCACCGCACTCATCGGGCACGCCGCCTGGTGGCCCGGCCACGGCGACCGGGCCCGCGAGACGGCGCCCGTGCCGGCCGCGGTCGAGGGAAGCCCGGTCCCGCTCGAGAAGGAACCCGACCCGGCGGGCCACCAGTAAAGACACATCCGCAAGGGAGGCCGGCGACCCGAGGGTCCCGGCCTCCCGGCGTATATAAAGACGTCATGACTGACCCGAGGCGCACCGTCGAAGCCGTCTGGCGCATCGAATGCGCCCGTGTCGTCGGCGGGGTGGCCCGCATCGTCGGCGACGTCGGCCAGGCGGAGGAGTTCGCCCAGGACGCGCTCGTGGCCGCGCTGGAGCAGTGGCCGAAGACGGGCGTGCCCGACAACCCCGGTGCCTGGCTGGTGACCATCGCGAAGCGGCGGGCCATCGACCACATCCGGCGCCAGCAGACCTACCAGCGCAAGCTCACCGAGATCGGCCGGGACCTCAGTGAAGAGGAGGAACCGGTCGAGATCCAGGAAGCGGACTCGATCGAGGACGACATCCTGCGGCTGATGTTCGTCTCGTGCCACCCGAGCCTCACGATGGACTCGCGCGTCGCGTTGACGCTCAAGGTGATCGGTGGATTGCGCACCGATGAGATCGGACGCGCGTTCCTGGTGTCCGAGACCACGATCGCCCAGCGCATCACCCGGGCCAAGCGGACGCTCGCCGACGCCAGGGTCCCCTTCGAGGTGCCGGGGAAAGCGGAGCGCGCCGACCGGCTGGCGGCCGTCCTCGAAGCGATCTACCTGATCTTCAACGAGGGCTACGCGGCCACCGCGGGCGGCGACTGGATGCGGCCGGAACTATGTGACGAAGCGACGCGGCTCGGCCGTATCCTCGCCGGACTGATGCCCACCGAACCGGAGGTGCACGGTCTCGTGGCGCTGATGGAGATCCAGGCGTCCCGCGCGAACGCCCGCACCGGCGCCAACGGCGAGCCGATCCGGCTGCTCGACCAGGACCGCTCGCGCTGGAACCAACTGCTGATCCGGCACGGCCTGGCCGCACTCGCGAAGGGCGCGGAGGCCGCCGGGGAGAAGCGCGGGCCGTACCTGCTGCAGGCCTCGATCGCCGCCTGCCACGGCCGCGCGCGCACGGCCGAGGAGACCGACTGGGTGCGGATCGCGGTGCACTACCGCGAGCTGATCGAGATCGATCCCAGCCCGATCGTGGAGCTCAACCGGGCCGTCGCGGTGGCGATGGCGTTCGGGCCGCAGGCGGGGCTCGACATCGTCGACACGCTGGCCGACAACCCGCAACTGAAGGACTACCACCTGCTGCCCAGCGTGCGCGGCGACCTGCTGGCCCGGCTCGGACGGAGCACCGAGGCCAGCGCCGAGTTCACCCGCGCCGCCGGCATGACCCGCAACGACCGCGAGCGCGCCCTGCTGGAGGCCCGCGCGAAGAACCCGACTACATGATCAACTCAGGAGCAGCCCCAGCAGCGGGGTGACCCGGGCTCTGTCCACAGCGGACAGTACGTCGGTGGAGTCGGCCACCTGGTCGACCGTGCCGGGCAGCCGCCCGATCGCCGTCCCCGCCCGGTGTCCGAGCCGCCCGAGGAGGGCGAGCACCGCCGGATCGGTCACCGCCGCGGTCAGCGCGACGGTCAACCGCTCCGCGCCGAGCACGCGCACGTCCCGCTCGTAGAATCGCCGCGGCGCCGGCGGCACGGGCTCACAGAGTCCCAGATCATTGGTCGCGGCCGCGAGAACGCTCGCGGCCGCAACCAGCTCACCCTCGCGGTCGCGCCAATGTGACGCGGTGAGCACCGCCATCAATCCACTGTGGACGGACGCAGCCGACCCGAGCTCACCGAACGCCCGCCCGAACCACTTCCCGTACGGCGCCCACCGCCGCTCGACGAGAAACGCCAGCCGCATCAGGTCGCGCACCAGGCGGGCGGCGAGGATCCGCGACCCGAGGTCGTCGCCGGCGGCACCGGTGCGCCCGACGAACGGCTCCTCCTGGCCGACCCGCAACCATCCGGCCGCCAGCGCGTACCGCCAGACGTCGTCGGGATACCACCGCAGGGCGCTCCGCCGCCGGTCCAGCTCACCGGCCGGGTCGTGGAACACCGCGCCGGCGGTGAGGGTGGCGAGCACCTGCGTCGGCGCGAGCAGCCAGTCGGCGAGCGCCATCCCGCCGGCCGGGTCGACACCGAGCTGCGCGCCGAAGAACCCCTCGACGGTCCACACCTCGACGTGATGGATCACCTCGACGCTCCCGCTCCGCGCATACCGCACGGGAAACCCGCCGAACTCGGCCGGCAGGTCGGCCAGCCGGGCGGACACCGGCGCGACGTCGCCCGGCGACGGCACGAAGACCTGGACGCGCGGCCCGAAGTCGTGGTCGGTGGACACGACGTCGTCGTACCCGAGCACCTCCGAACCGGGACCCAGCAGCGCGGCCGCGTGCGGCAGGTCAGCGATCAGCGGTGCGACGGCCTCCCGGTAGAACGCCCCGGCGAGCTCCAGCCCGTTCATCAGCCCAGCATCGGCCAGACCTCCATGCCGCCGAGCCGGGCATCGGGCCACCGGGCCGCGATCTCGGTTGCCCGCTCGACGGACGCGCAGTCCACCACGCAGTAGCCGGCGATGTGCTCCTTCGCCTCGGCGAACGGGCCGTCGGTCACCACCGGCACGCTGGCCTGGACCCGCACCCGCCGGGCCTGATCGGGCGAGCCGAGGCCGTGCCCGCTCACCCACTCGCCCGACTCGGTCAGTTCGGCCATCAGCTCGTCGACCTCGGCCCAGATTTTGTCCCGGTCCCTGTCCAGGATCTCCTTCGTCTCCTCGTTTGCGAAGATCAACAGCAGGTACTTCACCGGTGTCCTCCTCGAATTCGCATCGTTGTGGCCGGCGGCAGGTAGCCTCGCCAGCGTGAGACGGGTACACCCGCCCGGCGGCGAAGCAGAACTGCCGCCCGGGGTAGAGGTCTACTCGTTCCCTGCCGACGGCGCGGCGATTCGTCGCACTCGTGCCGGCGTGGCCGAACCCGACGGCTTCCTCCCGTTCATCGACCCGGCGCAGCGGGCCCGGTACTTCATCGGCGACGCCGCCACCTCTCCGGAACGTCCGAGCAACGCCACGTTCAAGCTCGGCGTGGTGAGCCCGCACAGCGCGTTCACCCCGCACGCGCACGGCGGCGAGCACTTCGTGTTGAGCCTCGGGTACGCCTCGTGCGGCCTGTACGACCTCGACACCGAGCGCGGCGTACGGGTGGCCCTGACCCCCGGCACGCTGATCCGCATCCCGGCAATGATGCCCCACTCGTTCGGCAACCGCGCCGGAAATCCGCTGCTGATCCTGGCCGCCAACACCGGATACGGCATCGACCACGAGGACTACGCGATCACGGCGCCGGCCGCCGAGGCGCGCGGCGCCGAGAACGGCGCCTTTCCCGCTCTGGCCAAGGCGCTGCGGGCGCTGGAGGCCGACAACGGGCCCGAGACGATGACCTGGCGGGAACGGATCGCCGGCCGCCTGCGCCGGGCCGCGCACCGGCTGGAGGCACGACGATGATCTGTCCGCACTGCACCACCAACCTCAAGTACAAGGACCGCGGCGGCAAGACGTGCAGTTCCTGCCGGAAACGCTTCGCCGTGGAGCCCAAGGACAACCCGTTGCGGCTGCACGACGTGAAGCTCCAGCGGCTGTCGCAGCAGCTCAGCGGCAACGGTTTGTACCGGTACACGGTGAACCAGCTCTACTTCAACGCGTCGCGCAAGGCGGTGCGCGGCAGAGGATGCGGCCCGGTCGCCGCGCTGACGCTGATGATGTTCCCCGTGGTGATCCTCACCGTCACCGCGCTGGCCGCCGACCTCCCGATCCTGTTGCTACCCGTGGCGCTGATAGTTCTCGGCTGGACGATCTACTTCGCCTACCGCATCTCCACCCGGCACACCCGCCGGATCGACCCGCCGATGGACCGCACCAGCTTCCACACGGTCGCCGTCGAGGGCTGGCGCCAGACGTACGGGCAGGACCTGCCCGGGCTCGTCCGCGACCGGGAGTTGTCGAACCTGCCCGAGCACTCGTCGACGCCGGTGCTCGTGGTGCTCGCGCCGAAGCGGTCGGCGCTCGCCGCGTTGCGCATCAACGACGTCGTGAACCGGCACCGGGTGACGCTGGCGTACTCGTTCGACCAGGTGCCACCCGACGTCCCGATCGCGCTGCTGCACGACGTCAGCGTGGCCGGGTACCACTTCGCGGGCCAGGCCCGGGCGACGTTCGGGCAGCGGGTGGTGACCGACCTGACGCCGCGTCCCAAGGCCGCGCGCACTGCGGCGGCCGCGCTCCGCCTCCGGCAGCCGCGGGCGGCCGACGACGTGTTGGGTTGGCTGCGGGCCAGCCGGCTGCTCGACGACGACGAGGTGACGTGGCTCGCCAAGGGCTGGTGGACGCCGATCGAGTCGGTCCGCCCCTCGAACCTCATCAACCGCGTGACCGCCGCCGTCAACCGGAACGCCGATCCCGACGAGCGGGCCGCCGCCGCGGTCGGCTTCATGAGCTGGCCGACCGCACGATGACTGCCGGAGCGGAGCGGAGGCGGTCGTCGTGCGCAGGTTTCTGAGATTCTGGCCAGCAGTGATGATCGACCCGATGATCAGCGCGGCGCTCCGCCGCGCGGTGGCGCGGGCCGGCGCGCCCGGCGGAATCCTGTTCACCGAACGGCAGCTCTACTTCGAGCTGTGCCGCACCCTGCAACCGCTGTGCCATGCGCCGCGCCGGCTCAGGTTCACCGTGCCGGCACCCATCGGCTACGGCCGGTTCCAGCGGACGCTGAGCCGCTGGCCCGGCGAGGTACCCGGGCTGCTCACCGCGCCGCGCCGGCCGGCTCCCGCACCGCCGCCCGAGGTGTTCGAGTACGGGCTGCCGCGGGTGCTCGTCTGCCAGGACCGCGGGATCGCCGACATGCTGCTGGCCAACGGACTGCACATGGAGTCGGTCTGCCCCGTCTTCGCCGCCGACGACCTGCCACTCGACCACCGGCTGCGGGCCGCGCTGGAGGCGGGCACCGGCCGGGTGTACGTGCTGCACGACACCGGCGACACGGGTGCCGCCACGATCGATGCGGTCACCGGCTGGGCGGAGGAAACACCCGTGGTTCCGTTGGGTCTGCGGCCGGTGCACGCGGCGGCGCTGCACCTGCCCCGGGCCGGACGGGTCGCGGAGGTGGCCGCGGTCAACCCGGCCCGCCTGCTGCGCACCGTGCACCGGCTGGTGCGGGAGCAGTACCGGGCCCGCCGTTCGCTGCCCCGGCTGCGCCGCCTGGCCGCGACCGGCTATCTCAGTTGGCCCGCCCCCGAGTCGCCTCACTCGGCGACAAATCAGCTGCTTAACAGCACCGGAGCGTCCTGATGGCCTACCGCGACGTGTCGTTCACCGACGAACTGCTGTCCGACGGCAGCGTGCACCGCCGGTTCTCCGACGGCCGCGAGGAATGGCGGTGGCGCGGCCACGGAACGCTGGTGCACTGGCGCGACAACGCCGGCGGCAGCGGCACCGACGAAGCGTTGGGCGGGCGCATCATCAAGCGGACGTTCGCCGACGGTCGGGTGCTCTACGGCCGCGATCAGGGTTACGGCCGCACCGCGTGGGGCGACCGGTCGCTCACCGTCAACCGCACCACGTTCGGTGGACGGGTCGGGCGGCTGCTCGCCGCGGCGGGGGCCGGCTTCGCGCTGGGCGCCATCGTCGCGCCACCGCTGGCACTCTCGGCGATGGAGGAGGACGAACTGCGGCGCCAGCAGCAACAGGCGCAGAGCAGTTCGAACGACGGCGGCGGCGACGGCGGAGACGGCGGCGGCGCGTGGACCGACGACGACGGCGGCGACTCCGGTGACGACTTCGGGTGAGCGGGTGACCGATGCCTAGACTGTGGGCCGACCGGTCGGCGGTGCGGCTGTTGCCGGACGAGCCGGGCTTCGCGACGGGGCCTGTGCGCGTCGGCGAACTCACGGCCGTCGGCGAGGTGACCCTCCACAATGGACGCACGCTGCGGGCCACGCTCGGTGGAACGGCACCCGACGGCTGCTCCGACACCGAACTCCTGCTCCGCGTCTGGAAAAGCCTTGGCAGCGACGGCCTTCGCCGCGCCGACGGCATGTTCGTGCTCGCGATCGCCGACGGCGACGACCTCGTACTCGTGCGCGACCACGTGGGCACCCGCACCGTGTTCTACGGGTACGGCGGGGCCGGCTGGTGTGCGTCCACGAGCCTTCTGGCGCTGCGGCGGACGCCGAGCCTGCGCGCGGGCCTCAACCTCGACGCGGTCCGGTCCTTCCTGACGTTCGCCTACCTGCCCGGCGACGAGACGCTCGTCAGCGGGGTGCGCGACGTGCTGCCGGGACGGGTGCTGCGGTTGCGGCCGGACGCGTCCACAGTGGACGAAACGTTCTGGGAACCCGAGGAGCGGATCGTCGCGGCCGACGACCACCCGCGGCGGCTGCGGGCGTTGCTGGAGGAGGCGACCGCGAGCCGGCTGCCGGCCGGTGAACCGGTGGGCGTGCTGCTGTCGGGCGGGATCGACAGCAGCCTCGTGACGGCGCTGGCGGCCAAGTCGCACGACCAGACCGTGCGCACGTACTCGATCAGCTTCGGTTCCGAGCTGCCCAACGAACTCGCGTACTCGGGTCTGGTGGCGGCGCACTGCCACACGACGCACACGGTGCTCGCCGTACCCGGGGAAGCCATCGCCAGCCGGCTGGCCGAGACCGTCGCGCTGCTCGACAGCCCGGTCCGCGATCCGCTCACCGTCCCGAACCTGTTGCTCGCCGAGGCGGCCGCCGCCGACGGCCTCACGGTGGTGCTCAACGGCGAGGGCGGCGACCCCGTGTTCGGCGGCCCGAAGAACCTGCCGATGCTCATCTACGAGATGCACCGCGAGGACACCGCGCCGGCGGCCCGCGCCACCGCCTACCTGCGCTCGTACCGCAAGTGCTACGAAGACCTGCCGACGCTGCTGAGGACGGACGGGCGGGGTGCGCCGCTGGAACGGTTCGTCGCGCCGTACCTCGACGGGCCGATGGACTCGCTCCTGAACCGGTTGCTGCACTGCAATCTGCGCACCAAGGGCGCCCACCACATCCTCACCAAGGTGGAGCGGCTCACCGCGGCCCGCGGCCTGCAGGGGCGGTCGCCGCTGTTCGCGCCGGCCGTCGTCGACCACGCGTTCACCGTCCCCCCGCGCCTCAAACTCCATGGCACGAGCGAGAAATGGGTCCTCAAGGAAGCGGTGCGGGACCTGTTGCCGCGCACGATCGTCGACCGGCCGAAGAGCGGGATGCGGGTGCCGGTGCAGCAGTGGCTCACCGGTCCACTTCGGACACTCACGCACGAGGTGCTGCTCGACCGGCGCTCGCACCCGCTGTTCGACGTGCGCACCGTGCGGTCGTGGCTGCGCGGCGAGGGCGCGTTGCTGCCGCGGCAGGGCGGGAAGCTGTGGCTGGTGTTGACGCTCGAACTCTGGCTGCGCGCCTACGACCTGGTCTGAATGAGTTTCTCCACGCCGTCCAACAGCCTTTCCAGCCCGAACGTGAACGTGCGCTGCGGCGCCGACGCGGCCTGGAACTCCTCCCCCGCCGCCGCGCCCACCCGCGTGGCGGTCGGGAACCGCTCGGCGTCGTAGACCTTTGCCAGCAACGGCTGGAACTTCTCCCACCACTCGAGTTCGGTCATGCCGGTGTGCTGCTGGGCCTGCGCCTGGTTGACCTCGCCCCGCACCGAGCCGTGCACGAAGTCGGCCAGCAGCGCGATCGTCATGTCCATCTCGACGTCGGTGAGCCCCAGCCCGTCGACGGCCCGCAGCTCGTAGTCGTACTTCGCGATCAGGTTCGGGCCGAGCACCGGCCGGTTGGTGGCCACCTGCAGCAGCCACGGGTGACGCTGGTAGAGCGCCCAGTTCTCGGTCGCGATCTGGGTCAGCCGCTCGCGCCAGGTGCGGCCGCCGGGTTCCGGCCGGGCGGTCTCGGCGCAGACCGCGTCGGTCATCAGGTCGAGTAGTTCGCCCTTGCCGGGGACGTAGGTGTACAGCGACATCGCGGTGACGCCGAGCTCCTCGGCCAGCCGGCGCATGCTCAGCGCGGCCAGGCCGTGACGGTCGGCGAGCGCGATGGCCTTCTGGACGACCTCGGCCATGCGCAGTCGGGGGCGCGGGCCGCGCTTCGTTCCGGGGGTGTCCTCGACCCCCCACAGCAGTTCCATGCTGCGGACGGGGTCGCCGGTGCCGGTGTACTCGGTTGCCACGGGTTCATTCTCCTTGCCGCTTCTCCGTACACCGTATACTATACGTCGTATGGAGATACTCGTGGCCGAAGGCCTCCGGAAGCGGTACGGCGATACCGCCGCCCTCGACGGGTTCGACCTGGTGGTGCCGGCCGGCTCGGTGTGCGCCCTGCTCGGACCGAACGGCGCGGGCAAGACCACCGCCGTCCGCATCCTCTCGACCCTCCTGCGCCTCGACGGGGGTCGCGCCACCGTCGCCGGTTACGACGTCGCCCGGCAGGCGGCCGAGGTCCGCCGGCGCATCGGCCTCGTCGGCCAGCACGCCGCCGTCGACGAGGTGCTCAGCGGACGCCAGAACCTGGTGATGTTCGGCCGGCTCTTCCACCTCGGCAAGGCCCGCGCCCGAACCCGCGCCGACGAACTGCTGGCGCGCTTCGGCCTCGCCGACACCGGCACCAAGGCCGTCAAGAACTACTCCGGCGGCATGCGCCGGCGGCTCGACCTCGCCGCGGGCCTCATCCTCGCCCCGGCGGTCCTCTTCCTCGACGAGCCGACCACCGGGCTCGATCCCCGGGGCCGGGCGGAGGTATGGGACGCGGTGCGCGAACTCGTCGCGGCCGGCACCACCGTGCTGCTCACCACCCAGTACCTCGACGAGGCCGACCAGCTCGCCGACTCCATCTGTCTCGTCGACGCCGGCCGCGCGGTCAGCACCGGCACGCCCGACGAGCTCAAGGCCTCGCTCGGCGGCGACCGCGTCGACGTCGTGCTGCGCCGGCCCGACGACCTCGCCCGCGCCACCGAGCTGCTCGGCGGCATGGTGTCGGCCGAGCCGGGCGAGGTCCGGGTCGAACCCGAACTGCGCCGCGTGAGCGTCGCGGTGCGCGATCGCATGGCGGCGCTCGCCGAGACGCTGCGCGTTCTCGATGACGCGGGACTGGAGGCCGCCGACATCAACCTGCGCCGGCCGACGCTCGACGAGGTCTTCCTGCACCGAACGGGAGTGAAAGCATGAACTCGCTGCGATGGGCCGTCGCCGACGGCTGGACCGTGACCCTGCGCAGCCTCGACCGGTGGGTGCGCGAGCCCGGGGTCCTGCTGCTCGGTCTCCTGTTCCCGGTGCTCATGATGCTGATGTTCGGGTACCTGCTCGGCGGCGCGATGGCGGTGCCCGGCGGCGACTACTTCGAGTTCCTGATGCCCGGGATGTTCGCGCTGGCGATGCTGTTCGGCATCGAGTCCACCACGATCGCGGTCGCCACCGACGCCGCGCGGGGCATCACCGACCGGTTCCGCTCGATGCCGATGGCACCCTCGGCGGTGGTGGTCGGGCGCAGCGTGGCCGACATGCTCAACTCGGCCCTGGGGCTGGGCGTGCTCATGATCGGCGGTCAACTGGTCGGGTGGCATTCCCATGGAACGGCGGCCGAAACCATGCTGGCCGTCGCGCTGCTGTTGCTGCTCCGGTTCGCGTTCCTGTGGATGGGCATCTACATCGGCCTGGTGATCGGCAAGCCCGAGGGCGCGATCGCGCTGCAGATCCTGGTGTGGCCGTTCGCCTTCGTCTCCAGCACGTTCGCCGCGCCCGACACCATGCCGGGCTGGCTCGGCGCGGCGGCCGAGTGGAATCCGATGTCGGCCACCGCGGTCGCCTGCCGTGACCTGTTCGGCAATCCGACGTGGGGCGAGCCGTCGTGGGCCACCGACCACGCGATGCTGATCGCGGTGCTGTGGCCGCTGGCGTTGATCGCGGTGTTCGTGCCGTTGTCGGTGCGGCGCTACCAGCGGCTGAGCCGCTGAGCTCGCGGGCCGCTAAAGCTCTTCGCGGGGCGCCAGGTAGCGGTAGCCGTTCGTCGTGTTGGCGGCCAGGTGGTGGTTGAGCATGTCGAGACCGCGCTCGTTCACCTGACCCTCGTGGATGGGGACCGTGCGGCGGGGGTCGACGGCGCGCACGAAGTCGATCGCCTCGGCGGTCTTCAGCCACGATGCCTGCAACGGCACGAAGAGCGTCTCGATGCCGGCGTCGGGCACGTGGAGCGAGTCGCCCGGGTGGTAGACGGATCCGTCGACCACGTAGCCCAGGTTGACGCAGCTCGACCGGTCGCCGTACACCACGGCATGCTGCCCGCCGACGGCACGCACGCGGAACCCGGCCGCCTCGAACTCGTCGCCCGGCGACACCCGCACGATGTCGAACGGGCGCACCCGGGCGAGTTCGGGCAGGTCGGCCCCCTCCGGCACGAACACCCGCGCGCCGGCTCCGGCGAGCCGCAGCGTGTCGACGTGGTCGGTGTGCTCATGCGTGACGAGCACCGCGTCGGCACCTACCAACGCACCGGCCTCGCTCCACGTACCCGGATCCACGACCAGTGCCCGCCCCGCGTTTTCCAGGCGTACGCACGAATGGGTGAACTTGATGATCCGCACCGATTGATCGTATTCCATGGCGCCATCAGGCTGATCACAATCAGCATTTACCCAGTCTGCGATATCGCAGACTGGGTTCTAGCCAACCGTCGCATCACACCGCATACTGGCAAACCAGAACCCATTCACACCAACGGCACCCGGCGGCAACCGGGTGCCGTTGCGACCTCAACTGCGAGAGGTCGGTAACTCCACGGGCCATCATTGCGCATCAATTCCGCCTCTCGCAACCAGCCGGAGGGGGACGCGCCATGGGGATCTACTTCCAGAACGACGAGTTGATCGTCACTCGAAATTCGATCATTCTCATCGGACCGCAGACCAGAATCCTGCTCGCCGAGCTGGCGGACATGCGCATCGTCCGGGGCGATCTCGACCCGCACCGCGCCCTGGCGGCACATGCCACCAGCGGCGTAATCGTGGTGACCGCCGCACTGTGGCCGGTGCTCGATGCCACCGCCACGGTGACGCTGACCGGCACCGCATTCGCCGTTTTCATGGTCGCGAACGGCGCCTGTCAGCGCATATATCCGCGGGTGTGGGAACTACGCGCGCGCTATCGCGACATGGACGTATGCGTGTACTCCACCGCAGACCGGCAGACATTCGGGCAGGTTCGTCGGGCGATCATGCGCGCGACGGAAGCCGCCGGGTGAAGACGTGAAAATGACTAGCACTTTGCGCGATCACAAAGTGATATCTTCGCCATCTGCCACATCGCAACTTGGATGCTAGCCAACAGGGGTCTCGCGGCGTTACTGTTTTCGGACACCCCAGAAACCAGCCGGTTGCGGCACTACCTCGGCGCTCTCGCCGAACGGAGGCACACCATGACCGTCTTCTACCGAAGCAGGGAATTGGTGATCAGTCAGGAGGAATTCACCACCCTCTTCTCACCCGAACGCTATCCACTCACCGACCTCCACGGGATCCACGTGGTTCGCGGCGATCCGGATGTGGGACACCGGACGACCAGGAGCGCCTTGGCGGGCGCGCTCGTACTGGCCGTGGCCTTCGGTCCCCTGATGGACTCTCCGGGCGCCTGGGCCGTCACCGCCCTCGCGCTCCTCGGTTCGGCCGGATTCGGCGGGGTTTTCCTGTTCGCGAGAAGGCCGAGGTGGCAGCTTCGCGCCAACTACCGAGGATTGGAGGTCTGCATCTACTCGACCACCGACGCCCAGACATTTGGCCAGGTCAAGCGCGGTTTGATCCGGGCACTCGAAGCCTCTCGCGAGGCTCGCGCCGCGGTTGGTTAAGGATACGTATCGATTCGAGGTCGGCCCCCGACCGCCCCCACAAGTCCACTTTTGGCTAGTAGCCTACTTGGGTCCTCGTTATCGGCCATACTCCTAACTGCTAGCTCGCAGGCCGTAACACCACACCAGTCGTCACAGTTATCAGAGAGCCATGACCTCGCCCGAGACTTCGCCAGCAGGCGCCCGCCGTCGCGTGCGATTGGTGCTGCGCAAAGCACGCGAAGATCAGGGATTGACCCAGTCTCAGGTCGCCGAGGAAATGGAATGGTCGACAAGTAAGGTGATCCGGATCGAGAGCGGCGAGGTCACCATCTCGCCCAACGATCTCCGTCCCCTGCTTGGCTACCTGGGAATCACCGACAGGGTAGAGGTCGGCCGGCTCGTCCAGGACGCGCGGACGTCACGACGTCGCCAGATGTGGTGGGACGAGTCCGAGGTCCGCGAGTACCTCACCCCCGCTTCCCGGCAACTCGTTCAGTACGAGTCGGAAGCCGTTCAGATCCGGCACTTCACGAACATCATGATTCCCGGCCCACTCCAGACGGCCGCATACTCCGACTACGTCCTGACCAGCCATCACGAGGCGCTCGAGTCAGACGTCATCCGGGTACGGCTGGAGACGCGTGCACGGCGACGACGCGAGATGCTCGCCCGGCGCGACTTCCCGGAGACCTTCCTCCTCCTGGAAGAATCGGTGCTGAAGCGGCGCATCCACAACGCCAGCACCACCAGCGAGCAGCTTCTCGATCTCCTGAGGCTCGCCGACGAGAAGCCGATCCACCTGCGGGTACTGCTCTACACGGCCGACGCCCCGCTACCTGGCATGGGTCCGTTCGATCTCCTCACTCTCGCCGGCCCCGAGGCGAACGAGATCCTTTACCGGGAGAGTCACCTGAATGACGAGATCGTCGAAGAGAGATCCAGTGTTGGTCGGCATCGACGGATCTTCGAGTTGTTCTGGGGTGCCGCGCTCGACGAGCCAACGTCCGCGGAACTGATTGCGGCAAGCGCGAAGGAGCTAAGCGAATCCAGCCCCGTTCCGCCGGTACCCCCGGCGGCCGGGACCAGGTCCACACGCTCAACCACACCGCGGTCGCGCAGCCGGAAGTCGTAACGGCCGGCGCGCAGGCGCCCGTCCCGTTTGTCCACTCTGCCAGCCCGCACACGGATGACCTGCTGCGAACAAGTCAAAGCGGGCTGAATGAAAGAAGGGACGGTCTAGTGGATCAGCGACACATGCAGCTGAGCTGGCACCGCAGTAGCCGCTGCTCAACGGGAGGCTGCGTGGAGATGGCCAGCACGGCGGAGTCCGTTCTGGTGCGCGACTCGAAGGTGCGCGACAGCGCAATCCTCAGCTTCGAGCCGTCAGCGTGGAATGCATTCGTCACCGCGGCCGTGGCGGGCGAGTTCGTTTCACTGTGATCGACCTTGCGAGGGCGCCGCCTAGACGTCCGGTGACATCTAGAGACGGCTCGGCGCGCCCTCGCAAGTTCACGTGCTTGTTCATGTCGCACGCCAATGAACGTCTTTCCGGCAAATCGCCACGAAGGGTTCGAACGGCGTTTCTGCCCGCTTCCCGATCGCATAGTGTGTTCGAACGACTTCGATCGGGAGGCAACGATGTGCGAAAAACGCCAAGTGGCGTGGCAGCGAAGTACGCGATGCGGGACCAACGCGTGCGTCGAGGTGGCCACGGTCAGTGCGAGCAGCACGCCGGAGGAGATCCGGGTGCGTGACTCGAAGGATCCGCTCAGCCCGGAACTGGCGTTCGACGCCACCGCGTGGCGCACGTTCATCGAAGGCGTCAAGAACGGCGATCTTGACCGCCGGTAATCACCGGAAAAACCGACATTCCCCCCAGCCACCGGTCATCTCATCAGGGAGTTTGTGCCAAGGCCAACTCCCGTTCCAGTGGAAGTGTCACTCCCCCTGGGTACGGTCGAATGCAAGACCGACTCTCCCAGGAGGGATTGATGACCATCACTGTCGACGGCACCGCCGTCGTTCACTCGGTGGCGGAGGCCGAGGGCTACATAGCCCGGGTCTGTTTCAAGACGGGGCCACCGGCCCGCACCGGCGTCGAACTGGAGTGGACCGTCCATCACGGCGACGACCCCACCCGGCCCCTCGACATCTCCGCACTCCGGGCCGCACTCGGCCCGCACGCTCCACACAGCATTGATCCGACCAGCCCGATGTCGCCACTTCCCGGCGGCAGTCCAGTCACCGTCGAGCCCGGCGGTCAGGTGGAGATCTCCACCCCGCCAGCGGCGTCCCTGGCCCAGTTGTACGAACGGGTCGAAGGCGACATCGCCGCTCTGGAAGGGCTCCTCGCCAGGCAAGGCCTGGTACTCGGCCCGAACGGCATCGATCCGCACCGGCCACCGGCACCCGTGGTACAGACCCCGCGCTACGCGGCGATGACGCACGCCTTCCAGCCGTACCGGCCGTACGGCGACGTCATGATGCGCAGCACGGCCGGCCTGCAGATCTGTGTCGACGCCGGGTCGAATCCCGACGAACGGTGGCGGGCCCTGCACGCGCTCGGCCCGGCGTTGCTGGCGGCGTTCGCCAACTCGCACCGGAACGCCGGCCGCGACACCGGATGGGCGTCGGCACGCATGCGGGCCTGGCTCCGGCTCGACCCGCGCCGCACGGCACCGGCCTACGACGAGCACGATCCCGTCGGCGCCTGGGTGCGTTATGCGATGACCGCCCCGCTGCTGTGCGTACGGCGCAACGGCGACTGCTGGCAGGCACCGCCGGAAACCACGTTCGCCGACTGGATCAACGGGGCGCTCCCCACCCGGCCGACGCACGACGACCTGTCGTACCACCTCACCACGCTGTTCCCGCCGGTGCGCCCGCGCGGGTACCTGGAGGTGCGCTACCTCGACACGCAGCCCCCGGGCGAGTGGATCGCTCCGGTCACCGCTCTCACGTCCCTGCTGAACAGTTCCGAGATCATCGCCGAGGCCGAGCGACGCGCGGCGCCGGCGATCGACCGGTGGGAGGTCGCCGCCCGCAGCGGCACGGCCGACCCCGCGATCGCCGCCGCGGCACGCGACCTGCTCGCGCTCGCGCTGGAGAACCTGCCGGCCGACGCGCCAGCACTCGCCGGCGACCTCATCCGGCGACGCCTCGACGAGATCAGGGGAACGGAATGACGATCGAGAAACTGCGCTCGCGCGTCGCCGCCGAGTTGATCCGCAGCCGTGAGCGCACCACGTACCTCACCGATGTCGTCGACGACGGCGACCTGGTGCGCCAGCACTCGCCGTTGATGTCGCCGCTGGTGTGGGACCTGGCCCACGTCGGCAACCAGGAGGAGCTGTGGCTGGTCCGCGACGTGGGTGGTCGCGAGCCGGTGCGGTCCGACATCGACGAGTTGTACGACGCGTTCAAACACGCCCGGGTCAACCGGCCGGCCCTGCCGTTGCTCGGCCCGGCCGAGGCGCGCCGCTACATCGGTCAGGTGCGTTCGAAGGTGCTCGACCTGGTCGACACGGTCGCGCTGGAAGGCCGGCGGCTCACCGAGGGCGGCTTCGCGTTCGGCATGATCGTGCAGCACGAGCAGCAGCACGCCGAAACGATGCTCGCCACGCACCAGCTCCGGCGCGGTCCGGCGGTGCTCGGCGCACAGCCGCCACCGGAGCCGCCGCCGGAGTCCGGCACTGCGGTGCGTGGTGAGGTGCTGGTCGCCGGCGGCCCGTTCACCATGGGCACGTCGGCCGACCCGTGGGCGCTCGACAACGAACGCCCGGCGCACGAGGTGCACCTGCCGCCGTACTTCATCGACGCGGCACCGGTCACGAACGCGGAGTATCAGGCGTTCGTCGACGCCGGCGGCTACGACGACGAACGCTGGTGGACCGTCGAGGGCTGGAAACACCGCAAGGAAGCCGGGCTCGGCGGGCCGATGCACTGGAACGGCGACGGGACGTACACCCGGTTCGGCGTCACCGAACCGGTGCGCCCCGACGAGCCGGTGGTGCACGTCTGCTTCCACGAGGCGCAGGCATACGCGCGCTGGGCGGGCAAACGCCTGCCCACCGAGGCCGAGTGGGAGAAGGCAGCCAGGTTCGACCCGGCAACGGGGCACAGCCGGCGAAACCCCTGGGGCGACGACGACTGGACGCCCGAGCGGGCCAACCTCGGGCAGCGCCACCTGTCACCGGCACCGGTCGGTGCGTACCCGAAGGGCGCGTCGCCGCTCGGCGTGCACCAGTTGATCGGCGACGTGTGGGAGTGGTGCGACACCGGCTTCCACGGCTATCCCGGTTTCACCGCGTTCCCGTACCGGGAGTACTCCGAGGTCTTCTTCCGGCCCGGATACAAGATCCTGCGCGGTGGCTCGTTCGGAACCGACGTGGCGGCCTGCCGCGGCACGTTCCGCAACTGGGACTACCCGATCCGGCGCCAGATCTTCAGCGGCTTCCGCTGCGCCAGAGACATGGGAGCCAGCTGACCGATGTGCCGGCACCTGGCCTATCTCGGGCCGACGGTGCCGCTCGCCGCGCTGCTCCTCGATCCGCCCCACTCGCTGCTGCGGCAGAGTTGGGCGCCGAGGGACATGCGCGGCGGCGGCAGCGTCAACGCAGACGGGTTCGGCGTCGGGTGGTATCCGCCCGGCGCCGCCACCCCGATCCGGTACCGCCGCGACTGTCCTATCTGGACGGACGCGGCGCTGCCGCCGCTCGCCGCGGCCACGTCCGCCGGTGCGGTGCTCGCCGGGGTGCGCAACGCCACCGTCGGCATGCCCGTCACGGAAACGGCCGCCGCGCCGTTCGCCGAGGGCCCGTGGCTGTTCAGCCACAACGGCGTCGTCGCGGGCTGGCCGGATTCGGTGGCCGGGCTCGCGGCGACGCTTCCGGTCCGCGACCTGATGACATTGGACGCGCCCACAGACGCGGCATTCCTGTGGGCGCTGGTACGGCACCGGCTCCGGTCGGGTGCCGACCCGGAGAAGTCCATTGTGGACACCGCGACGGCCGTCATCGACGCCGCTCCCGCGTCTCGCCTCAACCTGCTGCTCACCGACGGCCGTACCGCGGTGGCCACCGCCTGGTGGCACTCGCTCTCGGTGCGGCTCGTTCCCGGCACGAGCACCCTGATCAGCTCCGAACCGCTCGACGACGACCCCGCCTGGCAACCCGTGCCCGACCGGCACGTGGTCACCGCGACCGCCGGCGACGTCGACATACGTCCACTGACCGAAGGAATCCGATGACAGCCGAGACCCTGCTGTATCTCATTTCCGACGACGACATCACCCGGGCCCTGCGCGACGACGTGCGCACCGGGCTCACCGGCAGCCCGAAGGTGCTGCCACCGCGCTGGTTCTACGACGCCCGCGGCAGCGAACTCTTCGAGGAGATCACCCGCCTGCCGGAGTACTACCCGACCCGTGCCGAGCGGGCCATCCTCACCGAGCGGGCCACCGAGATCGCCGCGGTCACGCGGGCGAAGACGTTGGTGGAACTGGGTTCCGGCTCGTCCGACAAGACCCGGCTGCTGCTCGACGCGCTGAGCCGCATCGGGGAACTGGGCGCGTTCGTGCCGCTCGACGTGTCGGCGAGCGCGCTGGAACAGTCCACAGTGGACATTGCGACCGCCTATCCGGGCATCAGCGTGCGCGGCGTCGTCGGCGACTTCACCCGGCACCTGTCGGCCCTGCCCGCCGGCGGAAAGCGACTGGTCGCGTTCCTCGGCGGCACCATCGGCAATCTGGTGCCCGCCGAGCGGGCCGCGTTCCTGCACGAGGTGCGGGCCGAACTCGACCCGGGTGAGTGGCTCCTCGTCGGCACCGATCTGGTGAAGTCGCCGCACGTCCTGGTGCCCGCGTACGACGACGCCGCCGGCGTCACCGCCGATTTCAACCGCAACGTGCTGCGCGTCATCAACCGCGAACTCGGTGCCGACTTCGATCCCGACGGGTTCCAGCATGTGGCGGTCTGGGACGCGCGGCACGAGTGGATCGAGATGCGGCTGCGCGCGTCACGCCCGTACCGGGTGACGGTGCGGGCCCTGGACCTCACCGTCGACTTCGCCGACGGCGAGGAGCTGCGCACCGAGATCTCGGCCAAGTTCCACCCCGACGGCGTGAAGGCGGAACTGGCTGCCGCCGGCTTCACCACCACCCACCGGTGGACCGACAGCTACGGCCGGTTCCTGGTGACGCTGGCCCAGGCCGGCTGAGCGGTCATGCCCGGCGGACGGCCGACGCGTCGATCGATTCGACCGTCGGCCGTCCGATCAGCGCCATCACCCGTTCCAGTTCGGTCTGCAGCAGCCGCAGCACCTGGGTGACACCGGCCGCCCCGCCGACCGCGAGACCCCACAGCGCCGGCCGCCCGACGAGCACCGCGTCGGCGCCCAGCGCCAACGCGACCGCGACGTCGTGACCGGTGCGCACCCCGCCGTCGAACAGCACCGGGCACCGGCCGGCGACCGCCTCGACCACCTCGGGCAGGATGTCGAGCGTTCCGATCGGGTTGTCGAGCTGGCGCCCGCCGTGGTTCGACACCACGATCGCCGCCACCCCGTGCTCGACGGCCAGCCGCGCGTCCTCGGCGGTGGCGATGCCCTTGAGCACCAGCGGCAGCGGCGACCGGTCGCGGAGCCAGGCCAGGTCGTCCCAGGTGATCGACGCGTCGAAGGCCTGCAACGACTGCGTGGCCACCGCCGAACTGCCCTCGGAGCGGGTGGTCAGCAGGTCCTGCGCGGCGAACAGGTTGGCCGGCAGGGTGTCGGCGTCGAGCGTCAGCGCGTTGCGCGCGTCGCGCAGGCGCAGCCCGATCACCGGTGCGTCGACGGTGAGCACCAGCGCCGAGTAGCCGGCGGCGGTGGCCCGGTCGACGACGGCGCCGAAGGCCTCCCGGTCGTGCAGCCAGTACAGCTGCTGCCAACGCGGCGCCGCACCACCCGCGGCCGCGACGTCTTCCAGCGGATAGTTCGAGAAGATGCTCGGGATGTACAGGGCACCGGCGTCGGCCGCGCCCCGGGCCGTGGCCAGCTCGCCCTCCGGATGCGACATCCGGTGATAGGCCGTGGGCGCGACGACCACGGGGCTCGCCAGCTCGTGGCCGAGCAGCGTGGTCGCGGCGGTGCAGGCGGAGACGTCGACCAGAACGCGGGGACGCAGCGCGATGCGCGCGAACGCCGCCCGGTTCGCCGCGAGGGCCCGTTCGGCACCGGCGCCGCCGGCGATGTAGTCCCAGTAGTCCTGGCGGATCTTCGCCCGGGCCAGCGCTTCGAAGTCGTCAAGACACAGTGGTTGATCGACCATGCGCAACAGCTTGGCTCATGGGACGCGTCGCCGGCAGGCCCGGGCGCGGGCGAGCAGTTCCAGCATGCGGCTGGGAGCGTCCTCGACGGCGACGCACGGCTGGCCGAACGGCAGCCGCACGTCGCGGTCGTGGCTGGGGAACTCCAGCCGGAGCACGATGCCGAACCGGTCGAGGTGCAGCGGGTACACGCGCGTGACCCCGTGCAACCGCTCGACCGGCACCAGCCGGCTGAGCCAGCTCACCAGGTCGGCGTGCGCGTCGACGAGGTGGCAGAGCAGCGCCGCCTCGCGGCTGGCGAGCAGGTCGGGTGCGGCAGCGGCGAACTCGGCCGGCGCGACGTACGTCGTGACGCCGCGCTCGGTGAGATCGGCGGCAGCCATATCGAAGATCGTTGTTGTACCACCGGCCGGGCGCAGCCCGCCGGCGAGGGTTACCCGGGCGCGAATCCGATTACGCATTGCAACCGGCGACACGTCGGTGATCTCGATGAGCGCCGGCAACGGGCCATCGGACAGGTCGAGCGCCAGGGCGCTGTCGCCCGGTACCTCGATGGTCAACCTGCCCGCGTCGTCGACGGCGTGCCCGTCGAGCAGCGACACCCGGCGGCTCGCCGCGACGATGTCCAGCGAGGAGGCGGAGCAGAGCAGCGATCGGAGTCGCTCCGCGGGCGAGGGCTGGTTCATGTCCACCTCCATAGGTAAGGCTTACCTTAGAACAAGGCCGGAAACAAGCAAAACACTCACGCGGCGTACATGTGGAGTCGGCTACCGGTAGTAGTCGGACGGCAGGGGTGCGACGGGGTTGCGATGTTGGCTAATCTGGCGCTCGGCTACTGCCAGGCGGCGCCCCCCGGTGCCGGTGGTGGCTGCCGCCTAATCGCTTCCGAGCGAGCCGGGGACCCACGCACCTTGGGGTGAATCCGCGAAAGCGGTAGGGGCACCACTGTTCCGTCCCGAACCCGTCAGCTAACCCGGTCGGCGGCCGACGGAAGGAACAGTTCCACACCCATGGTGACCGACAGGCACAGTCGGCGATGGCTGGTCGCGGTGATGTCCGCGATCCTGGCGGTGTTCATCGCGAGCCCCGCCGCCGCCGAGCCCGGTGAGGACGCCGGTACGCCTAAGACCCTCAAAGACGAGCTCGAAGCGGCCAACCGCGGCTTCGTCGAAGCCAAGGCACTGCTGGAAGGGTCCCGCGCGCGGCAGGCCGAGCTCACCGTGAAGATCGCCGATCTGCAGAAGAGGATCGACGCCACGAAGGAGGCGACCGCCGGCCTGGTCCAGATGGCCTACCGCAACAACGGTCTGGCGACCGCGGCGGCCATTCTGTCCAGCGCCTCGCCCGACGACTTCGTCGACCGGGCGGCGGCCGCCAACGAGATGGCCCTGCGCAACGACAAGAAGTTGCGCGAGTTCAACCAGCTCAACCGCGAACTGGCCGAGGCCAAGAAGCAGGTCGATGCCGAGGTCGCGGTGCAGGAGCAGCAACTCGCCACGATGGAGAAGCGGAAGAAGGACGCCGAGAAGGCGGTGGCACAGGTCGGCGGCCAGAACAGCGCCGGCTTCGTCAGCGCCACGTCGCCACAGGCCCAACGGGCACCGCGGAACCCCGACGGCTCGTGGCCCAAGGAGTCGTGCAACGTCGACGACCCCACCACGGGCGGTTGTGTCACCCCGCGCCTGCTGCACGCGTACAACCAGACGAAGGCGGCCGGGTTCAACCACTACGTCTCGTGTTACCGCTCCGGTGAAGACGGCGGTGAGCACCCGCGCGGCCGCGCCTGCGACTGGGCGGCCGACAAGGGTGGCTTCGGCGGCGTCGCCGCCGGTGACTCCCGGACGTACGGCAACAACCTCGCGGCGTACTACATCCGCAACGCCGACGCGCTGGGCGTGCTGTACGTCATCTGGTTCAAGCAGATCTGGCAGACCGCGACCGGCAACTGGAAGACGTACGGCGGTCAGTGCGGCAGCCCGTCCTGCGACCACACGAACCACGTCCACCTGTCGGTGGTCTAGTTCGGAGCGACAACCGGCCGCGGCTCCCCGAGGGGGCCGCGGCCTTTGCTTTCATCCACGAAGGAACGAGAACGCGGCGATCAGGGCGATCCAGGCCAGCGTCATGCCGCCGAAGCAGATCACGCCGCCCAGCCTGACCTGCTTCGGCAGGCTCGCGCCGACCCGTGGCTGGCCCAGCGTCGACACGGTGAGGTAACCGGCGAAGAACGCCAGCGCGGGCAGCCCGCACAGCGACCAGGCCAGCACCCCGAAGTCGGTCTCCGAGCTGAACGTCATCAGCCCGCACTGCAGCAGCCAGCCGAGCCCCGCCCACACGCTGTAGATGATCACGTTGCGGGTGGTGGGTGAGACGTCGGGCAGCAGGATGGGCCGGGTGCCGATGTGCTCGGCCCGGCGCGCCTCGACGTCGGCGGCGTTCGCGGCGTCGGCGGCCAGGTGCAGCGCCTGCGCCACGTCGGTGACCGAACTGCGGTCGGCCCGGCCGATCCAGGGCTCGGGCAGCTTGAGCGTGCCGGCGAGCTTGTGCAGCAGGTCCCGCTGCGCCTCGAGGTGGCGGGTGAGATTGTCGAGGTCGTCGGCGGCGGTGCGGGTGACGGCCGCGCGGTCGGCGGCTGCCGCGTCTTCGACCCGGCGCAACTCGGCCAGTTCCCGTGCGGCGCGAGCGTAGTCGGACCAACTCACATCGAAGACCCTACCGGCAACAGCAACCGGGGCCGGCATGTCGCCGGCCCCGGTTGCGGGGTGCTTCAGATCAGTTCAGGTCAGGCAGCGAACCGGATGCGACGCCGGCGGGCCAGGTAGAACAGGCCACCGCCACCGGACACCAGCACGAACGCCGCACCGGCGAGCAGGCCGGCGTTGACACCGGTGGTCGGCAGGCCACCGCCGGCACCACCGCAGTCGGTCGGCTTGGTCCAGGTGAACTCCTGCGCCTTGCCATCGTTGACGACGAGCTTGGCCACCAGGCCCTCGACGCCCTCGGCCGTGAAGACGTTGTTCTTGCCGGGCTCGATCGTCGTCTCCTTGGGCGTTTCGCCGACGGTGATGACCGCCTTGATCGCCTTGGCACCGGTGTTCTCGACCGTGATCTTCAGAGCCTCACAGGTCGACTCGGACTTCGCGGTGAAGCAGGTGTCGGGCTTGACCCAGGAGACCTCTTCGTCGACCTCCCACTTGTTGGCGCCGTCCAACTTCCACTTGATCGACGGCTTGCGGGCGTGCTCCTGGGGAACCAGGACGACCCATTCCTCGCCGACCTTCAGGTCCTTGGTCTCTTTCCACGCACCGTTGCCGTTGACGACGAACTTCCGCGTCGCGTCGCTGGTGTTCACGATCGTGATCGTCTGGGTGCCGTCGCAGTTGCTGACGGCCTTGTAGGTCGGCACCTTCTTCGGCGCACAGTTGTCCTTCGGCCAGACCGCCTCGTTGCCGACGTCCTCGGCGACCTTGTCGTCCCAGCCGACGGTGGCCTTGAGCGTCGGCGGCTTGCCGGTGGTGCTGAACTCCTTCGAGCCGACGAGGGTGCCGTTGTTCCGTCTGACAGTGGCCGTGTTCTTGATGTCGCCCACCTCGGCGGCCGGGGCGCTGCCGGCGACCTCGAGGACGACGCCGGTGACCGTGGCCTGCCCGCGCCAGGTGTTGGTGATCGTCCAGGTCACCTTCGCCGTGTTGGGCTTGCCGACGACGCATTCGGTCGTCGACACAAGGGTGGCGTGGTGGGCGCTGGCCGGGGCGGCGGTCAGAGCGACGGCGCCCAGCGCGCCGATGAAGGTGGCGGCGGATACGGCCAGGATTCGGCTGGGAAGCCGAGCAAAGCGGCGCAAACGAGCCCCCAAAGGTCTCAGTCGCCCGTCGACGGGCGCGCCGGAGCGGCCTTCGTCCGGGCAAGGGTTTCGAGGGAACCCTTGGGGAGAAAGGCTTCTGGTCTCACGGGCGCCATCGGGAACAGGCGTCTCAATCGATGACCGGAGGAGCATAAAGGCAGATCAAAGGATGCCGAAAGGCCATGACAAGCGTGAATCTCGCACAGCAACTCGACAGTCACTCTGAATGAGCGAGATCAGTGATCTTTACCCACAAAACGGGCGTAATAGAGATCCAGTGTTACTGAAGCGTTATTGCCGGGCCCCTGTCGGGTGACGCCGAAAGCTGGTTGACCAGGATGATCAGGCGGCGTGGGCGACCGGAACGTCGAGCCTGGGCTCCGCCTCGGTGCCCGAAAAGAGCTGCCAGGTGTGCGTCTGCTGCCGCTTCGCCCGGTACATCGCGACGTCGGCACGGTGCAGCAGGTCGCGCGCCTCCGTGCCGCAGGGCTCGGAGACCGCCACACCGATGCTCGCGCGGATCGGCAGCGTCCGGCCGGCGACGGTCACCGGCTCGCGAGCGGCGTCGAGCACCCGCTGCGCGAGGTGACCCGCGTCGGCACCGGTCATTCCGGTGAGCACGACCGCGAACTCGTCACCGCCCAGCCGGGCGGCGGTGTCGCTGCCGCGCACCTGGCGGCTCAGCACCGACGCGAAATGCACCAGCACGGCGTCACCGGCGGCGTGGCCGAGTTCGTCGTTGATCTCCTTGAACCCGTCGAGGTCGATCAGCAGCACCGCGACCGGCTCACCGGTCCGGCGGCCCTGGTCGATCGCCCGGTCCAGGTTGTCACGCAGCCGCCGGCGGTTCGCCAGGCCGGTCAAACTGTCGGTGACGACGAGGCGGTGGCTCTCCCGCATCGCGAGCACCTGGCGCAGGCCGACCGTGCCGGTGAGGACGATCGCGGCGAACACCATCACGTCGGACTCGTCGACGCCGTTGCGCACCTCGCCGAGGAACAGCGACGCGTAGCCGACGGCCAGGGCCAGGTACGGCAGCATCGTCACCGGTCGGCCCTCCCCGCCGCCCGAACCGGGCCGCGCCAGCCACCCCGGGCGCTTCAGCCACGCGGGCCGGAGCAGCCCCGTCCGGACGACGGAACGCGCGGCCGGGCGGTCGGCGCGGGTCCAGCCCCTGGCCGCGCCGGCGGCGGCCGCCAGCGCCACCAGCGCCATGGCCGCCAGCACGAGGTAGTCGATCGACGAGCCGAGCGTCACGTCGCTCGATCCGCTGAGCATGGCGTTCGTCGACATCAGGTCGACCACCAGGTAGAAGGCGAGGCCGCCGATCAGGAACACCAACGGGCGGTGCGCCGTCGGAGAGCCGCGCAGCAGCACCGCGCCCACGCCGAAGATCAGGAACAGGTCGCACAGCGGAAACAGCACCGAAGCCCACGCCGCGTCCGAGATTCCCCGGTTCATCGCGGCGCCGACGATCGAGTACCAGAGCAGCATGAGGCCACCCATGACCACCATGACCATGTCGAGCACCAGCCGCTGGCGCTGCTGCCGGGTCGGCGGCTGCCGGGGGAACGAGAGGACGCCGGCCATCAGCACGGGCACGGTCGCCATCCGGACCGCGTAGCCGATCATGGCCTCGTCGAGTTCCAGCTTGCCGTCGGCGAGTCCGTGGGCGAACGCGGCGCCGCTGATCGCGAGCAGTACGAACACGCCGACCAGGAGCAGCCAGGCCCGGCGGCTGCGCCGGTCGGTGTTCGGGCCGGCCGCGGCCACGATCCCGAAGCCGAGCGCCAACAGGTTGAAGACCCCGATGCAGATGCTCGTCACCGCCGTCGCCGGCTCCCCGTTCGCACCGGGCGCCAGCCCGGACGCCAGCATGGCCCCGGCAGCGACGACAAACGCGCACAGGGGGAGCCGGATCATCCAGCGGGTGAGCATGCCACGACACTCGGTAGCAGCGCGGCCGACCTGAGCCTTACACGTGCTCCATCACCAGCACGGCCGCGGTCCCGGCGGCCAGCGCCTCGTACCGGTGGTCCACGTCACCGGCGAACATCGCGTAGTCGCCCGGGTCGAGGTCGACCAGGTGACCGGGCAGCCCGGCCCGGAGCCGGCCGGAGATCACCACCACGTGCTCGATGCTGCCCGGCAGGTGCGCGTCGGCCTCCCGGGCCGGGCCCGGCTCGACCGTGATCAGGTAGATGTCGCGACGGGCGCCCGGCGGGCACGCCGACAGCAGCGTGCCGTAGTAGTTGGCCTTGCTGGCGGGCACCGCCGGACCCTCACCGGCCCGGATCACGATCATCGGGGCGACCCGGGGCTCCACCAGCCGGCTGAACGGGACGTCGAGCGCGGTCCCCAGCGCCCACAGCGTCTCCACGCTCGGGTTTCCGGTGCCCGCTTCGAGCTGCGACAGCGTCGACTTGGCCACCCCGGCGCGCTTCGCCAACTCGCTGAGGGACAGCCCCACCCGCTCGCGCTCCCGACGGATCGCCGCCGCGATGGCATCGATGGGAGCGCTGCGTCGAGCATCCACGTTCGGCCTCCCGTACAAGTATTCGGTTTGACGAACACTCGATCAGCGTTCATGGTAGAGAACATGCGTTCGTTCCTCCGAACACTACCGCCCGGGCTGGCGCGTGACGTCGCGGCCCTCGCCGCCGCCGCGTTCGTGGTCGGCGTCTCGTTCGGCGCGATCGCGATCGCCTCGGGCGTGTCGGGACCGAAAGCGGTCGTGATGTCGGTGTTCGTGTTCGCCGGCGGCGCGCAGTTCCTCGCCGTCGGCGTGGTCGGTGCCGGTGGCACCGTGCTCGCCGCGGTGCTCGGCGGGCTGGTGCTCAACGCCCGCCACCTGCCGTTCGGGCTGGCGATGGGCGACGTCCTGGGCCGCCACCGGCTCCTCGGCAGCCACCTCATCATCGACGAGGCCGTGGCGTTTACCCTCGCCCGCACCGGGTCGAGAAGCCGTCGCCAGGCGTTCTGGCTGGCCGGTGGCACGCTGTTCGTCGTCTGGAACGTCGGCACGGTGGTCGGCGTCGTCGCCGGTAGCGCGATCGGTGACCCGAACGCGTTCGGCATCGACGCGGCGTTCCCGGCCGGCATGCTCGCGCTGCTGCTGCCCGCGCTCAAGGAGCGTCCGGCGCTGCGGGTCGCCCTCGGCGCCGCCGTGCTGGCGCTGGCTGCCGCACCGTTCCTGCCGCCCGGCCTGCCGGTGCTGGCGGCCCTGCTCGGCCTCGTGTTCGCCCTCCCGTTGCCGCGCGCCGGGCGCCCGGAGTCGCAGAAGGTGGGAAGTCGATGACCTGGCTGGCGATCGCGGCACTGGCCGCCGGAACCTACGGCCTGCGGATCGCGGGGCCGCTGCTGCGCAGCCGCCTGCGGTTACCCGCGGTGGTGCAGACCTATCTCTCGCACTCGGCGGTGGCGCTGCTCGCCGCGCTCATCGCGACCGCGGCGCTGTTCGTCGGCTCGGAGTTCGCCGGGTGGGCCCGGCCGGCCGGCGTTCTCGCCGGTGCGCTCGCCGCCTGGCGCAGGCTGCCGTTCGTGGTCGTGGTGGTGGGCGCGGCGGTGACCACCGCGCTGCTGCGGCTGGCCGGGGTGCCCTGACTTTCAGCAGTTCGGACTCAGGCGGCCAGGGGGTCCGTGACCAGGCCGGGGTTGCGGGCGAGCCACTCGGCGTACCGGGTGGTGCGGCGGACCGCCATGGCGTGGCCCCGGTTGGCGTTCCACACCAGTTCGGAGGCCAGCGGGGCGACCCGCCCGTCCTGATGCCAGCCGAGCAGGTGCCGCCAGCGCAACGGCCCGGTGGCCAGCGGGACCAACTCGACCCCGGGCGGGGTGCGGATGGTCGGCTTGCACAACGCGACGGCCCGACCGGCCGCCACCAGGTCGAGCGCGCTGAAATGGTCGACCTCCTGCACCGGCCGGGGCGTGAACCCGGCCCGGGCGCAGGCCTTCGCGAAACACTCGGCGAAACAGCCGTCGCCGGGCAGTGCGATCCAGTCGGCATCGGCGAGATCGACCAGATCGACCTCGCACAGCGACGCGCACGGATGTGTGGCCGGCAACAGCACCGCCACCGCCTCGACCGCCACCTCCCGCCAGATCATGCCGGGCGCCACCGGCGGACCCGCGTTGCCGCAGACACCGATCAGGGCGAGGTCGAGCCGGCCGGCGAGCACCATCGAGGCCAACTCGTCGGCGTAGTGCGAGGTGTACGTGGTGAGCTGCACGTCGGGACGCTCGACGGCGAGCCGGTCGACCAGCCCGCCCAGGATCGGGCCACCGACGGTGCCGATCTTGAACCGCAACTCCGAGGTGCCGGAGCCGGCCATGCGCGCCGCTTCGTCGCGCAGGCCGTCGACCGCTGGTAACACCACCCGGGCGCGGTTGAGTACCAGTTCGCCTAGTGCCGTCGGACGGGCGCCCCGCCGGTCGCGTTCGAACAACGCGCCACCGAGAGTGCGCTCGATCCGCTGCAACTGGGCCGTCAACGCGGGTTGCGCGAGACCCAGCGCGGAGGCAGCCTTCGTGACGCTGCCGAGCTCCGCGATCGCGCACACCACTTTCAGGTGGCGCAACTCCAGTTCCATACCGCCGACGTTAGGCCGAACGGAGGATGCAAGGAAGCCCTACGGCCCCCCTCCGTTCCCTCGAACGTTCACGCGTCGGCCTCCATACCCCGCCGGAGCTGCGCCAGCGTACGGGCCAAAAGCCGTGATACATGCATCTGGGATATTCCGAGCCTTTCGGCGATCTGCGCCTGGGTGAGGTTGCCGAAGAACCGCATCGCGAGGATGTCCTTCTCGCGCGCCGGCAGCGTCGCGAGCAACGGCTTGAGCGACTCGTGGGCGTCGACCGCCGCGATCGAGGCGTCCTCCTCGCCCAGCAGATCCATGAGCGTGCTGCCGTCCTCGCCACCGACGGGCGTGAACAGCGAGGTGGTCCGGTACGCGCCGGCCGCGGTCATCGCCTCGATGACCTGCTCCTCGTCGACGTCGAGCCGGCGGGCGATGTCGGTGACGGTCGGCGACCGGTTCAGGTCGTGGGTGAGGTCGTCGCGGGCCCGGTTGATGTCGATCCGCAGTTCCTGCAGGCGGCGCGGCACCCGCACGGCCCAGCCCCGGTCGCGGAAGTGCCGCTTGAGTTCGCCGACGACCGTGGGCGTCGCGTACGCGGCGAAGTCGACGGCGAGTTCCGGGTCGAACCGGTCGACGGCCTTGACCAGGCTCAACGCCGCCACCTGGCCGAGGTCGGCGGACGCTTCGCCGAGCCCGCCGAACCGCCGCGCCAGCCGCTCGACGAACGGCAGGCAGAGCGTGATCACCCGGTCCCGCAACGCGGCCCGGGCCGGCGAACCGGCCGGCGCGCGGCACATCTGGCCGATCATCTCGTTGATCTCGTCGCCCCAGCGACCCTGCGCGCCACGGCCCGGTGCCGCGGCCGGTGTCGCGGTGTCGGCGGTCGGATCGGACAGCCGCTCGGCCAGCGGTTCGTGCGCGCCCAGCTGCTTGGCGACCCCGGCGATCTCCAGCACCTCAAGCGCCAGGCCGGTCGCGCCGCGGGCGGCCAGCGACCCGTCGTCCTCGACCAGCCGCTCCCGCACCTTCAACAGGACGTTGACCGCGCTGGCGTCGAGCAGGCGGACCCGCGACAGGTCCACCTCGATGTGCCGGGCGCCCGCGTCGAGCCGGCCGAACAGCGTGAGACGCAGCCGCACCGAGGCGCTGAAATCGAGGACGCCCTCGACGCGTACGACGTCGACGTCGCCGATCCGCCAGATGTGGAAGCCGGTTTCGTCCACGTCACCTCCAGGGGTCAACCCATAGCTCGTACCACGGCGCCGGGCCCCCGAAACGGATTACGTCGGTTCTTCCATGTCCATCACGAGGATGACGCCGGTGGTGCCGCTGCCGTTGCGGCGCAACGGGGTGCCGACGATCCGCACCTCGATCTGCCGGCCGCGCCGGTTGACCGACGGCAACCGCGCCTCGCTGCTGCCATTCTCGGAGCCGAGCAGCTGCCGGATCATCGGCCGCAGCAGGTCGGTGGGCAGCCCGATGTCGAGGTTCAGGAAGTGCTGCCCCACCGCCTCCTCGGCGCGCAGCCCCCACAGGTCCTCGCACCGGCGGTTCCACACCCGCACCTGGAGGTCCCTACCGATCACCACCACACCGGCCTGCAGGCTGACGAACACGGCCTCGAGGAACTCGTTGACGGAGTCCAGCTCGGCGGTGCGGTCACGCAGCTGGTCGTTGATGCTCTGGAGCTCGTCGTTCGCGGACTGGAGCTCCTCGTTCATCGTCTCCAGTTCCTCGTTGGTCGACTGCAGCTCCTCGTTGGTGGTCTCGAGTTCCTCGACCGTGGACTGGAGCTCCTCGTTGGTGGTCTCCAGTTCCTCGTTGGTCGACTGGAGCTCCTCGTACGCGGTCTCCAGCTGGCGGTTGGCGTGCTCCAGCTCGTCCTGCAGCCGGCGGGCCGCGGTGACGTCGAGGAACACCAGCACCACGCCGAGCAGCCGG
The DNA here is from genome assembly GCF_016863635.1 of Virgisporangium aurantiacum. Taxonomy (GTDB): domain Bacteria; phylum Actinomycetota; class Actinomycetes; order Mycobacteriales; family Micromonosporaceae; genus Virgisporangium; species Virgisporangium aurantiacum. The sequence continues at coordinate 140,668 of NZ_BOPG01000049.1, read as the reverse complement.
GAGTCGCTGTCGACCAGCGGGTTCACCTGGATCTCCAGGTGAACCCCGTCGCCGGAACCCCGGGCGTACTCCACGTCGGTGACCCGCTGCGGACGCCGCTCGACCTGTGCCTGCTCGATGTAGCCGCGCAGTTCGACCGGCCGGTAGGACAGCTCCAGGTCGCGGAACGGCCGTCCGACGTCGCGGCCCGAGACGCCGAACATCACCTCGGCCTGCCGGTTGGCGAGCGCGATGAACCCGTCGCCGGTGACCACCACCTGCGCCACCGGGCTCGCGAGGAACGCCTCCGAGCGCACCCGGTCGAGCCCGAACAGTTCCGCGTTCGGCCGGGCCGGAATCGCCTCGGCCGGGAACGGACCGGTCGCCGGCGCGTGTCGGGCCACCTTGCGGAAGATCCGCCGCTTCAGGTCCACCGGCGTGAACAGGTCGCCGTGGCTGAGCAGCATCTCGGCCTTGCCGAGGAAGAGCACGCCCGCGGCGGCCAGCGCGAAATGGAACCGGGACAGGATGCGCGACTGCGTCTCCGCGTTGAAGTACATCAGCGCGTTGCGGCACACGAGCAGGTCGATCCGGGAGATCGGGGCGTCCTGGATGAGGTCGTTGCGGCCGAAGATCACCGACCGGCGCAGGTCGTTCCGGAAGGTGTACCGGGTGCCGTTGGCCTCGAAGTAGCGCTCGCCGTACTCGGGCGGCAGGCCGGCGAGCTCCCGGTCGTTGTAGGACGCGTGCCGCGCCTGGTTCAGGCCGTCCTCGTCGACGTCGGTGGCGTAGATCTTCACCCGCCGCCGGAACTCGTCCGGGCCGAGTGCCTCGACGAACGCGATGGCGAGCGTGTACGCCTCCTGGCCGCTGGCACAGCCGGCGCTCCAGACCCGGATGGGCTCGGTACCGGCGACGATCGGCGGCAGCACCTCCGCGCGCAGGTGGTCCCAGGCCTCGGGGTCGCGGAAGAACCCGGTGACGTTGATCAGAATCGTGTTGAACAACGCGGTGAACTCGTCCGGGTGGACCTGCAGGTGATCGACGTAGTCGGCGTACGACTCGATGCCCGCCTGGCTCATCCGGCGGCTCACCCGCCGCATCAGGCTGGATCGCTTGTACCCGGTGAAGTCGAAGCCGCGCGCCTCCTTCAGATAGACCAGCAGCGCTTCGAACTGGGGGTCGGGCTCGCTCACCGCCTCACGGTAGCGCGTTGGTGACTGTGGTCACACCGGGCACTCACGCGTGCGGCAGGGTCGCCCAGACCACCTTTCCGTCGGGCAGTTCGGTGCTGCCCCAGCCGGTCGTCATCGCGTCGACCAGCATGAGCCCGCGCCCGTTGTTGCGACCGATCCGGGCCTGCTCGTATGACCGGTCCCGCACCGAGAGGTGCAGATAACGCCGGCGCACACTCACCGAGATCTCGATGATGCCGCCGGCATGCCGGACCGCGTTGCTCGCGAGTTCGGACATGATCAGTTCCGCGGTCTCGCTGATCGCGGACTGCTCCCACCGGAGGCAGGCGGCGCGGACCACGGCCCGCGCGGTCGACACCGTCTCCGGCCCACCCGCCATCAACTCGGTGACGCGGCGGGGCGGGGTCCCGTCGACGGCGGCGCAGGCGGCGGCGACCGTCGCCTCGACCGGCACGTAACGCATCACGGCCGTGCGTTCGAGCGCCGCCCGCAACCATCGGCTGGGCGCGGCCAGCACGAGCGGGATGCCCGGCCAGGCCGCGGCGTGCCGGGCGACGGCCGGGAAGAGCGTCAGGGCGACGTCGTCGCGTACCTCGAGTTCGGCCACGTCGGCGACCACCACCACCGGCTGGACGGCCACCGCCTTCAACAGGTGGGTGCGCGCGCTCGGGGCGGTGTCGAACGTCAGCGGACCGGCCAGCCGGACGACCGCCGCCGTTCCCGCCGGCCCGGCCACCTCGGTGACCTCGGCGATCATGGGGTGCCATCCGGATGGGGCAGGTCGATCACTCCGCCCAGCCGACCGATCAGCCGCCGGATCAGGTGCCCGGCCTGCTCGGTGTCCAGGCCCGTCGCGTCGAAGCGCGCCGCGGCCATGGTGTTGCCGCGCTCCCGGGCCGCTACGGCCATCCGCCGGCTGAGCGACGCCTTCTCCTCCAGGCTGCGCAGCGCCATCCACAGCGCGCCCTCCAGTGCGGCGGACTGCTCGCCGATGAGGCTCTCCGCCGTCCAGGCATGGCCGACCCGGCAGCGGAATCGCGGCGCGGGCAGGCCGGGCAGTTCGAACAGGGCGCCATGACAGGTCGGGCAACCGAACCCCGCCGGTATCGCGTTCGACTCGTCTGTGGTGATGTCGGCCATGGTGGCAATCGCCGTCTCCCATGCGAGGAGGTCGGTTCCGCTTCGCGGCTCCGGTTCCTCGGCCGGACCCAGCGCCGCCACGGCCTTCTGGATCGACTCTCCCATTGCCGGCGCCGGCAGCGCCAGAGCGGTGGACACGTGCTCGTGGGCGGACCGCGGCATCGACGGGTACAGCGCGTCGTCGGAGTCCTGGACGATCACCGTCCCGCCCAGGTCGGCGACCGCCACGGCGCCGGACGTCCCGTCGTCCCGGGTTCCCGACAGCACGACGGCGATCGTCCGCTCCCGCCACGCCCGGGCGGCCGACCGGAACAGCGGATCGACGGCCGGCCGGTGACCGTTCTCGGCGGGTCCGTGCGAGAGGCGGACCTGTCCGTCGGACACGATCAGGTGATGGTCGGTCGGCGCGACCAGCACCTGGCCGCGGACCAGCGGGTCCCCGTCGACCGCATGGGTGACGGGGAGCGTGCCGCAGCGGTTCAGGATCTGCGGGAGGGCACTCGACCCCTCGCGCGGCACGTGCAGCACCACGAGCACCGCGGCGTCGAGATCGACAGGCAGGCCGGCCACCAGGGCACGGAGTGCTTCCACCCCGCCCGCCGAGGCACCCACCACGACCAACGCGGACGGTAGCGCCGGGCTGCTCATTCTCTGCCTCTTAAACTGTGCCGTCGGAAAGGGCACCGCTACCCGGTGGGCCGGGATCCGAAACAGCGGCGTCGACACTGCGGTGGACGGGCAGGATCGCGTCGAGGTTGGTGATCTTGAGCACCCGCTCGACCAGCCCCTGCGGCCGGCTCAAGCGCAACCAGCCACCGGCCGCCGCGGCCCGGCGGTGCGCGTCGATCAGCAGTTGCAGGCCGGACGAGTCGCAGATGGCGACCTCGTGCAGGTCGACGACGATCCGCGGCGCCGGCACCGTCAGCGCCACCGTGAGCGCCTCGCCGAGCGGTTCCTGCGAGTCGAACATGATCTTTCCCCGCACCCACAGGACCGTGTGGTGCGGATGGGCGTCCGCCGTGACCGACAGGTCCGTCACGGTCGCGCCTCGCTGCGCGAGCCGCGCCCGTGCCGCCGGTCCGCTCGCTCCGCGAGCGCACCAGCTCTGCTGAACTGAATTGTGATCTCGCTTCCCTCGATCACGGCGCCAACCGCCTGACCGCCTCGCCCGACCACTCCACGAGCAGCAGCGTAGCGTCGTCGGCCGACGGACCATCTTGTCGAGACAGGACATCATGGTTCATTCGACGCAGCGTCTCGGGCGCGGGCAGGTCGTCGGCCGCGTGTCGCAGGGCCAGCGCGGTCAACCCGTCGACGCCGAACGGCTCGCCGTCGCGGTCGAGGGCGTCGACCACGCCGTCCGAGTAGGCGAGCAGGCGGTCACCGGCTTCCAGCCGTAGCTTGCCCGGCGTCGTCGGGCCACCGGCGATGCCACCCAGGCCGAGCGGCAACCGGCGGCCACCGTCGAGGGTCGCCACGAGCCGGTCGCCGCGCAGCACCAGCGGCGGCGGGTGGCCGGCGTTCACGTAGTGGACGGCGCCGCTGGCCAGGTCGACGCCGGCCAGCACGGCGGTGGTGAACCGGGAATCGTCGAACTCCTCCGCGAGCGCCGCGTCGGCCGCGGTCGCCTGCTCCAGCACCCCGGAACCGGCCCGGCGGGCGGCCCGAACGGCCGAGAGCGTGACGGCGGTGGTGAGCCCGGCCCGCAGGTGGTGCCCGGTGGAGTCGTAGATGCCCAGGTACAGCGTTGACTCGCTGACGCCGTAGTCGAAGCCGTCGCCGCCCACCGCGTACACCGGCTGAAGGATCGCCGAGATCACGAAGCTGTCCGCACCGTAGGTCAGGGGCGGCAGCATCTGCCATACGAGTTCCGCGGCCGCCGACATCGGCCGGGTCCGCCGGACGTGCTCGAACGCGTCGCCGTACGCCGACATCACCGCGATCAGGTGACCCACGAGCGCCACGAACCGGTCGACCTCGACCCGCACGGCCGGATCGGACCGGTCGGCGGCCGCCGAGTCCAGGCCGAGCACGCCCAGCCGCTCGCTGCCGTCGAGCAGCGGGTTCCACAGCCGGGCACCGTCGCGCTCGGGCGTCGTGGTCCGGAACGCGGTTCCGGCCGGGGACGCGTCGACGTGCAGCGGGTCGCCGCCGGGCGGGAACGGCCGCAACCGGCGTTGCTCGTGATCCACCAGGTACAGCGTGGTCGCGGAGCCCGCGGTCGCCGCCGCGGCGGCAACCGCCTCCGGCAGCCGGCTCGGCGTGATGAAGCGGGTGCGTGCAACCAGTTCGGCCGTCGCCGTACGCCACCCCCACGCGCTGTCACCGACCGAATCAGGCATGTGGCGACCGTACCCGGGAACGTTCAGATCCTCGCTCTGCCGGCCGAACCCCAAGGTGGACACCGACGACGGGGAGCCGAGGTTGAGCACGCGCCACTGGTGGTCACATCCGGGCAACCGGGTCGTCGCGTTGAGCCTGGTGCTCACCGCCGCGACCGCGGTGACGCAGGGCGTCCACCTGCTGCGCGCCGGCACCCCGGACCTGGTCGGGCAACTCCCGGGCGTCGCCGCGCTGGCGGCGATCTTCTTCGTCAGCGAGGGGTTCGTGATCCACCTGCGGGTCCGCCGCGGCGGGCACGCAATGAACGTCGGCGAGTTTCCCGTCGTCCTCGGAATCCTCTGGACCGACCCGGTGACGCTGCTGGTGGCGCGGGTGGTCGGCGGCGGCCTGGGGCTGGCGGTGCTGCGCAAGCAGCGCGGCATCAAGCTCGGCTTCAACGTGGTGCTGCTCGGCGTGCAGGCCACCGTGACCGCGTTGATCTTCGCGGCGCTGGTCGGCCGGCCCACCGCGGTCGGGCCGAACGAGTGGCTCGCCACCTACGTCGCGGTGTTCGCGTCCGACGCCCTCGCGGCGGTGCTGATCACGGTGGTCATCGCGCTGCACGACGACCCGGGCGAGCTGCGCCGCCTCAGCCAGGCGTTCCACGGCCTGCCGCTGGTGGCGATCACCGCGACCGTCGCCCTGATCGGGGCCATGGCGGTGCAGTACGACGCGTGGGCGCTGCTGCTGCTCGGCGTCGCGGCCGTGGTCACCTATGGCGGTTACCGGGCCTACGTGAAGCAGAGCCAGGGCCATACCCAGGTGGAGGACCTGTACGCGTTCACCCGGGCGCTCGACGGGTCGCGCGACACCGCCGAGGTGGCGCGGATCGTCCTCACCCAGGTACGGGACCAGCTCCGGGCCGGATCGGCCGACCTGATCGTGCCCGGCACCGACGGACGCGGGCTGCTGCACACTCGGCTGACCGGCGCCGACGACCTGACCAGCGACTGGCTCCCGGCCGACGCACCGGCCCGCTGGTGGACGCCGGCGGCCGCGGGCAGGCCCGTGCTCCTGGGCTTCGACGAGGACCGCGCCGACCCGGTCGACGGCATCGCCGTGCCGCTGCCGATGGGCGACGGCACCGGCGTGCTCACGGTGACCGACAGCCTCCCCGACCGTCCCACGTTCACCGACGACCACGCGAAGCTCTTCCAGGCGCTGGCGAACCACGCGAGCGTCGCGCTCTCGAACGCCACCCTGGTCGACCGGCTCCGCCAGGAGGTCACCGAGAAGGAGCACCTCGCCCAGCACGACCCGCTCACCGGCCTGCCCAACCGCACCCGGTTCAACGAACTGGTGCAGGAGGCCGTCGCCGGCGACCAACCGGCCGCCGTGGTGCTGATGGACCTCGACCGCTTCAAGGAGGTCAACGACGCGCTCGGCCACGACATCGGCGACGCCATGCTGCGGGAGATCGGCACCCGGTTGAAGAGCCAACTGGACGGGCGCGGCGTCGTCGCCCGCCTCGGCGGCGACGAGTTCGCCGTCCTCCTGCCCGGTGCCGGTACCGAGGACGCGGCCGCCGCCGTCACGGCCGAACTGACCGGCGCCCTGGAGCAGCCGATCCCGGTGGGCTCGTTGCGCCTCACCGCCCGCACCAGCGCCGGCATCGCGCTGGCGCCCGTGCACGGCACCGACGCCCGCACGCTGCTGCAACGCGCCGACGTCGCCATGTACTCGGCGAAGGACACCCGCTCCGGCGAACGCGTCTACCACCCCGAGCAGGACCGGAACACGCCCCGGCGGCTGGCCCTGATCGGCGACCTCGGGCAGGCCGTCGAACGGCGCGACCTCCAGGTGGTGTTCCAGCCGAAGGTCGACCCGGCCACCGGTCACGTGACGGGCGCCGAGGCGCTGGCCCGCTGGCAGCACCCGGAGCAGGGGTTCATCCCACCCGACCAGTTCATCCCGCTGGCCGAGCACTCCGGCCTCATCCGTCCGCTGACCCTGCACGTGCTCGACGTGGCGCTGCGCCGGTGCGCGTCCTGGCGGACCGCCGGACACGACCTGGACGTCGCGGTCAACCTGTCCCCGAACAGCCTGCTCGACGCCGACCTGCCCGACGTCGTGGCCCGGCTGCTGCACGAGACCGGTGTCCCGCCGGGGTCACTGACCCTGGAGATCACCGAGAGCAGCATCATGGCCGACCCGACCCGGAGCATCCGGACGCTGGACCGGCTGCACACGCTCGGCGTCAAGCTGGCGATCGACGACTTCGGCACCGGCTACTCGTCGCTGGGCCGGCTCCGCGACCTGCCGATCGACGAGGTGAAGATCGACAAGTCGTTCGTGCAGCGGATGGCCGTCGACCGCCGCGACCGCGCCGTGGTCAGCTCCGCCGTGCAGTTGGGCCACGCGCTCGACCTGGAGGTGGTCGCCGAGGGCGTCGAGGACATCGAGACGTACGCGCACCTCACCCGCGAGGGCTGCAACCTGGTGCAGGGTTACTACGTCTCCCGCCCGCTGGCCGCCGACGCCTTCGCCACCTGGCTACGCGACCACGAGGTCATACCGGCCATTCGTGTACCGGAACATTTTCGTGCATCAGGGAGCGGTACTCGGTGAGCATGCCGGCCAGCGTCGCTCCGGGCCGTGAGGCGGCGTCGACCTGCCAGGAGGCGCCGTTGCGGGCGGCCACGCAGCGCCGCTCGATCAACCCCAGCAGGCGGTCGCGGTGGCTCGGGTCGACGCCGCACTGGTCCAGCCCCTGGTGGGCCAGCGGCAGCAGCCGGCGCAGCACCAGTTCGGTTGCCGGCACGGTGCCGAGCCCGGGCCAGAACAGGAACGCGTCGATGCCGTCGCGGGCGCCGGCGTGGAAGTTCTCCTCGGCCGCGTTGAACGACATCTGCGTCCACACCGGACGGTCGGCCTCGGCCAGCATGCGCACCAGCCCGAAGTAGAACGCCGCGTTGGCCATGATGTCGATCACGGTCGGCCCGGCCGGCAGCACCCGGTTCTCCACCCGCAGGTGCGGCCGGCCGTCGACCACCGCGTACACCGGGCGGTTCCAGCGGTAGATGGTGCCGTTGTGCAGCGTCAGTTCGCCGAGCTTCGGGACGCCGCCGCTGTCGAGCACGGCCACCGGATCCTCGTCGTCGCAGATCGGCAGCAGCGACGGGAAGTACCGGACGTTCTCCTCGAAAAGATCGAAGATCGAGGTGATCCAGCGCTCTCCGAACCACACCCGCGGGCGGACGCCCTGGACCTTCAGTTCATCGGACCGTGTGTCGGTGGCCTGCTCGAAGAGCGGGATCCGGGTCTCTCGCCACAGCTGCCGGCCGAACAGGTACGGCGAGTTCGCGCCCAGCGCCAGTTGCACGCCGGAGATGCACTGCGCGGCGTTCCAGTAGTTCGCGAAGTTCGTCGGCGCGACCTGCAGGTGCAGCTGCGCGCTCGTGCACGCCGCCTCGGGTGCGATCGAGTCGGTGCGCGTCACGAGGCGCTCCACGCCGTCGATGTCGATCAGCATGTCCTCGCCGCGCGCGGCGAAGATCTGCTCGTTGAGGAGCGCGTACCGCGGGTTGTCGCTCAGCGCGCCGAGGTGCATGTGGCGCTCTTCCAGCGTCGGCAGAATGCCGATCATGAGGGTGTGCGTGCCGAGCGCGGCCGAGTGACCCTCGGCGGCGTTGAGGCTGCCGCGGATGCGTTTCTCGAACCGGGCGAGCCCGTCGCCCTCCAGCACGTCGGGCGGCACGTTGATCTCGATGTTGAACTGGCCGAGTTCCGTGACGAAGTCCGGATCGGCGACCGCGTCGAGCACCTCGGCGTTGCGCATGGCCGGCTCGGCCTGCTCGTCGACGAGGTTCAGCTCGATTTCCAGGCCGGTGAGCGGCCGGTCGCACTCGAACTGCGTCTCGGCCAGCATCCTGGTCAGGGCGTCGAGGTTGGTGCGGACCTTCTCCCGGTACCGCATGCGGTCTTCGCGGCTGAACTCGCGGTGCTCCACGTCCTTGCCCACGTCGTCACCGTGGCACAACCGCAACCGGCCCGCCACCGGCCTCCCACCTTCTGTTTCGGCGAGTTGCAGATTGGTGGATCAAAAAGTGCTTGGGAGTTGCTCCGTGGGTAAGGGGGTGCCATGCCCCCATACGGTCTTCACATGACGCACTCAGCTCGGGTTCTCACCGCCCACGCCGTCCTCGACCAGCTCATGGCCAGCGTCGGTGTCGACGGTCTCGTCGCCGCCCTGCGCAACCCCGGCCTCCTGGCCGCCGTCGACCAGAACGCCGCCGCCACCCGCGAGGCGATCCGCGCCGCCGGCCGCGATGTCGACCTGGTCGCGCTGGCCGGGTACGCCCGCTCCGTGCTCGCTCTGCTCAGCCGGCACGGCCACAGCCTCCCCGAGCCCGACGCCATCGACTGGAACACGGCCAACGGGCACGTGCTCCGCCTGGTCGGCATCTGCGCCCTGGCCGAGAGCGCCGGGCTGCTCTAGCTCCGCACCGTGCCAGGCCGCCGGCCCGAGCGGTGAGAAGACGAGCCAGAGGATCGACAGCCCGATCCCGGCACCGGAGATCCACAGCGCGTTACGGGCACCCACCGCGGTGCCCAGCACACCACCCAGCACGCCACCCACCGGGATCATTCCCCACATGATGAACCGCATCGTGGCGTTCATCCGGCCGAGCAGATGATCGGGGCATATCGTCTGCCGGTAGCTCACCTGGACGATGTTGTACGCCACCACGAACGCGGCCACGATCGTGTTCGCCACCACGAAGAACACCTGCCGCCACCCCGGCCCGGTGAGCGGCAGCAGCAGGCGTGAGGCGAAAACCACCACCTGGAACCCGATCAGCGACCGGCCGGTACCCAACCGGCGCGACAGCCGGGTGGTCAGCAACGCGCCGCCCACGGCACCGGCGCTGCCGATGGTCATCAGCAGCCCGACCCGGCCCGCCGACAGCCCGATGTCGCGCACCAGGAAGATCAACGTGACGGCCTGGGCAACCGAGCCGAACAGCACCCCGGTGGCGCCCGACAGGGCGATCGCCCGCAGCACCCGTTGACGGAACACGAACCGCACGCCCTCGGCGATCTCGGTGCGCAGCGGCGCCCGCCGGGCCGGATCCGGCGCCGGCTCCCGGGTCCTGATCCGAGCCAGCCACCCCACCGACCACAGGTAGGTCAGCGCGTCGGCGGCCAACGCGAGCGGCGCGCCCAACCACTGCACCAGGTAGCCGCCCGCGGCCGGGCCGGCGGCGTGCGCGACGGTGCGGCTGGCCTCCAGCTTGCCGTTGCCGTCGACCAGATGTTCCCGCCCGACCAGGGCGGGCAGGTACGACTGGTGGGAGACGTCGAAGAACACCGTCGCGACGCCGAGCGTGATCGCCACCGCGTACAGGTGCGGCAGCGTCAACCGGTCGAACAGGGCCGCCGCCGGGACGGTGAGCAGGACGGCGGCCCGCACCAGGTCGGACGTGATGAGCACGGGCCGGCGGCGCATCCGGTCACACCAGGCCCCCGCGGGGAGACCGATGACCAGAAACGCCGCCGACTGCACCGCGACCAGCAGGCCGACCTGGAACGTGGTGGCGTCGAGCGTGGTGATCGCCACCAGGGGAAGCGCGAGGACCCCGATCTGCGAGCCGAACTGGCTCAGCGAATCGCCGACCCAGAGCCGGCGAAAGTCCCCGTGGTTCTTCAGGCCTTGACTCAGCGCTTGTCCATCGGAAGGAAGGAGCGCTCACCGGCCCCGGTGTAGACCTGCCGCGGACGACCGATCTTGGTGTCGGGGTCGTTGATCATCTCCCGCCACTGCGCGATCCACCCGGGTAGGCGGCCCAGCGCGAACAGCACCGTGAACATCTTCGTCGGGAAGCCCATCGCCTTGTAGATGAGCCCGGTGTAGAAGTCGACGTTCGGGTACAACTTGCGCGAAACGAAGAAATCGTCGGCGAGCGCGATCTCCTCGAGCTTCATCGCGATTTCGAGCAGCGGGTCGGGCGTCTGCATCTTCGCCATGACGTCCTGGGCGGCCTTCTTCACGATCGCCGCCCGCGGGTCGTAGTTCTTGTAGACCCGGTGCCCGAAGCCCATGAGCCGGACCCCGGCCTCCTTGTTCTTCACCTTGTTCACGAACGAATCGACGTCGTCGTCCGAATCGTGGATCTCCTGCAGCATCTCCAGCACGGCCTGGTTCGCACCGCCGTGCAGCGGCCCGAACAGGGCGTTCACCCCGGCGGATACCGACGCGAACAGGTTGGCCTGGCTCGAACCGACCAGCCGGACCGTCGACGTGGAGCAGTTCTGCTCGTGGTCGGCGTGCAGCACGAACAGCATGTCGAGCACCTTGGCGACCACCGGGTCGACCTCGTACGGCATGGCCGGCACGCCGAACGTCATCCGCAGGAAGTTCTCGACGTATCCGAGCGAGTTGTCCGGGTACAGCGACGGCTGCCCGATCGACTTCTTGTACGCGTACGAGGCGATCGTGGGCACCTTGGCCAGCAGGCGCACGGTGGAGATCTCCACCTGGTCGCGGTCGAACGGGTTGAGGCTGTCCTGGTAGAACGTCGACAGCGCACTCACCGCGGACGAGAGCACGGGCATCGGGTGCGCGTCGCTCGGGAAGCCGGCGAAGAACCCCTTCATCTCCTCGTGCAGCATCGTGTGCCGGCGCACCTTGTCGGAGAACGACTCCAGCTCGGTCGCGGACGGCAACTCACCGTAGATGAGCAGGTAGCTGACCTCGAGGAAGGAGGCGTTCTCGGCCAGCTGGTCGATCGGGTAGCCCCGGTACCGCAAGATGCCCGCGTCACCGTCGATGTACGTGATGTCGGATCGGCACGAGGCGGTGTTCACGAAACCCGGGTCATATGTGACCGAACCGGTCTCCTTGAGCAGTTTGGTGATCTCGATACCGGCCGGGCCTTCTTCCGCCTCGTGGACAGAGAGAGCTAGCGTTCCGCCCGGGTGTTCCAGGCTGAAGTCGGTCATGGGAGGCGCTCCGTTCGGATGTAGCTGGCGGGCCTGAGCTCCATTGTCACCCGCACGACTGATTGCCACACCGGCAGGCACCATGGGACGGGTGCACTTCCGCCCGATCGCGCCCGTCGCCCTGGCCGAAACCCTCGCCGACGACCTCGCCGAACGCCGGCCGAGCGGCTACCTGAGCGTCGCGATCGACGGCCCGCCGCCCGCCCGGCCCGACCGGCTGGCGGCCAGTCTCGTCGATCCGCTCCGGGCCCGCGGCCGGGCGGCGCTGGCGGTCGCCACCAGCGGTTTCCTCCGTCCGGCCTCGGTCCGGTTCGAACGCGGACGCACCGACCCGGACGCGTTCTACGAGAGCTGGTTCGACCTGCCGGCCCTCGTCCGGGAGGTGCTCGACCCCCTGCCGACGGGCCGGGTGCTGCCCGACCTCTGGGACCCGGTGACCGACCGGGCTACCCGCAGCACCTACGTCGAGCTGCCGCCGCGCGGGGTGCTGCTGCTCCACGGTCCCCTGCTGCTCGGAGCCGGACTGGCCGTCGACTACAGCGTCCACCTGCTCATGACCCCGGCGGCGCTGAAGCGCCGCACGGACGCCGCGGACCGATGGACGCTGCCCGCGTACGAGCGGTACGCCGCGGAGGTCGGCCCGGCGGACTGGGCGGACGTGGTGGTCCGCTCCGACGATCCGGACCATCCGGCGATTTCCATGATCGGGGCCGGACGTTCATGATGTCGCGGTGACGCGCTCCAACGTCTACGGCTCCCCCCGCCGTGGGCCGCACCCTCTCGTCCTGATCGCGCTGGGCGTGCTGCTGGTCGGCGTGCTGACCGGCATCGCGCTGGGATTCCAGGCCCTCAACGACGCGGACCCGATCGGCACGGTCAAGGTCGCCGGCAGCCCCACACCGGCGCCGGCGTCCAGCCGACCGGCGCCACCGTCGAGCCCGCCGCCCACGAGTGCTCCGCCGTCGAGCGCGCCCCCGCAGCAGCCCCAGCAGTTCGGCGCGGTGCGTGGGCAGGGTTCGAACCTCTGCCTGGACGTGCAGCCCGACCAGCCGACCGCCGGCGGCCTGCTGATGATCCTCCCCTGCACGCCGGGCAGCCCCAGCCAACGCTGGCAACGCACGCCCACCGGCATGATGGTCAACGGCGCCACCGGGCTGTGCATCACCGTGGCCGGAGCGGCCGTCGAGGACAACGCCCGCGTGCAGCAGGAGCCGTGCGGAGACGCGCCGCATCAGCGCTGGGCCCTGTTCCTCGACGCCGACGGGTCGGCATCCTTCGGCGCCCAGCACAGCGGCCGGTGCCTCGACGTCCAGGGCGGCGGGACGGCACCCGGCACTCCGGTTCAGCAGTTCGGCTGCAACGGGACACCGGCCCAACGCTGGTTCCTCCAACCCGTGTAGGCAGCCGGTGTAAAGCAGGCGACTCTCGTAAAACCGCAGGTGGCACGAAGGTGTGATCTCGCGACGGTCCGTGACCCATAGCGTCTTTCGCAACAGGAAAACGCAATGCGGAGGCGGAAATGAGCAAGGCGGTTCGGGTCGGCGCGATGGCGCTGGGAGGCATGGTCGCTGTCCTGTCGATGACGGCCTGCGACATTTCCTTCGGTGAGAAGAAGGCCGACGGTGCGGCTCCGGCGCAGCAGCCGGTGGCGGCTTCGGCGAGCGCCAGCCACAAGGGTGACGAGCCCGGGCCGGGCAAGAGCGCGGGCTCCGGCACCGGCAAGAGCAACGGCACGGGGACGGGCACCGGCTCCGGCTCCGGCGACAAGAACTCGGGACACGGCGGCGCGCAGATCGTCAGCTTCGAGATCGTGCAGCAGCCGCGCTGCGCGAGCGGCACCACCAAGTACGAGACCCCCGCGGTTCCGCTGAAGATCCGGTGGAAGGTCACCGGCGCCACCGGCGTCGCGCTGTCGGTCGACGACCCGCACCGGGTCGGCAGCTACGGCTCGTACGGCCTCGAAGAGACGATGGAGTTCACGTTCAGCTGCGGCGGCGCGGTCGGCTCGACCGAGACGCACAAGTACACGATCACCACGACCGGTGGGTCCGGCGAGCCGAAGTCGAAGACGCTCAGCGTGTCGACCAAGGTCCTCGAAAAGGGCACGCCCGTCTAAATAATGCACAAATATATGAATTATCGCACAGCCACATAAAAAGCGAACAGGCCGACCCTCAGGGGTCGGCCTGTTCCGCTTGTTCGTCCAGCCGGCGACCGTGCTCGACCAGCCACCTCGCCTGGTCACCGTGCACCGCGTCGGCGGTCGCCCGGAGCACCCGCTCCACCGAGCGCAACTGCTCCACCAGTTCCTGCTCCGCGCTGCGTCCGGTGCCCGGCAACTGGCGGCGGCCGGCGTACCAACGCGGCAGGTTCAGGTACGCCTCGAACGACGCCGGCAGGTCGGTACGCACCGCCGAGTCGACCGCCAGCCACGCGTCGGGCTTGGCCGCCAGTTCCGACGGCCGGGCCAGCAGCCCGTCGACCAGCACCTCGATCCGGCGCAGCCGCACCAGCACCAGCGTGGGCACCTTCTCCTTGCGGGCCCGCCTGACCAGCCGGTCGAACGCCGCCTTCAGGTCCTCCGGGCCGGTGCCGATCGGCCCGCTCAGCCGCACCCTCCGGTCGGGCGTCACCACCACGCCGACCAGGTACAGCCCGATCACCACCAGCGGCCAGTAGCGCCCGGCCAGCCCGACGACGTGCAGCCCGAGCCCGACCAGCCCGAGCGCACATCCCACCAGGTTCCGGTTCGACACCAGGTATCTACTGATAGCCACGGATCTCCTTGAACACCTCCTGCAACGACCCGCTCCGGCCGTCGAACACCTTGCCGCCGGTGACGCGGGCGACCTCGTCCATCTCGGCGACCACCGACTCCCCGAACAGCACCGGGAACACCGGAATCTTCGGATCGCCGACCGTGGACGTGAACGCGTCGAGGTCGCGGCCGGCCGTGCGCACGCCGTCGGTGAGCAGCACGATCGTCGTGAACCGCGACGGGTCGGCGGCGATCAGCTTCCGTGCCTCGTCGTACGCGGTCGCCAGCGCGTCGTAGATCGCGGTGTCACCGCCCACCTTCAGCGCCTGCACCGCGCCCCGGATCCGGTTCAGTTCCGCCTCCGGGTTCTCCGCCGGCACCTCGTACCGCTGCACGGCGTTCGGCCGGGAGCTGAACGGCACCAGCAGCACCTGCTCCCGGTTCGAGAACCGCGAGAACCTCCCGGACAGGCTGGTGTCGGCACCGGTCAGCGCGGTCATCGCGGCCTTGAGCTTGTCGATGCGGTCACCCGCCATCGATCCGGAAAGATCGAGGACGTAGAGCGTGCGCGGCGCCCGTCGCAACGTGTTCAGGTACGCGCCGATCAGCGCGTCGGCGACGTCGAGCCGCACCGGGAACGGCAGTTCCACGAGCGGACCCACGAACCGGTCGGCCGGTGCCGCGGCGGCCACCACCGGACGCCGGTTGGTGCGCTCCACGATCTTCCGTTGCACGTCGTCGCGGCGCAGGTAGTCGACCACCCGCTGGTAGCGGTCGCGGACGTCGGTCGGCACCCCGGCCAGCAGGGTCAACGGGTAGTCCGCGGTCACGACGCCGTCGCTCGGGTGCACCAGCGTGATGTCGACGCCCTGTGCCTTCATCGACAGCAGCACCGACTCGTAGTTGATCAGCCCGGAGACGTCGGTACGCTGCTTGAACGCGTCGGCCAGCCAGCCCGACGACCCGGCCGCGAACGCCTGGCCCTTGAAGAACGCCGTGAGCTGCGGACCAACCTGGCGCACCTGGTCGCCGGTGAGCGCGGTACCGGCGTCGGCCAACGCGGACGCCGCGGCCACCAGGGCCGAGAACCCCGAATTGGACGCCGCGGGGTTGGTCATCCCGTACGTGAACCGGCCCGAGGCGCCCGCTTCCGCGATCTCCTTCCAGGTCGGCCGGCGCTTGTCCCAGCCCAGTTCGGCCGCCTGCGCCGAGCGCACGCCGAGGATCACCGGCGACGACATCACCTTGGTCTGCGTCGAGATCTTGTCGATGGCGTCGCCGTGCAGTTCCAGGTACCGGTTCGACGAGAACCAGATGGCGTCGGTGTCCATGGCGGCGGCGCCCGTGTATACCCGCTCGACCCCGTCGAGCGTGCCGGTGTACGTCAGCTTCACCTGGACACCGGTGGCCCGGCGGACCTCGTCGAGCATCGGCTCCAGGTCCTGCAGTTCGCTTCCCGCCAGCACCCGCAGCACGCCCGCCGGACCGGCGCCCCCGCCGTCACCTCGCTCCGGATCGTCGGAATCTGCCGTGCAACCGCCCACAACCAGGACCACGACGGCGGCCAGCGCGATCAACCTCTTCATCACTTGTACCGCCTCGCGATCTCGTCGAGCATGGCCTCCTGTATTTCGAACGCCGGTGGATCGATGCTGTTCGGCACGGTGGCCGGCGCCTTCTCGCCGACCACGTCGGCGAACTGCGCGGTGCGGAACCCGTGCCGGGCGGCCAGCCGCTGCAGTTCCGGATCCTCGGTGAGCAGCTTGCCCAGCCGGTCGCCGGCGTCGGTCAGCGGAACCAGCGTGTGCTTGGACAGCACCGTGGGCGACGGATAGATCAGCTCCGCATCGGGCCGGACCCCGCCGGCCAACTGCCGCCCGACGTACTGCGCCTCGTAGACCCACACCAGCGGCTTGAAGTTGAGGCCGGTGGCGAGGTAGCTGTCCCAGGGGCCCTCGCTGCTGGTCTCCAGGTAGCCCTGGCTCAGGAACAGCGCCACGACCCGCTCCATGACCTTGTTCACCTGCGCCTGGTCACGCACCACGTTCCTGCCGTTGAGCAGGTACGAGACCACGGCCGCGAACATCGCCGCGGAGTTCGAGTCGCGCGGGTGGGTGGTCGTGATCGACACGACCTTGCCGGCCGGGTACGCCTGGTTGTTCGGGATCGCGTCCCAGCGGAGGCCGCGTTCGGCCGCGGCAACGAACGCCGGAACGTCGAGGACGCGGTACGAACCCTGTGCCTGCACCAGCCCCTGGGCCTGCAGCACGTCGGCCACCGGCGTGAAGGTGGCGATCGCCATCGGCGAGTAGAACGGCGACCACGACTTCTGGATGTTCCTCGTGCGCTGGATCTTCTCCGCCGACGGGAGGCTGGACGGGAACGCGAAGTCGAGGTTGTCGAGGTTCAACTCGGCGATGCGGCGCGAGCCCGCCTGGTCGACCGTGACCTTCAGGCCGTGCTTCGCCAGCACGCCGACGAACGCGGGGTCCTCGAAGAGCGTGCGCTTCTCCGACCCGATCACGCCGCGGACCTCGGTCAGGTCCTGGCTGGAGTTCTCGCCGTCTGATTGGCGGCCGAAGTAGATCGCGGCGGCCACTCCGCCGAGGAGGGCCACCGCGAGAACTATGCTCAATACTCGTCTCACGGCCTCACGGTGGCGCCTGCGCGGATCGCTTACGGCAGACGGATCGAGAAGCTTCGACGAACTCCGGGTGAACGCCCGGTGCCTGTTAACTTGATCTTGCTAGAAGAGGTTCCCCAGCGTCCGCACGATGTCGACGTAGAAATTGCCGTCGATCGACCGGAAGATCGCGAAGTCGCGGTCGGGGCTGCCGAAGAACGGCCGCAGGGTCCACGCGAGCTGGGTGCCCACGAAGCCGAACAGCAGGATCCACACGTACAGCAGGCCCATGCTGGCCTGCTTCTCCGGCGGCGCCGGCGCGGATGCCCACGACGGGATGAGCGCCTCGGGCCGGCCGTGCGGCATCGTCGCGCCGTTCGGCGCCGGCGCGAGGGTGGCCACCGCGCCTCCTCCCGTGCCCGCGGGCACGAGGGCGCTGCCGGGCGGCGGCGCGGGGGCGAGGGCGCCACCGGGCGGCGGCACGGGCGCGGGCGTCGGGCCGCTGTCGACGGGCACCAGCCCGCCCGTCTCCTTCGCTTCGGTCTTCTCCTCGGCCGGCTTGTCGAGGGTCTTCGCCGCCGACTCGATGGCCTTGCGCTCGGACTCCTGTGCCGCCCGCACCGCCTCGTGCTTCGCCTTGTCGCGCGCCTCGTTGTGGCTGTTCAGGGCGGCCATGCCGGCGGTGAGGAAGCGCAGCCCGACGATCGCCGCCAGCGTGAGGATCGCGACGTTGAGGATCTTGTAGAACGAGTACTGGTTCGCGGTGATCAGGAAGAACAGGCTGATCGGCGCGAACGCGAACGCCAGCGTCGAGATGACCGTGATCGCCACCATCACCAGCGCCAGCGCCTGCTTCACCTGTAGCCGGGCGCCGAAGACGAGGTTGAACAGGTACAGCGTCGGCAGGCAGATCGCCAGCGTCACGAGGAACAACAGGGGTAGCTTGATCGCCGAGATCGGCGACTGCAGCAGCGCGTGGTCGCTGAACGCGCCGAGCACGGCGCCGTAGCAGGCGAGCGCGAGGGTTGAGCTGGTGAGCATGTCCCGGATCAGGCGATTGAGATCACGCTCGTCGCCGATCTGCGTCCAGATGCTGTCGCGGTCCCGGAGGATCCGCTCGATCACGAGCAGGCCCGTGGCCATGTGCTCTCCCGGTCGGTAGATGACGAGGGTCACACGTATTGACGCCCGAGCGACCCACCAAAGTTGGCAGGTTACCGGTGACCGACGTCGATCCGGTTCCCGCTCTCCTCGAAAAAGTGCAGTGCGTCGGTGCGGACCGCCACCGCCAGCGGATGCCCGGCGTTGACGCCGGGGTACGGCGCGAGCCGCACTACGAGCTCGGCCGGCTTGCGGCTGTGCCGGCCGCCGCCCCCGTCCTCGGCGTGGTGGGCGCGTTCCTCGACGGCGACCTGAGCGGGCGAGCCCACCAGCCGGTCGATGAACTTCCGCAGGCCACGGGTGGCCGGCATCCGGCCGTTGGCCGGCGTGGCCATCTCGTCGACCACCACCGCCGTGGCGCCGACGTCGACGAACGCCAGCGACTCGTGCCCGTGGTGCTCCATGTGCCGGATCCGCCCGCGCAGCACGTCGCCGGGCGAGTCCATCGGAACCGGGAGCAGCGCCTCCGGGCGCACGCCGACCACGATCCGCTCGCCGTGGTACCGCGCGACCGCCCGCGCCCGCAGGTCCTTCCAGGGGATGTGCAGCTCCTGGTCGCCCAGCCGCAGGGCGACGTACCGGTCGAGCACCACCTTGACGGTGGCCTCCATCAGGCTCATCCGGGGGCTGCCGAGGAACGCCGCCACGTAGAGCGTGGCGGGCCGGCCGTACACGTCGGTCGGCGTGCCGACGTCCTGGAGCACGCCGCGACGCAGGATCGCGACCCGGTCGGCCATCGTCAGCGCCTCGGCCTGGTCGTGGGTGACGTACACGCAGGTGACGCCGAGCTCGCGCACCAGCGACGAGATCTCCGCCCGCAGCTCGCCCCGGAGCTGGCTGTCGAGGTTCGACAGCGGCTCGTCCATGAGGAACAACCGCGGCCGGCGCACGATCGCCCGGCCCATCGCCACCCGCTGCCGCTGGCCGCCGGAGAGCTGCCCGGGCCGACGGGCCAGCACGTCGCCGATGCCGAGGGCGCCGGCGACCTCGGACACCTGGTCTTCCCGGTTGGCCTGGCCGGACACCTTCAGCGGGAAGCCGATGTTGTCGCCGACGGACATGTGCGGGTACAGGGCGAAGTCCTGGAAGACCATCGCCACGCCGCGCTCGCGCGGGGTGAGCGTCGCGGCCGGCTCGCCGTCGAGCAGCACCTCACCGATGCTCGGATCCTCCAGGCCGGCGATCATCCGCAGAATCGTGGACTTACCGCAGCCGGACGGCCCGAGCAGCACCATGAACTCGCCGTTGCCGATATCTAGGTTCACTCCGTCGACGGCGACTGTGCCGTCAGGAAAGACCTTGGACACGTCCCGCAGCCCGACCGTAGACACGTTGCCTCCGCATATGTATCCGCTGCGATCTGTGACTGTGACGAACCCCACGGACGATGAACCATCGGGTAAACGGCTCAAGTACGGCGTGTGATCGGTGCACTACAGGCGCGGGACAGCAGCACCGCGCCCCGGCCAAGGGGTGAGCCGGGGCGCGGAAGCTGGAAAAGGCTACGGTGCCTTGTAGGTGATGGTGATCACCTGGTAACCGAGCGACCGGAGCAGGCCTTCCAACATCTTCTTCGTGTTCTCTTTGGCACGCTCGCCCATGGTGCTGGCGTTCGCCGCCTCTGCGATCCGCTCCTCGGCCAACTGGTACACCTCGGCCATGCGGTTCGGGTCGTTCGAGAAGGCGTCCTTGATCCGGTTGAGCAGGCCCCGCGACTGCGAGAAGACCCGCGAGTTCTCCGGATCGATGTTCGGCTTGCCCATCTGCGGCTCGGGCAGCGTGATCTCGACCGTCCGGCGGTCTTCCGACGCCTTGATCGCGCCCTCGCCGATGTTGCCGAAGTCGACGTACGCCTCGACGGTGCCCGCCGCGACGAACAGCACCCGGTCGTTGACCAGGAAGTCCGGAATGTACTTCCGGTTCTCCTGCACGTCGATGATGACCTGGAAGTTGCCCTCGGCCGCCACGTAGCGGCTGAGATCCTGGATAGAGTTGAGCAGCGGCGGCTGGCTACGGTCCTGCTTCTCGGTGGCGAACGGGTTCTTGAACTCCGGCAGCCACCCGACCGACTGGGCGCCGACGATCATGGCCATGACCAGGCCGATCGAGGCGATCACCCAGAACAGGCCACGCAGGAACCGGTTGGAGCTGACGCTCGTCGCAGGAGCGGGTGCGGGATCGGGAATCTCCTCGGTCTGCCGCTCTCCTTCCCGTTCCCTGACCTCGGGATACTCGGCGGTCGGCGGGTCTCGCCGGACCTCGGCTTCGGTACGCTCGGCCATCGTGTCACCACCCTTGTGTGACTCAATAGTGCCCACGTGTCGCCACAGGCCAAACCCGACCGTTACGGGCGGCCCAGTGCCCGGTACTCCCAGCCCGCCGCCCGCCAGCTCACCGGGTCGAGGGCGTGGCGGCCGTCGACGATGCGCTTCTGCCGGACGATCGCGCCCATGGTGGCCGGGTCGATCTCGCGGAACTCGGCCCACTCGGTGAGCAGGACGACCACGTCGGCGTCGCGGGCGACGTCGAACGCGCTGTCGCCGTAGGAGAGCTGCGGGTACGTCCGGCGGGCGTTGTCCATCGCGGCCGGGTCGAAGACGTGCACCACGGCGCCCGCCTTCTGGAGGGTGGTGGCCACGTCGAGCGCGGGCGCGTCGCGGATGTCGTCGGAGTTCGGCTTGAACGACGCACCCAGCGCCGCCACCCGGACGCCGTTCAGGTCGCCGCCGGCGAGCTCGCGCACCAGGTCGACGGTGCGGGCCCGGCGGCGCCGGTTGATCAGGTCGACCTCGCGCAGGAACGCCACCGCCTGGCCGACGCCCAGCTCGTGGGCCCGGTGCGTGAACGCCCGGATGTCCTTGGGCAGGCAGCCGCCGCCGAAGCCGAGGCCCGGCTTGAGGAACTTGCCGCCGATGCGGTCGTCGTACGCCAGCGCCTCGGCCAGGTCGTGGACGTCGGCACCGGTGGCCTCGCACACCTCGGCCATCGCGTTGATGTAGGAGATCTTGGTGGCCAGGAACGAGTTGGCCGCCACCTTGACCAGCTCGGCCGTCTGCAGGTCGGTGACCTTGACCGGCGAGCCGCTGCCGATCACCGGCGCGAACGCGGCCCGCAACTGCTGCTCGGCCCACTCCGACTGGACGCCGAACACCAGGCGGTCGGGGTGCATCGTGTCGTCGACGGCGAAGCCCTCCCGGAGGAACTCGGGGTTCCAGGCCAGCTCCACCTCGTCGCCGGCCGGGGCCAGCTCCTTGACCAGGGCGCTGAGCCGCGCCGCGGTACCCACCGGCACCGTCGACTTGCCCACCACCAGCGTCTTGCGCCTCAGGTGCCGCGCCAGCGTCGAGAACGCGGCGTCGACGTAGGTCATGTCGGCGGCGTCGGAGCCCTCCTTCTGCGGGGTGCCCACGCAGATGAAGTGCACGTCGCCGAACTCCGCCGCCTCCTCGTACGAGGTGGTGAACCGCAGCCGGCCCGACTCCAGCGCCTTGACCAGCAGCTCCGGCAGCCCTGGCTCGAAGAAGGGGACCTCGCCCGAAGCGAGACGGGCCACCTTCCGCTCATCGATCTCGACGCCGAGCACCTCGAAGCCCAGCGCGGCCATGCACACCGCGTGGGTAGCTCCGAGATATCCGGTGCCGATGACGGTGAGGCGAGGGTTCTGCATCGATACCTCCAGTACTGCCGGGTCGCCGCAACGGACTCTACTCAATCCCGCCGGGACCCCTGTCACCTTCTCGTCGTAAGAGGCCCCAATGTCCGGACAGGACCGGGACGCCGAACTGTCAGGCGAACGCGTTCTGGCCGGTCAGCTTCTGGCCGATCACCAGTTGGTGGATCTCGCTGGTGCCTTCGTATGTGAGAACGCTCTCCAGATTGTTGGCGTGCCTCAGCACCGGATACTCACCGCTGATGCCGTTGGCGCCCAGGATCGTTCGGCACTGGCGGGCGATCGTCAGCGCCTCGCGCACGTTGTTGAGCTTGCCGACGCTCACCTGGTGGGGCTCCAGCTTTCCGGCGTCGGCGCGCCGGCCGAGGTGCAGGGCCAGCAGGTAGCCCTTCTCCCACTCGACCGCCATGTCGGCGAGCTTGGCCTGGGTGAGCTGGAAGCCGGCGATCGGGCGGCCGAACTGCTCGCGGGTCCTGGCGTAGTCGAGGGTGACGTCGAGGCACTCGCGGGCGGCACCCAGCGCCCCCCACACGATCCCGTACCGGGCCTCGGTGAGGCAGCTCAGGGGCGCCTTCAGGCCCCGCGCACCGGGCAACTGAGCGTCGGCGGGCAGGCGCACGGCGTCCAATACGATTTCGCCCGTGCTGGACGCGCGCAGCGACATCTTCCGCGTGATCTCGCGCGCGGAGA
This sequence comes from Virgisporangium aurantiacum, assembly GCF_016863635.1. Lineage (GTDB taxonomy): Bacteria > Actinomycetota > Actinomycetes > Mycobacteriales > Micromonosporaceae > Virgisporangium > Virgisporangium aurantiacum. The sequence continues at coordinate 118,127 of NZ_BOPG01000049.1, read as the reverse complement.
CGCCCTTCGTGTTCATCGGCACGACGAAGCCGACGACACCCTCCTCGGCGCGGGCCCAGACCACCGCCACGTCGGCGACCGGGGCGTTGGTGATCCACATCTTGCCGCCGGTGAGGATCCAGTCGTCGCCGTCGCGGCGGGCGCGGGTGGCCATCGAACCGGGATCGGAGCCGTGGTCGGGCTCGGTGAGGCCGAAGCACCCGATGGCGTCGCCCGCGGCCATCGCCGGAAGCCACTGCTGCTTCTGCTCTTCGCTGCCGTGCCGCCAGATCGCGTACATGGCCAGCGACCCCTGGACGCTCACCAGGCTGCGCACGCCGGAATCGGCCGCTTCGAGTTCTAGGCAGGCCAGCCCGTACGCGACGGCCGAGGCGCCGGCGCAGCCGTAGCCCTCCAGGTGCATGCCGAGCAGGCCGACCTGGGCGAACTCCTTGGCCAGCTCGCGGACCGGCACCCGGCCCTCCTCGTACCAGGCGGCGACGTTGGGGCGCACCTTGTCGTCGACCAGCCGGCGCACGACGGCGCGGATCTGCAGCTCCTCCTCGGAGTGCTGCTCGTCGAGGCCCAGCAGGTCGGTCATGAGGCGGACTCCCGGGGAAGAACCAGCACGCGGGCGTGGATCGCCGTACGTTGCTGGAGTGCCCAGCGCAGCGCCCGGTGCAAACCGTCTTCCAGGTACATCGCGCCCTGCCACTCGACCACGTGCGGGAAGAGATCGCCGTAGAACGTGGAATCCTCGGCGAGCAGCCGGTCGAGCGCCAGCTCGCGCTTGGTGGTGATGAGCTGGTCGAGGCGAACCTGGCGGGGCGGGATCTGGGCCCAATCCTTGATCGTCGTTCCGTGATCCGGGTAGGGCCGGCCGTCCCGGACAGCTTTGAAGATCAAGTTGCGGCACCTCCCTTTCGTGGACCAGCAGGCACTGTTGCACAACACCAGTGATCAGGGTACCGACCGAGGCAGACATTTCACCGATTCGCAACGGTCAGTACGACGTACCCCACCGTCCGCGATGGACGACCTCCGTCACGGGCTTGCGACCGCGGGCCAGCGAGGGCGAGCGGCGGTCGGGCGCCGGGAATCCGACGGTGATCGCGCCGATCGGCGTGAACTCCGCCGGGACGCCGAACGCGCTCCGGTACGCGTCGAACCGGTCGGGCGGGATGCCGAAGAAGCACGCGCCGAGGTCGGCATCGACCACCCCCAGCAAAATCAGGAGACTGGCGAAGCCCGCGTCGATGTCCCAGTACGGCACCGGCCAGCGGGCCTCGTCGCGGTCGGTCCAGCCCTTGTCGCGCTCGGCGTAACGGGAGAGGTACGTGTCGCGGTTGGAGTGCGGCACGACGATCAGCGGCGCCCGGCGCATGCCGTCCGACCACGAGGTGGTGACCTCGGGCGAGCAGGCCGTCCAGAATCGCTCGCGATCGTCCGGCGTTTCGAGCACCAGGAAGCCCCAGCCCTGCGAGAACCCGGCCGACGGGGCCCGGATCGCGTAGTCGACCAGCCGGTCGACCACCTCGGGCGGAACCGGCCGGTCGGGGTCGTAGTTGCGGACCATCCGCCGACGCTTGATCACGCGGTCGAGTTCCATCAGACCGGCATGATCCCCCACGTGCCCCGCCAGGTCTCCCCCGGCTGGAGCGTGATGACGTCCTTGCCGGATCGCAGCGCGTCGGGCGGGCAGGTCATCGGCTCGACCGCGATCGAGCGGCGGTGCCGCTCACCGTGCAGCGTGTCGCCGGTGAACACCTGCCACCAGCGGAACACGTCGTCGGCCCAGCACGCGACGCCCCTGCCGTCGGGGCCGCGCAGCGTGACCACGCTGCGGGCGTTGTCGCCGGCGTCGACCTCGCCGAACGCGGTGTCGAGGACGGCCGGGCCGATCCGCCGACCGGTGGTGAAGTCGTACTCGGTGCCGGCGACCTTCGCCGTGCCGATCGGCAGCAGCCGGCCGTCGACCAGCACGCGGCTCTGGCAGGGCACCTCGAGCACCACGTCGTCGACGGCCACGCCGGGCACCCGCAGGTACGGGTGGGTCGCCAGGCCGAACGGCACCGGTTTCACGCCGGTGTTCGTCGCCTCGTGGGTGGCCGTCAGCCCGTCGGGCCCGACCGCCCAGCGGGTGCGCAGCAACAGCGGCCACGGATAGCCGGGCTGCGGCACCACCTCGTGCTCCAGCGTCACCGCGTCGGGCTCGACCGCCGTGGCCGTCCAGCGGACCCAGTTCACCAGCCCGTGGATGGCGTTGTGCCGGGCCACCTCGGTGATCGGCAGTTGCTGGCCGACCTCGCCGAACTCGTACCGGCCGTCGCGGACCCGGTTGGGCCAGGGCGTCAGTACCTTTCCGGCGGAGCCGGGGCACAGCTCGCCGGGCTCATATCCGTCCACCAGATCTTCCGAGCCGTGCCGGTAGGCCCGCAGCCCACCGCCCACCTCGACCACGACGGCCTCATGGTCGTCGGACGAGATCACCCACTCGGTACCGGACAGTGACGGGACGGTTTCGGTCGCGGCGTCCATGAAACGGCACCCTACCTTTCGGCTTCGCGCACGGTGTAGCGGAGCAGTGCCGGGTACGCCACAGCGAGCAGCACCGCGACGACCGCCGCCGCGACGCCGCCGCTGACCCAGGCCACCGTCGCGCCGGTGGTGGCGGCCATCGCGCCGACCCGCAGGTCGCCCAGGCGCGGCCCGCCGGCCACGACCGCGATGAACGCGCCCTGCATCCGGCCGCGCATCTCGTCGGGCGCGAACGTCAGCAGGATCGTCTGCCGGAACGCGGCGCTGACGAGGTCGGCCGCGCCCGCCAGCGCCAGCCCGAGCACCGCCAGCCACAGCGCCGGCGCCAGGCCGGCCACCGCCACCGCGAGCCCCCAGCCGACCACCGCGGCCACGATGACCAGGCCCTGCCGGCGCACCCGGGTCACCCAGCCCGAACCCAGCCCGGCCACCACGGCACCGATCGCGATCGCGCTGTAGAGCCAGCCGACGGCCTTGTCGCCGCCGAACCGCTCGGCCGCCACCTCGGGGAAGACCGCCCGCGGCATCGCGAGCACCATCGCGGCGATGTCGATCGCGAACGTGAGCAGCAGCACCGGCTGGTGACGCAGGTAACGCAGGCTGTCGACGAGGTCACCGAGGCGGCTCGTGGGTGCGTCCGGCGCGCGCACGGCCGGCGGCATCTCCGGCAGCCGCAGCGCCGCCCACATCGCGACCGTGAACAGCGCCGCGTCGACGCCGTACGCCAGCGCGAAGTCGCCGTGCGCGAGCACCAGCCCCGCGCCCAGCGGCCCGAGCACCTGTCCGATGTTCGAGACGGTGAAGCCGAGCGTGCTCGCCGCGGCCACCTCCTCGGCCGGCACCAGGCGCGGCAGGATCGCCGACCGGGTGGGCGAGCTGATCGCGAACGCCGCCGACTGCACCGCCACCAGGCCGAGCAGCACCTGCGGGCTGTCGACGCCGCTCAGCGCGTGGACGAGGAGGCCGAGCGTCGCCGTCCACATGAGGGTGGAACTGGCCAGGAGCACCGAGCGGCGGTCGCGCACGTCGGCGACCGCGCCGCCCCAGAGCGCGAAGATGAGCAACGGGACGAGCCCGGCGATGCCGATCAGCCCGACCCAGAGCGACGAGTCGGTGATGGCGTACATCTGCACCGGCACGGCGACCGCCGTGAACTGGAACCCGATGAACGAGACCGCGTTACCGATGAACAACCGGCGGAACGCCGGATAACGCAGCGCCCGGACGTCGATCGCGTGCTTTTTGACGAAGCCCAAGAGGCTCAAGGTGCGAGTCGCTCCACTTTCCACTCATCCGCTGCGCGGCTGTACCTGATCCGGTCGTGCATCCGGTCCTGCCGGCCCTGCCAGAACTCCACCGTGTCGGGCCGCACCCGGTAGCCGCCCCAGTGCGGGGGCGGCGGCACGTCCGGCGTCTCCGCGAACCTCTCCTCGACGGCGCGGGCCGCCTCGTCGAGCTCGGCCCGCGACCCGACCACGGCCGACTGCGGACTGGCCCAGGCACCCAGCTGCGAGCCGCGGGGCCGCAGCGCGAAGTACGCCTCGGTCTCGGCCCGGCTCACCGGTGAACAGGTGCCCTCGACGCGCACCTGGCGCGACACCGGCAGCCACAGGAACACCAGGCTCGCGTGCGGGTTGGCGGCCAGCTCGACGCCCTTGCGGGAGTTGTAATTGGTGTAGAACACGAACCCCCGCTCGTCGTAGCCCTTCAGCAGCACCGTACGCGCGCTCGGGCGGCCCTGCCCATCGGCTGTGGCGAGCACCATGGCGTTCGGTTCGGGCAGGTCAGCGGCCACGGCCGCGGCGAGCCAGGCGGAGAACAGCTCCGGCCATCCGACCGTCACATCGTCTTCTGTCAATGCTCCGGAGTACTCGCGCCGCATCCGGGCCAGCGGGTCTTCAGATGTGCCATGTGTCACGCTGACATCCTTCCGTTACGTCAACGAAATGCGTGAAGATGTGCGGAACCACATAGCTTTCGCAATAGAGTTGTCACCGCCGCGCCGTTTGACCTGGGAGTACACGATGTCCGATTTCAAACCGGGCCTCGAAGGTGTGGTCGCCTTCGAAACCGAGATCGCCGAGCCCGACAAGCAGGGCGGCGCGCTGCGGTACCGCGGGGTCGACATCGAAGATCTGATCGGTCAGGTGTCGTTCGGCAACGTGTGGGCGCTGCTCGTCGACGGGCGGTTCGGGCCCGGGTTGCCGCCGGCCGAGCCGTTCCCGGTGCCGGTGCACTCCGGCGACATCCGGGTCGACGTGCAGTCGGCGGTCGCGATGCTGGCGCCCTACTGGGGGCTCGGCCAACTGCTCGACATCGACTCTCCCCAGGTACGCGAGGACCTCGCGCGGGTATCGGTCACGGCGCTGTCGTTCGTGGCGCAGTCGGCGCGCGGTCTCGGCCTGCCGGCGGTGCCGCAGAAGGAGATCGACAAGGCGACCACGATCGTCGAGCGGTTCATGAAGCGGTGGCGGGGCGAACCCGATCCGCGGCACGTCAAGGCCGTCGACGCGTACTTCATCTCCGCGGCCGAGCACGGGATGAACGCGTCGACGTTCACCACCCGGGTGGTCGCCTCCACCGGCGCCGACGCCGCGGCCTGCATCTCCAGCGCGATCGGGGCGCTGAGCGGCCCGCTGCACGGCGGTGCGCCGTCGCGGGTGCTGCACATGCTCGGCGAGGTCGAACGGATCGGCGACGCGACCGCCTACGTGAAGGGCGCGCTCGACCGCGGCGAGCGGCTGATGGGCTTCGGCCACCGGGTGTACCGGGCCGAAGACCCGCGCGCCCGCGTGCTGCGGCGCACCGCGAAGGAACTCGGCTCGCCCCGCTTCGAGGTGGCCGAGGCGCTGGAGAAGGCGGCGCTGGAGGAACTGCAGGCCCGCAAGCCCGATCGGGTGCTCGCCACGAACGTCGAGTTCTGGTCGGCCGTGGTGCTCGACTTCGCCGAGGTACCGGCGCACATGTTCACCTCGATGTTCACCTGCGCCCGGGTGGCCGGGTGGAGCGCGCACATCCTCGAACAGCACGGCCTCGGCCGGCTGGTGCGGCCGTCGGCCACGTACGTGGGCCCGGCCCCGCGCAAGCCGCAGGAGGTCGAGGGGTGGGCCGAGATTCCCCACGGCGTGTGACGTCTACTGCTTTCGGGGGTTCTGAATTTCGGGCCTTCCTGCCGAAGATGGCAGGATTCTCGGGGTAACCGTCGCCCGAGAGGATTTCCCCGTGGCCGAGAGCATCCAGATTCCCGACGCACTCAAGCCGGCCGATGGTCGGTTCGGTTGCGGACCCAGCAAGGTCCGTTCCGAGGCGGTCGAGGCGCTGGCCTCCGTGTCCACCACGTTCCTCGGTACCTCACACCGGCAGAAGACGGTGAAGAACGAGGTCGCGCGGCTGCGGCAGGGCATCGCCCGGTTGTTCGGCGCGCCCGAGGGTTACGAGGTCATCCTCAGCAACGGCGGCACCACCGCGTTCTGGGACGCCGCCACGTTCGGGCTCATCCGCCACCGGGCGCAGTTCGCCAACTTCGGCGAGTTCGGCGCGAAGTTCGCCAAGGCGGCCGACACCGCACCGCACCTCGGCCCCGCGTCGGTGCGCAAGGCCGACCCGGGTTCGGCGCCGGACCTGGTCGCCGAGGACGGCATCGACGCCTACTGCACCCCGCACAACGAGACGTCCACCGGCGTCGCGGTTCCGGTCCGGCGCGTGGTCGGCGCCGACCCGGGCGCGCTCATGCTGCACGACGCCACGTCCGGCGCCGGCGGCCTGGACGTCGACCTCACCGAGACCGACGTCTACTACTTCGCGCCGCAGAAGGCCTTCGGCAGCGACGGCGGCCTGTGGATCGCGCTGATGTCGCCCGCCGCGATCGCCCGGATCGAGGAGATCAAGGCGACGAACCGGTGGACGCCGGCGTTCCTCGACCTGGCGACGGCCGTCGAGCAGAGCCGCCTCGAACAGACCTACAACACGCCCGCGCTGGCCACGATCTTCCTGGCGGCGGAGACGACCGACTGGCTGAACGCCAACGGCGGGCTCGCCTTCGGCGTCCGGCGCAGCGCGGAGAGCGCGTCGGTCCTGTACGGCTGGGCCGAGAAGTCCTCGGTGGCGACGCCGTTCGTCACCGATCCGGCGCTGCGATCGAATGTCGTCGGCACGATCGACTTCGTCGACGGCGTCGACGCATCGGCGATCGCCAAGGCCCTGCGGGCCAACGGCATCGTCGACACCGAGCCCTACCGCAAGCTCGGCCGCAACCAGTTGCGCATCGCGATGTACCCGGCCGTCGATCCGGCCGACGTCGAAGCACTGACCACGTGCATCGATTACGTGGTGGAGCGCCTCTAGGCCGCGTGTCGCACCGCCCGTACGCTGTTCGGCCCGTACTGTGGGGTCCTGAGACAGCAGCCGTGCGGGCGGTGCAGCTGCGATTGCGGACGGAGGAACGCGATGCGGCCGGTCCGGTTCGTCGCCCTCTCCGAGGACGGACAGGCGTTCGTGCTCGCGGACGAGGTGGGCCGACTCCTCGCGCTGCCCATCGACGACCGCGTGTCCACCGCACTGCGCCTCGAACGCACCCCCGGCTCGGGCCCGGCACCCGCACCGACCTCCGAGACCGGCGCGTCCTCGCTCTCCCCGCGCGACATCCAGGCCCGCATCCGCGCCGGTGAATCCGCCGACGAGGTGGCCCGGGTCGCCGGTGTGCCGGTCGACCGGGTGCTCCGCTACGCCGGCCCGGTGCTGCAGGAGCGGGCCATGCTCGCCCAGCACGCCCGCCGGTCGAAGCTCCGCTCGTCGCCCAAGGGCGCCTCGCTGGCCGAGGTCGTCGACTCCCGGCTCGGGCAGCACGGCATCGACGCGGAGAAGATCTCCTGGGACGCCTACCGCCGCGACGACGGCACCTGGCGGGTCATCGCCCGCTGGCCCAGCGGCAAGGCCACCGCGCAGGCGGTGTGGGAGCTCGACAAGGCCCGTCAGCACGTCACGCCGCACGACGACATGGCCCAGTACCTGTGCGCCGAGCGGCCGGCTCCCGGTTCCGTCGAGGCGGCGCCGGCGGTGCCCGGCCGGGGCGACCCGCGGTACGAAGCCATGCGGAGCGGCCACGACGTGATGCGTCCGGCTGCCGACACGGCGCGCCGCGACCGGCCCGGACGGGGCCTGGGTCCGGCCGAGCCGGCCGCCCTCACCCGTCCCGACCAGCACCGTTCCGACCAGCACCGGCCGGACCCGCTCCGGCCCGACCGGCTGCGTCCGGACACCCGCCGGCCCGACCCGTTGCGGCCCGACTCCGGCCGTCCGGACTCCGGCCGCCCCGACCGGCTGCGCCCGGACCCGTTGCGGCCCGACTCCGGCCGCTCGGATTCCCGCCCCGACCGGCTGCGCCCCGAGGGCAGGCCGGAATCCGGGGCCGAGCCGTCGACGTCCGACGGCACGGCCGCGCAGAACCAGCCGGCCGCGCTCGACAAGGGCCGGGCCACCCGTCCCGACCCGATCCGCTCCGGGCGTGACGCGCTGCTCGCGTCGCTGGAGCGGCCGCTCGGCGCGCCCCGGGAGGTCGCAGCGGCCGAACAGGTCGCGAACCAGGAGCCGCCGCGCCGGGCCCGGGGGGCGGCCGCCCTCATCGGGGCGCCGGTGCCCACCTCGTCACCGTTCGAAGACGACCCCGACGGCCCGGTCGACTCGCCGTCGGTGCCGTCGTTGGCGGTGCTGCGGCCCCGGCTGAAGTCGCAGCCCGAGGGCCCCGCGCGCGGGGGCGACGACAAGCCGCGCAAGCGCCTCCCCAGCTGGGACGACGTGCTGTTCGGCGGCGCACCCGCGCGCGAATCGTCCTAGCTCACCAGGCCCACGCCTCCGGGCCGGGGCCACCCTTGCCGATCGGCGGGAACAGCTCGTCGAGCTTGGTGAGCGTCTCCTGGTCGAGCGTCACGTCGAAGGCCCGCAACGACGCCTCCACCTGCTCGATCGTCCGCGGGCCGACGATCGGAGCCGTCACCGCGGGACGGCTGAGCACCCACGCCAGCGCGACGTCGGCCGGGTCGTGGCCGAGGTCGGCGCACAGCTTCTCGTACGCCTCGATGGCCGGCCGGTGCTGGGCGAGCGCGTCGTTCGAGCGGCCCTCGGCCGAGCGGCCCGCCTTACCTTCGGCGATCTTGCGCAGCGCGCCGCCGAGCAGGCCGCCGTGCAGCGGCGACCACGGGATGACGCCGATGCCGTACCGCTCGGCCGCCGGCAGCACCTCCAGTTCGACGTGCCGGGTGAGCAGGTTGAAGATCGGCTGCTCCGACACCAGGCCGAGGAAGTTGCGGCGGGCCGCCGCCTCCTGCGCCTGCACCAGGTGCCAACCGGCGAAGTTCGACGAGCCGACGTAGACCACCTTGCCCTGCGCGACCAGCGTCTCCATCGCCTGCCAGATCTCCTCCCACGGCGTGGTGCGGGAGATGTGGTGCATCTGGTACAGGTCGATCCGGTCGGTCTGCAGCCGGCGCAGCGACGCCTCGCACGCCTGGATGATGTGCCGCGCCGAGAGGCCCTGGTCGTTCGGGCCGTCGCCCATCTTCCCGTACACCTTGGTGGCGAGCACGACCTTGTCGCGGCGGCCGTCACCCTGGGCGAACCAGTTGCCGATGATCTTCTCGGTGATGCCCTCGCCGGTCTTCCAGCCGTAGACGTTGGCGGTGTCGTAGAAGTTGAAGCCCAGTTCGAGCGCTTTGTCCATGATCTGGAAGCTGTCGGGCTCGGTGGTCTTCGGCCCGAAGTTCATGGTGCCCAGGCACAGCCGCGAGACGCGCAGCCCGGTCCGACCGAGGTTCGTGTACTCCATTCCCCGACCCTAATTCGCTGGCCGCCCACCTGCCGGGCGCGCAAGACTGGCGGTCATGTCCGGCCAGATCATGCTCAGAAATGTCTCGGTCGGATTCGGCGCCCGCCGGGTGCTGTCCGGGGTGACGCTCACCGTCGCCACCGGCGACCGCATCGGCATCGTCGCACCCAACGGGGTGGGCAAGTCCACGCTGCTCAAGGTGCTCGCCGGCGACCTGGTGCCGGAGTCGGGCGAGGTAATCCGCGCGCCCGCCACCGCCACGGTGCTGCGGCTCGCCCAGGAACCGGTGATCGAGGGCGCCGAGTCGCTCCGCGATCACCTGGCCCGCCGCACGTATGTCGCACAGGCCCAGCAACGCATGGACGCCGCCGCCGAGGCGCTCGCCGCACAGCGTCCCGAAGGACATGACTACGGCGCCGCGCTCGACGACTGGCTCGCCCTCGGTGGGGCCGACTTCGACGAGCGGGCCGCAACCGTCATCGCCGACCTCGGGTTGCCCGACGACCTCCTGCACCGAGGCGCCGCGGCGCTCTCCGGCGGCCAGAAGGCCCGGCTCGCACTCGCCGCGGTGCTGCTCGCCCAGCCCGACCTGCTCCTGCTCGACGAACCGACCAACGACCTCGACGACGACGGCCTCGGGCGGCTGGAGGAACGGGTCCTCGCGATACCGGCGGGGCTCGTGGTCGTGTCGCACGACCGGGCGTTCCTGGCCACCGCCGTGCAGACGGTGGTGGAGATCGACGAGTTCACCGGGCAGGTCGCCGAGTACGGCGGCGGGTGGGACGCGTACGTCGCCGAGCGGGAGGCCGGCCGCAACCGGGCCGTCGAGGCGCGGGCCGGCTACGAGGCGGAGCGGGCGAACCTGGTCGACCGGGCCCGCCAGAAGCGGGAGTGGGCCCGGTCGGGCGCGCAGCGGGCCGCCCGGAACGCCACCGATCCGGACAAACACGTGCGGCACCACCACATCCAGGGCGCGCAGCGGTCGGGCGCCGGCGCGGCAAAGGCCGACCGGGCGATCGAACGGCTCGACGCCGACGCGCCCGACGACGTCCGCGAGCCGTGGAAGCTGCAGCTGAGCATCGGGGTGGCGGCGCGGCCGGGTGCGGTGGTCGTCGATCTCAAGGCCGCGGTGGTCACGCGCGGCAGCGTGACGCTCGGGCCGTTCGACCTGACCGTCGGCTGGGCCGAGCGGATCCGGCTGGCCGGCCCGAACGGCAGCGGCAAGACCACGCTGGTCGACGCGATCATGGGACGCGAACCGCTGCGGGCCGGCACCCGCTACGCCGGCCCGTCGGTGGTGTTCGGCGAACTCGACCAGAGCCGGCGCATCTTCGCCACCGAGGAACCGGTGGTCGACGTGGTGCGCGGCGCCGCACCCGACCTCGACGTCGCCGACGCGCGCACGCTGCTCGCGAAGTTCCGGCTGGCCGGCGACGCGGCGCTGCGTCCCGCCGCGCGGTTGTCACCCGGCGAGCGGACGCGTGCGGCGCTGGCGCTGCTGCAGGCGCGCGGCGTCAACGCGCTGATCCTGGACGAGCCGACCAACCACCTGGATCTCGAAGCGATCGAGCAGCTCGAATCGGCGCTGGCCGACTATCCGGGAACGTTGATCATCGTGACGCACGACCGCCGGCTCGCCGAGGCGGTCAAGGTCGACCGGGTGGTCGACATCCGCACGCTCTACCCGAGCGGGAAGGCCGACAGCCGGTCGTAGGTGATGTTCGGACCCTGGTTGCTGCGCACCAGGTCGATCGACTCGACCGACCACTCCGGGCCCTCGTAGCTACCGAGCGCGGCCAGATCGCAGGCGACCTGCTCGTCGGCAAGGCGGTCACCCGGACGGGCCACGGTCACGTGCGGCCGGTGCGCCTTGACGTCGAACGGCACCTTCGCCGTCCGCAGTTCCTGCCGCAGGTCGGTGACCAGGTCGCCGAGCGCGGTCGTGTCGCCGCGGACGCCGGCCCACACCACCGTGAACTTCCCGCGCCCGAACCGCCCGCCGCCACCGATCCGCAGCCGGGGCACCTTCCGCTTCTCGTCCTTCTTCACGGAGCCGGTCCGGCCGGCGCCGGCCCAGCGCCGGACGCCCGCGGCCACGGCGGCCTCCACCACGGGCAGCCGGTCGTCGTCGACCTCGCCGATGAAGGTCAACGTCAGGTGGACGCGCTCCGGCGTCACCAGGCGCAGCGAACCGCCCGGCGGCCGGGGCTCACCGCAGCACAACGTGGACACGTGTGACACGAAATCGGCGAGCACGCCCGGCGGTGGAAACGCCGCCACGAACAACCGCACTATTGGGCCGCCGCCTCGTAGCCGTGCAGCGTGATGCCGGCCGCTTCGAGCTCACCCTCCAGCCGCACCCGCTCGATCTCCCGGTCGAAGCCGGACAGCTCGGTGAGGTGTTCGTCTATGCCCAGCCGCTCGCAGGCCAGGCGCAACCGGTCGTCGTACGCGTCTTCGATCGCCGCCCGCCAGACCGGCGAGCGCTGCGCGATGCCGGCGCGTTGACGGCGCAGCCGCCGCAGGTCGGCGGCGACCTTCTCGATCGGCAGCGTGTCGGGGGTGAGTTGCGGGGTCGGGTCGGCGCCGAAGCACTTGTCGAGCCGGGCCAGCCGGCGCCGGTCGCGCCGGTTCATCGACCCGCCGGGTGCGACCAGCCGCCCACGCCGGCGCAGGAACCGCGGCCAGCCGACCGACAGCAGCAGCGTGATCAGGCAGGGCAGCGTGGCCAGCGCGGAAACGACCGCGAGGATGAGGAGTGCGCGGAGCACGGCCACCCTCTGAGGTTATGCCCGCCGGGCGGCGCGGCGCTACCAGAGACGGCCACCTCGTTGCAGCGTTGCGGTAACGACGTGATCACTGTGTGGCGGTGACCAGTAGCCGGCGGAGCCGACCGACCAGGTCCTTGTCGCCGTCGACGGTGACGCCGCCGCTGCCGCGGCCCCACAGCCAGCGCAACATCGCACCGGGCTCGCCGCGCACCGCCGCGTCGGCGGCCACCAGGCCGGACCCGATGCCGGCCTCGACGCTCACCCCGGACGGGGCGGCCCGCACCAGCCAGCCGGCGCCACCGGCGGAGATCAGCACGGACCGGTCGTCGGCCTCGGCGAGATCGGGCCCGAAGTCGTCGCACCAGGTCTTCGACGCGTACTCGAGGAACACGACGAGCACCTCGTCGATGCCGTCGACCGCGAGATCTGCGGGCACCGGCTGGACGGCGGTGCGCAGCGCCAACTCGGCGTCGATGCGGTGGATCACGGTTTCCTGCGCCATGCGACGGGCCCAGAACCGGGTGGTCTGGTCGGGCTCGTACCAGGTGTAGGCGGCCGACTCCGGGGTGCGCGCCCACAACTGGGCCCGCAGCTCGGGCCACGCCCCGTCGAGCAGCGCGAGCGGCTCGGCCGTGGCGGACCCCGGCGGCGGCCACGGGTCGGGCGACCTGCCCTGGGACAGGCACTCGACCTTGTGGAGGTAGACCACGGCCACGTGCCGCACCAGATCGGCCACCGACCAGCCCGGGCAACTCGGCACCGGTGCGCCGAGATCCTTGGCCGACACCTCACGGAAGCGGTCGACGTCGGCGCTGAGGCACTCCAGGAACCGGCTCCACTCCATGTGGCCTAACTAACCACACCAGTACGACATTTCTCCCGCCGGCTGTCATTCACCTGACCGTCGCGGGCATGCGCAGTTCGAGCGCCGGCGAGCCGTCGCTGCCCGGCTCGGTGACGTGCAGGTGCGGCCGCGGCCGCAGGTGCAGCAGCACCGTGGCGTGCGACCGGCGCAGCTGCACCAGCGCCACCACCAGCGTGCAGGCGAGCGACGCCAGCCCACCCAGCCAGATCGACGCCCGGGCGCCGTACTCCTCGGCGATCCAGCCGATGAGCGGCGCGCCGACCGGGGTCGTCCCGAAGAACACCAGCACGTGCAGCGCCATGACGCGGCCCCGGAACTGCGGGTCGACGCCGAGCTGGACCCGCTGGTTGGCTGCCTGGGCGAAGTAGATCATGAAGAACCCGGTGGGTACGGCGAGCACGATCGCCAGCCAGAACGTCGGCGCGAACCCGAGCACCGTCTCGAACGTCGCGAACAGGATCGCCGAGAGCAGCACCGCGTACACCGAGGGACGGTTGCGCCGCAGCGCCGCGACCAACGCGCCGCACAGGGCTCCGGCGGCCAGCGCCGACGTGATCAGACCGAACGCCTCGGCACCGGTGTGGAACACGGTCTTGGCCAGCACGGCCAGGGTCAGCTGGAAGTTGAACGCCATCAGGCCGAGCACCAGCACCAGCGTCATCACCAGCACCAGATCGGGCCGGCCCCAGACATACCGGAGACCGTCGATCACGCGGGCGTCGCGGGCGGCGACGTTGCCGGGCGGTTTGCGGAGCAGGTCGGCCGGCCGGATCCGCAGTTGCAGCAGCACCGCCAGGATGGCCATCACGCCGGTCACCAGGATCACCGGGCCGGTGCCGATCCAGGCGATCAGCACACCGGCGATCGCCGGGCCGACGAGGCGGGCGACGTTGAACGTGGCGGAGCCGAGCGACAGCGCGTTGGGCAGCAGTTCGGGCTCGACCAGTTCGGACCAGAACGCCTGCCGCGTCGGCGTCTCGATCGCCGAGGTCATGCCCACCGCGGCCGCGAACGCGTAGACGTGCCACAACACCACCAGGTGCGTCGCGATGAGAACACCCAGCCCGAGCGCGAGCACCGCGAACACGCAGTTGCACAGCACGAGGAGCTTCTGCTTGTCGAACCGGTCGGCCAGCTTGCCGCCGTAGAGCGTCAGCAGGAGGACGGGCGTGAACTGCAACGCCGTCACCAGGCCGAGTGCGGTTGCGGAGTTGTCGGTGAGATCGAGAACGAGCCAGTCCTGGGCGATGAAAAGCATCCAGACGCCGACCAGCTTCGTGATCTGACCGGCGGTGAACAACCGCATGTTCCTGACGCGCAGAGACCGGAATACAGCCCGCACTCGGGATGCGCCTCCTCAGTTCCGTTGTTGGCCCGGAGTCCCCCGAGCGATCTTGTCCAGCAGGTCTGCGGCGCGCCGCAGCGTCTCGCGGTCGTGCTCGGGCAGGTCTCCGAGGGCCTGCGCGAGCCAGGCGTCGCCGGCCCGGCGGTGCTCGACCACGGCGGCCCGGCCGGCCTCGGTGGCCGACAGCACCACCTGCCGGCCGTCGGTGGGATGCGGCGTGCGCTGCACCAGGCCGCGGTCCTCCAGCTTGGCGACGATCCTGGTCATCGTCGGCGGCTGGACCCGTTCCTGCTCGGCCAGCTCACGCGGGCTCAGCACACCGGCGAGCCCGAGCGTGGTGAGCGCGGAAATCTGCGACATCGTGAGGTCGCCGACCGGCCTGGCCTGCCGCAACCGGCGGTTGAGCCGCATGATCGCGTCACGGAGGGCGCCGGCGAGCGGTGCGGCCGTGGTCGCGCTCCGTTCACCGTGCTTGATCACCATATTTGTTAGCTTAACTAATAAGCATGGCTAACGACCTGTGAGTGTGATCACCGCGCCCGGCCGGACGCCGGGAATGGCACCCTCGCGGCGCTACGCTGGCGATCGTGTCGGGGACGGGTATTCCGCAGTCGCAGGCCGCTCAGGCCCCTGAGCTCCGCACCCTCGAGCCGCTCGATCCGCCGATGCTGCCGTTCGCTCTCGGCGGCATGGCGGCGTGGCTGGTCGCACTGCTGGTGATGGTGCCGTTCCGGCACAGCCACGAGTCCTGGTTCTGGATCTGCGTGGCCGGCCTGTTGTGGGGCATTCCCGGCACGCTCACGATGATCCGCTACGACGCCCGCCGCAAACGCCGCCAGGCCGCCAGCTAGCTGTGGCCGTAGGACTCGGCGGGCTCCTCGGCGCCTTCCACCGAGCCGGCCGGCTTCGGGACCGTGACCTGGTCGACCTCGCTGTCGTCGTAGACGGTCGGCAGTTCGGCCACCACCGCCACCGGCTCCACCAGGATCTCGGAGTGCGCGCCGCACCCGTGGTCGATGCTCACCACCCGGCCGTCGTCGGGGGCGAACGCGTTCGCGCACACGCCGAAGACCTGCCGCATCGCACCGGCCAGCGACAGGTAGAACCCGCAGCCGCCGCAGCGGGCCGTGGTCGGTGCCGCCGCGGAGATCGGTGACGCGGGTCCGTTGTCGCCGTCGTACCAGCGCTGGGCGGCGTCGGCCCGGCCCTCGCGGGACAGCACCCGGGGACGGCCGAGGCCCAGTTCCCAGGCGACCTCGTCGACCGCCGGATCGTCGCTCTGAACGTACCCGGGCATCAGCCGGTCGTCGTCGGGAGCGGTGGGCAGGATGTCGCCGACGCCCAGGTCGCCCGGCTGCAGCCGGTCCTGCCAGGGCACCCAGGGCGGAGCGGCCAGCGCGTCGGGGCCGGGCAGCAGCACCGACTCGCACACCGTGACGTGCCGGCTGCGCGGGATGCGCGCCACCGTGACGGCCCAGCGCCAGCCCCGGTAACCCGGCTGCAGGCACTCGAACAGGTGGGTCACGACCCGCTCGGCCTCGGCCACGGCCTCCAGGTGCTCACCGACGTAGTCCGGATCGATCCCGTCGACGCCACCGCGGGCCTGCCCGACCGCATCGGCACAGACCTGGTCAAGCTTCGGAGCCCGCCCCCGGGCCACTCGAACGCTCGTCGTCACGATGCCGCCGCCTTTCCGCGCGTCGCACAGGCACCCACTCGTCAGACCACCCATTGTTCCCTACCGTTGGACGAACATCGGAGAGGATGCACCGTATGGCGCTGATGGACGTTCTGGCCGGCGTCTTCCGCATGCTCGGAGGCCTCGCGCGGGGGGTTCTCGTCGGCATCGCCGCGGTCGGCCGCACCCTGGGCCGGGGCGTCGGACGGGCGCGCACGGCCGGCGGTGCCAAGGAACCGGGCATGATCCGGCTGCTCGACCTGCACGCCGCCTCGATCGCCGGCGACGCGCTCATCGCGATCGGCCTGGCCGGCACGATCTTCTTCTCGGTACCGGCCGGCGAGGCGCGCGGCCAGGTGGCGCTGTACCTGCTGGTGACGATGTTGCCGTTCGCGCTGCTGGCGCCGGTGGTGGGGCCGGTGCTCGACCGGTTCCGGCACGGCCGCCGGTACGCGCTGGCTACCACGTTCCTCGGCCGGGCGTTCCTGGCCTACCTGATCTCGGAGAACCTCGACGACATCGCCCTCTATCCGGCGGCGTTCGGCGTCCTGGTGCTGTCGCGGGCGTACGGGGTGGCCCGCAGCGCCGCCGTGCCGCGGCTGCTGCCGCCCGGCCTCACGCTGAGCGCGGCGAACGCCCGGGCCAGCCTGTTCGGCACGGTCGCCGGCGCCGTCGTGGCACCCCTCGGCATTCTCGCGGCCGCCACGTTCGGCCAGCAGTGGCCGCTGCGGATCGCCACGTTCGTCTTCCTCTACGGCATGGTCACCGCGTTGCGGCTGCCGCCGAGGGCCGACTCCGAGGCGCCCGAGTCGATCCCGCGCCCGTTCCAGCTGATCAAGCGGCGCAAGGGCGCCAAGATCCTGTCGGCGCCGCTGATCGTCGCCTCGATCTCCGGCACGGCGATCCTGCGCGCGATCTACGGCTTCCTCGCCCTCTACCTGGCGTTCAGCGTCCGGGCGGGCGACCTCGACCTCACCCTCGGCGGCACGCGGGTGCGCGAGACCGCCGCGATCGCGTTGCTCGCGGTCGCGCTGGGCGCCGGCACGTTCCTCTCGACCGCGGTCGGGTCGGTGCTGCGGATCCGCCGGCCGGCGGTGCTGCAGGCGGTCGGCATCCTGCTCACGCTGGCCGCGGCGGGCCTGGCCGCCTGGTCGTTCACGCTGCCGGCGATCGCGTTGCTGTGCCTGGTGACGGCGCTGGCCAGCGGCCTGGCCAAGCTCGCGGTCGACGCGGTGATCCAGGAACGCACCGACGAACGCACCCGGGCCAGCGCGTTCGCGCACAGCGAGACGCTGCTGATGGTGGCGTGGGTCGCGGGTGGCGCGCTCGGCCTGATCCCGTTCCCGGGCCGCTGGGGCATGGTCGCGATGTTCGTCGGGCTCGCGCTGGGTGCCGCGCGTGCCATGTGGTCGGCCGGCAAACTGCGAAAAGACAAGCTGACGGGCGCAGCGCCGGAACCCGAACCGGACCGCGCCGATTCGACGGCGAAGACGCCCGTGAAGGACCTGCCGACGCAGAAGGCCCCGCCGAAGGCCGAGCCGCCGACGGAACCTGTGGTGCCCGCGACGCCCGCCCCGGAGAGGACGCTGCCGCAGCGCGACGCGGGCCGCACCCGCACGTTGCCGATGCCGGTCGAGGCCGACCAGTTCTACAACCAGGATGACGACGCCGACGACGACGAGCCGCCCAGCTTCCACCTGTACCGGCCGTCGGGGCGCTCGTGATCCTCGTGGTGACCGCCGTCGAGGCGGAACGGGCGGCCGTGCTGCGCGGGGTACCCACCGGTGCGCCGGTCGAGGTGCTCGCGGCCGGGGTGGGCCCGGCGGCGGCCGCCGCCGGTACGGCGTGGTACCTGGCCCGGAACCCCGGCATCACCACCGTGCTGAGCGCCGGGATTGCCGGGGGGCTGGTCACGCGTATCCAATTGGGCGCCCTCGCGGTGGCCACCCGGAGCGTCGCCGCCGACCTCGGGGCCGACTCACCCGGCGGTTTCCTCACCCTCGACGACCTCGGCTTCGGAGCCACCAGCCTGCCCACCGCCGACCTCAAGATCCTTCCGGACGCCGTGCGCGGCGCCGTGCTGACCGTGTCGACCGTCACCGGAACCGCCGCCCGGGCCGAGGCGCTCGCCGAGCGCTACCCCGACGCGGTCGCCGAGGGCATGGAGGGCTTCGGCGTGGCGACGGCGTGCGCGCTCGCCGGGGTGCCGTTCGGCGAGGTCCGGGCGATCTCGAACCCGGTCGGCCCGCGCGACCGGGCCGCGTGGCGGATCGGACCGGCGCTCGACGCGCTGGCCGAGGTGGGCGCGGCGCTCGCTACGTTGGACGGGTGAACCTCACGATCTCGCCCTGCCCCAACGACACGTTCACGTTCCACGCGCTGGCGCACGGGCTCGTTCCGGGCGCGCCCACGGTCGAGGTGCGCTACGCCGACGTCGATGTCACCAACACGCTGGCGGTCACCGACGATCTGGATCTGGTGAAGGTGTCGTACGCGGCGCTGCCGTGGCTGCTCGACCGCTACGAACTGCTGCCGTGCGGCGGCGCGCTCGGGCGCGGGTGCGGGCCGCTGCTGCTGGCCCGTTCGGCGTTGCGATCGATCGACGGGCTGCGCGTCGCCGTGCCCGGCGACCGCACCACCGCGTACCTGTTGATGCGGCTGTGGATGGGCTCCGCGTCGCCCGCCTCGATCGAGGTGGTGCCGTTCGCGTCGATCATGCCGGGCGTGGCCGACGGTACCTACGACGCCGGCCTGGTGATCCACGAGGCCCGGTTCGTGTACCCGCGGTTCGGCCTGACGTCGGTCGTCGACCTCGGCGAGTGGTGGGAGTCGACCACCGGCCTGCCGATCCCGCTGGGTGCGATCCTGGCCCGGCGCGGCGCCGTCGACGCGGCCGCCGCCACCGGATGGATCCGCGAGTCGGTGCGCCGGGCCTGGGCCGACCCGTCACTGTCGCGGGAGTACGTGCTGGCGCACGCCCAGGAGATGGAGCAGGACGTGGTGGACCAGCACATCAAGCTCTACGTGAACGAGTTCACCCACGACCTGGG
Organism: Virgisporangium aurantiacum; assembly: GCF_016863635.1. GTDB lineage: Bacteria > Actinomycetota > Actinomycetes > Mycobacteriales > Micromonosporaceae > Virgisporangium > Virgisporangium aurantiacum. The sequence goes on along the minus strand of NZ_BOPG01000049.1, from coordinate 99,081 downwards.
CGACGAGGGCTACGGGGCCGTGCGCGGCCTGCTGAACCGGGCGGCGGACGCCGGGCTCGTGCCCGCCGCCTCAGACCTCTAGCTCCTTCGCCACCGCGTGCACCAGCTTGGCGACCATCTGGCCGGTCTTCCGGTCGGGGAACCGGCCGCGGCGCAGCTCGGGCTGGATCTTCGCTTCCATCACCTTGATCATGTCTTCGATCAGGCCGTGCAGCTCCTCGGCGGGACGGCGCTGGGCCCGGGCGACCGACGGGATCGCCTCCAGCAGCGTCAACTGGAGGGCCTGGTTGCCCTTGCTGCCCTCGACCACGCCGAACTCGACCCGCTGGCCCTTCTTGAGGTCCTCGACTCCGGCCGGCAGGGCGGCCTTGTGCACGAAGACGTCACCGCCGTCGTCTCTGGTGAGGAAACCAAAGCCTTTGTCGGTGTCGTACCACTTGACGCGACCCGTTGGCACAGTGAGTCCCTTGCTGCTTGTGGTGATGGATTCCTGACTGTTTCAGGCTATCCATCACCACCGAGGACTCCAACCGACTTCTGGGGCTATTGGTGGTAGTTCAAAGCGCCGGCCGGAAGCGGGAACTGCAGGTCGTCGCCGAACGGTGAAGCCGCGCCGGCGCGGTGGAACAACAGTTCGCTCACCGGCAGGCGGCTGCCCGGGGTGTGGGGTTCGACGAGGTCGGCCACGGCCGGACCGACCTCCTCGTGAACCGCGATCTCCCCGCTCGGGTCGGCCGTGAGCGCTCCTGGAACCTGTGCCCGGCCCCGGGCTACGCCGGTGGTCGGCCGCGGCTTGGGCCGGGCAGAAGGGGTAGAAGGATGCGGGTTAGACATGCCGGATAGTTTCCCACAATCAGGGCGGTGGATCGGCCGTGCCACGCGGAACCGTGGACGTGCACCGGGCGATGCGCCCACCCGCCAACCGAGCGCCCTGGAACAGCCCGTACCGGCGTACCACGGCGGACCCGTAGTGCGAACAGGACGGCGTGTGCGGGCAGTCGGTCGGCAGCCGGTGCGACACCCACCGCTGGTAGCCGCGGATCGCGCCCAGCCCGGCCCGGGCGGGTACGGTCACCTTTCGCCGCGGCGTGCGGGTGGGCGCCGCGAGCAGGAGGACCTGGAATGTGGACAGGTGGAACAGGTCACAGCCGCAACCGTCACAGGGGTCGCAGCCATCGCTGTCGTTACGTTGACGCCCGCGCCGTCCCTGCTGCGCCCGCCGCATGTCGCGGGCGGTGCAGTAGCGGTCGTACCAGGGCCAGTTGCGCCGCAGCCAGCCCCGGCGTCGCGGGGGTGGTTGCTGATTGGGTCCACCACCGGGACCGTAAGGGTTCACAGAACCTCGCTCGAATAGCTCGAATCGCCGCTCACGCGAACATCATCCGCGATCCGCGCCAGCGGTACCTTTGAAGGTCGAGATGGGAACGTTAATTGATCATCTGCGCGGCCTGAGTGACGAGGGACTGGCCGCGCTCGTCCGGCTGCGCCCGGACCTGGTCGTACCGGTGCCGGGCGACCTCACCACGCTCGCCGTCCGGGCCCAGTCCCGCCTGTCGGTCGCCCGTGCGCTCGACTCGCTCGACCGGTTCACGCTGGAGATCCTCGACGCGGTGCGGTACCTGCCGCCGCCGGTGTCGCTCGACGCGGTGCTCGCGATCGCCGCGCAGTGCGGTGCCGAGCCGGCGGTTGCCCGTCCCGCGTTGGCGGCGCTCCGGGACCGCGCACTGGTCTACGGCCCGGAGCACGACCTGGCCGTCGTGCCCGCCGTCACCGAGGTCAGCCCACATCCGGCCGGGCTGGGCCGGCCCGCCGCCGAGCTCGACCCGGCCGCCGCCGCACTGGCCGACGACCCGGCGGGGCTGCGCCGCACGCTGCTGAGCGCGCCGCAACCAGCCCGGGCCGCCCTCGACCGGCTCGCCGCCGGGCCACCGCTCGGCGTCATCGTGCCACCGCTGGCGGCCGACTCGCCGATCCGTTGGCTGCTCGACCATCACCTGCTGGTGCAGGTCAACGACGACACCGTCGAGCTGCCGCGCGAGGTGGCGCTGCTGCTGCGCCGCGACTCCGGACCGCTCGGCCGCCTGCACCCGGTGCCGCCCGACGTCGAGACGCGGCGGGCCAACGGCGCCGACCGGGCCGGTGCCGGGCAGGCGCTGGAGGTGGTGCGCGTCGCCGAGGCGCTGCTGGAGGCGCTCGCGCTCGAACCGGCGGCGGTGCTGCGGGCGGGTGGGATGGGCGTCCGGGACCTGCGCCGGGTGGCCCGCACCGCCGGGATCAGCGAGGGTGACGCGGCCCTGTTGTTGGAGGTCACCTACGCGGCCGGCCTGCTCGGTGACGACGATCCCGGTTTCCTGCCCTCCGCCGCGTACGACGGCTGGCAGGTCTCGCCGTTGGCACACCGCTGGCGCGTCCTCGCGGTCGCCTGGCTGGCGATGCCGCGCAGCGCGTCCCTCATCGGTCAGCGCGACGACCGCGACCGGCCGATCGCCGCCCTCGCGGCGGAGGCCGAGCGCCTCGGCGCTCCGGCCGGCCGCCGGGCGGTGCTCGACGTGCTCGCCGGGCTGCCGAAGAACGCGGCACCGCCCGCCGACGCCATCGCCGAGATCCTGGCCTGGCGGGCGCCGCGCCGCACCACCCGCGCCCGGGCCGTGCCGGCCGAGACGGTGCTGGCCGAGGCCGCGACGCTCGGGATCACCGGGCTCGGCGCCCTGACCGGCTACTCGCGGCTGCTGCTGCAGGAGGTCGAGGGCCGGACCGACTCCGAGGATCCGCTGGGCGTCCGCAACAACCGGCCGGTGCCCGACGCCGGCGCCGCGCTCGCGGCGTTGCTGCCCGCGCCCGTCGACGTGGTCGTGGTGCAGGCCGACCTGTCGGTGATCGTCCCCGGCCCGCCCGAGCCGACGCTCGCCGCCGAACTCGCGCTGGTCGCCGACGCCGAGTCGGCCTCGGTGCTGCGCGTGACGCCCACCTCGGTGCGCCGCGCGCTCGACGCCGGCTACTCCGCCGGTGATCTGCACTCGCTGTTCAAGCGGCGGTCGCGCACCCCCGTGCCGCAGGCCCTGACCTACCTGATCGACGACGTCGCCCGCAAGCACGGCGGCCTGCGGGCCGGCACCGCCGGTGCCTACCTGCGCAGCGAGGACGAGACGCTGCTCGCCGAGGTGTACGCCGACAAGCGGCTGGCGGTGCTGTCGTTCCGGCGGCTGGCGCCCACGGTCCTGGTGACCGTCGCCGCGCCGGGCCGCCTGCTCGACGTGCTCCGCGCCGCCGGCTACGCCCCGGTGCGGGAGGACGCCACCGGCGCGGCCGTGCTCTCGCGTCCACGGTCGCGGCGCGCGCCCAACCGGCCGGCACTGCCGACCCGGCGCGACGACCCGCTGGCGATGCCGGAGCTACGACCGGCCCAGGTGGCCGGCGTGGTGGAGCAGATGCGCCGCGGCGAGGCGGCGGCCCGGGCCCTGCGGCGGGCGCCGGAGAGCGTGCGCACCGCGCCGGGCACCGGCTCGGCGGGCAACGGCGCCCACGCGACGGCGATGCAGGTGCTGCAGCAGGCCGTACGGGAGAAGTCGCTGGTGTGGGTGGGTTACGTCGACGCGCACGGGTCCCCGACGAGCCGCCTGGTCCGGCCGGTCTCCATGGCCGCGGGTTACCTCCGCGCCGAGGACGAGCGCACCGAGACCCTGCACACGCTGGCCCTGTACCGGATCACGGCCGCCGAACTTCACGACTGACCGGCCGAGTCGTCAGGAGAGCACGTCGTCGGCGTCGACGATCGTGTACGCGTACCCCTGCTCGGCGAGGAACCGCTGCCGGTGCGCCGCGTACTCCGTGTCGATCGTGTCGCGGGACACCACCGTGTAGAAGTGCGCCTGCCGCCCGTCGGCCTTCGGCCTCAAGACCCGCCCGAGCCGCTGCGCCTCCTCCTGCCGCGAGCCGAACGTCCCCGACACCTGGATCGCCACGGCGGCTTCGGGCAGGTCGATCGAGAAGTTACCGACCCGCGAGATCACCAGGGTCTTCAGGTCACCGCGCCGGAACTCGTCGAAGAGCCGTTCCCGCTCCTTGTTCGTGGTCGACCCCTGCACGATCGGCGCGTCAAGGAACTCGCCCAGCTGGTGCAGCTGGTCCAGGTACGCGCCGATCACCAGGATCTGCTCGCCCTGGTGCTTGTCGACCAGCGCCTTCACGATGGGCAGCTTCGTGCGGGCGGTGGCCGCCGCGCGGTACTTCTCCTCGTTCTCGGTGACGGCGTACGCCATCCGCTCGTCGTCGGTGAGCGTGGCGCGCACCTCGATGCACTCGGCCGGCGCGATCCAGCCCTGTGCCTCGATGTCCTTCCAGGGAGCGTCGTACCGCTTCGGGCCGATGAGCGAGAAGACGTCGCCCTCACGCCCGTCCTCCCGAACCAGCGTGGCGGTGAGGCCGAGCCGACGCCGGGCCTGGAGATCGGCGGTGAACCGGAAGATCGGCGCCGGGAGCAGGTGGACCTCGTCGTAGATGATCAGACCCCAGTCGCGGGCGCCGAACAGGTCGAGGTGGGTGAATACGCCGCTGCGCCGCGTGGTGAGCACCTGGTACGTGGCGATCGTGACCGGCCGGATCTCCTTGCGCTCGCCGGAGTACTCGCCGATCTCGTCCTCGGTGAGCGACGTGCGCGCGACGAGCTCGCGCTTCCACTGCCGCCCGGCCACGGTGTTGGTCACCAGGATCAGCGTGGTGGCCTTGGCGGTGGCCATCGCCGCCGCGCCGACGAGCGTCTTGCCGGCGCCGCACGGCAGCACCACCACGCCGGAGCCGCCGGCCCAGAACCCGTCGACCGCCTGCTGCTGGTAGGCGCGCAGTTGCCAGCCGTCTTCGTGCAGGGCGATCTCGTGCGCCTCGCCGTCGACGTAGCCGGCCAGGTCCTCCGCCGGCCAGCCCAGCTTGAGCAGGCCCTGCTTGAGCCGTCCGCGCTCCGACGGGTGCACGGCGATGAGGTCCTCCTCGACCTTGTCGCCGAACATGCCGGCCAGCTTCTTGCTCTTGGCGACCTCGGTGAGCACCGCCTTGTCGAGCCCCTTGAGCACCAGCCCGTGCGACGGGTGGTTCAGCAGCTGCAGCCGCCCGTACCGGTCCATCGTCTCGGCCACGTCGACCAGCAGCGCGTGCGGCACCGGATACCGGGAGTAGCGCAGCAGAGCATCGACTACGCTCTCTGCATCGTGGCCGGCGGCACGCGCGTTCCAGAGGCCCAACGGGGTGAGGCGGTACGTGTGGATGTGCTCCGGCGAGCGCTCGAGCTCGGCGAACGGCGCGATCGCCATCCGGCAGGCGAGCGCGTCCGGGTGGTCGACCTCGAGAAGCAGGGACTTGTCTGACTGCACGATGAGGGGGCCGTCGGTCACCCAGCAAGTGTGCCCCAGGTCGGAACCATCTCCGGGGTCCGCCGCGTCTGAATGGTAAGGAGGTCAGTGATGCGTCGATGGTTGATCGGTGCCGCGGTCGCGGCGGCCGTCCTCTTCGGGGGCGCGGCCTATGCCGTGGCTGGCCCCGGTCGCGACACTCCCGGCCGATCCACCTCATTCGAGACGCCCACCGCCGATCCGGGCACCGGAAATCCGTCGCCGTCCAGCGTCGTACCCACCAGCGCCACGGCCACCAGTCCCACGTCGGCGCCTGTCGTCGCGTCCCCGTCGTCCTCGTCCTCGTCGAAGGCCGCCGCGGGCTGCCCGGTCGGCGACAAGCAGCGCGAGGTGGAGACGTCCCTGGCCGCGATCGGCAAGTACGGCCCGATCGTCGTCGACGGCCAGCAGACCCCGGCCGACTGCGCCACGATCGTGGCGTTCCAGAAGCGGTTCGGGATCAGCCCGTCGAACGGCCGCGCCGGCCCCACCACCGCCGACGTGGCCCGGCGCATCGCCGCCAGCCTCACGCCGGCCGAGCGGTCCAAGTGCCAGCCCGCCGCGAGCGGCCTCACCGCGTGCGTCAACCTCACCCAGCAGACAACCTGGGTGGTCCAGGCCGACGGCACTGTGGTGTGGGGCCCGACGGTCGTCCGAACGGGGTACAAGGGCTACGCCACCAAGGTCGGCAAGTTCAAAATCAACGAGCGCAACATCAAGGAGTGGTCGATCCCGTACAAGGTGTGGCTACCGTACTGGCAGCACTTCACCGCGGGTCAGGGCTTCCACGAGACCACGACGTACCTGCACAACATGGGCAACGGCTCGCACGGGTGCGTCAACCTGTTGCGGTCCGACGCCAAGGAACTGTGGAACCTCCTCCCCTACAACTCGACGGTCCACACCTTCGGCCGCCGCGCCGGCACCTGACCCCCGCACCACCCCGTCCGCGCCGCGGCGCGCCGGGCCGCCCTCACCGCATCGATCTTGCAGTTGTGTCCGCCCTTTCGCCGGAATTCGCCCGTTTTTCGGCGAGCACAACTGCAAGATCAGCGACGTGGGGGTCCGCCGCCCGCGCTGGACGGGCCTTCGGGAAGATCGACCGGTTCACCCCGTCGACGGGCATCTGCCCGGACACCGGGGCGGAGAGAACGTCAAAGGTACATCCCGCTCACCGGTGCCGGCGCCGCTTCGGCGGTGAACGGCTCGGTGCCGTCACGCAGGGCGTAGAGCTCAGCCAGCGTCGCGCCCTCGGGGCGGATGCCGTCGGTGCGGCCCAGCCACTCCGCGGCCTGGGCGAACGGCAGCGGGCCGAGCTCGATGCGGGCCAGGCAGCGGCCGGGCCGAACCACCGCCGGGTGCAGCCGCGACACGTCTTCGTTGGTGGTGATGGCCACCAGCACGTCGCGGCCCTGGCCCAGCATGCCGTCGGTGAGGTTCAGCAGTCGCGACAGCGCCTGCCCCGACGCGTGCCGCGCCCCGCCGCCGATCAGTTCGTCGCAGTCCTCCAGGAGGAGCAGGCCCCAGCGGCGGTCGTTGTCGTCCTCGCCCACGGCGACCTCGACCAGGTAGCCGGGATCGGAGAACAGGCGCTCCGGGTCGAGCACGCAGTCGAACTGGCACCAGTCGCGCCAGCGCGACGCCAAGGTGCGCAGCACCGTGGTCTTGCCCGTACCGGGCGGCCCGTACAGCAGCAGGAGCCGGCCCTGGACGTCGGCGCGGGTGACGTTCATCAGCCGGTCGAGCGCGGCGGTGGCGTCGCCGGCGTAGTTCGGCCGCACGGCGTCCCACGACTGGGCGGTGATGAACCGCTCGCGCCGGACGTAACTGGTGGTGGCGTGCCAGAAGCCGACCTTCACCGCTTCCTTCTTCGGCGGCTTGGGCAGCTCGGAGTCGCGGGTGGACGCCTTGAGGACGGCCTTCGCGAGGTCGGCGGTCACCGCGGTGACCGTGAGCTCGGCGGTGCCGCCGCGCCAGCGCGAGACGCGCAGCGTGTAGCCGTCGCCGGCGTAGAGCCACACCGTGCGGTGCCCGGCCGTGGACGTGCGGAGCAACCGCGCGTCGGCGGGGCACAGCGGCGCCTTCGGCTTGGGCCGGGACAGGCTCTTCTGCTTCGCGTGCGGCTGGTTGCCCTTGGTGAACTCGGCCAGGAACAGCAGGTCGACGACGGTGTCGGGGGCGTCGGAGGATTCGATGGTCAGCGCTGTGTCGGCCCCTTCAACCGCGCTGAGCGCCGCGAGAGGCCTGGCCGCGTCTCTACGCGCGGTCAGATCGGTGATGGTCACACGGTCAAGGATGCGGTGATCTCCGCGTCCCGTGCGACCCGTTTTACGTGAGCTCCTCGGCCAGCAACTCGGCGATCTGCGCGGTGTTCAGGGCGGCACCCTTGCGGAGGTTGTCGCCGGTGACGAAGAAATCGAGCGCCCGCGGGTCGTCGAGCGACCGGCGGATGCGGCCGACCCACGACGGGTCGGTGCCCACCGCGTCGATCGGCATCGGGAACTCGCCCGCCGCCGGATCGTCGACCAGGATCACGCCCGGCGCGTTCCGCATCACCTCGCGGGCGCGCTCGGCGTCGACCTCGGTGCCGAACACCGCGTGGACGGCCACCGAGTGCCCGGTGACCACCGGGACGCGCACGCACGTCGCCGACACCTTGAGGTCGGGCAGGCCGAGAATCTTGCGGGTCTCGTTGCGCAGCTTCAGCTCCTCCGACGACCAGCCCGCGTCGCGCAGCCCGCCCGCCCACGGCACCACGTTGAGCGCCATCGGCGCCGGGAACGGACCGAGGTCGTCGCCAACGGCGCGGCGCACGTTGCCGCTGCGCGAGCCCAGTTCGCGGTCGCCGCCCACCCGGTCGAGCTGGTCGAGCAGCGTGTCGACGCCGGCCTTGCCGGTGCCCGACACCGACTGGTACGACGCCAGCACCAGCTCGCGCAGCCCGTACTCGTAATGCAGCGGCGCGATCGCCACGATCATCGCGACCGTGGTGCAGTTCGCGCTGGCGATGATCCCGCGGGGCCGGTTGCGCACCTGCTCGGGGTTGATCTCCGGGACCACGAGCGGCACGTCGCGGTCGAGCCGGAACGCGGTCGAGTTGTCGACCGCCACGGCGCCGTGCTTGACGGCGATCGGCGCCCAGTCGGCCGCCACCTCGTCGGGCACGTCGAACATCGCCACGTCGACGCCGTCGAAGACGCCGGGGCTCAGCTCCTGGACGGTCAACTCCTCGCCGCGGACCACGCACCTGCGTCCCGCCGACCGCCGCGACGCGACCAGCCGCAGCTCGCCCCAGACGTTGCGCCGCGACGACAGCAGTTCGCAGAGCACCGTGCCGACCGCGCCCGTCGCCCCGACCACCGCGAGCGACGGAAGCGTAGTCACCGGCCCGTCCCCGCGTAGACGACCGCTTCCTCGTCACCACCCAGATCGAACGCGTCGTGCACCGCGCGGACCGCGGCGTCGAGGTCGGTGTCGCGGCAGATGACCGAGACGCGGATCTCCGAGGTGGAGATCATCTCGATGTTGAGCCCGGCGGCGCCGAGCGCCGCGAAGAACTTCGCCGCGACGCCGGGGTGCGACCGCATGCCGGCGCCGATCAGCGACACCTTGCCGATGTGGTCGTCGTACAGCAGGGTCTTGAACTTGATGTCGCCGCGGATCTTGTTCAGGGCGGCCATCGCGTTCGGGCCGTCGTCCTTGGGCAGCGTGAACGAGATGTCGGTTGCGCCGGTGCCCTCCGTCGACACGTTCTGCACGATCATGTCGATGTTGACCTCGGCGTCGGCGACGGTGACGAAGATCTTCGCCGCGATGCCGGGCTCGTCGGGGACGCCGACGATCGTGATCTTCGCCTCGCTGCGGTCGTGCGCGACCCCGGTGATGAGTGCCTGCTCCAACGGAAGATCCTCCATCGCTCCGGCGACGATCGTGCCGTCTTTACTGGTGTACGACGAGCGCACGTGGATCGGCAACGCGAACCGGCGGGCGTACTCGACGCAGCGCAGCATCAGCACCTTCGCACCGCACGCCGCAAGTTCCAACATCTCTTCGTACGTCACCGTCTTGATGTGCCGCGCGTTCGGGACGATGCGCGGGTCGGCGGTGAACACACCGTCGACGTCGGTGTAGATCTCGCAGACGTCGGCGTTCAGCGCGGCGGCGAGCGCGACCGCGGTGGTGTCGGACCCGCCGCGGCCGAGCGTGGTGATGTCCTTGGTGTCCTGCGCGACGCCCTGGAACCCGGCGACGATCGCGATCGCGCCCTCGTCGAGCGCGTTGCGCAACCGGCCCGGCGTGACGTCGATGATCCGCGCCCGGCCGTGCACCGAGGTGGTGATCACGCCGGCCTGCGAGCCGGTGTACGAGCGCGCCTCGTAGCCGAGGTTGTGGATCGCGATCGCCAGCAGCGCCATCGAGATGCGCTCGCCGCTGGTGAGCAGCATGTCGAGTTCGCGGCCGGGCGGCACCGGGCTCACCTGGGAGGCCAGGTCGAGCAGTTCGTCGGTGGTGTCCCCCATCGCCGAGACGACCACGACCACCTCGTGGCCGGCCTTCCGCGTGGAGACGATCCGCTCGGCGACCCGCTTGATGCGCTCGGCGTCGGCGACGGATGACCCGCCGTACTTCTGCACGATGAGTGCCATTCCACCTCACCAAACGTCTCCGGCCCTGAACGGACCGTCCCGGATCGCGGCACCGAGCGTACCGGCGCATGGGACGGCCAGGGAGTGGCGGTCCCACGATCCGACCCGCTCGTGCCCGACAATGGCCGGGTGAACGCCCGTCTCGTCCGGTTTGGCGCGTGGATTGTCGCGCCTGGCACGCGGTTTTCGGTGAAAACCGCGTATCCCGTGGCGCTCGTCACCGCCGCTCTCGGCCTCGCGGCCTGCGGTTCCGACGCCCCCACGCCGGATCCGAGCGCGTCGCAGGCGCCGGCGGCCGCCGCGGCGGTCGGGCCGCGCGGCGACCTCGCGCGCCGCGTCGCCACGGCCAAGGACCGCCGTTTCACGGCGGCATATTCGTGGACGGGCGCAGGCTCCCAACGCACGGTCACGGTGACGCTCGCAGCGGACGGGACGTGGCGGGTCGACATCCCCGGCGGTGCCCAGAACGGGCGGACGGCGGTGTCGATGGTCGGCCGCGCGGAGGGCGTCTACCAGTGCTCGGCCGGTGGCGGGTGCGTCCGGGTGGCCCGGGCCGCGGGCACGGTGCCGGCGTCCGTCGACCCGAAGGTGCACCACCCGTTCACCGACTGGGCCGCCGCGCTGGCCGACCCGAACGCCGCGCTGTCGGTGGCGACGGCGCCGCTGCTGCCGAACGTGTCCGGCGCCTGCTTCTCGGTGGAGCCGACCACGGTGTCGATCGCGCCGCCGATCGAGCCCGGCATCTTCTGCTACGGCGACGACGGCATGCCGACCGGCTTCAAGACCAAGTTCGGAACCCTGACGCTCGCCGGCGCGCCCGGCCCGGCCCCACCGACCGCCGACCTCGCCGGCCCGGTGTCGAACGGCGCCCCGCTCAACACGTCCGCTCCCCCGGCGCCGACGGCGTCCTCGTCACGGCGTTAGTCCCACCAGAAGTACCAGCTGCGGGCCGGCACCTGCACCGCCATCAGGCCGTCGAGCGTGCCGACGCCCTGGTCGACGACGTCCGGGCAGTACCAGTACTGCTGCTCGGCGACGGCGAGGATCTCGGCCGGATCGGTGGGCGGGTGCGGCACCCGCAGTTCGATGACGTCGCGGCCGAGCCCCACCAGTTCGGCGCCGAAACGCTCGTGCCACTGCTTGAGCACGGCCACGTGGAGGGCGGGTTCGACCTCGTGGTTGGCCGCGCCGTCCCAGTCGAGCAGGCCGGGCACCAGGTGACCCGCGTCGGCTCGCACGAGCGCGATCCACCCGGCCTTCTTCGCGAGGTAGAACCGCTCCCCATCGGGCGGTTCACCGCCGTCGACCGACCCGCGCGGCGGTCGCGACGTCGGGTCGCCCGTCCACGACAGGAGGTTGCCCTTCAGCTCGGCCAGGCCGGCGTCGACGTCCATCGCGAGCCCCCGCGCGACCTGGGGTGCCGTGTCCTGGTCGACGCTCATCTCGAAGGACTCGGTGAACCTTTCGTAGTCCGGGCCGATCAGGATGGGCCACAGCCCCGACCGGTCATGGGCGTCGCGGAGGCGTCGCCACAGCGGAACCAGCTCGCCGGCCTGGGCGTGGAACGCCCACACCGGGCCGAGCCCGCGCCCGTCGACAGGGGTGATGCCGAGGTCGGCGAGGAGTCCCTCGGCCGGATGACGTTCGCTCACCGGTTGTTCCTACCATCCGGGACCGATGCTGGCGGGACCGCCGCTGATCACGTAGCGTCCTACGGGTCATGTGGACGGCGCTACTCCTTCTTGGCTGCCGCGACGAGGCCCCATCCGGCCGGCACCTCGTCGCGGAGTAGGCGCGCTGCCTTTTCTTGCCGCGCGTTCGCCGGTCAATCTCCTGCATTTCGCTTCATGACCCTTGGAGTTTGACCACCATGACTGATGTGTCGGCACCCACCGCAGATCCCATTGCCCGGCAGAACACGAGCCGGATGCCCGTCAACCGGTACCGCGCATACGCGGCGCCCTACTCCGTATCCCTGCCCGACCGGCAGTGGCCCTCCCGCACCATCGAGAAGGCGCCCCGGTGGTGCGCCGTCGACCTGCGTGACGGCAACCAGGCCCTGATCGACCCGATGTCGGTCGAGCGTAAGCGGCGGATGTTCCAGTTACTGGTGCAGATGGGCTACAAGGAGATCGAGGTCGGCTTCCCGAGCGCCAGCCAGACCGACTTCGACTTCGTCCGGTCGCTGATCGAGAACAACATGATCCCGGACGACGTCACCATCCAGGTGCTGACGCAGTGCCGCGACCACCTGATCGAGCGCACGTACGAGTCGCTGCGCGGGGCGAAGCGGGCCATCGTCCACTTCTACAACTCGACCTCGACGCTGCAGCGCCGCGTCGTGTTCGGCCTGGACAAGGACGGCATCACCGACATCGCGACGAGCGCCGCGCGGCTGTGCCAGAAGTTCGCCGAGGCGATCACGCCCGACACCGAGATCTTCTACGAGTACTCCCCCGAGTCGTACACCGGCACCGAACTGGAGTACGCGCTGGAGATCTGCTCGGCGGTGATCGACGTGATCGACCCGACGCCCGACCGTCCGCTGATCATCAACCTGCCGGCGACCGTCGAGATGGCCACGCCCAACGTGTACGCCGACTCGATCGAGTGGATGCACCGCAACCTGCCGCGGCGACAGTCGGTGATCCTGAGCCTGCACCCGCACAACGACCGGGGAACCGCGGTCGCGGCCGCCGAACTGGGCCTGCTGGCCGGCGCCGACCGGGTCGAGGGCTGCCTGTTCGGAAACGGCGAGCGCACCGGCAACGTCGACCTGGTGACGCTGGGCCTGAACCTGTTCAGCCAGGGCGTCGACCCGCAGATCGACTTCAGCGACATCGACGAGATCAAGCGGACCGTCGAGTACTGCAACCAGCTGCCGGTGCACGAGCGCCATCCGTACGCCGGTGACCTGGTGTACACCGCGTTCTCCGGCTCGCACCAGGACGCGATCAAGAAGGGCTTCGAGTTCCTGGAGCGCGACGCTGCCGCCGCGGGATCGCCCGTGGAGACGTTCACCTGGGGCGTGCCGTACCTGCCGATCGACCCGCGCGACGTCGGGCGCTCGTACGAGGCCGTGATCCGGGTGAACTCGCAGAGCGGCAAGGGCGGCGTCGCCTACATCATGAAGGCCGAGCACCAGCTCGACATGCCGCGGCGGCTGCAGATCGAGTTCTCGGGCGTGGTGCAGCGGCGCACCGACGACGAGGGCGGCGAGGTCGCGCCGGCGCAGATGTGGGACATCTTCGCGACCGAGTACCTCACCGAGCGGCGGCTGTCGCTGCGCGGGTACACGGCGTCGACGGGTGCGGCGGGGGTCTCGCTCGTCGTCGACGTGACGCTCGACGGTGTCGAGAAGTCGTTGAACGGCATCGGCAACGGCCCGATCGACGCGTTCGTGAAGGCTCTGTCCACTGTGGACGTCGACGTTCGGGTGCTCGACTACGCCGAGCACGCGCTGACCTCGGGCGAGAACGCCCGGGCGGCGGCATACGTGGAGTGCTCGGTCGGCGGCGGCGACGCGTGCTGGGGTGTCGGCGTCGACGAGAACATCGTCACCGCGTCGCTGCGCGCGATCGCGAGCGCGGTCAACCGTTAGGTCTGTTGAGCAGAGCCACGGCCAGGGTGTGCAGGGCGTTGAGCGCGTCCTTGCGGGCCCTGGTCGTGGCACCGGTCACCGTGTACCACTCGTCGGCGCCCTTGTACTGCACCTTCAGCACGTAGTTTCCGTCGGTGACGTCGCTCTGCAGCGTGAGGTCGCCGGTGACGACGCCGACCTCGTCGGTCATCACTCCGCCGGGGCCGGCAACGATGTCAGCGGTCAGCATGATCCCAGCATCTCCCGAAGGGTGGCCTTCTCGCGCTCGGTCACGCTGAGCCCCCAGAAGGACTTGACGGTGATCCACCGGCGCGCGTACTCGCACCAGTAGCTCTGCTGCGGCGGCTTCCACTGCGACGGGTCCTGGTCGCCCTTGGACCGGTTCGACGCGGCGGACACCGCCATCAACTGCGGACGCGTGAGGTCGTTGGCGAACTCGGTGCGCTGCTCCTCGGTCCACTTGTCGGCGCCCGACCGCCAGGCGTTGGCGAGCGGCACCATGTGGTCGATGTCCAGGCCCTGCGGATCGGTGAACTTCTTGCCGTCGTAGACGCTCGTCCACGATCCCTTGGTGATTTTGCAGGTGGCGGTGGCCTCGACGCCGGTGCCGTCGCGCTTGAGGACGACGTCGCGCACGTCGCAGTTCTCGTCGACGCGCCGCCAGTGCGGGAACTTCTCCCGCGAGTACCCGCTCATCGGGCGGGACGCGGCCACGGTGAGGGCGTTGAGCGCCTGGGTCACGTCGGCCGGTGCGGCGTTGCCGCCAGGAACGTTCCCGCTGCCGCTGACGCCCGTGGCCGGCTGCCCGCCGTCGTCGATCGGCGTGCAACCGGCCACGAGAAGAACTGCGAGGAGACCGGCGAGCACGCGCATGAGTCCACAATGGACCACTCATCGACCGATCACCACTCGACGCACCGCGTCGACGATCTAGCGACCGCCGCGGTGCCCGCCGCCCGGGCCGCCACCGGCCGGGAGGGTGCCGTTCTCGGCGGCCTTGTAGATGGCGTCGGCCTCGGCCTGGGTCAGCTTGCCGTCCTTGACGGCCTGGTCGAGGCGCTGCTTCAGCGCCGCGAGCCGTTCGGTCTTCGCCGCGGCCTGGTCCTCGGCCTGGATCTTGTCGAGCGCGGCCTTCACCTTGGCCTGGTCGACGCCCAGCTCCTTGGCCAACTTCTCGGCCAGTTCGTTCTCCTTGGCCTCCCGAGCGGCCTCCCGGTCGGCCTTGCTCTGGCCTTTGCCGCTGCCGGCCGACGCCGAGGCGGAGCCGGACGGGCTGGGTGACGGGTCGGCGAAGGCGACGTTCGGGCCGGCGAGCACCAGGGCGAGCAGGCCGCCGGCGCCGGCGACCCCGATGCCGGCGAGCGTGACCTTGCGACGGGTACGGGTCATCGTGATGCCTCCAAACAGGTGGGTCAGCCCAGGACTATCCGGTGCGAACCTGTCGGGAGGCTGTGCTCAGGTTATGAAATCTAGAAGTGCGGGTCGAAGGCGGTCGGGTCCAGCACCTCGGGTATCGAGATCTCGCCGTCGCTGGCGGGCTTGACCAACTCGGCGCGGACGTCGTGCGGCTGGAGCACGCCGCTCTGGATGTCCTCGGCCCAGTGGCAGGCCACCCGGTGGGTGTCCGACGTGCCGGTGATCACCCGCAACACCGGACGCTCGTCCACGCACTTCGTGGGCTGGGCCCACGGGCAGCGGGTGTGGAACCGGCAGCCCCTCGGCGGATTCGCCGGTGACGGCAGGTCGCCGGCCAGCAGGATGCGCTCCCGCTGGTCTTCGACGTCGGGGTCGGGTACCGGTACGGCCGACATCAGGGCCCGCGTGTACGGGTGCAGCGGCTGGACGTACAGGTCGTCGCTGGACGCCTCCTCCACCAGCGCGCCCAGGTACATGACACCGACCACGTCGGCGATGTGCCGCACCACGGCCAGGTCGTGTGCGATCACCAGGTAGGTGAGGTTCAGCTGGTCCTGCAGGTCTTCCAGCAGGTTGATGACCTGGGCCTGGATCGACACGTCGAGGGCCGAGACGGGCTCGTCGGCCACGATCAGGTCGGGCCCGAGCACCAGCGCCCGGGCGATGCCGATGCGCTGCCGCTGGCCGCCCGAGAACTCGTGCGGGTAGCGCGAGAGCGCCCAGCGCGGCAGGCCCACGGCGTCGAGCGTCTCGGCGACGCGCTTGCGGCGCTCGTCGCGGTTGGCGCCGATGCCGTGCGCGGCCAGCCCTTCCACCAGGATCGACTCGACGTTCTGGCGCGGGTCGAGGCTCGACAGCGGGTCCTGGAAGATCATCTGCATCCGGCGACGCATCTCCCGGAGCTTTCCGGGGCCGAGGCTCGTGATCGGCGTGCCGTCGAACGTCACCGTGCCACCGGTCGACGGGGTCAGCTGCAGGATCGCCCGGCCGAGCGTCGACTTGCCGCAGCCGGACTCGCCGACCAGGCCGTAGGTCTTGCCGCGCGGAATGGACAGGTCGACCCCGTCGACCGCCTTGACGAACCCGATCACCTTGTCGAAGATCACGCCGCGCGTGATCGGGAAGTGCACCTTGAGATCCTTGACCTCGACGAGGGGAGCCTCGGTGGGCTCCCCCGTCGAGTCCTTGGAGAGGGACGCGGTCACTTCGCCGCCACCTCCTTCTCGGCCACCGGGTTGACGCACCGGTACGCATGGGCGCCCGTGTGGCGCAGTTCCGGCGGTTCGCCCACGCACGCGTCGACCACGTTGAAGCAGCGCGGCGTGAACGCGCACCCCTCGGGCCACGGCAGCACGTCGCGCATCGAGCCGGTGATCGGGATCAGCCGCTCGCCCCGGGGCGAGTCGAGCCGCGGGATGGATTTCAGCAGCCCGACCGTATACGGGTGCCGGTGCTCGCCGAACAGCACGCGGCGGGGCGCGGTCTCCACCACCCGCCCGGCGTACAGCACGTTGATCGTCTCGCACAGCCCGGCCACCACGCCGAGGTCGTGGGTGATCATCAGGAGCGCTGTTCCCGAGTCCCGGACAAGCTCTTTGAGCAGTTCCAGGATCTGGGCCTGGATGGTGACGTCGAGCGCCGTGGTCGGTTCGTCGGCGATCAGGAGACGCGGCGCGCACGCCACCGCCATCGCGATCAGGGCGCGCTGGCGCATCCCGCCGGAAAGCTGGTGCGGGTACTCCTTGAGCCGACGGTTCGGGTCGGGGATGCCGACCCGGTCGAGCAGGCTCGCCGCCTCCCGGCGCGCCGCCTCGCCCTTCATGCCGCGGTGCCGTTCGAGCACCTCGATGACCTGGATGCCGATCGGGACCACCGGGTTCAGCGACGACAACGGGTCCTGGAAGATCATCGCCACGTCGCGACCGCGGATGTCGCGCATCGCCGACTGCGGGAGTTCGAGCAGGTTCATGCCGTCGAACTCGGCCTTACCGCCGATCCGGACGCCGCGCGGGGGCAGCAGCCGCATGATCGCCAGCGACGTGACGCTCTTCCCGCACCCCGACTCGCCCACCAGGCCGACCACCTCGCCGGCGTCGACCGAGAACGACACCCCGTCGACCGCCGTCACCGGCCGCTCGCCCTTACGGGCGAACACGACCGACAGGTCGCTCACCTCCAACAGCGCCACGTGGACTGCCTCACTTTCGCAGCTTGGGGTCGAGCGCCTCACGCATGGCCTCACCGAGGAGCGTGAAGCCGAGGGCCGTGACGATGATGCCGAAGGCGGGATAGAGGGCCAGGCCGATCCGGATGTCGAGGTAGGGCTGTGCGTCGGCGAGCATCACGCCCCACTCGGGCGCGGCCGAGTCGGGGTTGCCGAGGCCGAGGAACGACAGCGCCGCCGCCTCGATGATCGCCGTCGCCAGGGTCAGCGTGCCCTGCACGAACACCGGCGCCAGCGAGTTCGGCATCAGGTGCGAAGTGGCGATCTTGTTGCGCTTGACGCCGAGCGCGGTCGACGCGAGCACGTAGTCGCTGTTCGCCTGCGCGAGCATCGAGCCGCGCAGCAGCCGGGCGAAGATGGGCACCGAGATCGTGCCGACCGCGATCATCACGGTGAGCAGGCTCGGCCCGAGGATCGCCGCCACGGTGACGGCGAGCAGCAGGCTCGGCAGCGCCAGGAAGATGTCGACCACCCGCATCAGGAAGCCGTCGAGCCGCTTGCCCCACTTGCCACCGAGCGCGAACGAGGCGCCGGCCACGCCGCCGATCAGCGACCCGATCGCGAGACCGAAGATCGTCGCGACCACGCCGACCCAGAGCGTCTGACGGGCGCCCACGACCATCCGGCTGAACTCGTCGCGGCCCTGGTGGTCGTAGCCCAACCAGTGCTCGGCCGACGGGCCGGGGATGATGCCGCGTCCGCTGGCCACCTCGCCGCTGTTGATGCCGATCGGGTCGGTGGGGCTGTACGGAACGAAGAACGGGCCGATCAGCGCGATCAGCACGAAGAGCAGGAGGATGCCGGCACCGATCAGCGCGGCGGGGCTGCGACGCACCCGGCGCAGCGCCTCCTGCCAGAGGCTGCGGCCCCGCTCCTCGGGAGCGCCGGCGAGCTCGCCGAGCCGCTCGATCCGCTCCTTCTTGCGTCCGACCAGGGTCATCGCACCCTCACCCTCGGGTCGATGAACGTGTACGAGACGTCGACTATGAGGTTGATCAGGACGTACACCAGCGCGAACAGCATGATGAAGCCCATCAGCACGGGATAGTCGCGTCTATCGATCGCCTCCACGATGAACGAGCCGACGCCGCTGAACGCGAAGACCGTCTCGGTGAGCACGGCGCCGGAGAGCAAGCTTCCGGTGAGGAGGCCGATCGTGGTCGCGACCGGCAGCATCGCGTTGCGCATGATGTGCCGGCCGCGGATCACCTTGCGGGTGAGACCCTTCGACTCGGCGGTGCGCACGAAGTCTTCCTGCATCACCTCCAGCACGCTGGCCCGGGTGATCCGCATGACCACCGCGAGCGGGATCGACGCGAGCGTCAGGGCGGGCAGCACGAGGTGCATGAAGGCGTCGATGGAGGCGTCCCACTCGCGGGTCAGGATGCCGTCGAGCACGAAGAACCCGGTGACGCGCGTGGCGTCGATCGTCACGTCCTGCCGGCCGGTGGTCGGGAACCAGCCGAGGTTGACGGCGAAGACCTGCTTGTAGATGTAGCCGAGGAAGAACACCGGTGTACAGATGCCGAGCAGACCGACGCCCACGGTGACGCTGTCGATCCACGAACCGCGGCGGCGGGCGGCAAGGTAGCCGAGCGGGATGCCCAGCCCGATCGCGAAGATCAGCGCGACGACCGTGAGCTCGATCGTGCCCGGGAAGCGCTCGAGGAACTCGGTGGTCACCGGCCGCTTCGTCGAGATCGACGTGCCCAGGTCGCCGCTGAGCACCCGCTTCATGAACTTGCCGTACTGCACCCAGATCGGCTCGTCGAGGCCCATGTCGTGCCGGATCCTGGCGCGCAGTTCGGGCGTGCCCCGCTCGCCGAGAATCGCCGTCTCCGGGCCGCCGGGCAGCCGGTGCAGCCATATGAACAGCAGCAGTGACAACCCGAACAAGGTCGGTATCACCTGCAGCAACCGCCGCACGATGAAGCGGAACATCTCACCTACTCCCGACCGAGTCTTGGGCTGCCGCCCACCCGCGACAGGGGAGGCAGCAGCCCAAGACCTTTATGTGGTGTTGCCTACTTGACTTCGGCGTTGACGAAACGCTCGTCGGTCAGCGGGCTCGGCTTGATGCCGCTGACGTTCTTGGCCACCACCAGCGACGGCGGACCGTGCGCGACCGGGACACCCGGGAGGTAGTCCATGATCTGCTTGTTCAGGTCCTTGTACATGCCGAAGCGCTTCTGGGCGTCCGCTTCCTTGTCGGCAGCGGCGAACGCGTCGAACAGCGCCTGGTTGGTGAAGCCCCACTCCGGGGTCTGGTGGTCGAAGAACGTGCCCAGGAAGTTGTAGGCGTCGCCGTAGTCACCGGTCCAACCCAGCAGGTGGATGTCGTGGTCGGCGTTCGCCTGGACACCGTTCAGGTAGTCCGGGCTCCACTTCGCCGGCGTCAGCTGAACCGTGATGCCCGCCTTCTGCAGGTCGGCGGTGATCAGCTCCTGGATGCCCTTGGGGTCCGGCATGTAGGGCCGGGTGACCTCGGTGGGGTACCAGAACTTCAGCGTCAGGTTCGACACCCCGGCCTCGGCCAGCAGGGCCTTGGCCTTGTCGGTGCTGTACTCGTACTTGGTGACGCCGTCGTTGTAGCCGTCGAGGCCCGGTGGCTGGAACTGCGTCGCCACCGTCGAGCCCTCGGGGTACTTCGCCTTCACGATCGCGTCGCGGTTGATCGCGTGGGCGATCGCCTGGCGCACCTTGACGTTCGACAGCGCGGCCTTGGCCGGGCCGCTCTGGTTGATCGCCATGTAGAGGACGTTGAACGCCGGCCGGGTGAGGACGTTGAAGCCCTCGCTCTTCAGCGCGGCCACGTCGGCCGGAGCCACGAGGTCGTAACCCTGGATCTCGTTGTTCCGCAGCGCCTGCTTACGGGCGTTGAGGTCGGAGATCGTCTTGAAGATCAGCGTCTTCAGCTTGGCCTTGTCGCCCCAGTACGTGTCGTTCCGCTCCAGGGTGACCGTCTTGTTCGCCGTGTCCCACTTGACGAACTTGAACGGGCCGGTGCCGACCGGGTGCTCCATCGCGTACGGCGGGTACTTGATGTCGTCGGCCGAGCCCGTGACCTGGTTGGCGTTGTACTGCTGCAGCGCCTTCGGGCTGGCGATCGAGAACGACGGCAGCGCGAGCGCCGACGGGAACTTGCTGGTGACCTTGGTGGTCTCGATGATCGCCTTGTCGTCGCCCTCGGCCTTGCACGACTTGAAGAGGCTCTGACCGAGGTCGGCGCTCTCGTTCTTCTCGTAGCCGCCCATGATCGTCTGCCAGTAGTACGTGACGTCCGGGTTCTGCATCAGACCGGTCGACTTGTACCAACGGTCGAAGTTGTAGCAGACGGCCGCGGCGTTGAACGCCTCGCCGTCCTGGAACTTCACGCCCTTCTTGAGGGTGAAGGTCCACTTCAGGCCGCTGGAGTCCGGCTCGAACTTGTCGGCAAGACCAGGCACGATCTTGGCGCCGCCCTCTTCCGGCCGCACCAGCGTCTCGTAGATCTGCCGGGTCACCCGGAACGACTCTCCGTCGCTGGTGAGCGCCGGGTCGAGAGCCTTGGCATCGCCTGCTACGCCGAATACGAGCGTCTTGTCGCTTGAGCTGCTGCTCGAGTCGTCGGCGCGGTCGCTTTCGGCGCACCCCGCGACGGCGAGTGTGACGGCCGCCGCGACCGCGATCCCCGCCCGCAGTCTTCGTGCACGCATCGAGTTTCACCTCTGCTATTCATCGTGACTGTCCCCGATGGGGGCACCTTAATCCGCGTTCGGCCCTGCGGTGAACGGCGTTCGGGTGCCTGGTATCAACTCGTGTCCTAAAGTGTGGGCGCCCCGCGTGCACTCTGCGTAGCGGCCAGCACCGCCGCTCCGGCCAGGGTCGCCTCCGGAACCGGGCGCCGCGTCCAGTTGCGGCCGTCCGGCGGTGCCGGCCAGTCGCGGTACATCACATCGGTGGCGGCGCCCCCGGTGACAAATACGAGTGGACGCGGTGCGCGCACCGCCGTGAGCAGCGGCAACCGGGCGGCACTCGCGGCGGCCAGCCCGTCGACGACGGCGGTGAGCAGGTGCTCGCGGGTGGTGGCGAGCGTCAGCCCGGAGAACCCGCCGCGGGGCTGGTTCAGCGTGGTTCGATCGCCGGCGAGGTAGGGCCGGAATCGGACGCCGTGACTGTCACCCTCCGTGCCTAATTGCGCGATCAACGCGTGGAAGTCGGCCGATTGCAGGTCCGGGAACAGCGTGCGCTGCACCCACGCGAACGTGGTGCCGGCACTGGCCAACGTGGCGACCGCGACCCAGCGGCGGCCCACCCCGAGCGCCCGGGTCAGCAGCCGCGGCATCGGCCGCGGCTCGTCGATCAGCATCGCCAGGACGTCGGTCGAGCCGACGGAGTTGACCAGCAGCCCGGCTTCGGCGCTGCCGCTCGCAGGGCCGTCCGCGGTGCCGCTTGCGGTGCCGGCCGCGGCGCCTCCCGCTGTGTCGCCGGCGCTGCCGCCCGGGTTATCGCTCGCGGTGCCGCCCGCGGTGCCGCCCGCTGTGCCGCCCGCGCTACCGGCCGCCGTGCCGCATTCCGCCATCGCCGCGAGCATGACGGCACTGCCGTCGAGGCAGCCGGCCTGCATCGGGATGCCGTCGGGCAGCCCCAGTTCGCGCGCCGCGTCCTTCTGCAGGCGGCCGACCACTCGGTTCGCCTCGTGCACCTCGGGAAGCTGGTTCACCGTGCCGTTGGCGACGGCGACCAGGTCGGGGTCCCAGCCGTCGAGGGTGGTGGTGCGGTAGACGCCGAGGAACGAGGCCTGCGACGGGTCGATCACCCGTTCGCCGGTCATCTTGCGGTGCAGCCAGGTGGTGAGGGCTCCGACGAGGTCGGCCCGCTTCAGCAGGTCCGGCTCGTGCTCGGTGTACCACCGCCACGTGGTCGACGCGATGCCGCCCGGGTAGGGGCGGTTGCCGGTGATCTCCAGGTGTCGCCGCTTGCCGACCTCCTGCTCGATCCGGCCGGCCTGCTCGACGCTGCGCCGGTCGGCGTGCGTCACCAGCGGCGTCAACGGTTCGCCGCGCTTGTCCATGGCGATGAACGCCGGCCCGAGTGCGGTGAGCCCGATCAGGTCGACGCCACCCGGCGCCAACTCCCTGGTGGCGGCGACGATCGCGGACCAGACGGCGGCGGGGTCGATCTCCACCCGCACACCCGCGAGAACGGTCTCGTACGAGTGCCGCACCGGCCCCGTCTTCACGACACCGTCGACCAGGACCGCCGCCTTGACCGAGGACGACCCGATGTCGAACGCGAGAACCCTCAGAGCGTGTCCAACTCAGCCGGGTCGAGCGAGACGTCGATCCACGTGTCGGGCCCGACCGCGAGCGGGAACGTGTGCTCCTCGCCAGCGGCCCCCGTGACCGTGCGCACGCCGCCGTCCTTCTCCAGCACCTGAACGATGATCAGCGGGAACGGGCCCTCGTGCTGGCGCGACTTCTTGAGCTCCACCCGCCAGTAGCAGGGGATCCCCGCCTCTGCGTACAGGTCTGGCTTCGTGCCACGGTCAAGGAAAGCCGACGACGGCGATACGACCTCGACCGCGGTGTACACCGCAGCGAGCGGCACCGCCCCGGTGATGCCGCGCATCTCGCTGGCGCTGGCCACGGTGACGTCGGGCACCGGCCCGTCTTCGTCGGTGACGCGGATGGCGACCGTGGTGACCGCCCTCGCGCCATGTGGCTTGACCAATGGACTGAACAGTGTTCGCAGCTCGTCGGCCACAACCTGGTGCAGTGGCGCCGGCGCCGGCGACATGACGAGAGACCCCCCGAAGACCTGGTATTGAGTACCGTTTTCGGGGAGCGTGAACAGATCGTCAACCGTGTACGACGGCATGGTTCGCATTGTCTCAGGCAACGGCTCAATCGCCAGCGCAGTCATGATGAACCCTCCCCAGGATTTGGGGATATCTTCCCACGATCCTAGATCTGGCGCCGTCCCTCGAAGGCCCGCCCCAGCGTGATCTCGTCTGCGTACTCGAGGTCGCCGCCGACCGGGAGACCGCTGGCCAGCCGGGTGACCCGGAGGCCCATCGGCTTCACCATCAGGGCCAGGTACGTGGCCGTCGCCTCGCCTTCGGTGTTGGGGTCGGTGGCCAGGATCAGCTCTTTGATCTCGCCGGACTGCAGACGCGTCATCAGCTCGCGGATGCGCAAGTTGTCGGGGCCGATGCCCTCCAGCGGGTTGATCGCCCCGCCGAGCACGTGGTAGCGACCGCGGAACTCGCCGGTCTTCTCGATCGCCACGACGTCTTTGGGCTCCTCGACCACGCAGATCGCCTCGTCGTGGCGGCGCGGGTCGCGGCAGATGCGGCACTGTTCGCTCTCGGCCACGTTGAAGCACGTGGTGCAGAACCGCACCTGGTCTTTGACCCGCTGCAACGCCATGGACAGGCGCTTGACGTCGACGGGGTCGGCCGAGAGCACGTAGAACGCGATGCGCTGCGCGCTCTTCGGCCCGACACCGGGGAGCCGGCCAAGCTCGTCGATCAGGTCCTGGATGGCGCCTTCGTACACCGGGCGCTACATCCCTGGCAGGCCGAGGCCGCCGCCCATGCCACCGAGGCCTGCGGCCAGCGGGCCCATCTTCTCCTCGGCCAGATTGCGCATGTTCTCGTGCGCGTTGGCGAACGCCGCGACCACCAGGTCTTCCAGCGTCTCGACGTCGTCGGCGTCGACCGCCTTCGGATCGATCTTGACCGCGGTGACCTCACCACCGCCGGTCATCGTAATCGTCACCAGGCCGCCGCCGGCCGTGCCGTTGACCTCCGCCTCGGCGAGCGCGGCCTGTGCCTCGGCAAGCTGCTGCTGCATCTTCTGGGCCTGCTGCATGAGTTGCTGCAGGTTGGGTGCTCCACCGCCGGGTTGCACAGGGGGTCTCCTTCGGTCAGCGCTGTCCTTTGAGGCTGCTCAGTCGAGCGTAGTTCAGTCGATCCGCTCGGCACCGAGGTGCTCCCGTAGGAGCCGCAAAGCCTGCTCCTCGCTTGTCTCGCGGATCACCGGCCCGTCTTCGTCGACCGGCTCGTCACCGGGATCGAACCCGTAGTCGGACTCGTACATCGGCGGCGGCTCGTCGCTCCATGCCGGCGCCGCCTGACGCCCCGCCGAGGCCCGCGACTGGGTCCTCGCCTGGGCCGGCGCCTCCGTCCGGCCGGACGACGAACGCGCCGCCGCCGCACGCGCGGCCGCCACACCTGCCGACGCCGTACCTGCGGACGCTGTGCCGACCGACGCCGTACCTGCGGACGTTATGCCGGCGGGCGCCGCACCGGCGGGCGCTGTGCGGACGGAACTTGTGCCGGTGGACGTCGCACCGGTGGGTGCTGTACCGGCCGGTGCCGTCGCTGTCGCGTGGGTGGCCTGCATTGTCGCGGCGGGCGCCGTGGCGGTTCCCGCGTGGACGCCGCCGGGCACGGCCGCTGCCGGCCAGCCGTCGTCGCCGGTGGGCGCGCTTGCGGGGAGACGCGGTGCGGGAGTCCGCTCGGCGGACGGCGCCTGGTGCGGCGGTTGGCCATGCCCGCCGGCGGCCGCGTGCGACTGGTTCTGCGCCTGGTCGTGGGCCTGGCCGTACGCCTGGCCGTGGCCCTGGCCGTCGGGCTGGTTATGGGCCTCGTTCTGCGCCTGGTCGTGGGACTGGTTCTGCGGCTGGCTGTGGGCCTGGTTGTGCGCCTGGCTGTGTGGCTGGTTCTGGGCCTGGCTCTGCTGTGGCGGCGGCTGGGCCTGTGCCGGCGGTGCCGCGGACGGCGGGGTCTGGCCGACGATCTCGCACCGGATGTCCCATCGGCCACCGATCATCTCGGCGACGGCGTCGGCGAGATTCTTCGTGTTGTTGGACAGCATGTTGGCGTGCACCTGGTGCTGGAACACCAGGATCAGCCGGTCGCCCTCGACGTCACGAACCGTTGCCTCCCGGGCGACCGCCCACTCGCGGACGCTCTTCTGGCGAACGGCGACGAGGATGTCGTCCCAGACCCGGCGGACGGCGGCGGCGTCGAGGCCGCCCTCCACGGGTGGGGGGACGGCTTCCTGCACCGGGGCCTGAGCCTGGGCCTGCGCGTGATGAGACTGGGACTGCTGCGGCTGGCCCTGGTGCGGCTGCGGTTGCGCTGGCTGTGGCCGGGCCGGCTGGGGCTGTGCGGGCTGCGGCTGGGCCTGGGGCGGCGGCGCTTGCTGGGGCTGCGGCGGCTGGGCTTGTTGCGGCTGGGCTTGCTGGGGCTGCGCTTGTGGGGGCTGGTAGCGGGACTGCTCCTCGGCGACGGGTGGTGCGGCCGGAGGTGCTGGTGGGGCGGGTTCGTCGGCAGGGGGGCCGGTGGGGGGTTCGTTCTGGGACGTGGTGGTCGCCCGGCTGGGGGGCGTAGCGCGTCTCAAATTTTCCTGGACCTCGGCGGGCGCCGAGCCTTCGCGCGGAGCTTCACCGCTCGTGGCGCCCAAGCGGCGTTCGAGCCGCTCCATGCGTTGGAGGAGGGCGCCGGTGGAATCGTCGGCGCCGGGGAGCAGCATGCGGGCGACGAGGATCTCCAGGAGGAGGCGCGGGGCGGTGGTGCCGCGCATCTCGGTGAGGCCGTCGTGGACGATTCCGGCGCAGCGGGTGAGGGTGGCGAGGCCGAGGCGGCCGGCCTGGGTGGTGAGGCGTTCGAGCTGGTCGGCGGGGTAGTCGAGGAGGCCCTTGGCGGCGGCGTCGCGCACCTGCTGGAGGACGATCAGGTCGCGGAGACGTTCGAGCAGGTCGCTGGCGAAGCGACGGGGGTCGTGGCCGGCCTCCATCACCCTGTCGATGGCGCTGTAGGCGGCGCTGCCGTCGGCGGCGGCCAGGGAGTCGCACATCTCGTCGAGGAGGGCGGCGTCGGTGACGCCGAGCAGCGCGACGGCCCGGCTGTAGGTGACGCCCTCCGGGCCGGCGCCGGCGATAAGTTGATCGAGGATGCTGAGAGAGTCTCGGGCGCTGCCGCCGCCCGCCCGCACCACCAGCGGGAACACCGGCGCCTCGATGCTCACGTTCTCTTTCGCCGCGAGTTCTTCGAGGTAGGGGCGCAGGGTGCCGGGCGGAATCAGCCGGAAGGGGTAATGGTGGGTGCGAGACTTGATCGTGCCCAGCACCTTCTCGGGCTCGGTGGTGGCGAAGACGAACTTGACATACTCGGGCGGCTCTTCGACAAGCTTGAGCAGGGCGTTGAACCCCGCCGACGAGACCATGTGCGCCTCGTCGATGACGTACACCTTGAAGCGGCTGCTCACCGGGGCGAAGAACGCGCGTTCTCTCAACTCGCGCGCGTCGTCGACACCGCCGTGGCTGGCGGCGTCGATCTCGATGACGTCGATGGAGCCGGCCCCGTCGGGCGCCAGCGCGACGCAGCTGTCGCACACGCCGCACGGCTCGGGGGTGGGGCCCTTCTCGCAGTTCAAGCTTCTCGCCAGAATGCGGGCGCTGGAGGTCTTGCCGCACCCGCGCGGCCCGGAGAACAGGTAGGCATGGTTGAGGCGGCCGCTGCGCAGCGCCTGCATCAACGGCTCGGTGACATGCTCTTGCCCGATGACCTCGGCAAACGTGCGCGGCCGGTACTTGCGGTAGAGCGCCAGCGCCACCTCAGCCCCTCCTTCATGCCGGATGCGGGGATGGTCCGCCGGTTACGGTACCGCCCGGGTGGGACAGTCTGAGGCAGCTGGGGCTGGGCTTGGGACCCGGCGTGAGCCGGGCTCGGGCCCGGCGTGGGCCTGGCCCAAGCCTGGACACGAAAAGGCCTCTCGTGCACCCGCCAGAGCCCGGTTACCCTTGCTGCCTTCCGGCCCTGGGGGAGTTAGCGGGGTGACGCCGCACGAGAGGTGCCTTGAAGTGTACCCGCTTCGCACGCCGCCCCGACGACCGGTATCCTTCTCGCCGGAGGATTCGCCTAGAGGCCTAGGGCGCACGCTTGGAAAGCGTGTTGGGTTCACACCCTCACGAGTTCGAATCTCGTATCCTCCGCCAGTTGACCAGGCAAACAGGGCTGACGCGCACGCGGGTCAGCCCTGTCGTCGTCTCAATTACCGGCGGCCGGCATCGTTGTGCGATGGACCCACACGGAGTTAGCAACTACCTTTGAAGTATGAGCATCGCGGCCGAAGCAAACATCTCTGACCTGCTGCAACGCCCTACAGCCACGCTTGAACGGCTGAAGGGGCGGGCGTCGAGGCTCTTGCTCCACCGCCGGGACGGCGAAGACCTGGTCGTGACGACCGCATCACGATACGAGCAGGAACGCGAAGTGCTCGCGGCGGCCGTCAAGATGTTTCGGTTCCTCGTCCGCACGGACCTGGAGACCGCGGCGGACCTGATGCTCGAAGTCTTTCCGTGGGTCCAGTTCCTGCCGCCGGCGGATGGCCGGGCCTTCGTCTCGGAGTTCGTGAGCGTCCTGCACGCCAGCGAGGACCTCGACAACCTCACACCGGTATGGCAACTCGTCGTCGAGTGGAAGCACACCGCAGAGGTGTTCGCCGATCCTGAACTGCTGGACGTCCTTCGCTCCGAGGGTGAAGACCTCGGGCCGGTACCCGAGCCGGTGGTCGACTGATGCCTGCTCGACGGGAGACCGTGTCGCGCCACCCGCCGGGCCCAACCATTGGGGGGTCGTCTTCGGGACCAACGACGCGGCGAAGGGCTGGGAGGACCTGTGCACGCAAGCCGCCGCGAACACGCGCATCGCGTGGCAGACGATGTGTACCGAGCCGCAGCCGGCGGTACACACTCCCCGGCATCACCGGCTCCGAGGCAGCCTGGCGCACGGTTCCGTCCGAGGTGTCGAGGCGTTGCTTCCGCAGTGGCAATACGAGGTGACCGGCAGCGGCCGGATCTGGTATCTCGTGGACGACCAGCGTCGACGGGTCATCGTGATGTACGCGGGCACGGGTCACCCGAAAGCGACCGACTGACGGAGCACTCAGCGGTGCACGCTGAGCGTCAGGTCGCCGCGGGCCGGGTGGTAGGAGTGGTCCAGCATCCACCGTCCCGAGAGGGAGGCGGCCAGGTCTGCCGCTTCGCCCGGGGTCAGGTAGAGCTCCTCGGGATCCTTCTCCGACTCGTCCCGCAGCGCGCTCAGGAAATTGACCGACAAAGCGATCCCGCAGCGTTTGAACAACGACGTCACCAAACGGCGGTAGTAGCGCGGATCGGCTTCGTCGGCGAATTGGAAGAGTCCGCTGGCGAACACGTAATCGGCCGGGGGAAAGTCGACCGAATCGAAATCGATGAGGCGGAACTCGCTCGTCGACGGGAGCAGGTCGGAATTCATGTCGAGGCCGAGATAGGTGAACGGATATCCCAGGGCGGCGAGGTGTTCGCGCAGGGCGCCGGTTCCGCAACCGTAGTCGACCACCGAGCCACCGCGATAACCAGCCGATCGCACCAGGGCGTCGAACCGGGCGCGCTGGCCATCGGCGCTGCCCCATCCGTCGAGCCAGTAGGCCTCCGCGGGGGCGTCGGCCGCGAGCTGATCGTGGAAGGCGGTGATGGCGGCGATTCGGGTCATGGCCAGATTCTGACCCGCGATCTTGGACTCACGTACACGCTATAACGTGTACGCGAGTCCTAGGTCCGAAAATAGGGGAGCCAGTGTGACGACCGTCGAACGAACCCTTGTACTACTGAAGCCGGACGCTGTGATGCGTGGGCTCGCGGGGCGGGTGCTCCAGCGCTTCGAGGACGCCGGGTTCAAGATCGTTGGCGTCAAGATGAAGCAGATGGACGCCGAGTTCGCCCGTAAGCACTACTTCGACCTCGAAGAGCGCTTCGGCAAGTCGGTCTTCGATGTGACGGCCGCGTTCATGCAGCAGGGGCCGGTTGTCGCACTGGTTCTCGAGGGCGTCGAGGTGGTGGCCAACGTTCGCAAGTTGGTGGGCTCGACGTTCCCGAACCAGGCACCCCCCGGCACCATCCGCGGCGATTTCGCCCACACGTCCAAGGGTTACACCGAGGCCCAGCACAAGGTGGCCGCGAACCTCATCCACGCCTCCGGCAACGTCGACGAGGCGAAGTACGAGGTCGACCTGTGGTTCAGCGCCGAGGAACTGCACGAATACCAAACCCTCGCGGAGAAGTACACGTTCTGAATGCGTCGATACCGGTACGTCGGCCCGGAGGACATCCGGGCCGCGGCCCTGTCTTGAGGGGACGCTGCGCGTAGCGGACCGGCGCAGCGAACACGTCGGCCGCGCGAGCCACTTCCGGCGAATTGGAACGTGGCGACACCTCCTTAACGGACGCTAAGGTAGACGCGGCTCCTCGATCAGGCAGCCCCCACGAAGAGCGCCGACCCCGCGCTCACCGGAATCCCGCGCCTGATGGAGTCTGCCCATGTTGTCCACCCCGGTCCGCCCCGCCCAGCGCCTGCAGGGCGTCGCCAGTTCGCCGGTCCGCGATCTGCTCGCGCTCATCGACCGGCCCGAGGTGATCTCGTTCGCGGGCGGCCTGCCCGCACCCGAGCTTTTCGATCTCGACGGCCTGCGCGCCGCCTTCGACCGCGTCCTGTCCGGGCCGCACGCCCGCCGTCACCTGCAGTACGCGCCCACCGAGGGCAACCCCGACCTGCGCGCGCTGGTCGCGGCGCGGATGTCGGCGCGCGGACTACCCACCGAGGCGCGCGATCTGCTCGTCACCACGGGCTCGCAGCAGGCGCTCACCCTGATCGCGGCCGCTCTGCTGGACCCGGGCGCGGTCGTCGCCGTCGAGCAGCCGACGTACCTGGCGGCGCTGCAGTGCTTCCAGCTGGCCGGCGCGCGCATCGTGCCGGTGCCGAGCGACGACGACGGCGTCGACCCGGCGGCGCTCGCGAAAGTGCTGGCTGCTGAGCGTCCCCAATTGCTTTATCTGGTGCCGACGTTCGCCAACCCCACGGGACGGACCCTGACCACCGACCGCCGCGCCGCCGTGGCGGCGCTGGCCGCCGAACACGGAACCTGGGTCGTCGAGGACGACCCGTACGGCGAACTGCGCTACCGCGGCGCGGCCGTGCCCGCGTTGGCCGCCGAACCGGCCGCCGCTGACCGGGTGCTGCACCTGGGCAGCTTCTCCAAGGTCGCGGCGCCCGGGCTCCGCCTCGGCTGGGTGCGGACGCCGGCGTCGCTGCGCAATGCGCTGACCGTCGCGAAGCAGGCCGCCGACCTGCATACCTCGACGATCGACCAGGCCGCGGCGGCCGCCTACCTGGCCGACACCGACCTCGACGCCCACATCCGCCGCCTCCGCGACGCCTACCGCGAACGCCGCGACGCCATGATCGCCGCGATGCCGGCCACCGCCCCCGACGGCAGCACCTGGACCGACCCGGACGGCGGAATGTTCACCTGGCTCCGCCTGCCGGCCGGCTCGAACGCCACCGGGCTGCTGCCCGCGGCGCTCGATGCCGACGTGGCGTTCGTGCCGGGTGCCGCGTTCTACGCGGCGACGCCCGATCCGGCGACGCTGCGACTGTCGTTCACCACCCACACCCCGACGGAGATCACCGAGGGGATGCGCAGGCTCGCGAGCGTGATCAGGGGATAGGGCGCACCGCGCGGACGTGCGGTGTGCTCGAATGCAGGTAGCCGAATCGCTGGGCGTTGAACGGCTCGCGCAACGGACACGTGCCCGAAGGCGCTTCAGCTCTTCCTTGGTCGGAAGTCGCCAACCGTGCTGGCCCGCGATCCGCAATCGGCTGGGCCCACGCTCGAGCGGATACAGCAGAATCGGGAAGACCAGACCCTGCTCGTCGGCGAGGGCCTTCTCCTGCCGCAGCAGCGTCTCGCGGGTGACGAACATCGACCACTCCCGCCGGCACCACTCGGACCGGATGTAGGACGGCGACAGGCGGGAAAGACGAACGCCCAGCACGAGGGCTGGGCGTAGAAGCGGTGGCGGCGGGATTTGAACCCGCGGAGGGCTTGCACCCTCACACGCTTTCGAGGCGTGCTCCTTAGGCCACTCGGACACACCACCGCCGAGAAGGGTACCGGACCCGCGCCGTGGGCCGCACCGGGGGCTGGCAGGATCGACCGCATGAGTACGCATATCGGTGCCGCCCCTGGTGAGATCGCCCCGCGGGTTCTGATGCCGGGGGATCCGCTGCGCGCCAAGTGGATCGCGGAGACCTTCCTGACCGACGCGAAGTGCTATTCCACGGTGCGGAACATGTTCGGGTTCACCGGAACCTACAACGGCGTGCCGGTGTCGGTGCAGGGGTCGGGCATGGGCATGCCGTCGGCGTCGATCTACGCGCACGAGTTGATCAACGAGTACCAGGCCAGCACCCTGATCCGGGTGGGTACCTGCGGCGCCCTCACCGCCGACCTCAATCTGCGCGACGTCATCGCCGCGAGCGGGTCGAGCACCGACTCAAACATGAACCGGTTCCGGTTCGACGGGCTGATCGACTACGCGCCGGTCGCCGACTTCGGGCTGCTGAGGACCGCCGTCGAGAAGGCGGAGCAGAAGGGCATCGAGATGACCGTCGGGCCGATCCTGGCCGCCGACGCCTTCTACACCGAGCGGCCCGACCTGTACGACCGGCTCGCCGACTACGGGGTGCTCGCCGTCGAGATGGAGTCGGCGGCCCTGTACACGATCGCGGCCCGCTACAAGGCGAAGGCGCTCACCCTGCTGACCGTCAGCGACAACCTGAAGACCGGCGAGCAGTCCAGCGCCCAGGAGCGCCAGGAGACGTTCGCCCAGATGGTCGAGGTCGCTCTGGACACGGCAATCGTGTGAAAGGGGCCCGGCGAAACACCGGGCCCCGAGATCACACCGCCAGTGCCTCCGTGGGCGACAGGCGCGCGGCACGCATCGCCGGGTACAACCCGGCCACGGCGCCGATCAACAGCGTCGCCAGGGCACCGCCCAGCGTCGCCCACGGGGGGACGACCGTCGGCCAGCCCTGCATCAGCGCGTACGACCCCGTCACCACGATGCCGACGAACACCCCGCCGACGCCGCCCAGCAGCGACAACAACAGCGACTCGGCGAGGAACTGGGTCCGCACCTGCCCGCGCGTGGCCCCCAGCGACCGCCGCAACCCGATCTCGGCCCGCCGTTCCAGCACCGAGATCACCATCGTGTTCGCGACGCCGACGCCGCCGACCAGCAGCGCCACCGCACCGAGCCCGAGCAGCAGCCCGGTGAACGCGTCGTTGGTGGCCTTGGCCGCCGCCAGCGCGTCGGACGGCCGCGACACCTTCACCTCGCTCGGCGCCTCCGGGTTCGCGGTCGGGCCGAGCACCGCCTGGACGTCGGTGACGGCGTCGGGCCGGGCCCGCGTGTACACGGTCGTCGGGTGGCCGTCGAAGCCCAGGAACGACGCGGCGCCCGTCCACCCGACCAGCACCGCGCTGTCCAGCTCGCGAGCCAGCGGCACGGGTGACAGGACGCCGACCACCGTGCACCACACGCCGCCGACCAGCACCTGCACGTCGGGGCCGGCCGCGATCACGCCCAACCGCGCCGCGGCCGACGACCCGAGCACCACCGCCGGGTAGCGCGCGAGCGCCTCGTTCAGCCACGTGCCGCTCGACAACGCGGCGCCCACCACCGTCAGCAGGTCGAGCCGCGCCGCGTACACCGCGATCCCGCCCGACTGCGCCGTCGGGATGCGGTCGTTGCGGTACGCCCGCGCGTCGGAGATCCGCCCGACGGCCGACACCGACTCGACCGGCCCGATCCGCCCGATCATGTCCACCGCCTCCAGCGGCAGGGCCGAGTCCTCGCCGAACATCGTCTGCCCCGGTGCGACCGTGAGCAGGTTCGTGCCCAGCGCGTCCAGCTGCCGCTGCACCTCCGCCCGCGACGACGACGAGATGCCGACCACCGACACCATCGCCGCGATCCCGATCGCGATGCCGAGCGCGGAGAGGAACGCCCGCAACGGCCGCGTCCGCAGCCCCACCCCGCCGACGCGGAGCACGTCGCCGAACGACAGCCGGGCCGGGTTCACAGCGCCACCGCCGGCGCGACGACGAGGCCGTCCCGCATCGCCACCTGCCGGGGCAGGCTCGCGGCGATCTCCCGGTCGTGGGTGATCACCACGACCGTGGTGCCGGTGACGTTCAGCTCGCGCAGCAACTCCATCACCCCGGCGCCGGACGCCGTGTCGAGGTTGCCGGTCGGCTCGTCGGCCAGCAGCAGCACCGGTTCGCCGACCACCGCGCGGGCGATCGCCACCCGCTGCTTCTCGCCGCCGGAGAGCTCGTGCGGCCGGTGCTTGAGGCGGTGGCCGAGGCCGACGCGCTCCAACGTCGCCGCGGCGCGGCGCCGTCGCTCGGCCCGGCCCACGCCGGCGTACAACAGGCCGTCGGCCACGTTGTCCATCGCGTCGGTCCCGGCCGCGAGGTGGAACTGCTGAAAGACAAAACCAATTTTGGACGCGCGCAGCGCCGACAACTTACGGTCGTTTAGACGATTCACGTCGTGCCCGGCAATGCGCACTTCGCCGGCGGTCGGCCGATCGAGGGTCCCGATGACGTGCAGCATCGTCGACTTGCCCGACCCCGACGGCCCGACGATCGCGACCAGTTCACCCGCGTCGACGGTCAGCGAGACGCCCCGTAACGCCTCGACGCCGCCCGGATACACCTTCGTGACCTCCCCGAGTTCGATCATGACGGCATGCCGACCGTCATGCCCTCGGTGAGGCCCTCGCCGGTGATCTCCACCTTGCCGCCGGAGAACAGCCCGGTCTCGACCGGGACGATGCGCGTGGTGCCGTTCTCGACGACCTGCACGCCGTAGCCGCCCTCGGCGAGCGCGAGCAGCGCGGCCACCGGCACGGCGAGCACGTTCTTGCGCTCGGAGACGGTGAACGTGACGTCGACGGTCGCCTGGTCGTAGCCCTCGATGGACTTCTGATCGGCGTCGGCCAGCGCCACCGTCACCTCGATGTCGGTGCTCGCCTCGTTGTTGCCCGACGCCGGCGTGATCACGGTGGTCACCGCGCTGATCGTGCCGTTCGCGGTCTTGCCGCCGGGCAGCTTGACGGTGACCTGCGCGCCCTTCACGGCCAGCCGCTGGTCGGCCACGTCGAGGGTGACGGTGACGACCTTCGCGGTGCCGCTCATCTTGACCACGTTGCCCTGTGCGGAGCCGCCGACGGAGGCCTCCGCACCGGCCACCCGCATCGGGCCGGACGCGAACACGACCCGGCCGAGCTCGACCGTGCCCGTCTCCTCGATCCCGAGGTCCTCCTGCCACTCCTTGACGGCCGCGGCGGTGGACGACGTGAACTCGTCGTCGACGGTGAACCCGGTGTAGCCCAGGTTCCTCAGCTCCGTCTCGAACTGCTTGACGTCGGCGCCCTCCAGCCCGCTCCGCAGTTCGCGGTAGGCGGGCATCCCGCCGTACATCAGCACCACCGGCGTGTTGTCGACCCGGTACAGGACCTGCCCGCGCTGCACCACGACGCCGGTCTCGGGCAGCCAGGTGATGGTGCCGTTGATCCGTCCGGAGACCGTGATCTCCGTGCCGTGACCGAGCGTGCCGTCGACCTCCTTGCGGTCGTACAGCGTCGTACGGGCGATCGTGGCGGTGCCCGGCGGTTTGGCGGTGCTCTTCGGCGTCCCCTCGTTTCCGCCGCCGAAGCCGAGCGCGGCGGCCGACGCCGCGCCCACGACGGCGACCGCCGCGACCACCGCGATGACTACGCGACCGACCTTCACGAGCCACCGTCCGTCTTCTGCGTGCTCGACCCCGGGCGCTGCGGCATGAACTCCTCGCACTTCTTGTGGGCGTCCTTCCACTTCTGGCTGTCGGGGTCCATGTCGCTGTTCTGGTCACCCTCGATGCGGATGCCGCCGTCCGGCTGCGGGTCCGGGAAGTCCGGGTAGCCGTTCTCCCGCATGCACTGGGAGAACTTGCGCATCTGGTCGAGCTCTTCGGTGGTGAGCTTCGGCGGCTCGCCGCCGTTGGGCAGGTACTGCTTGCACTTCTCCTGCGCGGCCTGGACCTTCTCCCGGTCGGCCGGCTCGGCGCCCGCCTCGGCCGGCCCACCGAACTTGACCCTGCCGTCGTCGTCGACCTCCGGGTCCGGCATGTCGACGCCGTTCTCCCGCATGCAACTGGCGTACTTGGCCGTCTGGGCGGCGATGTCGCCTTCATCGGGATCCGCGCTGGCGGAGGTCTTGCCCTCCCCCGCGGTAGCGATGCCGTCGCCCGTCTTGTCGTCTCCGGCGCAGCCGCTCAGCAGTGCCAGAGCGGCGATGAGCGCCAACAGCGTTCGTCTCATGGTGGCGATTCCACGCGTCGCGGCATAAGACGGCCGTCAGTGCCGGGCTTTATCTCGGCCTTACGCCGCAATGGGGGACCATTGGCACGTGCGGGTGCTGGTGGTGGAGGACGAGCGGTTGCTGGCCGACGCGATCGCCGAGGGGCTGCGGCGGGAGTCGCTGGCCGTCGACATCGCGTACGACGGGGACGCGGCGCTCGAGCGCATCGGGGTGAACGACTACGACGTCGTGGTGCTCGACCGGGACCTGCCGACCGTGCACGGCGACGACGTGTGCCGGGCGGTCGTCGAGTCGGGGGTGACCGCGCGGGTGCTGATGCTCACCGCCGCCAGCCACGTGCGCGACCGGGTCGACGGGCTCGGCCTCGGCGCCGACGACTACCTCGGCAAGCCGTTCGCGTTCGCCGAACTGGTGGCCCGGGTGCGGGCGTTGGGTCGGCGGGCCCGGCCGGCGGCGCCCCCGGTGCTGGCCCGGGCCGGCGTGCGGCTCGACCCGGCGCGGCGGGAGGTGCAGCGCGACCAGCGGCCGGTGGCGCTCTCCCGCAAGGAGTTCGGTGTCCTGGAGGAACTGCTGCGGGCCGACGGCGCGGTGGTGAGCGCGGAACATTTGTTGGAGAAGGTGTGGGACGAGAACATCGATCCGTTCACGAACGTCGTCCGGGTCACGATGATGACGCTGCGCCGCAAGCTCGGCGAGCCGGCCCTTATCGAAACCGTGCCGGGCTCCGGGTACCGCCTCAAATGACCCGCCGACGGCTGACCATCCGGGCCCGCCTCACCCTGCTGTGGGGCGGCCTGTTCCTGGCCGCCGGCACGATCCTGCTCGCGCTCACGTGGTTCCTCGTCCGGGAGAGCCTCAAGGACCGGGTCGGCGTCCAGTTCAAGGGCGAGGCCAAGGAGGTCCCGACGTTGGCGCCGGGCGTCGGCGGAGTACCGCCCGACGCCGACACCGCCGGGGTCGCCGACGAGGCGCGGAAGTACTTCCTCGCGGAGGCGAACAAGTTCGAGAGCGACACGCTGAACAGCATCCTCATCTACGGCGGCGTCGCGTTGGCGATCGTCGCGCTGGTCGGCATGGTGTTCGGCTGGCTGATGGCGGAGCGCGCACTGCGTCCCCTCGCCCGCATCACCGAGACGGCCCGGCGCGTCGCCGGCCGCAGCCTGCACGAGCGCATCGCGCTCGACGGCCCGTCCGACGAGATCAAGGAGCTCGCCGACACCTTCGACTCCATGCTCGAACGGCTCGACCGGGCGTTCGACAGCCAACGCATGTTCGTCGGCAACGCCTCGCACGAGCTGCGAACACCGCTCGCGATCAACCGGACCCTGATCGAGGTCGCGCTCGGCCGGCCGGACATGCCCGCGGAGGTGCGGGTTCTCGGTGACGCGTTGCTGGCGGTCAACGGCCGGCAGGAGCGACTGCTCGACGGCCTGCTCACGCTCGCCCAGTCGGAGCAGGAGCTCACCGTGTGGGAGCGGGTCGACCTCAGCGAGGTGGCCGACCACGTGCTCGACCAGACCCCGCTGAACAATCTCACGCTGCACCGGAGCCTGGCGCCGGCACCCGCGATGGGCGACCCGGTGCTGCTGGAGCGCATCGTGCAGAACCTGGTGCAGAACGCGGTCGCCTACAACGTGGAGCACGGCTGGGTCGAGGTCCGCACCGAGCACCGCCCGAACGCGGTGGACATCACCGTGTCGAACACCGGGCCGGTGGTGCCGCCGTACGACGTGCCGGCGCTGTTCGAGCCGTTCCGGCGGCTGCGCGACCGGGTGGGGTCGGCGAAGGGCACCGGGCTGGGCCTGTCGATCGTCCGGTCGGTGGCGCACGCGCACGGCGGGTCGGCGACGGCGGCACCGCGCGAGGGCGGCGGCCTGGTCGTCCACGTCACGTTGCCGGTCGCGATGGCGGTGGCGAGCGTCACGGTGAAAAGCTAACGACCGGTCGGTCGTAAACGGCTAGGGTCGCAATCATGACCCGACGTGGTGACAACGCTCGCCTCGCGATCCTCGAGACCGCGATGCTGCGCTCCACCGTCGACGGGCTCGACGGGTTGAGCCTCGGCAAGCTCGCCGCCGAACTCGGCGTCAGCAAGGCCGGGCTGTTCGCGCACTTCCCTTCGAAGGAGGCGCTCCAACTGGCGGTGGTCGATTACGCGGCCGACCTGTTCATCGCCGAAGTGGTCGAGCCGGTGCTCGCCGAGCAGAGTCGCCTGGTGCGGCTGTGGCGGGCGCACGAGCTGAACCTCGGCTGGAAGGGCAGCGGCCTGCCCGGCGGCTGCTTCTTCACCAACGCGCAGGTCGAGTTCGACGCCCGGCCGGGGCCGGTGCGCGACCGCCTCACCGAGGCGCTCGAACGCTGGCTGGAGTTCCTGGTCCGGCTCGCCGGGTCGGCCCGCAAGCACGGCGAACTGCGGCCCGACGCCGATCCCGAGCGGCTCGCGTTCGAACTGCACGCGTACGCGGCGGCCGCCACCTACCAGTCCCGGATTCTTCCGGCCCGATCCAGTCTCGATCACGCCCGCGCGGCCGGCCTGAGCCGGTTGCGCGCCCTGGCGGTCGATCCGTCAGCACTTCCTACTGAGGCGGTCTCATGAAAGCGATCGAGCATGTCGACGTCTACTTCGACGATCTCGACCTGATGGGCATCATGCACAACGCCCGGTACGCGGTGCTGATCGAGCGCGCGATCACCGCGTACTGGATCCGGCGGGGCTTTCCCTTCGACAGCTCGCGGGGGCTGCTCGCCGTCGCCGAGTTCACGATCACCTACCGGGTGCCGGTCACCCGGCTCGGCCCGCTCGGCGTCGAGTTCTGGGTCGACCGGCTCGGCCGGTCGAGCTGCGTCTACGGCTACCGGGTGGTGTCGCCCGACGAGACGGTGCACGCCTACGGCACGCGCGTCATGATCAATCTTGACCCGCTCACCCGGCGCCCGGCGCCGTGGCCCGACGAGACGCGCGAGGTGGCCGAGGGCCTGCTACTGCCGGTCGAAGAACCCGCGCATCAGGGCTGAGCACTCCGCTTCGAGGACGCCGGCGTACACCTCGGGGCGGTGGTTGAGGCGGCGGTCGCGCACCACGTCCCACAGCGATCCGACCGCCCCGGTCTTCGGCTCCCACGCGCCGAACACGAGCGTGTCGATCCGCGCGAGCACCAGGGCACCGGCGCACATCGTGCACGGTTCGAGCGTCACCACGAGGGTGCAGCCGGTCAGGCGCCATTCTCCCCGTTTTTCAGCCGCTGTTCGGAGCGCCAGAATCTCGGCGTGCGCCGTGGGGTCGGCACCGGCTTCGCGCCGGTTGCGCGCCGCGGCCAGCTCACGGCCTTCGTCATCGAGAACAAGGGCGCCGACGGGGATGTCGTTGTCGTCCTCGGTCTTTGCCGCTTCGAGGGCGCGACGCATCCACTGCTCGTGGCGGCGCGCCCTGGCGTTCACGCGTCTCTCAGCTCCTCCACCTCGTCGCCGCAGCCGACCAGTTGGCAGACCTCGGCGGTGACGTCCGAGGGCAGCATGCCCTCCCGGCCGCACAGGGCGAGCAGGCGGGGTGCCGGCACGCCGAGGTCGGAGAGCAGGTCGGCGTCACCGACCGGGTCGGCGAGCTGCGGCTTGTCGTCGTCCGTCGGCGTGTCGGCGGGGTCGGGCTCCTCGATGTCGGCGAGCAGCATCGACCCGATCCGGGACTCGGTGACGAAGCCCGAGTCGCTGCCGAACACCCGCAGGTCGTCGCCCTCGGTTAGACGCACGATGGCCAGGAACGTGTCGTCGGACTCCACGAACAGCAGAGACACCTTCGCGTCCGGGTCGACGTCGCGAAGACGGTCGGCGACGTCGTCGACGTCGGCGGCACCGGTGATGTCGAGTTCCGCGGCGGTCCATCCGTTCACGTCACGGACCACGGCGGCGGCGAAATGAGACACGGATTACCTCATTGGGCGATTTGTCGGATACCGCTCCAGTATGCGCGAGCTTTGGCCGCCACACCCAATCGCAACCCCGTCGTCGACCGGCTTTCCTCAGCCGGTCAGCCGGCGACGGACCGCGATCAACTCCCTGATGCGCACGTCGATCCGCTCCCGCTGGACCTTGGACCCTGCTCGCTCGGCGAGAACCTCAAGCCGTTTGCGACGCCGTTCCGGGTCGAGCCGCTGCAGCCGCAAAGCCATGGTGCCGAGAGTGGGGCCGGCCGCCCCCGTTCGTCAAGTCGGCGCAGCCGCTACCAGAGCAACCATTCGCCGCCGAAGCTGCGCACCGCCACCACCAGACCGGCGATGGCCAGCCCGAACCCGGTGGACACCGCCGCGCCGGCCGCCACCCCCCGGTCACCGAACCTGGTGAGTACGGCGAGCACCGGCCAGGCCAGGACGGCGGCGATGATCGTCCACCAGACGTATCCCCGCGCCGACGAGGCCAGCAGGCCGAACAGGCCCATCCACAGCGTGCCCGCGAGGACCCCGATCGCGGCCTTTCCAGCCGTGATGGGCAGCAACTCCCGGTAGATCGGCCGCGGCACCTCACTCGCGGCACCGGGCTGCGCCCCGCGCGCCGGAAACAACCCGGACGGCGCAAATCCCGGGTAGACAGGCCCCGGCATGGGCCTCGCGGGAGGCGCGTACACGGGCTGGGTCACCGTCCGATGACCCGGGACGCCGGGCTGACCGACGGGCCGGAACTGGCCCGTATGGCCGGGATTCTGGAACTGCCCGGTGGTCCCCGGACGGAGGGGAGCCTGGAACTGCCCCGTGGCACCGGGATGAGCGGGTGCCTGGAACTGCCCCGGGACGACGGGGCGACCGGGTGCCTGGAACTGCCCCGTGGCTCCCGGATGACCAGGTGCCTGGAACTGGCCGGTCATTCCCGGATGGCCGGGCGCCTGGAACTGGCCGGTGGCTCCGGGGTGAGCTGGAGCCGGGAACTGACCCGGGCGGTGCGGAGCCTGGAACTGGCCGGGACCACCGGGCCGCGCGGACTGCCCGAAAGGCGGCGGCCCGGGGCGGCCAGCAGGCGGCGGGCCAGGCCGGCCGGCAGGCGGCGGGCCAGAAGGTGGCGGGCCGGGCCGGCCGGGAGGCGGCGGGCCTGGCCGACCGGCAGGTGGCGGGCCGGGAGGAGGCGGCCCGGGGCGGCCAGCGGGTGGCGGAGGCGGCGGCCCGGGGCGGCCAGCGGGTGGCGGGCCGGAAGGTGGCGGACCGGGCCGACCGGGAGGCGGCGGGCCAGGCCGACCGGGAGGCAGGCCGGGTCGACCGGGAGGTGGCGGGGCGGGCCGGCCGGGAGGTGGCGGACCGGAACCGGCGGGCCGGCCGGGCGGATAGGCGGGCGGCGGCACGGGCGGCCGCGGCCCGCCGGCCCAGCCCTGCTGACCGGGCAACGGACCCATGGGCCGGCGCCACTGAGGCGGCTGCGGCGGTGGGCGCATGTGGCCGGTCGGCTGCTCGCCGGCCGTCGACTGCTCGCCCGGGGCGGAACGCTCGCCCCCGGCCGGGGCGCCGGGAGCGGCGGGAGCGCTGGGGGCGGCGGGAGCGCTGGAGGCGGCGGGAGCGCTGGAGGCGGCGGGAGCGCTGGGAGCGCCGGGAGCGGCGGGGCCGAGCGCGGGAGACGTGGGCGCGGCGGCGGGCGGCGGGCCGGTCGGTGCATCCGGCGCCGGGCTCGACGGGGCAGGTGACCCGGGGTCCTGATCGGGCGGGGTCCACTGGACTGCGCCAGCGCCCGGGTCGGAGCCGTCAGGGCTACCGGGCCGGGTCGGCCGGTCGGGCCCCGCCACGTCCACTCCGTCCACCGGTCGAGCCTACCCGCCCGGGCCGCAAGCAACCGCGTAGATCTTGGAGCCTGGCTGCATTCCAAGGTCGCCACGGCGACCGATCGGCGCCGGTCGGCAACGCCTAGCATGGGTCGGGTGTTTCGCCGCCTGGTTGCCACCGCGCTCGCTGCCGGCGTGGTGGCCGGTGTCCTCACCGGGTGTGGTGGGGAGGATCCGCAGGCGCGTCCGCCCGCGGATTCGACGGGCTCAGCCGCGTCACCGTCGCCCAGTTTGAGCGCCTCGAGCGCGACCCCCGCGCAGAGCCCGAGCACGAAGGCGGCCGCGCGGTATGTCTTTCCGGTGGACGGGAAGAACAGTTACGCGCGGGAGCACCACGACTACCCGGCATCGGACATCATCGCCGCGTGCGGGACCGTCGTGCGGGCGGTGACCGACGGCGTGATCCTCGAAGTGACCCGCGTCGACACCTTCGACAAGGCGACGTCCGGCGGCGACGAGCG
Organism: Virgisporangium aurantiacum; assembly: GCF_016863635.1. Taxonomy (GTDB): domain Bacteria; phylum Actinomycetota; class Actinomycetes; order Mycobacteriales; family Micromonosporaceae; genus Virgisporangium; species Virgisporangium aurantiacum. The sequence goes on along the minus strand of NZ_BOPG01000049.1, from coordinate 57,319 downwards.
CGGCGGCCTCTCGGTCTCGATGGCCGGCGACGACGGCGTGCGGTACTACGGCTCGCACTTCTCGTCGATCGACCAGACGGTGCAGCCCGGCGTGCGGGTGGCCGCGGGCACGCGGATCGGGCTGGTGGGCAAGACCGGCAATGCCAACAACACCTGCCACCTGCACCTGGGCATCTCGCCGCTGTGCGCCCGCACGGCCGACTGGTGGATCCGGCGCGGCGTGGTCTGGCCCTGGTCGTACCTTGACGCGTGGAAGGCCGGCCAGCCGAAGTCTCCGCTCGCCGAGGTGACGGCGTGGCAGGGAACGCACGGCTGCCCGCCCGAACCCAAGAACGGTTAGCGGAACACCGCGAGCCGCTTCTGGGACTTGCCGTCCAGCACCGTGAACTCGCCGGCCGCGATCACACCGGTCTGGGTGGTTGCCACCAGGGCGAGCACGCCCCGGATGCCGTTGCCCTGCGGCGACCAGGATTGCAGTTTCCCGTCGAGGTCGGTGGCGGCGAGCTTGATCCGCGACACCGAGCCGTCGAGGCAGAGGCCGTGGTCGCCGTTGCGGGCGGTGCGGCAGACGTTGTCGAAGTGACCACCGATGTAGACGGTGTTTCCGAGGACGGCCACCGCCTGCGCGTCGCCGTCGGTGGTGATGGCCCACTTTGCCACGCCGTTCGTGGTGTACGAGACGGTGCGGCCACCGCGTCCACCCAACGCCGCGTAGACGCGGTCGCCACTGACGGTGACACCCCACACGATCGAGTCGGGACGCGGGAGGAAGCTCAGGTCGACGGCGCCGCCGTCGCGCTTCACCGCGACCAGCCGGGTGGTCGAACTGACGCCGTTGACGCGGTGGAACGAGCCGCCGAGATACACCCGGCCGCCGTCGACCGCGAGCGCGTTCACCACGTTGTCGGTGCGTGCCGACCAACCGGACAGCGTGCGGGTGGCCAGGTCGATCGCCGCGACGTTGCCGCGCTTGACGCCGTTCACGGCGTTGAACGCGCCGGCGACATACAACCGGCCGTGGCCGACCGCCAACGCCCGTGGCGTGCCACCGGAGATCGTGAACGACACGGGATCCAGCACGCCGGCCGACGAGATCTTCGCGAGGCTGTCGCGCGGCTGCCCGTCGACGGTCTGGAAGTCACCACCGGCCCAGACCGAACCGTCGGGGTCCACCGCTACCGCGCGGACCGTGCGGTCGGCGGCCGGCGCCCAGCTCAGTAGCGCTCCGGTGCCGGCGTCGAACGCGGCGAGCCGGGTCCGCGCCACCTGTTTACCCTTGACCACCGCGGACTCGAAATCGCCGCCGACGTACACGACGTTTCCGGCGGTGGCCACCGCGTACACCGGCCCGTTGAAGACCGGCGTCGGCACCGGTTCCTCCGAGACCGCCGCGTTCGCGGGACCTGATGCGACAACGGCGACGAGCGCGGCCACCGCGAGACCGGACAAACCGACCAAACGCCTATGAATCACCACGAGAGACCACGCTATCCCTTCAAATCACCGTCAACGCGGACTCAACGACCGAACCTCCGTTCTGCGGCGGCCTCTGTCCGGACGGTGGACAACCCCTCGTTGAATCCGGTGACCCGGAAGGAGGCCGGGGTCCACTCGGGCACGGAAACGTGGCACAGTTCGCAACGTGCGGGAGCGGGTCAGCGTTATCGGGTTGGGCCTCATCGGTGGGTCATTGGTCCGTGGGTTGGCCGCCGCGGGTCACCATGCCCTGGGCTTCGACACCAACCCGACCACCCGCGCCACCGCACGCACGGCAGCGGCGAAAGCACCGGAGAACGCACGCTGGCAGGTGACGGCGTCGATTCCCGATGCAGCAGCCAACGCAGACATCGTTGTAGTAGCGGTTCCGCTACCCGCTGTATCTGGTGTGTTCGACGCACTCGCGGCGTCGGGCTTCAGCGGGCTGGTCACCGATGTGACGTCGGTGAAGGGTGCGATCGTCGACCTCGCGGCGAAGCACCTGCACACCGTCGGGCAGGCGCTGGCCGGGTTCGTTCCGGGGCATCCGATGGCCGGGCGGGAGTCGTCGGGGTTCCCGGCGTCCGACGCGGCGCTGTTCAAGGGCTGCGCGTGGGTGCTGTGCCTGGAGGAGCAGACCTCCGTGGGTGACTGGGTGCGTCTGGCGGCACTCCTGAGCGAAGGACTCGGCGTACGCGTCGTGCCGTCGACGGCCGCGGAGCACGACCGTGCGGTGGCCGCGATCTCGCACGTCCCCCATCTACTGGCCGCGGCCCTGGCGGGTCACGCGGCGAACGACCCGCTGGCGTTGACGCTCGGCGCCGGATCGTTCCGCGACGGAACCCGCGTGGCGGCGAGCCGGCCGGCGTTGACGGCCGCCATGTGCGGCGGCAACGCGGCCGCCACGAAGGCGACGCTCGACGCGGTGATCGCCGACCTGCAGGCGGCCCGCGCGGCGCTCGACGGGTCCGATCCGATCGCGGCGCTGGAACCGTGGCTCGCGCCCGGCGCGACGGCACGGCTCGCCTGGCCGCCGACCGCGGGCGAGCCGGAGAAGTTCACCGTCGACGCCGCCGCGTTGCGCGAACTCGGCCGGTCCGGCGGCTGGATCACCGGTGTGGCAACGGATCGGCGTACGGTCACCGCCGTGCGCCCGGTCAGTTGAACCGCAATACCCGCTGATCGGTGACTACCGCGGTCACCAACTCGTGCGGCGTGACGTCGAAGGCCGGATTCACCGCCGGCAGGTCGCCGGCGACCTCGGCCCCGTCGCGGTCCTCGATCTCGACCGCGGCGCCGGTGGGCGTGTCATTGTCCACAGTGGACTCCGGCGCCACCACCACGAACGGGATGCCGGCGGCCTTTGCTCCCAACGCATGCGCGTACGTGCCGATCTTGTTCACCACGTCGCCGTTGGCGCACACCCGGTCGGCGCCGAGCACCACCGCGTCGACCTCGCCCCGCGCCATCAGGAACGGCCCGGCGCCGTCGACCGCCACCCGGAACGGGATCCCCGCCTGCGAGAGCTCCCACGCCGTGAGGCGTGCGCCCTGCAACAGCGGCCGCGTCTCGCTCGCGATCACACCGCCGAGCGCGCCGCGCCGGTGCAACTCCACCACCACACCGAGCGCGGTGCCGCCGGTGACGCACGCCAGCCCGCCGGTGTTGCAGTGCGTCAACAGTCGCGGATTCGGCCCGCACAGCTCCGCGAACAGGTCGGCCCCGCGCTTGGCCATCGCCACCGACGACGCGATCTCCTCGTCGCGCACCGCCAGCGCCTCCGCGAGAACCGCGTCGAACCCGTGCGGGAGCTGCGCCGCCGCCCGCCGGGCGCCACGCGCGAGGTTCACCGCCGTCGGGCGCGCGGTTTCAATGACGTGGACGAGCTGAGCGGTGCGCGCCACGCTTCCGCCGGACGCCGCGGCGAGCGCCACACCCATCGCACCGGCCACACCGAGCGCGGGCGCCCCCCGAACGGCGAGCCGTCGCACGGCGTCGACCAGTTCCTCCACTGTGGACAGCCGCAGCATCCGCAGCACCGTCGGTAGCGCCGTCTGGTCGATGATCTCGACCGCCCCGTCGACCCAGTCGATCGTCCGCACGGGCCAACGGTACTAAGGTCCGTAACCATGGCCAACCGTGATCCCGTCGCCGACCTGCGCCGCATCGCATTCCTGCTGGAACGGGCGCATGAGGCCACCTACCGCGTGCGGGCGTTCCGTGGTGCGGCGACCTCGCTGGCGAGCGTCCCGACGGAGGAGATCGCCGCCCGGGCCGCCGCCGGAACCCTGACGCAGATCGCGGGTGTCGGTGCGGTCACCGCCCGGTGCGTGGTGGAGTCGCTCGCCGGCGAGGAGCCGGTGTACCTGCGGCGCCTGGTCGACACCGCCGGCACCGACCTCGACGAGGCGACCGCCGCGCTGCGGGCCGCGCTCAAGGGCGACTGCCACAGCCACTCCGACTGGTCCGACGGCGGGTCGCCGATCGAGGAGATGGTGGCCGCCGCCATCGAGCTCGGCCACGAGTACCTGGTGCTCACCGACCACTCGCCCCGGCTCACCGTGGCCCGCGGCCTCGACGCCGACCGGCTGCGCAAGCAACTCGACGTGGTGGCCGCGATCAACGACGGCCTGGCGGGCGTGCCGTTGGAGCGGCCGTTCCGGCTGCTGACGGGCATCGAGGTCGACATCCTCGCCGACGGCGGCCTCGACCAGGAGGACGAACTGCTGGCCCGGCTCGACGTCGTCGTCGGATCGGTCCACAGTGGACTCAAGGACGACGCGGCCGTGATGACCCGCCGCATGGTGAAGGCTCTGGAGAACCCGCACCTCGACATCCTCGGCCACTGCACCGGCCGGCTGCTGCCCCGGTCGGAGCAGCCGGCGACGTCGGCCGCGCCGCCGGACCCGGAGGCCGCGGCGAAGGAGAAGGAGAAGCGTGGCGGGCGCGGGGGCGAGCGGGGCCGCCGGGGCGGCGGCAACGGACGCGCGGAGAGCACGTTCGACGCCGACGCGGTGTTCGCCACGGCGGCCGGGCACGACAAGGCGATCGAGATCAACAGCCGGCCGGAGCGGCTCGACCCGCCGAAGCGGCTGCTCCGCAAGGCGCTGGAGGCCGGCTGCCGGTTCACGATCGACACCGACGCGCACGCACCCGGTCAGCTCGACTGGCAGCGGTTCGGATGTGAACGGGCGATCGCATGCGCGGTGCCGCCGGAGCGCATCGTCAATACCTGGTCACTCGACGATCTGCTGGCCTGGACGCGCGGGCATGAGGGAGGGTGAACTCCGAAGGCGTTGCTGCCGATCGTCAAGTATGGTCGCGACGTGGGACCAATTGATGAGATCGCGGACCGGTACGTCGACCAGTGGGCGGCGCTGGAGCCCATCGGGGCGACCTACATCGGGATCGCCGGATACGACGACAAGCTGAGCGATCTCTCGCCCGACGGGTTCGCCGCACGGGCCGAACTCGATCGGCGCACACTGGCCGAACTGGGTGCCGTCGAACCCACCGACGAGCGCGAGCGGGTGGCCAAGGAGGCCATGCAGGAGCGCCTCGGGTTGGCCCTCGAACTGAACGACGCCGGCATGACCACCAGCGAGCTGAACGTCATCTCCAGCCCGCTGCACGCGGTCCGCAGCATCTTCGACCTGATGCCGCTGGCCGGCGAGGAGGCCGCGGCCAACATCGCCGCCCGCCTGGCCGCCGCGCCGGCCGCCCTGGCCGAGTGGAAGAACACGCTGCTGCTCGCCGCGCAGGCCGGCGACGTCGTGGCCCGGCACCAGATGATCGAGGTCGCCAAGCAGTGCGACATCTGGACCGACGAGGCCGGCGACAACTTCTACCCGCTGCTCGTCCAGCGGGTCACCACGGCGAACCCGGGCCTGTCCGCGGGTCTCGTCGCCGACCTCGACCGCGGTGCCGCCCTGGCCCGCGAGGCAACCGGCGACATCGCCGAGTTCCTGCGCACCGACCTGGCGCCGCACGGCAAGGAGAACCAGGCCGTCGGCATCGACGCCTACCGCCTGGCGTCGCGGAACTTCCTCGGCGCGGCGATCGACCTGCACGAGACCTACGAGTGGGCGTTCGACGAACTGGCGCGGCTCGAGTCGGAGATGCGCACCGTCGCCGACAAGATCGTGCCCGGCGGCACGGTCGACGAGGCCGTCGCCGCGCTCGACGCCGAGCCGGCCCGCAACATCGAGGGCAAGGACGCGTTCCGCCGCTGGATGCAGGAGCTCGCCGACCAGGCGATCGACGAGCTGCACGGCACCCACTTCGACATCCCCGAGCCGGTGCGGCGCATCGAGTGCTGCATCGCGCCGACGTCGGACGGCGCGATCTACTACACCGGCCCGAGCGAGGACTTCAGCCGCCCGGGCCAGATGTGGTGGGCGGTGCCGCTCGGCATCAACACGTTCTCCACGTGGCGCGAGGTCACCACCGTCTACCACGAGGGCGTGCCGGGCCATCACCTCCAGGTGGCCCAGACGGCGTACCGGTCGGAACTGCTCAACCGGTGGCAGCGGCTGCTGTGCTGGGTGTCCGGCCACGGCGAGGGCTGGGCGCTGTACGCCGAACGGCTGATGGACGAACTCGGCTACCTCGCCGACCCCGGCGACAAGCTGGGCATGCTCGACAGCCAGGCGTTCCGGGCCGCGCGGGTGATCGTCGACCTCGGCATGCACCTGGAACTGCAGGTCCCGCGCGACAACCCGTTCGGCTTCCACCCGGGCGAGACGTGGACGCCGCGGCTGGGCTGGGAGTTCATGCGGGCGCACTGCCGCACGCCCGACGAGACGCTGCGGTTCGAGCTCAACCGGTACCTCGGCTGGCCGGGCCAGGCCCCGTCGTACAAGGTCGGCGAGCGCATCTGGCTGGCCGCCCGCGACGAGGCGAAGAACCGCAAGGGTGCCGACTTCGACCTGAAGAGCTTCCACCGTGACGCGCTGAACCTGGGTTCGGTCGGCCTCGACGTGCTGCAGGCGAGCATCGCCCGCTTGTAAGACCGTGTGAACGGCAACGCCGAACGGCTACGGTGGCCGGCATGTGGAAAGTGCTGCTGATCGTGATCCTGGTGCTGGTCGCGCTGGTGCTGCTGCGCTCCATGTTCATGCGCCGCGGTCGGGGCGGGGAGCTGTTCGTCACCGAGGCGACCGGGCGCCCGGCGATCGCGCCGGCGGGCATGAAGGAATCGATCGACTCCCGTGAGCTGGAGTTCGAGGTGATCCGGCTCCTGGAGCAGCGCAAAAAGATTCTGGCGATCAAGTTGGTGCGTCAGCACGTCCGGCTGGGCCTCAAGGAGGCCAAGGACCTGGTCGAGGAGGTCGAGCGCACCGGCCACCTGCGGTTGGCCCACCTGCCGAATGCGCCGTTCGTGGCGCAGGAGGACGTCCTCGACCAGGCCCGCTGGTTGAAGCGCGAGGGCAAGGCGATCGAGGCGATCAAGCTGATCCGCCAGCGCACCGGGCTGGGCCTCAGGGAGGCCAAGGACGCCTACGACCGCCTGTAAACCCGTCGCGGCGCCGGCGGGTGACGCGGCAGGATCGGCGGCGTGCCGGCACCGAACGGGTTCGATTACACGGTGCGGGGCGACGGATCGGTGCTCATCACCCATCACGGTCGCCCCGCCACCACGCTGCGTGGCGGCCGGGCCGCTGAGTTCCTCGCCGAGGTCGAGGAGGACGAGCAGGAGGTCATGGCCCGCTGGACGGGCAACTACCGGCGCGGCAACGAACGGCAGGCCCGCGACCACCCGCGCAACCGTGGGCGGTAGCTAGAGCAGCCCCAGCTTGAACACCTCGAAGATCGCACCGTACTTGACGCCCAGACGGGTGCCGACCTGGCGCGCGAAGCCCTCCAGGAACTCCTCCGCGTCGAAGTCGCCGGAGCCGAGGCCGCGCAGGTAGGCGGCGTGCGCCTCCAGTGACTGGACGCCCCGTTCGAACGTCGCGGTCGTGTCGACGCCGTGCTTCGCCCGCCACGACCCGGCCGCCCACACCTGGGCGACCCCGCCCCAGCGCTCCAGGCCCTCCGACTCGATCTGCTCGCGGAACACCCAGCGGTTGCCGGCGTCGCGGGCGGCGTCGAGCACGGCGCGGCCGGTGACGATGTGGTCGGACATGTTGAGGTTCTGGCCGTCGGGGTCCCAGCTGTCCCGGAAGCTGCCGGTGATGACGATCTCCGGCCGGTACTTCCGGATCACCCGGGTGATCTCGCGGCGCAGCGGGACGCCGTACTCGAGCACCCCGTCGGGCAGCCCGAGGAAGTCGACCTGGGACACCCCGACGATCCGCGCCGACTCACGCTGCTCCTCCTCCCGCAGCGGGCCGGCCTCCGCCGGGTCGAGGCCGTCGATGCCCGCCTCGCCGCTGGTGAGCAGGCAGTAGATGATCTCCTTGCCCTGCGCGGTCCACCGGGCGATCGCGGCGGCGGCACCGAACTCCAGGTCGTCGGGGTGGGCCACGATGGCCAGGCCGCGCTGCCAGGTCTCGTCGACGGGCTCCAGCGGGTTGGGCACAGCGGGCGCTTCAGCAGTCATGCGCTTCATCTTGGTTCATCGGGCGGCGTGTCGGCTTCGCGACGGCCAAGATCCGAACCCGGCGGGGTGCTCCGGCCGTGGACACCGGCAAAGCCCAAGGAGACCCGATGCGAAAGACCATATACACAATCGCCCTGACCATCTCGGCGCTGCTCGCCCTGTCGGCGTGCAGCGCCCTCGACCTGACGCCCGAGTCCAAGAGCAACGAAGCCGCGGCCGACGCCGCACCCGCGGATGACGGGGCCGCCGGCGACGCCCAGGCCGGAACCGCGCCGGCGCCGGCGGCCCGTCCCCTGGTCAAGGCCGTCCAGGCGACGATCGGCGCGATCGTGACCACCGCCGCGGACCTGCCGCTGTACCGGTGGGACAAGGACGCTCCCGGCACGTCGACCTGCTACGACGCCTGCGCGGAGAACTTCACCGCGTACCCGTACTCGGACGACCTGGCCTTCGAGGGCATCGCCCGCAAGCTCGTCGGCAAGGTGCAGCGCAGGGACGGCACCTGGCAACTCACGCTCAACCGGCAGCCGGTCTACACCCACGTGAAGGACGAGGCCGGCACGTGGAAGGCGCAGGGACAGAACGGCGCCTGGTGGCTGGCCGCCCCGGACGGCGGAAAGCTCACCGCGAAGAAGTGACCTTATCCGGTACAGAGCAGGGGGACGCGCGCATGCGCGTCCCCCTGTGTTGTCACCGGCGTGAGTCAGCGGCGGACGGCGACCACCGTGAACGTGGCGGTTTCCGGAGCCGGAATGCCGAACCGGGCGTTCGGCAGGTAGAGCCGGTTGCCGAACGACGCGACCGTGGTCGGCACGTCGAAGCCCGGATCGGTGATCGTGCCGGAAACGGTGCCGGCCGTGCCCGACCGGTTGAGCTTGATCACGGTGATCCGGTTCAGCCGGTTCTGCACCACGTACAGCGTGCGGCCGTCGAGGAGCAGGCCGTCGCCGTTGACCAGCGACTCCACCGGGATGTCGAGCTTGGTGGCGGCGCCGGTGCGCGGGTCGACCCGCCACAGCGCGCCCGGCGTCGACTGAATGACGAGCAGCGCGCGGCCGTCGGGTGTGCGGGCGATGCCGTTGGCATTGTTGACCGTCGGGTCCACCGGCATGCCGACGACGTCGATGGTCTCGGCCGTGGCGGCCGGCTTGCCGTGGCGGATCCGCACCTTGTAGAGCACCGGGCGGCGCGAGTCGGTGAAGTACGCGGCGTCGGGCGTGAGCACCACGTCGTTGACGAACGTGGGCGTCGCGGTCGTGAACTGGTAGGTGTTCAGCACGGCGCCGGTGCGGGCGTCGATCACCCGGCCGGTACCTGCGCCACCGCCGGCGACGTAGAGGCGGCCGCGCTGGTCTGACTTCAGGCCGACCGACGGGGCGGTCGGGCCGCCGCCGGGGCTGATCGTCGTCCCCTCGCCGGTGGCCAGGTCGACCTTGTAGATGGACCCGTTGGCGAGCGAGCCGAGGTAGGCGAACGGACCGGGGCCGGTGGTGATGCCCTCGGGCCGGAAGCCGACCGGCAGCGTGATCGTGGTCGGGAACGAGCCGGGCTTGCCGTGCGCGGAGGCGGGAGTTGCCGGAACGAGGGCGATGCCGGCGACCGTGATCGCCGCGGTGGCCACCACCCTGAGGGTGCGGTTCATCGGCTTTTGTCCTTCCGAGATGTCGGGATTCTTACGGCTCTACGGGAGGTACCACGCCAGCATTACCGGCGCGCCGGGAACCCAGCAACTTGACTAAGCAACGATCCGGCAACAGCTCGGACGAGTCGATTGGCTGGTGTTCACGACGGGGAGGGGCGTACGGTCGGGTGAGGAACACACGACCAAGTCGAGTTGGTGACGCTCTACTCCATTGGGGTTTTGCCTTCCGGCGCCGGGGTTCGCACTCGCGCCCACGGCCACACGGACCAGATCCCCCCAAGGAGGCCCTTCAATGACGAATCTCCCGGCCGATTGGCCGTACCTTCTGGTCCAGGTCGTTCAACGACCGGGCCGCGCCGTATCCGTCACCGGGCACGGCGAGGTGGACATGACCACGGTGCACGCGTTCAGCCACACCCTGTCCACCGTGTTACGCCAGGAGCGCCCGCTACACATCGACGTGAACCTCGCCGAGGTCACGTTCATGGACTCGTCGGGCATCAACGCGCTCATGGCGTGCCGCGCGGAAGCGGAGCCGACCGGGTGCCGCATCACGATCAGCCACCCGCGGCCGATGGTGCACCGCGTGCTCACCGTGACCGGCGTGAACCAGCTGTTCGGGTTGTAGTCCTACGCGAGCTTCTCCTGGACGAAGACCGTCAGGCTGCCCAGCGTCTCGAAGACCTCCGCGGTGACGTCGTCGTCGTCGACCGTGATCCCGAACCGCTGCTCCAGGGCCGCCACCAGTTCCAAAACGGCCATCGAGTCGAGTTCCGGCAGGCTGCCCAGCAGCGGCGTCGACGCGTCGATGGTCGCCGCGCGGTCTTCGACGCCGAGCGTCTCCACCAGCACGGCCTTGACCTCACCGGTGACGTCGGTGCTCTGCTCCACGGAACTCCCCTTCACACCAGCACCTCGGCGGGCGCCGGGTGGCTCAGGAACGCTGTCGGGCTCGCGGTGAGACCGTACGCCCCGGCCTGGAACAGTACGACGAGATCGCCGATGTCCGCGGCCGGCAGTGACAAATTGTCGCCCAGCAGATCGAGCGGCGTGCAGAGACACCCCACCACGGACGCCTCCCCCACCGGCTCCTCGGCCATGCGGTTGCCCACGACCAGCGGGTAGTTGCGTCGAATCACCTGGCCGAAGTTGCCGGACGCGGCGAGTTGGTGGTGCATGCCGCCGTCGACCACCAGGAACACCTTGCCGCGGGACTCCTTGCGGTCGACCACGCGCGTCACGTAGACACCGGCCTCGCCGACGAGGTACCGGCCGAGCTCGACCTGCACCTTGGCGTCGGGCAGGTTCGGCTTGATCCTGGTGCGCAGCAGTTCGTCGAGGTTGGCCGCGATCGGGTCGAGGTCGAGCGGGCTGTCCTTCTCGTGGTACGGGATACCGAACCCGCCGCCGATGTTGAGGTACCGCACGGGTTCCGGCGAGTGCTCGGCCAGCCGCAGCGCGAGCTCGACGGTCTGCTGCTGGGCCTGGCACAGGATGTCGGCCCGCAGGTTCTGCGAACCCGCGAAGATGTGGAAACCGAGCAGGTCCAGGCCGCTTTCGGCGAGCTCTTTCAGAACCTCGGGGACGCGCTCGGCGTCGATGCCGAACTGCTGCGGCCCGCCACCCATCCGCATGCCCGACCCCTTGACCGCGAAGTCGGGGTTCACGCGGATCGCCACGCGCGGGCGGATGCCCAGGCGCTCGCCGGCCTTCATGACCCGGCGCGCCTCGGTCTCCGACTCCAGCTCGACGGTGATGCCGGCGGCGATCGCCTGGCTCAGTTCGGCCTCCCGCTTGCCGGGGCCGGCGAAGCTGACGTTGTGCGGCCGCATCGGTGTGTCGAGCGCGACCCGCAGCTCCAGCGCGGAGGCGACGTCGAACGCGTCGACCAGCCCGGCGAGGTGCTGCACCACGGCCGGCATCGGGTTGGCCTTGATGGCGTAGCCGAGGCTGATGTCGTTGGGCAGCTTGGCCTTCAGCAACCTGACGCGCTCGGTGATGAGGGCGCGGTCGTAGGCGAAGAACGGCGTCGAGCCGACCCGCTCGGCGAGCCGGTCGAGCGGGATCCCGCCGACCTTCAGCATGTTCTCACTCATGTGGCCAACTCCTGGCGCAGCAGCGTCCGGTCGAACTTGCCGTTGGGCGAGCGCGGGATCTCGTCCTTCACGACGACGCGCTTGGGGACCATGTACAGCGGCAGCCGCTTGCGGAGGTCCTTGAGCAGCACGCCGGCGTCGACCGTCCCGCCTTCCTTGGAACCCGCGACGATCACCACGATGTGCTGCCCCAGCCGCTCGTCGTCGACGCCCAGCGCGACGGCGTCGCGCACCAGGCCGGTCTCGTAGACCACTTCCTCGATCTCGGTGGGGCTCACCCGGTACCCGCTCGTCTTGATCATCTCGTCTTTGCGGCTCACGAAGTACAGGAATCCCTCTTCGTCGCGCTTGACGACGTCGCCGGAGAACACGGCCAACTCGGTGACCATGACGCCGGCCGGGCGGCCGGGCGCGGGACGGAAGCGTTCCGCGGTGCGCTCCGGGTCGTTCCAGTACCCGAGCGACACGAGCGCGCCGCGGTGCACGAGTTCACCGGGCTCGTGCGGGTCGCAGATCGAGCCGTCGTCGCGCACCACGAGGATCTCGGCGTCGGGGATGGCCTTGCCGATCGAGTCGGGCCGGCGGTCGACCTCGGCCGGGTCGAGGTAGGTGGAGCGGAACGCCTCGGTGAGCCCGTACATCAGGAACGGCTTGGCGTTCGTGAAGTGCGCCCGCAGTTTGTCCAATGTGGACCTCGGCATCCGGCCGCCGGTGTTGGCGAAGTACCGGATCCGGCCGGCGGTCTCGGCCGGCCAGGTGAGGTCGGCGAGCTGGATCCACAGCGGCGGCACGCAGGTGAGCCCGGTGACCCCGTGCTTCGCGCACTGGTTGAGCACGTCGGCCGGCGTGAGGTAGTTCACCAGCACCACGTGCGCGCCGACGCTGAACGCGGTGGTGAGCTGGCTGAACCCGGCGTCGAAGCTCAGCGGTAGCAGGGCGACGATCACGTCGTCCGGCGTGTTGCCGATGTAGCCGCTCACGCTCTCGGCGCCGACGATGAGGTTCCGGTGCGAGAGCACCACACCCTTCGGCGTGCCGGTGCTGCCCGAGGTGTAGAGAATCGCCGCCATGGAGAGATCGATGCCGTCGACCGGCGGCTGTTCCGGCCCGGCGATGAGGTCGCCCCACGTCGACACCCGGTAGTGGGCCTCGACTTCCGGCTTCTCGCCGATCACCACGACGTGCTCGAGCGCCTTGCAGTCGGCCAGCTCCGTCTTCAGCATCGCCAGCCGCTCGGGGCTGGTGACGAGCACCTTGACGTCACAGTCGGCGAGAATGAACGCCACCTGGCGCGCCCGCAGCAACGGGTTCACGGGAACGAACACACCGCCCGCGGCGGAGGCACCGAAGATCGCGGTGACCGTCTCCACGCGCTTGTCGAGGTAGACCGCGACCCGGTCCTCCGTGTTCAGACCGAGCCGGCGTAACCCGGCACCCACCGCGACGGTCTCCGCCCACAGTTGCGCGTAGGTGCGCGTGGTGTCTTTGACCGTGACCGCCGGCGCGTCACCACGGGTGACGGCAGCCTCGGACACGAGGTGGTGCAGTTGGGTTCGCATCGAGTTCCTTTACCAACCGAGGCTGACGAGTTCGCTGTACAGGTAGTCGATCTGGTCGTGGGCCAGCTTTTCGCTGCGGAACATCTTGCGGCGCGGAGACTTCAGCGGCCTCGCCGGCCACGGCCGGTGCCCGGTGACCCGCTGCTCCATGAACGTCGCCGGAATGCCGTACCGCAGCAGTAGGTGACGGGTGAACGCGCGCGCCGTCTTCCGGAACACCGCGGGGTTGCTCACGTGGAGCACCGACGCGAACAGCGGCAGCCCCTTGCGCCGGTCCTTCCGGAACACGACGTAGCAGTGCTCGGCTCCGGCGCGCAGCAGCACGTGTTTCGCCGCGGCGGTGTCGCGGTGGTCGTCGTAGATCTCGCGGTCGCGCCCGCGCAGCGTGCGCGCGATCACCGCGGGGTTGCTCGTCACCCGGAACGGGAGCCCCGGCCACGGGAGGTTCGGCACGAGCGCGGCGGCGGTGTCGAGGAACTCGAACTTCAGCCGGCTGTTGATCGGTACCACGTTGCCGCTGGGTGACAGGTCGGTGAAGTGGTATCCGTCCTGCGCCAGCAACGCCTTCAGCAGGCGGAGACTGTGGAAGCGGTGCTCCTCACGCACGCACCACGCGCCGAGATTGCAGAACCGCTCGACCTGCCCGTCGACGGTCCGCTCGGAGTAGAACGCGAGGTACGCACCAACGACCTCACCGGTCTCGGTGACCAGCATGAACCCGTGGTTCGGAGCGTCGACCTTCCACGGCACGTCGACCGCGCGTGCCCACGCGGCGGCCGGTACCCGCTGGTTGAGTTCGGAATGCAGGAATCCGGCGACCGCGTTCACGTCGGCGCCGGTGATCGGGGTGACTCGAACGGCCATCGGATGCGAATCTACCGGCGGGCGTGATGAATCTCTGCGCTACGTTCGGGTTGACCGAAGCGCCCGTTAGTCGACAAGGACCGGCAGCTTTCCGACAGACGCCTTCACAGGCCACGCGGAGAATGGGCGGGTGTTACGCGAGAGAAGGGCGTCCAGTGACCGGTGAGCCGGAGACCATCGCCGTGGTGGTGGTCACGTACAACAGCGCCGCCCTCATCGAAGACCTGGTCGCCTCGCTCGCACCGGGGCTACGCGGACTCAACTGGCACCTCACGGTCGCCGACAACGCCTCGCGCGACGGGTCGGTCGAGGCGGTGCGCCGGTACGCCCCGTACGCTCACGTGGTGGAGACGGGTCGCAACGCCGGCTACGCCGCGGGCATCAACGCCGCCGTGGCGGCGGCTGCCGAAAAGGCGGGGCCGTTCGACGCGGTGCTCGTCCTCAATCCCGACATCCGGCTCGCCGCCGACTGCGTCCCCGAGCTCCTGACGCTGTTGAGACGCCGCGGGGCCGGCATCGCCGTCCCGAAGATCGTGCGCGCGAACGGTGACTTCTCCCCGAGCCTGCGGCGCGATCCGACGATCCTCCGCGCGTTCGGCGACGCCGTGCTCGGCGGCAAGCGGACGAGCCGGTTCGCCCTGCTCGGCGAGTCCGTCACCGACCGCGGCCGCTACACCGGCGTCACCACCGTCGACTGGGCCGAGGGCTCGATCATGCTGATCGACAAGGCCTGCTGGGACGCCTGCGGCGGCTGGGACGAGACGTTCTTCCTGTACTCCGAGGAGACCGAGTACGCGCTGCGGGCCCGCGACCTCGGGTTCACGATGATGTACACGCCGCACGCCAACGCCCGTCACCTGGAGGGCGACGCGGCCACCAACCCGCCGCTGTGGGCGCTGATGACGCTCAACCGGGTGCGGCTCTACCGGCGCCGGCACAACGCCGTCGCCACCGGCGTCTTCTGGGCGATGGTGCTGCTGCGCGAGGCGAGCCGGGCGGCGCTCGGTAGCGAGCCGAGCCGGCGGGCGACGCGGGCGCTGCTGAGCCGGCGCAGGTTCCGCGAACGGCCGGGCCCGCTGAGCATCGCGGCGGCCGCCTGATGGCACCGTTGCCCAATGTCGTCGTCGGTGGCGGCATCGTCGGGCTGGCCACCGCGCGGGCGCTCCAGGAACGCGACCCCGACCGGCCGGTCGTCGTGGTCGAGAAGGAGACCGCGCTCGCCACCCACCAGACGGGACGCAACTCCGGCGTCATCCACTCCGGGCTGTACTACGCACCGGGGTCGTTGAAGGCCGATCTCGCCGTGCGGGGCGCCGAGGAGATGAAGCGCTTCTGCGCGTCACATGACATTCCCTTCGACGTGCCGGGCAAGCTCGTCGTCGCCACCCGGCCGGGTGAGCTGCCGGCACTGGAGCGGCTGCTGGAACGGGGCAAGGCCAACGGCGTTCCGGTGCGGCGGGCCGAGCCCGGCGAGGTCGAGGAGCGGGAGCCGTCGTTGCGCGCCGTCGCCGCGCTCGTCGTCGACTCCACCGGCCGCGTCGACTACTCGTTGGTGGCGGCGGCGCTGCGACGCCTCATCGAGGCCGACGGCGGTGTGATCCGGCTCGGCGAGGCGGTCCGCGGCATCTATCACGGTGACGGCGAGGTGCTCCTGCGCACCACCCGCGACACCCTGGTGGCGCACCGGGCCGCGGTGTGTGCCGGCCTGCAGTCCGACCGGTTGGCGCGGCTGTCCGGCACCGATCCGAAGGTACGCATCGTGCCGTTCCGCGGCGAGTACCGGGAACTGATCCCGTCGCGGTCCGATCTGGTCCGCGGCCTGGTGTACCCGGTGCCCGACCCGGAACTGCCGTTCCTCGGCGTGCACCTCACCCGCGGCATCGACGGTCACGTGCACATCGGCCCGAACGCGGTGCCGGCACTGGCCCGCGAGGGCTACCGGTGGACCAACGTCTCGGTGCGCGACCTGGCCGACTCGATGGCGTTCAAGGGCTCGTGGCGGCTGGCCCGCCGGTACGGCAAGGTCGGCGCGGGCGAGATGGTGCGCTCGCTGGTGGGCCGCTCGTTCGTCGCGGCGGTGCGCCGGATGCTGCCCGACATCCAGGCGAGCGACATGCAGCGGGCACCGGCCGGGGTCCGGGCCCAGGCGGTCGGCGCCGACGGCAAACTGGTCGACGACTTCCTGTTGCGCCGCGAGGGGCCGGTGCTGCACGTGTTGAACGCGCCCTCGCCGGCCGCCACCGCGTCCCTGCTGATCGGCCGCCGGATCGCCGCCGAACTCCTCGCCGACTAGCGCCAGCGCTTCACGAGGCCCTTGGCGGCGTCCTTCGCCCGGGTCGAGAGGGCGGGGACGGCGGTGGCCTGTGCGCGGAACGACTCCGCGGTGTCCTCGGCCCGGATGCTGAACCGGGGCTGGATCCACGCGTTCGGGTTCGCGGCCCGGCGATCGGACGTGTAGACGCGGCGGTAGCCGAACCGGCGCAGGTCGCCCAGCAGGCGGCGGTCGTAGCGGCCGAGCGGGCAGGCGGCGGCGTCGACCGGGGTGCCGGTGACGGACGCGATCCGGGCCCGGGCGTCGACCAGTTCGGCCTGGTTGGTGGCGGGGTCGAGACCGCGCCACGGGATGTGGTTCATGCCGTGGGTGCCCACGGTCATCCCGGCCGCCACGAGTTCCTTCACCGCCGGCTCGTCGAGCGAACCGGGGGCGCCCAGCCGGCCGGCGAGCACGAAGAAGTCGGCGGACAGGCCGCGGGCCTGCAGGCCGGGCAGGCCGATCTCGAGGTCGGACGCGTTGCCGTCGTCGAAGCTGATCCGCACGGCCGGCCAGGTCGCCTCCCTCGGCGACAAATCGGCCGCAGTGGCGAGGTCGTCGAGCACGCGGTGGAACGTGTCGACGCCGATCCAGTACCGGCTCTCGCCGGGCTCCAGCTCGCGGCCGGGCGTGCCGATCCCGTGGAAGCAGATGTTGATGACGCTCTCAGGCATTCACGGTCCTACTCGACTCGTCGCGTCCCCAGTCGGTGGCGCCGCGGGAGCGCCGCTCGGCGATCAGCGTGATCGCGGCGTAGATCGCACCGGCCGGGGCCAGCCACGGCCGCCGCAGCACCACGTCCCGCAGCCAGGACGACCGCCGCGACGGCCGCACGGCCGGGCCGCCGGACATGCCCGCGGTCCGCATCGCGGCGTTTCCCGCGCGGACGCGGACCAGACGCCGGATCAGGTCGGCGGTGCGGCGCGGGGTGGCCACCCTCGCCGTCGCGCCGGCGACCTCGCGCTTCTCGCCGACCTCGAACAGCGAGTCGAGGAACAGGTCGTCGGCGTGCAGCGCCGGGAACGCGTCGAACCGGGCGCGGCCGCGCTCGGAGAGGACGATCGCACCGCGGCCGTAGAGCGCGTCGCGGAACGCCGGCAGCCGGCGGTTGATCGCGTAATAGGCGCGGACCGGCAGCGGCCGGCCCGCGGTGTCGAGCGCGCGGCCGGGTGCGGCGGCGAGCAGGCCCGCCTCCACGGCGGCGACGAGCGCAGGCACCGACCCGGGCGTGAGGACGATGTCGGCGTCCAGGTACAGGCGGGGGAAGCCGACCGCGACCTCGTCGCCGGCGTTGAGCGCGCCCGCCTTGCCCGGCTCGGGCAGCGACAGCACGCGAACGCCCGGACGCGTCGCCGCGACCGCCACCGTGGCGTCGGTGCAGCCGTTGGCGACCACGGTGACGTCGAACGGGCCGGATGGCGGGTCGGCCAGCAGCGCGTCGAGGCACCGGCCGATCACGGCCGCCTCGTTGTGGGCGGCGATGACGACACTGGTCACCGGTCGGCCCCGACGGAGGCCCGATCGGCGGCCCCGCGCTGGCGGGGAATCTCCACAGTGGACTTCCGCAACTTCTTCCCCAGCAACGTCTTCCAGATCGCGATGTACGAGCGGGCCTGGTGGTCCCACGACAGCATCTCGGCGAACCGGGCCAGCCCCTCCTTGCGCATCTGTGCGCGGTGCTCCGGGTCGTCGAGCAGCTCATCGATCGCGTCGGCGAACTCCGCGCCGGAACCGGTCGGCACGTACACGGCCGCGTCGGCGGCGCTGCGGCGGGTCTCGGTGAGGTCGGCCGCCACCACCGGCACGCCCCGGCCCAGGTACTCGACGGTCTTGGCCATCGTGGACAGGTCGTTCATGCGCGTCGGCAGGTCGGGCTGGATGGCCACGGTGGCCGAGCGGAGCAGGTCGTCGACGGCCGGGCCGTCGAGCCAGCCGGCGAACTCCACCACGTCGCCGAGGCCGCGGTCGGCGACCATCGCGGTGAGCACCGGCATCTGCTCACCGTCACCGGCGATCACGACCCGCCAGTCGCGCGCCGGACGCCGCTGCCGCAACGCCTCCGCGGCTTCGACGACGCCCTCGACGTTGTCCTGCGGACCGATGACGCCGAGGTAGACGATGCGGTGCTCCTCGCTCGCGACCGGTTCGACCGGCGCGATCTCGTTCGCCGCGGGACCGTTGCGCACCACCGTCACCTTGCCCGGACGCACGCCGCGCCGCACCGCGTTCTCCTTGAA
Source organism: Virgisporangium aurantiacum (assembly GCF_016863635.1). Lineage (GTDB taxonomy): Bacteria > Actinomycetota > Actinomycetes > Mycobacteriales > Micromonosporaceae > Virgisporangium > Virgisporangium aurantiacum. The sequence goes on along the minus strand of NZ_BOPG01000049.1, from coordinate 38,590 downwards.
CGACTCGTTGGTGGCGAACACGTGCGACGCCGTCCGCAACGTCAGCCACTCCAGGCCCACGAGCGTGCGGAACATCACCTTGTTCGGCGATCCGTTGGACCGGGTCGCGTAGACCTCGGGGCACAGGTCGTGGTGGTCGAACACCCACGGCCGGCCGATCGCCCGGATCAGCAGCGCCAGCGGCCAGTAGACGTCGGGCGGGTTGCAGACCTGCACCGCCTGGGCCCGGCCGCGCAGGAGCTCGCCGAGCAGGCGGACCGCCACGCACAGGAACGACCAGCCGAACTCGATCGCGAACGTGACCGGCCCGGAACCCAGGATCTTCACCGGGTACGGGCGCAGCCGCGTCCCCCGGCTGCCGGGCAGGATCTTCAGGCTCCTGTCGCCCCGTGGTGCGATCACCGTCACGTCGAAGCCGGCGGCCTCCAGGGAGAGGCACTCCCGGATCACCCGGCGGTCACGCTCGGCGGGAAGATTGGCGACGAGGATGGAAACACTCGGTCTGCGTGCCATGTACCCACTCTTCGGTCCGGTATCGCCAGATTCGTCGCGAAAGAACTTCACGATGCTCGCGGGCAACGATGCCGAAGGCGATCGGACATCGGCAAGGGGCCGCCAGGCCGGTTTCGATGTCACCTTTCCGCCAGCCGGGCCGGAAGAGTCCCGACATTCACAGCGTTGATCGGCGTCGATGCTGGCTATGTCCGTTGCGGGCGTCCTGCGTCCCGTTTGGCATCCACCGAACGACCGACCCGCCGCATCCACCGAGGGATCCCACGCCCGGCGACCGCCGACGCGTGGCCGCCGAACGGGCGCGGTGCCACGCCGGTCGATGCGCGATAGTGGCGCTCCAACCGACAAGTACCAGCCCAGAGCCGTCGCACCGGGCGTAGCGCCCGAGGGCTAACCTTGCGGATGCTCGCCACGGATGCGGATACTTGCCGGGCAAATCACCTCAGGCCGTCCCGGTTGCCTCTCCGGGGTCGTGATCGAAGTTAAAAGGAACGCCATGGATCTGTGGGACCTCACCCGACTCCTGTTCCGGCGTTGGTATTTCGCTCTTCCGATCCTCCTGGTGTCGGCGATCGTCGCGATCCTGGTCTCCAGCTCGGTCAAGCCCGACTACCGGGCCACCGGCAACGTGGTGATGATCCCGGCGCCGGGCGACCCGGCCGACGCCGAGTTGAAGGCGCAGAACAAGGCCATTCCCAGCCGGCCCAAGAACCCGTGGCTCGACCTCGGCTTCAACGCGCTCGGCCAGGCGACGATCCTGCAGGTGATGGACCAGAAGACGCTGGAGGGCTTCGTCGAGGCGGGCCTCAGCGACAGCATCACGGTGACGATGGACCAGCGCTCGCCGATCTTCATCATCGAGGCCGTCGGCAAGTCGCCGACGCAGGCGACCGCCACCGTGCGCGAGGTGATCAAGCAGATCAGCGAGCAGGTCGCCGCGCAGCAGGCGAGCTACGGCGTCATGCCGCAGGACACCATCACCACCAAGACGCTCACCGACGGCGCCGACGTGGAGATCGTCACCTCGAAGGTCAAGCGGGTGCTGGTGGTCACCATCGGCGTCGGCCTGCTGCTCACCACGGCCGGCACGATCGGCATCGACGTCTTCCTCCGCTGGCTGCGGAGCCGCCGCCGCACGTCCGGCGACGACGAGCCCGGCGACGACGAGCCGGAGACCGCCGCCAACCCGGTGATCCAGCCACGCTTCGTGGGCAGCCGCCCCACCGGCGTTCAGGCGTCGGGGTCGAGCGAGGAGACCCAGGTGATCGGGCGCATCCCGAGCACCCGGGCGGCGGCCAACGGCGAAACGAAGTCGGCGGTGCCGGCAGCTGGGCCCGCGGCCGGTCGCGCCGCGGCGCGCGGCTCCGGGCGGTCGTCGGTCCGGATCGAGAACGGCGCGGGACGCCGGAGCAGCGAGCCCGACGACAACAACGGCTCCAACGGCCGGCCGCAGGTGGTCAGCGGCGCCGAGGCGACGATCATCCTGCCGATTCCCCGTAGCCAGTGGTCGCGTGGGTCGGACGACCGGAACGGTGGGCATTGACCTCGACCGCGCTGCACCCGGTCGACCTGGAGCCAACGCTTCTCGATGAACGCACGTACGGCACCAGGCGTCGGCTGACGCGCATCGACGCCGCCGGGCTCCTCAGCCTGATGGTCTTCCTGCTGTACGCGCTACCGGCGCAGCTCATCGTTCCCGAGTTGACCTACGCCGGCCGGCCGGCGCTGCTGGTGGCGTTCGCGCTGTGGTGCTGGTGGCTGCTGGCCCGGCTGAACCGCCGGCTGGTCATGCTGGGGCCGCAGCCGATGCGCTGGGTGGTGCTGTTCTACCTGCTGGCCACGTTGCTGTCCTACCTCGGTGGCACCCTGCGCGGGCTGCCGATCATGGAGTCGAACGCCCAGAACTTCACCCTGATCCTCACGGTGGAGTTCCTCGGTGTGGTGCTGATGGCCGCCGACGGCATCCCGAACTGGCAGCGGCTCAACGGCGTGCTGCGGGTGTACATCTGGGGCGGCGGGTTCATGGCGGTCGTCGCCTTCATCCAGCTGATCAGCAAGGTCAACATCGCGGCGTACATCTGGTTGCCGGGAACCGCGATCCACGGTGAGATCGCCGACTTCCAGAACCGTGGTGACTCCGGCCTCTTCCGCGTGGCGGGCACCGCCACCCACTACATCGAGTTCGCCACCGTGATGGCGATGGCGGTGCCGTTCGCCATCCATTTCGCGCGGTTCGCGCCCTCGAAACGCGCGCGCGCCGCGGCGGCGGTGATCGCGGTGCTGATGACGGCGGCGATCCCGATCGCCATTTCGCGCACCGGGGTCATCGCGCTCATCACGGCGGTCGTCGTGATGTTCATCGCGGCCTGGAACTGGCGCACGCGGTACAACGTGATGCTGGTCGGAATCGCCGTGATCGGTGCGTTTTCGGTACTCAAACCCGGCCTGCTCGGAACAATCAAGTCGATGTTCACATCGTTCGACGAGGACCCGAGCATTTCCGGACGTACCGACGATTACACGATTGTCGGGCATTACTTCGCGCAACGACCGTGGCTCGGCCGCGGCCCGGGAACACTGATTCCCGACCTTTATCTGATTCTCGACAACCAGTGGCTGCTGCAGTTGGTGACCATGGGCATCATCGGAGTGGCGGCGTTCGCCGCGCTGCACCTGGTGTCGCTGACGCTCGCCTGGATCGCGCTGAAACGGGCCGAGCGGCCGGAGGACAAGCATCTGTGCGCGGCGCTCATCTCCACCATCGTCATCTCGATGCTGGTGTCGGCGACGTTCGACTCGCTCGCGTTCACGACGTTCTCGTTCACGTTGGCCCTCTGTTGCGGCATTTCCGGTGCCGTGTGGCGATTCACACATCCGGCCCGGGCCATCCGAACTTCCAGTGTCCGCTGGTTCGCCGAGTGACCGATTTCCGACTGCGTTCCGCACGCAGCCGGAAACGGTCGGTATTACTTTCGCTGGCCCGCCGACCACCCCTCATCCGTTTGTCGATCAGGCCCGACCGACCGACCTTGACGTCCGGATTTAATGAACGCTTGTGACGGACTTAAGGGAGCACTAGCGTCGCCCGGGACTCTTTCTTTGAACGGGTCTCACCTTCTTTTTTCCGAACCGGAGAATGGGGCTGTAAGTGGGCGACGGCTTACAAGGGAGCGTGCGTAGGCACCGCTCCGAATGGACCCCGAAGCACGCCCGACGGCGCCCGACCCGCTGGCTCGCGGGCATCACGGCCACCGGTCTGGCGCTGCTCGCCGGTGTTGTCGCCAGCCAGCCCGCCGTGGCGGCCGACGACCCGTGCAGCATCAACGCCATCACGTGCGAGAACTCCAAGGCCGGCACGTCACCGGCGGAGTGGGACGACCTCTGGGGCGCCGGCGACGACAGCATCCAGGGCTTCACCACCGACGTCAGCGTGAACGCCGGCGGAACCGTCAGCTTCAAGATCAGCGCGACGACCGCCTACCGCGTCGACATCTACCGGCTCGGCTACTACCAGGGCAACGGCGCGCGGCTGATCACCTCGTTCACCCCGCAGACGAGCCTGGCCCTCAACCAGCCCGCGTGCGTGACGAACGCGGTCACCGAGATCTACGACTGCGGCACCTGGCGCGTGTCGGCCACGTGGGCCGTGCCGGCGAATCAGGTCTCGGGCGTCTACATCGCCAAGCTCACCCGCATCGACAACAACGAGGCCAGCCACACGCCGTTCGTCGTGCGCAACGACGCCAGCACCTCGCCGGTGTTCTTCAAGACCTCCGACGCCACCTGGCAGGCGTACAACGACTACGGCGGCTCGAACTTCTACTGGGGCGGCCCGCAGGGCCGGGCCCTGAAGGTCAGCTACAACCGGCCCTACGCCACCCGCAACGTCGGCAACGGCCGTGACTGGGTGTTCAGCAACGAGTACCCGATGATCCGGTTCCTGGAGCGCAACGGGTACGACATCAGCTACACCACCGACATCGACTCGGACCGGCGCGGCAACCTCATCAAGAACCACAAGACGTTCCTGTCGGTGGGGCACGACGAGTACTGGTCCGGCCAGCAGCGCGCGAACGTCGAGGCCGCCCGCGACGCCGGCACGAACCTCGCGTTCTTCAGCGGCAACGAGGTGTACTGGAAGACCCGGTACGAGAACAGCACCGACGGCTCGAACACCGCGTACCGCACGCTGGTCTGCTACAAGGAGACCTGGGCCGCCGACACGATCGACCCGTCGCCGGAGTGGACCGGTACCTGGCGCGATCCGCGGTTCACCCCGCCGAAGAACGGCAACCGGCCGGAGAACGCCCTCACCGGCACCATGTACATGTCGAACAACACCGACCTCGCCATGCAGGTACCGGCCGAGCAGGGCAAGAACCGGTTCTGGCGCAACACCACGGTGGCGACGCTCGGCACCGGCCAGGTCGCGACGCTCGCGCCGCACACGGTCGGCTACGAGTCCAATGAGGACGTCGACAACGGGTTCCGGCCGGCCGGCCTGATCCGCCTGTCGACCACCACCGGGGCGAGCCCCGAGTACCTGCAGGACTTCGGCCTGCACGTCGCGCCCGGCACCACCACGCACAACATGACGATGTACAGGGCGGCGAGCGGTGCCCGCGTCTTCAGCGCCGGCACCATCCAGTGGGCCTGGGGTCTCGACTCCGAGCACGACGGCACCCAGTCGCCGGCCGACCCGCGGATGCAGCAGGCCACGCTGAACATCCTGGCCGACCTCGACTCGTTCCCGACCACGCTGATGTCCGGCATGGTCATGCCGACCAAGACGACCGACGTCGTCGCGCCGACGGCGGTCATCTCGACGCCGGCCGCCGGCACCACGATCGTCAACGGCTCGCAGGTGACCCTCACCGGCACCGCCACCGACACCGGCGGCCGGGTCGCCGGCATCGAGGTGTCGACCGACGGCGCCACCTGGCACCCGGCCACCAGCGGAACGTCGTCGTGGTCGTACACGTTCATCGCGTCGGGCGCCGGCACGATGACCGTGCGGGTGCGCGCGATCGACGACAGCGCCAACATCGGCACCGTCATCGCCAGCCGCTCCTACCCGCTGAGCGGCCCGGGCTCGCTCTTCGGCGACCGCACCCCGAAGGTGCCGGCCGCCGACGACGGTGGCTCGGTGACGCTGGGCGTGAAGTTCACGCCGCAGAACAGCGGCAACATCACCGGCATCCGGTTCTACAAGGGCACCGGCAACACCGGCACCCACGTCGGCACGCTGTGGACCGCCGGCGGCCAGCAGTTGCGTACCGGCACGTTCTCGAACGAGACCGCCTCCGGCTGGCAGACGCTGACGTTCAGCAGCCCGGTGCAGGTGCTGGCCGGCAACACCTACGTCGCGTCCTACTTCGCGCCGGTCGGCCGGTACTCGGCCGACGACCGGTTCTTCAGCAGCCTCGACTGGAAGTCGGGTCCGCTCACCGCACCGCGCGGGCCGGGGAACAACGGCAACGGCGTCTACCGGACCGGCAACGGCTTCCCGGTGGAGACCTCGCCGACCGACACCAACTACTACGTCGACGTGAACTTCGTCGACGGCGGTACCGGCTCGGCGCCGACGGTGCTGGTCAACTCGCCGGAGGCCGGCCAGACCGGCGTCGACCTGGCGGTGGCTCCGACGGCGACGTTCTCCAAGTCGGTCAACCCGGCGTCGATCACGTTCACGCTGAAGGACAGCGCCAACGTCGCGGTCGCCGGTGCGATCACCTACGACGACCCGACCCGGACGGTGACGTTCACCCCGGCGACGGCGCTGGGCGCCGGCAAGCAGTACACGGCGACGGTGAACGCGTCGGACACCGGCGGGACGCCGCTCGCGGCACCCAAGGTGTGGTCGTTCACCACGACCCCGTACACGACGTTCTCGACGCTGTTCGCCACCAACGCGACGCCGGCACAGGCCTCGTCGGGTGACAACAGCGGGGTGACGCTGGGCGTGAAGTTCACGCCGACCGTCAACGGTCAGCTCGTCGGCATCCGGTACTACCAGGGTCCCGGCAACACGGGCACGCACACCGGAACGCTGTACAACGCCGCGACCCAGCAGCAGCTGGCGAAGGTGACGTTCCCGTCGAACGACGGAACCGGCTGGCGCAGCGCGCAGTTCTCGGCGCCGATCAACGTCACCGCGGGCACCACGTACATCGCGGCGTACTGGGCACCGCTGGGGAACTACGCGGTGACGTCGAACTTCTACGCCACCCAGTGGACCAACAGCGACGCGACCATGACCGCGTTCAACGGGTCGAACGGTGTGTTCAAGTACGGGACCGACACGTTCCCGACGGACAGCTACGGTTCGACGAACTACTGGGTCGACCCGCTGTTCATCCCGGCCTCGATCCCGCAGCCGCCGCAGCCCGACCAGCCGCCGGCCGGCTCGGTGTTCCTGATGGACCCGGCGGCCACACCGGGCTCGGCGTCCTGGGACGACTCGTCGTCGCTCGAAGTTGGCGTGAAGTTCGCCTCGAATACGGCCGGCCAGATCCGCGGTGTGCGGTTCTGGAAGGGTGCCGGTAACACCGGAACCCATACCGCGACGTTGTGGGGCCCGACGGGCCTGCAGATCGCCACCGCGACGTACGTGACGGAAACGGCGAGTGGCTGGCAGACGGTGCTGTTCGACACCCCGGTCACCGTGACCGTAGGTGCCACATACACCGTCTCCTACCACACGAACACCGGTCACTATGCGTTGACATTGAACGGATTCGCCAGCCCGTACAGCCGTGGACCGTTGAGTGTTCCGGCGGGCGGCGCGGTGTATTCGTACGGTTCGACCGTATGGCCGACTGCGTCGTCTAATCACAACTATTGGGTGGACGTGGTGTTCGTTCCGGGCAACTAAACTCGGACGCGCCGCAACGCGCAAAGAGAACCACAACGGCGCGCCGGTCGAGCTTCACGACCGGCGCGCCGTGTCTCGCGGGTTGAATCTGGGGAGGGCACCGTTGATCAAGACCGCACCGCAACCGTTACCCGCGCCGCCGACCGTGTCGGTGGTGATCCCGTGCTACCGGTACGGCCACTTCCTGCCGAGTTGCGTGGGAAGCGTGCTGAGCCAGGAGGGCGTCGACGTCGACGTCCTCATCATCGACGACGCCTCGCCCGACGACAGCGCGGAGGTCGCGCACCGGCTCGCCGCTGACGACCGGCGGGTGCGGGTGATCGTCCACGAGACCAACCAGCGGCACATCACCACCTACAACGAGGGCCTGGCGGCCGCCACCGGCGAGTACGTGCTGCTGCTCTCGGCCGACGACCTCCTCGCGCCGCGGGCGCTGGCCAACGCCACCGCGCTCATGCAGGCGCAGCCCGACGTCGGCCTGGTCTACGGGTTCACCCGCTCGTTCGTCGACGTGCCGCCGCCGCCACGCACCGAGCCGCGGTCGTGGTCGATCTGGTCGGGCCAGGAGTGGCTCGACATGATGTGCACCAGCGTCAGCAATCCGATCTACACGCCCGAAGCGATCATGCGCAACAAGACCATGCAGGACCTCGTCGGTTACGACGCGCGCCTGCCGCACGCCGCCGACTTCCTCATGTGGATGCGGGCGGCCAGCCGGGGATCGATCGGCCGGGTCAACGGCGTCGACCTCGCGTACTACCGGGTCCACGGGGAGAACATGCACAAGGCCCAGTTCGGGGGCGCGCTCCGCGACCTCACGGAACGCTACAAGGCGTTCGAGGTGCTCTTCGAAGAAGACGGCGACCGCATCGCCAACGTGCCGAGGCTGCACGCCGCGGCCCGTCGTGGGGTGGCCCGCGAGGCGCTCGTCGTCGCCCGGCAGGCCTACCAGCAGGGCCGGCCCGACGCCGAGACGGCCGAGTCGCTCGCCGGGTTGGTGGCGTTCGCCGAGGAGATCTGGCCGCAGTCGCGCGGCAGCCGGCTGCGTCAGGTCTACGACCGGCTCTCCGCCCGCGCCGAGCGCGGCAAGGGTCCGCTGCTGCCCGGCGGGGTCACCGGCTTCCGCGACCGGGCCGCCAACCACCTGCGGTACCGCCGGTGGAAGCGCACCGGTGTCGACGGAGCGTTCGGAGCGTGGCGTTGATGAACCCCGACGAGATCATCGTCCTCCGCGGGTTGAGCAAGATCTACGAGCCCACCCCCGGTTGGATGCGGATCTTCGCCCGCACCCACCTGCAGGAGACGGTGCGCGCCCTCGACGGCGTCGACCTCACGGTGCGCGCCGGCGAGATCTGCGCGATCGTCGGCCCCAACGGCGCGGGCAAGACCACGATGTTCCGCATCCTCGTCGGGCTCACCACGTCCACCGGGGGCGCGGGCCACGTGCTCGGGCTCGACGTCGACCGCGACTCCGAGCAGGTGCGTCAGGTCGTCGGCTGGATGCCGTCGGAAGACCGCAGCCTCCTCATGCGGGCCACCGCGAAGGAGAACCTGCAGTTGCACGGCCGGCTGCAGGGCATGCCGCGCACCCAGCTCGCCGAGCGCATCCCGCACGTGCTGGAGATGGTGAACCTCGGCGCGCAGACCGAGTCGGTGGTCGCCGGCCTGTCGGCCGGCATGCGGGCGCGCCTGCGGCTGGCCCGCGCGCTGCTGCCCGGTCCCCGTGCCCTGATCCTCGACGAGCCCACCGGTGCCGTCGACCCGATCGCCGCGCACGGCCTGCTGACGCTCATCATGGACCTGGTCAAGCAGGAGCGGCTCGCGGTGCTCATCTCCTCGCACCGGCTGGAGGAGATCGAGGCGTTGCAGTCCAACGCCCTGCTGCTCGACCGGGGCCGGGTGAAGTACTCCGGCGACCTCGAGAGCCTGCGCCGCGAGTGGGAGCGGCCGGAACTCGAGTTCGGGCTCGACGACCCGCAGACCGCCAACCAGGTGGCTGAACTGCTGCACGGCCAGGGCGTCTCGGTGACGGTCGACGGCGTGAACGTGCGCTGCCGCCCGAGCGAGGGCGTCGGCTCCGTGCTCACGAAGCTCGGCCCGCTGACCCCGTTGGTGCGCCACGTGCGCGAGACGCCGATGCCGTTGCGCGATCTGATCGCCGAGGTCTACAAGCGGGGAGACAGCACGTGAGCGAGCGTTCGCGAGCGAACCATCAACTCAGTGCCCGCGAAAGCATCGCGGAGCGAAGCGGAGCGATCGCATGAGCTTGGCCTATCCGTCTGTCGTCCGAAAGCGCGGCCGGGCCCGCAAGGTGCTCGACACGCTGGAGGGCTACATCCGCATCGACCTGGTCGAAGAGCGGATGTTCCCGGCGACCACGCTGATGCGGTACGTGGCCGTGGCGTTCCCGGTCTTCCTGTACTACTTCCAGAGCACGTTCCTGGCAATGAGCGACCAGGTGTTCCTGATGATGATCATCGGGACGGCCGTGATCGCCGGCCTGCAGGACGCGTTGACCGGCCTCACCAGCCGGCTCAACTTCGCGATGGAGCGGGGCACGCTGGAGACCTACCTGGTCGAGCCGGTGCCGTGGGCGCTGATCCCGGTGGCGATGAACATCTGGCGCAGCTTCACCGGTGCGGTGCTCGCGTGCGTGATGGTGGGCATCGGCGTCACGCTCGGTGCGCCGATCGAGGCGTCGGCGATCCCGCTGGCGCTGGTGGTGCTGTTCCTCGGCATCCTGGCCTGCAACGCGCTCGGTTCGTTCGCGGCGGCGTTCATCGTGCTGTTCAAGCGCGGCGAGCCGGTGGTGGCGCTGTACGGGCTGGCCGCCGGTGTGCTCGGTGGCGCGCTGTTCCCGATCGAGGTGCTGCCCCCGTACGTGCGCTGGCTCAGCTACCTGGTGCCGCACTCGTACGTCATCAACGCCGAGCGCCAGTTGCTGATGGCCGACCCGCCCGCCACCAACCTGTCGGCCGGGTGGTCGATCGTCATCCTGATCGTGTTCTGCGCCGTGACGTTCGCGGCCGGCCTGTTCGTCTTCGACCGGGCCCTGCGCCTGGCCCGACGCCTGGGGATCCTGAGCATCTGATGGAAGCCAAATTCAACCCGCGGCGCGGCCGCGAAGCGATCCGGATCCTGCGTAGCTCCGGCGTGCGCGGGGTCGCCCAGCGGGCGGTGCGCATCGCGTACCACCGGATCGGTGCCAAGGACCTCGAGGCGAAGCTCGACCTCGACCACCTCACCGACTCGAACGGCCTGAACCTGGCGGCCCCGGCGGCCCGGCCGTCCCGCGGCACGCCCTTGACCGTCGGCTGGATCACCACGCCGCCGGCCGGTGGATCGGGCGGGCACACCACGCTGTTCCGCATGGTCGAGGGCATGGAGGCCGCCGGCCACCGGTGCGTGCTGTACCTGCACGACGTCTACCACGGCGACATGGCCCGCCACGAGCGCATCCTGCGCTCCCACTGGCCGAACATGAAGGCCGAGGTCCGCTCCGTGTACGACGGCCTCGCCCCGCTCGACGCCTACGTGGCGACCGGCTGGGAGAGCGCACACGTGCTGGCGTCGTACCCCGACGTGCCCACCCGCCGGCTCTACTTCATCCAGGACTTCGAGCCGCTCTTCTACCCGGCCGGCTCCCACTCCGCCCTGGCCGAGGACACGTACCGGTTCGGCTTCCGCCCCATCACCGTCGGACCGATGCTCCGCGACCTGCTGCGCGACCGGTTCGGCATCGAGGCGGCCGTCGCCGACTTCGGCGTCGACACCGACCTCTACCACCTGACCAACCCGTCACAGCGCCGCGGCGTGGTCTTCTACGCCAAGCGCGACTTCGCCCGCCGCGGGTTCATCCTCGGTCTGCTTGCCTTGCGGGAGTTCCACCGGCGCCACCCCGACCAACCGATCCACGTCTTCGGCGACGCCACCGCCACGTTCCCGTTCCCCGTCACCAACCACGGCACGTTGCGCCCGGCCGAGCTGGCAGCGTTGTACAACAGGGTCGCCGGCGGCATCGCGATGTCGTTCACCAACCTCTCCCTGGTGCCCGACGAGATGCTCGCGTGCGGCGTGATCCCCGTGGTCGGCGAGAACGACTACGCGAAGGCCAGCATGGACAACCCGTACGTCCGCTGGGTCTCCCCCACGGCCGGCGCCATGGCCGACGCCCTGAGCGAGATCGTGTCGGGCAACGGCCCCACACCGAGCGAGGTGGCGGCAAACGTCCGCCAGACCCCCTGGGACGAGGCGAAGCGCGTCACCCGCGAAACCATCGAACACGAGGTCTACGGGTAGCCGAATCGATGGACCGGGCCGCGAGCAGGAGGGTCAGCGATCCGTTGCGGCCAGCACGTTCAGCAGGAACGCGAGCGTCGTCGGCTGGGCGTCGTGGGTGCCCTGCAGCAGGCCGTCGAGCCAGTCGGGGCGGATGAGGTCGACGTCGTAGAGGGGTTGCGCGGCCTTGGGTTCGGCGCGCCAGTGGGCCAGCACCAGGTTGCCGAACTCCGCGGCACCCAGTTGGGCACGGCGGCCGCGGGTCAGGCGTTGGCCCACCTTGCGGACCGCCTTGCGGCCGGTCTGCGCCGTTACCGCGAGCCGCGTGCTGAACGACCGGCTCGCCAATTGTGACGGGCGCAGGCCCGAGTCCAACGGGATGCGCGCCAGTTCCGGGTCGAGGCGGGTCATGATGCGACCCAGCAGCAGCGAGTCGCGCTTGTCGGCGGGGTCGACGGCCAGCGCCAGTTCGACGAAGCGCCGGTCGAACATCGGGTTGACGTAGAAGCGTCGCACGGCCGCGACGGTTCCGTGCCCGCCCGCCCACCGGTGCATGCGGTGGAACAGGTAGAAGTCGTCGGTGGCGTGGAGCCAGTCGCCGGCCGGGAAGAGGCCGGAGAGCGTTGCGAGCGTGGAGGTTCGGGCCTCGGCCACGAACGACGGCGCCAGCACGCCGGCCTCCACCGCCTCGTTGCTGAACAGCCGCCAGCGGGCCAGCCGCTCCACGAGAGCCGGCGAGGTCGAGGCGCCCCCCGGCTGCCCCGCGTAGTAGAACCCGCGCGCCACCTCGCCGCCGAGGCCGGCCAACCGGTGTCCCTGCGGCAGGTTCGCCTCCGCCAGCATCAGCGGGGCCAGGGCCAGCGGGCTGGCCTGGCACTCCAGGGCCCGGGCCGCGACGAGCGCGAGCGTGTGCGCCTCCTCGGGCGTGGGCGGCTGCTGCTGGTCGAGGCGGTACACCTGGTGCCGCAGGCCGTCGCGGGCCGCGAGCCGGGCCGCGATGACGACGTCGGGGCTGGAGGGGTCGCCGAGGGTCAGCGCGCCCACGCCGGCGCGGCGGTCGCGCGGGATGGCGGCCAGCAGGATGCGGCTGTCGTGGCCGCCGGTGAGCTGCAGCATGGCGTCGGGGTGGTCGACCAGGTAACCGGTCTGCCACTCGCGCAACAGCGCGGCCATCTCGTCGGCCGCACTGTCCACTGTGGGCGGTGACGACGGCCGGGTGGGCGGCTCGGCGTAACGGCGCAGGCTGATCGTGCCGGCGTCGAGGGTCGCGATGGTGGCCGGCGGAACGGTCCGGACGCCGCGGAAGACGGTGGTGTCGGAGACCTGCCAGCCGATCAGCGCCTGCACCCCGAGCCCGACCGGGTCGAAGCCGCCGCCCGCGAGCACGGCCAGCGCCCGCGCGCTGCTGGACACCGCGGCGACACCGTCGCCCTGCCACCAGTACAACTGGTGGAACCCCAACCAGTCGACGGCGACCGTGACCGGGCCGTCGACGGGCCGGTGCGCCGCCGCGAACGGCGGGAGCAGGTCGACCAGGCGGCTGGAGTCGTCCAGTAGTTTCGGCAGCGCGGACGTGGAGACGTCGCCGCCGCGCGTGCGCAGCATCCGCCCCAGCCGCATCGTGACCGCGCCCGACGCGGGTACCACGTCGCCCGGATCCGGTCCGCTGTAGGCGATCCAGCCGTCGGCGTGGGTGGAAACCTCCGCGTTGTCGGCGAGGCATGCCGTGGCCGCGGCGACCGGCCGGCGCAGCTCGTCGGGAGCGGTGGGTGCGACCGCGACCGCCAGGAATGACCTCACGCGTGCCTCAATTCGCCGACTGGACGGCCGAGCCGTCGTCCCACCGGTTGTTCTCCCACCGGTTGCCGGGAAGGCTCGGGTTGAAGCTCGTCACCGGACCGTAGAACCCGCACTTCTTGTTCGACCCGCGCTGGATGACGTTGTTGGTGAAGACGATGTGCTGGACCCCGCTGTTGTACGGCTTCGACGTGGACGTGCCGCCGTACACGCAGTACGAGATGTCGGTGTTCGCGCCGAGCAGGTTCCCGTCCACGGTGACATACGAGACCGGGCCGAAGTCGGGGAACAGGTTGATGTCGCCCGAGCAGCCGCCGCCGTTGCTCGTCTCCTTGGCGTCACAAATGATCGTGTTGTGTACGAGCGTGACCTCGGTGCGCCCGTTCGGCCCGGCGTCGTTGGCCAGGAACGCGCCGACGTGCCAGTCGGAGCCGTCGGGCAGCCGCTGGCCGTGCAGGTACGAGTCGCGCACCGTGCAGTTGAAGGAGCACGCGACCGTCGTGCGGCCGCCGCTGATGTTCGAGCGCAGGATCGTCATGTTGGTACTGCCGACCGCGGCGCGCTCCACCAGCCCCGAGTCGACCTCGACCTGGTCCAACGTGAACGAGTAGTTCGTGCGTTCCGACGTCACCACGATGCCGTTGATTTTGCTCTTGCGGATGGTGACGTTGCGCGCCTGGATCTCGAAGGTGTCGCAGTTGATGGTCTTGGCGTCGACGACGGTGTTGTCGGTGCGGATCGTGCACGGCCCGCTGTAGGCGGAGAGTTTCGTGCCCGCCGGCACGCCGGTGTTGCTCGCGTTCGGCCAGCCGCCCTGCGCCTGTGACTTCGGCCCGGCGGACGCCGACGCCGATGCGGACGCGGAAGCACTCGCCGACGCCGACCCGGAGGCCGACGGCCCACCGTCGATCGCCTGACCCGACGCCTCGGCCGCCGCGTTGCCGTCAAGGCCGGCCGACCGGCCCTTCGAGTCACCCACCTGGGAGTAGGCGACGGCGGCCGAGCCCAGTACGAGCACCGCGAGGGCGCCGAGACCCACCGGTATGAGATGACCGCGCACCCACCGCACAAGACCCGTCACTGTGTAGTCCCACTCCGGGTGCCCGCGCGTACCGGGACGATCGGGTCCGCCGGAACCGGTTGAGGCGTCGGCGCATCGGACCGCCTTCGCGGACCGAAGATGCGCATTGCGGGACGCTCGACCCAGATGTACAGCAGCCAGCTGCCGAACACGGCGGCCCCGAGCGTCACCAGCACGAGCCCGACCTCGACCACGACCGGGTGGTCGGCACCGAACACCCGCGCCACCAACCGCAGCCCGAGCAGGTGCAGCAGGTAGAACGCGTACGACACCTCGCCCAGCCAGACCGCCCACCGGGTCCGCAACGGGAACGGCCGCTCCTGCACGTCGGCGACCGCGACGGCGGCGATGAGCAACGCCAGCGGGATCGCGGTGCCGGCCACGATGCGGAACCCGAACGGGAGCCACGCCGACGCGATGTAGGCGGCGACCGCGAGCACCACGAACGGCGCGGTGCCGACGTTGGGCCACCGGCCCGCGCGCACCACCCGCGCCAGCAGGATGCCGAGCACGAACTCCGGCAGGCGCGACACCGGGAACACCCAGATCGCCCAGTAGTGCAGGTCTTCGGGAAGAACCCGCACCGCCACCGGAATGAGCCAGATGACCGCCATCGTGGCGACCGTCGACGGCCACAGCGCCCGCTCCGGCAACCGTCGCAGACCGGCGAACACCACCGGGAACATCAGGTAGAAGAACGCCTCGCACGCCAGCGACCAGCTGACGCTGTTCATCCCGTAGAACACGTCGATGTCCGGAACCCACGCGTGCACCAGGAACAGGTTGGTGAACACGATGGGAGCGGTGATCGTGGTGCCCGCGAGGATGGCGACGGCGAGAGCCGGCACCCACGTCACGAAGTGGTTCGGGTAGATCTTCGCGAACCGGCGCTGCCAGAACCGACGCGGTGTGTCGCCCGCGCGCGCCGACCAGGCCAGCACGAATCCGCTGAGGATGAAGAAGAACGACACACCGACGGCACCCTGACCGAACACCCGGCGCAGCACCGCTCCGGCGGAACCGGTGTCGACCAGACCCACGACGCTGATGTGGAATCCGAACACCATGAACGCGGCGATCCACCGCAACCCGGTGAGCGAGGGGAGTCGGGTCTGCGTCATCGGACCACCGCCGGCGACCATGCGTCCGACACGAGCAGCCGGGGCGCGCCGGTGCCGTTGGCCGGCACCGCCCAGATGTCGCTGGACGCCGTTCCGTCGGCCTGCCGGCCCATCCCGTAGATGACCGTGTCGTTGTCGAGCCACTCGGCCTGGTCGTCGATGTTCTTCGTTTCGGCGGTCTCGGTGACGACACCGGTGCGCAGATCGAGGACGCTCAGCCGCCAGTGCCCGTTGGGCAGGTCGCCGCGCTTCTTGAACGCGACCCGGGTGCCGTCGGGCGACAGCGACGGGCACTCGACGTCGCCCCGGACCGTCTCCAGCCTCTTGCCCGACAGCGACCCCTTGACCAGCCAGGTCTTCGTGCCGGACGCGGCGGTCGCGTAGAACGTGTCGTCGTCGACGAACGTCACTCCCCACATGTTGCGGTCGACCGGGTTGCTCGCCTTGCCGTCGATGACGAGCTGGAACGTCTCCAGGTCGTACGGCTGGCCGGTCCCGTCGACGCGGCTCACCGTCGTGCGGGTAGAGAACTGGCCGGGCGACGTGTACGAGTCGCCGTACACGAACGTGGTGGTCGCGGTGAGCGAGCCGTCACGGGAGAGCCGGGCCCGGCTCGGCAGGCCGGCCAACGGCGTGTCGGACTCGACCGTCCACTCCGGACCGTAGATCTTCACCTCGTACGTGGTGGCGAGCCCGCGCTTGGCGACGAGGCAGATCGCCGAGCCCCGCGTCGCGTACACCCGCTCGCACGAGGCGTCGGTGAACGCGCGCGGCCCGTTCGGGTTGTCGAGCGGCACCACCGCGACCTGGCCGTAGCCCTCGCCCGTCGAGGTGCTCCGGAACACCAGGTGCGGCCCCGTCGACACGGCGGCCGGGTCGCCGCCGACCGGCACCGCCGGCGGCCGGGACGCGGCGTCGACCTGCTTCTGCCGGGCGTGGAGCACGTAGGCCACGGTGCCGCCGATCGCGACGACGACCACGGCGGCGAACACCAGCAGCCGGGTACGCATCGACGTCACTTCTCCACCCCCCGGAGCAGCCACCCGGCCGCCGGGATCGCCACCGCGAGCGCGCCGGCCACCACCAGCAGCGCCGGCTGCCGACCCAGGCTCACCCAGAGCGCGCCGAACAGCAACGAGGACGCGAACCGCGACACCGCCACCACCGTCTGCGCCGACGCGATCCCGGTGCCCCGGAACTCGGACGGCACCAGCCGGCTTACAAGCGCCGCCAGTACACCGTCGGACGCCGCGTAGAACGCGCCCAGCAGCACCAGGCTCGTGATCGTCCACGCCCAGCCACCGATCGGCGCGGCCGCGAACAGGTACGCCACCAGCAGCAGCACGTGCCCGCCGATGAACACCTTCCCCCGGCCGATCCGGTCGGCCAGCCGCCCGAACGGGATCGCCAGCGCCAGGTAGGCCAGGTTCGTGCCGACGTACAGCAGCGGGAACAGGGTGGCCGCGAAGTCGTCCCGCCGTTGCAGCGACAGGTACAGGAAGCCGTCGCCGACGGTCAGCAGGCCGAGCAGCCCGGCGGCGAGCAGCGGCCGGCGCAGCGACGGCCCGGCGATCGCGCGGAACAGCGCCTTGAGCGGCATCGCGCTCTTGCCGCCGCCGACCTTGCGGTTCGGCACGAACAGCAGCAGCACCGCGACGCCGACCAGCGCCACCGCGAACGACACCACGAAGATGACGTCGTAACCGCGCGGCACGGCCCACAGCAACGCGAACGCCGCCATCGGCCCGGCGGCGGCGCCGAACGTGTCAAGAGCACGGTGGACGCCGAAGGAGCGGCCGAGGTTCGACGGCTCCGACGCGTCGGCGATCATCGCGTCGCGCGGCGCCGTACGCACGCCCTTGCCCAGCCGGTCGGCGGTGACCACCGCGGTGACCGCCGCCAACGAGCCCGTCCACAGCATCGCGATCCGGCTGACCGCCGAGATCCCGTACCCGAACACCGCGACCCACTTCGGCCGCTGCGCACGGTCGCCGGCGTACCCGCCGAGGATCCGGACGAACGCGCTGACCCCCTGGTACACGCCGTCGACGAACCCGTACGCGAACAGGCCGATGCCGATCTCGGCGGTCAGGTACAGCGGGAGCACCGCGTTGACCATCTCGGACGACACGTCGGTGAGCAGGCTGACGACACCGAGCAGGATGACGGTCGTCGCCACCCTGCGCTTCATCCGGTCGACGGGCGTACCGCTGCCCTCGACCTCCGGCTCCCGGACCGAGATGTACACGCCGCGGCTACCCCAGTGCCGTAATGAGCGTCGAAACCACGCGCTCCTGCTGTTCCGGCGTGATCTGCGGGTAGATCGGCAGCGACAGGATCTCGCCGGCCGCCTTCTCCGCGTGCGGGAACGCCCCGCTGCGCTGGCCCAGTCCGGCGAACGCCGGCGTGAGGTGCACCGGGAACGGGTAGTGGATGCCCGCGCCGACGCCGGCCGCGTTCAGTTCGGCGACGATCGCGTCGCGGCGGTCGGCGGGAACGCGGACCACGTAGAGGTGCCACACGGGTTCGTTGCCCTCGGCGGCGACCGGGCGCAGGACGTCCACAGTGGACAGCAGCTCGTCGTAGCGCTTCGCGGCCGCGCGGCGCAACGAGTTCCACCGCGCCAGCCGCGGCAGCTTCGCCCGCAGCACCACGGCCTGCAGCGCGTCGAGCCGGCTGTTGACGCCGATCAGCTCGTGCTCGTACTTCTTCAGCCCGCCGTGCTGCGAGAGCGTGCGCACCGTCTTCGCCAGGCCGGCGTCGTTCGTGACGACCGCACCCGCGTCGCCGTACGCGCCGAGGTTCTTGCCGGGGTAGAAGCTCGTGGCCGCGATGGTTCCGTGGAACAGCGCGCCGTTGCGGGTCGCGCCCTGGCTCTGCGCGGCGTCCTCGACGATCGGCACACCGGCCGGCAGCAGCGCCTCGACCGGCGCGTGCTGACCGTACAGGTGCACCGGCAGGATCGCCTTCGTGCGCGGGGTGATCGCGGCCAGCGCGGCGCCGGTGTCGATGAGATAGGTGGACGGGTCGCAGTCGACCAGCACGACGCGGGCGCCGACCCGGGCCACCGCCTCGGCGGTCGCGATGAACGTGTTGGCCGGCAGGATCGCCTCGTCGCCGGGGCCCACGCCGACCGCGCGGAGCGCCAGTTCCAGCGCGTCGGTGCCGTTGGCCAGCCCGACGCAGTGCTCGACGCCGGCGAACTCGGCGTACTCGCGCTCGAACCCGGCGACCTCCTCGCCACCGATGAACGCGGTGTTGGCGAGCACCCGCTTGAAACCGACGGCCACGTCGTCGGCCACTTCGGCGTGCGCCGCCTGGAGGTCGACCAACGGAATATTGCTCACGACCGGGAACTCCCTTGCAAGTCGTTGCTGTTCTTCACACCGTTCACGAACCGGATGAGCCGGGCCGGGTTGCCGGCCCAGACCTCGCCGGCGGGCACGTCTCGCAGCAGCACCGAGCCCATGCCGACGATCGACCGGGCACCGATCCGCAGCGACTCGCGGATCAGCGCACCGGTGCCCAGGTATGCTGCCGCACCGACCATGACGCCGCCGGACACCCGCACCCCGGACGCGATCGTGACGAAGTCTCCGACCTCATCGTCATGGGTGAGCACCACCTGAGGCATCACCGCGACGTGCGCACCCACGCGCACGTCGGCGGTGAGGACCGTCTGGGCCAGGATCACGGTGCCGGGGCCGACCGAGCACCCGGTGCCGACCGAGGCCGACGGGTGCACGATCGTCGCGTACCGGTCGGCGGGCAGCCCGAGCCGCCGGGTCACGAGCCCGCGCACACCGGGGTTGCGCGGGTTCGCGATGCACACCACGAGCGCCGCGTCGGGATGGTCGGCAACCGCGTCGAGCGGACCGATCACCGGCACGCCCGACACCGTCGTGCCGTGCAGCGCGGGGTCGTCGTCGAGGAACCCGCGCAGCGTCCACTGTGGACTGACGGCGTTGATCGCCGCGACGGCGGAGGCGGTCTCCCGCGCGAGCCCGCCGGCGCCGGCGATCAGGAGGTCACGCACGCCCCAGGCCCCGCAGGATGTCGACGATGTACCGCTGGTCGTCCTCCGTCACCGCGTGGTGCAGCGGCAGGATGAGCGAGTCGCGGGTGAGCCGCTCGGTGTTCGTCAGGTCCTTGTAAGCATGACCCTCGTACGCCGGCTCCAGGTGCGCCGCCATGATGCCGCGCCGCGCCGACACCCCGGCCGCCGCGAGCGCGGCCAGCGCCTCGTCGCGCGAGGCGCCGAACTCCGGCTCCAACAGCACCCAGAACGACTGGTAATTCGTGGTGCCGTGGGCCGGATCGCGCACCGGCACCGCGCCCGGCACGTCGGCCAGCAGCTCGTGGTACCGGGCCGCCAGGTCCCGCCGCTGGGCGATGATCCCGTCGAGCCGGCCGAGTTGCACCAGGCCGATCGCGGCCTGGATGTCGGTCATCCGGTAGTTGTAGCCGGTCTCCAGGTACGCCTCGAGAATCGGCTGGGCGCTCTTGTGGCGGTCGGCCGCGGAGACGTTCATGCCGTGCTCGCGCAGGCGCTTCAGGCGCGTCGCCCACTCGGGGTTGTCGACGGTGACCATGCCGCCCTCGCCGGTCGTCACCAGCTTGCGCGGGTGGAACGACCAGGCCGCGATGAGCGCGCCGGCACCGACCGGCTTACCGTCCACAGTGGACCCGGCGGCGCAGGCGGCGTCCTCCACCAGCGCCACGCCCCACTCCGCGGCGGCGGCCCGCAGCGGCACCAGGTCGAGCGGCACGCCGCCCTGGTGCACCGCGATCACCGCGCGGGTGCGCGAGGTGCGCACCGCGTCGAGCGTCTCGACGGTGACGTTGCCGGTGGCCAGTTCGACGTCGGCGAACACCGGCGTCGCACCGACGTACCGCACCGCGTTCGCGGTCGCGATGAACGACAGCGAGGGGACGATCACCTCGTCGCCCGGGCCCACGCCGACCGCGAGCATGGCCAGGTGCAGGCCCGTGGTGCAGGAGCTCACGGCGACGCCGTGCGCGGCGCCGACGCGGGCCGCGAACGTCTCCTCGAACTGCGCGACGCGCGGACCCTGCGCCACCCAGCCGGAGCGCACCGCGTCGGCGGCGGCCTGCGCCTCCTCCTCGCCGAGCAGCGGGATCATCACCGCGATCTTGCGCACTGCCTCAACCGTCATCCGGCACGCACCTCGGCCTTGTTCGCCCGCCACCACTCGACCAGCCCTTCGAGGCCCTGGTGCAGGTCGAGTTCCGCCTTCCAGCCCAGGTTCTCACGGGCGTGCGCCACGTCGGCGAGCCGGCGGGTCACCGAGTTGACCGAGCGGGCCGGGCCGTACTCCGGCGTGAGGTCGCTCTTCATGACCTTCAGCAGCGCGAAGGCCAGGTCGTTGAGGCTGGTCTCGACCGCCGACGCGATGTTGAACACGTCGTCGGTCACCGGCGCCGTCGCGGCGAGGATGTTCGCCTTGGCGATGTCGGCGACGTGCACGAAGTCCATCGTCTGCGTGCCGTCGCCGAGGATCAGCGGCGGCGTGCCGGCCTCGATGCGCTCCATCCAGCGGATTAGCACCTCGGTGTACAGGCCGTGGATGTCCATCCGGGGCCCGTACACGTTGAAGTACCGCAGGGCCACGTAGTCGAGGCCCTTCATCGCGTGGAAGCTGCGCAGCGTCCCCTCGTTGAACGCCTTGGCGGCGCCGTAGAAGGTGTCGTTGTTGTACGGGTGGTGCCGTTCCGTGGTCGGGAACTGCTCGGCCAACCCGTACACCGACGCCGACGACGACGCGATCACCTTCTTCACACCGGCCTCGGCCGCCGCCTCGACCACGTTGAACGTGCCGTCGACGAGCACCTCGTTGGCCAGCCGGGGATCCTCGGCGCACTGGGTGATGCGGATCGCGGCGAGGTGGAACACGAGGTCCTTGCCGCCGGTGAGCTCCTTGACCAGCCCGGCGTCGCGGATGTCGCCCTCGACGAGGCGCACCGCGTCGCTCCGGAGCGCACCGTCCAAATTGGACAGTCGACCGCGCACCAGGTTGTCGAGCACGACGACCTCGGTGGCGCCACCCTCGACGAGGAGATCGACCACGTGTGAGCCGATCGTGCCGGCTCCACCGGTCACCAATGCCTTTGCGCCCTTGACAGGTACGGCCGTCACTTTTGCTCTCCCGATTCGAGCGCGACGGTCGCTCCGCCGTTCGCCAAACTCTCCGACGCGGCCTGGAGGATCTCCAGGACGCGCAGCCCCGAGCGGCCGTCGGTGAGCGCCGGGGTGCCGGTGCGGATCGCCCGCTCGAACTCGTCGACCATCGTGCGCAGCGCCTCGCGCTCGGCCAGCGCCGGCGCCACCATGTCGCCGGACCGGTACGACACCAGGATGTCGCGCCGCTCCTCGGTGGCCAGTTCCTCCGGGGTCGCCACGTCGACGCCGCGGTCGTAGACCGCGATGCGCTGCGACGGGTTCATGTCGTCCCACACGAGCGTGCGCTTCGACCCGCTGACCATCGTGGTGCGCACCTTCACCGGCGACAGCCAGTTGACGTGCACGTGTGCGATCGCGCCGGTGTTGAGTTGCAGCGTGAGGTACGCGACGCAGGACCGGCCGGCGCCGATCGGGTCGGCACCGTGCGCGCTCACGGCGACCGGGTGGACGCCGGACGGCAGGATCGAGTCCAGAATGGACAGATCGTGCGGCGCCAGGTCCCACATGACGTCGATGTCCTTCTGCACCAGCCCGAGGTTGATGCGCACCGAGTCGATGTAGTGGACGTCGCCGAGGTCGCCGGCGTGCAGCATCTCGCGGATGCGGGTCACCGCCGGCGTGTAGCAGTAGGTGTGGTCGCACATGAGCGTGAGGCCGCGTGCGTCGGCCTCCGCGATCAGCGCCTTGCCTTCCTCGACCGTCGCGGCGAGGGGCTTCTCCACCAGCACGTGCTTCCCTGCGCGGAGCGCGGCGGTGGCGAGCGGTGCGTGCGTGCCGGCCGGGGTGGCGAGCGCCACCGCGCGGATCTCCGGGTCGGCCAGCACCGTGGCGAAGTCGTCGGTGGCCTGCACGGTGGAGTACCGGCCGAGCAGCCGCTGGGCGCGGCCGAGGTCCAGGTCACACAGCGTGCGCAGGTGGAACGACGGCGAACCCTGGAAGTTCCGGACCAGATTCGGGCCCCAGTAGCCGGCGCCGATTACTGCTACGCCGATGGGATCATCTGCTCCGGGGCGGCCTTGAGCGGCCGCGGCGGCAGGTGCAGTCACAGGTCCTCGCTTCGTGTCGACGCAGGGGCAGCGCCGGGCTCTCGGACATCTAGCAGTGGTCGTGAAAGATCCTCGGACGCACGATCGCAGGCGAAAACCTACCGTTCGAGGACCTCCTGGACAGTCGGCTGACCGACCGACGGGGGTGGGGCGAACGAACCGATTCCGGCAATGCCAACGGTCGTCGCATCGGTGCGTCCGTACAGTCAATCGGGTGGAACCGGATGACACGGAGTACTTTTCGGCGCCGGGCGCGGAAGTCGAGAGCGGTGCGGTGGTCGGTGCGGGAACGAAGATCTGGGGACTCGCGAGCGTGCGCTCCGGCGCCATCGTCGGCTCCAACTGCATCCTGGGGCGCGGGTGTTATGTCGGTCCCGGTGCCCGGATCGGCAACAATGTGAAGATCCAGACCTACGCGCTGGTGTTCGAACCCGCCCAGGTGGGCGACGGTGTGTTCATCGGTCCGCACGTCGTTCTGACCAATGACCTCAACCCGCGCGCGGTGACCCCGGACGGCCGGCTGAAGACCAACGACGACTGGGACATGGTCTCCGTCACGATCGAGGAGGGCGCGGCCATCGGTGCCCGCGCGGTCTGCGTGGCACCGGTGACGATCGGCCGGTGGGCCCTGATCGCCGCCGGTGCCGTGGTCGCCGCCGACGTTCCGGCGTTCGCGCTCATGGCCGGCGTGCCCGCGCGCCGCATCGGCTGGGTCGGACGCGCGGGCAAGAAACTCGTCAAGAAAGACAACCGGTACGTCTGCCCCGAAACCGGTGCCGAATACGTGGAGACGGACGGCGTCCTGTCGGAGTCCGTCACCTGACGCCGGCCACCTGGGTGGGAAGCCCGCGACGGGTCCGCTCGGCCTTGACCGCGACCTCGACGACGTCGTAGACCGCGCTGGCGACGGCAACGATGAGGCAGGTGGTGGTGAGCCAGCCGAGCGGGTCGGACGTGTCCCAGTCGAGCCCGGCGATGAACTCCGGGTTGAAGAAGTTGTGCGACGCGAGCAGCCAGATCACCGGACCCCAGAACAGCACGGCCAGGCCGGCGTTCACGAGCGTGACGGTGTGCGACCAGGCACCCCGGCGCGACACCCACACCGCGTAGACGCACTCCAGCAGGAGCACCGCGATGAGGAACGGCCACCAGAACGACCAGTTGGCGGGGTCGAGCACCGGCTCGTCGGTGAACGTGAACTGCTGCAGCACCAGCGCGACGATCAGCAGCAACGGCCACGCGACGCCGGCCGCGAGCTGGCCGGTCGTCTGCGATTCCGGTTGGTACTTCGGCAGGTCGGCCGGCGTCCACGCGGAGCGCAGATTGCCGCGTACCACGCCGGTGCGCTCCAGGACGGCGAACACCGCCGTGGTCCAGAAGGCCATGTGCACCGCGGTGGTCAGCGCCGTGGTGACGGCGGCCCCGATCACCGACCCGACCGCGCCGTCTTCGAGGATCGTGACGACCACGACCACCCCGACGACGATCGGCAGCACCACCGACAGCAGGAGCACCAGCAGGCGGCGCCAGATCGGATACAGGTCGGGCCCGATGAGCACCTGACGCCGCCCGGCGTAGCGGTCGGCGAGCAGCTCGGGGTCGCCGAGTTCGAGCAGGGTCTGCTCGATCGCCGCCTCGCGCGGCTCCCCGTTCTCCACCCGGGCGTCGACGGCGTCGTCGATGGATGCCCGCAGTTCGCGGTCGATGTCGGCACGCTCCTGCTCCGGGACCCGGCGCAGGGCGGTTCGGACGTAGCGGTCGATGAGGCTGGTGGTCATTGGGGGCTCCCGGGGGTGTCGAGGTCGCTGACGGCGCGGTCGAGCCGCGCCCATTCGGTGCGCAGGGCGGCGGCAATCGAGTCGCCGTATTCGGTGGTCCGGTAGAACTTGCGCGGGCGGGCCTCGTCGGTGTTCCACAAGCTGGTGAGCAGCCCCTGGGCCTCCAACCGCCGCAGCAGCGGGTAGAGCGTGTTGGCCTCCACCTCGAACCCGGCCGCGCTCAACGTCTCCAGCAGCGAGTACCCGTAGCCGGGCTCGCGCAGAACCGTGAGGCTCGCGACGACGACGGTGCCCCGTCGAAGCTCCTGGAGGTGACCGGCGAGCGTCCCATCCATTGTCATGCCAGAGACGATACTGTGTGCCACACACTATTACAAGAGACGTCTCGTAGTGCCTGTCGTTACATGGTGTGGCTAGCGGACCGTGCCGGAGCGGTCGCGGGCCTTGAGGCGCACGGTTGGCAGCTCAGGGGCGGGGAGGGGGTCACCGGCGTAGCCGGTCACGGTGCCGAACCGGCCGCCCGGCTCGCGGCGCGAGTGCTCCCAGGCCGCACGGGCCTCGACGATCTCCTCGTGGGTGCGGCCGACGAAGTTCCACCACATCACCAGCGGCTCGTCGAACGGCTCGCCGCCGAGGAGGAACAGCCGGGCACCGGTCTCGCTCTCGATGCGGAGGTCGCGGCGGCCGCGGTCGAGGTACAGGAGGGCGCCGGGCTTGAGGTCGGCACCGAGGACGTCGGCCGAGCCGGCCATCGACACGGCGCCGTACTCGAACGCCGGGTCGAGCGGCAGGCGCACCGACGCGCCCGGTTCGAGCGTGATCTCGGCGCCGACGAGCGGGGAGAACACCACCGCCGGCGACGTCTCGCCGCCGATCGAGCCGACCACGACGGTGACCGTCGAGGCGTCATGCGTCAAAACGGGCAGAGTCGGATAGTGGTCGAACCGGGGTGGGCCGTGGCGGGCGGCGTCGGGTAGGGCCACCCACAACTGGAGGCCGTGCATCACCGGCGGATGGGGCACCGGTGACTCCTCCGAGTGGGAGATGCCGTGGCCCGACGTCATCACGTTCAGCCGACCAGGCGTGATCGGCTGGAGGCTGCCGAGGCTGTCGCGGTGCAGGATCTCGCCCTCGGCCAGCCAGCTCACGGTCTGCAGGCCGGTGTGCGGGTGCGGCGGAACCTGCATGCCGGGGCCGGCCGAGACGTCGTCGGGGCCGAAGTGGTCGACGAAGCACCAGGCGCCGATCATGCGCCGCACGCGCTGCGGAAGGAGCCGCCGGACCACCGTGTACCGCCCCAGCGGCACGTCGTGCCCGGGCAGGAGCACCGAGGTAGGCGGCACCGTCATGACTCGACTCTAAAACGAAATGGACGCCCACCAGCGCTGGTGGGCGTCCAATAAGAAGTTTCTCAGCCGGCCAGGGCCAGCATGTCGCGGGCGACGTACACCGGGTACGAGGCCCGGACCGTGGCCAGCGCCCAGGTCATCCGCGCGCACGCGGTGTCCGGGTGGTCGCCGTACTCACCGGCGACGGCGGCGGCGCATCCGCGGATGCCGAACTTGCGCAGCGTGGCTGCCACGGCACCGCGCACTTCAACGCCGGTCGGCTGGTCGGACGACTGGATCGAGGAAGCGAACAGCGCCTCGGCGCGGACCGCCTCGAATGTGTTCTGCGGCATCTCGCACCTCCGCGGATGTCTGGTCTCCTGGTTGGAGATCTGTGTGTCTAAGAACACGGTAGAGACACCGCGCCGGTTCATGCTCCCAATTTTGCGCCACTGTCAAAAACCACCCACCAACCCGACGAAGTTCCGGGAACCCCCTAGGTGAGCTGCGGTTACCGGATCCGCCTTCGAGCCGATTGCCGGGCGCCCAACCGGGCATACCGTAGAGAAAGATCGATGGTCGCCACGGACAAGCACCGTGGGATCTTGACGAAGAAATGAGGAGTTGACGGTCATGGCCAAGCTGAGCCGCCCCCGTAACGACCGGTGGATCGCCGGTGTGTGCAGCGGGCTCGCCCGGCGTTTCGGAACCTCATCGCTGACGATGCGGGTCCTGTTCCTGCTGTCCTGCTTGCTGCCCGGCCCACAGTTCCTCATCTACCTGGCCATCTGGATCATGGTGCCGAACGAGGAGCGCCACCCGGCACACGTGTGATCCCGATAGACGCGCCCGGCCGCACATGGTCCCCCGGCCGGGCGCACCAATAGAGAAGCGGCTCGCGCCCCGACCGACACCGGGGCGCGGGCCGCTTCCGTTCAGCGGGCCGCAGCGCGGGCGGCTTCGGCCGTCTCTGCCGTCAGGGCCGCGTGGGCGAGGCGTTGGCACTCCTCGAGCGTGCGGGCGGCCAGCGCCTCCCGCACCGCCGGGATCGAGCGGGCGGCCATCGACAGGCTGGTGATGCCCAGCCCCGTGAGCACCACGGCGAGCGCCGGGTCGGCCGCGGCCTCGCCGCACACGCCGACCGGCTTGCCGGCGGCCTTGCCGGCCGAGGCGCACATGGCAATCAGTTCCAGCAGCGCGGGCTGCCACGGGTCGAGGAGTTCGGCCAGTTCGCCCACCTGCCGGTCGGACGCGAACGTGTACTGGCTCAGGTCGTTGGTGCCGATCGACAGGAAGTCGACCTCCGCCAGCAGCGCACCGGCCCGCAGCGCGGCGGCCGGTATCTCGACCATCGCGCCCGCCGTGGGCAGGCCGGCGGCGCGGCAGGCCGCCACGAACGTCGCGGCCTCCTGCGGGGTCGCGACCATCGGCGCCATCACCCACACCTCGGCCGACGCGGCCTTTGCGGCGGCCGCGATCGCTTTCAACTGTGTTTCGAGGACGTCGGGGCGGCGCCACGAGATGCGCAGCCCGCGGACGCCCAGCGCGGGGTTCGGCTCGTCGGACTGCGACAGAAACGGCAGCGGCTTGTCGGCGCCGGCGTCGAGCGTCCGTACGACCACCTTGCGGCCGGGCAGCGCGGCGAACACCTCGGTGTAGGCGGCCACCTGGTCGTCGAACGAGGGCGCGTCGGTGCGGTCGAGGTAGAGCAGCTCGGTGCGGAACAGGCCGACGCCCTCGACGTCCCCTAAAAGATCTTTCGCCCCGCCGATGTTGGCGTACAGCGCCACCTGGTGGCCGTCCGCGGTGGAACCGGGACCCGACGTGGACCGCAACCTTTCCTGACGCGCGGCCTCGGCCTCGCGCGCGGCCTCGACCTCGGCGGCGGTCGGCGCGAGCCGCACCACCCCGCCGGTCCCGTCGACGATGACCACCGTGCCGTCCTCGACGCCCAGCACGCCCGTGCACCGCACCACGGCCGGGATGCCGAGCGTGCGGGCCAGGATCGCGGTGTGGCTGGTCGGCCCGCCGTCCTCGGTGACCAGCGCGACCACCTCGGCGGGGTCGAGCTGGGCGGTGTCGGCGGGCGCGAGGTCGCGGGCGATCAGCACGAACGGCTGCCCCGGCGACGGGATGCCCGGCATCGGCAGGCCCAGGCAGATGGCGACCGCGCGGTTCCGGATGTCGTCGAGGTCGGCGACCCGCTCGGCGAGGTAGCCACCGGCCTCCTCGAACGCCGCGCGGTGCACGGCCAGCGCGGCGTCGATCGCGTGTGCGGCGCTCATGCCGTCGCGGGCGGCCTGCGCGGCGGCGTCGGCCAGTTCCGGGTCCTCGGCCATCATGGCCTCGGCCCGGAGGATCTCGGCGGCCGGTCCGGTTGCGGCATCCGCCCGCCGCGACAGTTCTTCGGTGACGGATGCCAGCGCCGCGATCGCCCGCTTCGCCTCGACGTCCGGGTCGAGGGCCGCCGGTTGCGTGGTGGGCAGTCTCGGCGGGGGCGCCACCTTGTACGCGGGAGCACCGGCGCCGCCCGGGCTGACGCCGATGCCCTTGAGCTCAGCCATCTGCGTCAAGGTCGCGGGCGAGCAGGTCGGCCAGCTCGTCGAGGGCGGTGTCGGCGCCGTCGCCGTCGGCTTCGAGGATCACCTCGGTGCCGCACTTGGCGCCGAGCGAGAGCACCGAGAGCATGCTGCGCGCCGGCACGGCCCGCTTCTCGCCGGTTCGGATGGTGACTTTCACCGGCTGCTTCGCCGCGGCGGCGACGAACAGCGCGGCGGGACGGGCGTGCAGGCCGCTGGCGGAGCCGACGGTGACGGTTCGGGACGGCATCTGAACTCCTACGGCTCGATCGTGACCTTGATTCCCTGGCCCTTGGCAACAATGTCGAAGGCATCGAGTGTTCTGTCCAGCGGCAACCGGTGCGTGATCAGGTCCTCGACCGGCACCGCGCCCGAGGCGATCAGGCCGAGCGCTTCCTTGTTGTGCGCCGGGCTCGACCCGTTCGCGCCCACGAGCGTCAGCTCGCGGTAGTGCACCAGGTTCGAGTCGACCGAGATGATCGGGTTGTCCTTGGGCAGGCCGCCGAAGAAGCTGATCCGGGCCTGCCGGGCGGCCATCTGGATCGCCTGCTCCTGCGCCTTGCCGGAGGCCGCCGCCGTGATGATCACGTCGGCGCCGCGCCCGTCGGTGAGGTCGAGCACGGCCTGTACCGGGTCGGTCTCGCCGCCGCAGATACCGGCGTCGGGCTTGACGATCGCGGCGGCCTGGTCGAGCCGGTCGCGGTTGAGTTCCACCAGGAAGACCCGGGCCGCGCCGCGCGCCTTGGCGAGACGCACGTGCAGGCAACCGATCGGACCCGAGCCGACGATCACCACGTCGTCGCCCTCGCCGACGCGGGCCAGGTTCTGCCCGTTGATCGCGCAGGCGAACGGCTCCGCCACGCTCGCCTCGGCGAAGCTGACGCCGTCGGGGATCCGGTTGAGTCCGTCGACGGCGAGCACCTTCGCCGGCACGATCATGTACTCGGCGAAGCCGCCCTCGTAGTGGTAGCCGATCGACTCCTGGTTCGGGCAGACGGTCAGCCGGCCCCGGCGGCACTCGCCGCACGTGCCGTCGGGGATCGCGGCGATGACCTGTACGCGGTCGCCCGCCTCCCATCCGGTGACCCCGGCACCGACCTCGACGACCTCACCGGCGACCTCGTGTCCCATCACCCGCGGCGGGTGGATGTGGTGGTGCCCGAACCGGAAGATCTTGACGTCGGTGCCGCAGGTGGAGCAGTTGCGCACCCGGATCTTGACGTCTCCCGCGCCCGGGGAGGGCTCCGGCGCGTCTTCGATGCGCACGTCACCGGGGGCGTGGAAGCGGACGACCTTCATCATGTTCCTTTCAGGATCTGGAGTACTTCGTCGGGGTCCGTGGCCCCCCGCAGCGCCTCGGCGCGGTCCTCGTCCATGAGGATCTCGGCCAGCTCGGCGAGGATGTCCACGTGCCCGTCGCCCTGCGCGGCGATCGCCACGCACACGGTCACCGGGTTGCCGTCCCAGTCGACGGTTTCGGGAAAGCGCACGACGGCCAGGGCGTCCCGGCGGACCGCGCTCTTGCCCTCCAGCGTGCCGTGCGGGATGGCCACGCCCTCGCCGACGTATGTGGAGATCGACTGCTCGCGGGCGAGCATCGTGCCCACGTACGCCGGGTCGACCGCCCCGATCTCGACCAGCACCCCGCCGCAGCGGCGGATCGCGTCGTCGCGGGACGCGGCGCGCTCGTCGAGCCGGATGGCCCGCTTCTCGAGGATGCCCTCATCCATTGATCACGCCGCCGCTCTGGATCGCCTTGATCACTTTTGCCACCGCCGGGTCGCCGATGAACAGCTGGATCGGCACGATCACCGTGTCCGGCGCGGTGCCGCGGGCCCGCTCGGCGAGCCCCTGGTGGCAGATCACCACGTCGGCGTCGGCCGGGATCGTGTTCACCGGCGTGTGCTCGACGACCACGTCGTTCTTCTTCAGCTGACGCTTCAGCGTGCTGGCCAGCATCACGCTGCTGCCCATTCCGGCGTCGCAGGCGACGACCAGCTTCTTCACGTCACTGCCGTTGATGGTGGGCACGCTCAGGCCTCTCTGGGGGTTGCTTCACGGTTGACGGCGGCCTTGCTCGCGGCCTTGTTCTCGCGGGTGCGTTCCTGCGCCGCGTTGAGCTCGGCCTCGGCCTGCGTGTCTTCGGTGAGATCGTCCTCCGCGGGCTCGCCACGGCCGAACCCGAGCAGTGCCGACGCGACGACGAACGTGACCGCCGTGGCGATGACGATGCCAGCCGCGACGCCGAACCAACCGCCCTTCGGTGTGACCGCTATGTAGGCGAAGATGCTGCCGGGAGCGGGCGCGGCGACGAGGCCGGCACCGGTGACCATGAACGTGCTGACACCCGCGGCGCCGCCGGCGATCATGGCGAGGATCAGGCGCGGCTTCATGAGCACGTACGGGAAGTAGATCTCGTGGATGCCGCCGAGGAACTGGATGATCATCGCGGCCGGAACGGACGGGCGCAGGGCCCGCGGGCCGAAGAGGAAGAACGCGGCCAGCAGACCGAGACCCGGGCCGGGGTTCGTCTCGATCATGAACAGGATCGACTTGCCCTTCTCCGTCACCTCGGCGGCGCCCAGCGGGGTGAACACGCCGTGGTTGATCGCGTTGTTCAGGAACAGCACCTTGGCCGGCTCCACGATGATCGACACCAGGCCGAGCATGTGGTTGTCGATGAGGAAGTCGACGCCGTCCTCGGCACGATCCGCGATCCAGTCGACGGCCGGGCCGACCGCCCACACGCCCAGCAGGGCCATGAGGCCGCCGATGATGCCGGCGCTGAAGTTGTCGACGAGCATCTCGAACCCGGGACGGATCCGGTCTTCGATCAGCTTGTCGAACTGCTTGACGATGTACGCGGCCGCCGGACCCATGATCATGGCGCCGAGGAACATCGGCACCTCGGCACCGACGACGACGCCCACCGTGGCGACCGCGCCGACGACCGCACCGCGCTGGCCGTGCACCATCCGGCCGCCGGTGTAGCCGATCAGGATCGGCAGCAGGTACTTGATCATCGGGTCGACGAGCGCGGCCAGGGTCTCGTTGGGGGTCCAGCCGACGGGGATGAAGAACGCCGTGATCAGGCCCCAGGCGATGAAGGCGCCGATGTTGGGCATGACCATGCCGGCCAGATGACCACCGATTCTCTGGACGGTGGCCTTGAACCCGGTGCCCTGCACCGGAGGTGTGTAGGGGGTCGCCATGGGTGGCTCCTTCGAACGCTCTTGCGGGGGATGGTGGGGCTGTTGTGACGCCAGCAGCTGACCTGAACGGGGGACAGGTCAGCTGCTGGCGAGCAGCGGGCGCACTCCGTCGGGGTGCGCGTGGATGCGGACGTCGTCCCGCCGGAGATCGGCGGGGCCGGGCATTCGGCTTCCCGGCAGGCTGACGGCGGCGGCCCCCCATGCGAGCGCCTCGGCGAGCGCGTCACGACCGACACCGTCATGTTGGTTTGTGTTGGTTTCTCTGTGGTCGGCGCCGCCGGCGGCGATGAACCCGGCGAGGAGCGCGTCGCCGGCGCCGACCGAACTGCGCGGCCGGTCGACCGGCGCGTCACCGGCGACCACACCGGTGTCGTCGACGAGCACGGCGCCGTCGGCGCCGAGGCTGGCGAGGACCGCACCCGCACCCCACGAGCGGAGTTCCTGCGCGGCGTCGATCACGTCGTGCAGGCTCGCCAGCGGGCGACCGACGACGTCGGCCAGTTCCTCGCGGTTGGGCTTGACGAGCGTCGCGCCGGCCTGCGCCGCCGCCCGCAGCGCCGGCCCGCTGGTGTCGACGACCAGCCGCAGGCCGGCCTGGCCGAGGATGCGCGTGCAGAACTCGGCGAACGCCTCGACCGGCAGACCGGGCGGTGCGCTGCCGCACGCCACCACCACACCGTTCGCCCCCGCGGCGGTGAGCACCTGGTCGATCACCGCGCCGAACTCGGCCGGGCTCAGCCGCGGTCCGGGCTCGTTGATCTTCGTGGTGGTTCCGTCGGGCTCGGTGAGCGTGATGTTGGAGCGGGTGTTGCCGGCGATCGGTACCGCCCGCACGTCGACGCCCTCGGCGACGAGCAGCCGGATGAGCTGGCCGCCCTCGTCGCCGCCGCAGGGCACGACGGCCCGCGACGCGACGCCGTTGGCGAGCAGCGCCCGGGAGACGTTGACGCCCTTGCCGCCCGGGTCGAGGTGGGCCGAGGTGGCCCGGTTGACGTCACCCACGACGAGCCTGCCCACCTCGATCGACCGGTCGAGGCTGGGATTCAGGGTGACCGTGACGATCATGCTCGGACAACTCTCAGGCCAGTGGCCTCGACGTCTGCGACGAGTTCGTCGTCGAGGCCGGCGTCGGTGACGAGCAGGTCGAGGTCGGCGAGGGTGCCGAACCTGGCCAGGTAGTCGTTGCCGATCTTCGTGTGGTCGGCCAGCAGTACGGTGCGGCGGGCCGCGTTGATCATCGCCCGCTTCACCGCCGCCTCGGCCAGGTCGGGCGTGGTGAGCCCGCGCTCGACCGACATGCCGTTGGTACCGATGAACGCCACGTCGACGTACATGTCGGCGAGCGGGCGCAGCGCCCAGTCGTCGACCGTCGCCAGCGTGCGGCCGCGCAGCCGGCCACCGATCAGCAGGACGTTGATGTTGGCCCGGGTGCCGAGAATGGTCGCGATGACCGGCGAGTTGACCACCACGGTCAGCTCCCGGTCGACCGGCAGCGCCTGTGCCAGCCGGGCGGTGGTGGTGCCCGCGTCGAGGATGATCGCGCCCTCCTCGGGCACCTCGGCCAGGGCCGCCTTGGCGATCCGCTCCTTTTCGTCGATGAGAACGGCGTCGCGGGTCTCCAGTGCGGGCTCGAACCCGATGCGCTCGACCGGGATCGCCCCGCCGTGCACCCGGCGCAGCACCCCGGACCGTTCCAGCGAGGTGAGGTCGCGGCGGATGGTTTCGGCCGTGACGTTGAGCGTGTCGGCGAGTGACGCCACGTCGACGCGTCCGTTGGCCCGTGCGAGCCGGACGATCTCCTGCTGTCGCTCCTCGGCGTACATGTGGTTTCACCGCCGTTTCACTTTGGTGCATGTTTGTTTACGCCCGAATATGTGGGAAGTCAAGAGCCCATCCCGCGATCTTGGACTTCCTGAGGGCCTATGGCACCGCGGGGAGTCCAAGATCGGGAAACGGTGGGGCGGCGGCGCTGATCGGGCGAACGGCCGAACCGGTGGTGGCATGATGGCGCCGTGATCGATCACCTGGTGACCTCGGGGCAGTTCACGTTGGACGGCGGCACGTGGGACGTCGACAACAACGTGTGGATCATCGGCAACGCCACCGACTGCGTCGTGATCGATGCGGCGCACGACGTCGACGCCATCGTGGACCGCATCGGCAACCGCACGCTGCGGGCGATCATCTGCACCCACGGGCACAACGATCACGTGAACGCCGCGCCGGCGCTGGCCGACCGCACGGGGGCGCCGATCCTGCTGCACCCGGCCGACCGGGTGCTGTGGGACATGACCCACCCCGACCGCGCGCCCGACGGTGAACTGGCCGACGGCCAGGTGATCAGCGTCGCCGACACGGACCTGACCGTGCTGCACACGCCCGGACACGCCCCGGGCGCCTGCTGCATCCACGCGGCCGCCGACGGCGTGCTCTTCACCGGCGACACGCTGTTCTCGGGCGGACCGGGCGCGACCGGCCGCTCCTACTCGAGCTTCGACACGATCATCGGGTCGATCCGGGAGCGCCTCCTGACGCTCCCGTCCGGCACGGTGGTGCACACCGGCCACGGCGCCTCGACGACCATCGGTGCCGAGGCGCCGTCGCTACCGGAGTGGATCAAGCGCGGCCACTGAGGGCGTCGGCCACGACGCCGCGGGCCTCGTCCTGGATCTGCGCCAGGTGCTCGGGGCCCTTGAAGGACTCGGCGTAGATCTTGTAGACGTCTTCGGTGCCCGACGGGCGGGCCGCGAACCAGCCGTTCTCCGTCGTCACCTTGAGGCCGCCGATGGCGGCGCCGTTGCCCGGTGCCGAGGTGAGCGTCGCCGTGATCTTCTCGCCGGCGAGCGAGGTGGCCGTGACCTGCGACGGTGACAGTTTGCCCAGCACGGCCTTCTCCGCGCGGGTGGCCGGCACGTCGATGCGGGCGTACGCCGGCTCGCCGTGCTTCGCGACCAGGTCGCGGTAGTGCTCGCTGGGCGACCGGCCGGTGACCGCGAGGATCTCCGACGCGAGCAGGCACAGCAGGATGCCGTCCTTGTCGGTGGTCCAGGTGCTGCCGTCGCGACGGAGGAACGCCGCGCCGGCGCTCTCCTCGCCACCGAAGCCGACCGAGCCGTCGAGCAGGCCGGGCACGAACCACTTGAACCCGACCGGCACCTCCAGCAACGTGCGGCCGAGCTCGGCGGCGACGCGGTCGATCATCGAAGAGCTCACCAGCGTCTTGCCGATCGCGGTCGCGGCCGGCCACGACGTGCGGTTGGTGAACAGGTACCGGATCGCGACCGCGAGGAAGTGGTTCGGGTTCATGAGACCGGCGTCGGGCGTCACGATTCCGTGCCGGTCGGCGTCGGCGTCGTTGCCGGTGGTGATCTGGTACGCGGCCTTGTTCTCGATCAGCGACGCCATCGCGTACGGCGACGAGCAGTCCATGCGGATCTTGCCGTCCCAGTCGAGCGTCATGAACGGCCAGGCCGGGTCGACGGTGTCGTTGACCACGGTGAGGTCGAGGTTGTGCCGGGACGCGATCTCGCCCCAGTAGGCGACGCTCGCCCCGCCCAGCGGATCGGCACCGATGCGCACGCCGGCCCGGCGGATCGCCTCGATGTCGACCACCGACGGCAGGTCGTCGACGTACGCGCCGAGGAAGTCGTACGTGTCGGCCTCGTGCTTCGTCCGCTTGACGTCCTTGAGGCCGTCGGCGATCAACCGGTTCGCCCGGTCCTGGATCCAGGTCGTGACCGACGTGTCGGCCGGGCCGCCGTGGGGCGGGTTGTACTTGAACCCGCCGTCGGCCGGCGGATTGTGGGACGGCGTCACCACGATTCCGTCGGCGGTGTCGGACCGGCCCGACCGGTTGTAAGTGAGGATCGCGTGCGACAGCGCCGGCGTGGGCACGAACCCGTCACGGCTGTCGACGAGCACGGTGACGCCGTTGGCCGCGAGCACCTCCACCGCGGTCTGCGTGGCCGGCGCCGAGAGGGCGTGCGGGTCCTGCCCGAGGAAGAGCGGACCCGTGATGCCCTGCTCGCGCCGGTACTCGGCGATCGCGGCGCTGATCGCGACGATGTGGTCTTCGTTGAACGCCGTGTTCAGGCTCGACCCGCGGTGCCCGGACGTTCCGAAGCTCACCTGTTCGGCGACGTTCGACGGATCCGGGTGCCGGTCGAAGTAGGCGGCGCGAACGGCGACCGGATCGATGAGGTCGCCCGCTTCCGCGCGGTGGCCGGCGCGGGGGTGGACCGACATGGGGAGCCTCCCGGGTGCTAGGAACGTGGGATCCATGCTCCCATCACCCGGTCGGCCTTTCCCCCTGGAAGGGGTCCCTTTGAAGGGCCTAAGTGGGCCCGGCCCAGGCATAGCGGGTTGGGCCGGCCCAGCGGTCGTTCGTCATGGTGCGCTCCTCACCGATCGGGATCTTGGGCACAAACGTGTGACTCGACATATAGGAGCCCTGACGGACGGCGAAGATACAACCCATTTAGCTATGCCGGGAGGACCACTTGGGTACATCTGCTGGCCGCGAGCGTGCTGCCCGCGGCGTCCAGTAGTTCGGCCGAACAGAAGACGACCCGGCTGGTCCGCCGCTCCACCGTGCCCACCGCCCGCAGCGTGCCGGGCCGGGTCGGCCGGAAGAACTCGACCCGCAGGTCGGCGGTCAGGAAGACCTCATGGTTGTTCAGCGTGGTCCAGCACGCGCCACCCATCGCCGAGTCCAGGACCGCCGTGACCAGCCCGCCCTGGATCACCGGTCCGGACGGCGTGTAGAAGCCGTAGTCGACCGTCGCGTCCCATTCCACAGTGGACGAACCGGGGGCCCAGTCGGTGCGGCGGAAGCCCAGCGTGCGCCAGAGGTGCGGTCCGTCGGCCCCACGCTGGCTGAACGAGTCGATATCGGCGAATCGCTCGCCAGCGGTGATGGGGTTGTTCGGCATCGGACCTCCAGGAAACATGTGGTTGACACCACAGCAGGTATTGGCATAGGCAGTGTAAAAACCTGACCGCCTGAACGGGAGTCGCCGGATGGAAACCAATCTCGCCCGCCTCGCAGATTCGGCCCACGAACGGCTCGGAGACCATCCGTCCCTGTTCTTCGACGGCACCTGGCACACGTCGGGCTCGATGCACGAACGGTCGAAGCACGTCGCACACGGCCTGGTGCGACTCGGTGTCGCACCGGGCGACCGGGTGATCGTCATCATGGCGAACTGCCCCGAGGTCACGATCCTGTACCACGCGGTCTGGCGGGCCGGTGCCGCCGTGACGCCGGTCGTCTTCCTCGTGACGGCGCTCGAACTGCGGCACATCATCGACGACTCGGGTGCCGCCGCGGTCTTCACCACACCGGAGATCCTGCCGAAGGTCGAGGAGGCGCTCGACGGGCGGCCGGTGCCGGTTGTCGTCATCGGCGCCGCCGGATCCCACGTCAGCTTCACCGACCTGGAGGCCGGCACCGAGCCGCTCGCGATCGTCGACCGGTCCCCTGACGACCTCGCCGCGCTCATGTACACGGGCGGCACCACCGGCCGGAGCAAGGGCGTCGCGCTCTCGCACGCCAACCTCGCCTACTCGGGCCGGTCGTCGCGGGCGCGCAGCCACGTCGAGGGCGTGACGCGGGGACAGATCTCGCTGCCGCTGTCGCACGCGTTCGGGCTGCTGGTCACCGTCGGCGCGATGCACGTGGTGGAACCGGGATCGACGGTGCTGCAGCGCTGGTTCGAGCCGAAGTCGTTCCTCGAACTGGCCGTCGAGCACCGCAGCCAGAGCTTTGCCGTGGTGCCGTCGATGCTCGCGATGATGCTGCAGTTCCCGCTGGAGGAGATGGACCTCAGCGACCTGCGGTTCGTCTACTCGGGCGCCGCGCCGCTCTCGCCGGCCGTGCGGGAGGACTTCGAGCGGCGCGTCCCGTCGGTGACGGTGATGGAGGGCTACGGCTGCACGGAGACCGGCGGGATCGTCAGCGGTTCGCCGCCGCTTTCGGCCCGGCCCGGCACCGTGGGGAAGGTCGTCGACGACGTCGAGCTGCGCATCGTCGGCGCCGACGGCTCCGACCTGCCGCCCGGCCAGGACGGCGAGATCGTGGTGCGCGGCCCGAACGTCATGCGGGGGTACTGGCGGGGCGAGCCGCTCGGCGACGGCGGCTGGTTCCACACCGGCGATGTCGGCCGGCTCGACGGAGACGGTTATCTCACGATCGTCGACCGGATCAAGGACCTGATCATCCGCGGCGGTTACAACGTCTACCCGCGCGACGTCGAGGACGCGCTGCTCGCGCACCCCGAGGTGTCGATGGCCGCCGTCGTGGGCCGGCCCGATCCGCGCCTCGGCGAGGAGGTCGTCGCGTTCGTCTCGCTCGCCGAGGGCGCCACCGCCACCGAGGCGGAGCTGATCGAGTTCACGAAGGGCCGGCTGGCCGCGCACAAGTACCCGCGCACGGTCACGGTGCTGCCGGCAATCCCGCTCACGTCCGTCGGAAAGCTCGACCGCAAGCGGTTGCGGGCCACGGTGACGGCCGATTGACGGTCAGCCCGTCGGGACCAGATCGAAGGCCGCGATGCGGTCGGGGTCGAGGTCGGGTTTGATCAGGCCGATGCCCTGGATGAGGGCGATGCAGCGGGCCATGCGGGACTGGTCGAGGTGGCCTACGTACGGGGCGTTGCCGCGGACGTAGGCCACGGTTTCCCTGACTTCGGCCGCTGCCACTTCGGGTTTGTAGGTGGGGTTGTGGTTGGCCATGATGCGCCCGGCCGGGTCGGGGTTGTCGATGGTCCACCGCAGTCCCTTG
>NZ_BOPG01000048.1 GCF_016863635.1 Virgisporangium aurantiacum | reverse complement strand
CGCCGGTCGGCGTCCACCTGTACCGGGCCGACGACCCGTCGACCGGGCGGGTCGAGCACGAGTACGACCACGTCCTCGTCGGCCGGGCGTCGGCTGACGCGTCGATGCGCCCGGATCCGGGCGAGGTCAGCGAGGTGCGCTGGATCCCGGTCGACGACCTGCGGGCCGAGCTCGGCACGGCGTCCACCGGGTACGTGCCGTGGCTGGCCGGCGTGTTGGAGGTCTGGCTCGCCGCGGAGAGCCCCGGTGCGTGACTACGTCAGCGACGGCGGGCTCACCGCCGGTGCGGTGGCGCGGCGGCTCGGCGTCGCCGTCACCACGCTGCGCACCTGGCACCAGCGGTACGACCTCGGGCCGAGCCACCACGAGCCGGGCAAGCACCGCCGGT
This sequence comes from Virgisporangium aurantiacum, assembly GCF_016863635.1. GTDB lineage: Bacteria > Actinomycetota > Actinomycetes > Mycobacteriales > Micromonosporaceae > Virgisporangium > Virgisporangium aurantiacum. The sequence continues at coordinate 239,110 of NZ_BOPG01000048.1, read as the reverse complement.
ACACCCCGGAGGACGTGGCCCGGCTCGAGCTGATGCAACGGCTCACCGCTGACGGCGTCCCCTCCGGCGAAGCCGCCCGTTGGGTGCGGTCCCGGAACATCACGACGGCCCTGACCCCGCGCCCACCCGCCGGCTCGTCCCCGGCGAACGGCACCGTCCCGGCCGGCGGTTCCAGCCCGGCAGGCGGTTCCGGCCTCGCGGGCGGTTCCGGCCCCGCGGACCGCTCCGGCCCGGCGGGCCGGTCTGGTCCGGCAGGCGGCTCCGGCCCGGCGGGCCGCTCCGGCCTGGCGGACCGTTCCTTTCCTGCGGGCCGTTCCTTCCCGGCGGGCCGCCACGGAATCGGCGAGGCCGCCACCCGCGACGGTGGCGGGCACAACCTTCCCCTTGGCCCCGCATCGCCGGCCGCCCGCGGCCTCGGACGGGCGGCGATGCGGCTCGACGCCGAGTCGGTGCGGCAGATCGCCAGCGACGCGGTGCGGCACCTCGGCGTGGTGCGCGCCTGGGACTCGGTGCTGCGGCCCGTGCTCGCCGCGATCGGTGAACGGCACGGCCGCACCGGCGGGCTCGTCGAGGTCGAGCACCTGGTGTCGGCGGTGACGTCGGACGTGCTCGGCGCCGTACCGCGGCCACACGGGAACGGGCGCGGCCGGGTGCTGCTGGCGTGCACCGACGAGGAACAGCACAGCCTGCCGATCGAGGCGCTGTCGGCCGCGCTGGCGCAGGCCGACGTCCTGTGCCGGTTGCTGGGCGCCCGGGTACCCCTGCCGGCCCTGCGGGCGGCGGTGCGGCGTACCGGTCCGGCGGCCGTGCTGCTGTGGTCGCACAACCCGCGCACCGCGTCACCCGAGCAGTTGACCGCGTTGTCCGGCGACCGCACGCGTCCGCTGCTGCTCGCCGCCGCCGGCCCGGGTTGGCAGCTGGAGGCGCTGCCACCCGGTGTCGCGACGCCGCAGACGCTCGGTGAGGCCGTGGAGTTGCTCCGCGCCGCTGTCTGATTGCCGCACTCCCGGCTTTGTGCCACAGCCCGGCACGCTTGAACCGCAGGTCCCTCGCGTCTCGTTTAGTTGAGCCACCTCGCAAGATGGCTCACCTTTCGGAGTACGCAATGAACCGCTACCGGATCGCCTCGATCACCGTCGCTCTCGCCGCTGTCGGTGCGTTCCTCGCGGGTTGCAACGCCTCCGACGAGCCGCGCACGACCTGGAACGCCGCACCTGAGGCCTCCGCTTCGTCGTCGGCCCCGACCGGCGGCACCGGCGGTGGCGAGCCCACCTCGGCGCTGGTGGCGGCGCGGTCCGACGCCTCCGGCGTCGCCGGCGTGCGGGCCACCACCGAGTCGACCGGCGTCGCCCTCACCTTCGACGACGGTCCCGACCCGACCTGGACGCCGAAGATGCTGGCACTGTTGAAGAAGAACGACGTGAAGGCGACGTTCTGCCTCGTGGGCGTGCAGGTCCAGCAGTTCCCGCAACTGGTGCGCGACATCGTGGCCGACGGCCACACCCTGTGCAACCACACCTGGAAGCACGACACCAAGCTCGGCACCAAGAGCGAAGACGCCATCCGCGCCGACATCCAGCGCACCCAGGAAGCCATCCAGGCCGCCGCGCCCGGCGCCCAGGTGAAGTACTTCCGGCACCCGGGCGGCATGTGGACCCCGCGGGCCGTCAAGGTCGCAGGCTCGCTCGGCATGGTCTCGATCGGCTGGGACGTCGACCCGATGGACTGGAACATCGCGAAGTACCCCGCCGGCAACCCGATGCGCGACCACATCCTCCAGGTCGTCCGGAGCAAGGTGCAGGCCGGTTCGATCGTCCTGTCCCACGACGCCGGCGGCGACCGGGCCGGCACGCTGGCCGCGTACGAGATCCTGGTGCCCGAGCTGAAGCAGAAGTTCCAGCTGACCGCCCTGTAGGTAACCGGTTTGGCGAGGGCAGATGGGGTGCCGTATGCTTTGCAGGCCTCCGGCGGGGCCGGGTGAGGGCAAGGTCGTCACCTCACACGATGTGCAAGACTGTGAGGAGTGACAGGGCCCCCATCGTCTAGTGGCCTAGGACGCCGCCCTTTCAAGGCGGTAGCACGGGTTCGAATCCCGTTGGGGGTACGGTCTATTTTTGACCGGGGTTTGTACAACTGAACAAGCAAGGTCCTGTGGAGCAGTTGGAGTGCTCGCCGCCCTGTCAAGGCGGAGGTCGCGGGTTCAAGTCCCGTCAGGACCGCTCGGTTTTAGAGGGCAGGTAGCTCAGTCGGTACGAGCGTCCGCCTGAAAAGCGGAAGGTCGGCGGTTCGACCCCGCCCCTGCCCACAAAGCTCTTCGCCGGGCTTTGCAGCGGCCACCAGCGGAAACGCCGGTGGCCGCTTTGCTGTCCCACCGCTTCACCGGGGCGGTGCAGACCCCTGGATGCGCCCCGTGGCGCTCCAGCATTAGGGCAACCGCGACGAGTTACTCGCGATGGAGCGACATCCGGGCCGAATACATCGAGCGCGCCGGCGGCGAGGAGGCGGTGTCGGCCGGGAAGCAGGAACTTCTGGCCCAGGTAGCGACATCACAGCCATCGCCTGACGGAGTTCCGCGATCTTGGAACTCTGTTGCTGTCATGACGACAACCAGATTCCAAGATCCGGCGAGGCCGCCATACGCGCCCTGGTGGGTTCGGATTCTCATCGCCGCGGGCCACCTGGCCCTACCTTTTCACCTGATTTGTGAGCTCGGAATTCCGGATCTTGGACTGCACGAGGTGTCATAGGCGGGGTCTATGGCGGCTGGACAACGCGCGTAGATCACCCAGCCACGCCGACCTCAGCGGGCGGCGTCGGATTTGGTGGGTTGGTCGGCGCCGCCGATCTGTTCGCCCACTGCCGTCAGGCCGGCGCGCACCGAGTCGACCAGGTTGTGGGCCGGCTCGACCAGCACGCCGTTGCTGCCGGCGATCACCAGGCCGAGCATCAGGCCCACGACCCCGGTCATGACCGTGCGTACGCGGCTGCCGCGGTCGATGCTCAGCACGACCAGCATCCCGACCAATACCACACCGAGGAGTCCCAGGCTCATGCCCCGCTGGATCGGCAGCATGTCGCCGTTCCGGACCTATTCAACGGCCGAAATATGGGCGAGTTTGCCGGCGATAACCGAATATGAGGTAGTATTCGGACAAATGGGGCATTGGGGGTAGCCATGGCATTGATCCTGTCTGCGGACGACGATCCGGACATCCGGCGGCTGATCGAGCGGGTCCTCGTCGGCGCGGGGCACCGGGTCATTCTGGCGCCGGACGGCCAGGCCGCCCTGGACGTCGCCTTCGACGAGGATCTGGACCTCGACCTGGTGATGCTCGACATCGAGATGCCCCGCCTGCGCGGCCTGGACGCCTGCCGGAAGCTGCGTGACGACGCGCGCACCGCCCACCTGCCGGTGCTCATCGTCAGCGGGTCATTGGTGCCGCCCTACGCCGACGTCGAGGCGGCCGGTGGCACGGCCTGCCTGCACAAGCCGTTCACGCCGGCGCAGTTGCGCGACGCGGTGGAACGCGAGTTGACGGCGGCCAGCACCCGGCGTTAGCGGGTGTGGCGGCGGATCGTCGCCACCGCCGAGCCGGCCAGCATCAGGAGGCACTGCTCGAGCTTGCCGTCGAGCTGGGCGGTGCGGAACAGGGCGGTCGCGGTCGAGAGGTCGGCGTTGGCGTACGCGCTGAGGAACCGGGCCACCCAACGGGCGTCGTACGCGGCCTGCTCGATGTCGGGAAACTCGAGCCGCCACGGTCCCCTGGCCAGCCCGTCGCCGACCATTTTCGCCGCCAGGCCCCAGGCGAGTTCGCACGCCGCCTCGACGCCGCCGCGGTGGACCATCGCGTCGAAGGCGCCGACGACACCCGCACCGTCGCCAGCGAACGCCGATCGAAGTACCTGTGCGGCGTCAGCCTGTACTTCGAGTGGGTCGCTCACGCGCCGAACAGTAGGACCGAGCGTCAAGCCGACTTGCTTTCGATCTTGCGCAAAGTGCAGGTCAGGCGGGCGGTGCAGATGCGGGCGCCGCCCTCGTCGGTGATCACGATCTCGTACGTGGCGACCGAACGGCCGAGGTGGAGCGGGGTCGCGACACCGGTCACGAGCCCCGACCTGGCCGACCGGTGGTGGGTGGCGCTGATGTCGACACCGAGCGCGATCCCGCCGAAGAGCTCGGCCGCGTGGGCGCTCGCCCCGAGTGAGCCCAGTGACTCGGCCAGTACGCAGGACGCACCGCCGTGGAGCAGCCCGAACGGCTGTGTGTTGCCCTTCACCGGCATCGTGCCGACCACCCGCTGAGGGGACATCTCCGTGATCGTGATTCCCATCAGATCTGGCAGCGTGCCGGTGGACATAACGCTCTCGCTCACGATCACCAACCCTACCCAGGGCCGCTGACCTGCGGACATGGCGTACGCCACCCCGGCAACGGGAAGCGAATTCACTGTTGACCGACCCGAGCAGCTATCGTCTCCCACCGTCAGTAGGTTGCGTGTGAGGGAGCGATTAATGTCCGATCGACCGGAAGACCGTAGGTCAAACGGCTCGTCCCGTCGGTACCTCGCCGCAATACTCGCAGTCGCCCTGCTGGCGGTGGGTGCGTGCGGTGACGAAACGCCCACCACCACCCGGAACACCGACGAGGCGATCCGCCTCTACGGTTCCGACGGCAACATGACCAGCTCGTTCGGCGACACGTTCAAGGACCAGGCCGGCCTGCTGAACGGCATGCGGGGCACGTCACCGCTCACGCCGCTGTCGGAGGACTTCAAGTCCCGGCTACGCGGGGTCGACTCGCGGCTCAAGAACGACTTCCTGTACGCGGCCGAGGGATACGACGCGGTCGTGATCGCGGCGCTGGCCACGGAGACCGCGCGCAGCGTCGAAGGCCCGCAGATCGCGAAGTACATGACGGCGGTCACCATCACCAAGAACGCGGGCGACGCGCCGTGCCTGACGATCCAGACCTGCATGGACGGCGTCAAAGCCGGTCAGGACATCGCCTACCGGGGCGTCAGCATGAAGCGCAGCGGGCTCACCGACCGCGGCGAGCCGTCGTCGGCCAGCTACGGTTCGCTGATCTTCGGCCGGTCGAACCTGGTCGACGACGCGAAGACCGAGTTCGTGGCCGCCGGCGACGAGAAGCTCGAAGCCAAGGAGCAGCCGACCCCGCCGTCGCGCAACGGTTCGGCCCGCAGCACCACCCCGCTACGCATCGGCGCGCTGTTGCCGAAGACGGGTGACCTGGCCATCGCCGGCCCGCCGATCTTCGCCGGCGTCAAGCTGGCGATCGCCGAGATCAACGCGGCCGGCGGCGTCCTCGGTCAGCCGGTGGTCTACGTCGACGGCGACGACGGCACCGACCCGGTCAAGGCGGCCGCGCAGGTCGACGCGCACATCGCCGCCGGCGTCCAGGTGATCGTGGGTGCGGCCGCCTCCGGCATCAGCAAGGCGGTCATCCCGAAGGTCATCCAGGCGCAGCGCGTCCTGATCTCACCGTCGGCGACGGCGGACGAACTCACCGACGAGCCCGACGGCGGCATGTTCTTCCGCACCTCCCCCCGCGACACGCTCCAGTCCCGGGCCCTCGCCGACGTGATCATGCGGTACGGCGCCCAGAAGATCGTGATCGTCGCCCGGGACGACAGCTACGGCAACGGTCTCGCCAGCAAGGTCGCCGAGCAGCTGAAGGCGGCCGGTGTCAAGGACGGCAGCCTGAAGGTGCTCAAGTACGAGGTCCGCAAGGATCCCAAGGAGTACGCCGTCGACCAGTTCTCCGGGCTGGCCACCGACACCTCCAACTTCAAGCCCGACTCGGTGCTGGTCATCGGCTTCGAGGAGTCCGGGAACATGATCAAGGCGCTGTCCGCGCACGGGGTCAAATTCCACGACTGATCGGCGGGTTCACCTGGCACGTTTCTGGGATCACCTCGGCTTCCTCCAGCCCGTAACTTCATCGTCGACGTTGGGGACTGCGAGAGGACGATCATGAGCGAGTACGAAGACACCAGCACCGAGCCCACCGAGGACCCGGGCTACACCGAGCCGGCCGACGACTACGGCAACACGGTCGTCGCCACCACCACCGACGGCCAGACGATCTACACCACCGACGCCGACGGCGACGGCTACGCCGAGTCGGTCGAGATCGACGCCGACTCCGACGGCAACATCGACCGGTCCTTCCAGGACACCGACGGCGACGGCCGCCTCGACACCGCTGTCGTCGACGTCAACGACGACGGCCTCGCCGACGCCGCCTACCGCGACACCGACGGCGACGGCCGGGTCGACGAGGTTCAGCTCGACCGGAACAACGACGGTCTCGTCGACGTCGACGCCCGCGACACCGACGGCGACGGCCGGATCGACACCGTGAGCGTCGACCGCGACTTCGACGGCCGCGAGGACCTCCGCGCCGTCGACGCCGACGGTGACGGCGATGTCGACGTCGTGGTGACCGACACCGACGGTGACGGCGTCCTCGACACGGAGCGCTACGTGGACCCCGAGTCCAACCCGTACGCGTCCCACTGAACCGGCATCCGATGATCGAGGGGCGACACTGATTCCGCCCCTCGATTGTCACGGCCCCGTCCGCGGAATACGTTGTCTGCCATGGCTGACAAGGAGACCGTCGAGACGCGCGGCAACGAGCGGGTCGACCTGATCGTCGCCGACACCAACCACGACGGGAAACCGGACATGTGGGCGGTCGACACCGACGGCGATGGCAAGCCCGATCTGTTCCAGTTCGACACCGACGGCGACGGCAAGGTCGACGTCACCATGGTCGACATCGACCAGGACGGAAAGCCCGAAACCATCGTCGACGGCGACGGCGGTCTCCCGCCGCCCGGCGTCTGACCGCGCCGCCGATCTTGGGACATCTGCTCGAGATAGTCGGACTGGTCGCCATCGTGGTGGCCGTCTCGGCCGCCGCCAAGCGGTTCGGCCTCCTGACCCCTATCGTTCTCGTGATCGCCGGGCTCGCCCTCTCGGTGGTGCCCGGCTTTCCGACGATTCATCTCGAATCCGAGTTCGTTCTGATCGGGGTCCTCCCGCCGCTGCTCTACGTGGCGGCGCTGGAGACCTCCGTTCCGGCGTTCCGCTTCAACCTGCGCCCGATCCTGCTGCTCGCGATCGGTCTGGTGCTGTTCACCGCGTTCGCGGTCGGCGCCGTCGCGCACGCGCTGCTGCCGGGCGTCCCGTTCTCGATCTGCCTCGCGCTCGGCGCGGTGGTCGCACCGCCCGACGCCGTGTCGGCGACCGCCGTGGCCCGGCGGATCGGCCTGCCCCGGCGGATGGTCACGATCCTCGAGGGCGAGAGCCTGATCAACGACGCGACAGCGCTGGTGCTGCTGCGGCTCGCGACGCTGGCGGCGGCCGGTGGCTCGGTCGGCCCCGGCGAGATCGCCTGGGACACCGTGCGGGCCGCGGGCGGCGGCATCCTCATCGGAGCGCTCGGCGCGCTGGTGTTCGGTTTCCTGCACAAGGTGACGACCGACCCGCTGGTCGACAACGCGTTGTCGCTGATCACGCCGTTCGTGGTGGTGCTCGCCGCGGAGCGGATCCACTCGTCGGGCGTGGTGGCGGTGGTCGTCACCGGGCTGGCCCTCGGCCACCGCTGGCCGACGCTCATGTCGGCGGCGTCCCGCCTGCAGATGGGCGCGTTCTGGCGGCTCGTCAACTTCCTGCTGGAGGGCATGGTCTTCCTGCTCGTGGGGCTGCAACTGCGGGAAATCCTGGACAACGTGGAGACGCCGACCCGCACCGTGGCCGCGGTCACCGCCGCCGTGCTGGGCACGGTGGTCGCGGCCCGCTTCATCTGGCTGTTCCCGGTGACCTACCTGGCCCGGCTGGTGCCGCGGATCCGCGATCGCGACCCGCGGCCACCGGTGAAGGTGCCCACCGTGCTCGCCTGGGCCGGCATGCGCGGCGTCGTGACGCTGGGCGCCGCCCTGACCCTGCCGGACACGCTGGCCGGCGACCACGAATACCCGCGCGACCTGTTCGTCTTCATCGCGTTCGCGACGATCGTCGCCACCCTGCTGCTGCAGGGCATGACGCTGCAACCGCTGGTGCGGCGGCTCAAACTGCAGCCCGACGACCCGCAGGCCGACGTGCTGGCCGAGGCCGCCATCCAGAACCGGGCCAGCCGGGCCGCCCGGGAGCGGCTCGACGAGCAGGCCGGCGACGCGCCGGAATCGGTCGTCAAACGCCTTGAGAAGCTCACACAGCAACGGAACAACGTAGCCTGGGAACGACTTGGCGCCGCGGGCACCGAGACGCCCTCACGGGCCTACGTCCGGATCCGCCGGGAGATGATCGACGCCGAGCGGGAAGTGTTCCGGCAGGCGCGTGACGAGGGTCGCATCACCGAGGAGGTGCTGCGCCGCGCCCAGCACGAGATGGATCTGGAAGAGTCGATGCTCGAACGGAAGTTGGAGACGTCATGAGTTGTTCGCATCTGGCCGAGACGCCGCTCGACGCCAAGCCGGTGCCGGCCGAGCGCGAGTGCGTCGACTGCGTGGCGGCCGGTCACCGCAACTGGGTGCACCTGCGGTTGTGCCTGGAATGCGGGCACGTCGGCTGCTGTGACTCCTCGCCGGGCCGGCACGCGAGCGCGCACTACGCCGAGGTCAAGCACCCGGTGGTGCGGTCGATCGAACCGAACGAGCGGTGGCGCTGGTGCTTCGTCGACGAAGAGGTCGCATGACCGCCGTAGCGAAGCGGAGGTGGTCATGCGCTCTTGTGCGGGATTTCGGTAGCACGGCCTAGCGACGCTGCTTCGCCACGTAGTCCTGCCAGTCCTTGATCAGCGTGGCGCGCGAAACGCCCAGCACCTGGTTGACCACGACGTCCTCGTTCGAGGTCGACTGGAACTTCTCGTACAACGCGATGAGTTTCGCCTCGCCGTAGGTCTCGGAGATCATGCGGCAGGCCAGCCACCCGGTGATGTAGTTGATCGGCTCCTCGTAGAACTTCTCGCCGGCCTCGAGGTTGTCGGTGGCCGCGCCCTCCAGGGCCCGCTTGAGGCTCTCCGAGTTGATCTGGACGTTCTTGTAGGAGACGTACTCGGCGAACCCCTCGACCAGCCAGGTGGGTGTCCAGCCGGTGGTCACCGGCGCCATGGCCGCGTGCGTGAACTCGTGCGACATGTCGGCGCCGAGCTGGTCGGTGTCCTCGTCGATCTCGTCGGGGTTGAAGATCACCCGGGTGGCCGAGTAGGTGGCCTGCGAGTTCCAGTCGGGCACGTCGTTGTAGTGCGGCACCGCGATCGCGGCCACCTGGTCGACCCGTTCCGGGGTGGCGCCGAAGTACGCGTCGAACACCTTCCGGTCGCGCACCGCCGTCATGAAGACCTTGCCGACCCACTGACCCGGCCGCACGACGGCGACCTGCTCCAACGCCAGATCGGCGATCTCCACGAGCTGGCGGGCCAGGGTGCGGTTGTTGGCCGCGAACACGCCCACGATCTTCTCGGTCTGCTCGACGACGATCGGCCCACCGTCCCAGGGCTGCCCACCGACCCCCGACGGCAGGTCCTTGCCCGAGGCCTCGCCCACCAGCAGCCACTTCGACGACACCTGCGCGTAGATCGGCACCCACGGCGCCGCCACCGGGTTGGGGTCGATGTTCCGGATGCGGTGGATGATCGACACACCGGGTGCCCGGATCTGGCCGCCGTACTTGCTCTTCAGCTCGGTGGGGATGCTGTCGTCGAAGCCGGCCGAGTCGCCGAGCTTGTAGCCGAACTCGTCGAACGGCAGCTTGGTCAGGTTCTCGTAGACGGTTTCCTGTTTCGCGACGAAGTCCGGGTCGCTCTTGTCGATGTCGGCCACGAACGCGGTCTTGTCGCGCTCCTTGACCGCCTTCGCCCGCCGGTTCAGCACCTCGACCAGCGCGCCGTCGCGGGCGTCGGTCTTCGCGCCGGCCGGGCCGGGGCCGCCGAGCACACGGACCGCGCCGTCGGTATCGGTGGCGGCCGACACCGCCGCGGCACCGCCGAGCGAGAGCACCGCGAGCACGGCCAGCACCGCGACCACCACGGGCCCGCGCCGCCGCCGGCGCGGCGGCGGAAGGTAGACCGGCCGCGGGTACTGGGACGGGTATTGCGCGGGGATGACCGGCCGGTAGTAGTTCGGCGGCGGCGAATAGCTAGGGGACGGATACCCTGAGTAACCGCCATGGTTGGGCGGCCGGTACTGGGTAGGAATGATCGCGACGGTCGGTTCCCGGACCACGAGCGGCTGCGGCTCTCCCGCGGACGCGGGGGACGGGGGCGGACTCGTCACGGACACCTACCTACGGATCGGGGCACCACAATCTTCCTTGAGCATCGCGCACCGTGTCGATACTCGACAGACGGATGTGGGCCGGATCGAACCGATTACCCGACATGCGTAGGTGCGGGCGTACCGGATCCGACAACCGGCCAGCCGACCTCTTAACCGAGAGTCACCAGCTCCGACACCACGTTGTTGGCGAGCACCGCGCCGTCGATCCGCACCTGGCGCAGGTACCACCGCTGCTGCGGCGACCGGTTCTGGTTGAACTGCCAGTTACCGCGCGGGCTGCTGATCTGGCCGACCCGGCCGATCGCCGCGTTCAGCGTCTCGCCGGACAGCGGACCGTCGAGCAGGCTCAGCGCCTTGTCGAGCACGGCGCCCGCGTCGTACGACGCCATCGCGTACGTCGTCGGGTTGACCTGGTGCCGCTTCTGGTACTCGGCCGAGAACCGGCGGTTGGTGGCGTTGTCGAGGTCGGGCGAGTAGTTGAGCGACGTCCACACGCCCTCGGCGGTCGCACCCTGCTGGGCCAGCAGCGGACCCTCGGTGAGGAAGCCCGGCCCGTACAGCGGGATCTTGCCCTTGAGCCCGGCCGCCGCGTAGTTCTTGACGAACGCCTCGGCCGAAGCGCCGGAGAAGAACGCGAACACCGCCTTGATGTTGGTGTTGTTCTTCAGCGGGTTCAGCCACGTGCCGAAGTTCGTGGTGCCCTGCGGAACGTACGTCGGCGGGCCCTCGATCTTGCCCTCCGCGGACGTCAGCGTGTTCTGGAAGCCCTGGATCCCGTCGCGCCCGATCGCCTCGGGCGCGATCATGTAGGCGGTTCCGTTGTTGAGCTTCGAGGCGACGTGCTCGCCCAGGGCCGCGCCCGGCTCGGTGTCGACGTACGAGGTGCGCCAGATGTACAGCGTGTTGAGCAGCTGCGGCGACGCGTTCGAGCCGATCAGCGGGATGTGTGCCGACTCGACGAGGTCACGGACCTCCGTCATGACCGCGGCGTTGGCGACCCCGGTGACGGCGACCGCGCCGTCCTTGTGCAGCTTCTCCAGCGCGGCCTTGCCGCTCGCCGCGGACTCGCCCTCGTCGGCATTGAGCACCTGGACGTCGTACCCGCCCAGCCGGCGCCCGTTCAGGTTGAGGTAGAGGTCGAAGCCCTGCCGCATGTCGTCGCCCTGCGACTTGTTCGTGCCGGACTGCGGCGTCAGGACGCCGATCTTGACGGTGCCCTTCGACGGAGCGGCGGCGTCGTTGCCGGACGACGTGCAGGCGGACAGCACGGGTGCGGCCATTCCGGCGGCGCCCAGCGATCCGAACAGTCGCAGAGCGCCCCGCCGAGTGAGTTGGGACAAGATTCAGCCTCCAAGTGAATGCGGGCCGGTCTGCCGCCCGTTGGCGTTCCTACCCGGTATGCGGCGGTCAGTCAATGCCGAGAGTCACCGAAGGCCTGCCAATGCGCTCAGGACGTGGTGCCACGACTCCGATAGCGGATCTATGACGGCGAAATGCTCAACTCCGGGAAGTACCTGTATACGGCACAAATCTCCCCCGACAGAAGCCGCATATCCGGCCGAGTTCGCCAACGGCACGTCGGCATCAGCGTCGCCGTGAATGATCACGGTGGGTATGGGCAGCGGGCCGCGCCGGGCCGGATCGGCCCGGTCGAAACGCTCGGGGACGTCGTGCGGACCGCCGCCGAGCAGCGCCGCCACGGCACCTGAGCCCATTCCGGTGCGGTGACCCTCGGCGAGGTCGGCCACCGGCGCCAGCGCCACCACCCCGGCCAGCCCCGGCGTGTGCGCGTTGAGCAGGGCCAGGTGTCCGCCGGCCGAGTGCCCGGCGAGCACGGCGCCGGCCGGGTCGGCGTACGGGCGCACCAGGCCGGGCAGCGCGGCCAGCGCCGCCTCGACGTCGTCGAGCGTGCCCGGCCAGCCGCCGCCGGGCTGCCCGACCCGGCGGTATTCCGGGCACGCCACCGGGAACCCGCGGGCGGCGAGGTCGGCCGCGAGCGGGCCGGTGTGCGTTCGGTCATAGGCCGCCCGCCAGAACCCGCCGTGCAGGAAGACCACCAGCGGACCCGCCGGGGTGGCCGGCAGCCGCAGGTCGATCACGTGTTCCGGGTGGTCGCCGTACCGGAGCACGACATCCGGCGGTGGCGCCGGCCGGGTCAGAACGTCAGCCACCCACCAAGTGTGCCCGGGACATCGGAGATCGCCGCGGATGAGCAAGGATGGACGGCATGGCAGAGGAAGCGCAGGAGGATGGCCGCACCGTGCTCGTGGTCGGGCCCGACGGCCGTCCGATCGGCACGGTCGACGTCGACGGACAGCGCGACGCCGATGAGGACAAGGAGGACCCGACCCGGCTGATCGAGCAGCCGGCGAAGGTCATGCGCATCGGCAACATGATCAAGCAGCTGCTCGAGGAGGTGCGCGCGGCGCCGCTCGACGACGCCGGCCGCCGGCGGCTCAAGGAGATCCACCGCCGGTCGATCCTCGAACTCGAAGACGGTCTGGCGCCGGAGCTCCGCGAGGAACTCGAGCGGATCACGCTGCCGTTCGCCGACGGCACCCCGTCCGAGCCCGAACTGCGGATCGCGCAGGCGCAACTGGTCGGCTGGCTGGAGGGGCTGTTCCACGGCATCCAGGCCGCGATCGTCGCCCAGCAGATGGCGGCGCGGGCCCAGCTGGAGCACATGCGCGGCAACCGCCCGGCCCTGCCGATGAGCGGGCGCGGCATCCCCGGCATGCCGGGCGGCACCGAGAGCGACGGCGACAGCCCGGGCCAGTACCTCTAACGGCTCGCGAGCTCCCGCTCCAGCCATACCGCGACGCCGTCGTCGTCGTTGCTCGCCGTCACCTCGTCGGCGACCTCCTTGACGGTCGGATGGGCGTTGGCCACCGCCACCGCCCGCCCGGCCCAGGCGAGCATCGGCACGTCGTTCGGCATGTCGCCGAACACCACCACGTCGTCGGCCTCGACACCGAGCCGGGCCGCCACCCACGCCACTCCCGACGCCTTCGTGACGCCCGTCGCGGAGATCTCCACCAGGCCCGACAGCGACGAGTGCGTCGCCTCGTACACCCCCTCCAACGCGGCGGCGACCATCGCGACGAACTCGTCGGAGTCGCGGTTGGCGGGCGAGCGCACCAGCAGCTTCGCGGCCGGCTGGGCGACCACGTCGGCCAGCTGTCCGGCGCGGCGGCCCTCCATCGTCCGCTCCCACATGCCGATGTCGTACAGCTCCTCGTGCACCATCGACCGGCCACCGTCGAGCTCGACGGCGAACGCCGCGTCGGGCACCGCCCGGCGTAGCGCGTCGCAGGCGTGCGCCAGCTCCTCGACCGACAGCGGCGCCGAGTGCAGCAGTTCGTCGGTTTCCGGGTCGTACACCGCCGCGCCGTTGGCCACCACGGCGATCGGCTTGTGGTTGAGCATGTCGTAGAGCTCCATGACCCAGCGCAACGGCCGCCCGGTGGCGATCACCAGGGGCACGGGCAGGGCGTCCAGGACCGCGATCGTGCGGTCACTCAGGGTCCGGTCGGAGCGGAGGAGGGTTCCGTCGATGTCGGTGGCGACGAGCTTCACGAGCCCAACATACGGGCCAGGTACCGGGCCACTCCGTCGTCGTCGTTGCTCCCGATGATCTCGTCGGCGGCCGCCTTCACGAGCGGGTGCGCGTTCGCCACGGCGACCCGACCGAACCCGGCCCAGGCGAACATCGGCAGGTCATTGGGCATGTCGCCGAACACCAGCACGTCGTCGGGGTCGGCACCGAGCGCGGTGACCACCACCGCCAACCCGGTCGCCTTGTCGACGCCGGGCGGGCAGATCTCGATGTAGCCGAGCCCGGCCTGCGTGATCGACGCCACAGCCGGCGGCACCGCGTCGCGCGCGATCTCCAACAGCCGGTCGGCATCATGGGCGGGGTGTCGGGCGAACCCCTTGATCACGGGACCGGTGAGGCAGTCGGCGCGAACCCGCGCCTCCACCACGTCGGGATAGCGCCATGCCGGGTCGGGGTCGCCCCACAACGGCGACTCCGGGCCGTCCTCCGCTTCGATCAAGATCGATAGAGGACCGGCACAAGCGCGCTCGATCGTCTCCAGCACCTCGGCGAGCACCGGCCCGGGCAGCCGCTCGTCGCGCAGGACGAGATGTTCACCCGGATCGGTGACGTCGAGCACCCGGCTGCCGCCGCCGAGCACCAGGTAGTCGGCGCTGGGAATGTCGGTGCGCACCAGCCCGGTCAGCCGCGGCCCACGACCGGTGGCACCGACGATCCGGATGCCGGCCGCCTTCACCCGGGCCAGAACGTCGTGCGTGTAGGCGCTCACGGTGTCGTCGCTGCGCACCAGCGTGCCATCGAGGTCGGTGGCGATCAATTTCGGCAGACCTGGGCGAACCATGTGGCGCTCCTTCCCGGATCGGGGGGAGCAACCGTAGCGCGCTTTCGCAACCGCGCCACCTCAAGCAACCAAACGCGAACGAAACTGCTAGGGCCTGAGCACGTCGGTTCCGACAAACGCCTGCAGCGCCTTCGGGACCCGCACCGAACCGTCGGGCTGCTGGTGGTTCTCCAGGATCGGCACGATCCACCGCGGCGTGGCCAGGGTGCCGTTCAGCGTCGCGACCGGCTGCGACGAACCGCCCTCCGCGCGATACCGGATGTTCAACCGGCGGGCCTGGTACGAGGTGCAGTTCGACGTGCTGGTGACCTCGCGATAGCGGTTCTGCGACGGCACCCACGCCTCGCAGTCGTACTTGCGGGCGGCGCTGCTGCCGAGGTCGCCGGCGGCGACGTCGATCACCCGGTAGGGGATGTCGACCTTCGCCAGCAGCTCCTCCTCCCACGCCAGCAGCCGCAGGTGCTCGTCGTGGGCCTCCTCGGGCCGGCAGTACGAGAACATCTCGATCTTGTCGAACTGGTGGACCCGGATGATGCCGCGGGTGTCCTTGCCGTGCGAACCGGCTTCGCGTCGGAAACACGACGACCAGCCCGCGTACCGGCGCGGCTCGGCCAGCTCGTCGAGGATCTCGCCCGAGTGGTAGCCGGCCAGCGGCACCTCGCTGGTGCCGACCAGGTACAAGTCGTCGGCTTCCAGCCGGTAGACCTCGCTCGCGTGCTCGCCGAGGAACCCGGTGCCCTGCATGACCTCCGGCTTCACCAGCACCGGCGGGATCATCGGCGTGAAGCCGTACTCGACGGCCTGCTGCATCGCCAGGTTGAACAGCCCCAGCTGGAGCAGCGCGCCGACGCCGGTGAGGAAGTAGAACCGCGATCCCGAGACCTTGGCACCGCGCTCCATGTCGATCGCGCGCAGCGCCTCGCCGAGCTCCAGGTGGTCGCGCGGGGCGTCGAGCGCGGGACGCGTGCCGACCTCGCGCAGCACGACGTAGTCGTCTTCGCCGCCGGCCGGCGCGCCCTCCTCGATGACGTTGGGGATCGCGAGCTGGGCCGCCTTCAGCGCCTCTTCCGCGGCGGTGACCGCCGCCGCGGCGGCCTTCACGTCGTCGGAGAGCGTCTTGGTGCGGGCCAGCAGCGCGGCCTTCTCGTCGCCGCTCGCCTTCGGCATCTGCTTGCCGAGCTGCTTCTGCTCGGCCCGCAGCGCCTCGAACCGGGCCACCGCCTCGCGCCGGGACACATCGGCCGCCAGCAACGTGTCGACCTTCGCGGCGGACTCGCCCCGGGCCTGCTGGCTCGCGCGTACCAGGTCGGGGTTGTCTCGCAAGAGCTTCAGGTCAATCACGGGAAGCAAGTCTAGGCGGTCGGGTTCGGGCGTCGCGCCCGATATACCCGGGCAATAAGCGACCCCGGGCTGCGTAGCCGGCAGCCCGGGGTCTGTGACGTCTGCGGGAATCGAACCCGCGTCCTTTGGATTAAAAGTCCAATGCCCTACCGCTGGGCCAAGACGGGTCGCCGCCATTTGCTAGCACCGGCTGCCATGATGGACGCTTACACAATCGTGTAAACACGCGCTCTACCTATTGAGCTAGGGGCCCACGAGCGGACCCCGCAGGAATCGAACCTGCAACCTCGTGTCTGCAAGACGCCCGGTTTCGGACCGGAACGGACGGCAATATTGAATTTGGGACGAGAGTTTCACGCTGAGTTGTGAACACTGATGGCTCGCCCTGAAATCCGCTTCAGGATGCGGGCCTGAGTCTGAGTTTGTGTCCGAGCCCATGATAGAGCCCGGACACAGCCTCACGCGAACAGGTAATTGAAGACCCGGTCGCCGATCTTCTGGTCGGTGACGACGGTGGAGTTCGCCGACTCGCGCGCCAACTTCACCGCCTCCGACAGCTTCACCACGCGCTGCTTGAGCTCGGAGATGCGCGCCTGCGGCAGCGCACCCGAGAACTTCACGGTGGTCCAGTAACCCACCAGCACGTCTTCGAAGTACATCTCCACCTGGGCCGGGTGCTTGTCGGTGGCCGCGGCCTTGACGTGGTTGCGCGGCACCTTCTTCGACCGCGTGGTCTGCGACGCCGTGGTGGCGTAGGCGTCGGTCGCCTCGTCGAAGGTCCACGTCTCGGCGGCGTCGAGCACCGGGATCCGGGTGACGAACGTGAGCAGGTCGGCCAGCTGCTTCTCGAGGAAGAGCAGATAGGTGACCGGTACGTCGGTGGCGATCGTGTTGCCGTCGACGACGATCGGCGCCTTCGCGACGGTGTTCGCCACGTCCTTTGTGAGAATCACGTCGAACAGCCGCGTGAGCGCCTGCTGCACGTCGCCGAGTACGTCGCGGGCCCGCACCTGAACGCGGGTGGACTCCGGCGGGAGCTGCTCGCCCTCGTCGTCCTTCGGCTTGTAGGTGCGCGAGATGCCGGCCAGCAGCGCCGTCTTCTGGAGCTGCTGACCCGCGGCCACGAAGTCGGCCTGAGCGCGGGACTTGACGCCCTTCTCGAGGGCGACGATCTGATTCAGCTGAGTCTGTGCCACGGCGGAACAGTACGACCCGAAAACAACTGTCTTCCAAGGAATTCCATGTGTTACGCCGGGGTCACCGTGAGATCGATCGGGCCCGGTTCCTCGTCGTCGTCCTCGCCATCCACCGGCGTGTCGGCCACCGGACGACGGCCCGGCACCGACGGATGCCAACCACTCACCACGAGCGCCGCCACCGCCACGAGCACACCGGCGATCGCGAGGTACGGCCCCGGACCGGGCGCCGACGACGTCGGCGAAAGAAACGTCGCCTCCCCGCCGTCACCCGCCCGCCGGATGATGCCGGCCAGCAGCACCAGCATCGCCGCGGACAACCCGAACCCGGCCGCGGTGAGCGCCCGCCGCGCGTGTGGGCGGCTCGCCTGCACCAGCCCCACGAGGGCCAGCAACAGCAGCAGCCCGACGTAGTAGGCGGTCGAGATCCCGGCACCGACCATGTCGAGCGACAGGTCGCGGGTCTCGGTGGCGCCGCCGACGGGGCCGTTGAATGAGGTCGTCGGCACCTCGATCGACATCCACGGCAGCAGTTCGGCCGCCACGAGCAGCGCCGTCGCCACGATCGCCGCACCCACCGCCGGCGCGCTCAACCGCTGGGTGCCACCCACGGCGTCACCGAACAGCCGGTCCAGCAATCGCGCCGGCCGGTCTTCGCCCCATTCGACGGTCCCGTTCCCGGACATGCGCAAACCTTACTGTGCCTGCCTGGACGCCCGCCTGAACCGCTGGTCGCGCAGGATCTGCCGGACGACGTTGTGTCCCGGCACCCCGGTGACCCCGCCGCCGCCATGGGTGGCCGAGCCCGCCTGGTACAGGCCCTTCACCGGCGTGCGCAGGTCGGCGTAGCCGGCGGCCGGGCGGCAGTGGAACATCTGCGCCGGGCTCAGCTCGCCGTGGAAGATGTTGCCGCCGACCAGCCCGTACTCCTTCTGCATCGTGTCCGGCCCGATGATCTGCCGGTCGACGATGGAGTCGATGAAGCCGGGCGCCACCGCGTCCATGCGGTAGACGAGGCGGTCGGCGTACGCGGTGAGTTCGTCGGCGTCGGGCTCGTCGGCGTAGGTGTGCGGCACCCACTGGCTGAACATGCTCACCACGTGCTTGCCCTCGGGCGCGAGCGAGTCGTCGAACACGCTCGGGATGCACACGTCGGCGAACGGCAGCTCGGCCGCGCGGCCCGACACCGCCTCCTGGAAGGCGGTCTCCACGTCGTCGAGCGATTCGGCGAGCACGATCGTGCCGCCGTGCACCGCAGGATCAAAGTCCATATGGGACGTGAACCGGGGCAGCCGATCCACCGCCACGTTCACCTTCACCGTCCCGGATCGGCTCTGCCACCGCTCGATGTCGGTCACGAAGTCGTCGGGCAGTTCCTTGGGCTCGACGAGCTGCAGGAAGGAGATCTTCGGGTGTGCGGTCGTCACCACGACGTCCGCGTGTATTTCATCGCCGTTCTCCAGCGCGACCCCCGTGACCCGCCCGCCCGCGACGGTGATCCGGGCGACCGGGGCGTTCGTGCGCACCGCGGCCCCGAACGACCGGGCCGACGCCGCGAGCGCCTGCGTGACCCCGCCCATGCCGCCGCGCGGGAAGCCCCAGGTGGTCTCGCCGATGTGGTGGTGCAGCATCACGTACGCGGTGCCGGCGCTGCGCGGGCCGGCCCACGTGCCGATGACGCCCGACACCGACAGGACGCCCCGCATGGCGTCGGACTCGAACCGGTCCTCGACGAAGTCGGCGATGCTCGCGGTGAACAGGCGGGTGAGGTCGAACGCGGCCCGCACGTCGACCTTGCGCAGCTTGGCCGCCAGGCCTACCTGGCCGAGCAGATCTCCCGGCCTCTTCGAGCCGAGCTTCGGCGGAATCTCGTGCAGCAGCGGCCCGACCAGGCCGCCGAGCCTGCCCAGCCAGGCCTCCCAGCGCTCGTAGACCTCGGCGTCCTTCAGCGAGAACTTTCCGATCTGTTCCCGGCGGCTCCGAGGATCGTCGGGCAGCGCCAGGTAGGACCCGTCGCGCCGGGGCGCGAAGTACGGACCCTGCGGGTAGACGTGGTAGCCGTGCTTCCTCAGGTCGAGGTCCCGGACCATCTGCTCGGGTAGCAGGCTGACGACGTACGAGAGGCTCGTCACGGTGAAGTCGGGCCCGAACGGCTGCTCCGACACCGCGGCGCCGCCGACCACCGGCCGGCGTTCGAGCACGATCACCTTCCGGCCGGCCTTCGCCAGGTAGGCGGCGGCGACCAGCCCGTTGTGCCCACCACCGACAACCACCACGTCGTACCGGTTCCCCATGCGGGCAGTCTCGTGGATCCGATACGTTCGGTCCATGCCTACGCGTACCTCATCAGCCCGCTGGTCCGGAGACCTCAAGGGCGGCTCCGGATCGCTCGCCCTCGGCTCCGGCGCCTTCGAAGGTCAGTACTCGTTCAAGTCCCGGTTCGAGGAGGGCACCGGCACCAACCCCGAGGAACTGGTCGCCGCGGCGCACGCCGCGTGCTACTCGATGGCTCTGTCGAACATGCTCGCCGGAGCCGGCTTCACTCCCGACTCGGTGGTCACGAACGCCACCGTCAACTTCGGCCAGACCGAGGGCGGGTTCGCGATCACCCGCATCGACCTGGTCACCACCGGCAACGTGCCCGGCATCGACGAGGGCGAGTTCCTCAAGCACGCCGAGGCCGCCAAGGCCGGCTGCCCGATCAGCAAGGCGCTCGCCTCCGTCGAGATCACGCTGGACGCGACGCTCGTCTCCTGACGCCCTTGTGGGCGCCCGGCACACCGGGCGCCCAGAATGGCTCTCGTGGCGGTGAAGATGTCGCGGAAGCGGTTCGAGGAACTGGTCTCCGACGGGCTCGACCTGGTGCCGGAGGAACTGCTCCGGCTGATGGACAACGTGGTGGTGCTCGTCGAGGACCGGCCGCCGCCCGAAGACCCCGACCTGCTCGGCGTCTACGAGGGCTACGCGCTCACCGACCGCGGTTCGGAGTACAGCGGCGTGCTGCCCGACCGCATCACGATCTTCCGCCGTCCGATCCTGTCGATCTGCGACACCGAGGAGGACGTGGTCGACGAGGTCGCCATCACGGTCGTCCACGAGATCGCCCACCACTTCGGCATCGACGACAAGCTCCTGCACGAGCTCGGCTGGGGCTGAGTACCTATGGACGCCCTGTTGGGCCTGTTCCTCGCGGGTTGAACCGATACGCTCCCCACCGTGCGCAGTGAACTCTTCAAAGCCGAATCCATGGCGCAGGCCCCCACCGCTGCGGGTATGAGCCTTCAACACAGCAAATGCGTGAAGTACGTCGTCAACGGCGAGGTGCTCGCCCGGCAGGGCGCGATGATCGCCTACCGCGGCCAGCTCCAGTTCGAGGCGAAGAGCCAGGGTGCCGGAAACTTCATCCGGCGCGCGGTCACCGGCGAGGGCGTGCCGCTCATGGCCTGCCGGGGGCAGGGCGAGATCTGGTTCGCCAACGCCTCGATGGACTGCTTCCTCATCGACGTCGAGCAGGGCGACGCGCTGTCGATCAACGGGCGCAACGTGCTCCTGTTCGACCCGGGCCTGCAGTACCAGATCCAGAAGGTGCCGGGCGCCGGCATGTTCGGCGGCGGCCTGTTCAACTCGGTCTTCACCGGCCAGGGCAAGCTCGCCATCACCTGCGACGGCCCGCCGATCGTGATCCCGGTGGCCCCGAACCAGCCGGTGTTCGTCGACACCGACGCGGTGATCGGCTGGTCGGCCAACCTCCAGTCGACGATCCAGAAGTCGCAGAGCCTCGGCTCGATGCTGCGGGGTGGCTCGGGTGAGCTGTTCCAGCTCGCGCTGAACGGGCAGGGCTTCGTGATCATCCAGCCCAGCGAGGGTGCGGCCGGCCCGCAGCAGCAGTCGAAGGGCGGCGGCCTCCTGGGTGGTCTCGGCGGCTGACCGCCGCCGCAGGCGGCCCGGGCCGGGCTCGGCCGCCGCAGGCGGCCCGGGCTAGCCTCCGGCGCGGAGGCGGTCCAGCCAGGCGTGGGCGTCGGCGAAGTCGCGGTCGCTCGTGCCCGCGGGCGGCGGCACCGGCCGTTCACCCGGCTGGGTCGCGCGCGGGTACGAGCCGAGGAAGCGCACGTCGGCGCACACCCGGCGCAGGCCCATCAGCGCCTCACCCATCCTCGCCTCGTGCAGGTGGCCGGTGCAGTCGAGGAAGAACGCGTAGCGCCCCAACCGCTCGCCGGTGGGGCGCGACTCGATCCGGGTGAGGTTGACGCCGCGCACGGCCAGCTCGGTCAGCACCGACAGCAGCGCACCCACCTCGTCGTGGGCGATGTAGACGGCCAGCGACGTCAGGTCGTCGCCGGTCGGCGGCGGCGGCGGGCCCAGCCGGGTCACCAACGCGAACCTGGTGACCGCGTCGGAGTGGTCGGCGATGTCCTTGGCCAGCACGGTCAGCCGGCTGCGGGTGGCGCCGATCGGTGCGCAGATCGCGGCCGCGAACTCGCCGGCCGCGGCCGCCGATGCGGCGGCGCCGTTGGAGAGCACGTCGACCACGGACGCCGCGGGCACGTGGTTCCGCAGCCACTGCCGGCACTGGGCCGACGCCTGCGGGTGCGCCGCCACCGAGTCGATCTCGGCGAACGGCCGGGCGGACGGCGCGGCGAGCACGAACTGCACCGGCAGCACCACGTCGCGGGTGATCATCAGCGGGTCGCCGGTGGCCAGCTCGTCGAACGTGACGCCCACCGCCCCGCCGATCGAGTTCTCCAGCGGCACCAGGGCGGCGTCGGCATCGCCCTCGCGTACCGCGTCGAGCGCCTCGGGCACGCTCCGGGCGGGGATGCGCGTGCCGCGCTCGGCCGCCGGGATCGTCAGCAGCGCCTGCTCGGCGAACGTGCCTTCGGGGCCGAGGAAGACGAAGCGTTGCGGGGGAACTCCGGGCATGGGGGTAACCCTACGGAGTGGTGGTGGCGGTCGTGGTGGCCGTCACCGTGTCGCAGCCGAGCACCGCCCGCAGCCCCGACGGCGCGCTGACCCGCACGGCCGGGATGCACGGGTTCGAACCCGCCGCGACGACCTTGAGCGCGTCGGGCGCGCCGTTGGTGACCACGTGCACCAGCTCGTGGTTCGGCACGCTCAGCACGGTGTACTGCCACGTTCCCGCGCAGGTCGGCTGGGTGGTGACGGTGATCTGGACGCTGGCCGCCAGGTTGAGCTTGGGCCGCACCACCGCGATCACCTGGCTGGCGCTCGGCCGCCCGTTGCAACTGGTGGCCACGTACTCGCTGAAGCCCGACGAGCTCGGGCGCACGGTCGGTGGCGGCAGCCGGGTGGTGGGTACCGAGGGCTCCGCGCCGGACGGGGACGGCGGACGCGCACTCGGATCGCGGGTGGGCTGGACCGGATCCAGCGCGCACCCACCGGCGACCACACCGATGACCACGATCATCGACGCGAGAAACCCCGTTGTGCCCGGCCGCATCGTCCCTCCCCGACGACGCGAAGATTACACGGGGCTGAAGAAGGTCAATGAACCGGCGACCGCGTCCGCTGGCCCGATCGGGGTGGCGATCGCGTCGAGCGTGGCCACCGCGTCGCCGCTGCGTACCCGGACCAACCCGCGGGCCAACCGGCCCGACGAGACGGCCAACAGGGGCGGGATCTTGGCCACCTCGGTGTCGCTGAGTTTGCCGCCGTCGGCGGAGAAGTCGATCATCCGAAGGTGGCCGTTGCGGAGGTCGGCGCCAACCGGAGACGACGTGAGCTCCATGATGGCGACGCAGGACGGCGACATCGCGACGATCACCCCGTCGGCGTCGACGACCAGACACGGTTCGACCGCTTCGGAAACCGCCCGCACCCAGTGACCCAGCGGATCGACGGGCAGACCCTCGACCGGCGCCGAGCGGGGCGCGGGAGGCGTGACGGGGCCGAAGTCGGTGATGGACAGTTCAACGTGGGGCACATAGCCTCCCGCGGAGCTGTCGCGCCCGGAAACCGGAGCGCCTGTCAGGTAACGCCACGCAACGACGGTACCGGCGTGAGTACCGGTTTGTCAGGGCTGGGATTCGTTCTTGGACCACTCGTAGCGGTCGAATGCCGAGTTGACCCAGGTTCCGGGGTGATCGGCGAAGGCGTACAGCTTCTTGACGGTCTTGGCAGCCAGCCGTTCGCCGCGCGAGTTCAGCACCCGGCCGAGCTCCTGGTACGCGCTGACGATGCAGCCCTTCGGCATGCCGTAGAACGTGATGACGCCGCTGCCGGCGAACGCGAGCACCGGCATGACCGGCACGGAGATGCCGGCGACCCGGGACAGCGCGGTGGCGGCCAGGCGGGCGTTCTCACGCGCCTCCAGGACGTACTTCGGACGGCGACCGTCGATCTGCACGACGTCGCCGGCAAAGCCGACCTTTGCCCGACCATGGTCCTTGACCGTGATCGCGAACACGCCTCCGGGACCGATCGCGAGGTAGGTCATCGGAGCGGTGCCCGCGACCTCACGCAGATCGACCACTTCCCAGCCCGGCCCGAGCGAGGCAAGCCGCTGAGCCGTGCGGGCGTGCTTCGCCGCCGCTCGGCGCTGTGCCGCAGCCTCCCGGCGGGACCGCACCCACTCCGAGGGAGAGGTACGTGTCGAACCGTCCAGGTAGTCACCCGGAACGTGGCCGGCAGGTGGTGCGGAGAAGATTCCAGGGCCGTCGCTCGAATGCAGCAGACCGGTCATCGCGCACCTCCACCTTCGCCTTCAGTTGTGGGTTCATACACCGTACGTGTCCGAGTGCGTGCTAGGGGAGTCTTGTTCAGCCATTGGACGCGGGGAAGCGGTTCAGCACCCGATTCACCTCGTGCCCGGTTGTGCAGATCATGCGAAATCGTACCAAGGAACTGTCCGAAGGTCCGATGTAGCTGACCGTAGGGACGACTTGTCACTCCGCCATATGTCGACTCGCCACAAAGATCCATGTTGACCAGCACCTATGTCATCGTGGCCCATACGATAGCGGCTACCAAACGAGCGCGCTCGGTGAAGATAATCACCCGACAGTGATGCCGTTGTGGGGACAGCCCGGCATGAATAGGCGATTCATTCATCGCCCGGTTGTGCAAATGGCGCTCAACACGACAGTACCGCTCCGGATCGCCGCTCGCACCGACGTCGCCACCCAAGGTAGGACTCGGGGTGCTTAGTCTGGCGGGATGGAGCACCGCGTCGACAGCGAGGTCGGCATCCTCGGCACTGTTGTTCTCCACCGCCCCGGCGCCGAGCTGGCCCGGCTGACCCCCCGCAACAACGACTCCCTGCTCTTCGACGGCATCCCGTGGGTGCAGCGGGCGCAGGAGGAGCACGACATCTTCGCCGGGGCCCTGCGCTCGCGCGGCGTGGAGGTGCTGTACCTGGCCGACCTGATCGCCGAGGTGCTCACCATCCCGGCGGCCCGTACCGAACTCACCGAGTCCGTGCTGTCAGAGGTCCGACTCGGCGATACCTTGCGCGCCGCGGTCGCCGAACACCTCGCCGGTCTCAGCCCGGCCGGCCTCGCCACCACGCTCATGGCCGGGGTGGCCCACGACGAGTTGAAGACCGGCTCGGGCCTCGTCTACGCGCTGATGGACCAGCACGACTTCGTCATCGACCCGCTGCCGAATCTGCTCTTCACCCGCGACTCCGCGGTGTGGATCGGCGACCGGGTGGCCGTCACCAGCCTGGCGATGCCGGCCCGGCGGCGGGAGACCACGCTCACCGCGGCGATCTACCGGCACCACCCGCGGTTCGCCGGCACCGAACTCGTGTACGACCCGGCGCTGGAGTACCTGGAGGGCGGCGACGTGCTGGCGCTCGCGCCCGGCGTCCTGGCCGTCGGGGTCGGCGAGCGCACCCGGCCGGCCGGCGCCGAGCGGTTGGCCCGCCGCTGCTTCGCGCTCGGGCTCGCGCACACGGTGCTGGTGGTGCCGATCGCGCAGGAGCGGGCGACCATGCACCTCGACACCGTCTGCACGATGGTCGACGTCGACGCGGTCGTCATGTACCCGAACGTCGCCGACGCGCTGACGGCGTGGACCGTCTCGGCGGCATCCGACCCCACCGGCGAGCCGCGCATCAGCGGCCCCGAGCCGTTCCTCACCGCCGCCGCCAAGGCCATGCACATCGACACGCTGCGGATCATCGACACCGGCCTCGACCCGGTGACGGCCGAGCGCGAGCAGTGGGACGACGGCAACAACACGCTCGCGATCGCGCCCCGGGTGGCGGTGGCCTACGAACGCAACGTCGAGACCAACGCCCAACTGGAGCGGGCCGGCATCGAGGTGATCCGGATCCCCGGCTCGGAACTGGGTTCCGGCCGGGGCGGACCACGATGCATGAGCTGCCCGGTGCTGCGGGCGCCCGCGCGCTGACGTCAGCGCCCGCAGCAACGCGAGGCTGCAGCTGCCGGTACTCCGGCGGCCTATCTGAGGGTCAACTGGCGACCGACGAGACCCTGCCGGGCGCGGCGCTCGGCCGGCGTCAGCGGACCGGTGACCGTCAGCGCCTCGTTGTAGCGCTTCGCGAACTCGGCCAGCGGCGCGTCCCAGTCGACGGCGGGCGTGTCGCGGGGCAGGTCCCACACCGGTACGAGCAGGCCGTGGGTCCGGAACATGCCGGCGAAGCGGGTGTCGTCGCCGAGCTTGATCGCGTCGGCGGCGCCGAGCCGGGCCAGCGCGTCGAGGGCGGGGTCCTCGTCGTCGGGCAGTGCCCACCGCACGTGCGCCTTGTCGGGGACCTGGCACCAGTAGGCGGCCGGCGCGGCGGAGAGCCGCACGGTCGGGTAGATGGACTCGTTCGCCCGTTCCATCGACTCCTTGACGCGCGGGTCGTCACCGGCGTCGGCGGCCAGCCAGAACTCGAAGCCGTCGTGCAGGGTGACGTCGAGCGGCGCGTCGGTGACGAGCACGTCCTGCAGCCGCGGGCCGGGGCCGGCGAGCGCCGGCACGGCGACCGGCTGGCCGGGCTGGGTCTGCAGCGCGGAGATCAGGGCAGCGGCCAGGTCGCGCGAGACGTCGCCGGAGTTCACCTGCCGCTGCAGGCCGATGAAGATGGTGCCGTCGGCCCGGTGCATCGCCGGCCACGCCATGGGCAGCACGGTGGCCAGCACGACCGAGCGCTCCCCCGCCTCGGCGACCATCTGCGGCGCCAGCGTCAGCGGTGCGGACGCAGCGGGGACCAGCTCGCGCAGGGCCACCCACTCCGGTTCGTCGGCAAGGCCGGCGAAGGGACGGGGAACAAAGATATCGCGGACCTTTTGCCGCTTCTCAGTACTTTTTTCGCGTTTATCGCCACGGGGGGATCTTTTGGCCATGGCGGCCAGCCTAGGCCGTCTTAAAGATCAATCACTGCAACTCGGCCCAGACGCACTGGCCGAGTCCGTCGCGTTCGACGCCCCACCGGCGGGACATCGCGGCGACGATCGCCAGGCCGCGGCCGTCGACGGCGTCGGCGCTGGGCGGGCGGATCATCGGCGCGTTCGAGTTGGCCGAGCCGCCGTCGGTGACCCTGATCAGCAGCCCACCGTCGACGAGCAGGTGCCAGGCGACCCGCACCACGCCACCGGGCAGCGGCGTAGCGTGCCGCACGGCGTTGCCGACGAGTTCGGCGGCGATCGACATCGCGTCGGACATCCGCTCCTGGGTTACCAGACCCGCCAGCGCCGCTGACAGGCGCTGCCGCGCCACCCGGGCGCCGCGCGGCTGATACGGAACGACCACACACCAGGTCCGCTCGGCGGAGACAGTTGTCGACACCGGTCAACCCTCCCCGACGCTCACGTCTGCGCGCGGCAGCCGTACCTCGGCCACCGTGCCGCCCCCGTCACGTGGGCGCAGCGATACCCAACCATTCTGACGTTCGAGAATCCGACGAACGAGATACAGGCCGAGCCCCACTCCGCCGTACCTCCTCTGATCGCCACGCTCCAACTGCCAGAACCGCTCGAAGGCCCGCTCGACATGCTCCGGACGGATACCGACCCCCCGATCGGCCACCCGGAACCACACCGTCTGCTGGTCAGCCCCCGCGGTCACGTCGACGTGTACCCGAGCCGGCGAGTACTTAACCGCGTTCGTCACCAGTTCGGTGACGACCGTGGCGAGACCGGCGCGGTCGCCCGCGGCCTTCGGCACCGCCACCGGCAGTTCCAACCGGACCACGGCGCGCACGTCGGGCGCGAGGTCGGCCGTCACTTCCCGCAAGGCGTCGATGACATCGAAGGGTACGCCCGGGGCGCCATCGGTGAGTCCGGCGGCGTCGCTGGTGGTGGTGAGCAGCCGGTCGACCAGCCGGCTCAGCTCCCGCGCCCGCTGGCCCATGACCAGCACCGCCTCCCGCCGGGCGGCCTCGTCGAGCGCCTCCCAGTGCTCGACGAGCGTGTCGGCGTAGCCGCGGATCACGGTGACCGGGGTGCGCAACTCGTGGCTGGCGACGGCCAGGAACAGGTCGCGGGACTGGTACGAGTCGCGCTCGTGCGACTTCGGCCGCATCGTCAGCGCCAACGCGTCGGACCCGGAGACCCGGGTGGACCGGATCCGGATCCAGGTGCCGACCGGCATCTTGTGCTCGACCAGCTTCCCCGGCGCCGGCAGCGGGAACGGGAACGGGCGCCCGGCCACGTCGCCCGCCGACATCGAGGTGAGCCGTTCGGCGGCCGGGTTCCAGGACCGCACCGTACCCGCGGGGCCCACCACGGCGATCGCCAGCGACAGCGGGCTCAGCCGCGGCCCGGACTCGTACACCGGCAGCCCGACCCGGTCGGCGTACAGGTGACCGGCGCAGGACGCGAGCAGCGTCACCCAGGCCCGGGCGACCTCGGTGAGCGGGCTCAGCGCGTCCCGGAAATAGAGCTGGATGGCGCCGACCACCTCGCCGCCCACGCGGACGCCGACCAGCACGGTACGCCGGAATCCCGCCGAGAGCAGCGGCTCGAGGCCGCTCCCCGGCTCCGTCATCGGCACGTCCTGCACCGCCGGCCCGGTCATGATCGCGGTGACGTTCGACGACCGCACGTCGACCGGCCGGCCGAGCATGAAGTCGACCCCGCCGCAGACGGCCACGACCCGGCCGCCGGCCTCGCCGTACTCGACGAAGCTGGCGCCGCCGGCGTTCGTGGCGGCCATGGACAGCTCGACGATCACCTGGAGGCCGTCGAGGCCGCCGGCGCCGGTGCTCGACGCGCGGACCAGATCGGTCAGCCCACGCAGCAGCTCACTCTGATCCGGGGGAAGCTGATCGAGCGCGGACATGAAGCACAGTGTGCCGCGCCGGGGCACCATCCGTCACCCCGAGTCGCCGAGGTGCTTCCGCACGAAGGCCGGCCGGTCGCTGATGATCCCCGTGACACCGAGTCGGCGACACAGCTCGATGTCGGCCGGCTCGTTGACCGTCCACACGTACACGCCGTTGCCGCGGTCGCGGAGCCGCTCGGCGAGTTGCGGCCGTGACCTCAGCAAACCGATGCCGGGCCCGCCGATCCGGGAGCCGTACGGAAGCTGGCCGCCGCGCAGTCCCGGCGGCAAAACCTCCATCAGGAACACCCGCGGCACCTGCGGGGCGCCCACGCGCATGCGCTGCAGCGCCAGCGGAGAAAAGGACATCATCGTGACACCGCCGGGGTCGTCCCGGTCGGGCCGGTCCAGGCCGAACCTCCGCAGCGTTTCGGCCAGCGTCGGTTCGATCGCGCGGCCGCCGCGCGTCGGATGCTTCGTTTCGATCAGGACGCGCACCGGACGGCCGGCGTCCTTCACGGCGCCCAGCAGGCGGTCCAGGGTGAGCAGTTCGGCGGGCTGCTCGGAGTGCCAGGAGCCGAAGTCGAGCCGCTGCAATTCGGCCAGCGACTGCCGGCGGACCAGGCCCCGGCCGTTACTGGTGCGTTCGAGCCGCCGGTCGTGGACGCACACCAGGTGCCCGTCGCGGGACAACCGGACGTCGCACTCCACGCCGTCGGCACCCTCCTCGATCGCCCGGAGGTAGGCGTCGAGGGTGTGCTCGGGAAGGTCGTACGAGGAGCCGCGGTGGCCGAAGATCAACGGCCCGGTCGGGCTAGAGGACGTGTCCGGCACTGCCGTCCTCGCCCACGACCGGACGGCCGGCGGCCGCCCACGCGAACATCCCGCCGTCGAGGTTGTAGACGTTCTCGAAGCCGCGCTGCATCAGGTAGGCCACCACCTGTGCCGACCGGCCGCCGACCCGGCACACCACGACCACGTCGCGGTCGGTGGGCACCTCGCCGGCCCGGGCCGGGATCTCCATCATCGGGACGTGGTGCGCGCCCGGCTGGTGCCCGGCGGTCCACTCGTCGTTCTCCCGCACGTCGAGCAGGTACGCGTCGTCGTCGACCTGCCCGGCGTCGACGGTAGGAAGTCTCACGGCGTCGAGCTTAGAGCGTGTTGACCCATTGGGGATTCGCCGTCACCCAGTCGTCGAGCGTGTCGTTGACCATCGCCTCGAACAGGCTGGTCGACGCCTCCAGCGGGTAGATGTAGGCGATGCCGCCGAGCATCACGGGCTCGGACGGAATCTGGATACCCATGATGTTGGTCGGCCTGATGTCGCGCAGGCCGAACATGAGCGCGTCGAGCGAGGTGCCGCCGGTGTCGACGGTGAGCGTGCCGGCGACGGCCCGGACCAGCCGGTCGAACAGCAGCGGGTTGCTGGTGATCCCCTCGTCGCGGGCCTTGCGCATCAGTGCCTGCAGGAACTGCTGCTGGTGCCGCATCCGGCCGTAGTCGCCGTCGGGGAGGCTGTACCGCTGGCGCACGTAGTCGAGCGCCTGCCAGTGGTTGAACTCACGGCAGCCCGGCTCGTACACGATCGGCGTGCCGCCCTCGCGGGGATTGACCAGTTCGCCGTTCGGGAGGCGGGCCAGGTGGGCGCTCACCACCCGCTGGTCGACGCACATCTCGACGCCGCCGAGCGCCTTCACGACGTCCTGGAAGCCCATGAAGTCGACCATGGCCGCGCCGTCGAAGCGGATGCCGATCATCCCGGAGAGCGTGGTCGACAGCAGTTGGACGCCGCCCGACCCGAAACCGCCGCGCTCGTAGGCGCCGTTGATCTTCTCGTAGCTGCCGGTGAAGTCGGTGGCCGCGAACGGCGGAATGTGCACCCGCAGGTCGCGCGGGATCGAGATCAGGTAGACCTTGTCGAGCGTGGCCGGCACGTGAGCCACGATCATCGTGTCGGTGCGCTGGCTGGTGTCGTCGCCCGGGCGCAGGTCGGAGCCCAGCAGCAGGTAGTTGAGCGGCCCGACGATCCGGGTGGTGTTGCGCCGCGGAGCCTCGGCCCGGGCCTCGTCGGCCAGCAGGGTGTCGCGCTTGACGCTGTTGTCGTACCGGTTGGCGAGCACCTTGCCGGCACCGATCAGGCTGCCCGAGGCCAGGATGAGGAGGACCCCGAACCCCACCATGAGACGCGCCCAGAGCGGATCGCGTCCGATGAGCTTCTTTCTTGGCCTGACCTTGATGTCGGGTGCGACGCCCTGCCCGGGATAGCGCTTCGGGCGTACCGGAAACGGACGGGGTCTGTGGGTTCGACCCACCACCCTCGCCAACGACCGCACCGACCTGGACGTAGCCGCCTCCCCCTGCCGGGACAATTAGTACCCCGTCAGGCAGCCGTCGAAAAGGTCAGGCCCCGGCGTTGATGAAATCGGGATTTGCGAGCACGAAGTCACTGACCGTGTCGTCGGCCATCGCCTTGAACATCTGGAGCGTCTTCTCGTTCAGTTGTTCACAGTCTTCGCCGTTGCACCTGACCGAGTTGAACTGGCCGCCGTTGGCCTTGAGCAGCACAACGTCGCTGTCGGCGAGGTCCTTCACCGTGAACAACCAGTTGTCGACGCTCGCGCCGCGCAGGTCGACCGTGAGGGCCTCGCCGCCGGCCTTGACGATGCCGAGCGCCTTCGTGGGGTTGGTGCCGAGCCCCTGCGCCTTCGCCTTCTTCGCCAGCGCCTTGAAGAACTGCTGCTGGTGCCGGGCGCGGCCGTAGTCGCCGTCGACGAGGCTCTTGCGCTGGCGCACGTAGTCGAGCGCGTGGGCGCCGTCGAACGTGCGGCACTCGCCCGGCTGGTAGACGGCCGGCTTGCCACCGTCGTTCGGGTGCTTGAACTTGCCGGTCTTCGGGTCGGTGCCGAAGTGCTCGGAGACCACCGGCTGCGTGGTGTCGACGCACATGGCGACGCCGCCCAGCGCGTCGACCACCTTGACGAAGCCCTGGAAGTTGATGATTCCGCCGGCGTTGAACCGCAACCCGGTGAGGCGCTGCAGCGTCAGCGCGAGCAGTTCGAACCCGCCCTCGCGGCCGCCGCCGTTGGCCCAGCCGTGCGCGAACGCCGCGTTGACCTTCTCGCGGCTGCCCCGGAAGTTGGACTTCGGGTACGCCGGGATCTCCACGAACGAGTCACGCGGGACCGAGAACACGTACGCGCCCTTGCGGTCTTCCGGGATGTGCAGGATCAGGATCGAGTCGGACCGGACGAGGTCGTTGCCCTGGGGCCGCTCGTCGATGCCGACCATGAGGATGTTGAGCGCGCCCTTCAGCGCCTTGGCGCCCGTGGCCGCGCCGGCACCACCGAGCAGCGGCGCCTTCTCGACCCCGCTGGTGGCCTGGTAGAGCAGGTACTTGCCGCCGACGATCGCGCCGCCGCTGAAGAGCATGAGCAGCGCGCCGAGAATGATGGCGAGCCGGGCCCAGAGCGGGTCGCGCCGCCGTCGCGGAACCGGGACACCCGCCGGACCGCCGGGCCGCCGGCCGGCGCCGTTGGTGGGTGGTCGCCCGCCGTTGCCGGGCCGGTTGCCGGGGCCACCGGGGCCACCGGGCCCGCCGCGCCGGCCGCCGGTGTTCTCGAACTCGATCATGAACTCGTCGTCTGCGTAGATGTCACCGGTGCGGCCGGAGCGGCCGCCGTACACCGAGCCGGGCGGTGACCCGACCGCGGCGGCGTTCGGCCCGTAGGGCTGTCGCCGGGTCTGAGACTGGGTCATTGCGCCTTCTCCTGGCTCGTTGACGCTCGGTCGGACGTACTTTCACGCTCGTTCCATCAGCCGGGTCATCCACGGGTCAAGTCCGCGACACACGATGGCGCGTCGCGGACCTGAACGCGAGGTTACCTTGGAACCGCCGAGCTAGGGCAGTCCCTCTTTCCATACGCAACCGAGCCGCTCTTGGTTTGGTTGCGATTCGCCCTATTTTGTAGTGCCACTCGGGGACGGACTCGCGTTCGCCGCGAACCAGTCCGCCGCCTTGTCATTCTTGATCGCCGCGTAGAGCGCCTTGCCCTTCTCGGTGTCCGGCATGATCACGTCTTCGCCATTGACCCTCTTGCTTCCCACGTTCGGGGCCACGGAAAACACGAGGTCGTCGCTGCGGATGCCGCGGAAGGTGAGGGCCATGTCGAGGATCGACAGGTCGTTGTCGACGGTCACCGCCTGTGCGGTGGCCCGCAGGAACGAGTTCAGTTTGGCCGGGTTGCTGATCGTGCCGGTGCTCACGGCCTTGTCCATCACGGCCTTCATGAACTGCTGCTGGTGGCGCATCCGGGCGAAGTCACCCTCGGGGAACTGGTAACGCTGACGCACGTAGTCCAGCGCCTCCGCCCCACCGAGATCGGCGTTGCCCTTCTTGAACTGGCGGTACGGCGGGTGAATCGACTTCACGTCCTGCTCGATGTACATGTTGACGCCGCCCAACGCGTCGACGACCTGCTTGAAGCCGCCGAAGTCGATCAGCACCACGTGGTCCATCCGAAGTCCCGTGAAACCCTCGACGGCCTGGACCGTCAGCGGAAGGCCGCCCCACGCGAACGCCGCGTTGATCTTGGCCTTGGTATCGCCGAGCGACTTGTCGGTGGGGCTTTCCGGGATGTAGACGTACAGGTCACGCGGGATCGAGATGAAATAGACCTTCTCGTGGTTGGCCGGGATGTGCGCGATGAGCATCGTGTCGGTGCGCCACTCGCCGGCCTTCGACTTGTTGTCCGGATCACGGGAGTCGCTGCCCAGCATCAGAATGTTGAGCGCGCCCTCGACCGCCTTCGCCGGCCGGTCACCCCGGATGCCGGCGAACGGGTCGGTGCGGTCGACGTCGTTACTCACCGAGCGGTAGTAGAGGTAGCCGCCGCCCACGCCGATGAGGCTGAGCACCAGCAGGAAGACGCCGAGCACGAGGAAGATCCGTCCCCACCGTGGCCGCCGCCCACCGGGGCGCGACCCGACCGGACGGCGCGGCCCGCCGGGACCGGCCGGCCCACCGGGCAGCCCGACACCGGCACGGCCGGCAGAAGCCGACGCTGTGCCACGCGGAGGGGGAACGGCAGCTGAACCGACGGTCGCCCGCCCGACAGGGCGGACAGCAGGGGAACCGGACATGAGTCAACAGTAGGGAGGCCTTCCCGGATCGGCCCGCCAAGCGATGGGGCAAGGCACGAAGCCGGGAGACCCTTACGGAGCGTCCCTCAGGGGGCTCCGGTCAGCGACTGCGGAAGTACTCGATCGTCCGGCGTAGGCCCTCTTCGGGGCTGACCTGCGGCTCGTACCCGAGCAGCGTCCGCGCCAGCGTCAGGTCGGGCCGGCGCTTCTCCGGGTCGTCGGCGGCGCGTTCGGCGGTGAACACGACCTCCGAGTTGCTCCCGGCCAGACGCGCGATGGTCTCGGCCAGCTCACGGACCGTCATCTCGTACTCGGTGCCGCAGTTGATCGGGCCGACCTCGTGCGAGTCGAGCAACAGGAGGACGCCGCGCACCAGGTCGCCGACGTAGGTGATCGAGCGGGTCTGCGCGCCGGTGCCGTGCACGGTGATCGGCTCGCCGCGCAGCGCCTGGTTGACGAAGTTCGGGATGGCGCGGCCGTCGTCGGGGCGCATGCGCTCACCGAAGGTGTTGAAGATCCGGACGATGGCCACGTCGGCGCCGTGGTAGCGGTGGTAGGCCATCGTGGCGGCCTCGCTGAAGCGCTTCGCCTCGTCGTAGACGCTGCGCACACCGGTGGAGCTGACGTTGCCGCGGTACGTCTCGGGCTGCGGGTGCACCAGCGGGTCGCCGTACGCCTCGGAGGTGGAGGCCATCAGGAACCGGGCGCCGTCGGCCACGGCGCGGTCGAGCAGCAGCATCGTGGCCACCGAGCCGGTCCGCATGATCTCCATGGGCAGCCGGGCGAAGTCGGTGGGGCTGGCCGGCGACGCGAAGTGCAGGATCGCGTCGAACCGGTCGGCGAGCGCCTCGTGCGACGGCAGCGGCTCGCAGACGTCGGCCTCGATGAGCGTGAACCGGTCGCTGTCGCTGAGGTGAGCGACGTTGTCCTTGCTTCCGGTGAGGAAGCTGTCGACGGCCACCACTGTCACACCGCGCGCGAGCAGGGCTTCCACCAGGTGTGAGCCGACGAACCCGGCACCTCCCGTGACCAGGACCCGGTGTCCGGCTCCATAGCGTGGCGCGATCGTCATGGTCGATACCCTACCGGCCAGTCGGGTGGACCTTGGAACCTGGCCGGGTCCAAGGTCCACCCGGGGCGTCGCCCTAGGCGGCGCCCGCGCCGGTCATGGCCCTTACCTCCAGTTCCGCGAACTTCTCCTCCGTGTCGGGGTCCTTCGACAGCAGTGTGCCGATGTATCCGCACAGGAAGCCGATCGGAATCGAGAGCAGGCCCGGGTTGTTCAGCGGGAACCAGTGCCAGTCGTGCTTGGGGAACATCGCGGTCGCGGAACCCGACACCACCGGCGAGAAGAACACCAGCACCACGGCCGAGATCAACCCGCCGTAGATCGCGGAAACCGCGCCCACCGTGGTGAAGCGCTTCCAGAACAGCGAGTAGACGATCGCCGGCAGGTTGCCCGACGCCGCCACCGCGAACGCCAGCGCCACCAGGAACGCCACGTTCAGGCTCTGCGCGAAGATCGCCAGGACGATCGAGACCGCGCCGATGCCCAGCGCGGAGATCCGGGCGACCACGACCTCCTGCCGCTCCGACGCCGTTCCGCTCTTGATCACGTTCGCGTAGAAGTCGTGCGCGAGCGACGACGACGACGCGAGCGTCAGCCCGGCGACCACGGCGAGGATCGTGGCGAACGCCACCGCCGCGATCACCGCGAGCAGCACCGCACCGCCGTTCTCCCCGCCGAGATACCGCTCACCGAGTTTCTCGGCAAGCAGCGGAGCGGCGATGTTGCCGGCTTTGTCCTGTGCGGTGATGGCCTTGCCGCCGACGAGCGCGGCGGCACCGAAGCCGAGCGCCAGCGTCATCAGGTAGAAGACGCCGATGATGCCGATCGCCCACAGCACGCTCCGCCGGGCGGCCCGCGCGTTCGGGACGGTGTAGAAGCGGATGAGGATGTGCGGCAGGCCCGCCGTGCCGAGCACGAGCGCGATGCCGAGCGAGAGCAGGTCCATCTTGCTGTAGAAGGTCTTCACCGCGTCGTCCGTCTCGACGCCGTACCGCAGGCCGGGTTCCAGGAACGCCGCACCCTTGCCGGACTGCTTGGCGGCGTCGCCGAGCAGGTCGGACAGGTTGAACTTGAACGCGGCGAGCACCAGCACCGTCATCAGAGCCGCGCCCGCCATCAGCAGGAACGCCTTGACGATCTGGACGTACGTGGTCCCCTTCATGCCACCGATCGTCACGTAGATGATCATCAGCGCGCCGACCATGATGATCGTGGCGACCTTGGCGGTGTCGGCGTCCATGCCGAGGAACGTCTGGCCGGGCTTGATGCCCAGCAGCAGCGCGACCAGCGCGCCGGCGCCGACCATCTGGGCCAGCAGGTAGAAGATCGACACGGTGATCGTCGAGACGGCCGCCGCCGTTCGGACCGGTTTCTGCCGCATCCGGAACGCCAGCACGTCGGCCATCGTGTACTTGCCGGAATTTCGCAGCAGCTCGGCGACCAGCAGCAACGCCACCAGCCAGGCGACCAGGAACCCGATGGAATACAGGAACCCGTCGTAGCCCGAGAGGGCGATGATGCCGGCGATGCCGAGGAACGACGCCGCCGACATGTAGTCGCCGCCGATCGCCATGCCGTTCTGGAAGCCGGAGAACGACCGGCCGCCGGCGTAGAAGTCGACGGCGCTCTTGGTCTGGCGACTGGCCCAGACCGTGATCCCCAGCGTGATCACGACGAAGACGAGGAACAGGACAATGGTGATATTCCGCGCGGTCATTCGCCGTCCTCCACTCGCTGCCGGAGCTTCGTGGCCAGCGGGTCGATCTTGCGGTCGGCGTACCGGGAGTACAGCCACGCGATGATGAACGTCGACGCGAACTGGAGCAGGCCGAAGATCAGGGCGACATTGATGTTGCCGACCACCTTCGTGCCCATGAAGTCCCGCGCGTACGCCGACAGCAGCACGTAGAGCGCGTACCACAAGAAGAAGGCCGCGGTCATGGGGAACACGAAGCTGCGTAACGCCTTACGGAGCTGCCCGAACTCTTCGCTCTGGGCCACCTCTACGTACTTGGATCTCTTGTTCAGATCGGGGGAGTCGATAGTCATTCACACCACCTGCGATCGTGGGGGTTGCGGTTGAACGGTGTGAACAAGACGTTATGAACGACGTGTTACAGCAGTGAAGGTCTGTTGATCTCCCTGGTCAGGCCGTGCGCCCAGCGGTGGTCGAGGTGCGCTGAGTGGCGGGCGTCACACCGCTTATCGCAGGCCGCAGCGCCCTTAGTACGTAGAGCCCACCCACGACCATCCCGATGCCCTGGATGTTGAGCAGCGTCACCGGGCCGAGCCGGTCGCCGAGCGCGGCGCAGGTCGCCGTCCCGCCGAGTGCCACCAGCGCCATCACCGTGAGCGCGGCGCCGAACACCCGCCCCCGCAGCCGGTCGTCGACGGCCGTCTGCAGCATCGTCATCAGGCCGGCGTTGGCCAGCGCCCCGGGCACACCGACGGCCGCCATCAGCACCAGTGCCGGCCATACGCCCACGTACCAGTGCGGATAGTTGAAGATCACGAGGTCGCCGGCGCCCAGCCCGATCGTGCCCAGCCCGATGAGCAGGCGCGCCGGCACCCGGTCGCCGATCACCCCGCCGAGCAGACCGCCGGCGATCCCGCCGATCGCCTGGGCCGCGACGAGCCAGCCGAGGTCACGCGGTCCGCCGTCGAGCGCCCGGTCGACGAACACCACGATCATCGTGCCCATCACCCCCTCGCCGAACGAGATGATCGCCAGGAACACGAACAGCACGCGCACGGTCGGCACGGTCCGAACCACCGCCAGGCCGCCCCGGAGCTCGCTCCAGAACCGGGCGGCCACGCCGGCGGTCGTCACGTCGGCCTTCGCGCGTGGCCGGCGGGTCCGAACCAGCACGACCAACCCCGCCGCGGCCAGGAACGTCGCGGCGTCCAGCGCCGCGACGGCTTTCAAACCGAATGACGCGGTGAGCACGCCGCCCACCGCCGGTCCGATCAGCCGCGCCAGGTTGTTGTTCAGGACGTTCAGCGAGTTGGCGCGCGCCCGTTCGTCGTCCTCGACCAGGGTCGGCAACAGCGCGTTCTCGGCGGTCAGGAGCACCTGCGCGACGCAGCCGGTGCCGAACGTCGTGGCGATCACGATCCACAGGTCGCCGGCCCGGTCGACGGTCATCAGCGGCAGCACGAGGAGCGCCTCGATCAGGGCGGCGCCGATGAGCGCGTGCCGCCGGTCCCACCGGTCCACCAGAACCCCCGCGACCGGCGCGGCCACGACGCGCGGCAGCAGCGCGGCGGCGAACGACGCCGCGGTGGCCGCGCTCGATCCGGTGATGCCGAGGACGGTGACCGGCACCGCGACCATCAGCATCCAGTCGCCGGTGATCGAGATCAGGCCGGCGGTCCACAGCAGGGTGAAGCCGCGATGCCGAAATGGAGTCGCCATGACGCCACTATGGCGTCATAATCGACGTCAGTCAACCGTCCGGTATCGACCGCGGTAGTGGACCAGCGGCTCGGTGTCGGCCACCTCCACGTCCACCACCTCCGCCTCCACCAGCACCGACCAGCCCGCCGGCCGGGTGTCGACGAGGCGGCAGCCGGCCCACGGGTGTGGCGTCTCCGGCACCGGGCCGTACGGCGTCCCGCGCCAGCCACCGCCCGCGAACAGTCCGCCGGGCGCGGGCATCAGCCCGGCGAACCGGTCGGCGAGCTGCCGGTCGCCGTCGGCCAGCACCACCACCGCGAACGTCCCGTGCTCGGAGATCGCGTCGAACAGGTCGCTCTCGGGATCGAGCAGCCCGAACACGCGCGCCGGGGCACCGTCGGCCACCACCGTCGACGACACGGTCAGCCCGGCCGGCCCGGGCGCCGTCCACAAGGTCACCCCCGACGGCAGCCGACCCCGGAACCGCCGCACGGGAGATCGCTCCCCCTCGGGCGTGGCGAACGGATCCGTGTAGTGCACAGTCACCCGCACAACGTAAACCGCGAGACACCGGGACGGCCGCTCCCGCGATCCTGGATCAGAGGCGGAGGGCGTCCGGGGCGTGCAGGCGGAGCATGATGGCGCCGACGCCCTTCGGCAGGCGATGGCGGGTGGCCAGCGAGACCACGATCATCACCGTGAACGAGAGGGGAACGGTCCACGCCGCCGGCTGGGCGACCAGTGGGCCGGCCCAGTCCGGCGCGGGCACGCCCACCACCGTCCACAGGACGGCGGTCACCGCGGCGCCGCCACCGGCGACGATCCCGGCCGCCGCTCCCGGCGCGGTCAGCCCGCGCCACCAGATGCCCAGCACCAGCAGCGGACAGAAGCTCGACGCGGCCACGGCGAACGCCAGCCCGACCACGGTCGACACGTCCAGTCCCGGGATGCGCAGGGCCAGGATCGACGGCACCACCCCGGCCACGATCGCCGACAGCCGGAAGTCGCGGACCGAGCCGCGGCCCAGGACATCGGTCGACAGGACACCGGCGACGCTCGTGAGCAGGCCGCTCGACGTCGACAGGAACGCGGCGAACGCGCCGGCCGCCACCAGCGCGCCGAGCAGCTCCCCCGCCGTGCCGGTACCGAGCGCGGCACCGGGCAGCACCAGCACCACCGTGTCGGTGCGGCCTTCGGCCGCGAGCTCCGGCGTGTAGACCCGGCCGAGTGCCCCGTACAGCGCCGGGAACAGGTAGAACAGGCCAACCAGGCCGAGCACGACCAGCGTCGTGCGGCGGGCGGCGGAGCCGTCGGAGTTGGTGTAGAAGCGGACGAGTACGTGCGGCAGGCCCATCGTGCCGAGGAACGTCGCCAGGATCAGCGAGTAGGTGCCGAACATCCCGTCGGCGTCCGGTAGCAACCAGTCCATGTCGGCCGGCCCGGCGACCGGCGGTTGGCCGTCGCCGCGCCACTGGCCGAAGAGGAACATCGCCGGCAGCGCCAGCGCGGTGAGCTTCAGCCAGTACTGGAACGCCTGCACGAACGTGATCGCCCGCATCCCGCCGAGCGCCACGTGCCCGGTGACCACGCCGCCGACCAGTAGCACGCCCACCCAGTACGGCGCGCCGGCGATCGTGAGCAGCGTCAGGCCCGCGCCCTGCAGTTGCGGTACGAGATACAGCCAGCCGATGAACAGCACGAACACGGTGGCGAGCTTGCGCAGCCGGCGCGAGCCCAGCCGCAGCTCGCAGAAGTCGGGCAGCGTGAAGGCGCCCGACCGGCGCAACGGCGCGGCGACGAACAGCAGCAGCGCCAGGTACCCGGCGGCGAACCCGACCGGGTACCAGAGCACGTCGACGCCGTCCTTGAGCACCAGGCCGGCGACGCCGAGGAAGGAAGCCGCCGAAAGGTACTCCCCCGAGATCGCGGCGGCGTTCCAGCGCGGGCTCACCGCCCGCGAGGCCACCAGGAAGTCCGACGTCGTGCGCGCCAGCCGCAGGCCGTACGCCCCGATCGCCACCGTGGCGAGCGTGACCAGGACGACCGCCGGCAGCGCGTACTGGTTCACGTTTTCTTCCGGTCGACCAGCTCCGCGAACTCGCGCTCGGTGCGCTCGGACAGCCACACGTAGGTGGCACCGACCACGAACAGGAACGGGTAGGCGACCAGCCCGAGCAGCAGCCACGGCAACGTGACGCCGAACAGGCTCGCCTCGGCGACCGCCGGCGCCACCACGAACAGCAGCGGCAGCCCGCCCAGCCCGACGGCCACCACCAGGGCGAGCCGCAACGCGAGCCCGAGTTGGGCCCGCATCAGCCCGGTGAGCAGGGCTTCGCCCACGCCGCTCTGCTCGGCGAGTTCGGTACGGACCTGCCCGGCGCGGCGGGCCCGGGCAGCGTCGGCGAGAACTATCCGAACCCGGTCAGGCGGCGGTGGGGCCGGATCGGCGGCGGCCATGCGACGCATCCTCGCTGAAGCCGCCGCTCCCGGCAACGGATGTTCTCAGGAACCTGTGCAGTAGGTGTTGCTGCCGGGCCGGTGATCGCGGGCGGCCTGCCGGCCCCAGTTGAACTCGTACCAGGCGTCGTGCTCGAGGTTCATCCGGCGCTTGATGTCCCGCAGCGCGCAGGAGCGCAGGGGTTCGGGCAGCCGGTCGAGCGCGGGCACGGCGTCGGCCGACAGCTCACCCAGGTAGTAGACGTCGATCCGCTTGGTCGCCTCGTACCGGTCGATGTTGCGGTCGGCGATCATCCCGTCGGGGTTCAGCGCCGCGAGCAGGAGCAGCATGGCGACGCCGGTACCGAACGCCGCCTTCTGCAGCCAGCCGCCCTTGCGCCGCCCGAGCGGACGCAGCCGCACGCCGTTGGCGAGCACCATCAGGAAGATCAGCCCGAACCAGATCTCACACGCCGCGACGAGCAGCCGCAGCCGGGTAAGCCCGTAGGCCTGCTCGTACGCGTTCATCCTGGCCAGCGCCGAGATGACCACCACCAGCGCGAGCCCGGCGAGCAGGCCCAGCCCGATGCGCATCGCGGCCCGGTCGCCACCGTCGCACCGCGGCGCCTTCCGGGCCGCCACCGCCAGCACCCCGAGCGTCAAGATCGTGACGACGGTGAGCTGCCAGAACCCGCCCCGCGCATACTCGGCGTAGGTGAGACCGTCGGTCTCCTGCACGTACCGGTCGCCGCCGAACCAGTTGCCGAACTGCACCGCGACGAACGCGGCGAACAGCAGGTCGAGCAGCACGATCGGCACCAGCCATTCGAGCCGCCGCACCGGCGTGCCGCCACCCTCCGCGACCCGGTCGAACGTCGGCGGCCGGGTGGCCAGGTAAACCGCGCCGACCGCGCCCCACCCGAACACCACGACCCGGGCCACCGTGCCGACGAGCCCCGCTCCGTCGACGTCGGGCAGCGCCGCCTCCAGGATCTTCGCGAACGTCGGATCGGCGCTGGCGAACAGCGCACCGAACACCACCAGGAGCGCGACACCCACCCCGGCCGCCGCGAGCAGCCGCACCGGGCGGCTGCCATCCTGACGCTTGCGGATCCGGTCGAAGCCCTCCACCCACCAGAACACCGAGCGCAGCGCCGCGAACGGAATAGCGTAGGCACCGGCGAAGAGTCCACGCGTGGTGCGGCCACCGGCGAGCGCGAGGCCGCCACAGGCAAGGGCCACGGGGACGCACAACGCGAACAACCAGCCCGCCGACCGCACCGTACCCACGGCCAGCAACGCGATGGCCGCCAGACCCCAAAGAATCCGGGACCGCGACAGCCGCACCCCTTCGGCCCGCAGCACGAACGCGATCCCGCCGGCGGCGACCAACCCGAGCAGCAGCCACCCGAGCCCGGGCCGGCTCACGGTCAACGCCGCTCCGGCCGTGACCCCGACCGCGACGCTCGCGGCAAGCGCCGCACCACCCGCCGGCGTCTCCGGCTGCGGCCAGTAGCGGCTGAAGAACGTGGGCCGGGACACCATGACCTGCCCGGGGAGCGGTGCACCGGAGTACGGCGCCGGCGCGGGCCAGACCCCGGGTCGCGCCGGCCCAGCCGGCCCGGAAGCCGGCATCGCCCCCGGCCCGGTAGCGGCCGTTCCCGGCCGTCCCGGCCCAGTCGAGGCCATCCCCGGCCCGGACGCGGCCATCCCCGGCCCGGACGCGGCGGTTCCCGGGCGAGTCGCGGCGGTCCCCGGCCCGGACGCGGCCATGCCCGGGCGAGTGCCGGCCGTTCCCGGGCCGGTCGCCGGCGTTCGTGACGTTGCCGGGCCGGTCGCTGCCGTCGCCGGGGCGGTCGACGGCGTGCCCGGGGCGGTCCGTGGTGTTGGCGGGCGGGTCGGGCCGGCCGGATGGGTCGCGCCCGGCGGGGGCGGTGCGCCGTGGGCCGCGCCACGCGATGAAGCGGTGCGGGGTGCGGCGCCGGGAGACGCGGCACCGGGCGATGGGACGCCGGGAAACGCGGCGCCAGGAGACGCGGCGCCGGGAGATGCGGCGCCGGGAGACGCGGCGCTGGGCGATGGGATGCCGGCCGGTGGGGTGCCGAGGGGCGGTGGTGGGGCCTTGGGGCCGGGTTGGCGGGGGACGGGGTCGGGGTGGGGGGCGTCGGGAGAGGTCCAGGGGGTGGTGCGGGTGCTTGCCGGGCGGGTGCCGGTGCGGCGTACGACCACGGTTCGCCGGCCGACCTGGCGGGTGCGGCTCGACGGCCGGCGGGCGCCGGTGCCCGATGGATTTCCGGCGTCGGAGGGGGCTGTGCCCGTATTCTCGCTTTCTTCCACGCGATCAGCCGGCGCCGGATCGACGGCCCGCCATTTTCCGTGTTTTACAAGATCAACCTTGGGTTCCACGTCGCCGCTCCTTTGACGGCCCGCAGCTAGGACTGGCCTAGGGGGCGGGCAGGGTTACCCGGATCCGGCACCCGACCGACGAGTCGAGCACCGCGATTGTGCCTCCATGCAGTTCCACCACCCACTGCGCGATGGCCAGGCCGAGGCCGGTGCCGCCGCCGGACGGGCGGCCGCCGCGGGTGAAGCGTTCGAACACGCGCTCGCGGTCGGCCGGGGCGATGCCCGGGCCGCGGTCGCGGACCTCGATGGCGCAGCCGCCGGGACCGACCTCGGCTGACACCGTGACCGGACTGTTCGGCGGGCTGTGCCGCACAGCGTTGTCGAGCAAGTTGACCAGGACCTGGTACAGCCGTTCGCGATCGGCGTACGCGGTCGCGTCGGCGGGTACCGAGCTTTCGAACCGCACGTCGCGGCCGGCCGCGACCGCGGACACGTGCACCTCGGCCACCACCTCGTCGACCAGGTCGTGCAGGGCGATCGGCGCGCGGTACAGCGGGAGCACGCCGGCGTCGATGCGGGACAGGTCGAGGAGTTCGGTGACCAGGCGGCCGAGGCGTTCGGTCTGGCCGAGGGCGGTCTTGAGCGTGTCGGGGTCGGCGACGCCGTCGATGATGTTCTCCAGCACCGCCTGCAGCGCGGTGATCGGCGTGCGCAGCTCGTGTGACACGTTCGCGATCAGTTCGCGGCGTTGGCGGTCGGCCGCTTCCAGGTCTTCGGCCATCGAGTTGAAGGCGACGGCGAGCTGGCCGACCTCGTCGCGCGAGGTCGCCCGCACCCGGCGGCTGTAGTCGCCCTTCGCCATGGCGCGGGCGTTCGCGGTCATCTCGCGCAGCGGCGACGTCATGCCGTGGGCGACCACCTGCGACGTCACGAGCGCGACGAGGAACGCGGTGAGCGCCGTGCGCCACGGGAAGAAGTAGTTGGTGCCGTAGACGAACACCGCGAACCCGGCGCCGCCGGACGTGAACAGCAGGATGCCCAGCTTGAGCTTGATCGAGCGGATGGAGTCGAGGGGACGGGGCAGCATCATGGTGATGTGGCCTCCAGTGCGTACCCGACGCCGTGCACGGTGCGGATCAGGTCGGAGCCGAGCTTGCGGCGCAGTGCCTTGATGTGACTGTCGACGGTGCGGGTGCCCGACGCGTCGGCCCAGCCCCAGATGTCGGCCAGCAGGCGTTCCCGGGGCAGCACCGCCCGTGGCCGCCGGGCCAGGTGCACGAGCAGGTCGAACTCGGTGGGCGTCAGGTGGGCCTCGACGCCGGCCCGGCGCACCCGCCGCTCGGCGCGGTTGATCTCCAGGTCGCCCACCAGGATCGGCGGCGGGGCGTCGGGCTCGGTTCGCGCCGCCTTCTCCATGCGGCGCAGGACCGCGTGGACGCGGGCGGTGAGCTCGCGCAGCGAGAACGGCTTGGTGAGGTAGTCGTCGGCGCCCACGGCGAGGCCCACCAGCAGGTCGGTCTCGTCGTCGCGGGCGGTCAGCATGATCACCGGCACCGGGCGCTCGGCCTGGATGCGCCGGCACACCTCGAGACCGTCGAATCCGGGCAGCATGATGTCGAGAATGATCAGATCCGGACGCGTGCTGCGGGCGGCCTGCACGGCCGACGGCCCGTCGTGGACGACGTCGATCGCGAAGCCCTCCGCCCGGAGGCGGGCGGCCACGGCCTCGGCGATGGTGCGCTCGTCTTCGACCACGAGGATCCGACGCCTGTCATCCATGCTGAGCACCTTATTCAGCGGGCGTGCGCGTAGCCGGCACACGATGTGAAGGTTTAGTGTGCCCTCTGCATAAAAGCCTGGGTGGCGGCGACGGGTTGCGCGGGCCTAACGCCAGTTTTGCTTGGC
This sequence comes from Virgisporangium aurantiacum, assembly GCF_016863635.1. Taxonomy (GTDB): domain Bacteria; phylum Actinomycetota; class Actinomycetes; order Mycobacteriales; family Micromonosporaceae; genus Virgisporangium; species Virgisporangium aurantiacum. The sequence goes on along the minus strand of NZ_BOPG01000048.1, from coordinate 194,348 downwards.
GGCCCTGACCAGGCGGTCCTTCAGTTCCCGCGTGTGCCGGCGGCTCACCGGGAGTTCCCGGCCGTCGATGCTCACCACGTAACCGCCGTTGGCGAGGCGCAGTTCGGTGATCAGGCCCAGTTGGACGAGGTACGAGCGGTGGATGCGGACAAATCCGGCATCGGCCCAGCGCTCGGCAAGCGTGGCCAGCGCCACCCGCACCAGGTGGGAGCCGTCGGACGTGTGCAACCGGGCGTAGTCGCCCTGCGCCTCCACCCAGCGGACCGAGCTTCTCGGCAGGAGGCGGGTGGTTCCGGCCAGTTCGACCGGAATGGTGGGGTCGTCCTCGCGTTCCCGGCTCGCCTGCACCGCGGGGTGTTGCGGCACGAGCCGGGCGGCGAGCACCCGGCGCAGCGACTCGGCGATGCGATCGGTCTGCACGGGCTTGCGCACGTAGTCGGTGACGCCGAGGTCGAACGCCTCGGCGGCGCGGTCGTCGTACGCGGTCACGAACACCACCGCGGGCGGCTTGGCGAACCGGCCGAGCACCCGGGCCAGCTCCATGCCGTCGAGCCCGGGCATGCGGATGTCGAGGTAGACGACGTCGATGTCGGTGTCGCGCAGGACGCGCAGCGCCTCGGTGGCGTCACCGGCCGTGTAGACGCGGGCCACCCGCCGGTCGGCGCGCAGCAGGTAGGCGAGTTCGTCGAGAGCCGGCGGCTCGTCGTCGACCGCGAGTATCCGCAGAAAGGCGCTCACGTAACTGGCCTCATTCCTAGACTGTTACATACGCGCACGGCTATGCCGCCCGGGCCCGAACCGCCGGATGGAACTTCGGGATCCGCATGCTGACCTTGGTGCCGGCGCCCGGCGCGGTCTCCACGACCAGCCCGAACGGGTCGCCGAACACCGACCGGAGCCGATCGTCCACATTGGACAGGCCGACGTGCTGCCCGGCGTCGGTCGCGTCCTCGCCGTCGCGGCCCTGCAGCACCACCGGGTCCATGCCCACCCCGTCGTCCTCGATGGTGATGTGGCACTCCGCGCCGGCGTCGAGCGCCTCGATGCTCAGGGTCCCCACCCCCGGTTTGCGTGACAGCCCGTGCCGCACCGCGTTCTCCACCAGCGGCTGCAGGCACAGGAACGGCAGGCCCACCGGCAGCACCTCGGGCGCGATCTGCAACCGCACCTGCAGCCGCTCGCCGAACCGGGCCCGCTCGATGGTGAGATACCGGTCTATCGAACGCAGTTCCTCCGCCAACGTGGTGAAGTCGCCGTGAGCGCGGAAGGAGTACCGGGTGAACTCCGCGAACTCGAGGATCAGTTCCCTGGCCAGTTCCGGGTCGGTACGCACGAAGCTCGCGATCGCGGTCAATGCGTTGTAGATGAAATGGGGACTGATCTGCGCTCTGAGCGCCCGCAGTTCGGCGCGCGCCAACCGGGCCCGTGACGTGTCCAGCGCGGCGTGGGCAAGCTGGGCCGAGACCCAGGCGGCCGTCTCCATCGTGGCCTGCACCAGGCCGGGTGCCACCGGCCCCGCCGACAGCGCCACCAGCGCACCCGGCCGCGGCGAGCCGGTGGACTCCGGCGGCTCCAACGGGACCAGCACCGCGCCGCGCACCTCGCAGTCGATGCGGTCGCAGGCCAGATCCGGGTGGCCGAGCACGGTGGACCGGCCCGAGGTGACCACCTTGGCGGCGGCCATTGCCACCTGCTCCTTGTGGTGCTCGCCGGCGCCGTCGTAGGCGAGCAGGCGACGGCCGTCGCTGATCGCCAGCCCGGTGGCGCCGGTGAGCGTCCGCAGGTGCCGGACCGCCTTGGCCGCGGCCGCGTCGGTGAGACCGGCCCGCAGCGGCTCGGCCGCCAGCCCGGCGATGTGCAGGACCTCGTAGGTGGCCCGCTGGGCGGCGGTGGCGATCCCCCGCCGGCTGCGCATCCGCACGACCGCGTAGACCGCACCGATCAGGGCGGCCAGCAGCACGACAACCGCGAGGGTGGCAGTCACGAGCCTGATCCTGCCGCCCTGCCGGTCTTCCGGGAAGGTCTAGTAGGCGCCCTTGCTGCGCAGGACGACGCCGATCGTCCGCCAGAGGATGTGCAGGTCGAGCACCAGCGACCAGTTGTCGACGTAGTACAGGTCGAGCCGCACGGCGTCGTCCCAGGAGAGGTCGGAGCGTCCGCTCACCTGCCACAGGCCGGTGATGCCGGGCCGCACGAGGAGGCGGCGGCGCACGTCACCGAGGAAGTCACCGTCGTCGGCGGGCAGCGGGCGCGGCCCGACCAGCGACATCTCCCCCATCAGCACGTTGATCAGCTGCGGAAGTTCGTCCATCGAGGAGATCCGCAGGAACCGGCCAGCCGGGAACACCCGCGGGTCATTCGTCTTGATCTTGAAGAGCATGCCGTCGGTCTCGTTGAGATCCTTCATCTCCGCGAGACGGTCTTCGGCGTCGACGTACATGGTGCGGAACTTCCACACCCGGAACGTCTGGCCCTCGCGGCCGGTGCGGGCCTGGCGGAAGAAGATCGGGCCCTTGTCGGAGAGCCGGATCGCCACCGCGATGGCCAGGAACACCGGCGAGAGCACGATCAGCCCGAGGAGGGCGATCAGCCGGTCGAGGAAGTTCTTGATCAGCCAGCCGATGCCGGAGATCTTCGGCTCTTCCACGTAGAGCAGCGGAAGACCCTCGACCGGACGGATGTGCACCCGCGGGCCGGCGATGTCGGTGAGCTGGGGCGCCACGACCAGGTCGACGCCGGTGCCCTCGAGCTGCCACGCGAGCCGCCGCAGTTCGCCCGGCTCGGTGCCGGCCGCTCCCCCGCAGACCGCGATCGTGTCGGCGTTGTACTCGGCGACCAGCGACGCGACGTCGCGGCCGGCGTACACCGGCACCGGGGTCGGCCGTCCGTTACCCGTGGTGTAGCCCTCGGTGAGCGCGATCGCCACCGGCATCAGCCCGGCGGACGGGTTGCGGGTGATCGCGTTGTACACCTCGAGCGCCTCGGGCAGCGTGCCGACGAGCACCATCTTGTGCGTCGCGATGCCGGCCTTCTGCCGCAACAGGTGCAGCACCGAGCGGGCCAGGAAACGCAGCAGCAGAATGCAGCAGAGACCGCCGAGCAGGGCCACGCCGACCGACATACGCGAGAGGTCGCGCTGGCTGGCGAACGCGAGGAACGCGACCACCGCCACGATCGTCCAGGACGCCCGGACCACCCGCTTGAACTCGTCGGTGCCGACGCCCAGGTAGCGGCGGTCGTAGGCGCCGTGGCTCCAGAGGACGATCACCCACGCCGCCGGCAGCAGCACCAGGGTGACCAGGCGCAGGAACGCGGGGTTGAAGAGGTCGGAGCCGGCCTTGGTGGGGAACAGGTTCACCGAGATCAGGTCGGCCATCATGGCGGCGCCGAAATCGAGAAACACCAGGGCGACCAGGTAGACCCGGTGCCACGTCGAGGCCGGACGGGTGCGCGACCAGCCGACGCGCGGCACGCCGCCGGTCTGCAGCGGCCGGTCGGGGATGATCTCGAAGCTGTCAAGCATGGGTTGCATGGCGGCACTTCGTCGCGGTGACGCAGTCGGACGTTGGAGGCTGGTCGTCACGAAGTTGCGTCCTCCCCGTATGCCCGCATCGCGACCGGTTGCCACGGCTCTTGGTACGCCACCTCGGCGGCTTTGCGTTCACGGCGCCCTCTGTTTGAAACAAGGTCGAGTGTGCCATGGCTCGCACGCACTCCGGTGACGACTGGCCGACCCTAATCGGCCGGCACTGTGCGTGTCGAGCCCCGGGTGCCGGTCGGAGATTCGTCACTATCAGTGACAGGACGGGCGGTCCAGACCAGCAAACCCACCCCCACCAGCACCGCGAGCAACACCATTCCCGCATTCACCGGTGGCGACCACGATCCCCCGAACGGAGAAAAACTCGCTTCGATGCCGACGCGATATCGCGACAATGCCCGGACGAGCGCGTACAGGTGCACCGGCGCCGTCGCCGCGACGAGCGCCATCGGCACCCATCGCGGTACCCGACCGGTGTCCCCGAGGACGAGCGCGGCGATCAGCACGGCGCCCACCAGGATCGGCAGCGCGTAGCGGCCGTGCGAGAACCAGTTCGCGGTCGGCACGAAGTAGAACTCGAGCGCCACGAGCAGCCCGAAGCCGGCCACGATCAGGCCGACGATGATCAACCGGACCCGCCAGGTGGCGTACCACAACGCGGGCAGCACGACGGCCGCCACCAGGCCGTACCAGAGCAGGATCGCCAGCGGCGAGATCGTCGTCTCGCCGTACCCGAACTGGCCGACGATCTGCTTGATGTAGAACTCGAACCGGTGCTCGACCAGCCCTCGCACGATCCCGCCGAACCCCAGGCCGGTTTTCTCACCGGGACCTTCGCCCACCACCGGCGAGCGGGCGGCCAGCACCCAGGCACCGAACACCACGAAACCGGCCAGCACTCCCCCGCCGAGCCAGCCGCGAAGGTCCCGCCGGAGCTTTCCGAGCCCGACGAACAGCCCGACGGCGACCAGGTCGACTACTACCAGTACAGGGCCGATGTGGCGCACAGTGATGAGCGCGAACGCCGCAATCGCCGCCCAGACCATCGACGCTCTGTGGGGTTCCCGACACAACAAGCTCGTGAACAGCAGCACCGCCGCGCAGATCTCCAGGCCGTTCGGGTTCAGCGAGCCGGCCAGGTTCACCACCATCGGCGTGGCGACCAGCGCAATGCCGGCCACCACCAACCGCTTGCCGGACCGCACGGCCAGCCACACCGAGGCGGCCAGCAGCAACGCGCACAGCGCGGCGGAGAGCAGCCGGCTGAGCACGATCCCGGTCAGGTTCGGCCAGATCTTCAGCGGCAGCCCGACGGCGAGGTAGTAGACCGGGTTGTACCGGGCCACGTACGTCTCGATCTCGACGTCACCGGTCCGGCGGTCCGGCCGGAGGCAGGTCGCCGGCTGCGGGTCGTCGCTGGTGCGCATGCACTCCGGGTTCTCCGGCAGCAGCGTCCCGGGAACGGTGTAGGTCTGCTGGTTCGGCCCGTGCGGCTGCCATTGCATGTCGACGGCCGCGTACGCCCGCACGATGTGCTGGCTCTCGTCGTAGGTGCCGTTGGGCGGGAGGGCACCGGCCCACGCCCCGGAGAGGAGAAGGAAACCGGCAAACGCCAGCCAGAAGATGCGCCGCACGGGCGCCGAGGTTACTTCACGAGCCGGGAGAGCCGCCGATCGGCGAGCGGTTTGCCGTTGGTCTGGCAGGTCGGGCAGTACTGGAGGCTCGAGTCGGCGAACGAGACCTCGCGCACCGTGTCGCCGCAGACCGGGCACGGCAGGCCGGTGCGGTTGTGCACCGCCAGCCCCGACCGCTTCTCCCCCTTGAGCTTCGCCGCCTGCTGCCCCACCGACCTGGTCACCGCGCCGGTGAGCACCTTCCGGGTGGCCTCGTACAGCCGGGCCATCGCCTCGTCGGAGAGCTTGTCGGTGATCGCGAACGGCGACAGCTTCGCCGCGTGCAGGATCTCGTCGGAGTACGCGTTGCCCACGCCGGAGATGATCGACTGCTCGGTGAGCACGCCCTTGACCTGGCCGCGCTTGGACCGCAGCGCCGCCGCGAACTCCTCCGGCGTCGCCGCCAGGGCATCGGGACCCAGTTTCGCGACGCCGGGCACCAGGGCCGGGTCGGTCACCAGGTAGGCCGCCAACTTCTTCTGCGTACCGGCCTCGGTAAGGTCGAACCCGGAGCCGTCGTCGAGGCGCACCCGCAGCGCGATCGGTCCCTTACCGGGTTTGAGCGGGGTCGTGCCCAGGGAGTCCCGGTAGTGCAGCCACCCTGCCCGAGCCAGATGGATCACCAGGTGCAGATCACCCTCGACGTGCATGTCCAGGAACTTGCCGTGCCGGCTGGCGCCTTCCACGCGACGGCCGTGCAGCGCGCTCACCGGCGGGTCGTACGTCTTCAGCGCGCTGATCGCCGACACGTCGACCCGGTCGATGGTGTGGCCGGCGGCGCGTTCCCGCAGGAAGTCGGCCAGGGCTTCGACCTCGGGCAGCTCAGGCATGGTCCCATCTTGCCGCCGATCGCCGGGAAGGCGCCATGAAGGTTGTCATCGCACACAACCGTTACGCGAGTGGAGCGCCGTCCGGCGAGAACGTGATCGTCGACGCCGAGATCGAGCAGTTGCGGGCCGAAGGGCTCACCGTGCTGCCGTTCATCCGCTCCTCCGACGACATCTCCGGCCTGCCGGCGGTGCAGAAGGCGCTGCTCCCCGCGTCGCCGATCTACAACCGCTGGGCGGCGCGCGACCTCGCGGCACTGCTCGACCGGGAACAGCCCGACGTATTGCACCTCCACAACCCGTATCCGCTGCTGTCGCCGTGGGTGGTGCGGGTGGCGCAGAAGCGCGGCGTGCCGGTGGTGCAGACGGTGCACAACTACCGGCAGATCTGCGCGCCGGGCACGTACTTCCGCGACGGCGGGTTGTGCACGGAGTGTCGCGGCCGGAGCTTCGGCTGGCCGGCGGTGAAGCACGCCTGTTATCGCGGGTCACGGCCGCAGAGCGCGATCATGGCGACGACCCTCGCGGTCCATCGGGGCACCTGGCGGGGCGTCGACCGTTACGTCGCGTTGACCGCCGCGATCGCCGACCACCTCCGGGGCTTCGGCGTGCCGGCCGACCGCATCACCGTGAAGCCGAACTCGTTGGCCGACCCGGGACCGCCGGCCGCGCTCGGCACGGGTTTCCTGTACGCGGCCCGTCTGGTCGAGGAGAAGGGCGTCAAACTTCTGCTGGATGCCTGGTCGCCGTCGTTCGGCACGCTCCGCGTCGCCGGCGACGGACCTTTGCGCGACCTGGTCGCTTCGCGATCCGACGTGGAATACCTCGGACCACTCGACCGGGCGGGCATGCGCGCCGCGTTCGACGCCGCGTCGGCGGTCATCGTCGCCTCGCTGTGGGCCGACGTGCTGCCGACGATCGCGATCGAGGCGCTGGCCGCGGGGCGGCCGGTGCTCGGCACCTCGATGGGCGGCATCCCGTGGGTCGTCGGCGACGCGGGCTGGATCGTGGACCCGTCCCGGTTCGCCGACGGCCTCGCGCAAGCCGCCCGCGACCTCGCCGACCCGTCGACAGCCGCCGCGCTGAGCGCCAGGGCGAGGTCGAGGTACGAATCCACCTTCACCCCCGCCGCCGGTGCCAAGGCGCTGGTAGACCTCTACCGCGATCTTGGACGATCGTCGTAGTCAGGGCTACCACGATCGTCCAAGATCGCGGTCATTGGAGTTGCAGGCGGCGTTTCGGGCGGCGGACCGGCTTGCTCGCCGGGTCTTTGCGGAGGGCGTGGCGGTAGAGGACCAGGGCGGCGGCGAAGCCGACGCAAGTGCCGGCGACCAGGCCCCACGCGGCGAGCAGGAGTTCCCCGGTCAGCGCACCCACCACGAGGCCGGTCACGCTCGCCACCGCGAACACCACGTACTGCACGAACTGCAGCGGACCGCGGTGCATCCCGCGCAGCGCGGCCAGCACCGGCGCCTGCAGCATGTAGACCGCCGCCTGAAGGAGCACGGGCCAGGCCAGCGGTGCGGCGTCGGCGTAGCGGGGGATCAACGGGAAGATCAGCTGGGCGAGCAGACCGCCCACCAGCACCAGCGCCACCGCCAGCGCGGCCAGCGGCGGCATCACCTTGCGGAGGAGAACGTTGACCTGCTCCTTCGCCATGACCGCCGCCTTGCTCAGCCGGGGGACCAGCAGGCTGGTGATCGCCTGGTTGAAGTTCTGCACCGGCTGGAGCACGGTGACCTGCACCATCCGGAACAGCGCGATCGCGCTCTCCGACAGGCCGACGCCGATCAGGAACGTCACGGCCAACGTGTGCACCTGCCCGACCACCGCCGTCGCCGTGAACCAGCCGGCGAGCCGCCGGGTCCGCGCCGGCCAGCGCCGGGGGTCGCCCCGCCAGGGCAGAAAGCCGCCTCTCAGGACATACCCGGCATAACCCGCCAGGCCGCCGAGCCCCCAGCACAGCACGAGCCCGCCGGCCGTCACCCGGTCACCGATCGCGAGCGCGACCACCGCCGCGGCCTGGACCACGACGAGCCCAAGATCGTTGACCAACGCCTGCTGCTGCCGGGCCTGGGCGAGCAGCGAGTAGCGGGCGGTGTCCTGCAGCATCACCACCGGCATCACGAGCGCGACCCACCCAAGATCCGGTAGATCAGCGCCAAAAGCTCGCCACGTCATAAAAAGGACGAAAGTTGTGAACAGGCCACAAAACAGAGCTGCGGCCAGCCCCTCCCTGATCAGACGATCACGGTCGGCCGGCTCGAACCGCGGCGCCAGCGCGAGCAGGACCTCGCCCACGAACGCCCGGTTCAGGGAGATCGCCGCATAGCCCACAGCCAGCGCGAGCACCAGCAGGCCGGCCCGGCCGGTGTCGGGGAGCAGCAGCAGCGCGACCAGGCTGTTGCCGGCGTTGGCCACCGCCACCACGACCTGATCGGCCAGTCCGGCACCGACCAGCCGCGCCCCTCGGCCGCGCAGCAATTTCACCGCCGAACGTTATCCCGAGGTAGCACGATGGGGGTCGGCGGACCGGCGTACCCCGTGTCAGGGCGCCCGCTCATCGCGTTACCCCTGTTGCCTGTGTGACGAGGGAGGTGTCGCTTCAGTGGCCACCACGCCGCGCGATCAACCTGTCCCGCACGACCCGGCGGACGCGGGTGGGTACCAGCCAGATCTGGGCGAACGTGACCACGTCACGCACGCCCGGGCGGCCGTACCGGACCGACTCGTACAGCAGCTTTCCGAACACCTTCGGGCTGTGACTCTGCGCCGCCATCGAGCTGACCTGGGTCATCGCGAGGGCCGCGTAGGCGCGGCGGGTGACCAGCGGCCGCACCCCGCGCAGCCAGGCCAGCGACGCCCGGATCGGCGCGTCGTCGCTGATCCGCGGCCGGTTCTCGTCGGCGTACCAGACGACCAGCGGCTCGTCGACGATCAGCAGGTCGACACCGTCGCGGCTGAGGGCGCGGAGCGACCAGTCCATCTCCTGCAGGCGCCGCAGGTCCTCCTTGAACGGCACCTCCGTCAGGAGCGCCGTGGGGGCCATGATCGTCGAGGTCTGGATGAATCCGTCGCCGTGGAACGGGCCCTTGCGCACCGTCAGCCACTCGCTCAACGGCTCGCCCGGGTCGGGCAGCCGGCGGGGGAGCACGAACTCGGTGCGGGGGGTGCGCACGAACAGCTTGGTGATCACGATCGGCGTCTCGACCTTGCCGCTGCGGGCGAGGTCCACCTGGGCCTGCAGTTTGCCGGGCAGCCACTCGTCGTCGTCGTCCAGAAAAGCCACGAACTCGCCGCGCGCCGCCCGGACGCCGGCGTTGCGCGCCGCCGGCGCGCCGCCGCGTTCCGGCTGTTCCTGGACGCGCAGCCGATCGTCGCCCAGCGCCGCGAGAGCCTCGTGGGTCGCCTCGTCCGGCCCGTCGACGACCACAACCACTTCGAGGTTCCGGAACGTCTGATCAAGGGCGCTGCGGACCGCTCTTGTCACCAGAACGGGTCGATTGAGCGTCGGTATGACGACGGTGACGTCAGGACTGGAGACCATGACGGAAGACGGTAAACGACCGGACGAGGGCGACCGCCGTTGCCATCCATCCGTATAGTTCAGCGACACATCTCGTCGCCTCTTTCGGCGACAAACCAGCTGCTGCCAGCCTAAGGACGGTTGATGCCGAACCGGCTTCGCCTGCACGGTGCGCTCGTCATGGCGACCTGCCTCGTGCTTCTCGCCGCAGGACTCGCTGCCGCGGCACCGTCGGTGCTCCGGGCGTCGGAGGCCGGGGTGTGGTTGGCCGCCGGCCCCACCCGGAAATGGGTCGGGCTCGACGACGGGTGGCGGTTCCACTACGGCGACGTTCCGGGCGCCACCGGGCCGGAGTTCGACGACAGCACCTGGGCCACGGTCAACGTCCCGCACACCTGGAACGGCCAGGACGGCCAGGACGGCGGCAACAACTACACGCGCGGCGCCGGGGTCTACCGCCGCCACTACGCGGTGCCGCCCGGGCAGGCCGGTCGCCGCCAGTACCTGCAGTTCGACGGCGCGAGCCTGGTCACCGAGGTCTGGATCAACGGAACTCACGTCGGGCGGCACGAGGGCGGCTTCGCCCGCTTCCGCTTCGACGTCACCGACGCGCTGAAGCCGGGCGCCGACAACGTCATCGCGGTTCGCGTCGACAACTCGAAGAACATCGACGTCGCGCCGCTCAGCGGCGACTTCACGGTGTTCGGCGGCCTCTACCGCGGGGTGGGACTGTGGGTCACCGACCCGCTCGCGATCGACCCGCTCGACCACGCCGGGCCCGGCGTCTACCTGCGGACCCGCTCCCTGACCGACGCGTCGGCCACGGTCGAGGTCACCACGCTCGTCCGCAACAACGGCGCTACGCCGCGGAAGGTCGCCGTGCGCGCGCTCATCGCGGATGCGGCGGGCGCCCCGGTCGCGGCGGCGACGGGTGACGACGTGACGGTGGCCGCCGGCGGGCAGGCGCGCGTGGTCCGCAGCGTGGAGGTGCCGAAACCGCACCGCTGGAACGGCAAGGCCGACCCGTACCTGTACAAGGCCAGTGCCGAGGTGATCGACGCCGCCTCGGGCCGGGTCACCGACGTGGTCACCGAGCCGCTCGGGTTCCGCACGGTCGCGCTCGACCCGGCGAACGGGCTGATCCTCAACGACAAGCGGCACCCGCTGCACGGCGTCAACCGGCACCAGGACCGGCCCGACAAGGGCTGGGCGGTGACGGCGGCGGAGGAGACCACCGACTTCGACCTCATGGACGAGATGGGCGTCAACGCCCTGCGTACCGCCCACTACCAGCAGAGCCAGACCGTCTACGACCTGTCCGACAAGCGCGGGTACCTGGTGTGGACGGAGATCCCGCTGGTCGACTACATCACGCTGGGCGACGCGTTCGCCGCGAACGTCGAGCAGCAGATCCGGGAGATGATCCGGCAGAACTACAACCACCCGTCGGTGGTGTTCTGGGGGATCGGCAACGAGCAGCAGGTCGACGACGGTCCGGTGAACGCGCTGATGGACCGGCTCAACACCATCGTGGCGGAGGAGGACCCGACCCGCTGGTCGGCCTACGCGCACGCACAGGTCCACATCAACGGCGGGCTCGACAAGCACGCCGCGGCGGCCGGCTACAACCGGTACTACGGCTGGTACTACGGCAGTTGCGAGCAGCTCGGCCCGTTCCTCGACAACGTCCGCACCACGTACCCGAACCGGCCGGTGGGGCTGAGCGAGTACGGGGCCGGTGCGAGCGTCAGCCAGCACGACACCGGCGCGGTGGCGCCGACCGCGGGCGGCCAGTGGCATCCGGAGGAGTACCAGTCCTCGTTCCACGAGCGGTACTGGACGCAGATCTCGGCCCGGCCGTACCTGTGGGGCACGTTCGTCTGGAACATGTTCGACTTCGCCGCCGACATGCGTGCCGAGGGCGACTCGCCGGGCCGCAACGACAAGGGCCTGGTGACGTACGACCGCAAGATCCGCAAGGACGCGTTCTACTTCTACAAGGCGGTGTGGACCGACACCCCGTTCGTCCACATCACCAGCAGCCGGTGGACCGACCGGCCGGCCGGCCGGACCACGGTGAAGGTGTACAGCACGCTGCCCGACGTGTCGCTCACGATCAACGGCGTGTCCGCCGGGCAGGCCACGACCGTGAATCCGGGCGTGTTCACCTGGCCGGTCACGCTGGTCGCGGGCGAGAACAAGGTCGAGGTGACGGGCACCCGCGGCGGCAAGAACTACACCGAGACGGTCTCCTGGGACGCCACCTGACTCTTCGCCAGCAGGTACGCCTCGCCGGTGAGCAGTAGCACCCAGAACGTTCCGCCGGTGCCGCCGAGCAGCCAGTCGTTGAGGGCCATCGTCGGCACCGCGGCGATCGCCGCCATGACGAACCAGGCCTCTGCCGGTGGACCGCGCCGGATCACCCAGGCCAGCGCGTGCCACAGCACCAGCCCGAGCCCGAGCAGGAACGCGATCACGCCGAGCACGCCGCCGCGCCGGAGCGAGCCGACCGCCGAACTGTCGGTCGGCAGCAGCAGGCCTTCGCCACCCGGGCGCTTCACGACGGCGCGGGCGGTCTTGGTGTCACCGAACGCCTTGTCGACGACGCCGGCGTCCTGCCACTCCTCGATGACGAACTTCCACGTGTCGACGCGTCCACTGGTGACCCCGCCGCTGCCGTACCGCTCCCTGCCGAGGAAGCCCTGCACCCCACCGGATGCGACCAGTACCAGGCCCAGCACCACGAACGGCACAGCGATGGCAGCGAGGGTGTTCCGGGTAGAGCGGTAATCGGGCAGGTTCGGGACGTCCTGGCGGCGACGCCAGAACAGCAGCGCCGCGTGCACCACGCCGGCGACGCCGAGCAGCACGAACCCGGCGCGCGAGTTCGTCGCGTACACCACGAGGCCGGCAACCCCGGTGACCGCGAGCCGCTGCCACGCGGCGAACGTCTTGTCGGGGCCGATCCGGATCGCCACCATCACGGCCAGGCCGGCGAGCGCGTTCGGGTGGTAGAGCAGGTACTCGCCGCCCCAGAACCGGTACTCGAAACTCTTGCCCCACGGTCCCGGCGGCACGGTGTGCACCGACTCGAACAGGTTGCCCGAGCCCGACAGCAGGATCGCCGCGAGCGCGAACAGGAACGCGGCCACGACCCCGATGCTCAGGTCGACGCCGGTGCGGCGCACCAGCCCGACCGCGGCGGCGACGGCCAGCCCGGCGATCCCGGCGTAGGCGATCCGCTGCGCGGTGACGCCGACGTCGAACACCAGCAACGCGCCGATGACGCCGAACACCCAGTAGGAGACGCCGAGCCAGGTGGTGCCCAGCTTCACGCTCTCCTTGAGGTTGGCGAGGTAGGGCCAGCCCCAGAACAGGCAGACCGCGCCCTGGATTCCGATCAGGACCCAGATGACCAGCGGCTGGTCCATGAACACCCAGGCCGCGAGCCCGGAACTGATGAAGAAGGCCCCGAACAGGAGACCCCGCCAGGTGACGCCCGGCAGCGTCAGGGCGAGCACGGCCACCAGTGCGGCGAGCGCACCGGCGACGAATGCCTTGATCGCGGACCCGAATCCGTCACCGACCGCCAGTTCGGTGGCAGCCGCACCCAGTGCGACGACCGCAACGCCGACAGCGATCCACCATTGCCTGATGCGTCCCATCATGATGGCGTGCACCCTATCCGGCGGCCCGGCGTGCTGCCGCCCACCACCATCCGGCAACCGTGAGCACCAGTCCGACCACGACGAGCGCCGTCGCCGCGGCCGACTCGGCCCCGTACGTCCCGAACGAGACCGCGACCGCGTAGTTGTCGGTGCTGATCGTCTGCACCAGAATGGCGGCGGCCCGGTTACCGGTCTCCTGCTGCTGCCGGCTCCACCACGCGTCACCGGCCGCCTGGCTCATGTACAGCCCCGCCGAGACCAGCACCAGCGCGCCCGCGGCGGCCACACCGGCGACCCCGCCCCGCGTCGCGGCCAGCACGGCCAGCGCACCGGCGGAGACCGCCGCGGCGAACGGCATCCCGACCGCCGCGAGGTACGACGGCAGTTGCCCGGCGTCCGGTGTGAGCAGGTGGTTGAGTGCTTCGTACCCGACCATCAGCACCAGCCCGATCACGACGAGCACCACCGCCGCGCTGGGTTCCTTCACCGGCCGCTGCACCGGCGGCAGCGCCCGGATCGGGACGCTGAGGAGGGCGGCACCCACCAGCAGACCGAGCGGCGCCCACGCCGACAAGCCGACCCTCGCGTTCTCCACGGCCGTGGCCACCAGCACCAACGCGCCGAGGGGCAGCGCAACCGGTACCGGCCGGGGCAGCCGCGGCCGGCGGACAGCACCGGTGAACACCAACCCGGCGGCACCGACGACGCACAGCGCCGCGCCCTGCACGGTGACCGGAATCGAGGCGAGAATCAGCCCGCTCGCCGCGACCAGGAGGCCGAACAGCAGCACGCCGCCGAACACCCACGGCCACCGCGCCCGGCCGTTCCCGCCGTTCCCGCGGTTGTCGCCACTGGCTGTCTCGGCGCTTTCGCCGCCGGCCGCCTCAGCGTTTTCGCCGCCGGCCGCCTCGGCGTTTTCGCCGCCGGCCGCCTCGGCGTTTTCGCCGCCGGCTGCCTCACCATCCATCCGGTAAGGGCTTCCCTTCGTTGTAGCCGGCCTGGCTCTGCACCCCTACCACCGCCCGCTCGGCGAACTCGGTGAGGTCGGCGGCGCCGGCATAGGTGCACGCGCTGCGGACGCCGGCGACCATAGCATCGATGATGTCCTCTACCCCGGGCCGGCGGGGATCGAGGTACATCCGTCCGCTGGAGATCCCCTCCTCGAACAGCGCCTTGCGGGCCCGCTCGTACGCGGTGTCCTCGGCGGTGCGCCGGTGCACCGCCCGGGCCGACGCCATGCCGAAGCTCTCCTTGTAGATCCGGCCGTCGGGGTCGCGCATCGGGTCGCCGGGCGACTCGTGCGTGCCGGCCAGCCACGACCCGACCATGACGTTCGACGCGCCGGCCGCGAGCGCCAGCGCGACGTCGCGCGGGTTGCGCACCCCGCCGTCGGCCCAGGCGTGTGCACCGAGGCGGCGGGCCTCGGCGGCGCATTCGAGCACCGCGGAGAACTGTGGCCGGCCCACGCCCGTCATCATGCGGGTGGTGCACATCGCACCCGGCCCGACGCCCACCTTGACGATGTTCGCGCCTGCCTCCACGAGGTCACGCACCCCCTCGGCGGTGACGACGTTGCCCGCGGCGACCGGCACCGACGGCTTCAACCGGGTGACCGCCTGCAGCGCCCTGATCATGCGCTCCTGGTGGCCGTGCGCCGTGTCGACGACGAGCAGGTCGACACCGGCGGCGAGCAGCTTGTCGGCCCGGCCCGCGACGTCGCCGGTGATGCCGATCGCCGCGCCGATCCGCAGCCGGCCCTCGGCGTCGACCGCCGGCTTGTAGAGCGTCGCTCGCAACGCGCCCTTGCGGGTGAGGACGCCGCACAGGTGGCCGTTCGCGTCGACAACCGGCGCGATCTGGTGGTGCGCGGCGGTGAGCCGGTCGAACGCGTCCTCCGGCGTGACCGTCGCCGGCAAGGTGAACGGGTTCGGCGTCATCACCTGGCCGAGCTGGGTGAACCGGTCGACGTCGAGGCAGTCGCGCTCGGTGACCACGCCGATCGGCCGGCCCGACTCGACGACGATCACCGCGCCGTGCGCCCGCTTCGGCAACAGGGCGAGCGCGTCGGAGACGGTGTCGGTGCGGCCCAGCGTGATCGGCGTGTCGTGGACGAGGTGCCGCTGCTTCACCCACGACACCACCTCCGCCACCACGTCGATCGGGATGTCCTGCGGAATGACGGTGATGCCCCCGCGCCGGGCGACGGTCTCGGCCATCCGCCGACCGGCGACGGCGGTCATGTTCGCGACCACGAGCGGGATCGTGGTGCCCGAGCCGTCCTTGGCGGCAAGGTCGACGGCGTACCGGGAGTCGACGGCCGACCGGCCCGGCACCATGAACACATCGTCGAAGGTCAGGTCGTACGGCGGCGGTGACTCGTACAGGAAGCGCATAATCCAAGTATTTCCACGATCTTGTCGAGATACGGTCAATTACCGCTTCGTAGCTCCGCGAATGCCGCGGTGAGCAGCGCTCGCATCATGTCGTTCGCGAGGCAGGCCGGCTCCCCCGCGAACAGGTCGGGCACCTCCGCTTCCGTGATCCACCGGTACTCGGTGTGCTTGCCGGCCTCCAGCCGAGGGCTCGCCAGGTCACCGTCGACCCGCACCACGAAGTCCTCCTCGATGCGGAGCCGACCGTCGTCGCCGGTGTAGGTCATCGGATCAAGGGCGACCAGCACCTCCGCGAGCCGCCAACCGGTCTCCTCGGTGATCTCGCGCCGCAGCGCGTCGAGCGCCGACTCACCGGCTTCGAGGTGACCGCCGACGATGTCCCACGTGTCGGGGAACAGGCGGCGCGTGGGGGAGCGGCGTTGGAGGAAGACCCTGCCCAGGTCGTCGACGATCACGGCGGCGGCACAACGCAGAGGTGTCACCCGACTGACGCTATCCATCCCCGCAGGGGTTGTAACTCATCGATCGGGCCGTGAGGATGTCGGTACCGTGCGTTCGCAACTGTGCGTTCACAACGAAGTGGGGGTGCGCCCATGCTGGTTCACGAAGCAATGAGCAACGCCGTGCTCCAGGTCGGCCCAGGGCACACGCTCCGGCAGGCGGCCGAGCTGATGTCCGAGCGCAAGGTCGGCTCAGCCGTGGTTCTCGATCCCGACAGCGAGGGCCTCGGCATCATCACCGAGCGGGACGTACTCAACGCCCTCGGGCGGGGACTCGATCCGGACACCGAACAGGCCGCCGAGCACATCACCTGGGACGTCGTGTACGCGGCGCCGACCTGGACGCTCGAGGAAGCGGCGCAGGCGATGGTGCGGGGCGGCTTCCGGCATCTCGTGGTGATGGAATCGGGCGAGGTGCAGGGTGTCATATCGGTACGTGACATTCTTCGCTGCTGGGTACGCGTTCCGGCCTAGCTTTCGCGGATTGCGGGCTCCCGTTCTGTCACACGGGAGCCCTGGTATTCGGTCAGCAGAATTCGGCGGGATCGAGCGTAACGGGAAAGGGTTCCTCGGTGCGCCATTCCTCGCCCACTTCCACGGTTACGACATCGCGGTACGTCGAATTGTCTGCGTCGAGGGTCATGACGGATAGCTGGCGGGCGATCGGGTCGACGATCCAGTAGTGCGGAACCCCCATCCAGCCGTAGTAGTGCCGCTTGGTGACATTGTCGTTCTTGCGGCTACCGGGCGACAGGACCTCCACCACCAGCACGGCGTCCTTCGGGTCGAACACCGCCAGGGGTCCTTTGAGCGCGCTCATCGGCGTGACGAGGATGTCGGGAACGAGGTAGGTGTCTTTGCGCGCACGCTTGAGGACACCGCCGTTCTGGCCAACAATGAGGTGCTTCGGCCCCTGCAGGACCAGCAACTCATGCAGACGGTTGACGACTCCGTAGTGGAGCACGGCCGGTTGGGGGCTCACCAGAAGTCTCCCGTCGATGAGCTCGTACCGTTTGCCATCCTCGGGAAGAGCATGGAGATCCTCGAAGGTCCACGAATCTGTACCGCGGGGCACTGAAGCGGTCATAGTCATGGCTCCGTTCTATCCCATCGACCCGACAGATTCATCAACGAACCCGAGTCTAAGCGCCCGTTTTGACCTTCAGCGAAAAACGACCCCCAGATACAAGTTGAGCATTGTAAGAAAAAGGAAATTCGCTGGACACCTTCCCGTTGACCTGTGCGGTGAGAATCCGGCGAAGCCGGAAAGGGGTCAGGACATGTCCACTGTGAACGAGCCGGAACTCGCCGACCTGGACCCGTTCGACCTCATGGCCGCCGAAGCCACCCGCGTCGACGCGTTCTACCGTGCGCTCGCCGACGGCAACGACTGGCTGATGCCCACCCGCTGCGCCGGCTGGAACCGCCGTGACCTGCTCGCGCACCTCGCCGGCGTCGAAGACGACACCGCCGCCCGGCTGGCCGGCGCGCCGCTGCCCGCGTCGTACGTCGGGGAGACCGCGCTCACCCGCCGCGTCCACCTGCCCGGCCTCGAACTGCTCGACGAATGGCGCGACCGCGTCGACCGCAACGACACCGAACTGCGCCGGCGCGGCCCGCACGCCGCGTTCCCCGGCCCCGGCGGCGCGCCGTATCCGCTCGGCCGGTGGTCGTTCTACCTCGCGTCCGAGCGCGCCATCCACGCCGACGACGCCGGAGTCCCGATCGGCGAAGCCGAGTCCGCGGCCAGGCTCGACTGGCGGTTGCGGTTCGCGCGGTCCGCGCTCACCGAGCAGAGAAACGGGCAGGTCGGGGTGGTCGCGGACCGCGGCGCCCAGGTCGTCCACCTGATGGGGGAATTCAACGGTGACGCCGTGCGCCTGCCCGACGATCAGTTCGTCGAAGCCGTGAGCGGACGGTTGCCGCCGGAGGCCGACGTCCCGTTCCACCTACGCAATGCACTCGCGGTGCTGGGTTGAGCCGCCGATATTCTGTGCGAATGACCACGCAGCAGTTGATCTCGTTCGCCCGCGGTGCGCCCAGCCTGGACATCATCGACGTCTCCGGCCTGTCGGCGGCCGCCACCCGCGCCTTCGAGGCCGACCCGGCCGGCGTCACGGCGTACGGCACGTCGGTCGGCTACCTACCGTTGCGAAAGTGGATCGCTGACAAGCACCGCGTGGCGCCCGAGCAGGTGCTGGTCACGAACGGATCGCTGCAGGCCGACGCGCTGCTGTTCGAGCACCTCGTGAAGTCCGGCGACGACGTGGTCGTCGAGCGGCCCACGTACGACCGCACGCTGCTCAACCTGACGAACCTCGGCGCGCGCGTCCACCAGGTCACCCTGGCCGAAGACGGCCTCGACGTCGACGAACTGCGCAAGCTGCTCGAAGGCGGCGTCCGCCCGAAGCTGGCGCACATCATCCCGAACTACCAGAACCCGGCCGGTGTCACGCTGAGCCTCGACAAGCGCCGCGCGCTGCTCGGGCTCGCCAAGGAGTTCGGCTTCACGATCTTCGAGGACGACCCCTACGCCGACATCCGGTTCCGGGGCGAGGCGCTGCCCTCGATGCTGTCGCTCGACGAGAACAACAGCGTGGTGCACGCCAGTTCGTTCACCAAGACGGTGTGCCCGGGCGTGCGGGTCGGATACCTGGTCGGACCGGCCGACCTGATCGCCGCCATCGCCAAGCGCGCCACGAACCTGTACATCTCGCCCGGCATGGTGTCGCAGGCGATCGTCCACCAGTTCTGCGTCTCCGGTGACATCGGCCGCTCGATCGCCACCGTGAACGCCGCGCTGAAGGAGCGCGTCTCGGCGCTCGCCGCGGCGCTGCGCGAGCACGTCCCCGGTGTCAGCTTCACCGAGCCCGACGGCGGTTACTTCCTGTGGGTCGACCTGCCCGACACCGTCGACGTCGACGCGCTGCTGCCGGCCGCCGAGAAGCGCGGCGTGGCGATCGTGAAGGGCAGCGATTTCCTGCTCGAAGGCGGTCGGCACTCGCTGCGGCTGGCGTACTCGGCGGTGAAGGCGGAAGACGTCGAGGAAGGCGTGAAGCGCCTGGCCACTGCGATCAGTGACATCCGGGCGTAACCTGCCGGTAACCGAAACTGAAATGTGATGTCGAACCTATTCCGCCCCGCTGCCGGGTAGATCAAGCTGCGAGGCAGCAAACCGGCCCAGGCGGCCGGAATGCGTCGACATCACCTCCCGCCCCCGAGTACCGGGTGGGTCGCCCGAACACCACCCACCCAGCGGCGACCCGCCCGGTACTCGTATGCGGCTCCGTTCATCCGGTCGTCAACCACGCGGCGTAGCCTCGACGGGCGCCCGCGTCCGGGTGCGGTTCGGGTGAGGGGAGGGTTGGCATGGCTGAGCTGCCTGTCGAACGTGCGATTCCGCGGGCCTTCAAAGCCCCGGTTCGGGTGATGAGCCGAATGCTCGGGGCCCCGCCCGCCCCCACGGATGAGACCCAGCCGCCCGAAGTGTCGGAAAACGACGCGATCGTCGAGTGCGGTCTCTACCTCGACGGGGTGCGCCGGCCCGAGCGGCTGAACTACACCGAGGCACTGCGCGTCGCGCGGGAGCACGGCAACGGGTTCGTGTGGCTGGGGCTCAAGGAGCCCGTCGCCGGGCAACTCGGGCACGTCGCGGAGACGTTCGGCCTTCACGAGCTCGCGGTCGAAGACGCGGTGACGCGTGGGCAGCGGCCGAAGGTCGAGCGGTACGCCGACATGACGTTCTGCACCATGCGTACGGCGCGCTACGTGGAGCACGAGGAGCTCACGGCCAGCAGCGAGATCGTCGAGACCGGCGACATGATGATGTTCATCGGCGAGCACTTCATCATCACGGTGCGGCACGGCGACGCGTGCAACCTCGGCCGCATCCGCAGCCAGCTCGACCAGCGGGCGGAACTGCTCCGGCAGGGGCCGTGGGCGGTGGCGTACGCCGTCTACGACCTGGTGGTCGACGTCTACCTCGACGTCGTCGACTCGATCGAGGACGACATCGACGTCATCGAGGAGGTCGTCTTCGCCACCGAGGCCCGCACGGGTCGCCACCGCAGCGGCCGGATCCAGCGGATCTACCAGCTCAAGCGGGAACTGATGGAGTTCAAGCGGGCCGTGCTGCCGTTGCAGCGGCCGCTGAGCGGCCTGGTCCATCGCGAGGTGGTCGACCTGCCGAAGGAGATCCGCCGCTACTTCCGCGACGTGCACGACCACCTGAACCGGGCAAGCGAGCAGGTGCTCTACTTCGACGACCTGCTGAACTCGGTGCTGCAGGCGCGGCTGGCGCAGGTCACCGTCGACCAGAACAACGACATGCGCAAGATCGCGGCCTGGGCCGGTATCGCCGCCGTGTGGACGGCGCTGGCCGGCATCTACGGGATGAACTTCAAGTACATGCCGGAGCTCGACTGGCGGTTCGGCTATCCGGCCGTGTGGGCGATCCTGCTGATCGTCACGGCCGTGATGTACCGCGGCTTCCGCCGCTCGGGCTGGTTGTAGACAGACGCGGCTGGTTGTCGGCAGACGCGCCGATCCCGGGACCTCCAGCCGGAGATCCCGGGATCACAGCGTTCGATCCGTTACGGCCGGCTGCTGTTCGAGCCGGTGCCGGCCTTGCCGTAGAGGTCGTCACGGGAGCCGAACTCCGGCGACGGCGACGAGGGCGAAGCCGACGAAGAGGACGACGGGTTGCGCGACGACGAGTTCGTCATCTCCGCGGCCCGCTCCTTGGCCGACTCGGCCAGCGACTGCACCTTTTCCCGCCCGGAGTCGAGGGTCGACTTGGCGGTCTCGATCATCGAGTCGGTACGGCTGTTACCGGTCTCCCGGGTGCTGCCGTACTCCTCCCACTGATCGCGGTTGGCGCGCCGGCGGGCGATCACCGCACCCGCGGCACCGACCGCCGCGCCAGCGGCGAGCAGGCCACCGAGCACCATCGGCCAGCGACGCGTGCTCTGCTGCTCACGCATCACCTTCGCCTTGCCCTTGCGGGCGTTCCGGCCGACGGCGATCGCGAGCGGCAGCACGGCGGCTGCCGTGGCCCGGTTCGCCTTGCGCACGGACGGGCCGGCCGACTTCTTCACGGACTTCCTGGCTGACTCGTAACGTGGCCCGATGAGATTGGCGGTGCCACTGGCTGCATGACTTGCCGCTTGCCGGAAATGGTCGAAGCTCTGACCGAGCTCCTCCCGCATCTGGATGCGGTGCGTCTTTGCCTGACGCCGTCGAAACATCTGATCCACCTCCGTTGAACGGCGGCCTCTGGTTGGACGCCACTCCTGCTCATACCCCGGTAGCGGGCCTGCGTACCGTGCTGTCCGCTACGCGTCATATTGCCCCTTCATCCGGTTGGTCGTCGGCCAAACGGCGGATCACATGAAACCCGCTCACCCGCCCGGCGGCCGGGACGCCGAACGCGTTCGGTTACGGTGGTCTGCGGAAGACGAGAAGGAGAGGGAACCCTCGGTGACTTTCGCGACCCTGCACACGACGCTCGGACCGATCCGGGTTGAACTGTTCGACAACCACGCGCCGAAGACGGTCCGGAACTTCATCGGGCTGGCCGAAGGCACCCAGGAGTACACCGACCCGCGCACCGACACGAAGGGCTCCGGGCCGTACTACAACGGGGTGACCTTCCACCGGGTGATCGAGGGCTTCATGGCCCAGACCGGCGACCCGACCGGCACCGGCCGCGGCGGCCCCGGCTACACGTTCGCCGACGAGATCCACCCCGACCTGCAGTTCGACCGGCCGTACCTGCTCGGCATGGCCAACACCGGCCGCCCGGTCACCAACGGCGGGCAGTGGTTCATCACGTTCGGGCCGACCACCTGGCTGAACGGCAAGCACACGATCTTCGGCACGGTCGTCGACGCCGACTCCAAGCGGGTCGTCGACGCGATCGGCCAGGCCAAGACCGGCCCCGGCGACAAGCCGATCGAAGACATCGTGATCGAGCGCGTCGACATCGAGCGCTAGCAAGATCGGCGCCGACCGAAAGGTCGGCGAAAGGGCAATCCGCGAACGGCGGGCAGGTCGGTACGCTTCAGTGCATGACCGCGCCCGCCGTTCCGGTTTGCTACCGCCACCCCGGCCGCGAGACCTACGTCAGCTGCACCCGGTGTGGACGGCCGATCTGCCCCGACTGCATGACCGAGGCCGCCGTCGGCTTCCAGTGTCCCGAGTGCGTCAGCGCCGGCCGGCGCACGCAGCGCCAGCCGCGCACCGCGTTCGGCGCCACCCGGGCCGGCTACGCCGGGTACGCCACCATCACCCTCATCGCCCTGAACGTGCTGGGCCTGGTGGTCGGTGCCGTGATCGTCGGTGCGCCGGCCGTGGTCGGCAGCGGCCTGTTCACCGGCGTCACCAAGCTGCAGATGATGTTCGGCAGTTTCGCGCCGACGTACGACATCGTCGCGGGCTCCGTGCCGGCCGGTACACAGGTGGGGGAGACGTACACGGGCATCGACGACGGCGCGGTGTACCGGCTGGTCACGTCGATGTTCGTCCACTACGGCATCCTGCACCTGCTGCTGAACATGTGGGCGTTGTGGATGCTCGGCCGCAACCTCGAGGCCGCCCTCGGCCCGGTGCGGTTCGTCGCGCTCTACATGCTCTCCGGGCTCGGCGGCTCGATCGCCGGCTACCTGTTCTCGCCCGAATCGATCAGCGCCGGCGCGTCCGGTGCCATCTTCGGGCTGTTCGCGGCGCTGTTCGTGATCCTGAAGAAACTGCGGCGGGACACGTCGAGCGTCGTGCCCATCCTCGTGATCAACCTCGTGCTCACGTTCACGATTCCGAACATCTCGATCGCCGGGCACCTGGGTGGTCTCGTCACGGGCGCGATCGTGGCCGCCGGCCTCGCCTACGCGCCGCAGCAGGGCCGCACGGCGGTGCAGACCGCCACCGTCGTCGGCGTCGGGCTGATCCTCGCCATGCTGGTGGTCGTGGGCATGGTCGCCTGAGCAGCGAATACAGTTCCGGCGTGAGGGATTTCTCGAACATCGACGACTACGCCGACATCTCGCCGACGGAGTTCGCCCGCCTCGTGAAGGCGACCCCCGAGTCCGAGATCCGCGCGCTCCTCGCCGGCCACCAGCGCACGGCGATCCTCGACGGGATCTTCGCGCGGATGCCCGAGTCGTTCCGGCCGGCCCGGGCCGACGGCCTCGACGCCGTGATCCAGTGGACGATCACCGGCGGCCCGAACGGGTCCGACACGTACGAGATCCGCATCGCCGACGGCGTGTGCTCGACGTCGTCGGCGCCGAGCACCGATCATCCGAGACTGGGGATCACCGTGGGGCCGCTGGATTTCGTGAAGGTGGTCTCGGGTAACGCCAACCCCGTACTGATGTTCATGACCGGCAAGTTGAAGGCCAAGGGCGACATGGGGCTGGCCGTGAACATCCCCAACCTGTTCGAAGTACCGAAGGCGTAGGCATGTTCTCGATCGATCTGACCCCCGACCAGACCGAACTGCGCGACTGGGTGCACGGTTTCGCCGCCAACACCGTCCGGCCGGCCGCGTCCGAATGGGACGAGCGCGAGGAGACGCCGTGGCCGGTGATCCAGGAGGCGGCCAAGATCGGCCTCTACGGGTTCGACTTCCTGGCCAACTGCTATGCCGACCCCACCGGGCTCTCCCTGTGCATCGCCACCGAGGAGCTGTTCTGGGGCGACTGCGGCATCGGATTGTCGATCATGGGCACCTCGCTCGCGGTCGCCGCGATCTTCTCGGCCGGCACGCCGGAACAGCTCACCGAGTGGGTGCCGCAGTGCTTCGGTGACCCGGCCGATCCGACGGTGGCGGCGTTCTGCTCCACCGAGCCCGAGGCCGGCTCCGACGTCGCGGCGATGAAGACCCGCGCCCGCTACGACGAGGCCACCGACGAGTGGGTCATCAGCGGCCAGAAGGCGTACGCCACGAACGGCGGCATCGCGGGCGTCCACGTGGTCACGGCGTCGGTCGAGCCCGACCTCGGCTCGCGTGGCCAGGCCGCGTTCGTGGTCCCGCCCGGCACGGCCGGCCTGTCGGCGGCGCGCAAGCTGCGCAAGCTCGGCCTCCGCGCGTCGCACACGGCCGACGTCTTCCTCGACGACGTGCGCGTGCCCGGTGCGTGCCTGCTCGGCGGCAAGGAGAAACTGGACGAGCGGCTGGCGCGGGCGCGGGAAGGCACCCGGTCGACGGGCCAGGCCGCGATGCGCACGTTCGAGCTGACCCGGCCGGCGGTCGGTGCACAGGCGATCGGGCTGGCCCGGGCGGCGTACGAGTACGCGCTGGAGTACGCGAAGCAGCGGGTGCAGTTCGGTCGCCCGATCATCGAGAACCAGGCCGTCGCGTTCACGCTCGCCGACATGCGGATGGAGATCGACGCCGCGCGGCTCCTGGTCTGGCGGGCCGCCTGGATGGGCCGCAACGAGCGGAAGTTCGAGGCCGGCGAGGGCTCGATGAGCAAACTCAAGGCCGGCGAGGTCGCGGTGATGGTGACCGAACGGGCGGTGCAGCTGCTCGGCGGAGCCGGCTTCCTGCGGGAGCACCCGGTGGAACGGTGGTACCGCGACGCGAAGATCTACACGATCTTCGAGGGGACGAGCGAGATCCAGCGGCTGGTGGTGTCGCGCGCGATCTCGGGAGTTCAGGTGCGCTAGAAGCCTTGTCGGGAGCCTCACTCGTGCCCGGGCGTCGTTGCCCGGACACGAGTACCCCCGATCGGGTTCCTCTCGCGAGGCCGGTGCGCCCGGCCTGCGGGGAGACCGGGCTAGTAGCTCAGCGCCGAATAGCGCGCGTCTCGCTCGAGCGCCCGCCGCAGCGCTCGGGTGAGCTTTCCAACTTCGATCGAGTCGCGGGTCTTGATGAGCATCAGCTCCATGCCGCGGAAGTTCGCCCACAGCATCAACTCGCGCGGGTGCGTACGGCTGAGCACGAATGCCGAGCCGACCGCCAGCAGGCCGGCGAGCCCGAACGCGGCGGTCATCGCCACCGGCATGACCGCACCCATCAGGATGGCCATCGCGATCAGGGAGACTCCGCCTCCCAGCGCGCGCACCACCATCCGGTTGAACGGCCCGCGAGTTGTGCGGACCCCTTGCAGATCGCGGACCGAGTAACGGCGCCCGTCAACGCTGACGTACGAATCGGTGATCCGCACTCCACGGTGGTTGTAGAAGGTCAACATTCTTCTCACCGCCCTTCGCCAGCTACCTGGCGGATGGAACGTTCGCTGTTTGCGATGTCCCGTCAGTAGTATGACCCGGCTCACTATCCACGCGCAACACTTTTCAGTGATCACATGAGATTCTCAGTTGGGTACCTGGGAGCGGCGCGCGGAACTTCAAGTTTTTGTAAAGTTCGTCTACGCTGCAGCGACAACACGGGGGAAACACAGGACAGCGCAACAGGTCGGGCCTGGTGATGACGAACGACGACGCCCAGTCGAAGCGTCCGGGTGAAGAGTCACGCGGCGCCGCACACGAGGCTCGCCAACGGTGGGCCCATGAGGTGATCCAGGCGCTCGCCGAACGTCGGCTGTCGATCAACGCCGCGGCCCGCGAGATCGGTATCTCGCCGGGCCGCCTCCAGGCCTGGTTGCA
Organism: Virgisporangium aurantiacum; assembly: GCF_016863635.1. Classification (GTDB taxonomy): domain Bacteria; phylum Actinomycetota; class Actinomycetes; order Mycobacteriales; family Micromonosporaceae; genus Virgisporangium; species Virgisporangium aurantiacum. Next base: position 168,611 of record NZ_BOPG01000048.1, on the reverse strand, counting down.
CCAGGACGTCGAGCCGTCCCCGCGGGTCATGCGCGACCTCGCCCGGGTGATCGGCCGCAGCCACACCCACCTGCTCTCGCTGCTGGAGTGGCTGCCGCCGGAGATGTCCGGCGCGCCGATGCGGCTGGAGGCCACCGAGAAGCTGAACGAGGCGATCGGCGAGGCCCGGCGCTGGCTGCGCGGCGCCACCAAGGCCGTCGGCATCCGGGGCGGCACCATGGTCGCCGGCGCGCTGCTGGAGAACAGCCGCGAGTGGGGCGCCACGGTGCGGAACAGCATGCGCGGCCAGAAGTACCCCACCCGGTACGCGGTGCGGGTCGGTGCGCATCCGGTCGACGCCGTCTCCGGCTCCCGCGGCATGCCCGACGACCCGACGGTCACCCAGGCGGACCGGCGTCGCATCGAACTCGCCGTCTTCGACACCATGCTGCGCACATCCGCTCATTGGCTCGAACCCGGGCCCGCGACCGGCGCGCACTGGGCCCGCCGGCCCGACCTGGTGATGAGCGTGCCCTCGCTGTGCGCGAGCCGGCCACGCGGCCTGCGCCCGAACCTGCTGGTGCCGCCGAGCATCGTGGTGGTCGGCATCCCGCACGCCGGCAGCCAGGAGGTCGGTGCGCTGCTCGCCGACCTGCTCGACTGGGCCTACCAGGACGTGAAGGCGCTGGCCGCCGAGCAGTTCGAGCTGGCGCCCGACACGTCGACCGAGGTGGTGGAGCGCGCCGAGGTGGCCGCCGCCCGCCGGCTCATGGAGGACCCGCTCGGCATCGCCCGCCAGACGGTGTGGTCCTACCTCGACCCGAAGCCGATCCTCCAGACGTTCCGCCAACTCGGGCCGGAGCTGCCCCTCGTGGTGCTGCTGCGGGCGCCCGACAGCCTGATCGAGCACGTCACGGGCGAGTTCGCGGAGCGCGGCGATCCCGACGTCGACCTGGTGGAGGCCGCGCAGAACCTGGTGCGCAGAACCGTGGAACCGAACCGCTCCGCCGGTAGCTATCTCATCGTCGACGTTCCGGACCTTCCGATCGGCTCCGGCAAGCCGGACGAGATCGACCTGATCTTCGACGCGTACGTCGAGATCGCGTTCAAGGCCGCCGAGTGGCTGCACGTCACCCACGACGGCCCCGCCCTGGCCACCAGCGACGGAATCCTCGGCCGCCTCTGGCGGACCGCCAACACCTGATCACGACACTTCCAACCAAGGAATCGGGGCACCACGGTGATGCACGCCGACTTCTACGACCGCGCCTATTTCGACGGGACGGGCAAGAGCAACTACTGCTCGTACAACGGCGAGTCGTCGCCGTTCGAGGCCCACGCCGACGCCGTCGCGGCGCTGCTGCGGGAGTACTCGCTCGACGGCCCGGTGCTCGACATCGGTTGTGCCAAGGGCTATCTGGTCACCGAACTGCGCCGCCGCGGCATCGACGCGCACGGCGCCGACTGGTCGCCCTACGCGATCGCCGAGGCGCCCGCCGACGTGCGGCCGTTCCTGCACCGGGCCGGCGCGCACGACCTGCCGTTCACCGACGGGCAGTTCGCGCTCGCCGTGTCGTTCGACGTCCTCGAACACATGGATCTCGGCTACGCGCGACGGGCGCTCCCCGAGATCGCGCGGGTGTCGCGGTGGCAGCTGCACCAGGCCAACACCGGGCGGCTGGACGTCTGGCGGTACGACGGTGACGCGAGTCACTGCACGCGGATGTCGCTCGAAGAATGGCAGGCCCTCGCCTCGACGCTCGAGTTGCCGCACACGATCGTCTGCGAGCCCGACCGCCGGCTGCCGTTTCTCAGCGAGGTCCAGCTTTAGATAGGCAACTAAGCTTGCCGATGGAACATGCACGAGAGGGGACATCGTGTGGAGTTCGCTCGGCGGCACGTGGATCACCGCGCCGCACGCCGTACAGGTCGGAGCCGACAAGATAGCCCTGTTCACCGTCGGCACCGACCACGTCATCCGGGTGCGCTGGCGCATCGACGGCGAGTGGGGCGGCTGGACGGTGATCCCCGGTGAGGTGATCCAGGTCCCGCACGCCGTCGCCGGCACCGGCGACTGCCTCGACATGTTCGCGATCGACCACAAGTACTCCATCCAGCACCGGCAGTGGCTCGCCGGCGAGTGGAGCGACTGGAAGTCGATGACCGGTGAGGCCGGCGGCCCCACGCTCACCGCGCCGCGGGCCGTGTGGTCCACCCCCGACCGGCTCGACATCTTCGTCCTCGGCACCAACCTCGGCATCTGGCACAAGTGGCGCGACGGCGACGACTGGACCGACGAGTGGTCGTCGCTCGGGTCGCTCTGGCTCACCCCGCCGCACGTGCTGTCGCGCGGGCCGGGCCGCATCGACGCGGTGGCGATCAACTCGGAGAGCGGCCTCGCCCACGCCCGGTACCAGGACGGCGAGTGGGGCACCTGGCAGACCGACGACGCCATCGCGATCTCGCGGCCGTTCGCCGTCGAGTCCGAGGATCTGCTGCACGTGTTCGTGCTGGGCGAGAACCGCGGCGTCTACCACTACACGTGGGACAAGGAGTGGAGCGAGCCGACGTCGCTGCAGGGCACCGTGATCTCGCCACCGCGGGCGGTCGCCCGGCCCGACGGCGGCATCGACGTGTTCGTGGTGGGCGTCGACAGTTCGATGTTCAGCCGCTCCTACCGCAACGGCGAATGGCACGACTGGAAACCGATCGGCGGCCGGGCGTTCTCGCCGCCCAGCATCCTCGCCCACGACCGCACGGTGGAACTCTTCGTGCTCGGTGCCGACAGCGCCATCTGGCACACCCAGGTCGACGTTGCATGAAGCCGGTGCTGCGAAAGTAGCAGCGGGCGCTGCAAAGTTATCGCTAGGCGCTAGTATTGCAGTCAAAGGATGACTTTCTCAGCACGCGCTTAGGCACTTAAATGGCAAACGCCCAGAAACTGGCTGAAATAGGGACGGATCAGTGGGGACTGGTCACGGCCGCCCAGGCCCGCCGGGTTGGGGTCACCCCTCAGGTGATGGCCAGGATGGCCAAAACGGGGAGCCTGGTTCGACTAGCCCACGGAGTCTATCGGCTCGCCGGTAGCCCCATCGATATGCATGAAGATCTCCGGGTCACCTGGCTCACGCTCGAGCCTGGCATGACGGCCGAGGAACGGCTTACCAACGAGGGCGTCGACATCGTCTCCCACCGGTCGGCCGCGCGTTTGCTCGACCTCGGCGATGTCGACGCCGACGTCATGGAGTTCACCGTGCCACGTCGGAAGCAAACCCGACGAACCGATGTCCGATTGCACCGGTCCAGCATCAGCACCGACGACTGGGCGCTGGTCGCCGGCCTGCCAACGGCGAAGCCTCATCGGGTCATCGCTGATCTTGCCGCAATCCGTATCGATCGAGGCCATCTGGCTACCGTGGTGCGCGATGCCGTGCTCAAGCACGATCTGGCCGTAAGTACCGCCGCTGCGATTTTGGCCCCACATGCGTGGGGCTACGGCGCCATGACCGGTGACGGGCAGGGGCTGGTGACGCTGCTGCTGCGCGAGGCCGGCATTCCCCGCAACACGGTCGACATCGTGGCTCGTGACGCTGCGATGACCATAGATCTCGTTGAAGCCGTACGCCGCGCACTGGCCGCAGACCCAACGGAAGCCGTACGGCACGCGATCCAGAATCTCACTCCGCCCGGCCCTCCCAGCACACGGAGCGACGATGGGTGAGCACTCGCTGCCCCGCAGCCCTGCCGCGTTCCGGCAAGCGGTCGACAGCCGTCTCAAGGCGCAGGTGAAGGACCTGGGCGTGCCCACGACGCTGAACCACCTGCGTCGCCGCTTCCTACACGAGCGGTTCCTTGCCCGGGTGTTCCTGGCCCCAGGCGAGCAGTGGGCGCTCAAAGGTGGCGTAGGGATGCTGGTGCGCACGCCCCCACGGGCCCGATTCAGCCAAGACATCGACCTGCTACACGTGCCCGCCGACGTCGATGCGGCGGTTGCCGAGTTGCGCCTGCTCACCCGGCAGGACACCGGCGACTTCCTTCGGTTCCAGCTTGGCGAGCCGCAGCAGGTGAGCACCGGCGACGGGTTCCGGATCAAGGTGGAGGCGTACGTTGGCACCGGCAAGTGGGACACGTTTCCGGTCGATGTGTCATGCGAGTCGCACTACATCGGCGAACTGGAACACCGTCACCACACACCAGTTCTGCCCGTCGACAAGCTGGGTTTGGCGTTGCCCGAGTTTGTTCTCTACCCGGGCGTCGACCAGGTGGCCGACAAGGTGGCCGCGATGTACGAACGGCACGGCCCGAACCAGCAGACCGCATCGAATCGCTGACGTGACCTTGCGGATCTGGTACTTCTGACGGAAATCGAGCCGCTGGACGCCGCCGTCCTGACCCGAGCCCTCGCGGTACGCGTCACGCAAGCACGTAACCCGGTGCAGTTGCCGGACCGGATGCGATCACCGGGGCCGGAATGGGAGACCGGCTACCCGGCGTTCGCCGCAAGGGAGACGCTGATCGCCGAGCGATATCACCACCTGTTTGAGGCGCTCCGATACGTCGGGGAATGTCTGGACCCCGTCCTTGGCCAGAGTGTCACCGCTGGCCGATGGACTCCGCCCGACCGGCGATGGGCATGAATCGTCGCGGTCGAGAGCGCGCTAGACGGTGATCTCGCCGCGGGCCGCGCGCAGCGCGATGTCGGGACGGACCTGCGCACCGGGCATGGTGACGCCGTCGACCAGGGCGTAGGCGGCGTGCCGGGCCGAGGCGAGGTCGGGGCCGGTCGCGGTGCAGCAGAGCACCCGGCCACCCGCCGACACCAGCGACCCGTCGGGCCGGCGTGCGGTGCCCGAGTGCAGCACGCCCGGCACCCGGTCGGCGCCGAGGATCGGGTCACCCTTCCGGGCCGAGGCCGGGTAGCCGGCAGAGGCGACCACGACCGTCACCGCCGACTCCGCCCGCCACCGCAGCGCGGGGTGCGCGGCGAGAGTGGTGGTCGCGGCGGCGTGCAGCAGGCCGGCCAGCGGCGTCTCCAGCAGAGCGAGAACGACCTGGGTCTCCGGATCGCCGAACCGGCAGTTGAACTCGATGACCCGCGGGCCAGACGGGGTCAGCGCCAGCCCGACGTACAGGAGACCGCTGAACGGGGTGCCGCGTTCGCGCATTTCCGCGAGCGTCGGCGTCACCACGGACGCGAGCACGTCGTCGACCAGGCCGGCCGGTGCCCAGGGGAGCGGCGCGTAGGCGCCCATGCCGCCGGTGTTCGGGCCGGCGTCGTCGGCGCCGATGCGCTTGAAGTCCTGCGCCGGAACCAGCGGCCGGACGGCGGTGCCGTCGGTCACCACGAACAGCGAGACCTCGGGGCCGCTCAGGTACTCCTCGACCACCACCCGCTCGCAGGACGCGGCGTGGGCCAGCGCCTCCGCGCGGTCGTCGGTGACGACCACGCCCTTGCCGGCCGCGAGACCGTCGTCCTTGACGACGTACGGGGCGCCGAACTCGTCGAGCGCGGCCGCCGCCTCGGCGGGGGTGGTACAGGTACGGGCGCACGCCGTCGGCACCCCGGCCGCGCTCATGACGTCCTTCGCGAAGGTCTTCGAACCCTCGATGGCGGCCGCGGCCATGGATGGGCCGAAACACGCGATGCCCTTGGCCCGGACCAGGTCGGCGACCCCGGCCACGAGCGGCACCTCCGGACCGACCACGACGAGGTCGGCCCGGCTCTCGACGGCGAGCCCGGCGGCGGCCTCGATGTCGGTGACGTCGAGCGGGGCCAGCACCACCGGGGCACCGCCGGCGAGGCTGACGCTCGCGATGCCGGGGTTGCCGGGGGCGCAGACCAGCGCGGTGACGGCGGGGTCGGCGGCGAGGCTGCGGGCGAGGGCGTGCTCGCGCCCGCCGGATCCGATCAGAAGTACGCGCACGGGAGCCGATCGTACGTGGCGTTTACGGCAGCAGTGCGTGCCTGATGACGTTTTCCTCCCTACCGGGACCGACGCCGACCACGCTGACCCGGGAACCGCACAGTTCCTCGATGCGCTCGATGTAGCGGCGGGCGGCGGCCGGCAGGTCGGCCTCGGTGCGCGCCTTCGAGATGTCCTCCCACCAGCCCGGCAGCTCCTCGTAGACGGGGCGGGCGTGGTGGAACGCGGTCTGCGTCATCGGCATGTCGTCGACGCGCTCGCCGTCGATCTCGTAGCCGACGCAGATCGGCACCGGGTCGAGGCCGCTGAGGACGTCGAGCTTGGTGACCACCAGGTCGGTGATGCCGTTGACGCGCACCGCGTACCGGCCGACCACCGCGTCGAACCAGCCGCAGCGCCGCTCGCGCCCGGTGGTGGTGCCGTACTCGACGCCCACCTTGCGCAGGTGCGCGCCGTTGTCGTCGAACAACTCGGTCGGGAACGGGCCGGCGCCGACCCGGGTGGTGTACGCCTTGATCACGCCGATGACCTGGTTGATGCGGGTCGGCGGCACGCCGGAGCCCACGCACGCGCCGCCCGCGGTGGGGTTCGAGCTGGTGACGAACGGATAGGTGCCGTGGTCGACGTCGAGCAGCGTCGCCTGGGCGCCCTCCAGCAGCACCGTCTCGTCGCGCTCCAGCGCCTCGGCGAGGATCCGCCGCGTGTCGGCGATGTACGGGCGCAGCCGGGTCGCATAGCCGAGGTACTCCTCGACCACGGCGTCGGCGTCGATGCCCTTGCGGTTGTAGACCTTGACCAGAATCTGGTTCTTCTCCCGCAGCACCATTTCCAGCTTCTTGCGCAGGATTCCGGTGTCGAGCAGGTCCTGCGCGCGGATGCCCGTGCGGCCGACCTTGTCGCCGTACGCCGGCCCGATGCCCCGCCCGGTGGTGCCGATGCGGGCCGAGCCGAGGTACCGCTCGACCACCCGGTCGAGCGCCCGGTGGTGCGGCATGATCAGGTGCGCGTCGGCGCTCAAGAGCAGCTTGGACGTGTCGATGCCGCGCTCGGCCAGTCCTTCGATCTCGGTGAGCAGCACCTTCGGGTCGACCACGACGCCGTTGCCGATCACCGGGACGCAGCCCGGCGTCAGCACCCCCGACGGCATGAGGTGCAGCGCGAACTTCTCGCCGTCTGGGGTGATCACGGTGTGGCCGGCGTTGTTGCCGCCCTGGTACCGAACGACGTACTGGACGCGTTCGCCCAGCAGGTCGGTAACCTTGCCCTTGCCCTCGTCGCCCCACTGAGCGCCGATGAGCACAATCGCTGGCATGTCCTTCGCCTCCCGGCCAGGGCCACCGTGGCGCCCACCTGGTGCCCGACCGGCTCCGGCCCCGGGGTGACAGGCTACAACCCACGTGATCGGGGAGGACGACAACGGTGCTTCGCGTCGTGATCCTGTCGCTTTCGGACGACGGCTGTTCGACACCGCGTGTGCCCGTCCTGGCCTGCCAGGACGCGCTACGTGCGGCCGGCGCCGAGATCGAACTGGTCAACGCCGGATCAGACGCGGAGATCGACGCGGCGCTCGCGTCCGCCTCCGGCGGGTCCCGGCTCGTCGTCGCCACGGCGGCCGACGGCCAGGTGCGCGCTGTCGTGCGTCGCCTCGTCCGGAAAAACACCCCCGCGGCCAGCAAGCGGCCGGCGGACCTGCCGGCCGACCGCACCGTGCCCGACCTCCCACCGATCGGGATCCTGCCGCTCGACCCGACCGGCCCCGACCTGGCCTCGCGCCTCGGCCTGCCGCGCGACCCGGCGCTCGTGGCGCAGGCGGTCCTCGACGGCAACGTCCGCCGCTTCGACCTGCTCCGCAACGACGGCAGCTCGCTCACGCTCGACGGTGCGCTGCTCGGCGGCGCCGACGACGAGGGCCGCGCGGTACCGTTCAAGGCACACGTGAACGTCGACGATGCCGTGCTCTCGAACGGCCGGGAACCGCTGATCGCCGCGGTGGTGGCCAACGCCGGCGGCTACTCGGCATTCGACGGCCTCCCACTCGTAATCGATCCGAAGCCTTCAGACGGGATTCTGGATGTCGCGGTGGCGCTGGCTGTCCGCCGGCGCGGCCGGGTCGAGATCGAGGTTCGTCGTGGACGCGGCCGGGCTGTGGCCGTCACACCCCGCGCCGACCTGCCGTTTCTCGACGACGGGGTGGCCGGTTCGCTGACCCGCAAGCGCACGTGGTGGATGGAGCGGGCCGCCTGGGGCGCATACGCACCGGCGTGAAGATCGAGCGTGGGTGTGCAAGGCTCTTGCCGGGGCACCGCGTGGGGGCACGGGCAGGGAGGTTTCACGGTGGAAGATCCGATCTGGCCGCCGGAAGAGCGGGCCGGCGACACGGATAGCGACCGCACCGCGCGGGTGCGACCCGGTGGGGTGGCGGAAGCCATACCCGGGCCCTTTCCGTCGACCCAGCCGCCTCCGCCCGGGCCACCCCAGGGTGGACCGCCGCCGGTACCGGCACCGCCGCCACCCGGCCAGTTCCCCGCCGAGCGGGCAACCGGCTTCCCGACCGCCGAGTACCAGCTGGCCGCGCCGGCCACGCCGGAGGGGCAACCAGTGACGCCGCCAGCACCACCTCCCGCGCCGGGACAGGCGCCGTGGGCGGCGTACGGCCAGCCGGGCGGCCAGCCACCGGCACCTCCCGCCGGCCCGCCGGGCACCGAGTACGGCCCGCCGGGCCATCCCGGCAGCCAGCCACCGGCGCCTCCCGCCGGCCCGCCGGGCACCGAGTACGGCTCGCCGCTGGGCCAGCCGGGCGGCCAACCACCGGGCCATCCTGGCGGCCAGCCGCCGGCCGGATTCCCGCCCACCGGGCCGCCGCGTGCCGAGTACGGCTCGCCGCTGGGCCAGCCGGGCGGCCAACCACCGGGCCATCCTGGCGGCCAGCCGCCGGGGCCTCCGCCCGGCCTGCCCGGGTACAACCCGCCGCCCGGGTTCGGGCCGCACGAGCACAACCAGCCGCCGGCGGCCGCGGTCTACGGACAGCCGCCGCCCGGATTCCCGCCCGCCGGGCCGCCGGGTGCCGAGTACGGCCCGCCGTTGGGCCAGCCGGCCCCGGAATCGCCGTTCGGCCAACCGCCGGGCGCTGTCCAGGGCCAGCCACCCGGCGCGCCCCCCGGACAGCCACCGGCGGAGGCCCTGTACGGCCAGCCGCCCGGCCCGCCCCCCGGACAGCCACCGGCGGAAGCGCTGTACGGCCAACCCCCCGGCGCGGCCCCCGGCCAACTGCCGGGCGGACCTCACGGCCAACTGCCGGGCGGACCTCACGGCCAGCCGCCGGAAGCTCCCTACGGCCAGCCGTCGGGCGGGCCCTTTGGGCCGCCGCCGCAGCCGGGTGGGGCCTACGGTCCGCCGGCTGGGATTTACGGTCAGCCGCCGCAACCGGGTCCGCCGCCGGCTGGGCAGTATGGTCCGCCGCCGGTGCCGGCTCCGGGTCCGGGTGCGTTCGGCCCGCCCGGTGTTCCCGGTGCGGGCGGGTATCCGCCGCCGCCGGCCATGTATGACCAGATGCCGGTGCCCGACCCTGCGCCCGCGCCCCGGTCGGGGCCGCCCGCTCCGGTTTCGGCGGCGCCGGCGTCCGGGCCGCCGCTGCCGTGGAACGCCGAGGTGGCGGCCGCAGCGCCGGTCACGGGAGCGCCCGTCACGGGAGCGCCGGTCGCCGAGTCCCTGGAGGACGACAGCCCCACGCCCTCGTCGCCGTGGGCGCAGCCGATCTACCGGCCCAACGCTGCCACCGGGCCGAACGGTGGCGGTCATCCCCATCCCGAAGCGCCGCAGGACCCCACTGCGGAGCCCTCAGCACCGGAGGCAGTGCTGATCGAGAACCAGCCGATCGAGGGCGGTGCGCCACCCGGAAACGCGCCGACCAGCCCGGGCGGGCCGGCGGACCAGCCGGTGTACTTCCCGGCCGAACAGCCGCCGGTCGAGCAGCCGCCACAGCAGCAGCCGCCACAGCAGCCGCCGCAGCAACTGGCGCCGTGGCAGTCGACCGGCGGGCCGCACGTGCCGTCCCACCCTGACCCGCAGGGGCACCAGCACCCGTTCGTGCAGGCGCCGTACCAGCAGCCGCCCTCGGCGGCGTTCCAGACGCACCCGCCGCCGCAGGCCCACCCGCACCCGGCGGCGCCGCAGCCGTCGGTGCCACCGGAGCAGCAGGCGACGCCGCGGGTCGACGAGCACGGGCAGTACATCCCCACGGCGGAGGAGTTCGCCCGGCGGCGGGAGGTGCGGCCCAGCAACCCGGTGGCGACGATGGGCATGCGGGGTGTGCTGCGCCGGTCGACCTTCGGCCTGGTGCGGCCCGGACCGGGCCGGCGGGAGCAGGAGCACCGGCATCTGATCGAGACGATCCGGCGCAACTTCGGTGGCCTCCGCCAGGTGACGGTCGTCAACCCGAAGGGCGGCGCCGGCAAGACCGTCGCCGTGCTGCTGCTCTCGATGACGTTCGGGCAGAGCCGCGGCGGCTACATCCTGGCCTGGGACAACAACGAGACCCAGGGCACGCTCGGCATGCGGGCGACGCAGGACTTCCACTCCCGCACCGTGCGCGACCTCATGCGCGACCTCGACCACTTCCAGGGCGCGCACGGCCGGGTCGGTGACCTGTCGCAGTATGTCCGCTCGCAGGGCGAGGGCATGTTCGACGTGCTCGCGTCCGACGAGTCGGCGACGGCGGGGGAGATGCTCACCGCGATGTCGTTCGGTGACCTGCGCGAGGTGGTCAGCCGGTTCTACAAGTTGATCTTCGTCGACACCGGCAACAACGTGCGGGCGGAGAACTGGCAGGCCGCGATCGACGCGACCGACCAGCTCGTCGTCACGATGTCGGCCCGCAACGACTCGGCCGAGACCGCCGCGCGGATGCTTGACCACCTCGAACAGAACGGTCGAAACCGCCTGGTGCGCCAGGCGGTGACCGTGGTGTCGATGCCCCCCAGCCGCCGCGACCTCGACATCCCCTCGATCACGAGGCACTTCTCGGCCCGGACCCGCACCGTGATGCTGGCACCGTACGAGAAGCTGATCGACTCCGGCGAACCGATCCGCTATGCCCAGCTCAGCGCCCCGACGAGGCTGGCCTGGCTACGGATCGGCGCAGCGGTGGCCGAAGGCCTCTAGCTAGCCGGTGAGGGCGTCCGCGGCGGCCGGATCCGAGTCACGAAGGAACTGGGCGCAGCGGGCGGCCTCGTCGGCCTCGCCGATGGCGGCGGCGGTGAGGGCCAGCACGTTCAGGCAACGGAGGAAGCCCTGGTTGGCGGCGTGGGCCCAGGGGACCGGCCCGTGGCCGCGCCAGCCGTTGCGACGCAGCTGGTCGAGGCCGCGGTGGTAACCGGTGCGGGCGAACGCGTAGGCGGTGACCTGGTCACCCTCGGCCAGGGCCCGCTCCGCCAGCCGACCCCACGCGGCGCTGTAGGTGGGGTGGTCGGCCGCGACGGCCTTCAACGCGGCGACGTCGTCGGGGGAGGCCAGGGCCTTCTCGAGGGCGGTTGCCGCGGCGACGTTCTCCGGCAGCAGGGTGGGCGGCCCGTCCGGAAGCAGGTTCTGCATGCCGCCATCTAACCCCGGTGTTACCGACGGGGATGGCTGAACGGCTGAGGCGTTCGTCACGCGTAGGGAGGGTGCGCCAAACCCGCTCCAAGGGCTACAAAGGAGGTCCGGAGCCTCCCCAGGACCCGGTAACGCGATGGCCCGTCACTTCGGTGGCGGGCCATCGTCTGTGAAAGGGTGATCCATGCACCATCATGACCACAGCCCCGACGAGATAGAGTCGCGCGAGGAGCTGCAGCTCCACCTCGCCGGCGACACCCTGCACGGGCTCACCGTCCAGGGACTGCACCTCGCCGAGGACCCGCCCGACTGGGCCACGGTCGACGTCACCGGCACGCTGTTCATCGCGTGCCAATTCGACTCGCTCGACACCGAACTCGAACTGATCCGCCGGGGCGCCCAGGTCATCCCGCCGCTTCCCGGCGTGCCCTATCCGACCCACCCGTCGCACCTGTACCTGCCGAGCGAGCTCAGCGCCGGGTTCGCCGAGCACGGCTTCGCCGGGATGTACGACACGGTCGTCTACCGGCACTTCGTCGAGCACGGTGGCGCGCTGCCCGGGGTCCGCGAGGCGCTGAGCCAGCGCATGCACGATCACGGCGTCGACGATGCGCTGGCCGACGCGATCGACGGCTGGGCGGCAGAAAGTAACGGGCCAGTGGTGGGGATCATGGGCGGCCACGCCGAGCCGCGCGGGTCGGCCGGGTACCGGGCGGCGGCGGCGATCGGGCGCGGCCTGGCCGAGGCCGGCTGCCTGGTGGTCACCGGCGGCGGCCCGGGGGTCATGGAGGCCGCGAACCTGGGCGCTTTTCTGGCGACGGCCACCGCAGACGATCTCAGCGACGCGATCGACGACCTGGCGAAAGACCCCGACTTCCACGATCACGACCCGTTCACCGACCGGGCGTTGCAGGTCCGCCGCGAATACTCACGCAACGAGCGCGACGGCGACCGCCGGGACTTCGCCGGCTGGGCCCGGCACGGCGGCCTGTCCGTGCCCACCTGGCTGTACGGGCACGAGCCGGCCAACCTGTTCGCGGCCCGGATCGCCAAGTACTTCTCCAACGCGATCCGCGAAGACACGATCCTGCGGCTCACCCGCGGCGGCATCGTCTTCGCACAGGGCCGCGCGGGCACCGTCCAGGAGATCTTCCAGGCCGCGACGAAGACCTTCTACGCCACCGACGGCGCGAGCGGACCCTTCGTGTTCCTGGGCAAGGATTTCTGGACGCACGAACTGCCGGTCGCCACGCTGCTGCGGCCTCTGTTTGCAGCAAGCCCACACGGCGACCTGACCCACCTGATCGAGATCACCGACGACCCGGCCGAGGCGGTGCAGATGATCCTCACCTACGCCACCCCGGCCGATGCCAAGGAGGAACAACACCTCACGCCGTGACCGGCGTTACTTCGACAGCGACGTACCCACGGAGCGCAGGTCTTCGCAGGCCTGGACGATGCGCTTGGCCATCGCGCCCTCGGCCGCCTTGCCCCAGGCCCGCGGGTCGTAGGCCTTCTTGTTGCCGACCTCGCCGTCGACCTTGAGGACGCCGTCGTAGTTGGTGAACATGTGCGCGGCCACCGGACGGGTGAACGCGTACTGCGTGTCGGTGTCGACGTTCATCTTGACCACGCCGAAGTCGAGCGCCGACCGGATCTCCTCCAGCAGCGAGCCCGACCCGCCGTGGAACACCAGCGACAGCGGCTTCTCCTGGCCGAACTTCTCGCCGACCGCCTTCTGCGCCTCGCGCAGGATCTCCGGCCGCAGCTTCACGTTGCCCGGCTTGTAGACGCCGTGCACGTTGCCGAACGTCAGGGCGGCCATGTACCGGCCCTTCTCGCCCAGCCCGAGCGCGTCGACCATCGCGAGCGCGTCGCCCGGCGTGGTGTACAGCTTCTCGTCGATGGCGCCGACGATGCCGTCCTCCTCGCCGCCCACGACGCCGACCTCGATCTCGAGCACGACGTTCGCAGCGGCCGAGAGAGCAAGCAGTTCCTCGGCGATCTGGAGGTTCTCGTCGAGCGGCACGGCGGAACCGTCCCACATGTGGGACTGGAACAGCGGCAGGCCACCGCCGGCCACCCGCTCCTTCGAGAGCGCGAGCAGCGGCCGCACGAACCCGTCGAGCTTGTTCTTGGGGCAGTGGTCGGTGTGCAGCGCGATGTTCACCGGGTACTTCTTCGCGACCTCCTGCGCGAACGCGGCGAACGCCACCGAGCCCGTCACCATGTCCTTGACGGTGGGGCCGCTGAGGTATTCGGCACCACCCGTGGACACCTGGACGATGCCGTCACTCTCCGCCTCGGCGAACCCCTGGAGGGCCGCGTTCAGCGTCTGCGAGGAGGTGACGTTGATCGCCGGGTAGGCGAACGCGCCGGCCTTGGCACGGTCGAGCATCTCGGCGTATACCTCTGGCGTGGCGATAGGCATGGTTGGGCTCCTTGCAATAACTCGGTGTCGTCAGTCGTACCGTATAGGCATGACCCAGCCCGGCGAAGACCTGCACGAGCTCGACAGCCCGGAGGTCCCCGACGACCCGGCCAGCCTGCGGCTCCCGCCCGAGGTCAACGAGGCCGACGCCTACGAGCAGAGCCAGGTGGTCGAGATCGACGACGACTACCGCTGATCGACCCGGTCGGGGTTCGCCGCCACCCACGCCGGTAGCGTCCCGTCGCGAACCGCCGTCCACAGTTCCGCGGCCGCCGGCAGCAGCTGCCCGTCCGGGGTGGCCGGTGGCGCGATCCCCGCCAACGTGTCGGGTTTCACGTCCTTCACCACGGCGAACACCCCGGCGAGCCCGGCCGGCCCGAGGTCCACGCGGATGGCCTGGCGGGCGGCGTCCAGGACGCGCACGAACCGCGACAGGTCGGCGCCGGTGAGCCTGGCGAGCAGCGCCTTCACGTACGCGCGGCCGTGCTGCTGCCGCACCGAATCGGTCGTGTGTCCCTGGCGCAGGTAGTCCATGGCCTCGTCGCCGGAGAAGCGGCGGCAGCCGGGATCGAAGATCCGTTGTGTGTGCCTGCTCACCACCCGCTTCTCCACGCACAGGTCCACGCCGCCGACGGCGTCGGTCACCGCGATCAGCCCGGCGAAGTCGACCTCGACGACACCGTCGACGGTGACGCCCGTCAGCGCCTGCACCGCGTCTCGCAACGCCGCCGCCCCACCGATCGCGAAGACGCCGTTGAGCTTGTCGGTCCGTCCCTGGAACGGGACGAAATGGTCGCGGGCGAGCGAGATCACGTACGGCGCCGAGCGGTCGGCCGGCAGGTGCGCCAGCATGATCGAGTCGGACCTGAGCAGCTCGCTGCGGTTGGTGTCCCAGGGCCGCCGGTCGGTGCCGACGAGCAGGATAGTCATCGGTTTCCCCGCGAAGGTGGAGACGGCGGAGGCGCCGAGCTGCGGAGCCGTGCGCACCGCGTCCACCCGCATGAAAGTCGCGGCGACCAGCGCGATCACCGCGACCACCGTGCACCCGACGGCGCCGCGCCGCAGCCGGCGCCGCTTCGTGGCGACGGTGTCGATCCGCCGGCGCACCGGCTCGGGCGCGGGGGCGAGGTCCTCGTGCCGCGCGAACGTCTCCCGCATCAGTTCCTCGATCATCGGCAGGCCTCTTCGTTCAGCAGGTCCGGCAGTTGGAGACGCAGGGTGGCCAGGGCCCGCGAGACGTAGCCGCGCACGGTGCCGACCGAACACCGCATGACGTCGGCGATCTCCTGGTCGCGCAGGCCCTCGTAGTAGCGCAGCACCAGGGCCGCGCGCTGCTGGCGCGGCAGCGTCGCGAGCACGGCCCAGAGCAGGTCGCGGTCCGCGGTGGTTTCGGCATGATCGGGGACGGGCGTGGGCTCGGCCGGTTCGGCGCGCAGCACGACGCGCTTCCACCAGGCGAGTCGACGCTGGTCGATATAGGTGTTCGTGATCAGACGCCGTACGTACCGGTCGGGCTGGTCGACCGCGTTGATCCGGCGCCAGCTCAACTGCACCTTGACCATCGAGTCCTGCACCAGGTCGGCGGCGCTGTCCCGGTCGCCGGTGAGCATCACGGCGAATCGCAGCAGCCCCGGCAGCCGGGCCGTCACGAACTCTTCGTAGGTCACGCCTCTATTGACGTGTGCCGGCCGCGTTTCATTGTGCGAGTTTCTCGGTGGCCTTCCGGGCGGCGATCAGGATCGGGTCCCAGACCGGCGCGTACGGCGGCGCGTAGCCGAGATCGAGGCCGGTCATCTCCTCGACGGTCATGCCGTTCCACAGCGCGATCGCCAGGCCGTCGATGCGCTTGGCCGCCTCGGTGGTGCCGACGATCTGCGCGCCGAGCAGGCGTCCGCTGATCTTCTCGGCGATCAGCTTCACGGTCATCGGCCGGGCGCCCGGCATGTAGCCGGCCCGGTTGGTCGACTCGACGCTCGCGGTGATGTAGGCGAATCCGGCTTTCTCGGCGTCGACCTCGCGCAACCCGGTGCGGGCGACCTCGAGCTCGCAGACCTTCGTGACCGCGGTGCCGATGACGCCGGGGAACGTGGCGTAGCCGCCGCCGATGTTGACGCCGGCCACCCGGCCCTGCTTGTTGGCGTGGGTACCGAGCGGGATGTGCACGGGCTCGTGCGTGAGGCGGTGGATGCTCTGCACGCAGTCGCCGGCGGCCCAGATGCCGTCGTGGCCGACCACCCGCATGCGCTGATCGGTGACGACCGCGTTGGTGGTCGCGCCGAGCGGCAGGCCGGCGTCCTTCGCGAGGGCCGTGTTCGGCCTGACGCCGAGCCCCAGCACGACGATGTCGGCCGGGTAGGTGGTGTTGTCGGTCTCGACCGCGGCGACCTTCCCGTCCTTGGTTTTCAGGGCCGTCACGGTCTCACCCGTGTGCACGACGATCCCGAGCTTCTCCATCGACGTGCGCACCAGCGCGCCCATGTCCGGGTCCACTGTGGACATCGGCTGGTCCGACTTTTCCAGCACCACCACGCCGAGCCCGTGGTTCTGCAGCGCCTCGGCCATCTCGATGCCGATGTAGCCGGCGCCGACCACCACGGCGGTCCGCGGCTTCTCCGCCTCGATGTACTCGCGGACGGCGGCGCCGTCGTCGAGCGTCTGCACGCCGAACACGCCCCGGGCGTCGACGCCCGGCCAGCCGGGCCGCACCGGCACCGCGCCGATGGCGTAGACGAGCTGGTCGAAGCCGGTGCGGGTCTCCTTGTTCCGGTCCAGGTCTCGGGCGACCACCTCGCGCTTGTCGAGGTCGATAGCGACCACCTCGTGCCGGGTGCGCACGTCGATCGCGTGCTTCTCGCGGAACGTCTGCGGGTCGCGGGCCACGAGCGCGTCGGGGCCGTCGACCACGCCGCCGATCCAGTACGGGATCCCGCAGGCCGAGTACGACGTGAAGTGACCCCGCTCGAACGCGATGATCTCCAGGTCGTCTCTGTTCCGGCGCCGCCGGGCCTGCGACGCGGCCGACATCCCCGCGGCGTCGCCGCCGATCACCACCAGCCGTTCTGCCATACCCCGAAACTACCGGCCAATTTCCCGTTTGATCGTCAGGACGCGGGAACCCGACTTCGTTGAACCCATTGGTGATCGTCGTTGGCTGGGGTTAATCTGCGCCCAACGCTCGCTAGGAGGACACGTGAGACCCCACCTGACCATCGTCGGACTACTCATCGTCGCCGTCGCGGGCTCCGCAGCCTGTGGCGGGCAACGGAACAACAACCGCCGTGACACCGGATCGGGTGACATCACCTGCGAGATCACGAACGACAGCCGGATCGGCCTCGCCACGGGTAACACCACCGGCGTCTACTACGCGATCGGGAACGCGCTGGCCGAGCAGGTCGCGTCGAAGACGGGCGGCAAGCTCCGGGTCACCGCCGCCGAGACCGGCGCGTCGGTGCAGAACATCGAACAACTCGTCGCCGACCGTTACCAGGTGGCGTTCTCGTTGTTCGACACCGCCACCGACGCGGTGAACGGCAAGGGTTCGTTCACCTCGCCGCAGAAGGTGCAGGCACTCGCCCGCATCTACGACAACTACACGCACGTCGTGGTGCGGGCCGACGCCGGGATCAACTCGGTCGCCGACATGAAGGGCAAGCGGGTCTCCACCGGCTCGCCGAAGTCGGGCACCGAGGTCATCGCGCAGCGCGTGCTGCAGGCGGCCGGCCTGAACCCGGACTCCGACGTGCAGCCGCAGCGGCTCGACCTCACCAAGACCGTCGACGGCATGAAGGCCGGCACGATCGACGCGATGTTCTTCTCCGGCGGGCTGCCGACACCGGGCATCACCGACCTGTTCACCACGTCGGCCGGCAAGGTGAAGTTCATCGACATCACCCCGCAGCAGCCGAAGATGGCCGAGGGCAACCCGGCCTACCAACGCGCGGAGATCCCTGCCACCACGTACAAGACCGCTGCCGCGGTGCCGACGATCGTGGTGCCGAACGTGCTCCTCGTCCGGGACGATCTGGACGCCAACATCGCCTGCACCCTGACAAAGGTCCTCTTCGACACCAAGTCGGAGTTGGCCAAGGCCAACGCCGCCGCCAACGGCATCTCCCTCGACACCGCCCGCAAGACCGACCCGGTAACGATCCACCGAGGCGCAAAGAAGGCGCTGGACGACCTCGGCGCGAAGTAGCCCCGCGCTGGGCTGGCGGTTGATCCGGTGACCGCTAGCCCAGCGCGAACGCGGGGTAGCCGACCACCCGGGACCGGTCGCCGCCCGCGTCGGCGGAGGTGGTGAGGGCGAGGCGGGTGGGCTTCAGTGCGTTGCGGCGGGCCCATTCCACGGTGCCACGCAGGGCGAACACGCCACAGGCGTCGCGGACGCCAATCAGGTCGGGCCGGTGGGCCTCGACGGCCCTGGCGGTGCGTTCGTCCTGGATCCGGGCCGCCTCGTCGGTCTCGTAGTGGGAGAAGTCCGTGCTGCACAGCACGATCGCGTCGGCGGCGGTTGCGGCGATGGCGTCGGCCACCTCCTCCACTGTGGACATTCCGGCGACGAACGGCAGCACCGGCACTCCCGGAACGGCGCGCTGCAGGAACGGCAACTGCACCTCCAGCGAGTGTTCCGGCGCGTGCGGTGCGTCGTCGTGCGGGAGGTCGGCGGCTCCCGGCGCGTCGAGGTCGATGGTGACGTTGCCGAGCGGCGTCGCCCACTGCGGCTTCGTGGGCACGGCGACACCCGTTACGCGGACGCGGTGCGCGGGGCCGAGCAGCACGATCCGTCCAATGTGGACGGAGTGCCGCCGGAGCCGGGCGTACACGTGTGCCGCCGTGGCGCCGGAGTACCGGTAGCCGGCGTGCGGCACCACGTAGCCGCGCGCGAGCACGTCGTCGTCGGGCACGTCGACGGCGTCGAGCAACTTGTCCACTGTGGACGCCAGTTCGGCCGGATCGGCCGGATAGAAGGCGCCCGCCACCGCGGGTGGCCGGGTCGCGGTCATCGCGCCGGTACCGCCGGAATGCGGACCGGCAGGCGGCGCGCGCCCCACGTGCCGACCGGACCGTCGAACCGGCCCGGAACCGTTGTGCCGCACCGCGTGCACGCACCCGCATCGGTGAGTTCGTACTTGTTGATGACGTACCAGTCGCGCACCACCACCGGCTCGCCGCAGCCGCCGCACGTGGTGGTCTGCCCGTTCGGATCGTGCACGTTCCCGGTATACACGTACTTCAATCCGTGGTCGAGCGCGATCCGGCGGGCCCTGGCCAGCGTCTGCGGCGGGGTGCGCGGGATGTCGCGCATCTTGAAGTCGGGGTGGAACGCCGAGAAGTGCAGCGGCACGTCGGGCCCGAGGTGCTCGGCGAACCACGTGCACTCGGCGGCCAGTTCGCTGTCGGAGTCGTTCTGGCCGGGGATCAGCAACGTGGTCACCTCGAACCACACGTCGGTGGTCTTCAGGTACTCCAACGTTTCCAGCACCATCGGGAGCTTCGCGAACGTCACCTTCTCGTAGAACGTGTCGCTGAACGCCTTCAGGTCGATGTTGGCCGCGTCGATGTGCCGGTAGAACTCCTCGCGGGGCGCGGCGTTCATGTAACCGGCGCTCACCGCCACCGCCTTGATGCCGCGCTCCCGGCAGGCGTCCGCGACGTCCATCGCGTACTCCATGAAGATCACCGGATCGTTGTAGGTGAACGCGACGCTGCGGCAGCCCAGCCGCTGAGCCTCCGCAGCGAGCGCCTCCGGCGACGCCTCGGAGGACAGCGTGTCGATCTCGCGCGACTTGGAGATGTCCCAGTTCTGGCAGAACCGGCAGGCGAGGTTGCAGCCGGCCGTGCCGAACGACAGCACCGACGAGCCGGGCAGGAAGTGGTTCAGCGGCTTCTTCTCGATCGGGTCGACGCAGAACCCGGACGACCGGCCGTAGCTGGCGAGCACGATCTGGTCGGCCGTGCGCCCGCGCACGAAGCACAGACCGCGCTGGCCCTCACGCAACCGGCAGTTCCGCGGGCACACGTCGCACTGGATCCGGCCGTCGTCGAGGGCGTGCCAGTGCTTCGTCGGCACGGTGTAAGGGTCGTCGAGATTCAAATCTGACATGACGTCCACCTCCCGTCGCTCTAACGTTACGCGCGTGCTGCTCACGATCTCGACGACTCTGAAGCCCGCGACCGATCTCGGCTTCCTGCTGGTCAAGCACCCCGACCGGGTGCACGAGTTCACCGTGAGCACCGGCCGGGCGTACGTCTGCTACCCCGAAGCCGACGAGAACCGCTGCACGGCCGCCCTGGTGCTCGACATCGACCCGGCCGCGCTGCGCACCCGGGGCCGCGAGCGCCCCGACGACTTCACGCTGGGCCGGTTCGTCAACGACCGCCCGTACGCCGCCTCCAGCCTGCTCTCGGCCGCCATCGCGCAGGTGTTCCGCAGCGCGCTGCGCGGCACCTCGAAGGATCGCCCCGACCTCGCCGCCACACCGGTGCCCCTCGAGTTGCGCCTGCCGGCGCTCCGCTGCCGCGGCGGAACCGAACTGGCGGAGGAACTCTTCGCGCCCCTGGGCTGGGCCGTCACCGCACAGCAGCTCGGCGACACCCGGTACGTCGACCTCACGCTGGCGGGCACCCAGCGGATGGCCGATGCGCTGAACCAGATCTACGTCCTCTTGCCCGTTCTCGACGACGCCAAGCACTACTGGGTCGCCCCCGACGAGGTCGACAAGCTGCTGCGGGCCGGCACCGGGTGGCTCGCCGGGCACCCGAAGCGCGCGCTGATCGCCCGGCGCTACCTCGCGCACCGGCGGTCGCTCGCAACCGAAGCTCTCGCCCGCCTCACGGATGAGGCCGACGACTCGGTCGAAGCGGTGCCCGCCGAAACGGACGAAGACGCCGAACTCCCCGAGACCGCCAAGAAGGAGCCGCTGGCCCTGCAGCGCCGCCGCGCGGTCATCCAGGCACTGGTCGACGCTGGCGCACAGCGCGTGCTCGACCTCGGCTGCGGCGGGGGAGCGCTGCTCGTCGACCTCGTCGGCGACCGCCGCTACACCGAGATCGTCGGCGTCGACGTCTCGACGGTCGCGCTGGCCATGGCCGGCCGGCGGCTGCGCCTCGACCGGCTGCCCGAGCGTCAGCAGGGCCGCATCAAGCTGCTCCAGGGTGCCCTGACCTACCGCGACGACCGCCTCAAGGGCTACGACGCCGCGGTGCTGATGGAGGTCATCGAGCACCTCGACGAACCGCGGCTCCCCGCGCTGGCCGACGCGGTGTTCGGGCACGCCGTACCGGACACCGTCATCGTCACCACACCGAACGTGGAGTACAACGTGCGTTACGAGGGGCTGACCGGCCTGCGCCACCACGACCACCGCTTCGAATGGAATCGCGCCGCGTTCGCCGCCTGGTGCGCCGGCGTCGCGGCCGACCACGGCTACTCCGTCGAGGTCACCGGCGTCGGCGACGCCGACCCGGAGGTTGGCGCACCGACCCAGATGGCGGTATTCACCCGATGAACATCACCCTGCCCGACCTCTGCCTGGTCGTCCTCGTCGGGCCCTCCGGGTCCGGCAAGAGCACGTTCGCGCGGCAGCACTTCCTGCCCACGCAGGTGCTCTCGTCCGACACGTTCCGCGCCATGCTCGCCGACGACGAGAACGACCAGTCGGTCACCGCCGAGGCGTTCGAGCTGCTGCACGACGTCGCCGGTCGCCGCCTGCGTGCCGGCCGGCTCACCGTGGTCGACGCCACCAACGTGCAGGACCACGCCCGCGCCCAGCTGGTCGCCGTGGCCAAGGCGCACGACGTGCTCCCGGTCGCGATCGTGCTGAACACGCCGGAAGGCGTGTGCTGGGAACGCACCGAGGCGCGGCCCGACCGCGACTTCGGCCGCAACGTGGTCACCCGGCAGAGCCGCGACCTCCGCCGGTCGATCGGCCGGCTGCAGCGCGAGGGCTTCCGGTCGGTCCATGTCATCAACCATGGAGACGTCGTGGAGCGCATCGGCTACGAGCGCCTCTACAACGACCGGCGCGACCTCACCGGCCCGTTCGACATCATCGGCGACGTGCACGGTTGCCACACCGAGCTGGTCACGCTGCTGCGGAACCTCGGCTACGCGGTGCGCGCCGACGGCGCCGAGCACCCCGACGGGCGCACGGCGGTGTTCGTCGGCGACCTGGTCGACCGCGGCCCCGACACCCCGGGCGTGCTGCGGCTGGTGATGGGCATGGTCGCCGCCGGCACTGCCCTGTGCGTGGCCGGCAACCACGAGGAGAAGCTGCTGCGCAAGCTGCGCGGCCGCACGGTACGGGTGTCGCACGGCCTGGCCGAGACGCTGGAGCAGCTGGCGGCGTCGCCCGTCGACGACCTGGAGCCGTTCCTGTCCAACCTCATCAGCCACTACGTGCTCGACGGCGGGAAGCTCGTCGTGGCGCACGCCGGATGCAAGGAGGCGTACCAGGGCCGCGCGTCGGGTCGGGTGCGGGCGTTCTGCCTGTACGGCGACACCACGGGGGAGACCGACGAGTACGGCCTGCCGGTGCGCTACCCGTGGGCGCAGGACTACCGGGGCCGCGCCGCGGTGGTCTACGGCCACACACCGACCCCTCGGGCGGAATGGATCAACAACACGATCTGCCTCGACACCGGCGCCGTGTTCGGCGGCGCGCTCACCGCGCTGCGGTACCCGGAACGGCAGCTCGTCAGCGTCCCCGCCGAGCGCGAGTACTACGCTCCCGCACGTCCCCTGAAAGAAGCCGGACCGGCCACGAACCTGGATGCGCTGTCCTTGGCCGACCTGACCGGGCGCCGCGTGCTCGACACCGGATACGGCCGGGTGACGGTCGCGGCCGAGAACGCGGCCGCGGCGCTGGAGGTGATGAGCCGGTTCGCGATCGACCCGCGCTGGCTGCGGTGGCTGCCGCCGACGATGGCGCCGTCGTCGACCTCCGACGTCGACGGGTACCTGGAGCACCCGGCCCGCGCGCTGGCCGACTACGCGAAGGTGGGCGTCACCGACGTCGTGTGCCAGGAGAAGCACATGGGGTCGCGCGCCGTCGTGCTGGTGGCCCGCACGTCGGCGGCGGCATCGGCGGCGTTCGGCATCGAGGGTGACGGCGCCGTCTGGACGCGCACCGGCCGCCCGTTCTTCGCCGACGCGGCACCGCTGCTCGCCCGCGTCCGCGCGGCCGTCGACGCGGCGGGGCTGTGGGAGGAACTCGGCACCGACTGGCTGATGCTCGACACCGAGATCATGCCGTGGTCGGCGAAGGCGCAGGGCCTGATCCGCGACCAGTACGCGCCCGTGGGTGCCGCCGCCGGTGCGGCGCTGCCCGCCGCGCTGAACGTGCTCGACGCCACGCTCGCCCGCGACCTGGCCGACCCGGGCGCCGCACCGGTGCTGCGCGCACTGCGCGCCAAGGTCGCCGAGCGCGACGCCAACGCGGCCGGCTTCCGCGCGGTGATCGACCGCTACTGCTGGCCGGTCGACGGGCTGAGCGGCCTGCGCGTGGCGCCGTTCGCGGTGCTCGCCGGCGCCGGCTTCAGCGGCGTCACCCGCGACAACGGCTGGCACCTCGCGCTGGCCGACCGGCTCGTAGCCGCCGACCCCACGCTGTTCGCCACCACCCGTCGCCTCGTGACCACCGTGTCCGATGTGGACACCGTCACCGACTGGTGGCTCGCGCTGACCGGAGAGGGTGGCGAGGGCATGGTGGTCAAGCCGCTCGCGGGCACGGTCCCGGCCCGGCCGGGCACCGGCAAGTCGATCCAGCCCGGCCTGAAATGTCGGGGACGCGAGTACCTGCGCATCATCTACGGCCCCGACTACACCAGCCCCGACCAGCTGTCGAAGCTCCGCCAGCGCGGTCTGGGCCGGAAGTGGGGCCTGGCGCTGCGCGAGTACGGGCTGGGCGTGGCAGCGCTGGAACGCCTCGCGGCCGGCGAGCCGCTGTGGCGCTGCCACGAGCTGGTCTTCGCGATCCTCGCGTGCGAGTCGGAGCCGGTCGACCCCCGGCTCTGACTACTGGGGGCGGCGGGCCTCGTCGAAGTCGGCGCGGTCGATCGACGCCTGGTCGAGTTCCGCCGCGACCCGGGCCTGGCGCTTCTTGTTCCGCCGCTCGCGGATGACCTCGATCAGGATCGGCAGCACCGAGATGAAGACGATCAGCGCCACGGCCGGGAGGATGTACTTGTCGATCTGCCCGTCCGGGATCACGTCGCGGATCTGCTTGGCCAGCGCCCAGCCCGCGATGATGATGCCGTCGGTCCAGAGGACGGCGCCGACGACGTTCCACACGAAGAACTTCTTGGCCGGCATGCCGAGCACGCCCGCCACCGGGTTGAGGAACGTCCGCACGATCGGGATGAAGCGGGCCAGCACCACGGCCTTGGCCGGGCCGAACTTCTGGAAGTAGTACTCGGCCTTGGCCACGTACTCGAGCTTGAAGAACCGCGAGTCCGGACGGGCGAACATCCTCCGTCCGTACTTCGCACCGAGGAAGTGGCCGACCTGCGCACCGGCGATCGCGCAGAGCGGCGCACCGATCAGCAGCCCCACCAGTGACAGCTGCGTGCCGACGAGTTCGTCGGCGACGGGAGAGGCGGCGACCCCGGCCAGGAACAGCAACGAGTCGCCCGGAAGGAAGAATCCGATCAGCAGACCGGTCTCGGCGAACAGGATCACCCAGACGCCGATGAGCCCGAACGTCTTCAGCAGGCCCTTGACGTCGAGCGGGTTGAGGGCGAGTCCGTCGAGGAGGGCGCGGGTCTTCTCGGCGCTATTCACGCTTCAAGACTGTACTTGCCGTGTGCCGGGTCGAAGTCCGGCGGGCAGGACCGCAACTCGGCCCCCCGGCCCAGCGCGAGCGCCGAGTAGGTGAGGCGGGCCGCCTCTTCCAGGCAGAAGACGCGCTTGTGGGCCAGCTCTACGGAGCCGGCCAGAACACAGATGCCATGGTTGGCGAGCACCACACAGTTGGCGCCGTCGCGCACGGCTTCGGCGGCCAGCGCGCCGACCCGTTCGGTGCCGGGCACGGCGAATGGCGTGCGGACCACCTGGCGCACGTAGGCGACATGATCGGTCGTGACCAACCGGACCGGCTCGTCGAGCGCGTCGAGCAACAGCACCGTCTGCGGGTGCAGGTGCACGACGACGTTCGCGTCGGGCCGGGCCCGGTAGGTCGCCAGATGCAGACCGATCTCCGATGACGGCGACGGAGCGGTATGAGCTGCTCCGTCGCCGTTTGCCGTCTCGTCCCACTTATCGAGAACGGCTCCGTCGGAGACGCGGACCCGGGCGAAGGCTGAGGGGTGCAACCTGTCCAGCCACGTGCCCGCACCTGTAATCCAGATTTCGTCGGCGCCGCTGACCCGGGCGGACAGGTTGCCGCCCGAACCAACCACGAGACCGGCCGCTACCGCGGACCGACCCAGAAACGCCAACCGATCACGAAGATCACCGACCGGATAACCCACGCGTCAGCGCGGCGCCTTGCGGGTGGCGCGCTTACGCGGCGGGGTCAGCAGATCGGCAATGGTGCCGATCGCGGTCGGGACCAGGCGGTAGAACGCCCAGACCCCACGCTTCTCCCGCTCAAGCAGCCCGGCCTCCGTAAGAATCCGGAGGTGGTGGCTCACAGTGGGCTGAGAGAGCCCCAGCGGCGCGGTGAGGTCACACACGCACGCCTCGCCATCAGGCGAGGACTGGATCAGGCTCAACAGCCGAAGGCGCGCCGGGTCGGCGAGAGCCTTCAAGACGCCGGCTAGACGCTCGGCATCGGCACGGTCGATCGGTTCGCCGGCAAGCGGCGAAATTTGCGGCATGGTCATTTCGGCCAACGCAGTTCCCACAACCCCTATCCTTCCACCAACCAGCATCGACTCGTCTGCATATCTGCAGGTCCGAATCGACATTTCTTCAAGACTTTAGGCCGAGGTCGGCCAACGAGAACGCGGAGCGGTAGATCATCCCCGCGGCGCGAACGGCATGTTCTGCACCGCGATCGACGATAACCGCTACCCCGGTCACTTCGGCGCTATTCCGTCGTAATGCCTCCACAGCGGTGAGAACACTCCCCCCTGTGGTCGACGTGTCCTCAACGGCCAGGACCCTTCGACCCGTGACATCCGGGCCTTCGATCTGGCGCTGCAGGCCGTGCGTCTTCTCACTTTTACGAACGACAAACGAGTCGAGCTTGCGCCCCTGCGCGGCGGCGGCGTGCATCATCGCGGTCGCCACCGGATCGGCACCCAGGGTGAGCCCGCCCACTGCGTCGTACCCCAGATCCTCGGTGAGCTGAAGCATCACGCGCCCCACGAGGGGCCCACCCGCGTGGTGGAGCGTCACCCGGCGTAGGTCGATGTACCAATCGGCTTCACGACCCGAGGACAGGGTGACCCGGCCATGCACAACTGCGAGTTCCTGAATGAGCCCACGCAGTTCATCGAGGTCGGACATGGTTCGAAGGGTATCTTGATCACCTGTCAGTTAGCTGGCAGATCCGCGCTACCTAACCTGTTCGCGCACCTGGTCCGCCGCTTCGGGCAGTGACGATGACCGTTCGGCGCTCCCGGAGCGGGTGCCGCGCGGGCGCGCACGTCGGGCTCACAGTGGGTGACGCCGGGCGCGGGCACACCGCGTCAGCGCTTGCCCTGCCCGTCCCGACGGCGGGTGGTCTCTTCGCGGTCGAACTGGTCGCGGCCCACGCGCCCACGCACGTCGCGGCCGGCCCTGCGGAGCACCGCACGGGGCAGGTGCCGCATGCCGAACACGACCACCTTGTACTTCCAGTCGGGGACGCTGACCACCTTGCCGCGCCGCAGATCCCGCAGCCCGTCGGCGACCACCCGGTCGGCCGTCAGCCACATCCACTCGGGAGCGCGAGACATGTCGATGCCGGCTCGGGCGTGGAACTCCGTCTTCGTGGTGCCCGGGCACAACGCCGTCACCCGGACCCCGCGCGAACGCACCGACTCCGCCACCGACTCGCTGAAATTGGTGACCCACGCCTTCGACGCCGAGTAGGTGGACCCCGGTACCGGAACACCGAAACCGGCCACCGACGACACGTTGATGATGCCGCCGCGCCCGCGTTCCACCATCCCCGGCAGGGCCGCGAGCGTGAGTCGCATCACTGATGTGACGTTCAACGCCAACAGCCGTTCCTCGTCCTCCACCGTGGACTCGACGAACTGCCGGTTGATACCGATGCCCGCGTTGTTGATGAGCAGGTCGACCGGGCGCTCCCGCAGCTGCTTCTCCACGGCCGCCAGCCCGTCGGCCGTCGTGAGGTCGGCCGGCACGGTTTCCACCGCACCGCCGGAGCCACCCGACCCGGAGCCATCGAGCTCGGCGGCCATCGCGGCAAGCCGCTCGGCGTCGCGCGCGACGAGAACCAGCGCGTACCCCTCCGCCCGCAACGTGCGGGCGAACGCCGCACCGATGCCCGCCGTGGCACCGGTGACAACCGCGAGACCGCGCAAGTGCTCGCTCACGCGCTCGCTCCGCTGGCTCGCTCGCTCACGCGCTCGCTCACAGCGCGGGCGGCGGGTTACCGGTGCCCGGCTGACCCTGCCTGGTATCGGGCTCACCGGATTCGGTGGATGGTGTCGATTCGACGGGTGGCTTGGTGATGTCCACCGATGCCTCCGCCGTGGATCCTTCGGCAGGCGCGGCTTCGGCCGGTGCGGTCTCGGCGCCCGGCGCCGGGTAGTGGGCGCCGGGTACCGGTGGCTCCCAGATCTGCTGCGGACGGCGGAAGTACTCGTTGGCCTTGGGCAGCGCCAGCAGGATGATGCCGGCCGTCGACGCCACGATGCCGACGAACAGCAGCACGTAGTTGACCGGCGTGGTCCAGCCCGGAACGGCGTCTTCGATGCGCCGGGCCAGCTCCTCCTGGTCGACTCCGCCGGTGTTGCCGGCGCCGCCGAACAGGCCGCCCGCCGCGGTGCCGACGAGGCCGATGCCGTTGCAGCACAACAGGAGACCGAGCACGACCCAGGAGATGATGCGGGCCGGCTGGTTGCCCCGGTTGACGAACGCGGCCAGCACCGCGAGCCCGGCCGCGAACAACAGGCCGAGCCCCAGCGAGAAGTAGCTGCCGATCTGGACGCTCGCGATGATCGTGTCGCCGTCGCGCGTGCCCTCGACGTAGTCGCGGGTGGCGTCGAGCGTGGGGCCCATCGTGGCGATCACCACGACGGCACTGAGAATCTGCGTGGCGGCGAGGGCGAACAGGCACCACACGGCCGCGGTGACCTGCACCGGCCGAACAGGGGCTGGCGGGGCTGGCGACTCAGCCGGGAAGGCCATTCGGAATCTCCTCCTCGTGAATATGCCAGCACACGCTATCGACGTCCGCCCCAACGCGCGACCGCCCTGAGAAGGACCCTGTCCTCACCACCAGGTGGGAGGACAGGCAGTCCCAGGACCAGCGGGCCGACGATTACCGGGGATGCGTCACGAGGCCCTTCTTGTCCTCGGCCAGGTCGACGACCACCCGGTCACCGTCCCGCACGACGCCCGCCAGCAGCGCCTTCGCCAACTGGTCACCGATCGCCGTCTGCACGAGGCGGCGCAGCGGGCGGGCCCCGTACACCGGGTCGTATCCGTGACTGGCCAGCCAGTCGCGGGCGGCGTCGCCGACGTCGAGCGTCAGGCGCCGGTCGGCCAAGCGCTTGCCCAATCGAGCAAGCTGGATGTCGACGATCGCGCGGAGGCCGTCGGAGGTCAGGCCCTCGAACACCACGATGTCGTCGAGACGGTTCAGGAACTCGGGCTTGAAATGCGAGCGGACCGTCGACAGCACCGCGTCGCGCACCTGTTCCCCGGTGAGCGTGGGGTCGGCGATGACCGCCGAACCCAGGTTCGACGTGAGAACCAGAATCGCGTTCCGGAAGTCGACCGTGCGGCCCTGCCCGTCGGTGAGCCGTCCGTCGTCGAGCACCTGCAGGAGCACGTCGAACACGTCGGGGTGGGCCTTCTCCACCTCGTCGAGCAGCACCACCGAGTACGGACGCCGGCGCACTGCCTCGGTGAGCTGCCCGCCCTCCTCGTACCCGACGTACCCGGGCGGCGCGCCGAGCAGCCGCGCCACCGAGTGCTTCTCGCCGTACTCGCTCATGTCGATGCGCACCATCGCGCGCTCGTCGTCGAAGAGGAACTCGGCGAGCGCCTTGGCCAACTCGGTCTTGCCGACACCCGTGGGCCCGAGGAACAGGAAGCTGCCGGTCGGCCGGTCGGGGTCGGAGATACCGGCCCGGGCCCGGCGCACGGCGTCGGACACCGCCGACACCGCCTGCGTCTGACCGATGACGCGCGCCTGGAGCGACGACTCCATCCGCAGCAACTTGGCGGTTTCGCCCTCCAGCAGCCGGCCGGCCGGAATGCCGGTCCACGCCGCCACCACCGCGGCGACGTCGTCGGCGCTGACCTCTTCCTTCAACATGGCGCCGCCGGCCTGCAGGGCGGCCAGTTCCTCCTGTGCCGCGGCGACCTCCCGCTCCAGTTGGGGAATCTGGCCGTACTGCAGCTCCGACACCCGCGCCAGGTCGAGATCGCGCTCGGCCCGCTCGGCCTCGCCGCGCAGCTTTTCCAACCCCTCCTTGGCGGAGGAGATCTTCGCGATGTGCTCCTTCTCGGTGCGCCACCGCTCGGTGAGCGCCGCCAACTGCTCGCGCCGCTCGGCCAGTTCGCCGCGCAGACGCTCCAACCGGTGCGCCGACGCCTCGTCGGGCTCCTTGGTGAGCGCCATCTCCTCGATCTCGAGCCGACGCACGACGCGCTCGATCTCGTCGACCTCGGTGGGGCGCGAGTCGATCTCCATGCGCAGCCGCGAGGCCGCCTCGTCGACCAGGTCGATCGCCTTGTCGGGGAGGAACCGGTCGGAGATGTACCGGTCGGACAGCGCGGCCGCCGCCACCAGCGCCGCGTCGGTGATGCGGACGCCGTGGTGCACCTCGTAGCGCTCCTTCAGCCCGCGCAGGATGCCGATGGTGTCCTCGACGCTCGGCTCGCCCACGAAGACCGGCTGGAACCGGCGCTCCAGCGCGGGGTCCTTCTCGATGTGCTCGCGGTACTCGTCGAGCGTGGTGGCGCCCACCATGCGCAACTCGCCCCGGGCGAGCATCGGCTTGAGCATGTTGCCGGCGTCCATCGAGCCCTCGCCCTTGCCTGCGCCGACCACCGTGTGCAGTTCGTCGATGAACGTGATGACGTGGCCGTCGGAGTTCTTGATCTCCTCCAGGACGGACTTCAGGCGCTCCTCGAACTGCCCGCGGTACTGGGCACCGGCGACCATCGCGCTGAGATCGAGGCTCACGAGACGCTTGTCGCGCAGCGACTCCGGCACGTCGCCGGCCACGATGCGCTGGGCCAGCCCTTCGACGATCGCGGTCTTGCCGACGCCGGGCTCGCCGATCAGTACCGGGTTGTTCTTCGTACGGCGGCTCAGCACCTGGATGACGCGGCGGATCTCGGAGTCACGACCGATCACCGGGTCGACCTTGCCGTCGCGGGCCCGCGCGGTGAGATCGAGGCCGTACTTCTCCAGCGCCTGGTAGGTGGCCTCGGGATCCTGGTTGGTGACCCGCCGCTCGCCGCCCCGCACCAGCGGGAACGCGGCAACCAGCGCCTCCTCGGTGGCACCGGCCTGCTTCAGCGTTTCGGCCACCGGGCCGCCGACGCGGGCGAGGCCGGCCAGCAGGTGCTCGGTGGACGTGTACTCGTCGCCCATCGGCCGCGCGATCTGCTCGGCGGCACCGATCGCGTTGGCGAACTCGCGGGCGAGGGTGGGCTCCGTGACGCTGGAACCCTTGACCGTGGGCAACCGGTCGATCGCCTTGACCGCGGCCCGCCGCACGTCGGCGGCGTTGGCACCGGCGGCCCGCAGCAACGCCGACGCGGTGGATCCGCCGGTGTCGAGCAGCGCCAGAAGCAGGTGCCAGGCCTCGACCGTGGCGTGACCCCGCTGGGTTGCCGTGGCGACAGCCGCGGAGATCACCTCGCGGCTCTTGGTGGTGAGACGTTCGGCGTTCATGGGCTCCCCGGAAGAATTTCGAGTGAATGGTTGAGCGTACCTCGCTCAACTTTACCACTGCGGGTCGACCGTGATCCGGCTCCAGAGGCGCGCCGCCGCGTCTCCCGTTCCCAACCAGACATCCGACGGCGCCGTCGACGTCATCAGCGTCCCGTCGCCGAGCAGACGCACGGAGAGCGCGTTCGACGGCCGGTCGGCGTTGCGGAACTCCCCGTCGGCGTACAGGTAGCTGAACCGGGTGCTCGCCACCGCCAGCACCCGCTGGCCCACCGCGACCTCGCCGAGTTGACGCGCGTTGACGGCGATGCCGCGCTTCACCTCCCGCCACCCGGCCGGCTCCCACAGGTAGACGGTGAGCGACTCGGCGGTGTTGGCGAGCAGCCAGACATCCTTGCCATCCGGGGACACCGACAGCGAAACGGACAGCGACGTCGCGTTGGCGGGCGGCCCAGGAGCCGGCACGGTGACCGGGCCGCCGAGCGGCGTCCAGGTGTGTCCGCCGTCGGCGCTGGTGGCGGTCGTGACCACCGCTCCCGCGGCGGACGCGGCGAAGAGCCTGCCGTCGGACCCACGCGAGACGCCGCGCAGCTCACCGGGCAGCGGCGGCTGGACCGGCGCCGGCACACCGTCCAGCAGCAGGACGCGCGGGCACTCCTGCTTCCGCTCGACGCAGCCGACGCTCGGGCCGCGGGCGTAATCGGCCGGCCCCGGCTCGTCACCGGCTCCACCGCGGACGAACGTGCGCCCGCTGTCGGTCGACCGGAACCAGCCCCCCGGTCGCGCCGAGACGATGATCGTTCCCGCGTCGACGAGCCAGAAGTTCACCGAGTCCGCCCGCTCGAACGGCAGGGTCCGCTCCAGCCAACTCTGGCCGCCGTCGAACGTGACGAAGAGGGCGCCGCCGCACACCTGGGCGCAACCGGTGAACAACACGTAACCGGTGTACGCGGTCGCGAACTCCATGACCTGCGGACGCAGCCCTTCGGCGACCGCCAGTTCACTGTGCCGCTCGAACGACGCCCGCAGCACCGGGCCCGTCGGCGCCGACGGAGCGCGCCGGCTGGCGTCCACCGTGGGCTTTTCCTCGGGATCGCACGACCCCGCGCCCCCGACGGCCAGCACCACGACGGCGGCCAGGACGGCCGCCGGTCGGCGCAGACCAGGACGAGCCGGCACGGTTCCCATTGTGCGGGACTTTGCTGAATGCGCCCGCGTCGCTCGCGCGGACCCCGGGCCTGGGCCTTCCGCCGACGCGGCGGTTCGGGCTACGGTTGGCCAGGCCCGAATACCGCGTAGATCAGGCAGATTAGGGCAAACCTGCGCCGAGGAGTACCGGTGAGTACGCAGCAGCAAGCGTTCCGGGGTTTCGCGAATCCCGTCGACCCGCAGCCGGCCGAGTTGAGAGCCTGGGCGTACCACCCCGACTCGGTGCGACTCGACACGATGCCCCGGGAATGGGACATCCTGGTCGCGTCCAACGACAAGCTCACCGAGACGCTGTTCGCGCTGGCCTCCGACGTCTCCTGCCCGGCCCGCCGGTTCGCGCTGCACTGCCTGTACATCTTCGCCGCCGACGCGATCCGCACCGGCTTCCGCGCGCACAAGAAGTCGAAGGTGCGCAAGTACGTCGAACAGGCCGAGGAGCGGGGCGACGCCCCACTCGCCGGCTGGGCGCACAACGTACGGGTGCTGCAACGGCGTCCCGACCTGTTCGACTACTACGACTGGAACGAGGGCGGCCTGGTGCGCAACCCCCGCCGCATCACGTAGAGCGCCAGATCACGACCGAGCGCTGGGCGTTGCGCCGCACCAGGTCGCGGCTCGGGAAGCCGGCCGAACCGGCCTCCGCCAGCATCCGGTGGGCGTCTTCGAGGGCCTGCTCCAACTGGGCGACCCGCTGCTGCAGTTGCTCGGCCCACTGCTCCAGCTCGATGACCCGCTTGATGCCGGCGAGGTTGACGCCCTCCTCCTGGGAGAGCCGCTGCACCTCGCGCAGCAGAGCGACGTCGCGGGCGCTGTAACGGCGCCCGCCACCCGCGGTGCGCTGCGGCTGGACGAGGCCGAGCCGGTCGTACTGCCGCAGCGTCTGCGGGTGCATGCCGGCCATCCGGGCCGCCACCGAGATGATGAGGACCTTCGCCTCGGGTTCGAACTGCGGCGTCACGACGTCCTCCGTCCCTTCGACAACTCCGCCTCGATCCGCTCCCGGGCCGCCGGAGCGGTGTGGGTGGCGAACTCCTCCATCGCCTTGCGCGCCTCGGGGGACAGCTCCTTGGGAACCTGTACATCGATGGTGACCAGCAGGTCGCCCGGCGTCGAGCTCTTCCGGGGAACGCCACGGCCGCGAACCCGGAGCACCCGGCCACTCGGGGTACCCGGAGGCACCCGCACGGTCACCTGACCGTCGAGCGTGGGTACCACGAGGTCGACACCGAGCGTCGCCTCGGCGACGGTGACCGGCACGGTGATGCCGAGGTTCTGCCCGGACCGCGTGAACAACGCGTGCGGCTTGACGCGCACCAGCACGTACAGGTCGCCCGCGATGCCACCCCGTTCGCCCGGTTCGCCCCGACCGCTGAGGCGGATGCGCTGGCCGTCGTCGACGCCCGGCGGGATCCGCACGGTGAGCGTGCGGGGCTTGGTGACGACGCCGGTTCCCCGGCAGTCGCCGCACTTCTCGTCGACGACGGTGCCGACGCCCTGGCACTCCCGGCACGGCTCGGAGAACTGGAACGCGCCCTGGTTCGTGGAGACCAGGCCCACCCCGTTGCACTTCGGGCAGGTGCGCGGCTCGGTGCCCGGCTTGGCACCGCTGCCGTGGCAGTTCTCGCACGGGCCGGGCGCCCGCAGCGTCAACGGCAGGGTCGCCCCCTGGACCGCCTCCTCGAACCCGAGCGCCAACTCGGCCTCGACGTCGCGGCCGCGGGCCGGGCCGCCGCGCCGGGCGGCGCTGTTGCCCTGGAAGAGCGAACCGAACAGGTCACCGAAGCCGCCGCCGAACCGGCCCCGATCGCCGGAACCGGCGCCGGCGGTGCCGGTTCCCTGGTTCCCGAACAGGTCACCGAGGTCGAACGGCACGCTGCTGGTGCCGCCGCCGGACCGGGCGTTGCGCCGCATCGCGCCGCCGCCGAACAGCGAGCGCGTGTCGTCGTACTCCTTGCGCTTCGCC
The DNA here is from genome assembly GCF_016863635.1 of Virgisporangium aurantiacum. Taxonomy (GTDB): domain Bacteria; phylum Actinomycetota; class Actinomycetes; order Mycobacteriales; family Micromonosporaceae; genus Virgisporangium; species Virgisporangium aurantiacum. Next base: position 134,486 of record NZ_BOPG01000048.1, on the reverse strand, counting down.
GGATCGGAGAGCACCGCGTTCGCTTCCGAGACGTCCTTGAACTTCGTCTCGGCGGCCTTGTCGCCCGGGTTCCGGTCGGGGTGCAGCTCACGCGCGAGCTTGCGGTAGGCCTTCTTGATGTCGTCGGCGGAGGCGGACCGGGTGACCCCGAGCACCTTGTAGTAGTCCTTTTCCAGCCAGTCCTTGGAACTCACCCGATCGCACCTCCTTCAGCCTTTTTATTCGGGGTCGGCAACTTCGACCATCGCCGGCCGCAACAGCCGCTCACCCAGCAGGTAACCGCGCCGCATCACGGACACGCACGACGGCTCGGTGACCTCGGCCGACGTGCGGTGCGCGACCGCCTCGTGCCGGGTCGGGTCGAACGCGTCACCCTTCGATCCGAACGGGGTCAGACCGAACTTGCTCAACCCCGCCGTCAACTGGTCGGCGACCGCACCGAACGGCCCGGTCAGGTCACCGTGCTCCCGGGCCCGATCAAGATCATCGAGGACCGGGAGCAGCACTCCGAGTACCTCCGCGATCCCGTCGTTGCGGGCATTGGCGTTGTCGCGGGCGACCCGCTTGCGGTAGTTGGCGTACTCGGCCGTGATCCGCTGCAGGTCACGGATCCGCTCGTCGATCTCGGTACGCAGCGCACCGATCTCGGCCGCGGCCGAAGCCTGGGCGTTGCCGCCGGCGACCTCGTTGTCGTCGGCGGCCCCGCTGCCTTTGACCGCCTCGGCGAGCTTGTCGCCGTGCGGCTTCTCCGGGCTGCCCGGCCCGTCCGGGGCGGCGTGCTTGCCCGCCCCGGGCCGGGCGTGCTTTCCGGCGTCGTCACCGGCAGCCGCCGACTCCGACGGCTCAGGCCTTTCGTCGGCGGCCGGGTCGACAGTGGCCTCCGGATCGCCGGCGGCCTCGGTCGGCGGTGCTTCCGAAGAACGTCGGCTGTGGGTCACTTCTTGTCGTCCTCGTCGATGATCTCGGCGTCGACCACGTCGTCGGCGGCATCCGACTTCGTGAACGACGGGCCGCCGGTGCTCTCACCCGCGCCGGGCGTGCCACCGAAACCGGCGTCACCGAACGGGGTGTCGCCCGTGGCGCCGCCACCACCGGCCGCGGCCTGCTGCGCCGCCTGGGCCTGCTGGTAGATCGCGGTGCCGGCCTTCTGCGAGGCCTCCGACAGCTTCTCGTGCGCCGCCTTGATCTTGTCAGTGTCCTGGCCGCCGAGGGCCGCCCGCAGATCGCCGAGCGCCTCGTTGATCTCCGTCTTGCTGTCTTCGGGGATCTTGTCGCCGTTCTCGGCCAGGAACTTCTCGGTCTGCCACTGCAGGGCCTCGGCGACGTTGCGGGTCTCCGCCTCCTCGCGGCGGCGCTTGTCGTCGTCGGCGTGGTCCTGCGCGTCGCGCATCATGCGCTCGATGTCGTCCTTCGGCAGCGACGAGCCGCCGGTGATCGTCATCGACTGCTCCTTGCCGGTGCCGAGGTCCTTCGCACCCACGTGCACGATGCCGTTGGCGTCGATGTCGAACGTGACCTCGATCTGCGGGACGCCGCGCGGCGCCGGCGCGATGCCGGTGAGCTCGAACGTTCCGAGCTTCTTGTTGTACGCGGCCATCTCGCGCTCGCCCTGGTACACCTGGATCAGCACGGACGGCTGGTTGTCGTCGGCCGTCGTGTAGACCTCGGAGCGCTTGGTCGGGATCGTGGTGTTGCGCTCGACCAGCTTGTGCATGATGCCGCCCTTGGTCTCGATACCGAGCGACAGCGGCGTGACGTCGAGCAGCAGGACGTCCTTGACCTCACCCTTGAGCACACCGGCCTGCAGGGTCGCGCCGAGCGCGACGACCTCGTCCGGGTTCACGCCCTTGTTCGGCTCCTTGCCGGTGAGCTCCTTGACCAGGTCGCTCACCGCGGGCATCCGGGTGGACCCGCCGACCAGGATCACGTGGTCGATGGCGGAGACGCTCACCCCGGCGTCCTTGATCGCCTGGTGGAACGGGTTCTTGCACCGGTCGAGCAGGTCCTGCGTCATGCGCTGGAACTCCGAGCGCGACAGGTTGACGTCGAGGTGCAGCGGGCCGGACTGGCTCGCCGTGATGTACGGCAGGTTCACCGTGGTGGTGGTGGCCGCCGACAGCTCGATCTTGGCCTTCTCGGCCGCTTCACGGAGCCGCTGGAGGGCCATCTTGTCCTGCGACAGGTCGATGCCGTGCTGGCCGCGGAACGTCTTGACCAGGTGGTCGATGATCCGCTGGTCCCAGTCGTCACCACCGAGGTGGTTGTCGCCGCTGGTGCTCTTCACCTCGATGACGCCCTCGCCCAGTTCGAGCAGCGAGACGTCGAAGGTGCCGCCACCGAGGTCGAAGACCAGAACGGTCTCCTCCTTGGAGCCCTTGTCGAGCCCGTAGGCGAGTGCCGCCGCCGTCGGCTCGTTGACGATGCGCGAGACCGTGAAGCCCGCGATCTCGCCGGCCTCCTTGGTGGCCTGCCGCTGGGCGTCGTTGAAGTACGCGGGGACGGTGATCACCGCGTCGCTGATCGTCTCACCGAGGTAGGCCTCGGCGTCGCGCTTGAGCTTCATGAGGACCCGCGCGGAGATCTCCTGCGGGGTGTACTTCTTGCTGTCGATGTCGATGGACCACTTCGTGCCCATCTCGCGCTTGACCGACCTGATGGTCCGGTCCGGGTTGGTGACCGCTTGGCGCTTGGCGACCTCGCCGACCAGCACCTCGCCGTTGCGAGCGAACGCGACGATGGACGGCGTCGTCCGCGACCCTTCGGCGTTGGCGATGACGGTGGGCTCGCCACCTTCCAGGACGGCCACCACCGAGTTGGTGGTACCTAGGTCGATGCCGACCGCACGTGCCATGGTGGTTGATCCCCCAAGAGAGAATTCGGATGAAGTTGAGCGTGCTGGACTCAAGATTAGGAGTTGAGTCCGACAGGCGCAAGTATGCCCCCTCCTCACAACCTGTGAGTCCCGGTACATCCGGTCGGTGCCCATGAGACGCCCGTCTACCAGGGAATATGGCGGGGATGTTGCGCCTAGTCGTTGACCGTGTCCGGATCGTATTGACTAACGGTGCGGGTTGGACTGTTGCGGATGACCCTGATCGGGCAACCTGTACACCGTGACGTCGCCGAACGATCCCGCACCGCTGGCCGAACCGGCCCGCCCGCGTTCGGTGACGCCGGTCCCGTTGGCCCGGCGCACCACCAAACCCGCACCACCCCCGGCCGGTCTGCCACCCTCGGGGCCGCCGTCACCGGCCGGACCCCCACCGAACGAATCGACCGGGCCGGATACCGAGGCCCGCCCGACCGAGGCACCGCTCAAGCCGGCCAGGACCGCACCCCCGGAGCGCACGGCCCCGAAGCCCGGGGAACCGAAGCCCGGGGAACCGGAGCCCGAGGCATCTGAACCCGAGGCAACGGCAACGGGGTCGCCGGCAGGCGGGGCGGCAGAGCCCGAGGCGCCGGCGGACGAGGTTGCGCCGGAGGCGGGATCACCCGCCACGGCTCCGGCGCCCACGGCGCTGCGGGCCGCCCGGTCGACCGCCGCGGCCACGCCGCCGCTCGTGCCGGCACCGGCCGTCCGGCCGACCGTGCCGCCCCAGGTTCCGGCTCCCGGCGCGACGCCTCCGCCGTGGCCCCTCACGACCAGGACGGCACCGGCCACTCCGGTCGAAACGACACCGGCCACCCCTGCCGAGGCGGCGCCGGAAGCCACGACCGAGCGCGCTGCGGGCGTCACCGAAAAGACCGTCGCTGAAAAGGCCGTCACCGAAAAGGCCGAAACCACCGAAAAGGCCGAAACCACCGAAAAGGCCGAAACCACCGAGAAAGCCGCGCCGCCCGCGCCGCCTCCTCCGGCCGAGCCGGCCGCGATCGCGTCCAACGGGGCCTTCACCAAGAACCCCGAGGTCGGAAAGCTCGCGGCCGCGCTGATCGGGCTCCGGCACACGCTCGCCACCACCCGGTACACGCTGAAACTTCCCGGTGCCGAGGAGGCGGAGGCCAGCCGCGCCGCCACCGTCGCCCAACTCGACGACTATCTGCTGCCGCGCATCCGGCGGCTCGACGCGCCGCTGCTGGTGGTCGTCGGCGGGTCTACCGGGGCGGGCAAGTCGACGCTGGTCAACAGCCTGGTGCGGGCACCGGTCAGCCCCGCCGGGGTGCTGCGGCCGACCACCCGGGCGCCGGTCCTGGTCTGTCATCCGGCCGACCTGCCCTGGTTCGCCGGAAATCACCTGCTTCCTGGGCTGGCCCGCACCTCCGGGCCGAGCACCGATCAGAACTCGTTGCAGGTGGTCAACGCCGCGCACCTCAGCCCCGGCCTGGCGTTCCTCGACGCGCCCGACATCGACTCGGTCGTCGACAGCAACCGGGCCCTGGCCACGCAACTACTGGCCGCCGCCGACCTGTGGCTGTTCGTCACCACGGCGGCCCGGTACGCCGACGCGGTGCCGTGGGCGCTGCTGCGCACCGCGCGGGAACGCGGCACAGTGGTGGCGCTGGTGCTCGACCGGGTCCCACCGGGCGCCGCCGACGAGATCGGGCCGCACCTCCTGGGAATGCTCCGCGACAAGGGGCTCGGCAGCGCACCGCTGTTCGTGCTGCCCGAAGCCTCCCTCGACGGACAGGGCCTGCTCGCCGAACGGGTCATCACCCCGCTGCGGGCCTGGTTCGACGAACTGGCCAACTCCACACAGGCCCGGACCGCGGTCGTGCGGCGCACCGTCGGTGGTGGGATCGACGCGCTCGGTCCGATCGTGGCGCACCTCGCCGACGCGGCCGACGAGCAGGTGGCGGCCGACAAGACGCTGGCGGAGGCGGTCACGACGGCGTACGCCGACGCTCAGCTCGCGATCGAGAACGGCATGCACGACGGCATCCTGCTCCGCGGCGAGGTGCTGTCGCGCTGGCAGGAGCTCGTCGGCACCGGCGACCTGATGCGCGCGCTGCAGGCGCGGATCGGCCGGGCCCGCGACCGCGTGGTCGCCTCGGTCACCGGCCGGCCGGCACCCGGCAAGCAGTTCCAGGCCGCCCTGGAGTCGGGCGTGGTGACGCTGATCCGCGGCGCCGCCGCCGACGCGGCCGAGAAGGCGTCCACCGCGTGGCAGCAGCACGCGGCCGGCCGGAACCTGCTCACCCCGGAACTCCGCAAGCCCTCGCCCGACCTGCAGGCGAACGCCGAACGGCTGGTGCGGGACTGGCAGCGCGCCGTGCTCGACCTGGTGCGCCAGGAGGCCGAGGGCAAGCTCAAGATCGCGAAGGTGAGCGCGTACGCGGTCAACGCGACCGGCCTGCTGGTGATGGTCAGCGTGTTCGCGGCGACGGCGTTCATCCCGACCGGGCTGGAGGTCGCCACCGCGGCCGGCACCACGGTTGCCGCGCAGAAGGTGCTCGAGGCCATCTTCGGCGATCAGGCCGTGCGCACGCTCGCGGAACAGGCGCGGGCCGACCTGCTCACGCGCGTCCAATCGCTGTTGCACGCGGAGGCCGCGCGGTTCGACGGACCGCGCGCCATGACGATGGTTGATCCCCGGACGGCCTGGCGCCTGCGCGACTCCGCGAGCGACGTGGTGGAGGCGCGGCAGGTCGTCGACCTGCCGGCGGGTGAGGTGCCCCGGCCGGGCCTGATCAAGACGGCGGGAGACAGATGACGGTAGCGACGAGGATCCGGCCGGTCGACGGGGAACGGCTGGTGTCGCGGGTCACCGCGCTGGGCAGATTCGTGGAACTGACCGACGGCAACGTGCCCGCCGAAAAGCTGGACGGCGCGAAAGCCGTGCTCGGACGCTCGGGCATGCGCCTGTCGCTGAGCGGCGACCACACGGTGGTGGCCCTGGCCGGCGCGACCGGCAGCGGAAAGTCCAGCCTCTTCAACAAGATCGCCGGACTGCCGCTGTCGCCGGTCGGCCTGCGCCGGCCGACCACCGCCGTCGCGCACGCCTGCACGTGGGGACCGTCGGCGCCGGCCCGCTCGCTGCTCGACTGGCTGGGCGTGCCGACCGGCAGCCGGTTCACCCGGGAGAGCGCGCTCGACGGCGACGACGAGGCCGGCCTGCGCGGCCTGGTGCTCCTCGACCTGCCCGACTTCGACTCGGTCGAGAAGGAGCACCAGCGCGAGGTCGACCGGCTGCTCGAACTCGTCGACCTCGTCGTGTGGGTGCTCGACCCGCAGAAGTACGCCGACAAGATGGTCCACGACCGGTACCTGTCCCAGTTCCGCAACCACACCGACGTCACCGTGGTGCTGCTGAACCAGAGCGACCGGCTCGCGGTCACCGACGTCGAGCGGGTCACCACCGACCTGCGGAACCTGCTCGGCACCCGCGGCCTGGGCACGGTGCCCGTGCTGCCGACGTCGGCGATCGGCCTCCCCGGCACCGGCGACCTGCGGGCCCTGCTGGAGCGCACCGTCTCGGCCCGGCAGGCGGCGCTGCAGCGGATCGCGGCCGACGTGTCGGTGGCCGCCGACGAACTGGCGCCGCTGGTCGCCGCGCCCGCGTCGGAAGCCGACATCGACCGCGACTCGATCCGGCGGCTCAGCGACTCGCTCGCCGACGCCGCCGGGGTGCCGGCCGTGGTCGAGGCGACCGAGCAGGCCTACCTGCACCGCGCGGCCGCCGCCACCAGCTGGCCGGTGATCCAGTGGGTACGGCGGGTGCGGCCGGATCCGCTGCGCCGCCTGCACCTCGGCGGGCCGGTCACGTCCGCCGACCCGGTCGCGTCGGGCGGCGTGCTGCCCCGGCGGCGGCGGTCGCCGGAGGACGACGAACCGGTCGCCGCGACGTCACTGCCCGGCTCGACCGCCGCGGAGAAGGCTGCGGTGGCGCTGGCCGGCCGGGCGATCGCCGAGCGGGCCGCCGCGGCGGGAACACCGGCGCAACTGCCCGACCCGTGGCCGGCCACGCTGCTCGACGCCGCCCGCTCGCGGCTCGACGACGTCCCCGATGCTCTCGACGTCGCCATCGCCCGCACCGACCTCGGCCTGGCCGAGCAGCGCCGCTGGTGGCGGATGATCGGGGTGGCCCAGTGGGCCGGCGCGCTGGTCGCGCTGACCGGGCTGGTGTGGCTCGCCGTCCGGCTGGTGATGTTCCTGCTCGACCTGCCGGAACTGCCGACACCGCACGCCGGCGTGCTGCCGCTGCCCACCGCGCTCCTGTTCGGCGGCCTGCTGTTCGGGCTGCTGCTGTCGATCGTGGTGCGACCGTTCGTGCATCAGGGCGCGAAACGGGCGCGGCGCAGCGCCGAGAAGAAGCTCCGCAACGCCGCGGCGAACGTCGCGATGGAGATGATCGTCGCGCCGGTGCGGTCGAAGCTGAAGACGTACGCGTTCGCCCGGGACGCGCTCGCCGCCGCCCGGTAATGGATCTGGCGTACCTGCGGGCGCACCCGACGCACCTGCCCGCGTTCCTCACCCACCAGCGCATCCGGGAGACCCCGGTATCGGGCGGGTCGATCTGCGTCGCCCAACGGTTGACGCTCGACGACGGCGCGTCGGTGTTCGCGAAGTCGCTGCCCGATCCGCCGGCCGGGTTCTTCGCCGCGGAGGCGGCCGGCCTGCGCTGGCTCCGCGAGACGCACACGGTGGCCGTGCCCGAGGTGCTCGCCGGGCTCCCGTCGATGCTGGCGCTGGAGTGGATCGATCCGGCGCCGCCGAGTGTCGCCACCGCCGAGCGGTTCGGCCGCGAACTGGCCGCCATGCACGGGTTCGAGCCGCCGTCGGTCTTCGGCGCGGAGTGGACCGGCTACATCGGGCGGCTCCCGCTCGACAACACGCCGACGCGGGCCACCTGGGGGGAGTGGTTCGCCGAGTACCGGCTCCGGCCCTACATCGACGACCAGCTGGTGGAGCGGGCCGCCGACCGCATCGCGGCGGGCGTTTTCGGCGGCGATGAGCCGCCCGCCCGGATCCACGGCGACCTGTGGCCGGGGAACCTGGTCTGGGCGGCCGACCGGGCCTGGCTGGTCGACCCGGCCGCGCACGGCGGCCACCGGGAGACCGACCTGGCGTTCCTCGCCCTGTTCGGTGGCGCGCCCCACCTCGACCGGATCCTGGCCGCGTACCGGGAGACCCGCCCGCTCGCCGACGGCTGGCGCGAGCGCGTGGCGGCCCACCAGTTGCACCTGATGCTGGTGCACGTGAGGTTGTTCGGCGCCGCGTACCGGGGAGAGGTCGGCTCGCTCGCGCGGAAATTGTCGTAGGCGCGGGTAGGGTTTTCCTCATGACTCAGCAGGCGTTGGTCGACCGGTACGGTCGGGTGGCCACCGATCTGCGCGTGTCGCTCACCGACCGGTGCAATCTGCGCTGCACCTACTGCATGCCCGCCGAGGGCCTGGCCTGGCTGCCGAAGCCAAGCCTGCTCACCGACGCCGAGGTGGTCCGGCTGGTCCGCATCGCGGTCGAGCTGCTGGGCGTCACCGAGGTGCGGTTCACCGGCGGCGAGCCGCTGCTGCGTCCGGGCCTGGTGGGCATCGTCGCGGCCGCCGCCGAGCTCCGGCCGCGGCCGCAACTGTCGCTCACCACCAACGGCATCGGCCTCGCCCGGGCCGCGCGCCAACTGCGCGCCGCCGGGCTCGACCGGGTCAATGTTTCATTGGACGCGCTGAGCGCCGACACCTTCGCCGACCTCACGCGTCGGCGGCGGCTGAGCGACGTCCTCGACGGGCTGGCCGCGGCCGATGCCGCCGGCCTGCGTCCGGTGAAGATCAACTCGGTGCTGATGCGCGGCGTCAACGAGGCCGAGGCGGTGCCGCTGCTGCGGTTCGCCCTCGCCCACGGCTACGAGCTGCGGTTCATCGAGCAGATGCCGCTCGATGCCGGCCACACCTGGAGCCGGGCCGAGATGATCACCGCGGAGGAGATCCTCGCGCTGTTGCGCGCCGAGGTCGACCTCGGGCCCGACCCGGCCCACCGGGGCGCCGCACCGGCCGAGACCTGGCTGGTCGACGGCGGGCCGGCGAAGGTCGGCGTGATCGCCAGCGTGTCGCGGCCGTTCTGCGGTGCCTGCGACCGCACCCGGCTCACCGCCGACGGCACGATCCGGTCATGCCTGTTCAGCACCACCGAAACCGACCTGCGCACGATGCTTCGCGACGGTGCCGACGACGCGCACCTCGCCGCCGCGTGGGCCGGTGCGATGTGGGCCAAGAAGCCCGGCCACGACATCAACGACGTCTCGTTCCTGCAGCCGGCCCGCCCGATGTCGGCGATCGGCGGCTGACGGTGATCCTCGTCCGGTACTTCGCCGCCGCGCGCGCCGCGGCGGGCGTCAACGAGGAGAAGGTGGCGGCGCCCGACCTGGCGACGCTGCTCTCAGTGATCTCTCAGGCACATGGCCCCACGCTGGCCACCGTGCTCGACCGCTGCTCGTTCCTGGTCGACGGGCTGGCCTGCCACGACCGCTCCGTGCCGCTCCCCGCCGACACGGTGGTCGACGTCCTACCGCCGTTCGCCGGAGGCTGAACTTTTGATCGCGGTGTTCCTCGTCGTCGTCTTCGGCGTGCTCTTCGGCATTCATTTCTACCTGTGGAAACGGCTGGTCAAGGACACCACCACGCGCGGTCGGGCGCGACTTCTCGGCACGCTCGGGATGGTGGCGATGGTGCTGCTCATCGTGAGCGGCCTGACCTTCGGACGGCTCGCGCGTCCCGACGCCGCACGCTGGATCGCCTGGCCGGCGTACCTCTGGCTGGCCACGATGTTCTACCTGCTGGTGATCCTGGCGGTGCTCGAGATCCCGCGGCTGGTGCTGCGGTTCACCTGGGTCCGCCGCGCGCAGGTGGCCGAGGAGCCCGTTCCGGTCGAAGAGCCCGCCCTCGTACCGGCCACCGAATCCGCCGCGTCCGCCCCACCGGCCGGCGCCTCGACCGCGCCCCCGACCGAGCCCTCCACCGGGCCTCCGGCCGCTGGGTCTCCGGCCGCTGGGTCTCCGGCCGCTGGGTCTCCGGCTGCCGGGCGGCCGGCGCGGGCCGCCGATCCCGGTCGCCGGCTGCTGCTGGCCCGGGGGATGGCGATCGCCGCCGGGGCCACCTCGGTGGCGACGGTCGGGTACGGCGTCAGCCAGGCGATGGGTGGCCCGCGCCTCGACCGGGTGACGATCCCGCTGGCCAAGCTGCCGCGTCAGCTCGACGGGCTGCGCATCGCGCTGGTGTCCGACATCCACCTCGGCCCGCTGCTCGGGCGGTCGCACACCCGCCGCATCGTCGACATGATCAACGGAGTCGGTGCCGACCTGGTGGCCGTGGTCGGCGACCTGGTCGACGGCTCCGTCGCGGAGCTCGGGCCGGCCGCCGAGCCGCTCGCCGACCTGGAGTCGAAGCACGGCAGCTTCTTCGTCACCGGCAACCACGAGTACTTCTCCGGGTACGCGGAGTGGATCGACGAGGTCGACAGCCTCGGCCTGCGGGTGCTGCAGAACGAGCGGGTCGAGATCGAGGGCCTCGACCTGGCCGGCGTCAACGACGTCACCGGCGGCAGCTACCGGCACGCGCCCGACTTCGACAAGGCCCTGGGCGACCGTGACCCCGCCCGCCCGGTGGTGCTGCTGGCACATCAGCCGATCCAGGTCACCGAGGCCGCCAAGCACGGGGTCGACCTGCAGCTCAGCGGCCACACCCACGGCGGCCAGATCCAGCCGTTCGGTGCGCTGGTCCGGCTGGAGCAGCCGGTGGTGTCGGGCCTCGACACCGTCGACGGCACGAAGATCTACGTGACCAACGGCGCCGGGTTCTGGGGCCCACCCGTGCGGGTGGGCGCCCCTCCGCAGGTCTCGGTGGTCGAGCTTCGCGCGATTCAGTAACTGCAGACCCGGAGGTTCCGCCGGACGTCGGCCGGCACGTCGGCGCGGCAGATGTCGCTCGTTCCCGCTGACGCGTAGACCCACCGGCCCGCCTTCCGGTCGTACCGGAAGACGAACGCCATCGGCTGCGCCTGGCCGTGCGCCGCGGTCCACTCCTTGGAGATTTCCTGTTTGCCGCTCGCCCAGCCGTTGTAGCACTGGCGGTCGTGCAACGCGACCGTGGTCGCGAAGTCCTCGGTGGTGTTGATGATCTTGAGCAGGGTGTCCTCGGAGACCGGGCAGCCGCCGTCGCCCGTGCCGACATCGGCCGGCTTCCCGTTCGGATCGGCGGTCGGAGGGGTCGCGGTCGAAGCGGTGGGGGTCGGTTCGGTGGCGGACGGGGTAGCGGTGGTCGGCTCGGTGGCCTGGGTCACCGGTGCGTCCGGGCCGCCCGGTGCGGCGGCCTGGTCGGCGCCCGACCCGCACGCGCTCAGCGCGCCGGCGAGGCCCAGGATCGTGGTGGCAAGGAACAGCTTGGCGTAAACGCTCTTGGTCATGCCAACCTCACCATTTGCCGATCACTCTGGTTTTGTCGGCTGCGCGACACAAGAATTCCCGTAACGAGTTGCGCCCGCCCGCTGGACACGTGTTCGAAAATCGCTAGACTCTCGTCTCGGGTGCGCGAAGTTATACGTGACATTTCAGGCGAACCGGCGTGGGTCGAATCAGGCGACCGACACGCCGATAGGTTCGTATAGCCGTATCTACCGCTGAGGCTAGATAGGCAGATAAAGTCCTCGCGTGGACCCGGTACGCAATCCCTATGCGCCCGGTGCTGGGCAGCGGCCGCCGGAACTTGCCGGGCGCGATCGCGAGTTGCAGGCCTTCGAGGTGGTCCTCGAGCGGGTGGCCCGGGGCCGCCCCGAGCGGTCGCTCGTGCTCACCGGTCTGCGCGGGGTCGGCAAGACCGTGCTCCTCAACTCGCTGCGGTCGCAGGCGATCTCGCGGCTCTGGGGGAGCGGCAAGATCGAGGCGCGGCCCGACCAGTCGTTGCGGCGGCCGGTCGCGGCGGCTCTGCACATGGCGGTCCGGGAGCTGGCCCCCCGGCACCGGGCGCCCGACCGGATCGACGAGTTCCTCGGCGTCCTCAAGGCCTTTGCCCTGCGCGGAGCCCCGGCGAACGCCAAGCTGAAGGACCGCTGGCAGCCGGGCATCGACGTGCCGGCCACGAGCGGCCGGGCCGACTCCGGCGACATCGAGATCGACCTCACCGAGCTGTTCACCGACGCCGCGAGCATCGCCACCGACGTCGGCACCGGTATCGCCCTGTTCATCGACGAGATGCAGGACATCCAGGCCGACGACGTGTCGGCCATGTGCGCCGCCTGCCACGAGCTGTCCCAGCTCGGCGCGCCGCTGATCGTCGTCGGCGCCGGGCTGCCGCACCTGCCGGCGGTGCTGTCGGCGTCGAAGTCGTACTCCGAGCGGCTGTTCCGTTACCAGCGCATCGACCGGCTCGACCGGCTCGCCGCCGACCAGGCCCTCACCGCACCCGCGGAACGGGAAGGGGTCGACTACGACCCGAAGGCGCTCGACGCGATGTACGACGCGTCCGGCGGCTACCCGTACTTCGTGCAGGCGTACGGCAAGGCCACCTGGGACCACGCACCCCGGTCACCGATCACCGCCGACGACGTGCGCGTCGCCGCGCCCGAAGCGGAGGCCGAGCTCGGGGTGGGGTTCTTCGGCTCGCGGTACGAGCGGGCCACCCCGGCCGAGCGCGAGTACCTGCGGAGCATGGCCAAGCTCGCACCGAGCGACGACATGCAGGGCGCGGTGCCCACCGCCGACATCGCCAAGGACCTCGGCCGCCGGCCCGCCAGCCTGTCGCCGGCCCGCGACGCCCTGATCAAGAAGGGGCTGATCTACTCCGGCGAGCGGGGGACGGTGGCGTTCACCGTCCCCCACTTCGGCCGCTATCTCAGAAGCCAGCCCAGCTAACGCTTGCGCAGGCAGAGGACGAAGTCGTTCGCGTCGGCCGAGTCGTCGTAGAAGTACCAGTCGGTAAGGGTCGGCGTGCCCTCGCACTTCTTGTAGTCCGAGGTGCCGTTGATGCGCTTGAGCACCTGGTAGGTGTTCGCCGCGCAGGTGACCTTCTGCATGTCGGGCTTGTCGGCGCTGCCCTTGTTGAGGAGACAGTCGCCCTCCTTGGCCACCCGCGCGTCGGCGTTCACCGTCGAGGTCGGGCTCGCCGAGGCGGGCTTCGACGCCGCGGTGGGCGTCGTGGACTTGTCGGGCCCGGGCCCGGCGCCGTTGTCGTCACCGCTGGTCAGGAACACCGCGGCCGCGGCCGCCCCGCCGATCGCCAGCAGCACCACGACGATGATCACGCCGATCGCGGTGGCCGAGCGACCCTGCCGGACGGGTGCCTGCGGCGGCCCCCAGACCTCGCCGGACACCGAGTTCGGCGTGTGGTCGGGACGCGCGTAAGCGGGCCCGCCGGGGTGCGCCTCGGTGAGCGGATCCGGGTAGCCGGTGCGGTACGGGTCATCACCTGCCGACCCGTCCTGCCACGGATCCTGCGGCTGGCCCGGGTACGGCCCGCCCTGCGGTCCGTACGATGACATGGGATGCCTCCCCCGATTAGTAGTGGTCCCGGCCACGGTAGCGTGAGCCCCCGGTGGGTCCGCCTCCCGAAAGAACGCCAACCCCTGTTCGAGGCGGGTATCGCGACGCGAAGCGGTGTGAATTCGTTATCGCCCGGATGCGCCCGCCGGTAGCGTCCCGGCCCGTGTCAGCCACGCTTCCCATGATGATCGTCGGTGCGATCGCCGGTGCGGCAACGCCCGCGATCGCGGCCCGGTTCGGTGTCGCCGCGCGGGCGCGGCCGTGGATCGTCGTAGGCGCGTCGGCCGGTGCCGTCCTGAGTTCGGCGATCCCGCCCGCGGCCGCGGCGGTGTGGGCGCTGGCGCTCGCGGTGGGCGTCCCGTTGGCGGCGATCGACCTCGGCGCGCACCGCCTGCCCGACGCGCTGGTGCTGCCGGCCGCGGCGGCCGCCGCCGGGGTCGCGCTGGTCGGCGGGGCACCGGCCGCCGTCGCCGGTGGCGGCCTATTGGTGACGGCGTACGCACTGCTCGCCGTGCTGCCGCGCAGCGGGCTCGGCTTCGGCGACGTCAAGCTGGCCGGGTTGCTCGGCACCGCGCTCGCGCTCCTGGGCTGGGGTGCGCTCGCCTGGGGCACGGCGCTGGCGTTCCTGTCGGGCGGCCTGATGGCGGCGGCGCTGCTGGTCACCGGTCGCGCGACGCGGACAACACCGCTGCCGTTCGGCCCGCACATGCTGGCCGGCGCGCTGGCGGCGGCGGTGCTGTTCGGGTCAGAGGGCACCCAGCAGGCGGTCGACGTCGGCGCCGTCGTTGTACAGGTGGGGTGAGGCGCGTAGCTTCCCGGCCCGGAACGCGACGTCGACACCGGCGTCGGCGAGGCGCGTGTGCAGGTCCTGGTTCCGCGCCGGGTCCTCGTGGGTGAAGTAGACGAGCGTCGAGCGCTCAGCCGGCGAGCGCGGGCTGAGAACCTTCAGGCCGGCCCCGTCCAGGCCGGCGATGAGCCGTTCGACGAGGGCCTGGTCGTACGCCCCGATCCGGTCGACGCCGAGGTCGAGCACGTGCTCCAGCGACACCGTCCACGGAACGAAGTTGTTGAAGTTCGCGGTCCCGAAGATGTCGAGGTCGTGCCGGTCGCCAGCGATCTCAGCAGAGACGATCTCGGGGGAGAGGTCGTCGCGGGCCAGATCGCGCTGGCTGAGGTGGGCGAGCCAGTACGCCTTGGTCGGCACCAGGCGCTCCCGCAGGTGCGGCGCCAGCCACGTGAACCCCGTGCCGTACGGGCCGCACAGCCATTTGAACCCGACGCCGACCAGCGCGTCGACCGGCAGCGCCGCCGCGTCGAACGGCCGCACGCCGATCGCCTGCGACCCGTTCACCACGAACACCACACCGTGCGACCGGCAGACGGCGCCGAGCGCGGCCAGGTCGACGGCGCCGCCGGTGAACGAGTTCACCCACGTGGTGCAGAACAGCTTCGTGCGCGGCGTGATCGCGGCGGCCACCTCGTCGGCGGTGACCATCGCCGACGCGGGCCGCAGCCGTCGCACGACCACGCCGAACCGCTGCTCCAGCGTCAGCCACGGGAAGATGTCGGACGGGAAGTCGTTCGCGATCACCAGCACCTCGTCGCCCGGTTCCCAGGGCAGGCCGT
Organism: Virgisporangium aurantiacum; assembly: GCF_016863635.1. Classification (GTDB taxonomy): domain Bacteria; phylum Actinomycetota; class Actinomycetes; order Mycobacteriales; family Micromonosporaceae; genus Virgisporangium; species Virgisporangium aurantiacum. Next base: position 119,460 of record NZ_BOPG01000048.1, on the reverse strand, counting down.
TGGCGACCAGGTGCAGCCCGTACGAGGCGCTGTTGGCGAGCACGATCTGCTCGGCCGGCGCGTTCACCAGCCGCCCGAGGGCGGCGCGCAACCGCTGCGGTACGGCCTCGAACCGTTCGGTGGTCAACTCGTGCGGCGAGACCTTCCAGCTGACCGCCTCCGCGGTGGCGGCAGCCGCCGTGAGCGGCACCGCGCCCTGGTGCGCCGTGTTGAGCCAGGTACGTCCGCCGAAATCACCGAAGACCGAGGAGAGGCTCACTAGATCAACCTTAGTTGGCGATCCTTCGGTCGACGAGGTGCTTCGGGGCCCTTGCGTTCGAACAGACCGGGATCGATGACCGAGAGGAACGGCGTCACCGCCATCTCCCGCTCGGCCCCGTGCCGGAACCGCTTGCGCGCGTGCGACACGTACAGCCGGTCCTGCGCCCGGGTGAGCCCGACGAAGAACAGCCGCCGCTCCTCGGCCTCCTCGTCGGCGGTCAACGGCGATCCGGGACGCCGTAACGGCAGCAGCCCGTCTTCGCAGCCGATCAGGAACACGATCGGGAACTCCAGGCCCTTCGCGGCGTGCAGCGTCAGCAGCGTCACCCGGTCGGCCCGCGGGTCCCAGGCGTCGACCTCGGCGCCGGTCTCCAGCGCCGTCAGGAACGTGCCGAGGTCGTCACCGCAGCGCAGCGCGAGCGGGCCGAGCAGGTCGACGGCCGACCACAGGTCCTCCGGCGACACCACCACGTCGAGCGCCGGACGCTCCGTCAGCACCTGCGCGGTGAGCTTGATCCGGGCGGCGAGCGACCCGCCGAGTCCCGACGCGAACCGCAGTTCCCGCGCGATCGCCGCCACCCCGGGCCGGTCGAGCAACCGGTCGTGCGACCGCTTCTGCACCGGGACGCCGTGCCGCGACAGCGCGTCGACGACGAACGACGCCTGCGCGTCGGTGCGGTACAGCACCGCGATGTCGGCGAACGACACCGCGTCCGGGGTCACCGCCCGCGAGTCGACCGTGCGGTGGGTGACACCGCCGACCAGTTCGTCGATCGTCTTCGAGACGAACACCGCCTCGTCCTCGGCCGACGCCGCCTCGTACAGGCCGACCTGCGGCGCCTCCGGGTCCAGTTTCGCCGGATCCAGCCGCCGGCCGGGAACCAGCGACGACGGCGCGATCGCCTGCACCGCCGCGGCGAGGATCGGCGCCGCCGACCGGTAGTTGCGGGTCAGCCGCACCTGGCGGGCGTCGGTGAAGTCGGTGGTGAACCGCAGGAAGAAGCCGACGTCGGCGCCGCGGAACGAGTAGATGGCCTGGTCCGGGTCGCCGATCGCGGTGAGGTTCCCGTCGGGCGGGCAGAGCAGGCGGAGCAGTTCGTACTGCACCGGGTCGACGTCCTGGTACTCGTCGACGAAGATCCACCGGTACTCCGCGCGGTACTCGTCCACCAGGTCGGGCGACTCGGTCAGCAACTCGACCGGCAGCGTGATCAGCTCGTCGAGGTCCACCATGTCGCGCGACCGCAGCGCCTTGCGGTACGCGTCCCGGAACTCCCGGGGAACGCCGGCGGTGAGCTGCCGGCGGGCCTCGCGCTCCGTGGGCGCTGTATTTGAAAAGCAGCCACTTTCGATGATCGCCGCCAGCCGGTCGGTCTCCTCCGCGATGCGGAAGTCGGGCGAGAGGTTGAACGACGGCGCGTGCTCGCGGACGATCGACAGGCCGAGGCCGTGGAACGTGGCCACGGTGACGTCGCCGGCGACCTCGCCGAGCAGATCGTCGAGCCGGTGCCGCAACTCCTCGGCCGCCCGCCGGGTGAACGTGATCGCCAGACACTGCTCCGGGTAGACGCCGAGTTCGGCGCACAGGTACGCGATGCGGTGGGTGAGCGAGCGGGTCTTGCCCGTGCCGGGGCCGGCCACGATCAGCAGCGGCCCGCCGGGGGCCGACGCGGCGACCCGCTGCATCGCGTCGAGGCGGTCGAGCAGGCCGGTGCCGACCTCTTCCATGCCGGCGAGCATCGGTTCGAGCGGCTCGTGCGGGGAGATCACCGCCGCCAACGGCGGCGGCTTCTCCACGGTCCTGATCGGCCGGGCGCGGCGCGGCTCCTCCTTGCGCTGTTTAGGAACCACGGGGACGTCGAAGAGCGTGGCTTCCGTCTCCAACTCCGACGGCTCGAAGATCCGGATGACGCCGTACTCGCCGTCGTAGCCGGGGATGCGTCGCACGTCCTTCCGCCGCAGCCGCGTGATCGCCTCGCCCAGCAGCTCGCCGCCCGCCTTGGCGATGTCGTCGACCGGCACGTCGCGCAGGATCGACAGCTCCGACCCGAGCTCGTTGACCAGCCCGCGCAGCTGGGTCTCAACCGTCTTCGACTTGGCGCCGACCCGGTTCACCTCGCCCAGCACCTCGTGCAGTTGCAGCAGGTGGGTGACCTCGGGCGCGTTGTCGGGCGCGTACCCGTCGGGCCGGTCGGCGAGTTCCTCCACCCGGTGCAGCACGCCGATGGTCAACGGCTTGCCGCACTCGGGGCACTTACCCGCGTTCTCCCGCGTCTGTGCCGGCTGCCAGTTCACGTTGCAGGCACGGTGGCCGTCGGCGTGGTACTTGCCCTCTTCGGGGAAGAACTCGAGCGTCCCCTTGAGGCCCTCGCCGGTGCGCATGGCCTCCTTGACCGCGTGGTAGTTCAGCTCGGTCTCGAAGATGGTGGCCTCGCGGGCCAGGGCCTGCGGTGAGTGCGCGTCGGAGTTACTCACCAGGCGGTAGTTGTCGAGGCTCGACACGCGCCAGTTCATCTCCGGGTCGGACGACAGACCGGTCTCAACCGCGAAGATGTGGTGGGCGAGGTCGGCGTAGCAGTGCGCGATCGCGTCGAACCCCGATTTGGACCCGAGCGCTGAGAACCACGGTGTCCAGATGTGCGCGGGCACCAGGTATCCGTCGGGGCTGGCCGCCAGGGTGATCTCCAGCAGGTCGCGGGAGTCGAGGCCGAGGATGGGACGCCCGTCGGAGCCGAGGTTGCCGATCCGCCCGAGGGCGGTGTTGAACCGCTCGACGGATTCGAAGTCGGGCAGGTAGACGAGGTGGTGGACCTTGCGGGTCCGATCGTCGCCGTTGGGCGCCGCGCGCTTGTAAATCGTGGAGATCTCGACCGAGAGCTGGAACCGGACGGGCTCGTCCCCGGCCTGCAGCCGCTTCGGCAGCTTCCGGGCGACCTCGGCCGCTTTTTCGCTTTTCAGCGTGAAGAGGCCTGGTTCGGCGGGTTCCAGCGAGTCCTTCAGGTGGGCAAACCACGCGGGATGGGTGAAATCGCCGGTGCCGAGTAGCGTGATTCCCTTACGCCGAGCCCACCACGTGAGATTGTCGAGTTCCAGGTCGCGGCTGCAGGCACGGGAGTACTTCGAGTGGATGTGCAGATCCGCGACGAAGCTCTTCACTGGCACGCCGCAGTGTGTCACGCCGTCCCACGGCACGTGTGGGTGACACCCCGGGCGGAACCATTCGGGGGACCCGTACGACCATTCATGTTGTGACCCGATATCTGCAGGCGCTGGTTGCCGGTGTGGTGGTCGGTGCCCTCTTCCTGGTGGCACCCGCTTTCGCCCACACCGGTGTCACCGTGGAGCCCGCGGTGGCCGGCGCGGCGAACGCCGTCGTCTCGTTCAACGCGGCGGCCGAGTCGACCACGGCCGGCATCACGTCGCTGAAGATCGTGCTGCCGTCGGGCATCGCGCCGGGCGACGTCACGTACGTCGACGGCCCGGCCGGCTGGGCACTGCAGCCCGACGCCGACGGCTACGTGGTGGCCGGGCCGGCGGTGCCGGTCGGGCGGGACGTGCAGCACCGGGTGCGGGTCAAGCAGTTGCCCGTGGTTCCCGCGCTGGTGTTCAAGGTGCTCCAGACGTACACCGACGGCCGCGTCGACCGGTGGATCGAGGTCCCCAGCGCCGCCAACGCCAACCCGGAGAACCCCGCGCCGGTGGTCCAACTGGCCGCCCCACCCGGCGGCTTCCCGAACGGCGTCGCCTCGAACGTCCCCAGCCCGGCGTCCACCGACCACAGCACCGGCGAAACCACCCCGTCCCCGACGAACGCCGCGTCCACCCCGACCGACGACGACGGCGGCAGCCCGCTCCCGTGGATCCTGGCCGTCATCGCCGTACTGGCGGTGCTGGCCGCCGGCGCCTACGCCCTCAACCGACGGCGGAGCGCCTAGGCTCTTTCGGCGGCGAGGCGTTCGATCAGGCCCTTGACGTCGCGGCGTTCGATGGCCGCCGCCATGATCTCGGGGAAGGCGTCGGGGGTGCAGGCGAACGCGGGTATGCCCAGCGCCGCCAGCGATGCCGCGTGTTCGCGGTCGTAGTCGGGGGCGCCGTCGTCGTTCAGGGACAGCAGCACGATCACCTGTACGCCGCCGGCCACCAGCGACGCCACCCGGCGCAGCATCTGCTCGGCCGAGCCGCCCTCGTACAGGTCGGAGATCAGCACGAGGATGGTGTCGCGGGGTTTCGTGACGAGGCTCTGGCAGTAGGCGATCGCCCGGTTGATGTCGGTGCCGCCGCCCAACTGGGTGCCGAACAGCACCTCGACCGGATCGCCCAGCTTCTCGGTCAGGTCGACCACCGCCGTGTCGAAGACGACCAGCGACGTGCGCAGCGACTTCAGCGACGCCAGCACCGAGGCGAAGATCCCCGCGTACACCACCGACGTGGCCATCGACCCGGACTGGTCGACGCACAGCACCACCTCGCGGTGCACCGCGTTCGACCGCCGGCCGTACCCGACCAGCCGCTCGGGCACCACCGTCCGGAGGGCCGGCTGGTAGTGCTTCAGGTTCAGCCGGATCGTGCGGCCCCAGTCGATGTCGTTGTGGCGTGGACGGCTGATCCGCACCGCCCGGTTCAAAGCGCCGTTCACCGCTGCCCGCGTGCGCTGGGTGACCCGCTGCTGCAGGTCCTCCACGACCTTGCGCACCACGGCGCGGGCCGACCGCCGGCTGGCCTCCGGCATCACCCGGCCCAGGGCGAGCAGCGTGCCCACCAGGTGCACGTCGGGCTCGACCGCGTCGAGCATCTCCGGTTCGAGCAGCAGCCGTTGCAGACCGAGGCGCTCTATCGCGTCCGATTGCATGACCTGCACGACCGTGGAGGGGAAGTAGCGGCGGATGTCGCCGAGCCAGCGCGCCACGCGGGGCGCCGACGCACCGAGGTCGCCGCCCCGGCCGCCGGAGGTCTCACCGCCCGCGTCACCGGATCCGTACAGCGCCGCCAGCGCCTGGTCCATGCCGGCGTCGCCGGGCGACAACTGCTCGCCGGTGCCGTCGGCGTCGCCGCCGCCGAGCACCAGCCGCCAGCGCCGCATGCGGTCGTCATCGGTCATCGACAGGACCCCCCAGCAGGAGACGAACCGTCGGCAGCACCGCGTCACCGCGCGGATGCGGCCCCGCCGCGACCGGCAGCGACCCGGCCCGGCCCAACTGCCGCACCCGCTCGCCGATCGCCCGCCGCTGCGGCGCGGGGAACGCCCCGAACGTCCGGCGCAGCAGCGGCAGCACCGTGGGGAAGTCGTCGATCCCGGCCAGCCACTCGTCCACCAGCCGCAGCAGCGGTTCGTCGTGCACCAGCACCAGCCCGCCGCCGGCGACGAACCCCTCGATCCAGCCGGCGCCCCGGGCCGGCGGCACGCCGACGGTCAGCACCACGCCGAGCCGCCGGGCCGCCTCGGCGTGGTCGATGCGACCGGCGTCGACCAGCAACCGCGCGATCCGGCCGGCCAGCAGGCCCGGGAGGTCGTCCCGGCCGGCCACCTTCGCCAGCGCGTCGTACCACCCGTCGGAGGAGGCCTCCAGCAACGGAATGGCCGCGTGCACCCCGTCGAGGCGGGCCCGCATGGCGCGGGTGGCGTCGTCGTCGAGGTTCGTGAGCGCCTTCTGCAGCCCGATCCGGATCCGCGTCAGCATCGTGGTGGTGACCACGCGCAGCGAGCCGACGTCGGTGCCGCGCACGTCGCCGTAGCGCAGGGTGCGGGCGAGCGCCGGCAGCGCGTCCATCAGATGCGCGACGTCGGTGTCGAGCGCCATCCGCTCGTCGAGCGCGGCCAGCACGGGTGGCAACGCGGTCGGCAGGTCGGCCAGCAGGCAGCGTTCGACCAGCGCCGTGACGTCGCCCAGCGTCTTCGCGGCACCGGCCCGCTCGACCACCACCGCCGTCGCGGCCGCCGGAACGGTGGCGCCGTATCCGCTGGCGGCGATGACGTCGACCGCGTACTCCGGTTCCCACACCAGCCGCCACGACTCCCAGAACGTGCCCCTGCCCCGGCGCTGCTCCAACGGCTCGCCCCACGGCACGTCGAGCAGCCGCAACCGGTGCAGCAGCCGGCTGCGGTCGGCGTCGATCGGGCGGCGCAGGTCGAGGTCGAGGTCGCGGGCCAGCGCAGACGGCTGGAGCCGCAGCGACCGCTGCGACGCGGCCAGGTCCTGCGCCAGCGGCACCCCGGGCATGTCCGCCGGGATCTCACCCAGCCGCTCACCGACCACCAGCTTGCGGTTCACCAGTTGCACGCGCAGTTCGTCGCCGTCGCACAGCACGGCCCGGGTCGCCTCGGTGACCTCGGCCAGGCCCGCCAGCGGACGCGCGCGCAGCGTCGCCAGCGCCTCCGCCAGCCGCACCGCCTCGATGATGTGCGCGCTGGAGATCGGCAGCCCTTCCGCTCGCAGGACACCGGCGACCGCGGTCAGCCACCGTTCCACCACCCGGTCCGGGGCGGTGAACAGGTGGTGGTACCAGCCGGGGGAGGAGACGCCGGCGCCGTAGCCCTGCCACGAGGCGAGCCGCCCGTGCGTCCACGGCACCCAGGTCATGCCGATGCGGCTCTTGGTGAGGCCCTTCAGCGTCCGCGCGTCGGCGGCGGCCGTCGGCAACGGATCGGTGAGTGCGGGCACGTGCCAGGCGCCGCACACCACGGCGATCCGCTCGTGCGTCTTGCGCGCCGACCGGAGCACCTGCCGCATGTGCGCTTCCCGCCGGTCCTCGTAAAGCTTTTCCCGGGCCGGCGGGTCGGGCGCGGCCTGGCGCACGACGCCCATCGCGCTCGCGATCGCGTCGAACGGTGCCATCGGGTCGTGGTCGTGATCGGCGATCTGGTGCTCGACCACGTCCTCCCACCAGCGCTCGGGATCGTCGTAACCGGCGGCGAAGGCGAGTGCGCCGATGGGGTCGCGCCGGGCGAGAGCGTCGGTTTCGGCTTCGGCGTCGGAGGCTTCAGAAACGGTGACGGACGCGAAGCGCACGCCCGCCGGCAGATCGCAGAACCGCACCGGTACCTGCGCCCGCAGCGCCCAGCGGATCGCCTGCCACTCCGGGGAGAAGTCGCCGAACGGCCAGAACGCCGCGCGCGCCGACGGGTCGCCCTGGTTCGGATACGCGAGCAGCGCGACCGGCGGCCGCAGTTCCTCGTGCGCCGCCCAGGTCACCAGCTTGTCGGCCTCTGGCGGACCCTCGATCAGCACGATGTCCGGTTCGTAGTCCGAAAGCGCACGCCACACCGCCCGGGCCGATCCCGGCCCGTGGTGGCGCACTCCAAGAAGCTTCGTTTCAGGCACGCGCGGCCCGGTAGAAGTCGCGCCAGCCGTCGCGCTCGCGCACCACCGTCTCCAGGTACTCCTGCCACACGACCGCGTCGGACACCGGATCCTTGACCACCGCGCCGACGATGCCGGCCGCCACGTCCTGTGCCCGCAGCACGCCGTCGCCGAAGTGCGTCGCCAGCGCGATCCCGTTGACCAGCACCGAGATCGCCTCGGCCGTCGACATCGTGCCGCTGGGCGACTTGAGCTTGGTGCGCCCGTCTTCGGTGCTGCCGGCGCGCAGTTCCCGGAACACGGTGACCACGCGGCGGATCTCCTCGTACGCCGGCGGCAACTCCGGCAGTTCCAGCGATCGGCCCAGGGCGGCGACCCGCCGGGACACGATGTCGACCTCCTGCTCGGCGTCGGCCGGCACGGGCAGCACCACGGTGTTGAACCGCCGCCGCAGGGCACTGGAAAGATCGTTGACGCCGCGGTCACGGTCGTTCGCCGTCGCGATCACGTTGAACCCCTTGCGGGCCGCGACCTCCGTGCCCAGTTCCGGAATCGGCAGCACCTTCTCCGACAGCACGGTGATCAGCGAGTCCTGCACGTCGGACGGCATCCGCGTCAGCTCCTCGATGCGCGCGATCGCGCCGCCCGCCATCGCCTTGAGCACCGGGCTCTCCACCAACGCCGCCCGTGACGGCCCCTCGGCCAGCAGCCGCGCGTAGTTCCAGCCGTACCGGATCGACTCCTCCGGCGTGCCCGCCGTGCCCTGCACCATGAGCGACGAGTCGCCGCTGATCGCGGCCGTGAGGTGCTCCGACACCCAGGTCTTCGCGGTGCCGGGTACGCCGAGCAGCAGCAGCGCGCGGTCGGTGGCCAGGGTGGCGACGGCCACCTCCATGAGCCGCCGCGGACCGATGTACTTCGGTGTGATCTCACCGTCGCCCATGAGGTACGTGACCACCGCCTGCGGCGACAGCTTCCAGCCGGGCGGCTTGGGGCGGTCGTCGGTCTTGGCCAGCAGATCCAGTTCGCCGGCGAACTCGTCTTCGGCGTGCCGCCGCACAACATCGGTCACTGGTTGAGCTCCTCGTTCATCTCGTGGCGGAAGCGCAGCACGTCCAACAACTGGTCGATGGTGCCCAGGCGCGGGTCGGTGGGCCGGTCCTCGGCGAACGCGGCCCGCAGCAGTTCGACGGCGACGGCCGTAGGCGTGACCCCTATCGCCAGCGGCAGTCGGGTGCCGGCGAGCGTCACGAGGCCGGCCAGCCGCCAGGTCGACGCGCCGCCGCGCACCAGCACCGCGATCGCGCCGAGCGCGGCGTCGGCGAGTTGCGGCGGCCACGGACGCGGGCAGAGTTCGAGCAGCCGCTCGACGCCGGCGGCGGTGGCCCGGCCGGGGTCGTTGCGGAGGACGTGTGCGGCGCGCTCGGCCCGCTGCTCGGTGGGCAGCGCCTCGTAGAGCGCTTCGAGCAGGAGCCGGTCGTCGGGCCGCTGGGCGGCGGTCGCCTCCGGCCACAACCGGTCGACCAGCATGGCCGCCCACTCGCCGGAACTCTGTGCCGCGGCGGCCCGGCCGAGCCCGCGCCGGATGACGCCGGCCCACTCCTCGGGAATCTGCCGCTGGAGAAGCTCGTCGGGCGGCCCCCAGGTGGCGAGCGGCGTGCGGGCCAGCACCTCCTCCAGCCACCAGGCGCGCTGCCCGGTGCCGGCCGGTGCCTTCGCCGCGACGCCGTCACGCTGCATCGACGGGTCACACCGGTTCGGCGGCCGAACGTCGACCCGGTCGCCTCCCTCGGCGACAGACCTGCCGCCGTGCGTGCCGAGCCGCAGGCAGGCCCGGCCCCGTTCGGCCATCCGCGCGCCGTACCGGCTGTCGGGCAGCCGGGCGAGCAGGTCGAGCGCCATTCCGCGCACCTCGCGGCGGCGGTCGTCGAGGGCGACGTCGAGCAGTTCCTCGTCGTCGGTGGTCAGTCCGACGTCGAGGGTGCCGAGCAGGGCCGCGCGGTCGTCGGCGTTCTCGGTGTCCCAGCTGGCCATCAGCAGTTGGCGGCCGGCTGCCGGGTCGCGCCGGCGCAGCGCGGTGAGGTGGCCGATCCGCCGCCCGATCGGCGCGAGGTCCCACGGCTCGGTGAGTTCCCGTTCGTCGGCCTCGCCGAGCAGGTAACGCCAGTCGGGTCGCTGGGCGGCCAGCCACCGCCCGCGTTCGCCACCGGCGGCGAGCAGCGCCGGCCGCAGCCGCCGGTGCCGCCGGCCGAGATCGAGCAGCGCGGGGAGCAGGTCGCCGGCGGCGAGCCGGCCCTTCTCCAGCCACTCGTCGACCAGCTCCAGACGGGTCTCGGCGCCGCGCCCGTCGATGCTGGTGAAGGGGTCGAGGAGGCCGGCGAGGCGCGTGGTTGCGGCCCGCGACGCCGGTTGCGCTTCATCGGTGGGCGCGGCTTCAGGCAACGGGACGCCGTGAGCGGCGTCGACCCCCGCCCGCTTGCGGAGGCCGAGTTCGGCGGCGGTGTCGAGGAGTGCGCCGGCGCCACCGTCGACCGGCCGCCGGTCGGTGCCGACGAGCGCGGCGGCGACCACCTCGGGCCAGGTCTGGTTCACAGGTCCACCATCCGGTCGCCCATCCAGGCCGATACCGGACGCAGGCCGCCAGGACCGTACTCGCCCATCACCCGGCACGCGCGCCCACCGGCGGCACCGACCAGCGGCCAGTGCTCGCCGCGCAGGGGAAGCGCGGTGCCGTCGGCCTCGACCAGATGGGTCAGCGTCGGGTGCACGCCGGCGACCAGCACCGGCCACCGGTCGAGCCACGGGTCGCCGGCGAGGGCCGCGGCCCAGGAGTCGAGCGCGCCGACGACGCTGTCGGCCGGCGGGTCGGGCGGGTCCTTGACGACGCCCGCGCGGCCGGCGACCAGCGCGCGCAGCGGCGTGGCCCCCGGGTAGAAGCACAGGTCGGCCTCGACCACGGTGCCCGGGGTGAAGTCGTTGGCGAGCGACTGGCCCGGGCCGGCGAACGACAGCACCATCGCCATCCGCCCGGTGCCGCACCCGCGCAGCCAGGTGCGGCGGCTGCTCAACTGGTCGTCGATCTCGTCGCGGATGCCGAGCACCGCCCACAGGTCGGCGACCGGGGGAGTCGACAGCACCTCCTCGCGGCTCACCGGCAGGCCGACCCGGCTGGCGACGGTGGCGGCCAGCGGCGCCGGCAGTTCGTCGATGCGGGCGTACCCGGCGGCCAGTAACCGCAGCAGCCCCAGCTCGGTGACCAGGCGCTCCGGGTCACCGCTGACCGCCGCGCCGGCGAGCCGCCGCACCAGGCCGGCGGCGCCGCGGGCCTGCGCGTCGACCAGCCGGGCGGCCAGCGTGTCGAACGGCTCGTAGCCCACCGTGGTGAGGTTGGCGACCCCGCCGGCGACCTGGTCGACCAGCCACCGGTCGAGCTCGGCCATGCCGGCCGCCACCCGGTCGGCGCGCCGGGCGACGGTCTTCGGGTTCACCTCGCGCGGCTTCGCCGCAGCACCCTCGCGACGGGCGTTGCGGGCCGCCTGCCGCATCGACCAGTCGTGCACCCAGCCCGGCTCGTCGGCGGTCGCGACCTTGCGGTTCGCCCAGCGCAGCAGCAGGGCGAGGACGTGTTTGCAGGGCACCTTGCGGCTCGGGCAGGAACAGTGGAACGCCGGCCGCTCACCCAGCTCGGCGATCGTCTGGTACTCGGAGGTGCCCCGGATCCGGCCCCACACCAGCTCGCCCGCGCTACCGGAATCGGACCACCGGGAGTCGCCGACGAGCAGTTGTGCGGCCCGCTGGGCGGGTACGTCCGGGGCGAGCGCGAGGACCTGTTCCGCGCTCCATGGGGTGATTGTGCCGGCGACCTCGGTCTCGGTCATCACACCGAAGCCTAATGAACAGGTACGACAGTTGCGTAAAGCGGTCGTACGCGGGGTAAGGACCGGTCATGACGCCCATTCGTACAGCAGCCCGTACGCTGCTCGGCGCGCTGTTCGTCGGCAGCGGGTACCTCGTCCTCAAGCATCCGGAGCGGCACGTCGCGGACGCCAAACCGGTCACCGACTACCTGGAGCCTGCGCTGGAGGCCGCCAACCTCCCTACCGATACCGAGACCCTGGTCAAGGCGACCGGCATTGCGCAGGTGGCCGGTGGGCTCCTGCTCGCGACCGGCCACTTCACCCGGCCGGCAGCGGCCGTTCTGGCCGCGACGGTGGTGCCGTCGACGATCGCCACCCACCCGTTCTGGGCCGAGAGCGATCCGCAGCGCAAGGCCGAGCAGCGGGCACAGTTCGCCAAGAACCTGGGCCTGCTCGGCGGCCTGCTGTACGCGATGGTCGACCGCGGTGGCCGCCCGAGCCTGGCCTACCAGACCCGGTACGCCGCCCGGGAGGCCGGTCGCCGCGGCCGCTATGCCGCGCGCGACGCCCGCCGGGCCGCCAAGGTGGCCGGCGCCACCGCCGGACTGACCGGTGTGGCGGCCGCCAAGCGCGCCGGCCATGTCGTCGGCCGCGCGGGTGACGCGATCACCGACACGGTTGGCAACGCCGCCTGGCGGGCCAGCACCGCCGCGTCACAGGCCGGCAAGTCGGTCCGCCGGAGCGCCCGCACCGCGCGGCGCGAGGCCAGGCTGGCCACGCGGGCGCTGCAGGCCGGCCGCCGCCTGCCGTTCTGAGTTCCTTCGCGAGGGCCGGCCTGTCCGGGCCGGCCCTTCGCCGATGATTCACGTGAAACCGCGCGACTACGCGCAGTTGACCCATTCATCGGTGCCGTCGGCGAAGACCTGGTGCTTCCAGACCGGCAGGCGCGCCTTGACCTCGTCGACCAGCCGCGCACAGGCGGCGAACGCCGCCGCGCGGTGCGCCGTGGCGACGGCGGCGGCCAGCGCGACGTCGCCGATCTCCAGCGCGCCGAGCCGGTGCGACACGGCGACGGCGTACACGTCGGGGTCGGCGGCGATCTCCTCGGCGACCTTTTGCAGCACCTCGGCGGCGCTCGGGTGCCCCTCGTACTCGAGCAGCGTCACCGGGCGTCCATGATCATGATCGCGCACGACGCCACTGAACGACACGACGGCCCCGGCGGCCGCCGACGCGACCGCGCGCTCGTGCGCGGCGACCTCGAGTTCGTCGGTGGTCACCGCGGTCGTGACCGCCGCGGTGGTGGTCATGGCAGGGCCACCAACGGGACGCTCGCGCCGGGCGTCCCGGTCGTGTCCGGTGCGACGACCGCGAACCCGATGGCCCGCGCCAGCCCGCGCAGCATGGCCGAGTTCGCGTGCGGCAGGGGATAGGCGAGCCCGTCGGCCGGGTCGCGCCGCACCAGGGCCAGGTGGGTGTGCCCGCCCCGGCCGGGCACCTCGGCGCCGAGCGTCACGGTGCCGAGCGGCGGCACCGGCGCGCCGACGAGACCGGCCAGGAGCGGCATCACCAGGGTCACCAGGGCGACCACGGCCGACTGCGGGTTGCCCGGCAGGCCGCAGACGAACCGCCCGCCGGGCAGCGCCGCTACCAGCATCGGGAAGCCCGGCCGCACCTCGACGGTGTTCACCACGTACTCGGCGCCGAGCTCCTTCAGGGCCGGGTGGAGGTGGTCGACCGGGCCGTGCATGGTGCCGCCGGTGGTGCAGATCAGGTCGGCGCCGCCGTCGAGCGCTTTCTTCAGGGCATCGACGTGCGCGTCGAGCGTGTCGGGCACCGGTACGACCGGCGGCAGGGCCTCGGCGCCGAGGCGGCGCAGCCAGGCCGGCACCTGCGGGCCGAGGGCGTCGCGTACGCGGCCGTCGCCGGCCACGCCCTCCACCAGCAGCTCGTCGCCGAACACCAGCGTGGCGACCTTCGGCGCCTTGTGGACTCTCAGGACGTCATGTCCGGCCGACGCCGCGAGACCGAGCACCGCCGGATTGATCCGGGTACCGGCCGGCATGAGTTCCTCGCCGCCGGCCGCCTCCTCGCCGATGTCGCGCCACTCGTGCGGGGCGCGCGCCTCGCCGGTCACCTCGTCGCCGCTCACCGTGGAGTCCTCGACCCGCACGATCACCGACGCACCGGTCGGGACCATGGCGCCGGTCGCGATCTCGACACAGGTGCCGTCGGTGGTCAGGGCGGGCGCGGGTGAACCGGCCAGTACCTGGCCGGTGATCCGCCACGGACCGGCACCGCGGACCGCCCAGCCGTCGACGCTCGAGGTCGGGAACGCCGGCATGGGTGCCCGGGCGGTGAGCGGTTCGGCGAGCGTGAGCCCTTCCGCCTCGACGAGCGGAACGGTCACCGGCGCGCGCATCGCCGCGGCGCCGGCCGCGTGGACCGCACGGCGCGCGTCGGGCCACGGCAGGGAGGTTGTCGGGTGGCTTGCCACCGGATCAGCCTATGCGCTTCGGGGATGGTCTCCGCCGCGGAGTTGGTCGACGGCGTGGGCCAGGATCGGGCCGAGAACGGCCAGTCCGTCCTTGGCTCCGCCTCGCGATCCGGGCAAATTGACCACGAAAGTTCGTCCGGCGACGCCCGCCAACCCTCTTGACAAGATTGACGTGGGGACTTTGTCCCGACTTACTGACCGGAGCGCTTCGGCTACGCCAGGTACCTCGTAATCCAGCACCTCGCGCGTCATCTGCGGTGTTGCGTCGGTCGGGCTGATTCCCGTCCCCCCGCTTGTGACCACGACATCGAAGCCCGCAACGACCGCATCACGCAGCGCAGTGCGGACCGGCGGTCCGTCAGGAACAACGAGCGGATCACTAACTTCGCAGCCGAGTACGCGGAGGCCTTCCACCAGGAGCGGGCCGCTGGTGTCTTCGTAGACACCGGCCGCGGCACGGTTGGAGGCGACGATGACCAGGGCCCTGATCACGAGCGGGTCCATGTTCCGGTCTTGCCGCCTTCCTTCCGCAGTACCCGGACAGAAGTGAGGGAGGCGGCCGGGTCGACGGCCTTGATCATGTCAATCAACGCGAGACCGGCAGTGGCGACGGCGGTGAGCGCTTCCATTTCCACACCCGTGCGATCAGCGGTACGAACGACGACCTCGATGTCGACCGCGTCTTCCCGGAGCGTCAATTCAACGGTGACTCCGTGCAGCGCGATCGGGTGGCACAACGGCAGCAGATCGGGCGTGCGCTTGGCGCCCATGATGCCGGCTATACGGGCGGTTGCCAGGGCGTCACCTTTCGGCAATGAATCGCGCCGAAGCAAATCGATGACGCTTGTGGTCGTTGTCACGGTTCCGGCCGCTACCGCGCGCCGAATCGTGATGTCTTTTCCGGACACATCCACCATGCGCGCAGCGCCTTTGGCGTCTACGTGGGTGAGCTGCGGATCGTCCACCCTGACGAGCCTACGCATGCCGCCGATCAGTGGGTGTTCGGCACACCGATCTTCGGGAAGAATCCCTGATTGACCATGCTCACTGTCTGTTTGACACATGTCGTTGTTGCATTCCGCGCACAGTCGAACACGGGGCGTTAAACACAGAGCTCGGCCGTGCAATTGCTTCGTCATTTGCACGTGCAAGCAATGTGACAATTCTCGGCCCGCAGTGGATCAAAGTCGAAAATCCGGTAACATTAAGTAACCACAGTAACACGCTTTTCGTGACCAGAACTATCCAAGTTCGCAAATCACGAATCGAGGGACAAATAGACTGGACAGCCAGGTGTCAAACAGCCTAGTGTCCTTACCGACAAGCCGATGACCTCTGCAAATACGTGGAGTCACCGCGAATATCGGTCCTTGTAATGGAGGGGGTTTCCCATGCGTGACATCAGCTGGCACTAACTCTCTGTAGTTGCCCCGCCACCAGGGCTCCAGCGCCGTATTGACAGCGCCATACCGTCCCGGGTCACGATGGTTATGTGACTGCGGGGTCGGCGGTGAATCGGACACGGTGGCTGAAGCCTCTCGTGTACTCGATGGCGCTGCCCGCGTTGGCGGTCTTCGGCCTCGCCGTTTGGCAGGCGGTGCCCGGATGGCAGCCGGGATGGCAGCCGGCGCTACTCGTAATCTTCGTTGCCGCTCTGCAATCCGTACAAATTCCGAGTCGCGTGCGATCCACTGTTGTTTCTTTGGTTCCCGCGTCGGTTGCGACCGTTGTTTGCGTGGTTTATGCACGCCCGTCGGCCGCAGTTGTCTACGTATGTGTCGGTACAGCAGCCGCAAAGTGGCTGATCCTACGTTTGCCGGCAATCAAGGCGGTATTCAATACCGCCAAAGAAACCCTAGCCGTGGCCGCTGCAGTGGCGGCGGCGCACGGCTTGGGGTTTGTTCCGATCAGCGTCGGTCCAGACAGTCGGGCCGTCACCACCGCCGACATCGTCGCGATCTGCGCCGCTTTCGGTGCCTACGCGGTGGCCGACGAGGTGCTCTCCAGCCCGGTCCTGTCGCTCGCGAGCGGGTCCAGCGTCCGCCAGATCTTCATGACCAACGTCGACGTGCGGTTCGCCATCAAGATGGGCGGCCTGGTCGTCACCATCGCGATGTACTTCGTTCTGATCGAAAGCGACGCGCTGCTGCTGGTCATGCCGATCCTCGTGTACGGCCTCCATCTGGCGACCGCGATCCGGGTCCGTACCCGCAGTGAACGCGATACGTGGCAACGCCTTTCCCGCGCCACCGACGAGTTCAACTCGGTCGACTTCGACGGCGTGCTGCGTACGGCTGTCCTCCGGGCGGCCGAGCTGTTCTCCGTGCACGAGGTCGAGGTCGAGATCCTCGATCCGCCTCGGCTGGTGCGCGGCGACGCCAACGACGTCCTCTACGACGGCCCACCGGCCGGCGCTCCCGCGTCCAGCGGCCAGGCGATCGGGATCGACCTGACCACCTCCGCCGACGTCGCGTCGCTGGGCGAACTGCGCCTGCTGATCCGGGGCGGCCAGATCACCCTCTCCGAGCGCGAGACCTACACGCTCGCCACGTTCGCCGCCGCGCTGCGTACCGCGATCCGCAACGCCACCACGTTCACCGAGACCAAACGGCTGGCCGAGAGCCACGCCCGGGCCGCGGCGATCGACCCGCTCACCGAGCTGGCGAACCGCCGCCGGCTCACCGAATACGGCGAGCAGGTGCTGGCGGCCCGGCCGCCGAACGGCGTCACCGCGCTTCTGCTCATCGATCTGAACCACTTCAAGGAGATCAACGACACGCTCGGCCACTCGGCCGGCGACCAGGTGCTCGTGGAGGCCGGCCTCCGGCTGAAGGCCACCGCGCAGCCCGACGACCTGGTCGCCCGCCTCGGCGGCGACGAGTTCGCGATCCTGCTGGTCGGCCTGCCCGCGCCGGCCCTGGCCCTGTCCCGGGCGCACGCGCTGCTCGCCTGCCTGAACCCGCCGATGGTGGTCGACGGGGTGCGCGTCTCGGTCGAGGCGAGCGGGGGAGTCGCGGTCGCGACCAGCGACCGCCCGGGCAAGCGGACGGTGGAGGAGCTGCTGCGGCGCGCCGATGTCGCCATGTACCAGGCCAAGCGCAACGGCCAGCGGGTGGTGACGTTCGACCAGTCCCGCGACACGGCCGACGTCGACATGCTCTCCCTCGGCGGCGAGATCGCGCGCGGGATCGCCGAGAAGGAATTCATCGTCAACTTCCAGCCGATCGTCGACCTCGGTACCGGCGACTGCGTGGGCGCCGAGGCGTTGACCCGCTGGGCGCACCCGAAGCACGGCAACCTCGCGCCGAACCGGTTCCTCGACTCGGTGGAGCGCTCGGGCCAGCTCGCCGCGTTCACCGAAGAGGTGCTCGACCAGGCGCTGTGCGCCGCCACCCTGTGGGCCGAGTCCGGCTTCGGGATGCCGGTATCGGTCAACGTCACCCCGCGCAGCCTGCTCGACACCACGTTCCCCGACATGGTGGAGCGGCAGTTGAGCGGCCGGGAGGAGCTGGCGGCCAACCTGGTCATCGAGCTCACCGAGAGCGTGACCCTGAGCCAGCTCGAGGTCGTCGACGACGTTCTCGGCCGGCTGCGCGGCCTGGGTCTGCAACTCGCCCTCGACGACTTCGGCACCGGCTACTCGTCGCTGGCCACGCTCGCCCGCGTCCCGGTGCAGGAGCTGAAGATCGACCGTAGTTTCGTCGCCGCGATGGACGCCCCGATCGAAGCCGCCGTGGTCAGGTCGACGATCGAGCTGGGCCGCAGCCTGGGCCTGTCGGTGGTGGCCGAGGGCGTCGAGAGCGAGCGGCAGCGGGCAAAGTTGTGGGAGTACGGCTGCCCGCTGGCACAGGGTCACCTGTTCGCGAAGCCGATGCCGCTGGCGAAGCTGATGACGCTGCTGCAGGCCGGGCCCGGCGGCAAGCCGGGACGGCTGGCCGAGCCGCTGCACGAGACCGGCTCGGTGATCCGGATCCCCCCGAGCAGGCGGGCCCGCGGCCAGCAGGCCGCCGACGGTTCGTAGATTTCCAGGACCGCTGCCCGGCTACGTGATCGCCATGTCGACGAACCGCGACAGGTGAAGCTGCGCCGCCACCGTAATCGTGTCGGTGGGCCCATTCCGGTGCTTGGCGACGATGAAGTCCGCCTCCCCCGCCCGCGGCGACTCCTTGTCGTAGTAGTCGTCACGGTGCAAAAGAATCACAACGTCGGCATCTTGCTCGATCGAGTTGTGCACCGCGATGCCGTTGGCGATGAAGTTGTGCAGCCCGAGCACCGTCGCGTCGTAAACGTCCTGCTCACCGATCGGCTCGATCGAGATGACCTCGTCCCACAGCACGTCGTTCGTAGCGACGAGTTCGAGGTCGGCGTTGCCGAGCACCGCCGCCACCCGCGACAACCGCTCCCGGCCCGGCGCCCGTTTCCACATCGCGGAGCCGCAGAACTGGGTGCCCATGGCGGCGGCGAACTCGCGGTGGGTCATCTGTTGTTCGGTGAGCGCATGGCGAACCCGGTCCCAGATCTCCCGCGGCACCGTGTCGATGTTCGGGTTGCTCCGCACCTTCTCCAGCAGTGCCAGCAGTTGAAGACACGACCCGGCTCGCCCACCGTGGACGGAGATCTCCCGCAGGAACCGGAGCTGGTCATCACGCCCCGAGATGTCCAGCGTGAACTGCGGCCGGTGCAGGGCCGGCCTGGTCTCCCTGATCCGGCCGGTGATACCGAACCGCAGAAGCAGTGCCGCGACGCCATCGATGAGGCGCCGGCTCGTGGATGCGAAGTACACGCGGCCACCGTTGCCCCGAACGGTGACCGACCCATCCGTTGCCCAGAGGTGGTGCAGGAACAGCGTCACCTGGCGCTTGGACAGGCCGAAGATCTCGTCGGGAACGAACTTCTCGTGTGATCGGAGCCCGAACAGGCCCATTCCGTCGAGCCACGCGGCGATCGGATTGCGTCGTCCCCTGGCCAGCGGGAACGGCGCCGGTAGGCGAAGGGTCCTGACCCGGGCGGCCGGGTAGTCGTCAAGAACCGCGGAGATCCCGAAGTGACGGGCTGCGGCTCTCACCACCGCGAGGTTCTCTTCGTCGACGCTCGCATACCGGATCGGTTGACGACGGACGAAAGAACCGTCACCGAGCAGGTGTGCGAGCAGCACGACCTCGTCGTCGGCCCATTCCGACGGTTCGAGCGGACCGGGAACATGGCGGGGAACGGCCAACCGGCTTCCCACCGCCAGCGTTTCGAGCGCACGCCAACCATCGACCGTCAGGAACGGATGGTTACCGGTGGCCTCGATCTCCCTACCGGACCGCAGCCGCATCCGATGCACCGGCTTGCGCCCGTTCGGGAACACGTGGGTCATCGTTCGCGGCACGTATTTGAGCCGCTCGTCGAGCGCCCAGATCGGCACGTCACGCTCTCCGGACGCGAGCAGGTCGCCAAGTGTCACTTCGGCGTTGGTGTCGGCCCGCACCACCCGGGTGCTCGCGGTCAGGCAGCCCGACTCACGAAGGTCGGACAATTGGGGGCGCTTGTCGGTTCGTTGCTCCGGCCCACGGTTCAGCTGGCTGACCGCCACGACCGGACACTCGACCTCCTTGGCCAGCAACTTGAGGCCCCGGGAAAGCTCGGCCACCTCCTGCTGCCGGCTCTCGGTGCGCTTCGGCGACGTCATGAGCTGGAGATAGTCGACCACGATCAGCTTGAGGTCGTTCCGCTGCTTGAGGCGGCGGGCCTTGGCCCGGATCTCCATCAGCGTCATGCTCGGCGTGTCGTCGACGAACAGCGGTGCCTCGCTGATCTCGCCCATGCGCCGGGCCAGCTTCGTCCAGTCGTCGTCGGACAGCTGCCCCGACCGCAGGACGTGGAGCGGCACCCGCGCCTCCGCCGACAGGAGCCGCATCACGATCTCGACCTTGCTCATTTCCAGGGAGAAGATCGCGCTAGCCAGATTGTTTTTGACTGACGCAGATCGGACGAAATCCATACCCGCTGTCGATTTGCCCAGACCGGGCCGGCCCGCCACGATGATCAACTGGCCGCCGTGCAGGCCGTTCAGCAGCCGATCGAGGTCGGTGAAGCCCGTCGGCACCCCCGTCATCACCCCGCCGTGCGCCCCGACCGCCTCGATCTCGTCGAGGGTGGGCTGCAGCAGGTCGGAGAGGATCGCGAAGTCGTCGCCGCCCCGGCGTTCGGTGACGTTGTAGATCTCCTGCTGGGCGAGGTCGACCGTGTCGTCGACATCGCGCCCACCGGACGCGGAGGCGCCGTACCCCAGTTGGACGATGCGGGTGCCGGCCTCGACCAGCCGGCGCAGCACCGCGCGCTCGGCGACGATGCGGCCGTAGTAGGACGCGTTCGCCGCCGTGGGCACGATCGCCAGCAGGTCGTGGACGTACGGCACGCCACCGACGCGGGCGAGGTCACCCGAGTCAGCGAGGGCGGCGACCACCGTGATCGCGTCGGCCGGTTCGCCGCGCCCGTACAGGTCGAGGACCGCGTCGAAAATGGTGGCGTGGGCGGGCCGGTAGAAGTCGGCGGTGCGCACGATCTCGACGACGTCGGCGATCGCGTCTTTGCTCAGCATCATGGCGCCGAGCACGCACTGCTCGGCCGCGATGTCCTGCGGGGGAGTGCGGTCGTACCCGCCCCCGCCGCCACCACCGTTGCCGCCCGGGGGTCCGCCGGGCCCACCCGGCCCGCCCGGCCCCGACCGACCGGGCCCCCGGGCCGGACGCTCGCCGCCGCCCCGATCGCCGTCGCCCCACTCGTCGTCGGGAGGAGGCTGCATGGCGCGTACCTCGTCGGTGACCGACACCGGTGCCTCCCCTCGCCACGCCGACCCTGTGATCAGGTTAGTACGTGCGTACGACAATTCTCGGTTCAGCGCCCAGAATCGCGCCAGTGTGCTGGCCCACGCTAGGAAACCGGAGGCCCAGGATCAAACACCCCGGTGGATGCACCTCGGGACAAGCTGTGGATACCGCGCCCAACCCGGTGGTTAGTCATGTGCGCAACCTGTGGACAGCCCTGTTGATACTGCTTTCACATTCATGTTGAGCAGCGAAAACGTTGTCCCCAGCTTGTGGATAAAAGAAAACAGGCCGCCTCGGAGCCGGCTGCGGTATCTTGGCGAGAATGGCTGACGGGCGGATGGCACGCCGGCCGCCGCGCGATGACGCCGCGGACGATCCGTACCGAGGTGCCGATCCCCGCTGGAGTGAAAGCCGCGACGGCGGTTCCGCGCGCACCTCCAGCGCCCATCGACGCCAACCCATCCCGCGCACTGCCCCCGCACCGTACGCCACGCCCGACGGTCCTCACGACCCGACACGCGAGTTGGATTGGCCGCCGCAGCAGCGTCCCATCGATCCGCGCGAGGCCGGGGCCGCGCGGCCCGGTCCGCGCGGCGCGGCGTCCGTACCACCCGGGCCAATGCGGGGTGACGCGGTGAGCACCGACGCCCATGGCATGCCCCCGGTGGGCCGGACCAGGCAACCCCGCACCCGCCGCCGCGACCCCGACCAGACCGACCGGCCGACCACCGACTTCTCGAGGCAGTACCCGGGCCGGATACCTGGCGACCGCCCGACGATCGACGGCCTGCCCCGCGTACCCGGGCGGGCCACCCCCGCCGACGATCCGGGGGCCATGGCCCCCGGCGGCTACCGCGCCGACCAGACCAACCCCCGCGGCTTCCGCCCGTATCCCGGCGACCAGACCAACCCCAACGGCTTCCGCCCAGCCCCGGACCAGACCAACCCCCGCGGTTTCAGCCCGTACCCCGGCGACCAGCCCAACCCCAACGGCTACGGCCCGGCCCCGGACCAGACCAACCCACACGGCTTCCGCCCGACCCCGGATCAAACGAACCCCCGCGGCTTCCGCCCGTACCCCGGCGACCAGACCAACCCCAACGGCTTCCGCCCAGCCCCGGACCAGACCAACCCCAACGGCTACCGCCCGGCCCCGGACCAGACCAACCCCCGCGGCTTCCGCCCCTACCCCGGCGACCAGACCAACCCCAACGGCTACCGCCCCGCGACCGCCGACCCCTCCATGCCGAACGGCTATCCGCCGCCCCGTCCACCGAACTTCAGCGGCCCCGACTACGGAATGCCGCCACCGTCCGGCATCCCCTACGGCGCTCCGTACGGCGCCCCACCCGGCCGCGGCCCGCAGGGCTACCGTGCCCCGCCGCCCGAACCCCGGGAAGGCCCACGGCCCAACCCCCGGCCCGAGGCACCCACCGAGCCGCAACCCCGGGTCGCCCGTGGCCGGATCCCCGACGACCGCGCCCCCACCCCCCACGAAACCGGACGCTGGAGCAGCAGCCGCGGCCAGTGGGTGCCGGCCGATCCCCGCGACGAGCGGTCCGACTTCGCCATCGAGCGGTTCGAGGAGACCACCGACCTGCGCCGCACCCCCGAGCGCGACCGCCCGGCCAACGTCATCGACGGCGCCGGCTGGACCGAACGGCACGACCAGCGCCCCGAGTGGCACCCGCACACGTGGGACGACGCGCCGACGAGCCGCTCGACCGACTGGAGCGAATCGCCGCTGCCGCAGCCACCCAACCGCCGCGTGATGGATCCCGAGCCCGAGCGCGACCCGGTCGCGAGCGAACTGATGGGCGAGCGGGTGCCGGCCGGCACGGTGACCGCGGCGCTCGCCCCGCTGATCTGGTTCGGGCTGGCGATCGTCGCCTACGTGGTGGCCCTGTTCGTGTTCAACGACAGCGCCGAACGGGCCGAGGCGATCGACGCGGGCATCAGGGCCCTCCCGTGGCTGGGCGTCGCGTCGACGATGAGCGTCGGCCTGGCGCTGGCGTTCCGCTGGATCGGCGCCGGCTGGAAGGCGGGCGGGCTGGGCTTCGCGGCCGCGGTGGTCAGTGGCACGCTCACGACCGTGCTGAACTCACTGATCTTCGGCTGAGCCCGGGCACGGCCGAGACACAACGACGCCCCGGCCCACCAGGGACCGGGGCGTCGCCGCAAACCGCTTACTTGGCCGCCGTGACCGCGAGGGTGAACGTCGCCGTCACGTCGGGGTGCAGCTTGACCTGCACCTTGTAGTCGCCGACCGACTTGACCGCGCCGGGCAGCTGCACCCGCCGCCGGTCGAGGGCGGGACCACCGGCGCTGCGGACAGCGTCGACGATCTCGGCCGCCGTGACCGAGCCGTACAGCCGGCCGGTGTCGCCCGCGCGAACCGCGAGCTTGACCGACAGCGCCTCGATCTGGCCCTTGACCTCGTTGGCGTGCCCGAGGTCGCGGATCTCCCGGGCCCCACGGGCCCGCTTGATGACATCGACCTGCTTCTCCGCACCGCGGGTCCACTTGATCGCAAAGCCCTGCGGGAGCAGGTAGTTGCGCCCGTAGCCGTCTTTGACCTCGACGATGTCGCCGGGGGCACCGAGGCCGTTGACCTCCTGGGTCAGGATGATCTTCATTTCTCAGCCCTCCCCGGTCAGCGCGCCGTGGTCGTGTACGCCAGCAGCGCCATCTCGCGGGCGTTCTTGACCGCGCGGGCAATCTGACGCTGCTGCTGGGCGCTCACCCCGGTGACCCGGCGGGCACGGATCTTGCCCCGGTCGGAGATGAACTTCCGCAGCAGAGCGGTGTCTTTGTAATCGATGTACTCAATGCCCTCTTTGTCGAGAGGGTTGACCTTCTTCTTCGGCTTGCGAAGAACCGCAGCCTTGGCCATTCGTGTACTCCTCATTCGCCCTTGCTTAGAAGGGTGGCTCGTCGTCGAAGGATGAGCCCGATCCACCGCCACTGCCGCCAGCGCTACGGCCGGCCGGCGCCGCGTTGGCCCAGGGGTCGTCGGCGTAGCTGCCGCCGCCACCCTGGTTGCCGCCACCGCCGCCGCCCTGGTTGCCGCCGCGGTAGCCACCGCCACCGCCGCCGCCACCACCGCTGTAGCCGCCTCCGCCGCCGCCACCGCCACCGCCACCACTGTCGCCGCCGAAGCCGCCGCCGCCGGAGCGCTGCATCTTCTGCACCTTGGCGGTGGCGTACCGCAGGGACGGGCCGATCTCGTCGACCTCGAGCTCGATGGACGAGCGCTTCTCGCCCTGCGCGGTCTCGTAGTTGTTCTGGCGCAGCCGACCGACGACCACGACCCGGGCGCCGCGTTGCAGCGACTCGGCTACGTGCTCGGCGGCCTGACGCCAAACGGTGCACCGCAGGAACAGCGCATCGCCGTCTTTCCACTCGCCGGACGCGCGGTCCATGAACCGCGGCGTCGACGCGACCCGGAATTTGGCCACAGCCACACCGGACGACGTGAACTTCAGCTCCGGATCATCGGTCAGGTTGCCGACGACCGTGATGGTGGTATCTCCTGCCATGGCCCTACTCCTCGCGGGAAACAGTGTCGCGGTGAGGCTGTCACAGAGGTGTGACAAGAATCGGGAAGTGGAAGACCTAGCGGACTTCCGGCCGGATGACCTTGGTACGCAGCACCGACTCGTTGAGCCGGAGCTGACGGTCCAGCTCGGCCACGGCCGCCGGAGTGGCGTGCAGGTCGATGACCGCGTAGATGCCCTCGGTCCGCTTGTTGATCTCGTACGCGAGGCGGCGGCGCCCCCACACGTCGAGCTTTTCCACTGAGCCACCCGCGGCACGTATCACGTTGTTGAGATACGAGTCGAGCGACGGAGCAATGGCGCGCTCCTCGAGACTGCCGTCGAGGATCACCATGATTTCGTAATGACGCAAGACGTTTCTCACCTCCTACGGGCTAGGCGGCCACGGTCTCTCCGTGGCAGGAGGTCATGCGTCGTCCACTACCAGGAGGTCGGGGACCGCACAAGGATAGCGGAACGACCGCGGGGCGTCTCATCCGGCAGCTGGGGTGGGACCTGGGGAGGAACGACCACACCGACAGAGGATGAAACGCCCCGCGGAGATTTATAAATTGTACCTTATGCGAACCTTGCGCCGCCGAGACGACGCGCCATGATGGCCCGCACCGCCGCCACCCCGACGCCGACCGTCAGCACCGCGGCGATCATCGCCAGCAGCCCGGACGGCCCGTGCACCGGTTCACCGGCGGCCGCCACCACGTCGCCGACATCGGTCGCGCCCGGCGGCAGGCCACCACCCTCGCCAGTACCCTGATCCGGCGCCGACACACCTGGCGCCGCGGCGTCCGCCGAGGTCGACGCCCACGGATCCGCGGCCGGGCTCGAGCCGGTCGCCGTCGGCGTGGGCGAAGCCGACTTGTTGTAGCCGTTGGCCCGTGCCGTACCGGTCGGAGCGGGTGCGCGGTTCGCCGGCGCCGTGGTCGGTGCGGCCGCCGGCGGAACGGCCGCCGGTCGCGGCGTCACTCCCACCGTCACCGCACGGAACTCCTCGACCACGCCCGCGCTGCAGGAGATCGTCATCGAGACGTCGACCGGGCCCTGGTGGAACACCACCGGAACCGCCTGGTTGGCGCCGACCGACGTCACCGTCTTCCCACCGACCCGCAAGGTGGCGTTCTGGCCGAGCCGGTTGACGAACGTCACCTTGCTCTCCGCCTGCACCGTCAGCCGGCCCGTGCTCGGCTGCGACTTGCAGACCAGCATGTTGAGCACGCTGCCACCGCTGAACTCCACCGCCGGCGCGGCTTCCGGCTCCGCGCTGGCCGCCCCGGCGATCAACGCCGGACCGGCGCCGAGCGCGGCCGCAGCGAGGATCCGGGCCATCCTCGGAACTACAGCTGAGTACATAACCATCCAGCGTCTCGGTCGGGAACATGAGCAGGCCGGCGCCGCCAAATTGTCGTGCTGTGCAAAAGGCGGTACCGGGCCATTCGGGACAACGACCACCGGCACCGACCGGTGACGCGCGGATTGTCAGACTGTCGTCGTAGGCTCGCCGCATGCGCATCGGTGCTCACGTCGACCGTCAAGATCCGTTGGCAGCCGCCGCCGAACGCAAGGCGGAGGTGGTCCAGTTCTTCCTCAGCGATCCACAGGCGTGGGTCGATCCCGAGGAGAGATCCGACGCGGCTGCCCTCAAGGCGTCCGACGTCGATGTTTTCGTCCATGCGCCGTACCGCATCAACGTCGCCACCACGAACAACCGCATCCGCATCCCGAGCCGCAAGCTGCTGTTCACCTACGCCACCGGCGCGGCCACCGTCGGCGCGAAGGGCCTCATCGTGCACGGCGGCCACGTCGACAAACCCGACGACATCGGCAAGGGCATCGACAACTGGCGCAAGACGTTCGTCTACGCGCAGGAGAACGGCGGTTTCGCCACGCCCGTCCTCATCGAGAACACCGCCGGTGGCGACAATGCCTGCGCCCGCCGCTTCGACAACCTGGCCCGCCTCTGGGACGCCATCGGCGAGTACAACCCGGGCTTCTGCCTCGACACCTGCCACGCCCACGCCGGCGGCGAGAATCTCCTCGGCATCGTCGACCGGGTCAAGGCGATCACCGGCCGCATCGATCTGATCCATGCCAACGACTCGCGCGATGCCTTCGACTCGCACCGCGACCGGCATGACAACATTGGCAACGGTCAGATCGATCCTGATCTCATCGTCGCGGTCATTCAGGCAGCCGGCGCGCCGGTCGTGGTCGAAACGCCCGGCGGTGCGGAAGGTCAGGGTGGCGACATCGCGTTCCTGCGCGACCGGGTGGGGTGAGAAGGATCAAGGACGAGGGCACGCGCCGCGCGCCGGTCACCGTTGATCGCTGGTCCGGGCCGATCGAAGGAAAATATGAGGACGAGCACCGGGCGGCTGCCGGGCGACCACCCGATCCGGCACCGGGGTCCGCGGCTCCCGAAAAAGCATTAAGCAAGGCACCGGCTCCCGCTACGAACGGCTCCGGTGTCCGTCTCGTGCGCGCCTCCACCCTGCCCCACCGGCGCCACATCGTGGCACGGCGCGCGCCCAGCGCCGTCCCCCGGCGCATCCGCACCGTGCGAACGAAGCCACCGACCGAACCCCCCGCCACCAAGCCCACCGGAAAGCCCATCGAGAAGGGCGCCGGGAAGGCCGCCGAAAAGGCCGGGAGCCGGCCGAAGGTCAGCCTCGTCCGCCGGGTGAACCTGCTCCGGCGCACCCCGAAGAAGCGGCGGGTCAGCCTGCGCAAGCCGGCCGCCCAGCAACCCGGCAAGTGGAAGGCGTTCGCGCCGAGCACCGGTCCCCGCCCCGGCCCCGTCACCCGGGTCGTCCGGGCGATCGGGCACGCGGTCTTCCACGAGTACACGCTGGCCACGCTCGGTTCCCTGGTCCTCGCGATCATCATGACCTGGCCGACCATGCGTCACCCCACCCGCACGATCCCGCAGGACCTGGGCGACCCGTTGCTGCAGGCCTGGCAACTGGCGTGGTCCGGGCACGCGCTCGACACCAAGCCCGGCACGATCTGGGACTCGAACACGTTCTTCCCCGAGCACACCACCTTCGCCTACTCCGACACGCTGCTCGGGTTCGCCCCGCTGGGGCTCGTCGGCTCCGGGATCAGTGCGGCAATCCTGCGCTACAACATCGTCTTCACGCTGGCGTTCGCGCTCGCGTTCCTCGGTGCCTACGCCCTGGCCCGCCAGCTGGGCGCGTACCGGTCCGGCGCGGTGGTGGCCGCCGCCGCGTTCGCCTACGCGCCGTGGCGGTGGGGTCAGGCGGGCCACCTGCACGTCCTGTCCAGCGGCGGCATCGTGCTGGCACTGGCCATGCTCGCCCGCGGCCACGGTTTCACGTTGCGCCACGGCTACCGCCCGAACGACGTCAGGCCGGGCTGGGCACTGGCCGGCTGGCTGGTGGCCGCGTGGCAGATCAGCCTGGGGTTCGGTATCGGCCTGCCGTTCGCCTACGTGCTGGCGCTGCTCGTGGTCGCAGCCATGATCGCCTGGCTGGCGACCCCCCGCCGCCTCGTGCTCCCGACACCGCCCGCTCAGCCCGACCCGATCCCCGACTCCGGTACCCGCCCTGGCGTGACCGAGAGTGAGCCGCAGGTCGACGTCATCGAGTTCGGCGTGATGCGGCCCGAGCCCGCTGATCCGGTCCAGCCGACCCAGCCGCCGCAGCCGCCGCGGCCGCCGCGGGAGCCCGGCCCGATCGGGCGGTGGCTGAGCCGCCGCCCGCCGGTCCCGAAGCGGCTGCTCGGCGCCGACGTCCTCGG
The DNA here is from genome assembly GCF_016863635.1 of Virgisporangium aurantiacum. GTDB lineage: Bacteria > Actinomycetota > Actinomycetes > Mycobacteriales > Micromonosporaceae > Virgisporangium > Virgisporangium aurantiacum. Next base: position 91,422 of record NZ_BOPG01000048.1, on the reverse strand, counting down.
TGGCCTCGTCTTCGCCGCCGTCGGTGTCTTCATGGCGATCCCGTACCTGAAGGTCGTCGACGAGCACCCGTACGCCCGCCGCGGCGTCGACGAACTCGACATCTACTCGCCGCCGGCGTACGGATTCCTCACCGCGCCGGCGGAGTCGTGGCTGTGGGGGCATGAGCACTCCGGGCTGCGCGCCACGATGACCGCGCCGAACGAGAGCGCGCTGCTGATCGGGTTCGTGCTGATCGGGCTGGCGCTGGCCGGCCTGGTGTACTCGGCGTGGCCGTACTACGTCCGATTCGTCCTGCTCGTCGGAATGATCGTCAGTGTGCTGCTGGCCATGGGCACCGCCGCCCCGTTCGGTGGTGCGGTCACCTACCTGCCGCTGCACCAGTGGCTGCCCGGCTGGGACGGCATCCGCACACCGGGCCGGCTGGTCCTCTGGACCACGCTCATCGCGGGACTCCTCGCCGCCGGAGCGGTGAGCGCGTTCGTCGAGCGGGCCCGCGACTTCACCATCGAGCGGGGTTTCGGCCCGTACCCCGGCCCGCTCCTGCGCCTCGCGCTGCTGCTGCCGCTGGCACTGGTACTGGTCGAGGGCGTGTCGGCGAGCGGGCACCCCGAGGTACCCCGCCCGCCCGCCGGGCTGGCCGAGGCCGCGGCGCCGTTACTGATCCTCCCGTCCGACCAGGCCAGCGACGAGATGTACATGCTCTGGAGCACCCAGGGCTTCCCGCCGATGGTCAACGGTGGCAGCGGTTTCACGCCCGCCGGCCAGAGCGAGGTACGCGAGGTCGCCGCCGGCTTCCCCGACGCGGCAAGCATCCGCCTGCTCCGCGACCTCGGCGTGCGCACCGTGGTCGTGGTCAAGAGCATGGTGGCCGGCACCGCCTACGAGGCCGCCGCCAACCCCGAAACCTTCGGCGAGGACATCGAGGTCGAGGAAACCCCCGAACTGGTCATCTACCACCTCTGACCAGACGTCGGCGCCGATCTTGCAGGGACGCTGCGACGTCTCAGGATCACGGCCGGCCGCGGGCAGGCGCGCCGGTTACGGCTTGTCCGGCTCGGGCGGCTCGGCCGCCGACACCGCGACCGGCATCGGATCGTCGTCGGATTCGGACTCCGGTGGCCAGGCGCCCGGCCAGTCGTCGCGGTCGGGGGCGCCGTCGAGAACGCCGCCGTCGGGGTCGTCGTCGTAGGTCTGGCGGACGACGTCCAATTCGGGGTGGAACATTTCGCGGATGACGAGCCACATCAGCACGCCCAGCGTGATCAGGCGGAGCTCGGCCGCCCACACGAACACCCACTCGGGAAAGACGACCTTCCCCGCCTCGCCCATCAGGCGGCCGTAGAACGCGGCGAAGTACGCGATCTCCGCCATCTGCCAGGCCAGGAACGCCCCCCACCGGGGACGGGCGAGCACCGCCAGCGGGATCAGCCACAGCACGAACTGCTGCGACCACACCTTGTTGAGGACCAGGAACACCGCCACGACCAGGAACGCCACCTGGGCCAGCCGGGGCCGGCGGGGTGCCCGCACGGCCAGCAGCAGCACGCCACCGATCGCCAACAGGATCAGGACCCACGACACCGCGTTCTGCAACGGCAGGTTGTCGCCCAGCGACTGGAACGGCCCGATGCCGTACCGGTCGTTGCCCAGCGGGAAATGGCTCCCGATGTACCAGATCGTGCCCCAGTCGACGGGGCGCTCGCTGTTCAGTTCGAAGAAGCGCGCCCAACTGCTCGGCCACAGCACGAGCACGGGGATGTTCACCAGCCCGAGCGTGAACAGGCCGGCCCACGCCGCCGTTCCGAACTCGCGCATCCGGCGGGCCCGCCAGCACAGGACCAGCAACGGCAACGCCAGCAGCGCCGGCCACAGTTTCGCCGACGCCGCCAGCGCCACGAAGACGCCGGCCGCCACCGGTCGGCGACGGGCCCAGAAGTACCAGCCGGCCGCGGTGAGCACGATCGCCAGCAGGTCCCAGTTGATCGTCGCCGACAGGAACAGGCCGGGGGAGAGCGCGAACATCGCGATGTCCCACGGCCGTCGGCGCCGGACGGCGACCATCAGCGCCGCGGTGGCGATCGCGGCCGCACCGAGCGCGAGCACGTTCAGGTTGTAGAACAGCTGACCCTCGTTGAGCGCGCCGGCCCGCTCGCCGAGCGCGTGGACGGGCAGACCGATCAGCCCCATGAACGCGCCGGTGACCACCGGGTACTCGACCGGAAAGTCCTTGTACGGCACCGCGCCCGCGGACAGTTCCTCGCCGTAGTACAGCGCCAGCACGTCGGTGTAGCACATGTACTTGTACTGCTCGAGGCCGCTCCACGCGCCGTCGTTGCACGGGAACTTCTGCACCCAGTGCAGCGACATCGTGAGGCACACCATCGCGAGGACCACGCGGGCGGCGGTCCAGAACTGACGGCCGTAGGCGCCGCCCCGCTTCGGGCGCACCGCGTGCTCGCCCAGCGGCCCGCCGACGGCTTCGGCGAGTCCTCGTACGAACCCGTCGGAGTGGGCCGGCTCGTCGGGCACGAAGGCCGGTTCCTGGGCGCTTTCGAGCGGTGTGGCCGTCATGGGTCGATCCTGCCCTACGACCACACCGTCCGATTCGCGCCCTGCCTAGTCGCGACCACCGCCGCCGCCACCGCCACCGCCGCCACCGCCGCGACCGGGGCCGGTCGAGTTGGTGTTGCCGGGGCCGGGGTTGTTGTTACCCGGCCCGGGGTTGCCCTGGCCCGGTGACTGGCTGTTGCTGGGATCGGCGGACTTGCCGTCACCGGCGTCCTCGTCACCGACGAACTTCGGGTCGGGGAACTTGCCGACGCTCTTGCCTTCGGTGGCCTTCTTGATGAAGGCCTTGAAGATCTCGCCGGCACCGGCCGCACCGCTCATCTTGGCGCCGTTCTTCAACTTGATCGGCAACTCGTCGCCCTTGTTGCCGACCCATACGGCCACCGCCAGCCCGTTGTACCCCTTCGACCTGTTCGGGGCCGTGTACCCGACCGTCCAGGAGTGGGCGTTCGCGCCCTTCACGTTGCCGTTCTCCCAGGTACCGGTCTTCGCGGCGACCTGGGTGTTCTTCGGAGCCCACTTGTAGGTCGCCGACACCTTCTGCAGCACCCACGCCTCGTCGGCGGCCATGCTCGGGTTGTAGCCGGGCATCGCGGTGAGCCTCTTGGGCTCCGTGTAGATCTTGGCGTCGCCGTCCCAGACCTCGGCGATGAAATGTGCCTTGGCCGCCTGGCCCTGTGCGGCCAGGGTCGCCACGCCGTTGGCGTGGTCGATCACCGTGATGGCGTACTGGCCGAACCCGATCCGGTAGTCGAACACCGAGGTGGTGTTCTGGCCGGTGTTCCCAAGTTCGGTGGCCTTGGACGCGTTGAGGTCATGGACTGTGCCTTTGTCGTCACGCATGTACCGGATGCCCGCCGCCCGCGCGGTCTCGAGCACGGACGCGGCCCGCTGCTTCAACTCGAGCGTCAACGCGTAGAACGGGACGTTCAGCGACTGGGCGGTCATGTCGGCCAACGTGCAGCCGGGACTGGTGGCGCAGTCGCCCTCGGGGTTGGCGTTCCGGATCTTGTTCGCCTCGGTGGTGCCCTCCATCTGCCGGGGGCGGCCGTCCCAGTAGGACTTGACCGAGATGCCCTGCGAGAGTGCCGCCGCCAGCGTGTAGACCTTGAACGACGACGCCGGCGGGTGGAGCCCGCCCTCCATCCGTTTGCCGCTGGTGAGGATCGGGTCGGTCCACAAGCCGGCGTAGTCGATGCCGTCGCCCTTCGGCCCGCCGTAGTACGCCACCACCCGCCCGGTGTACGGCTCCACCGCCACCAGGGCGCCGGTCTGTGTGTCCGGCACGCCCTTGAGCGGCGAAGCCGGGTTGGCGAGGTCGGCGTACGCCTGCGCGGCCTGCTGCGCGGCCACGTCGATCGTCGTGACGATCTTGTAGCCGGCGGTCTTCAGGTCCTGCTTCGCACCGATGTTCCGGTCGGTCTCCTTGAGCTTGGTCAGCTCGTCCATGACGTTGTGGACGATGAGACCGCTCGGCAGGTCGAGCCCGAACTGTGCCTGGAAGGCCTGGTCGTTCGGGTTGTACTTCGGCACCGGCGGCATCTGCATCTGGTTGTTGACCTGGTACGTGCCGCCGCCGTACTTGGCGAGCTTCGGTTGGGTCAGCACCAGCGCGTCGCGGTTGCCCTCGAAGCGGGCCTTCGCCTGCTCGGGGTTGACGTTCGGGTCGAAGGCGCTGCTGCCGCTGCCGGAGTCGGGGTTCTTGATGAAGCCCGCCAGCATGATCGACTCTTCGACCGTGAGTTCCATGGCGGTCGACTTCTTGAAGTAGGCCCGCGCCGCGGCCTCCACGCCGTACGCGCCCCGGCCGAAGTACACCGTGTTCAGGTAGAACCCGAGGATCTGGTCCTTGGTGTACTTGTCGTTCAGCTTCATCGCGATGGCCGCTTCCTCGGCCTTCCGCTTGTACGACGCCTCGGTGGTGAGCTCGGCGATCTTCCGCGCGTACTGCTGGGTGATCGTCGACGCGCCCTGCGTCTCGCCGCCGGTGACGTTGTTCCACGCCGCCCGCACCATGCCGGCCATGTCGACGCCGTCGTTGTCGTAGAACGACCGGTCTTCGGTGGCGATCACCGCGTGCTGCAGGTGCTTCGGGATCTTGTCGAGGGTGACGATCGTGCGGTTCTCCTGGCCGAACTTCGCCATCTCGGTCTTGCCGTCGGCGTAGTAGACGCGCGTCGACTGGCCGGCCGGAAGGGCCTCGGGCGCCGGAATCTTGGCGAAGACGTAGGTGCCGCCGACCAACGTGCCGCCGGCGACCATGATCAGCACGGCGATGCTGGCGACGATCCAGTTGCGCCGGCGCGCCTTCTTCGACCGGGGCGGACGCGGCCCGCGCGCGGCGCGGCCACCCTGCCCGGCCGCCGCGGGCCCACCCGGCCCGCCCGGTCCACCGGGCCTGCCGGGACCGCTGGGGCCACCGGGCCCACCGCGCCCGGGGCCACCGACAGCGGCGGCGCCGACAGCGGCGCGGCCAACCGTGGCCCGACCGACGGTCGCCCGGCCGGCGGGTGCGGCACCGGAGACCGGCACGCTCGCCGCGCCGACGGTCGCCCGTCCCGCCGTCCGCTCGGATGGACCACCGGAAACCGGGACCGACGCGCGGCCACCGACCCCGGCGGAGCCGTTAGCGGGAACGCCGCCGGAACCGGCGCCAGGAGCAGGAACGCTCGCCCGGCCGACGGTCGCGCGGCCGACAGAACCGGCCGCGTTCGGATCGCCGTAACTCATTCATCCCACCTTGCCGGTAGCGATGATATTTCGTCCACCATCGCCCAGTTGTCGTGAGGAGTATGGCCGGCATGCCACCAGTGCAGCCGGCCGGAGGAAGTCTCGGCCACTTCGATGCTGGTCACTTGACGGATCCTCCTCGACCGCCACCGCCGACTGCGGTGGCCGCCTCGGCGGGAGCCGGTACCGACTCCGCCAACCCGTCACGCCCGAGCGTGAACTGCTCGATGAGGTGGTTCCAGCCGCAGCCGCGGCACACCTCGACCACGTACACCCGGAACTCGCGGAACGTCATCGCCAGGACGGGTAGCTCCACCGCCCGCCTGGCCTGTCCGGACGATGCCTTCAATTCGTCGCCGTAGATGTAGTGCACGTTCGTGAGGTAGTCCCGCCGGCACACCGGACAACGCTCGTCTCTGGGGTCTCCGTGGAACCTGGCGGCGTTGCGCAGGTAGGGAGACGCGTCACAGACCTCGTAGGTTCCGACCCGCCCGGAATACACCTCACGCAGCAGCGACCGACGCCTCAAGGCGTAGTCGACGATCTGCCGTTGGGTGCGCACGGACCGAGGGTACGCGGTCCCGGCTCACGAGGCGACAACGGTTACTTTCCGTAGTCACACAGGTAACAGTGGTCGATGGTCTTGCGAACGGCAGATGAACCGAGCTACCGTCCCGATGTATCGGCGCGATACATCGGAGGGAGGCCGGAACACGATGCTCGAGCTCGCGATCCTCGGTCTCCTGATGGAGACCCCCATGCACGGTTACGAGCTGCGCAAACAGCTTGCCACCAAGCTGGGGGCGTTCCGGGCGGCGATCAGCTACGGGTCGCTCTATCCCACGCTGCGTCGCATGAAGCTCGCCGGCTGGATCACCGAGGAGTCGGCGGCGGCCGACAAGGATGCTCCGCCATTGGCGTCCAAGCGGGGCAAAGTCGTGTACAAGATCACAGCCGAGGGCAAAGAGCGGTTCCAGGATCTGCTCGGCAGTACGGGGCCGGAAACGTTCGACGATCCCGGTTTCGGGGTGCACTTCGCGTTCTTCTCACGTACCGATCAGGCCACCCGATTGCGCATCCTCGAGGGCCGACGTCGGCGCGTCGAGGAGCGGCGCGAGGGCCTGCGCACCACGTTGGGCCGCGCTGCGGAGCGGCTCGACGCCTACACGCTCGAACTCCAGCGGCACGGTCTCGACGCATGCGAGCGCGAGGTCCGCTGGCTGGAGGAACTCATCGCACACGAACGCTCCGGCCGCCCGCCGGAGGTCACCCCAGATCCAGATGCACGGCCCGAAAGCAAGTAGCCAACCCCTCGCCGGCTTTCCCAGGCGAAAGATCTCAAAGGAGGCACCCGACATGGGCTCCGTCCGCGTGGCCATCGTCGGTGTCGGCAACTGTGCCTCGTCCCTCATTCAGGGGGTCGAGTACTACCGCAACGCCGACCCGGCAACCCGCGTCCCCGGCCTCATGCACGTGAAGTTCGGCGAATATCACGTGGGTGACGTCGAGTTCGTCGCCGCCTTCGACGTCGACGCCAAGAAGGTCGGTCGTGACCTCGCCGAGGCCATCGTGGCCAGCGAGAACAACACGATCAAGATCTGCGACGTACCACCGACCGGCATCACGGTGCAGCGTGGCCCGACCTACGACGGCCTGGGCAAGTACTACCGCGAGATGGTCGAGGAGAGCGACGAGCCCTCCGTCGACGTGGTCGCGGCGCTGCGCGAGGCGCGGGTCGACGTGCTCGTCTCCTACCTACCGGTGGGCTCCGAGCAGGCCGACAAGTTCTACGCCCAGTGCGCGATCGACGCGAAGGTCGCGTTCGTCAACGCGCTGCCGGTCTTCATCGCCTCCGACCCGGAGTGGGCGCAGAAGTTCACCGACGCCGGTGTGCCGATCGTCGGCGACGACATCAAGAGCCAGGTGGGTGCCACCATCGTGCACCGCCAGCTGGCGCGCCTCTTCGAGGAGCGCGGGGTCGAGCTGCTGCGCACGTACCAGCTCAACTTCGGCGGCAACATGGACTTCATGAACATGCTGGAGCGCGACCGCCTCCAGTCGAAGAAGATCTCGAAGACGCAGTCGGTCACGAGCCAGATCCCGCACGAGATGAACGCGGGCGCCGTCCACATCGGCCCGTCCGACCACGTGCCGTGGCTCGACGACCGCAAGTGGGCCTACATCCGGCTCGAGGGCAGGTCGTTCGGCGACACGCCGCTGAACGCCGAGCTCAAGCTGGAGGTCTGGGACTCGCCCAACTCGGCGGGCATCATCATCGACGCGGTGCGGGCGGCCAAGATCGCGCTCGACCGCGGCATCGGCGGCCCGATCCTCTCGGCGTCGTCGTACTTCATGAAGTCGCCGCCCGAGCAGTACCACGATTTCGACGCCCGCGAGTCGGTCGAGAACTTCATCGCCGGCACGATCGAGCGCTAGGCAGAATTTCGGAAGAGCCGGGCTTCGGCCCGGCTCTTTTATTTATGACGCGCGCAGTCCCCTCCGGCTACGGAAATCCGAGCCGCGGGTGGTTCACCGGAACGCCGCCTCGATGGTCACGCGCGCCTCCAGTTCGAGCAGGTGCACCTTGCGGGGGAGACCACCCCCGAACCCGACCAGTTTCCCGCCCGCACCGACCACCCGGTGGCACGGGATGACCAGCGGCAGCGGGTTGCGGTTGCACGCGACGCCGACGGCCCGGGCGGCACCGGGGTCACCGAGTTCCGTGGCGATTGAGCCGTACGTGGTGGTTTCCCCGTACTCAATGGCAGCGATCCGGTCCCAGACCCTGCGCTCGAACTCCGTTCCGCTGCGTACCACCAGGGGGAGGTCGAACTCCGTGCGCACACCCTCGAAGTACTCCGTCAGTTGGACCGCGGCGGTGGCCAGCAGGCCGTCGGGCTCCTCGGCGCGCCCTGGTGGCGCCCCCTGGAACTGCACGCTGCAGAGCCCGTCCGTGTCGATCGCGACACCGAGTTCACCGATCGGAGAGGAGACCGCCGCCCACCGCATGGCACCCATCCTGCCTCGGTCGAATGCTCAGGCGGTCGTCCGTACGGCCGACCGGCTAGACATGACCCACTCGGCCGTTCTCCCCAATTCGGGCTCCGAACCGTACGTTCGAGGTGCGGGAGCGGCTGGCGTGGCTACTCTCGAAGCCGTGCCCTCCCCAGGCTCCACCCGTTCCCACAACCTGCGCGCCGTGCTCCGGCACCGCGGGTTCCGCCGTCTGCTCGGTGTGCGGATGCTCAGCCATGTCGGCGACGGGTGGTTCCAGGCGGGCCTCGCGGGCAGCGTGTTGTTCAACCCGGAGAAGGCCACGAACCCGCTGGCCATCGCGGTCGGGTTCGCGCTGCTCCTGCTGCCGTACTCGCTCGTCGGGCCGTACGTCGGCGGCTTCCTCGACCGGTGGAGCCGTCGCTCGATCCTGTTCGTGGCGAACCTGCTCCGCGCGTTGCTGGTGATCCCCGCCGCCCTTCTGATCTTCAATGCCGACGAGGGGCTCGGGTTCCTCACCCTCTCGTTCCTGATCATCGGGTTCAACCGCTTCTTCGTCGCCGGCGTCTCGGCGGCGATTCCGCACGTGGTTGAGGACCGGCGCCTGGTCACGGCGAACTCGCTGGCCACCACGATGGGTTCGGTCTGCTTCGCGCTCGGCCTGTGCACCGCGTTCGCCGCGCTCACCGCGTTCGACCTGGCCAGCTACCACGGCTACGGGGTGATCGCGTCGGTGGCCGTGGTCGGCTACACCGCGTCGGCGCTGCTGGCCCGGTGGTCGTTCGGCAAGGACGACCTCGGCCCCGACCACCCGCCGTCCGCCAGCCTCCGCAACGTGCTCGCCTCCTCGGGCCGGGAGATGGTCGACGGGGTACGCCACCTCGCCGCCCAGCGGGGTGCGGCGTACGCGCTGCTCGCGCAGAGCGGCCAGCGGGTGCTGTTCGGCGTCCTGACGCTGTCGGCGCTGCTCATGTTCCGCAGCCCGGTGGCCGAAGACGGTGACGTGTCGGGTGCCGTGCCGGGTCTCGCCGCGGTGTTCATCGGTGGCGGGGTGGGCAATCTGGCCGCCTCGGTGCTGACCCCGCCGCTGGCCCGCCGGGTCGCCGGCTGGCGCTGGCTGACCCTGCTGCTGGCCCTGGAGGGCCTCGCCATCGCCGTGTTCGGCCCGTCGTTCTCGCCGTACCTGCTGGCGATCGCGGTGTTCTTCGTCAACCTGGCCGGCCAGGGCGCCAAGATCATCGTCGACACCGACTTGCAGCACGAGTGCGCCGACGACTATCGCGGCCGGGTCTTCAGCCTCAGCGACACGATGTTCAACGTCAGCTTCGTCGTCGGCCTGTTCCTCGGCGCCCTGGTGCTGCCGACCGACGGGCGCTCGGTCGAGGTGCTGTTCTCCGTGTCGCTCGGCTTCGTCGTGGTGGCGATCTGGTACGCGTTCACCGGTGGCCGCTGGGCCATGCGCGTCGGCGACGACATCCGCCAGCCCGAGCCGGAACCCGAGACGGTGGCCGCCCGGGTCTGACCGGCCCGTTTCACGTGAATCCTTTACTTGCTCATCTCGGTGGTGGCCAGGTCGGTCGACTGCGTCAGCGAGTTGCCGCTGCACGTGTACTTGGCCGGCTTGGTGTCCATGTCCAGCGGGATCGACGTCGTGGTGGTGCCGTTGACCTTGACCGTCGCGGTGCCGTTCGGTGACACGTTGCTGAACGTGAACGAGCCGTCGACCGTCTTGAACGAGAACGTCACCGAGCCGGTGAACGTGATCGTGACGTTCTGGCCGGAGACCTTGCCCGTGTACGTGACGCCCGAGCCATAGTCGATCTTGCCGGAACCGTCGTCCTTCAGATCGACGTTTCCACCGCGGGCGGTGAACTCGATGAGCGTCCCGTCCTGGTCGACCTTCTCCTTGGCGCTGGTGATCCGCCACGATCCGACCACGCACTTGTCGATGCCGCTGGCGGTGGTGCCGTTGCCACCGTTGCCGCCGCCGCCCGGGTCTTCGTCGTCGGCCGCGCGCACGAGCACCACGCCCACGATGCCGATCACCAGGATCACCGCGATCACCGACAGCACGATCAGCGGCACGGTCGACGGCCGCCGCGCCGGCGGGGCGGGCTGCGGCGCCTGGTAGCCGGCGCCGTACTGCGGCTGCGCCCCGTAGGGCTGCTGGTACTGGTACCCCGGCTGCGCCTGGTACTGGCCGGCCGGGTACTGGGCGGGCGCGTACTGACCCGGCGCGTGACCCTGGCCGTAACCCTGGCCGTAGCCCTCGTTGCCCCGGAACAACCCGCAGTTCTGGCAGTTGCCGGCCGGACTGAGCTCCGTGCGGCCGCAGTTGGGACACGGCTGCATTGGTGTCTCCTCCAGTGGGTTCCAAGGTCGGCTAGGAAAGCGACGGTAAACCACGGTGTCGAGAGGCGGCATCACCTGCTCCGGCAGGTCAAGCCCACAATCCGGGCAATGTAGTTGTTACGATCAGTATCGTCACAGTTGCTTTGAGTTACAGGGGAGTGGACCATGGCCGGTGTCGAGCAGGCAACCGCACCCGGCGAGGCAACCCCCGGCGACACCCCGAAGACCGAACCCCGGGCCGGCCGGAGGCGCGCGTCGCAGAAGGCCGGTCGCCAATCGGACACGCCCGGGCCCGACCGCACTCCGGCCCAACACGCCGCCGACACCGAGCCCGACGACGCCCGCCCCGCGAACCCTGTTGAGGAGCCGGCCGAAGAGCCCACCACCAAGCCCACCGCCGACGTGCCCACCACCAAGTCCACCGCCGACGTGCCCACCACCAAGTCCACCGCCAAGCCCACCGGCCAGCACGCCGACGACTCGGCCGACGACGACCCCGCTGCCGGGCTCGCCGCCAAGCCCGCCGCCAAGCCCACCGCCGGGCCCACCGCCGGGCCTTCCGCCAAGCCCACCGGCCAGCACGCTGCCGACCCCGACGACCCCGCTGCCGAAGATCGCGCCGCCGAGAACCCGGCGGCCCCGGAGAACGAATCCGGCCGCACGGTCCGGGCCGCCGGACCGGCCAACGCCGACGCCCCGATCTACCGGCCCCGGCACGCCAAGCCACGCCGGCGCCGTTGGCCGATCCTCGTCGCGGCCGGTGTGGTGCTCGTCGCCCTCACCGGGGCCGGCGCCGCCGCCCTGATCGACCGCCAGAACGACGCCCTCGACGACATCACCGCACCGGTGGCGACCCGCGTCGCCCCCGCCCCGGCCAACCTCCCGGCCGGCGACGCGTCGGGCGTCCCGTCGGACGCCACGTCGGTGCCGCCACCGGCCGCCGCACCGGGTGCGGGCGCGCCGAATGCCGCACCGGGCTCAGCCAACTGCCGGTTCAACGTGGCGTCGGACAAGACCCCGCGCGTCGTCCCGCCCAGCAAGGCGACCCGGTCGGGGCTGGTCAAGGTCACGATCGGCACCAACCGCGGGCCGATCACCATGGAGCTTGACGCCACCAACGCGCCGTGCACCGTGGAGTCGTTCATGACGCTCGCGTCGAGCGGCTACTTCACCGACACCGCCTGCCACCGGCTCACGACCATGCTGATCTTCGTGCTCCAGTGCGGCGACCCGACGGCCACCGGCTCCGGCGACCCCGGCTACTCGTTCGACGACGAGAACCTGCCGGCACCGGGCGGCACGCCGTACCCGCGCGGCACGCTGGCGATGGCGAACGCCGGCCCGGACACGAACGGCAGCCAGTTTTTCATGGTCTACAAGGACAGCCCGATCGACCCGAACTACCCGGTGTTCGGCAAGGTCACCGGCGGGCTGGAGATCGTCGACCAGGTGGCGGCCGGTGGCGCGCCGGGCAACGACGGCCAGCCGAACCAGTCGCTGGTGATCCAGGCGGTACAGGTCTCCTAGACGCCCTGCTCGGCGGCCCACCGGCGCAGTTCGGCCTCGGCCTCCTCGTGGGTGAGCGGACCCCGGTCGAGGCGTAGTTCCTTCAGGTGACGCCACGCCTTGCCAACGAGTGGGCCGGGCGGGATGCCGAGCAGCTTCATGATCTCGTTGCCGTCGAGGTCGGGCCGCACCCGGGCGAGGTCCTCCTCGGCGGCGATCCGGGAGATCCGCTCCTCCAGCGCCGTGTAGTCGGCGGCCAGCGCGGCCGCCTTGCGCCGGTTGCGGGTGGTGACGTCGCTGCGGGTGAGCTTGTGCAGACGATCGAGCAGGTCGCCGGCGTCGGTGACATAGCGGCGCACCGCCGAGTCGGTCCACTCGCCCCGGCCGTAGCCGTAGAAGCGCAGGTGGAGCGCGACCAGCCCGGACACCGCGGAGATCACGTCCTTGGGGAACTTCAGCGCCTGCATGCGCTGCTTCGTGAGGCGCGCGCCGACCACCTCGTGGTGGTGGAAGCTGACCCGGCCACCCGTGCCGACCGCCTTGGTGGCCGGCTTGCCGACGTCGTGCATGAGCGCCGCCAGGCGCAACACGAAGTCGGGACCGTCGGTCTCCAACGCGATCGCGTTCCGCACCACGGTGAGGGTGTGCTCGTAGACGTCCTTGTGCTGGGCGTGCTCGTCGATCTCCAGGCGCAGCCCGGCGAGCTCCGGGAGGAACTGGTCGGCGAGGCCGGTGTCGACGAGCAGCCGCAGGCCCGTCACCGGGTCGGCGCTGGACATCAACTTCACCAGCTCGTCACGGATCCGCTCGGCGGTGATGCGGCCCAGGTCGGCCGACATCGCCTCCATCGCCGCTCGCACCGGCGGCACCACCTCGAACCGCAACTGCGCGGCGAACCGGGCGGCCCGCAGCATGCGCAGCGGGTCGTCGGCGAACGACTCCTGCGGCGTGCCCGGCGTGCGGAGCTTGCGCGCGGCCAGGTCGGCCAGGCCACCGTGCGGGTCGGCGAACACGTGCCCCGGCACCGACACGGCCATCGCGTTGACGGTGAAGTCGCGCCGGCGCAGGTCGTCGTCGAGCGAGGTGCCGTACTTCACGATCGGGTTGCGGCTGACCCGGTCGTACGCCTCGGCCCGGAACGTGGTGACCTCGAGCCGCAGGCCGCCCCGCTGCAGCCCGATCGTGCCGAACTCCTGCCCGGTGGTCCAGATCGCTTCGGCCCAGCCCTTGATGATCGCGAGCGTCTGCTCCGGCTTGGCGTCGGTGCAGAAGTCGAGGTCGTCGCCGAGCCGGCCGAGCAGCGCATCACGCACCGAACCGCCGACCAGGTGCAGCTCGTGCCCGGCGGCGGCGAACCGCCGGCCGAGCTCGTCAGCGACGGGGGAGACGCGCATGAGCTCGGCCACGGCCCGGCGCTGGGCGGTGGTCAACTCGCGGTTCGTCGGTGGCGTACTCACCGTGTTTGCCGTCTCGGACATCGGACGAACCTTAACCGCAGCGCCGAAACCTCCGCGCCCGGGTTTCCACTCCGCGCGCCCGTCACCTGCGGCGCGGGCGTGTCGCGTGCGGCTCGCCGCGTCCGCGTAACCTCCTATTCCATGAGCCGGCCCGGGGATCCCGACGAGACCGTCGCCGTACCGGCCGGTGACGAGCCGGAACGCACCGTGGTGGTGCCCGTCGGTCCACCCGCCGGCGACTTCGACCAGACGGTGGTGATGCCGGCCTCCCCGCTGACGGCCGTCGACGCCCCGCCGCCGGTGCCCCTGGTCGCGATGGCACCCGACGACACGATCGTGATGTCGGCGATCCCGGACGGGCCGCCGCACCCTCAGGTGCAGACCCACCGCCCGCGTCACGCCGCACCGCCGACCGCGGTGGGCGCCGCCCCCGTGCCGCCCCCGCCGGCCCGGCCGCCCCTTCCGCCGCACGTGCCGACCGCCGCCACCGGACACGCGTCGGTGCCCGAGCACTCCCTGAACGCCGAGCCCACCGCATACCTCGACGCATCGGGCCGGCCGCGGAACTACCCGCCGCAGGCCGGCCACATGCCGCAAGCCGGCTACCCGCCCCAGGCCAGCCACGCGCCGCAAGCCGGCTACCCGCCCCAGGCCAGCCACGCGCCCCAGGCCGGCTACGCGCCCAGCTACCCGACGCAGGCGGTGGTCGGTACCGCGCGGGTGCCGGAGGCCCCAGCCGTCCCACCGACCACCGACGGCACCACCGGCCCCGACTCCACGGTCACGCCGCCGGTCGCCCCGCCCGCGGTCGCCACAGCCACAGCCGCGGCCACAGGAGCCATAGCCACCGGAGCCACAGCCACCGGAGCCGCAGCAACTACGGCCACGGCCACGGCTCCAGCCCGAGCCAGCGCCCCGGCGACCGAGAGCCGCAGCGTCGCGCGGAACAGCGCGGTGATGGCCGCCGGGAGCGTCGTCAGCCGGCTCACCGGTTTCCTACGGGCGGCCGCGATCAGCGCCGCCCTCGGTGCCGGCCTGGTCGCCGACGACTACCAGCTCGCGATCACCCTGCCGAACATGGTGTTCGAACTGCTCGTCGGCGGTGTGCTGTCGAGCGTGATCGTGCCGGTGCTGGTGCGCACCCGGAAGGCCGACCCGGACGGCGGCCAGGCCTACGCCCAGCGCCTGATGACGCTCGCCGTGATCGCCCTCGGCGTGGCGACGACCCTCGCGGTGCTGGCCGCGCCGCTGTTCACCACGCTGCTCACGCCGTCGAAGGTCACCTCGGACGACAAGGAACTCGTCACCCACCTGGCCTACCTGATCCTGCCGGCGATCTTCTGCTACGGCATGGCGGCCCTGATGGGTGCGCTGCTCAACTCCCGCGGGCACTTCGCCGCACCGATGTGGACGCCGATCCTCAACAACGTCGTGGTGATCGGCACCGCGGTGCTGTTCATCGTGGTCACCAGCGGCGACGTGGTCGCGCCGGACACGATCTCCACGGCGCAGATCCTGGTGCTCGGGCTCGGCACGATGAGCGGCATCATCGTGCAGGCCGCGGGCCTGCTACCGGCGCTGCACAAGGTGGGGTTCCGGTGGAAGCCGCGGTTCGACTTCCGCTCGCTGGGCCTCGGCGAACTGGGCCGGCTCGCCAGCTGGATGCTGCTGTACGTCGTGGTGAACCAGATCGGCCTGTTCGTCGTGCTGCGGATCGCCAAGGACGTCGGCACCCAGGGCGAGGCCGGCGTCATCGTCTTCCAGAATGCCTTTCTGATCTTCATGATGGCGCACGGCATCGTGGCTGTGTCCGTTCTCACTGCGCTCATGCCACGGCTGTCGGCCGCCGCCGCCGACGGCCGGCATCAGGACCTCATCGATCAGCTCAACAACGGGCTACGGCTGGTATCGGTGGTGCTGGTACCGATCACTGCCGCCTACATCGTGCTCGGCCGCCCGATGGCCGTGACGCTGTTCGAGTGGGGCAACTACAAGCACGAGAACGCGCTGGCCACCGCCCCCGTGATCGCCGCCGCCGGCCTCGGCCTGGTGCCCTACGCGATCATGCAGTTGCAGCAGTTCGCGTTCTACGCCCTGCGCGACACCCGCACGCCGTCGCTGATCAACATCCCCGTGGTCGGGTTCCGCATCGTCACCAACCTGATCGTCGCGGTGGTCCTGCCGACGGTCGCGGTGACGGCCGCGATGATGGGCGGCAGCGCGCTGTCGTTCACCCTCGGCGCGGCGATAAGCATTCACTTGCTCCGCCGCAGGCTGGGGTTCCTCGGGCTACGGCGGGTGGCGTCGGCGCTGGTCAAGCTGGTCGGCGCGGCCGCGGTCGCCGCCGTTCCCACGATCCTGCTCGTGTACGGGCTCAGCAGTGTCAGCGGCACGGGCAAGGTCGCCAGCATCGTTCAACTGCTGCTTGGTAGCGCGCTGCTGTTCGGCCTCTACTATGTGCTTGCACTGGTATTCCGGGTAGCCGAGGTACGAGACCTCACCCGGATGGTCCGGGGCCGGCTCGGCAGATCCGGTTAGCCACAGTACAAACCGGGCGCGCTGCATCAGGTGGATTGGCACAAGGCGGGTAGGGTCGCTCTTGACCGTCGTGCTCACCGCATAGGCTGAGGGGCAGGTCCGGCGGAAGGGAGGACGGGTGACGCCGATGGACGACGACCCGCTGGCGCGTACCCCCGCTTCCCAGGTTCTTGATCATGGATCACCGCAGGTAGGCGAGGTTCTGGCCCAGCGGTACCGGCTCGAGGAGCATATCGGCAACGACATGCTCGGTCGTCAGCTGTGGCGCGGGTCCGACGTGATTCTCCAGCGGCCGGTAACGGTTGTGTTGCGGTATCCCGGTGGGGATTCGGCCGCCGAGATGCTGTCGGCCGCCGTCACCGCGAGTCGCATCGTCCACCCCCACCTCATCGGCGTCTACGACGCGATCGACGAGGGCGACCGGGCCTACGTGGTCCGGGAGTGGGTCGAGGGCACCTCGCTGCGCAAGGTCGTCGCGAGCTACGGGCCGTTGGAGGCCGACAAGGCCGTCGCGATCGCCCACGCCGTCGCCGCCGCCGTCTCGGCGCTGCACGACACCGGCATGGCGCACGGCAACGTGCAGCCGGGCACGGTGCTCATCGGAGACGACGGCCGCGTGGTGCTCGGCGACGCCCGGGCCGACGAGGCCGCCACCGTCGAATCCGACATCCGCGCGATCGGCGCGGTGCTGTACTGCGCGCTCACCGGGAACTGGCCGCACGTCGAGGCCGGCGTCGCCAACGAGCTCGACGCGAGCCGCAACGCCGCCGGCGCGATCCTGGCTCCGCACCAGATCCGGGCCGGCATCCCGAACCAGGTCGACCAGCTCACGGTCGACCTGCTGAACCCGAACCTCGACCTCCCGACGGCCGAAGTGCTGGCCAATGAGCTGAGCCACCTCGACAACGCCGAGGGCGCACTGTTCGCCGACGAGCCGCTCGACCTCGACGCGTTCGACTCCGCCGCGCTGGCGCCCGAGTCGTCGACGCCCACCGGCCGCAAGATGGCCATCGTGATCGCGGCACTGCTGGTGATCGCGATCGCCGGCACGATCGCGGCGGTGAACACGCTCGGCGGCAGCAAGAACTCGCCGACGACGCCGCAGGTGGGCGCGGTCGGCACGGCGGCGCCGGGCAAGTCGCCCACCACGGGCACCGGTGCGGCCGCGCCCATCACCATCGCGCCGACGGCGCTGCGCATCGTGGCACCGGTCAACGACCGTGACAACGCGCAGAACGCCAGCAAGATGGTCGACGGGAACCCCGGCACCACCTGGCGCACCAACCAGTACTTCGACTACCCGAACTTCGGCAACATCAAGCCGGGCATCGGCGTGCTGATCGATCTGGGCAAGGAGACCGCGGTCTCGGCCGTGCAGATCGACATGGCGGCGTCCGGAGCCACGGTCGTGTTGAAGGGCAGCAACACCGCGGTCCCCGATTCGCGGGAGGGTGACGCCGCGGCGGTCGGGTGGGCCGACATCGGCGAACCGAAGGTCGACGCCACCACCCGCCTGCTGCTGTCCGGCCAGGAGCAGAAGGTCCGGTACCTGCTGGTCTGGTTCACGAAGATCCCGCCGTCGCCCGCCGACGGGGCGAACAAGTTCCGCCTCGAAGTGATGGAGATCGCGGTCCGCGGTCAGCAGTCACCGTAGGTCAACGCGGTTAGCGCGATCCGGATAGATTGCACGCCGTGCCCACCGACAGCCGAGACGACGGCGCGCTGCTGCGCGCGCATCTCGCTGGCGACCGCGACGCGTTCGGCGCCCTGATCGAACGCCACCGCGACCGGCTGTGGGCGGTGGCGCTGCGCACCATGGGCGACCGGGAAGATGCGGCCGACGCGCTCCAGGACGCGCTGCTCTCGGCGTACCGGGCGGCCGCCCGGTTCCGGGGCGACAGCGCGGTGACGACGTGGCTGCACCGCATCGTGGTGAACGCCTGTCTCGACCGCATCCGGCGACAGAAGGTGCGCCCCACCGTGCCGCTGCCCGAGGTCGACACCACGGTGGCGCCGGCACCCGACCGGGAGATCCGCCTCGACGTGCAGGCCGCCCTCGCCCAGTTGCCGGTCGACCAGCGGGCCGCCCTGGTACTGGTTGATGTGTACGGGTACGCGGTGGCCGAGGCGGCGGAGATCCTCGAGGTCGCCGAGGGCACCATCAAGAGCCGGTGCGCGCGCGGGCGGGCCCGGCTCGCCGGGCTCCTCGGCTACCTACGGAACCCACCGCCCGCGGCCAGCGTCGGATCTGAGCGGGAGGAGGGTGCATGACTGAGCGCGTCGATCTGGATCGGCTCGCCGACTACGTCGGTGGGGCGCTCGACGGCACCCCCGACGCCGCCGAGGTTCGCGGGCTCGTCGACACCGACCCGGAGTGGGCGGCCGCGCACGACGACCTGGCCGCGGCGATGTCGTCGGTCAGCGCCGACCTTCGTGCGGTCGGCGAGGTCGTCGACGCCGTACCCGAGGATGTGGTCGCCCGGCTGGACGACGTCCTGCGTAATCTCGGATCTTCCCCCGAAGCCGCAACCGTGAGCCGCGCCGAGGCCCGGCCCACCCGCGGCCCGGGCGCTGTCGGCCCCGGCGCGACCGGGCCCGGCGCAACCGGGCCGGGACGCGCCCGGAAGCGGCGGACGGCGCGGTGGGCGGCGGGCCTGTCGGCGGCGGCGGCCGTGATCGCGTTCGGCGTGGGGGTCGTGGCGACGTTCCCGACCGCCTCGCGGGACTCGGCCGACACCTCCGCCGGTGCCCCGGCCGTGAACGAGGCCGCGCCGGTCGCCGGGGCCGCGGGCGGAATCGTGATCAGCGGGCGCGACTATCAGTCCGGGTCGTTCGGCGGCCTGTCCCAACTGACGTCGGGGGGCGCGGCGCCGTACGCGACCAGCGAGCGGAATGCCGCCGACTCGAACGCCAAGGCGGACAGCTTGGAGGGCACGCTGCCGCCCGGGAGCGAGCCGCCGGAGCTCACCAGATTCCGGACGGTGCCGGCGGTCCTGAGGGACTGCCTGGACGCCGTTCAGGCGGTGTTCGGGGGTCAGGTACGGGTCGTCGACCTGGCGCGGTTCGAGGGCAAACCGGCGGTCGTCGTGCTGCTCGACGGCGCGCGGGCGGGCGACGGGCGGCCGCTGGTGGTGGCGGCCGGGCAGAACTGCGGGCAGCCCGCCGGAACGACCGACGAATTGTTCCACGGCCCCCTAACGTGACCTGACACACGGACCACGCACCATCGGGAATCACCACTTCGTACGATGGCGTTCTGCTGGTGACGTTTCGTAGAAGGAGCAATCTCGTGGACGAGGTCCGCAACCTCATCATCGTGGGGTCTGGCCCGGCCGGATACACCGCCGCCGTGTACGCCGCGCGAGCCAACCTGAAGCCGTTGGTGATTGAAGGTGTGACCTCGGGTGGGGCACTCATGACCACCACCGAGGTCGAGAACTTCCCGGGATTCCCCGACGGGATCCTGGGCCCCGAACTCATGGACAACATGCGCAAGCAGGCCGAGCGCTTCGGTGCCGAGTTCATCACCGACGACGCCACCCGGGTCGAGCTCGACGGCCCGGTGAAGACCGTCTGGATCAACGAGACGGCGTACAAGGGGCGGGCGGTCATCCTGTCCACCGGTTCGGCCTGGCGACCGCTGGGCGTGCCGGGGGAGCAGGAGCTGCTCGGGCACGGCGTCTCGTCGTGTGCGACCTGTGACGGGTTCTTCTTCCGTGGCCAGCAGATCGCGGTCGTCGGTGGTGGTGACTCGGCGATGGAGGAGGCGACGTTCCTCACCAAGTTCGCCGAGAAGGTCACGATCATCCACCGGCGTGACTCGTTCCGGGCCAGCAAGATCATGGCCGAGCGGGCGCTGTCGAACCCGAAGATCTCGGTGGTCTGGAACTCCGTTGTTTCCGAGATTGTCGACGGCGGGGGCAAGGTCGCCGGGGTACGCCTGACCGACACGGTTACCGGCGAATCGCGTGAATTGCCCGTCACCGGCGTGTTCGTGGCGATCGGCCACGATCCGCGGAGTGAGCTTTTCCGTGGACAGATTCCGCTGGACGAGAACGGGTACGTACTCGTCGAGGCGCCCAGCACCCGAACCCCGGTTCCGGGCGTGTTCGCCGCCGGCGACCTGGTCGACCACACCTACCGGCAGGCGATCACGGCTGCGGGCACGGGTTGTGCGGCCGCGCTGGACGCCGAGCGGTTCCTTGCTGAACTTGGGAGTTGAGAGAACCTGATGAAGGTCGTCACCGATACGTCGTTCACCAGCGACGTGTTGCAGTCTGACAAGCCAGTGCTGGTCGATTTCTGGGCGTCGTGGTGCTCGCCCTGTCGCAAGGTCCAGCCGTTGCTCGAGGAGATCGCCACGGAACTCGGCGACCGGGTCGAGATCGTCAAGCTCGACATCGACGCCAACCCCGAGGTCACCCGGGCATACCAGGTGATGTCGGTACCGACGCTGACGGTGTTCCGCGCCGGCCGCCCGGTCAACACGCTCATCGGCGCACGACCCAAGGGCGACCTCCTGAAGCTGATCGAGTCGGCGTTGTAGTTATTGTCAGGCGTTTGACGGGCGCCCCGGCGGGATGGGTGATTGTCCCTGGCCGGGGCGCCTGCTTATGGTTGGCCGCTTGATCGTTTCCACATCCCTGCCGGGCTGCGGCGTTCGGGCGTTGGTTGTACGCTCCGGCCGGGTATCAGGCGTTTTAGCCCCGAAGCTGGCTGTGTGGTGAATCGTGTTATACGTGACACATCTAGGAGGCTTGTGGATGCGTCCGATCCGGCCCGGCGAGCGCGGCCCAGCAGTCGCGGAGATTCGTAACGTACTCATTACTGTGGGTGCCCTCGTTGATGGCTCCGCGCATGACTTCTACGACGAGTCCACCGAGCAGGCGGTCCGGGCGTTCCAGCAGAGCCGGGGCCTGTCCACCGATGGCGTGGTCGACGAAGAGACCTGGCTTGCCCTCGACAGCGCCCGCTGGCGGCTCGGGCAGCGCGCCCTGTACTACGGCGTGTCCGACCCGTTCACCGGTGACGACGTCCTGCAGTTGCAGGAGCGCCTCCTGGAGATGGGCTACGACCCGGGCCGCACCGACGGCATCTACGGGCAGCGCACCGCGCGGGCGGTGGCCCAGTTCCAGCGCGAGGTCGGCCTCGACCCCGACGGCTCGTGCGGCCCGCAGACCCTGAACGCGCTGCGGCGACTCGGCCGCAAGGTGGTCGGTGGTCGTCCGCAGTGGCTCCGCGAGACGGTCGCGTTCGGCTCGTCCGGCCCGGCGCTGCTGGGCAAGCGCATCGTGATCGACCCGGGCCACGGCGGACCGGACCGAGGCGTGGTCGTCGACTCCTACGCCGAGGCCGACCTGGCGTTCGACCTCGCCGCCCGGCTGGAGGGCCGGCTGGCCGCGGCCGGGATGCGGGTCTTCCTGACGCGCGGCCCGGCGTCGGGCCGGGTGTCCGACCGCGAGCGCGTGACCCTGGCGAACGAGGTGGGCGCCGACCTGTTCATCTCGCTGCACATCGACGGCCACCCGAACCCGCTCGCGTCGGGGGTGGCGACGTACCACTTCGGCACGACGTCCGGCGTCTCGTCGACGGTGGGGGAGCGGCTGGCCGGGTTGGTGCAGCGCGAGATCGTGGCGCGCACCGGCATGCTCGACTGCAAGACGCACGGCAAGGTCTGGGACCTGCTGCGGTTGACCCGCATGCCCGCGGTGCGCGTGGAGGTCGGTTACCTGACCTCGCCCGACGACCGCGCCCGGCTGATCGATCCCCGGTTCCGTGAGCTGGTGATCGAGAGCATCATGGCGGCGGTGCAGCGGATGTACTTCCCGGTGGACTCGGACGTTCCCACCGGGTCCATCGACGTGAGCGCGCTGCGGGCGTTGGCGTCCCGCTAGTTCTTTGTCGCTCTCATGAGGAGCTGCGCGTCGCCGGCGCCGGACGCACCGGGCGGAGGAGTGCGTCGGGCGTCATCGAGCCGAGGAGCTTCTCCAGCGCGTACTCGACGTCGGACTTCCACGACAGGGCGGTACGCAGTTCCAGCCGCAGGCGCGGGTAGCGCGGGTGCGGCCGGACGGTCTTGAACCCCACGCTGAGGAAGAAGTCGGCGGGGGCGAGGCAGCCGGTGCGGTTGTGGTCGCGCTCGTCGGCCTCGCCGAACTTCGCGTCGCCGAAAGCCTCGATCGCCTTCACGCCGCGCTTGGTGAGATCACGGGCGACGCCCTGCACGAGCATGCGGCCCAACCCACCACCGGCGAACGGCCCGACCACCTGTGCGGTGGTGAGGAGTACCGCGTCGGGTGAGACCGGCGACGTGGGGAACGCCATGGAGCGGGGGACGTAGGCCGGTGGCGCGAACATCACGTAGCCGGCGGGCATGCCGTCGACGTAGATGAGCTTGCCGCAGGATCCCCATTCGAGGAGCGTCTGCGAGACCCAGGCTTCCTTCTCGAGTGCTGGGTCGCCGGAGGCGCAGGCCCGCTCGGCCGACACCGGGTCGAGCTCCCAGAAGACACACTGCCGGCACGAGCGCGGCACGTCTTCGAGCGTGTCCAGCGTCAGATTGACCAGGCGTCGCGACATACACCGATCCAGACGATCCGAGTTGGATGGCTGAGGGGCCTCAGCCGCCCAAGCAACAGATCGTACGCGCGTATCGCGCTCAGGGGGAGGTGACGGACATATTCGTCCCGTTATGCGGTCTGTCCGGTTTACGGGCCGTGATCGGCTTTGGCCGGCGGGGTTGTCGCTGCGGCGGCCATGGCGTCGCCCGTGGGGAAGACCATGGTCTGGGTCCCGCTGCCGGAGACTCCGCTCGTGTTGAAGCGCATCGTGGGGGAGGTCTCGGCGTCTGTGCTCCCGCCGTTCCCGCCGTTTCCGGCGTTCGCGGCTTCCCTGGATTCCTCGGCGTTCGCGGCTTCTCGGGAGTTCGCGGCTTCTCCGGCGTCGGCGGCTTCTCGGGAGTTCGCGGCTTCTCCGGCGCCGGCGGCTTCTCCGGCGTTCGCGGCTTCTCTCGCTCCTCCGGCTTCTCCGGTGGGGAAGCGGATCGTCTCGCCGCTCGTGACGTCGGCGAGGTTCACGGTCTCTCCGCCGGTCGTGCGGGCGATGGGGATGCGCATCGTCTCCCCGCCGCCGACGTCGGCGAGATTCACCGTGCTCTCGGTTTCACGTGAAACAGCGACGGTCGTCACGCCCTCGCGGACCGGGGCGTCGGGGATGTGGAGCTCGCGGGTCAGCTCGGCGGTCTCCGCCGCCACGACGCTGGAGCCCATTCCGACGGGGTCCGGTGCATCGTCGGCGTCACCGGTCTGGACGGCCGGTTCGTCGGCGCTCACCTCGGCCCCGCTCGGAATGTTCAGCTCCGCGGGGGACTGCCAGTCGATGTGGGGCGGCTCGGCGAGCGCCTCGCCCCCGAAGTCGGCGAGCCATGCGGCGACGTGGGCCAGGTTCTCGCGCCACTGCGTCTCCGGAATGCGGGGGAGGATGTCGTCCCACAACGAGAGGAACGTCCCCCGGAGCTGAAGTCGGCCCACCGGACGCGCGAGGAACCAGACGTGCAGGTGCGCCGACCCGTCGCCCCACCGATTCACGTGAACCCGGGCGACGCCGTCGAGCGATCGGATCGCGCGCTCCAGCCGGACCGTGAGCACCCCGAGTTCGGCCGCGAGGAGGTTGGTCAGGTCGCCCATGTCGAGGTGCGACCGGGACTCCAGAATCAGGACCATCGGGAGACCGGTGGGACGGTCGAGAGAACGCACCCGCCACCGCTCGCTGATCCAGATATACGCCGAGTCGGGCGCCCGGCAGGCGCTGCACTCGGCGGGGTCCTCGCCGTGGCGGGGCGGCTCCTCGTCGACGGGGTCTGCGAGGTTTTTGACCCGCAGATCGCCCTCGAATGGGAACGTCGGCCATGCGGTAAAGGCCGGGAGGGGAAGGGGTGCGTCCGACACGTGCCGACCCTATCGGACGCCCGGGGGGCCTGTCGTTCCCCTGGTTGGCGCTCATTTGGTCGACGACCCGGCGTTTCATCCACAGGCCCATAACGCTGTGACCGGTGGTTTCACGTGAAACTGGGGTTGCCTGTGGAAATCGCCTGTGGAAAAGCAGAACGGCCAGCGTCTCCGCTGGCCGTCCGGGTCTTCTCTCTCCGCTTCACGTGAAACGGTGCCCTACTCGCGGGCCTCCATTCCGATGATCCCCACGATCCGCTCCAGGTCGTCGACCGTGGCGAACTCGATCGTGATCTTGCCCTTGCGGCGGCCGATGTCGACCTTCACCCGGGTGTCGAAGCGATCCGAGAGCTTGTCAGCGAGGTCGTTGAGTGCGGGAGCGTGCGGCTTCGCCCGACGCTGGGGCGGTGCCGGCTTGTGACCGTCTTCGCCGTCGGCCAGGGCGAGCTTCACCAGTTCCTCGGTCGCCCGCACGGAGAGCCCCTCGGCGACGATGCGACGCGCCAGTTGCTCCTGGTGCTCCCCGTCGGTGATGGCGAGCAGCGCCCGGGCGTGCCCCGCCATGAGGACGCCCGCGGCGACCCGACGCTGCACCGCCGCCGGCAGGTTCAGCAGGCGGATGGTGTTGGAGATCTGGGGACGGCTCCGGCCGATGCGGCGCGCGAGCTCCTCGTGGGTCGCCCCGAACTCCTCCAGCAGTTGCTGGTACGCGGCCGCCTCTTCCAGCGGATTGAGGTTCGCCCGGTGGATGTTCTCCAGCAGCGCGTCCCGAAGCATGGCGTCGTCGCGGGTCTCCCGCACGATCGCCGGGATGGACTCGCGCCCGAGCGCCGTCGCCGCGCGCAGACGACGCTCACCCATGACGAGTTCGAAGCGGTCGGGCCCGAGCTCCCGCACGACGATCGGCTGAAGGAAGCCGACCTCCTCGATCGAGGCCTTCAGCTCGTCGAGCGCGTCGTCGTCGAAGACCTGCCGCGGCTGCTTCGGGTTCGGCGTGATCGAGGCGAGCGGGATCTCCGCGAAGCGCGCTCCGGGCACCGGAGCAAGTTCATCCGGGACGGCCGCCGGGGCCGCCTCGGTGGTCGTCTCCTGCGCCGCCTCAGCGGCCTCAGTAGCGGGCCTCGTCGCGGACGGTGGCTCCACCGGCGCCGCCTGCCCGGGAACCGTATCCACCGCCGGCATCACTGCGGGCGTCGGAGCCAAGGGCGCCTCGGCGACCGCCGTCGCGGTGCCGCCGGAACCCGGCGGGGGAGCGGTCGGGATCAACGCGCCGAGACCCCGGCCGAGACCGCCGCGTCGTGTGGACTTCATCCGTTGCCTCCGGACTGGGTGCGCTGAGCACCGGGCTGGGTGCGCTGAGCACCGCGCAGAGCGATTTCCTGTGCGGCCTCAAAATAGCTGACCGCGCCCCGCGAACCGGGGTCATACGTCATGACCGACTGGCTGTAACTTGGCGCCTCGGACACCCGGACGTTCCGGGGGATGACGGCGTTGAGGCACTTGGCGCCGAAGTGGGCGCGCACGTCCTGCTCGACGAGGTCGGCGAGCCGGGTACGCCGGTCGTACATCGTCAGCAGGACGGTCGAGACCTCCAGCACCGGGTTCAGGTGCGACCGGATCATCTCGATGTTCTCGGTCAGGGCCCGCACACCCTCCAGCGCGTAGTACTCGCACTGGATCGGAATCAGTACCTCGTCCGTCGCCACGAGAGCGTTGACGGTCAGCAGGCCGAGTGAGGGCGGGCAGTCGATGAAGATGTAGTCGTACTCGCCCTCGGAGGCCCGGATCGCGCGCTGGAGGCGCGATTCACGTGCAACCACGGAGACGAGTTCGATCTCCGCACCGGCGAGGTCGATGGTCGCCGGGACGGCCCACAGCGTGGGGATGCCTTCGACCGCCTGGGTCACGGAGTCCAGCGGGACGCCGTCGATCAGGCACTGGTAGATGTCCGGGACGCCGGAGTGGTGCGGCACGTTCAGACCCGTGGACGCGTTGCCCTGCGGGTCGAGATCGATGACGAGCACCCGGTTGCCGTGGAGAGCGAGCGCGACGGCCAGGTTCACCGCGGTGGTCGTCTTCCCCACGCCACCCTTCTGGTTCGCGACGCAGAGGATCCGCCGCTTGGGCGGTCTCGGCATGGTTATCTCGCCGCTGGGATTCAGAATTTCGACCGCTCGCTTCGCTTCCTGTGCCAGCGGCGGATCCTCCGTTTCACGTGAAACGTAGGCGTCGGTCATATCGTTCTCCGCAAGATCAGACTCGGGCATCGAGCGCGGGGCGGTCCGGAACGGCGGTTCTCCCGATCCTCCCCCGGGGGACGCCTCACCAACCTGACCGACACGGCCGTCGGCGACAACATCGGGGGGAGGGGTCGCGGGACGCGCGCCCGGCGGACGAAAGACAGGTGCTGCGGCCCGGCGGTCAGGCGGGCCGCCCGGACCCGACGGGCCACTCGCCGCGGGAAACCCGGTGGAGCCGGCCGATACCGGGCCGTCGGACGATGGCCTTGCGT
Organism: Virgisporangium aurantiacum; assembly: GCF_016863635.1. GTDB lineage: Bacteria > Actinomycetota > Actinomycetes > Mycobacteriales > Micromonosporaceae > Virgisporangium > Virgisporangium aurantiacum. The sequence goes on along the minus strand of NZ_BOPG01000048.1, from coordinate 64,818 downwards.
GGGGCGGGCCGCCGAAGGTCGCCCGCGGGGGAGCGTCGGCGATCGCCCGTGACGGCGGCCCACCGATACCCGGGCCGGGACCACCGAGACCGGGGCCCGACCCAGCGGCGCCCGACGCAGGCCTCGCGACAGGCGCGCCCGGCCCACCCGAACCCATACCCGGCCCACCGGAACCCGCACCCGACGCAGCCGCGCCCGACGCAGCCGCGCCCGACGCAGGTCGCGCGACAGTCGCGCCCGGCTCACCGGAACCCGCGCTCGGCACGCCGGCGCCAAGCCGCGGCTCCGCGCCGCCCATCCCCGGCCCGCCGGCGCCAAGCCGCGGCTCTGCGCCGTGACCCGGCTCGGACGGCTGGGACGGCTCGGCGAAGATCGCCTGAGTCGACCCGCCAGGATCAGCCACGGACAGCACCCCGGACGGCGAACCCAACGAGGCCGCATCCGAGCTCCCACCACTCCCAGCCATCTCAGGAGTCACACCGGCGCCGCCATCCGACGCCCGTTCCGACGGCCCGTTGAGAAGACCCGACGAGACGGTCACCGGAGGCGCCGAGATCGGCGTCCCGCCCCGGCCGTAGATCGTGCCGGTCCGCTGAATCGGTGCGGGCAGATGATCGGCTTCGGCGGTCGCAACCCGCGACGGGGCTGCCGCGCGCCCCATGAAACGGCCCATGTCGAGAGTGGACGTCGCCTCCTCGTCTAGTGGACGTGTTTCACGTGAAACAGGCGGCTCGTCTAAGCCGCCCGCGTTCCGTTCCGGAACGAAGCCGTTGTCGCGCACCGTGTCCGATCCATTCGATCCCGATGATGGGGCGCCGCGAATGTCCGCCGACTGCGGCGCCAAGCCCGATTTCGACACCTCGGTGTCCGTATCGTTTGCGCGCGCCAAGCCTACGGTCGACGGCTCAGCCGTGCTACGCCCGTCCGACTCAGAACTTGGCTCAGAGTGCTTTCTTCGACCCCGAAAGGTCGGAAACAGGGTCCGAACCCGCCGTTTCAGCCCCGTCCACCCACCCCGCCGATCCACTTCTCCATGAGGTGATCCGACGTCCCCCAACGTCAATCGCCGCATTCAGGAATCCCCCGCTTCTAGTTTTTCGGGTGATCGCCCCCGTCACCCGATCGCGCGCCGCCACCGCTCCCTCGCGTGCCACCGGCCGCGCCACGGGCACCACCGGCCGCCCCGCGAGCACCACTGGACCTACCAGTCCCAGAAGACCTCCGACCCCCACCACGGGAGCCCTCCCGAGCGCCGCCGGAAGAAGCACCCCGAGAACCGCCCCGAGAACCGCCCCGAGAACCGCCGGAAGTGGCCGCACCAGACCCGCCGGAAGAGGCCCCACCAGACCCGCCGGAAGAGGCCCCACCAGACCCGCCGGAAGACGCCCCACCAGAACCGCCGGAAGAGGCACCTCCAGAACCGCCCGAAGACGCGCCACGAGAGCCGCCGGAAGAGGCGCGTCCAGAACCGCCGGAAGACGCCCCGCGGGAGCGAACCGTGCGCAAGACCTCCACCACCGTCGTCGGCTCCGCGAGCCATCGCGCTCCGGCCTGCACCAGGCTCGGCGTCCCCCCGCCAAGCCGCCGCACCGCCGCCGCGTGCTCCTCGATCTCCGCAGCCGCCGACGATCCCTTGATCGCGAGCATCACCCCGCCGGGACGCGCGAGCGGGAGGCACCAGGCGGCAAGCCGGTCCAGCGGAGCCACCGCGCGGGCGGTGACCACGTCCGCCGGCGGAAGCGCGTTGACGCACTCCTCGGCCCGGGCCCGCACCACGTCCACCGACGAGAGGCCCAGTGTCTCCACGACCTCGTTCAGAAACGCGGTCCGACGCGCCAGCGACTCCACAAGGGAGATCCGGAGGTCAGGGCGCGCCACCGCTAAGACGATACCGGGCAAACCAGCACCAGAACCGACGTCTACGACATAGACCCCAGACGGTATCAACTCGCCCAACGCAGCACAGTTCAGCAAATGCCGGTCCCAGATGCGTGGCGCCTCACGGGGGCCGATCAGCCCCCGCTCCACACCGGCGGTCGCCAGCGCTTCCGCATACCGCTCCGCCAACGGCAACCGGTCACCGAACAACGCCAACGCCGCGTCACGCAACGCCGCCGGCACGGAAACGGCAGCGGGCAAAGGAGCGGAAACGGCAGCCGGCACAGGAACGGGCGCCGGCAAAGACGCGGGCGCCGGCAAAGAACCGGGTGCAGGCACAGGAACGGCCGCCGACACAGACATAGGCGCCGGCAAAGAAACGGGCGCCGACGCAGGCCGCGTCGACGCCCGATCGGGCTCAGCCACCGATGTCAGGGGGTCGGACGCACGACGATGCGCCGGCTCGGCTCGACACCCTCCGACTCGCTCTCCACCCCGGCGAGCGCGTTGATGACGTCGTGAACGCACTTCCGCTCGAAGGCGCTCATCGGCTCCAGCCGCACGGCCTCGCCGAACTCCTTGACCTTCTCGGCCGCGTTCTTCGCGATCGCGCCCAGCTCCTTGCGCCGGGTGGCCCGGTAGCCGCCGACGTCGAGCAGCAGCCGGCTGGGCGACCCGGTCTGCCGGAACACGGCCAGCCGGGCCAGCTCCTGCAGTGCCTCGAGCGTCGCGCCGCGCGTGCCGACGAGCGCGTTCAGCCGCCCGCCGACGACCTCGACCATCGGCCGCCCGGCCGACACCAGTTCGTCGATGTCGCCGTCGTAGTCGAGGATGTCGAGCAGCCCCTCGACGTAGTCGGCCGCGATCTCGCTCTCGCGGAACAGGTCGGTCTTGCCCGACCCGCTCGGGGCCGAGTCGGAAGCATCGTCCGAGTCGTCAGCATCATCGGAATCGTCGGCCTCGGAATCGGCCTCGTCGACATCCTCGGAATCGGCCTCGTCGACATCCTCGATATCGTCGACGTCGGCAGCGGCGACGGGCGCGTCGTCGTCCTCGATCGCCTGGGTCGACCGGGTCTCGATGCCGCTAGCTTCGTTCACGTGTTACTCCGCACTGTTCGGGGCGCCCGGAGGCACCTGACGTCCGTCTAACGGGCGGCGAGCCGGTGGGGGAGCGCCACACCGCCCGGCCGCGGACCCGGCGAACGCCAGGTGCCCGAAGCCGGACGGTGGTCGCGTCAACCCGACGATTGCCGGCGGGCCGGACCGCCCTTCTTGTTCCGCGCGGGTTTGGCCCCGGGACGGGGCGCCCGCGTTTCGGTGCTCGGCGGTGCGCCTTCTTCGGCCTTCTTGCCCTTGTTGAGGTTCGGCTTGCCGTTCGGCGAGGTCTTGTTCTCGTTGCGGCTACGACTGCCCGAGCCCAGCCCGAACGGGTTCTTCGGCCCCGGCTTGGCCGCCGCGTTGCGGCTGGCCGCCGAACCGGACCGCTCGCTCATCTCCTTGTACGAGGTACCGGTGGCGGCGGCCATCTTCGGCGGCGGGTACTTGCGCAGCACCCAGAACTGCTGGCCGAGCGAGAACAGGTTCGTGGTGACCCAGTAGATGACCACGCCGATCGGGAACAGACCACCGGAGATCAGCAGCGAGAACGGGATGCCGTAGAGCATCAGCTTCTGGATCATCCGCTGCTGCGGGTCTTCCGACCACCCGGTCTTGAGGATCATCTGCCGGCTGGTCATGAACGTCGTGGCGATCATGATTGCGACCAGGACGCCCGCGACGATCTTCACCGTGACGCCGCTGCCGCCCAGGTCGGCCAGCTGGTCGGCCTTCGACGTGAAGTGGGCCGGCAGCGGCGCGTTGAACAGCTTCGCGTGGGCGGCGCTGTCGAACTGGTCGGCCGTCCAGCCGTAGAGGGTCTTCGCCTCTTCGGTACGGCCGGGCCGCACCCGCTTGAGCACGTGGAACAGGCTCAGGAACACCGGAATCTGCAGGAACATCGGAAGGCAGCCCATGAGCGGGTTGGCCTTCTCGCTGCGGTAGAGCTCCATGAGCTCTTTCTGCATCGACTCCCGGTCGCCCTTGTGCTTGGCCTGGAGCTCCTTGATCTTCGGTTGCAGCGCCTGCATCGCGCGCTGCGACTTGATCTGCTTCACGAAAATCGGGAACAGGATCACGCGGACCGTGATCACCAGGAAGACGACCGCGAGGATCCACGACCAGTCGGTTCCCAGAACGCGGCCGTCGGGCAGCACCGCGTCCCAGACGCTGTGCCATCGCAGCAGCATCCAGGAGATCGCGGTGTAGATATAGTCCATCACTTCGCGGCTCCAGAACCTTCGGTGTCAGCCAGTTCAGAACGGGCGGAACGGGCAGGCGGCACCGGGTCGTAACCGCCGGGGTGGAACGGGTGGCAGCGCAATATCCGCCAGATGGTCAGGAGCGGGCCGCGCACGGGACCGTGCACCGCGACCGCCTCCAACCCGTACGCGCTGCACGAGGGGTAGAAACGGCAGCGCGCCGGAATCACCGGGCTGATCCATCGACGGTACCCGCGGATCGGCGCCGCGATGATCCGGCCGCCGAGCGTCTTGGGCTCGGGAATGCTCACCGTCTCCTCCCGGAAGTCGCTCGGGCGAGCGCGCCATCGAGATCGGCACCGAGTTCGGTGTAGGTCCGCCCGGCCGCGGCCGGCAGCGCGCGTACCACAAGCATGGCACCGGCGGGTAACGCTCCGATGCGCGCCCTCATGAGATGCCGCAACCGGCGCTTCACCAGATTGCGGATCACCGCCCCACCAACAGCCTTGGAAACCACAAATCCGGCCCGCGGCGGAGGCAGGGCCTCCGCCGGAGCCGGAGAGGATTCCGGCAGATCCGCCGGTTCCGCATCATCGGGGACCGGCGGCGCCGCGGTCGCAAGACCATAGTGGACGACCAGAGCACCGCGCGCCGCACGCCGACCGCCCCGGATGGTGGCCGCGAAGTCAACCCGCCGACGGAGCCGATGGGTTGACGCGAGCACCAGAGGGTCCGTGGAAGGTCAGGCGGAGAGGCGGGAGCGGCCCTTGGACCGGCGGCCGTTCAGGATGGCGCGACCCGCCCGGGTGCGCATACGCAACCGGAAGCCGTGGGTCTTGGCCCGGCGACGGTTGTTGGGCTGGAAGGTGCGCTTGCTCACGTGAGGCTCCGATGACGCTCGGTGGTACGGGCATGTTTAGCGGGCACGAAAAGTCGCCGCGCTGACCCAGCACAGCTGTTCCAGGGTACGCACCCGACCGGGGAAGGGTCAAAACGAGTGCCGGGGGATCCTCCGGTCACCCTCAACCTGTGCACAACTGTTGAGGCCTGTGGACAACGCTGTTAGCGTCGCCGGTTGCGCGGAACGCTCAGACGGGCTGCGTGGCACTTCTGGGGGGTGGCCGGCCGGCACCGCGAACGAACTCGGCCGGTTACGCGTAGTGGTGTTTGTGCACCATAACGGCGTCTCGTCGGGTTCGGAGTCCGATCCGGGCCAGTTTGTCCAGGCGGGGACAGACCGTTGGCGGCGGGTCACTCGTTGATACACAGGTTGTGGATAACTTGTGGACAGCGGCTCCGCTCGGTCGCTGCCGCGAACAGCGAGGGGGAACCGCGCGTGAGCGACGCGATTGATTTGGCGGCCGTCTGGGACGCCGCCACAGACGAGCTGGCTGACGGCATCGTCTCCGCGCAGCAACGCGCATACCTCCGGCTGACCCGGCTGCGGGCGATCGTCGACGACACCGCTCTTCTCTCGGTGCCCGACGCGTTCACCCGAGACCAGATCGAGTCCCGGCTGCGCCCTGCGATCACCGACGCCCTCTCCCGCCGGCTGGGCCGGCCGATACAGGTGGCCGTCACGGTCCGCCCGGCGAAGGAGGTGCCGGCCGGCGCCCAGCCCGTGCCGGCGGCCCGCACCGGCGACCATCTGTTCGACGATCCGGCCGCCCCGCTGGGCCAGGGTCCCGCCGGGCCGTTCGATCCCGCCGGCGCGCCGGTGGGCCACGGAGCGGCGCTGGGCCAGGGAGCACCGTTCGGCGTGGCCGCACCGCTCGACCCGGCCGGCGCTCCGCTCCCACAGGGAGCGCCGCTCGGACAAGGGTCGGCCGGACCGGGCGCGCCGCTCGGCGCGGTCGCCGCCTACCACCCGGCACCCGCCGGCCCGGTCGCGCAGTACGACCCGGTCGGCCAGACCAATCCGGGCGCGGCCGCACCCGGCAACCACGCGGCGTCCGGCGAGCCCGCCACCCCGCGCGAGCAGGTGGCATCCGTCGGAGCCGGCTACGGCCCGGCGCCGACGCACGACCCGGCCGCACCGGCGGGTTCCGCGCCGGCCGGCTCGGCGTTCGCCGGCGCACAGGAGCACGGACGCCACAACGGCGGCGGCGCCGACGACCGCGCGTACGAGAACAACACGTACGAGCCGAACTACCGGAGCGGCTACGAAGCCCGGGAGAACTGGAACCAGGCCCGCCCGCCGGTCGACGACGTTCCGCCGCCACCACCGCCGCGCCAGGGCACCGGACGCGAGGACCGCCGCGCCACCGGCAACGACACCAGCGGCAACCGGCTCAACCCGAAGTACACGTTCGAGACGTTCGTCATCGGGTCCTCGAACCGGTTCGCCCACGCCGCGTCGGTGGCGGTGGCCGAGTCGCCGGCGAAGGCCTACAACCCGCTGTTCATCTACGGCGACTCCGGGCTGGGCAAGACACATCTGCTCCACGCGATCGGCCAGTACGCCACCCAGTTAGGGCACGTCCGGCTGGTGCGGTACGTGTCCACCGAGGAGTTCACGAACGACTTCATCAACTCCCTGCGCGACGACAAGACCAGCGCGTTCCAGCGCCGCTACCGCGACGTCGACATCCTCCTGATCGACGACATCCAGTTCCTGGAGAACCGCGAGCGGACGCAGGAGGAGTTCTTCCACACGTTCAACACGCTCCACAACGCGAACAAGCAGATCGTGGTCAGCTCCGACCGCAAGCCGAAGGATCTGGCGACGCTGGAGGACCGGATGCGCACCCGGTTCGAATGGGGCCTGCTGGCCGACATCCAGCCGCCCGATCTGGAGACCCGGATCGCGATCCTGCAGAAGAAGGCCGCGCAGGAACGGCTGTTCGCGCCGGCCGACGTGCTGGAGTTCATCGCGTCGCGGGTCTCGAACTCCATTCGCGAACTGGAGGGCGCCCTGATCCGGGTGACGGCGTTCGCCAACCTCACCCGCTCGCCGGTGCAGTTGGCACTGGCCGAGGAGGTGCTCCGGGACTTCATCCCGGACGGCTCCGGGCCGGAGATCACCGCCGACCAGATCATGGCGTCGACCGCCGACTACTTCGGCGTCAGCCTCGACGACCTGAAGGGCCACTCGCGGTCCCGGGTGCTCGTCAACGCCCGCCAGGTGGCCATGTACCTGTGCCGCGAGCTGACCGACCTCTCCCTGCCCCGGATCGGGCAGGCGTTCGGCGGCCGCGACCACACCACAGTCATGCATGCAGATCGCAAGATTCGTCAACAGATGGCCGAGCGTCGCTCCCTCTACAACCAGATCGCCGAGCTGACGAACCGGATCAAGCAGACGACCTGAGGCGATCCGTCGTCCCTCGCCGTTCTCCACACCCTGTGGATATCGGCTGGGGACAGCGCTGTGGATGTATTCGATGAGTATCCATCAGGTGACCGCAAAGTGACTTCCATCAGGGCTGATGCGGTGGACAACGGGTGTGGATAACCGTGTGTAACGGTGGACCGAGGGTGGACAGCGTGTTGAAAACTTCTGTGGATAACTCGCCCTGTGGATGGAGAGGGGTCCTATGCACGGGGTTGTACACAGGTCGTCCACCGGCCCCATCAGGCAACGACCTGCATCAACGGCTCTTGTCCACAACATCCACAACACTGATGATGACGATGTTTTGATCTCTTATAGAAAAATCAAAAAACCATCTGTGGGTGGATAACTTCGGGTGTGCCAACCCGAGGGGTCCGTTGCACAGACCGTCCCTCGACGCCCTAAGGTGCGAGGGGCACAATTTGCAGCGAGTGCTCCACGGGGTTGTCGAGGTGCCCGGGGCGTTCCCACCGGCCTTCCGACCCAAACCTTCCCAGTCCCACCGTGACGCTGAGGATCCGCGATGAAGTTCCGAGTCGAGCGCGACGCGTTTGCCGACGCGGTCGCGTGGACCGCGAAGAGCCTGCCCAGCCGGCCGTCGGTGCCGGTCCTGGCGGGTGTCCTGCTGCGGGTGGCCGACAACCGGTTGCAGGTCTCCGGTTTCGACTACGAGGTGTCCAGCCAGGTCACCGTCGACGTCCAGGCCGATGCCGACGGCGCCGCCCTGGTCTCCGGCCGCCTGCTCGCCGAGATCACCAAGTCGCTGCGTGCCCTGCCGATCGACGTCGCCGCGGTGGGCTCGCACGTCGAGCTCACGTGCGGCAGCGCCCGGTTCACGTTGCCGACGATGCCGGTCGAGGACTACCCGTCGCTGCCCGACATGCCGGCCACCGCCGGCACCATCGAGGCCGCCGCGTTCGCCGCCGCCGTGCAGCAGGTGGCCATCGCCGCCGGGCGCGACGACACGCTGCCGGTGCTCACCGGCGTCCGCCTGGAGCTCACCGGCAACACGCTCACCATGCTCGCCACCGACCGCTACCGGCTCGCGATCCGCGACCTGGAGTGGCACCCCGACGACCCGGGCGCCGACATGGCCGCCCTGGTGCCGGCCCGCACCCTGCACGACACCGCGAAGACGCTCGGCCCGCTGGGCGGTTCGGTCACCGTGGCGCTGTCCCGGGGCGGCATCGGCGAGGGCATGATCGGGTTCTCGGCGGGCACCCGGCGCACCACGTCCCGGTTGCTCGACGGCGAGTTCCCGAAGGTCCGGGCGCTGCTGCCCGACACGCACAACGCGCAGGCGCGGGTGCCCGTCTCGGCGCTTACCGAGGTGGTCAAGCGGGTCGCGCTGGTGGCCGAGCGCGCCACCCCGGTGCGGCTGTCGTTCGGCGACGACGGCCTGGTCGTCGAGGCCGGCGGCAGCGAAGACGCGCGGGCCAGCGAGGCGATGGACTGCGAGTACACCGGCGAGCCGATGACGATCGCGTTCAACCACCAGTACCTGCTCGACGGGCTGGCGGCGCTCGACGGGCCGGTGGCCGTCCTGTCGTTCACGGAGCCGAAGAAGCCGGCAATCCTGTCGCCCGCGGGAGAAGATGGGCAGGTGTCGTCGAGTTACCGGTATCTGATCATGCCGGTACGAATCGGCGGCTGAGCCGCGCTGACGGGAGGCCGGCTCGCAGGGCCGGTCGGAAAGGCCGGCGGCCCCGCACGGGGGCTACCGGCGCCGCAGGCCGCCGGGCTCGCAAGAGGAGGAACACCATGCAGCTTGGTCTGGTCGGTCTGGGCAGGATGGGCGGCAACATGCGCGAACGGATTCGCGCTGCCGGCCACGAGGTCGTGGGTTTCTCGAACGATCCGGCCGTGGCCGACGTGAACAGCCTCGCCGCGATGGTCGAGAAGCTCACCGACACCCCGCGGGTGGTCTGGATCATGGTCCCGGTCTCGGCCACCGAGGCACTGGTCGACGAGGTCGGCGCGCTGCTGTCGCCCGGCGACATCGTGGTCGACGGCGGGAACTCCAAGTTCGACGGTGACGGCGCCCGCGCCGAGCGCCTGGGCAAGCGCGGCGTCGGCTACGTCGACGTCGGCGTGTCGGGCGGCATCTGGGGCAAGGACTACGGGTACGCGCTGATGGTCGGCGGCGAGAAGGCCGACGTCGAGCGGGTGAAGCCGGTCTTCGACGCGCTCAAGCCGGCGGGCGAGTTCGGCTACGTGCACGCGGGCGGGCACGGTGCCGGCCACTACGCCAAGATGGTCCACAACGGCATCGAGTACGGCATGATGCACGCCTTCGCCGAGGGCTACGAGCTCATGCGGGCGGCCGAGATCATCGACGACGTGCCCGGCATCATCAAGTCGTGGCGTGAGGGCTCGGTGGTCAAGTCGTGGCTGCTCGACCTGCTCGACAAGGCGCTCGACGAAGACCCCAACCTCGACAAGATCCGTGGCTACGCCGACGACACCGGTGAGGGCCGCTGGACCATCAACGAGGGGGTCCGGCTCGCCGTGCCGATGAACGTGATCGCGGCGTCGGTGTTCGCCCGCTTCGTGTCGCGCCAGGAGGACTCGCCGGCGATCAAGGCGATCGCGGCCCTGCGCAAGCAGTTCGGCGGGCACGCGGTCAAAGACGCGTAGATGTTCGTCCGCCGCCTCGAGCTTGTCGACTTCCGCAGTTACCAGCGGGTGCTCGTCGAGTTCGAGGCGGGTCCGGCCGTCCTGGTCGGCCCCAACGGCGTGGGCAAGACGAACCTGGTCGAGGCGCTGGGCTACCTGGCGACGCTGGGTTCGCACCGGGTGGCCACCGACGCCCCGCTCGTACGCTCCGGCGCCGAGCGGGCGGTGGTCCGGGCCGAGATGGTCAACGAGGGCCGCGAGCTGCTCGTGGAGCTGCAGATCGAGCCGGGCCGGGCGAACAAGGCGCGGCTGGGCCGGGCGCCCGCCTCCCGGGCCCGCGACATCCTCGGCGCGGTGAAGCTGGTGCTGTTCGCACCCGAGGACATCGCGCTGGTGCGGGGCGATCCCGACGGCCGGCGCCGGTTCATCGACGAGCTGCTGGTGGCCCGCCAGCCCCGGATGGCGGCCGTGCGGGCCGACTACGAGCGGGTCGTGAAGCAGCGCAACGCGTTGCTGCGCACGGCCTACCTCACCAAGCGGGTCCGGGGCGCCGGCGGCGACCTGTCCACGCTCGACGTCTGGGACACCCACCTGGCCCAGCACGGCGCGAAGCTGTGGGCGGCGCGGCTGGAGCTGGCGGCGACGCTCGGGCCGCTCGTCACCACCGCGTACGAGGCGGTGGCGGCGGGCCGGGGCGCGGCCGGGCTGGCATACGTCTCGAAAACGCCGGCGCCGGAAGGCGCCGACCTTGAGAAGGCGCTCGCCGAGGCGATCGTGGAGCGGCGGCCGGCCGAGATCGAGCGCGGCGTCACCCTGGTGGGCCCGCACCGCGACGACCTGGCGCTGACCCTGGGCGACCTGCCCGCCAAGGGCTACGCGAGCCACGGCGAGTCCTGGTCGGTCGCGTTGGCGCTGCGGCTGGCCGCGTACGAGTTGCTGCGCGACGGCGGCGCCGAGCCGGTGCTCGTCCTCGACGACGTCTTCGCCGAGCTCGACTCGGGCCGCCGCGAGCGGCTCGCCGACCTGGTGTCCGGCGCCGAACAGGTGCTCGTCACCTGCGCGGTCGACGACGACGTCCCGGTCCGCCTGCGGGGGGCCCGATATCTTGTCCAGGACGGCGAGGTGCGACGTGGCTGAAGAGTCGAAAGACAACAAGGGCGTTCCCGGCGTCCCCGAGGGCCTGGCCGGTCCGGAACTGGCCCGCGCCGCGCTCGACGCGGCGCTCGCGCGGCGCAAGGTTCCGCCGCGCCGCCGGGCCGTCGGTGACGGTGGTTCGAATGGACGCCGGCTGCGCGGCTACTCGGGCCCCGGGCCCGACCCGCGCGATCCCCAGCCGTTCGGAGCGCTGCTCGCGAAGCTGGTCAAGGCCCGGGGCTGGCAGAAGCCGGCCGCCGAGGCGCGGATCTTCGGCGAGTGGGCCACGGTGGTCGGCGCCGACCTGGCCGAGAAGTGCCGGCCGGTGAAGCTGGAGAACGGCGAGCTGACCATCGAGGCGTCCTCGACCTCGTGGGCCACCCAGCTACGGCTGCTGGCCGGGAAGCTGATCAAGACGATCGCCGCCGAGGTCGGCGACGGTGTGGTGCGCAAACTGCACATCCACGGCCCGGTTGCGCCGTCGTGGTCGCGGGGCCCGCGCCGGGTGCGTGGTCGGGGCCCCCGCGACACGTACGGGTGAGATCCGGCCTAGAAATCCGCGTAGACGGCGAAGCCGCGGTCGGCGCACCGCCGGTAGAAGGCGGACAGCACCGTGAGTTCGGTGAGCGTGAAGCTCCACTGCGGCGGTTCGCCCGATTCGTCGCGTAAAGCGTCGAGACGACCGTCGAGCCAGCGCAGCTGCTGCTCGGCGAGCCGGGTGCCCTCCAGGGCCTTGCGCATCACCGCGCCGACCGACTCGAACGTGACCTCCTCGCCGTGGTCACGGTGCCCGGCGAGGAAGCGCTCCAGGCCGCCGGCCACCCAGGCGCACTGGTCGGGGTCGAGCACCGGGTCCTCGTCCTCCGCGCTGGCGTCAGTGGCGTAGAGCACACTGCCGAGCCCGAGCAGGAGGTCGACGAGTTCGCTGTAACCGGTGGCGCGCACCGTGCCGGTCTTGGCGATGTGGTCGGCGAGCGCGGCCGCCGGGCCGGGCATCGTCGGGCTGCTGTCGGCCATGGCCTCGAAGTCGACGAACTCGGCCGGGGCGACAGGATCGTAGAAGCGACCCGTGCGGGGCCACTGAACCGCAACGTTGTCCAGCCCCATCCGCCCGTTCACCTCGCTCTTCGTCCCCATCGTGCACCGTGCGCCGCACGAATGACGCTCACCGCGTCCCCTTAATACGGTCGTGTCCCGTTCAGTGGTACCTGCCCATCCACCGCGCGCGGAATCTACGCTAACGGCGACAGTTTGGCGAGCCGTCCTCCCGGCGCGGGTCCGCCGGCCCCGGCCCCGGGTGCGCAGCGCCTCACGGGCGCCCCGGCTCCCCGGCCCGCGTGGGGGGAGATGCGACGGGGGACTTTCTCCCCGCTACGCGCGCCACAGGTGCCTGCGAGGCGCATTCTGTCGTCCGTACCCAGTAAGATTGACGGAGCACTCCATAAGCGTGCGTCGCGGTCGCCAGTCGGGGCATCCACCAGGATCCGCTACCCGGTACTTCCGCGCGTCCGCCCGACCCTGCCCGGCTCCCGGCCGGGCAAGAAAGCGACCGAGAGTGGCATCGCCGAAGCAGCAGTCCGAGTACACCGCCTCCACGATGACAGCGCTGGAGGGCCTGGAGGCTGTCCGTAAGCGACCAGGTATGTACATCGGCTCCACCGGCGAGCGCGGCCTGCACCACCTCGTGTGGGAGGTCGTCGACAACTCCGTCGACGAGGCGCTGGGCGGCTTCTGCGACAGCATCGACGTCACCATTTTGCCCGACGGCGCGATCCGGGTGATCGACAACGGCCGTGGCATCCCGGTCGACGTCAACGCCAAGACGAAGAAGACCGGTCTGGAGATGGCGCTCACCATGCTCCACGCCGGCGGCAAGTTCGAGGGCAAGGCGTACCAGGTCTCCGGCGGTCTGCACGGTGTCGGTGTCTCGGTGGTGAACGCGCTGTCGGTCAAGGTCGAGGTCGAGATCCGCAAGGACGGCCACGTCTACCGGCAGACCTACCTCAACAGCAAGCCGGCCGCGCCGCTGGAGAAGGGCGAGGCCACCCAGGAAACCGGCACCACGGTCACGTTCTGGCCCGACGACAAGATCTTCGAGACCACGGTCTTCAACTACGAGACGATCTACCGCCGGCTCGAGGAGCGGGCGTTCCTCAACCGCGGCCTCACGATTGCGCTGCGCGACCTGCGCCCTGGCACCGAGGGCGAGGAGCAGAAGGCGCGTGAGGTCACCTTCTGCTACAAGGGCGGCATCGCCGACTTCGTGCGGCACCTGAACAAGACCAAGACCGCGATCCACAAGTCGGTCATCGAGTTCAGCGCCGAGGGCGACGGCATGGCGGTCGAGGTGGCCATGCAGTGGAACGAGTCGTACGGCGAGAGCGTGTTCACATTCGCCAACCTGATCAACACGCACGAGGGCGGCACGCACGAGGAGGGCTTCCGTACCTCGCTCACCGGCATCGTGAACAAGTACGGGTCCGACAAGAAGATCCTCAAGGGCGACGAGAAGCTCTCCGGTGAAGACATCCGCGAGGGGCTCGCGGCGATCATCTCGGTGAAGCTGCGCGAGCCGCAGTTCGAGGGCCAGACCAAGACCAAGCTCGGCAACACCGAGGTTCGCAGCTTCGTGCAGAAAGCCTGCAACGAGTGGCTGGCCGACTGGCTGGAGCGCAACCCAGCCGAGGCCAAGATGATCATTACCAAGGCCACGCAGGCGGCCCGCGCCCGGATCGCGGCGGCACAGGCCCGCAAGTTGGCCCGGCGCAAGTCGCTGCTGGAGTCGGGCTCGATGCCGGGCAAGCTGGCCGACTGCCAGTCCACCGACCCGCGCGTGTCGGAGCTGTTCATCGTCGAGGGCGACTCCGCCGGTGGCTCGGCCAAGCAGGGTCGCGACCCGGTCACCCAGGCGATCCTGCCGATCCGCGGCAAGATCCTGAACGTCGAGAAGGCCCGCATCGACCGGGTGCTGAAGAACAACGAGGTCCAGTCGCTGATCACGGCGCTCGGCACCGGTATCCACGACGAGTTCGACATCGCGAAGCTGCGGTACCACAAGGTCATCCTGATGGCCGACGCCGATGTCGACGGCCAGCACATCCAGACGCTGCTGCTCACCCTGCTGTTCCGGTTCATGCGCCCGCTGGTGGAACTCGGTCACGTCTACCTGGCCGCGCCGCCGCTGTACAAGATCAAGTGGAACAAGAAGGGCGACGACGCCCAGTACGCGTACTCCGACCGCGAGCGCGACGGTCTGATCCGGCTGCGCCAGGAGAAGAAGGCCAACGCCAAGCCCGACGACATCCAGCGGTTCAAGGGTCTCGGCGAGATGAACTACCCGGAGCTGTGGGAGACCACGATGAACCCGGCCACCCGCACGTTGCGTCAGGTCAACCTCGACGACGCCGCAACCGCGGATGAGCTCTTCAGCGTCTTGATGGGTGAAGACGTCGAAGCACGCCGGTCGTTCATCCAGCGCAACGCGAAGGACGTGCGCTTCCTGGACATCTGATCCAGATGCTTACAGCCCCGCCCGGCACCTTCGACAGACGAGTAAGGAAGATCAGTGACAGAGCCTGATGGCGCGCGTCCCGACGACAGTGCGGGCGATGGGGCCACCGATGAGGCCACCGGCGGTCAGTCCGATCCCATGAGCGGGCCGGTCGGCGCCGGTGCCGGCGAGACCCCCACCGAGGCCGGCCTCGTGGGCGCGGCCGCCGGCAACGAGGGCGACGGCACCGGCAGCCGCATCGAGCCGGTCGGCATCGAGGTCGAGATGCAACGCTCGTACCTCGACTACGCGATGAGCGTCATCGTCGGCCGGGCGCTGCCCGACGTCCGCGACGGCCTCAAGCCCGTGCACCGCAAGATCCTGTACGCCATGTTCGACTCCGGCTACCGGCCCGATCGCGGGTACGTGAAGTGTTCCCGGGTCGTCGGCGACGTGATGGGCCAGTTCCACCCGCACGGTGACTCGTCGATCTACGACGCGCTGGTCCGCATGGCGCAGCCGTGGTCGCTGCGCTACCCGCTGGTCGACGGCAACGGCAACTTCGGTTCGCCGGGCAACGACCCGCCGGCGGCCATGCGGTACTGCGTCACCGGCGACACGCTCGTGCGCACCGTCGAGGGCACCGTCCGCATCGGCGACATCGTGCCGGGCGCCGAGCCGAACTCCACCCACGACATCGACCTCAAGGTGCTCGACCGCAGCGCCAACCCGGTGCGGGCCACGAAGTTCTTCCACTCCGGCAGCCACCCGACGCTGACGCTGCGCACGCGCGACGGCTACGAGGTCACCGGTACGCACAACCACCCGGTGCTGGCCCTGGTTCCGGTCGGGGGAGTGCCGACGCTGCTGTGGAAGCTGCTCGAGGAGGTGCGGCCGGGCGACCGGGTGGTCGTCCAGCGCACCCCGGCGGCCGAGGTCGGCCTGGCGGCCGGCAAGGAGCTCGACGCCGCCATCGTGGCCGGCGCGTTCACCGCGGCGGGTTGGGTGTCCGGCGACCACGCCGGGTTCTGCACCACCGACGAGGAGTACTTCACCCGCGTCCTCGCCGCCTACGACTCGGCGGTCGGCACCGGGCGCACGGTCACCGAGCGGCCGGGTGGCCTGTTCGAGATGGACGTCCAGCCGCTGGGTGATCTCGTGGCACCCGACCGGGTGCCCGGCTTCATCTGGGGTGCGGCGCCGGTGGTCAAGGTGGCGTTCCTGCGGGCGCTCTTCGAGGGCGACGGCGTCACGAATGTTTCACGCGAAACCATCCGGGTCTCGTACCCCACCCGGAGCGTCCGGTTGGCCCGTGAGGTGCAGCAGTTGCTGCTGGAGTTCGGGGTCGTCAGCCGGATCAGCCGGCGGGGTGGCACCGGGTTCGCCGTGGTCGTGGGGTACGGCGAGGTGCGCTCATTCGCGTCCAATGTGGGCTTTTTGGGCCGCCGCCAGCGCAAGCTCCAGGCGGAGCTCGGCCGCGCTCGCGGCCGTAGCGCCGCGGTGCGTGGCGCCCGCGTGCCCGGCATGGCCGCGTTCACCCGCGAGCTTTCGGCGCACCTGAGCGAGAGCGACCTGCGGACGGTCACCGAGCCGCTGGCCGACGGCCGGTTCCACTACGCCGAGGTCATCGGGGTGACGCCGGCCGGCACGCAGCCGGTGTTCAGCATCCGGGTCGACACCGACGACCACTCGTTCATCACGAACGGGTTCGTCAGCCACAACACCGAGTCGCGGCTCGACCCGCTGGCGATGGAGATGCTGCGGGACATCGACGAGGACACCGTCGACTTCCAGCCCAACTACGACGGGCGGGCGCAGGAGCCCACGATTCTCCCGTCGCGGATCCCGAACCTGCTGGTGAACGGGTCCGAGGGCATCGCGGTCGGCATGGCCACCAAGATCCCGCCGCACAACCTGCGCGAGATCGCCGCGGCCGTGCAGTGGTGCCTCGAAAACCCGGACGTCGACGAGGCGGCCACGCTCGACCACCTGATCACGATTGTCAAGGGCCCCGACTTCCCGACCTACGGCCTCATCGTCGGCCAGCAGGCCATCAACGACGCCTACCGCACCGGCCGCGGCTCGATCCGCATGCGCGCGGTCGTCGACGTCGACGAGGACCGGCGCGGCCGCGCGACGCTGGTCGTCACCGAGCTGCCCTACCAGGTCAACCCCGACAACCTGGCCGAGCGCATCGCCGAGCTGGTCAAGGAGGGCAAGCTCGCCGGAATCGCCGACATCCGCGACGAGTCGTCCGGCCGCACCGGCATGCGCATCGTGATCGTGCTCAAGCGCGACGCGGTGGCCAAGGTCGTGCTGAACAACCTGTACAAGCACACCCAGTTGCAGGAGACGTTCGGCGCCAACATGCTGGCGCTGGTCGACGGCGTGCCGCGCACGTTGAACCTGGCGCAGTTCGTGCGGTACTACGTGGCGCACCAGGTCGAGGTCATCGTCCGGCGCACCCGGTACCGGCTGCGCAAGGCCGAGGAGCGGGCGCACATCCTGCGCGGTCTGGTCAAGGCGCTCGACGCGCTCGACGAGGTCATCGCGTTGATCCGGCGCTCGCCCACGGTGGAAGAGGCGCGCGGCGGCCTGATCCGGCTGCTCGACATCGACGAGGTGCAGGCCGTCGCGATCCTCGACATGCAGCTGCGCCGGTTGGCCGCACTCGAACGTCAGAAGATCATCGACGAGCTCGGCCGCATCGAGCTGGAGATCGCCGACCTGCAGGACATCCTCGCCAAGCCGGAGCGGCAGCGGAAGATCATCTCCGACGAGCTGGCCGCGATCGTCGAGAAGTGGGGCGACGAGCGCCGCACGCAGATCATTCCGTTCGACGGCGAGGTCTCCATGGAAGACCTCGTCGCCCGGGAAGACGTGGTGGTCACGATCACCCGCACCGGCTACGCCAAGCGCACCAAGGTCGACCTCTACCGCTCGCAGAAGCGCGGCGGCAAGGGTGTCTCCGGCGCCACGCTGCGCCAGGACGACATCGTGAGTCACTTCTTTGTCACCTCGACCCACGACTGGATGCTGTTCTTCACGAACAAGGGCCGGGTGTACCGGGCCAAGGCGTACGAGCTTCCCGAGGCGCAACGGGTGGCCAAGGGCCAGCACGTGGCCAACCTGCTGGCGTTCCAGCCCGAGGAGCACATCGCCCAGGTCATCCAGATCAGCAACTACCAGGTGGCTCCGTACCTCGTGCTGGCCACGAAGAACGGCCTGGTCAAGAAGACCAAACTCGAAGAGTTCGACTCAAACCGGTCAGGCGGCATCATCGCGATCAACTTGCGCGACGATGATGAACTGGTCGGTGCGGCACTGGTCGGCCCGGACGAGGATCTGTTGTTGGTGAGCAAGCACGCGCAGGCGATCCGCTTCACCGCCAACGACGACACTCTCCGGCCGATGGGGCGGGCCACCTCCGGAGTGATCGGAATGCGCTTCACCGACGGTGACGAGTTGCTGTCGATGGAGGTGGTTCGGGACGGTATGGATGTTCTGGTAGCTACAGACGGTGGATTCGCGAAACGAACTCCGATCGAGGAGTATCCGGTACAAGGGCGCGGTGGCAAGGGCGTCCTGACCGCTAAAATCACCTCCCGCCGGGGTGGGCTGGTCGGAGCAGTCGTCATCAATCCAGATGATGAACTGTTCGCGATCACCTCGAACGGGGGAGTGATCAGAACCCCGGTCAAACCTGTACGTCGAACACGAGACCGGAACACAATGGGGGTCAAGCTCATGGACCTGCCCTCGGGCGTGACCCTCATCGCCATAGCCCGCAACGCCGATGAGCCGGACGAACAGGACTAGCCGATGACCGAAACTCAGGCGGCCGCCAACGCACGGGCGGCCGAAGCCGCGGCAGGAAAGGCCGGCACGTCCGACCAGGAACCTCCCACCGCGGCACGCGGCACCGGGTCCGGCGCCTCGCCGGGCGCGGCGTCCGGCGGCTCGCCTGGGTCCGGGCCGGGCAACCGCCCGAGCCTCGCGAAGCCGGAAGACCGGCCGTCCGACGGCGCCCGTTCGGGCCCCCGGCCGGCCGGCCCGGGCGCTCCGCCGCCGTCCTCCGCGCCGCCTGCCGCCCCGCCGCGCAGCGACTTCGGGCGGCCGGTCGGCACGGTGCCAGCCGCTTCCGGGCCGCCCGGCACCGGTCCGATCGCGCCTCCGGTGGCCGGGCCGGTGTTCTTCCCGCCACCACCGGCCGGCGCCGCATCCGGTTCGCCGGCGCCGACGTCCGGGCCGCCGCGCCCGGTGTCCGGTTCCGCGGCCGGTCGGGCCGTCGTCGGTCGGGCGGTCGTCGGTGAAGCTACCGGGTCCGCTCCGGCGTTCACCCGGGCGCCCGGCATGGCACCCCCGCCCGACGTGCTGGTGCCGTCCCAGGGCGGCGACTCCGTGGGCACCCAGGCACTGCCGACGGGCGTCGGTGCGGCCGGCCGTCCCGTCGGGGCGTCGGCACGCGGCGCGGCGAGCGTCGGTGCCCGTCCACCCGGCACCGAGCACGACCGCGAGACCACCGGCCCCATCACGGGCGCCGCCCGGGTCACCGAGGCCGTGCGCGCCGCCCGGGCAACCGTCGCCGGTGCCGCGTCCAGTCGCGCCGGCGCCGGCGGCACCCGACGGGCCCGCCTCCACATCAAGCGGATCGACCCGTGGTCGATGATGAAGTTCTCGTTCGCGGTGTCGCTGGTGCTGTTCTTCGTGGCCGTGGTCGCCACCTCGGTGCTGTACCTGGCCCTCGACGCCATGGGCGTCTTCGACGAGGTCAACAAGGCCCTGGCCGAACTCGTCGGCAACGCGGGCGGCACCGCCGGCGACGGCTTCAAGATCACGGCTAAGGGCGTCGTCGGCGGCTCGGCCCTGCTGGGCGCGGTCAACGTGGTCCTGTTCACGGCACTCGCCACGCTCGGCGCGTTCATCTACAACGTGTGCGCCGACCTGGTCGGCGGCATCGAGCTGACGCTGGCCGAGAAGGATTGACCCCTCGTCGATAGTGAAGGCCCGCCGATCGCGTGGGCCTTCAAGATTGCCGGACGGGATACCGGTTTGAGGCGTGCGGGGGGCGTGCGGTAACCTTGCTCGTCGCTGCTGAGAGTGCTTCGGGGCTATAGCTCAGTCGGTTAGAGCGCAGAGCTGATAACTCTGAGGTCGATGGTTCGATTCCATCTAGCCCCACCAGTTGAATCCTTGAGGAGACACGCCATGCTGAAGAAGCTTCTCATCGTTGCTGGCGTGCTCGGAGTAGCCGCAGTGGTGTTCCGCAAGGTGCGCTCGGCCAACGAGGAGCGCGCCCTCTGGCACGAGGCCACCACCGCTCCCGACCTGCGCTAGTCCGGTTCTCCACTGCCGCAGCGGCCGATTGCCGTTGGGTGGCGGCCGAGCGATCATTGACCGGTAACGGTGCTGGAGTTCTGGCACGGTTGCCACCGGGGGCGTAGCTCAACTGGCAGAGCACTGCCTTTGCAAGGCAGGGGTTAGGGGTTCAAGTCCCCTCGTCTCCACGAGGCGATACTTGGTCTGGTCTAGGGCCGGGTGCAGCCATTCGTACAGCCAAGCCGTCAGGCTGGCTCCTCTCCGAGCAGGCGATCCGTTGCCTCGGCGGCGTTGCGCGCCCGGTGCTGGCAGGACGTGTCCGTAGGTGTCGGCCGTGAGCCGGATCGTGGAGTGGTCTGTCACAGTTTCGTCGTCGCGGTGGCGCTAGCGCCCGCCTGCTCCCTTGCAGGTGGGTCGACGGCAGACAGGACGGTCAGGGTGGAGGAGTGTCACGATCAGCGGGACCTGGCCGATGGGGCCGACCGTTTCGAGGTCACCGAGCACCACCCTGCGTTGATACCGTCTATCTATGAGCCAGCCGTCGTCGGAGCGCACAGAGCCCAGTGCCAGTGCCGAACGCCTGCGTGTCGCGCTGGGGTGGGAACGTTTGCCGGAGACCACTCCAGAGGAGCAGGCGGAGTTCGACGCCGAGCTAGCCCGGCGTGACGAGGAGATCCGCCGCTATTACGGCAAGCCCGCCGCGTGATCGAGACCCGCGTCTTCGACCACACCGCCATCGTCGCTCTCTTCCAAGGCAACACCCCGGCCTTTCGAAGGAGGCCGACGCTGGCCGGCTCAAGCGTGCAGCGAAGGATCAAGATCCCGGACGCGGCGCGTAAGGCGTCGCGACAAGGACGACGCAATACCGGGCACTCACATACGTAATTCGACCGCGATTACGTACCTCCGTGCCCGCCTTGTTGAAGAGGCGCCCGCGATCGTCGTGGATCAGGTCGACGGGATGAGTTGGCCGTAGGACCATCCCGAGATGTCGGCCAGCCTGCCCCGCCAGTACAAGTCTCCGCTCGACGGCACCGGCTGCGGCATGAACACCCGGCAGTTCTTCAGGTGAATGAACGCCGGCTGGGCCAGCGCCTCCTCGTGCTGCTCCGGCGTCAAGTCGGTCGGACCGCGATCGCGGAGGTGGCGGACCCGGTCGCGCTTCTCCTTCAGGATTTCGGCGATCATGGCCTCGGGGGCGCCCGGGTTCAGGTTGGCCTGCTCCTCGAACCATTGCCAGTCGGGGATGATCTGGCCGCTCAGCAGGATGCCGCGTACGAACAGGTTGATGGGTGAGCCGTCCTGGATCGGGTTTACCAGGCTGTTGATTCCCTCGACCATGAGTAGCAGGACAGTGTCCAGCGGTGCCTCGATCTGGGCTTCGGGCTCGGCCAAATATACTGTCATGGCCTCAAAATACCCAAATCGGGCTCGGGTTCGTGCGGATGTCGGGGATCTGCCGGCCGGTGGTCACCGGAGACGCTGAACCAGCGGCCGTGCATGCGCCGTCGACGCATTGGCGGTGATCACCGTCGCTTCATTGACTTCTGCGGCGTCGCCGTGCTGATCGAGTGTGGACGGGGTCGCCTGTGCGCTTGAGGTTTGGCGCCGAACTCGATGTCGCCGATGGAGCACCGGCCGACGAACGGCCGTGGCAATTCGTGCATCGTGATATTTAGACCAAACGGGTCATTCAGTCACCGGGCCGAAGCCATCGATCACCGCAAACCGAGCCGGCCGCGAACAGCATTGAGCATGACAGCTCGCGGCCGGGCGATTACCGTCGAGTGATGGGCTCGGCGCTTGCTTCTCTCCTCGGTCTGATCTTCACCGCAATCGCGCTGTATGGCTTCTACTGGGTGATCCGGTTGGCCGTCCGCGACGGCATGCTCGAAGCCGATCGCCGCCGCCAGCGGCAGGTATCCGTGCCCGAGGACTAGCGCCTGAGCACCACCTGTTCCACGGCCGTCCATGTCACCGACGTCAGCAGATAGACGCCGGCCGCAACCGGCATTACCACCGCCGGCACCACCGTGAGGTACGGCAGTGCCAGCGTCCACCGGGGTTGCCCGGCCCGGAGTGTTCGCAGCGCCGACACCGTGGCCACCGCCAGCAGCCCGCCCACCAGCGCGACGAGCAGCCATCCCGCCGCGAGCCCGTGCGCGGTCAGCGGAATGCCGAACAGCGTCGCCGACAGCAGCGCCCCGGTGCCGGTGAACACGTGGTACAGCACGATGAACGCCGGCGCCTGCAGCAGCGCCGGCAGGAACGGAGCGAGCGGACTGGTGCCCGACTCGGCGTACAGGTTGGTCATTTCGGTGCGCAGCCGGTCCGGCTCCGACCGGTGCTTCTGTTGCAGTTCGCGCAGGCGCGGAAGCAGCGCGGTCTGCGCCTTCTGCGCCCGCACCTGCCGCTTCGACAGCGGCACCAGCGCGAGCCGCACCAGCGCGGTGAACAGCACGATCGCGATCACGGTGGCGGCGCCGCCGTCGATCGGTGAGAGCGCCGCGGTCAGCGCGGCGAGCAGGTCGTAGGCAACGTTGGTGGCCGCGTCGAGCGGCGCGAACGAGGGCATGGTCAAAGACATCGCGAACCTCCGGGTTGTCGGCTGGACAGCACGGGAGGCCGCGCGGCAGGCGCGGTTTTGTCGAGGTCGGGCGGCTGCTACGCGGCCGGGCTCGCGGTGGGCGCGCGCGGCCGCGGCCTTCCGGCCGCGTCCGGATCAGAATGCCGGGGGACGCCGTGCGTCCACCCCGGAGCGACCACCACCGCCGTGCGTGGCCCGTTCGCGTTGCCGCCGACAACGGCGGCCCGGCGCAGAGCGCCGGCGGCCAGGACCGCGAGCACGGCGATGGCCGCGATCGCGGTGAGGGACACCATGTCGTTGGCCGGCCAGCAGCCCGCCACGAGGGTGCTCAATGCCTGGAGCACCCGCCAAGCGTAGCCAACGCTCCTACGGCGTGCGGAGTTCGATGTTGCTGAATCCGACCCGCCCGGCGCCGAGATCACGGGCGACCGCGATGCCGAGCGCCACCCGCCCGTCGGCGAAGGCCGCATCATGGTGCGCGCCGACGAACCTGTCGTCCAGGTACAGGGAGATGTCGCCACCTCGGACCGCCAGCCCGACCACCGACCGCGTGCCGGTGCCCAACTCGTCGATCCGGAACCGGGCAAACTCGGCGATGTTCCCGTCGGCATGATGATGCCCGAGAACCAGTTCGGTGCGGCAGATCTTCAGCACGTAGCTGGAATCCTTGCCACCCTCGTGCGTGCCGCGCCGGAACCAGATGCCGGCGCAGGCCTGCCCGTCGAGCAGGAACACGTCCATCCGCAGGGCGAAGTCGGTGAGCTCGTCGCGCTGGCCGGGGCAGCGGAAAATGCCACCCTTGCGCATATCGATCTCGAGCCGCCCGTTCCGGAAGACACACTCGACCTTCTCGTTCAGATCTGCCGTCGCCGACCAGCCCCGCTGCGTGGCGAGCGAGTCCGCGTACCGCACCGCCCACGTCGGAAACGCCGGCCCGGCCGACGGCGACGTGGCCCCGAACCGGTCCCGCCCGGTCGGCACCGTGACAATCAACGTGACCGCCGCTGCCGCAAGCAACACAACGACCGACAACAGCGCGATCGCCACCCGCGCCCGCCCCCGCCGCGCCGACCGTACCCGCGCCTGGCCCTCCTGTGCCTGGCCTTGCTGTGTCTGGCCTTGCTGTGCCCGCCGTGCCTCGCCCTGTTGTGCCCGGCCCTGCTGTGACTGCTCCTGCTGTGACTGCCCCGGCTGTTCCTGGCCCTCTTGTGCCTGGCCCTGTTGTGCCTGGCCCCGCTGCGCCGACCGCCCTCGCGTCGGTGGCGCCGGCTCGGCCTCGACCGACGCCGCCGCTCGCACCGGCCGCGCCTGCCGCGGCACCACCGGCGGTCCCGGCGGGGCCGGGGGAGCCGACGCTGCAGGCCAGGTCGGGGAGTCCGCCGGGGCCGCGGGGGCGGACGCTGCGGGCCAGGTCGGGGGGTCGGGTGGGGTTGCGGGAGCGGATGCTGCTGGCCAGGTCGGGGGGTCGGGCGGGGCCGGGGGATCCGACGGTGCTGGCCGGGCCGGGGAGTCCGGCGGGGCCGCGGGAGCCGACGCCGCCTGCCAGGCCGGCCAGGCCGGTGAGTCCAGCGCGGCCGGGGGAGCCGACGCCGCCGACGGCGCTGGGGGAGCCGAGGGTGCCATCGGGGCCGATAGAGCCTCCGGGGAGCCGAGCGGGGCCGGGGAGTCCGGCGGGGGAGGCGGCGGCTTTGCGGGCGAGGTGGACTTGCCGCCGGTGCTGGCCGGCCGCTTCTCGGGGGTGCCCGGGTCGTCCCGCGGGGGCGTGAGGCTCGGCCAGTTCCGGTT
Source organism: Virgisporangium aurantiacum (assembly GCF_016863635.1). Taxonomy (GTDB): domain Bacteria; phylum Actinomycetota; class Actinomycetes; order Mycobacteriales; family Micromonosporaceae; genus Virgisporangium; species Virgisporangium aurantiacum. The sequence continues at coordinate 40,376 of NZ_BOPG01000048.1, read as the reverse complement.
GGGCGCTGTCGTCGGTCCGAGGCTCATCTGGCGAGCCGGGCCGGCGTTGCGGGGCGTGCCCTGCGTGGCGGGGATCAACCGCGCGGTGTCGGCCGTCGACTCGGGGGTGGCCGCCAACGGATGCGACGCGATGGTGGGCGGCAGCGGTGGCCACAACAATCCGGTCGCCACGCTTGCTTCGCCGGCGCGGGCCTCCGGGATCGTGCCCGGCGGAAGTGCGCTGGCCGGCAGCGTCGCGACCGATGCGGTCCGCAATCGGGCGCTCGGCGCGGCTCCCGGGGACGGTGCCGGCGACGGCGACGGCAATGGTGCCGGCGACAGCGGCGACGGCGCTGATGCTGGTGCGGGCGCGCCGCCCTGGCTGGGCACCGCCGGCAGCACGCTGCGACCGAGCGGCGCGGCCGGTAGCGCGCCGGGAGCCGGTTCGAAGTCGCCGGTGAAGGGTTCGGTGGTCAGGCCGGCGCCGATCGGGAGCACGGTGCTCAGCGCGACCGGGTCGTGGTCGCCCTGGATCAGAGCGGTGGCCGGTGGATTCGGCGGGGGGACGACGGGCGCGAACACGCAGCCCTCGGCCACGACGGTCTCGGGCTGCTCGGTGACCGTCGGCGCGACACCGAATGCCCGGTGCAGCGCCGTCGCCACCAGCGGGATGCGGCTGGACCCGCCCACGAGCAGCACCTGCGCCGCCGTCACCGCGCAGTAGCGGGCCAGGCCCTGTGCAGTGCGGACGGTGCGGTCGATCAGCGGCTGGGTGATCCGCTCGAACTCGGCGAGCGTCAGCGGGATCTCCTGGTCGAGCAGCGGCGGGCGCATCAGCACGGCCGCGGTGCGCGACAGCATCTCCTTGGCGACCCGGGCCTCCGCCCACAGGTCCAGCCGGAGCCGGCGGTCCTCGTCCGACACCGGTCGGGTCAGCCGTTCCCAGGTGGCGTCGTCGTACTGGTCGCGCAGCCAGGCGACCACGGCGGCGTCGACGTCCAGGCCGCCGACGTCGTCGAGGCCGTCGCTGCCGAGGACCTCGAACGAGGAGCCGGCGCGCAGCACGGTGACGTCGAACGTGCCGGCGCCGAGGTCGTAGACGAGCAGGGCGGCGCCCGCCGGCACGCTGCCGCGCAGCACCGACGTGAAGTACATCGCCGCCGCCACCGGTTCCGGCACGAACACCGGCTGCGGCAGCCCCACAGCGTCGGCCGCGTCGCTCAGCGTCAGCCGGCGGACCGGCCCCCAGCCGGCCGGGTGCGACAGCACCAGCGTCTCCGGGCGGTGGCCGGCGACGCGGGTCGCCTCGTCGGCCACCCGGCCGAGCACCGCGCCGACCAGATCGGGCACCGCGCAGCCGACGCCGCTGAGCAGCACGGTTCCGTCGTCGATGCGCCGTTTCGGGTTCGGTTCGAGACCGTCCGGCCGGTGCCGGCCGTGGTGCAGGGCGTCCCGGCCGACGAACAGCGTGCCGTCGGGCGCCGCGAACACGGCCGACGGCAGCACGGGCGTGCCGTCGAAGAGCAACGGAGTGACCCGCCCGTCGGGCCGGCGCAACATCGCGACCGTGTTCGACGTGCCGAAATCGACACCGAGGACAAAACCGTCACCCCCCGTCATGACCCGCACTCTACGTACGCCAGTTGCGCAGTTACAGAGCGTGTCCCTCTTGCGGGTAACGCGGGTAATGCAGCCCACACGGAAACCCGGTGTTGGTCTGTACCACCGGCTGTAAGGATGAACGGATGCGGTGGCGCAGTTACGTCGCGCTCGGCGACAGTTTCACCGAGGGCATGGACGATCCGTATGAAGACGGCCGTGGGTACCGGGGCTGGGCCGACCTGGTGGCAGCTCAGCTGGCCAAGACCGGCGACGAGTTCCGGTACGCCAACCTCGCCGTTCGGGGTCGCCTGTTCCCGCGCGTGGTCGAAGAGCAGGTACCGGCCGCCGTCGCGATGAAGCCCGACCTGATCACGTTCGCCGCCGGTGGCAACGACGCGCTCCGGCGCGGGTTCCAGCCGGAGGTGTTGATCCAGCGGTTCGACGACACCGTCCGCGACCTGCGCGCCACCGGCGCCGACGTGGTCCTGTTCCGGTGGGCCGACATCACCGCCCGCCTTCCCGGCGGTCGCATCGTCGGTCCGCGCGTCGAACTGATGAACCGTGCGGTGTCGGCCACCGCCGAGCGCCACGGTGCGCTGGTGGTCGACCTGTGGGGCGACGAGGCGTTCCGCAACACCCGCATGTGGAGCGTCGACCGGTTGCACCTGTCGGCGGGGGGTCACCGCCGGGTGGCCGCCCACGTCCTCGGTGCGCTCGGTGTGCCGGCGGAACCGGGCTGGCTGGCGGCCGTCCCCCCGCCGGAACGGCTGAGCTGGACGCGGGCGCGGGCCGCCGACGCCCGCTGGGCCACCCGGCACCTGGCGCCGTGGATCAAGCGGCGCCTCACCGGCAGGTCGTCCGGTGACCTGGTGGAGCCGAAGCGGCCGGCCCTTGAACCGCTGGCCTGACCACTCCACGATGAGGGCATGGTCACCCGGCGTGGATTGATAGCCACCTCCGCCCTGATCGCCACCACCACCGCCTGCACCGTCGACAAAGAGAACCGCCCGGGCGCCAATGCCTTGAAGGATCTCGACCCGTCGAGCTGGGCCAGCGTCAAGGCGCAGTTCCCGCTCAGCGGCGCCGACGCGAACTTCGCCGCCTTCGTGTTCGCCAGCCATCCGGCGTCGGTGCGGGAGGCGATCACCGAGTTCGCCGCGAAACTCGACCGCGACCCGGTCGGCTTCCTCGCCAGCGACGAGAGCCGGCTGGAGGCCGAGGTCGCCGAGGCCGCGCACACCTACCTCGGCGGCGACGAGGGCGGAACCGCGTTCACCGACTCCACCACCGCCGGCCTGGGCCTCTTGTACAGCGGCCTCAAGCTCGCACCCGGCGACGAGATCCTCACGACCGAGCACGATTTCTACGCCACCCACGAGACCCTGCGACTGCTCGCCGTCCGCACCGGATGCACCGTGCGCCGCGTCCGGCTCTACCGCGATCCGGCCACCGCCACCGAAGACGAGATCCTGTCCGCGTTGGGCGCGGCGTTGTCGCCGCAGGTCGCGGTCGTCGCTTTGACATGGGTTCATTCGGGGACGGGCGTGCGCCTGCCCGTCGCGGCGATGTCCGACCTGATCCGGTCGCGTACGCGGGCGCTTGTGTGCGTCGACGCGGTGCACGGGTTCGGGGCGCGCCGCGAACGCCCCGGCGACCTGAAGGTCGACTTCTTCGTCTCGGGTGGGCACAAGTGGCTGTTCGGCCCGCGCGGTACCGGCGTGCTGTGGGGGACGAAGGCCGGCTGGGACCGGTACACGCCGGTGGTGCCGTCGTTCAGCCGTGCGGCGATCGGCTCGTGGATCACCGGACGCCCGCAGCCGGTTCCGCCCGGCGACCTGGCCACGCCCGGCGGCTACCACACGTTCGAGTACCGCTGGGCGCTCACCGCCGCGTTCGACCTGCACCGCCGCATCGGCGCCGACCGGATCGCCGACCGCACCGAGCAACTGGCGACCAGACTCAAGGACGGCATCAAGGACCTCGGTCACGTCACCCTGGTGACGCCGCGGTCACCGGCGCTGTCGGCCGGCGTGGTGTGCTGCACCGTCCGTGGCAAGACGGCCGACGCCGCCGTGCGTGAACTGCGCGACCGCCACCGGGTGGTGGCCAGCGTGACCCCCTACCCGACGGCGCTGGTGCGCTTCGGCACCAGCATCGCCACCGACGAGGCCGACGTCGACCGAGCGCTGACCGCCCTGAAGGCGTTCGCCTAGCGCGGCTGGCCAGGCGCGGCGGCCAGGCGCGGCGGCCAGGCGCGGCGGCCAGGCGCGGCGGCGGCCAAGGGGCGCCTAGGCGGCCGGCGCCGCTTTGGCCAGGTCCTCGACGATCTGGGCGCCGGGCAGGTCGGCCAGTGCGGCGCCCGGCAACTCGATCTTGCTGCCGCGGATGCCGCTGCCGATGATCACCCGGGCGGTGGCGGCCACCCGCGAGTCCACCAGGACCGGCCACTCCGCGGGCAGGCCGATGGGCGTGATGCCGCCGTACTCCATGCCGGTCAACTCGACCGCCTCGGCCATCGGCGCGAAGCTGGCCTTGCGGACGTCGAGCATCCGGCGGACGACGCCGTTCACGTCGGCGCGGGTGGTGGCGAGGATGACGCACGCCGCGTACCGCGTCACGCCTTCGCGTTTGCCGGCGACCACGACGCAGTTCGCCGACTCCTCCATCCCGACGTCGTAGGCGGCGCAGAACGCGGCCGTGTCGGCGAGGTCGGGGTCGATCGGCGCGACGAGCACGTCGTCGACGGACCAGGTGGCCAGTGCCTCGACGACGGGTGGCGCGAGCAGGTCGGCGCGGTCGCGGGCGGGTTCGGTGGTGAGCTTTCCGAGCACGCACCCATGTTGCACGTGAAACATCATCCGACGAAATCCGGATCCAGATTCACCCGCGGGGTGACAACCCGTACGGCCGCATAGGACGTCTACTAAATGTGGCCCCGTCGTGTGCGGGGCCACGCCAGACGTCCTTCCCAGTCAGGTAATGCGGAACGGGCCCCGCTCCAGTGAGGCGGGGCCCGTTCCGTTTCTTCCAGGGGGAGGAAGAGCCTCTAGTTGTTCGGGTCGGCGGAGCTGATGCCGCCGAGCACCGATTCCGGGTCGATCCGCTCGGCGAGGTCGCCGATCGACACGACCCCGACGAGCCCCTGGTCGTCGTCGCACACCAGCAGCCGCCGCACCGCGCGGTCGCGCATCAGCAACGCCGCCTGCTGGATCGTGTCCTCTGGACGCACGGTAACCAGTTCGCGCGTCATCACCTCACCGACCGTTGTGGCCTCCGGGTCGCGGCCCTCCGCCACGGCCCGCACCACGAGGTCGCGGTCGGTCACCATGCCGGCGAGGCTGGGCCCGTCTGCCACGACGACGTCGCCGATGTCCTGCTCACGCATGGTGCGAGCCACCTCGGCAATCGGGGTCTCGCTCGGCAGGTAGACGACGCCGGTCGTCATCACATCTTTGACCGTCTGCATGCGGCAACGGTTACCCAGTGAGGTCGGCCACTAATCGAGCGACGGGCACCTCGGCACGGCGTCCGCTCGCCCGGTCGCGCACCTCGACGTCACCCTGATCGAAACCGCGGCCGACCACGACGGTGGCCGGCGCCCCGATCAGCTCGGCGTCGGCGAACCGGACCCCGGCCGAGAGCCCGGGCCGATCGTCGAGAAGAACCCGCAGGCCGGCCCGCTCAAGCTCGGCGGCCAGCGCCGCCGCGGCGTCCAGTTTGTTTTTTCCAAGAACAAGCAGGTGGACGTCCACCGGAGCGGCCGATTTCGGCCACGCCAGCCCGTGCTCGTCGGAGTACACCTCCGCCAGCGCGCCGACCAGCCGCGAGATGCCGATGCCGTACGAGCCCATCGTGATGCGGATCGGCTTGCTATCGGGGCCGAGCGCGTCGAGGCCGAACACGTCGGCGTAGCGGCGGCCGAGCTGGAAGATGTGCCCGAGTTCGACACCGCGGCGCAGCGCGAGCGGGCCGGCGCAGGTGGGGCAGGGGTCGCCGGCGCGCACGTCGGCGGCGTCGATGGTGCCGTCGGGCGCGAAGTCGCGACCGCACACGACGTCGGCCGCGTGCTTTCCGGCCTCGTTGGCGCCGGTGACCCACGCGGTGCCCGGCGCGACGCGCGGGTCGACCAGGTAGCGCAGCTTGATGTCCTGCGGACCGATGTAGCCCTTGACCAGGTCGGGCCGGCTCGCGAAGTCGTCGAACATGGTGACGCGGGCCGGGTGCAGGGCGGCCTCGACGCGCTTGAGGTCGACCTCGCGGTCACCGGGGACGCCGATGGCGAGCAGCTCCGGTTCGCGTCCCGGAGCCTCCACCCGGACCACCACGTTCTTGAGCGTGTCGGCGGCGGCCCAGTCGACGCGGCCCGAGGTCCTCAGCTGGTTGAGCCGGTCGACGAGCGTCTCGATGGTCGGCGTGTCGGGCGTGTCGAGGACCGTCAGCGGACCGTGTTCCGCGGCGGCGGGCGTCGGTGCGGGGACGGCGACCGCCTCGATGTTCGCGGCGTACCCGCACGCGGCGCACGACGCGAACGTGTCCTCGCCGGCGTCGATCGGCAGCAGGAACTCCTCCGACCGGGACCCGCCCATGGCACCGGCCATCGCACTCACCGGGACGACGGGCAGGCCCAGCCGTTCGAAGATCCGCTGGTACGCCTCGCGGTGCAACCGGTAGGAGCGGTCGAGGCCGTCGTCGTCGAGGTCGAACGAGTACGAGTCCTTCATCAGGAACTCGCGGGCGCGCAGCAGGCCGGCGCGGGGCCGCGGCTCGTCGCGGAACTTCCACTGCGTCTGGAACAGGATGACGGGGAAGTCCTTGTAGGACGCCAGCACGTCGCGCACGAGGAGCGTGAACAGCTCCTCGTGCGTGGGCGCGAGCACGAGACTCCGGTCCTTGATCGCGAAGAGGTCGAACTCGTCGGTGCGGCCGGTGGCGTCGTAGACGTCGCGCGGGATGAGCGCCGGGAACAGCACCTCCTGGGCGCCGATCGCGGCCATCTCCTCCTTGACGACCCGGGTGACCCGGTCGAGCACCAGCTTGCCGAGCGGGAGCCAGCTGAAGCCGCCCGGCGCGGCGCGACGGATGTACCCCGCGCGCACCAACAGCCGGTGGCTGCGGATCTCGGCGTCGGCCGGATCCTCGCGGAGGGTACGCACGAACAGTGTGGACATGCGCAACATGCGCCGTACCCTACTTTGTTCAACAAGAATTCAGGCTATGGAATAAATACGACGATTAGGAACAAACGTCGCTACCGTGGACGGGTGGACGGAAAGGTGAGCCCGCAGCTCGGTTACATCTGGGCGGCGCCGGATCCCATCCTGATCGTCGACGCCGACGGCCTGATCGAGTTCGTCAACATGAGCGCGCTGCGGCTGTTCGACTACACCGCGCCCGAACTGATCGGGCAGCCCGTGAAGGTGGTCCTGCCCGACCTGCGCATGCCGCCGTTCGGGCCGCCGGTGTGCGAGCAGCACGCGCTCCGCCGCGACGGGTCGCCGCTGCCGGCCGAGGTCACCGTCAACCAGGGCGACGGCGAGCCGGCGATCGTCGTCGTCCGCGACCGCACCGATCGCAAGCGGGCCGCGGCGGCGGAGGCCCGCCTCGCGCTCATCGTGCGGTCGTCGCACGAGGCGATCATCGCCCGCAACCTCGACGGCATCGTCACCGACTGGAATCCGGGCGCCACCCGCCTCTACGGGTTCCGGCCCGAGGAGGTGATCGGCCGGCGCGGTGCCGACCTGGTCCCCGAGCATCGCCGCGTCGAGGAAGAGACGATCATGGCCGCCGTCGGCCGGGGTCAGGTGATCGACCGGCACCGCGCCGTGCGTCACCGCAAGGACGGCACCCCGATCCAGGTGTCGATCACGATGTCGCCGATCACCGACGACGACGGCGAGATCGTCGGGGTGGCGTCGATCTCGCAGGCGGTCAGCGCCGACGAGCTGGCCGACGCGAAGATCGTCGGGGTGCTGGAAGCGGCGCCGGACGCGATCGTCGTCACCGACGCCAAGGGCTTCATCGTGCTGGTCAACGCGCAGACGTCGCGCCTGTTCGGCTATCACCGCGACGAGCTGGTCGGCCAGCCGGTCGAGATGCTGGTGCCCACCGACCGGCGCCGGGCGCACGTCGCCCACCGGACGAGGTACGTCGCCAGGCCGTTGACCCGGCCGATGGGCGACGGCGACGAGCAGCTGATGGCACAGCGCAAGGACGGCATCCTGGTCCCGGTCGACATCAGCCTGTCGTCGGTGCAGACCGACGACGGCCTGCTGGTGGCCGCGGCGATCCGGGATGCCACCGACCGGCTGACCGCCCGGGCCGAGAACGACCGGCTGACGGCGATCGCCGAGCAGGAGCGGCTGGGCCGGCTCCTGCAACAGAACCAGCGGATGGAGTCCCTGGGTCAGCTGGCCGGTGGGATCGCGCACGACTTCAACAACCTGCTCGCGGTGATCGTCAACTACGCGGCGTTCGTGGCCGAGGCGGTCGGCTCGGCCGGCGAGGCTGAACCGGACCGGTGGGGACCGGTCACCCGCGACGTCGAGCAGCTCCGGAGCGCCGCCGACCGCGGCATCGCGCTGACCCACCAGCTGCTCGCGTTCGGCCGCCGGGAGGTGTCGCGGCCGCGGCCGATGACGGTCAACGCCGTGGTCAACGACGTGTACCGGCTGCTCGGCCGCTCGCTGGGCGAGCATGTCGGGCTCCGCTGCCGCCTCGCCGACGACCTGTGGCTGGTCCGGGCCGACCCGGCGCAGATCGAGCAGGTGCTGGTGAACCTCGCCCTCAACGCCCGCGACGCGATGCCCGGCGGCGGCACGATCACGATCACCACCGAGAACGAGGTGTTCACCGAGCACACCGACGTGGTCTGGCCGGGCCGGTACGTGCGGATCCGGGTGACGGACACCGGCGCCGGCATGCCGCCCGAGGTGATGGCCCGGGCGTTCGAGCCGTTCTTCACCACCAGGCAACGCGGTGAAGGCAGCGGGCTGGGGCTCGCCACCGTGCACGGGATCGTCACCGAGGCGGCCGGGAGCATCCGGATCAGCTCGCGACCGAACAACGGCACGACCGTCACCATCCTGCTGCCGGCCACCGACGAGCCGTTGCGCACCGGGGAGAAGGGCGCCGTCCTGCGCAGCGCCGGCTCCGGCGAAACCGTGCTGATCTGCGAGGACGAGCCGGCGATCCGCGAGGTCGCCCGGCGCATCCTGGCCCGCAACGGTTACGAGGTGATCCTCGCCGACGACGGGCTGCACGCGATCCGGATGGCCAGCGCCCACACCGGTCCGCTGCACCTCCTGCTCACCGACGTGGTGATGCCGCAGGTGCTGGGCAAGGACGTGGCCGGTGCGGTCCGCGCGGTGCGCGGCGACGTCAAGGTGCTGTTCATGTCGGGCTACGCGCGGCCGGTGCTCGCCGGGAGCGGCACGCTGGAGGCGGGGGTCAGCCTGCTGGCGAAGCCGTTCTCCGAGGAGGACCTGCTGGCCGCCGTGCGGGAAGTACTAGACGCCTGACAGCGCCTGCTTCACGGCCTCGGCCAACTGGTCGGGGAGGAACGGCTTCTCGAGCATCGCGCAGTCGGGCGGGACGTTGCCGGCACTCTGCGCGTGCGCGCGACTGTGGCCGGACACGTACAGCACCGGCACGTCGCCCACCTTCTCGTGGACCCGCTCGGCCAGGTCGATGCCGCGACCGTCGGGCATGTTGATGTCGGTGATCAGCAGGTCGGGCGCCGCGGGCATGGTGGCCAGCGCGTCCAGCGCGGCGGTGACCCCGCCGGCCGTGGTCACGGCGTAGCCGCGGCGGCTGAGGATGCGGTCCATGAGGATGCACAGATCAGCCTCGTCGTCGACGGCCAGGATCACCGGATCGCCCATAAGCGAAAATCCTACGCAATCCAGCGGCGTGTCATGCACGGAATAGGGTTCGCGCATGCTCCGGTGTGGCGCGGTCGACGTTTACTACCCGGAAGACGGGGGAGCGACGGCGGCGCTCGTGGTCGCCGCCAGCCCGATCTTCGATCCGATCACCGAAGAGCACGTGATAACGCAGGAGATCGCATTGCCCTACAAACCGGGCGCGTTCTTCGAGCGGGAACTGCCACCGCTGCGGGCGGTGCTGGCCGAGACCGCCGGCCTCGACCTGCTGATCGTCGACGGCTACGTGACCCTGGATCCGGCCGGCCGCCCGGGCCTCGGTGCGCATGTCCGGGCCGCGCTCGGCATCCCCGTGATCGGCGTGGCGAAGACCCCGTTCCAGCCCGCCACCCATGCCGTCGAGGTGTATCGCGGCAGCTCACGACGTCCCCTGTATGTGACCGCCGGTGGCCTCGCGCCGGCCGACGCGGCCGACCTGGTCCGGGCCATGGCCGGACCGCACCGGATGCCCGACGCGCTCAAGCGCGTCGACACGATCAGCCGATCGGGTTCATCCGTTTAGACATGTTTTGTTGTTTTTCAGGTAACAATCTGCCCATGCAACGTGCTGCTGCTCCGACCCGGCTCGGCATCGTCTCCACCTACCTGCCGCGCCGCTGCGGGCTGGCGACCTACACCGCTGACCTGCGGGAAGCCCTGACCGACGGGCTCGACCCGGTCGTCGTCGCCATCGACCGCGACGGCCTGACCTACTCCGACGAGGTCGTCGCGGTGATCGACCAGGACCGCATCGCCAGCTACGTGACCGCCGCCGACGACATCGCCGCCGCCGGCGTCGACGCGGTGCTGATCCAGCACGAGTACGGCATCTTCGGCGGGCCGGACGGCTCGCACGTGCTGCACCTCACCCGCGCGCTCACCCGCCACGGCATTCCGTACCTGGTCACGCTGCACACGCAACTGACCCACCCGACCACCGGGCAGTCGGCGACGCTGTCGGCGCTGTGCGCCGGCGCCGCGCGCGTCACCGTGTTCACGGAAACGGCCCGGCACCTGGCGATCCGGGCCGGCATCGCGACCGGTGAACAGCTCACGGTGGTGCCGCACGGCGCGCCGGAGATCCTGCGCGCGGTGCCGCCGCGCGGCGACCTTCGCGGCCACGTGACCGAGGTGCTCGACCAACTCGGCGACGATCCGGTGCTCACGACGTTCGGGCTGGTCAGCGCCGGCAAAGGGCTGGAGGACGCGATCGGCGCGCTGGCCCGGGTGGTGGAACGCCAACCGGGGACGCGATACGTGATCGCCGGCGCCACCCACCCGGAGATCGTGCGGCACGAGGGCGAGTCGTACCGGCAGAGCCTGCACCACCTGGTGAACCGGCTCGGGCTGGCCGGCAACGTGCACTTCATCGACTCCTTCCTCACCCCGGCCGAACTGTCGGCCCTGCTCCGCCGCACGACGATCTTCGTGACGCCGTACGTGTCGCCGGAGCAGATCTGCTCGGGCGCGCTCACGTTCGCGGTCGCCGCCGGCTGTCCGGTGGTGTCGACCGACTACCACTACGCCAGCGACCTGCTCTCCGACGGGACCGGCGTCCTCGTGCCGTGCCGCGACGTGCCGGGGTTGGCGGCCGGCATCAGCGGCCTGCTCGACTCGCCGCCGGCGCTCGCCGCCACCCGCGCGGCCGCCGACCGTCGCGGTTCGCGCCTGACCTGGCCGGCCGTCGGGCTCCAGGCGGCGGAACTGATCCGGGACGTCGTGCGCGAGGCCCGGGCCCGCGGCAGCGGACGGTCGACGGTGCCACCGGTGCCCGTTCCCCGGCTGCGCCTGCACCACCTCGGCCGGCTCACCGACGAGTTCGGCATCGTGGAGTTCTGCCGGGGCAGCGACCCCGTGCTCGACCACGGGTACAACGTCGACGACGTGTCGCGGCTCGCGATCGTGTCGGCCGGGCTGCTGGACCTTTCGCCGCCGGCGGCGCCGCACGTCACCAACCTGGCCCGGCGGTGGGCCGGAATGTCGGTGCGGTTCCTGGCGGCGGCCGTCCGCGCGGGTGTGATGCACAACCGCATGTCGTACGGCGGCTCGTGGACCGACGACCCGCATCCGGGCGACCACGTCGGCCGGTCGGTGTGGGCGCTCGGGGTGCTGAGCGCGGGTGCGGGAGTTCCGCCGGAGACACGCCGGCAGGCCCGCGCGCTGCTCGCCGGCCTCGCACCCGACACGCCGGCCCTGGCGTCCTGCGGCCTGCGCAGCGTGGCGTACGCGCTGCTCGGGTGCGCCGCCGGCCAGGTCGGTCCGGTCGCCGAGCTCGTGGCGGTTCTGGACCGGGCGCTGGTCGGCTCCGCCGGCGCCGGGTGGTACTGGTTCGAGCCGGAACTCACCTACGACAACGCGCGCCTGCCGCACGCGCTGCTCGCCGGTGCCGAGGTGCTCGGCGACCGCGCCGTCGCCGCCCGCGCGCTCACCGCGCTGGACTGGTACGCCGACCACGCCGGCCTGTCCGCCGGCACGCTGCGCAACGTCGGCAACCGCTGGCACCACCGGGACGCGCCCGACCGCTGGGCCGACGACGGCGACGAGCAGCCGATCGACGCCGCGTCGGCGGTGGAGGCGATGGTCGAGGCGTGGCGGTACACCGGCGACGCCCGGTACGGCAGCCTCGCCGGGGTCGCGTACGAGTGGTTCCACGGGCGCAACCGCATCGGCGTCCCCCTCTATGACGCGCGGACCGGCGCCTGTCACGACGGCCTGGAGCCCGACGGCGTCAACGCGAACCAGGGCGCCGAGTCGACGCTCGCGCACCTCCAGGCGGAGCTCGCGTTGCTGACCGCCGGCCTCGCCGCGCTGCCCGACCGGGTGCCGGTCGAACCGTCGGCGGATGCCCGGGCCGCTGTGGCCAAACCAGAGCGAAAAGGCACATTACTGGCAGCCGACCGGGCAAAATCAAAGCCTGGCCGTCGCGCCGGAACCCGCTCGACCTGGAAGGACCAGCACGATGCATGAGGAAGCCGAGCTGTTCCACCGCCATCCCGGAAACCCCGTGCTCAGCGCGGCCGACTTCCCGTATCCCATGAACAGCGTGTTCAACCCGGGCGCCGCGCTGCTCAACGGCGAGACCGTGCTGCTGGCACGGGTCGAGGACCGGCGCGGCATCTCGCACCTCGCCGTCGCGCGCAGCGAGAACGGCCGCACCGGCTGGCGGGTCGAGCCCAAGCCCCTGATCGCCGACGACCCGGCCGACCCGACCACCTGCTGGGGTGTGGAGGACGCGCGCATCACGCCGCTGCGGGAGCTCGGCGGGTACGCGATCACCTATACCGCCTACGGTCCGAGCGGCCCGTGTGTGGCGCTCGCGGTGACCGAGGACTTCAGGTCGGTCGAGCCGTACGGCGTGATCATGCCGCCGGAGGACAAGAACGCGTCGCTGCTGCCGCGCAAGATCAACGGACAGTACGTGCTGTTCCACCGGCCGGTCTCGGCGACGTCGCACCGGGCCGACGTCTGGCTGTCGCGCTCGGCCGACCTCCGGTCGTGGACGGCGTCGGAACCGGTGCTGCAGAGCCGGACCGGCCCCTGGTGGGACGCCACCCGGATCGGCATGGGCCCGCCCCCGATCGAGACGCCGCACGGCTGGCTGTGCTTCTACCACGGCGTCAAGCAGATGGTGGCGACCTCGATCTACCGCGTCGGCATCATGCTGCTCGACCTGGAGGACCCGACGAAGGTGCTGCGCCGCACGCCCAGTTGGGTGCTCGGCCCGGACGCCTCGTACGAGCGGATCGGCGACGTGCCGAACGTGGTCTTCCCCACCGGGCTGGCCTACGACGAGGAGGCCGACGACCTTCGCCTCTACTACGGCGCGGCCGACAGCACCATCGCCGTGGCGACGGCGAAGTACTCCGAGGTCATGGATTACCTGCTGAACCTCCCCGAGGAGGTCTGAGGGCCGGTCGCTTCACCGGCGCTACGCTGTGCCGATGACTGTGGACGCCGGTACTCCTGCGCGCCGCTCCAGGTCCCGCAGAGACGAGATTCTGCAGATCGCCGTGGTGCTGTTCGCCTCGCGGGGCTACCACGGGGTGTCCATGGACGACATCGGCGCCGCCGCCGGTGTGACCGGCCCCGCCCTCTACCACCACTTTGCCGGCAAGGACGCGATGCTGGTCGCCGCCCTGATCCCGGTGAGCGACCGGCTGCTCACCCGGGGCCGGGAGTGCGTCGACCGGCATCCGGGCGACCCGAAGGCCGCGATCGAGGAGTTGGTGGAGTTCCACGTCGACTTCGCGCTCGACGAGCCGGCCGTGATCGCCCTCCACCTGCACGAGCTCGACCGGCTGCCGGAGGAGCCCCGGCGGAAGATCCGCCGGTTGCAGCGGCTCTACGTCGAGGTGTGGGTCGAGGTGATCAACGCGCTGCATCCGCACCTGACGACGGACGAGGCCCGGGTCCTGGCCCACGCGGCGTTCGGCCTGATGAACTCGACCCCGTTCATCGGTACCGGTGTGGAGCGTATTCGTCGCGCTGCGTTACTACGGACCTCGACGCTCGCGGCGCTCAACCACACGGTCCTGCCCGGCCAGCCGCAGGGGCAGGCTCAGCGGCAGGGAAGCGCGGAGACACCGGGAGAGCCTGCGTGACGGGTTATCCACACCCGGTTAGCACTCAGGTCCACAGTGTTATCCACAGGCTCCCATAGAAGGGCTCCGAATGATCGAGTCGCTCCTCGTCGCCAATCGGGGCGAAATCGCCCGCAGGGTCATACGCACAGCGCGTCGACTGGGAGTACGTACCGTAGCCGTCTACTCCGACGCCGACGCGGATCTTCCCTTTGTCCGGGAAGCGGACATGGCTGTACCCATCGGGTCCGCCAACCCGGCGCAGAGCTACCGTAACGGACAATTAGTACTTAATGCCGCAAAATCCACGAAAGCTCAAGCGATCCATCCCGGGTACGGCTTCCTCTCTGAAAACGCCGAGTTCGCCGAGGCGGTTACGGCCAACGGTCTGATCTGGGTCGGCCCGCCGGCATCGGCGATCGCCGCGATGGGCGACAAGATCCAGGCCCGCAACCTGATGGCCGACGCCGGTGTGCCGGTGGCACCGGGCACCCGCGAGCCGGCCCCCGACGCGACGACCGCGCGGGAGATGGCCGAGGCGATCGGCTACCCGATCATGCTCAAGGCGGCCGCGGGTGGCGGCGGGATGGGCATGGCCGTCGCCGCGGACGCGTCCGAACTCGCGGCGGAGTACGAGAAGGTGCGCGCTTTCGCCGAGCGGATGTTCGGCAGCGGCGACGTGCTGCTGGAGCGCTACTTCCCGACCGTGCGCCACATCGAGGTGCAGATCCTCGGGCTGGCCGACGGCTCGGTGGTCGCGCTCGGCGAGCGGGAGTGCTCGGTGCAGCGGCGCAACCAGAAGGTGGTCGAAGAGTCCCCGTCGCCCGCGCTCGACGACCAGCAGCGGCGCGACCTCCTGGCCGCCGCGGTGCGGGCCGGCCAGGCCGTCGGCTACCGGAACGCGGGGACGGTCGAGTGCCTGTTCGACCCGGCCAGCGGCAACTCGTACTTCATGGAGATGAACACCCGCCTGCAGGTCGAGCACCCGGTCACCGAGGCGGTGTTCGGGCTCGACCTGGTCGAGGAGCAGTTGCGGATCGCATCCGGGCTGGCGCCGACGTTCGGCGCGGTGCCGCCGGCGCCGCGCGGCCACGCGATCGAACTGCGGATCAACGCCGAGGACCCGAGGCGCTTCCTGCCCGGTCCCGGCGCCGTCACCGCCTGGGTGGAGCCGGAAGGTGACGGCGTGCGCGTCGACTCCGGCTATGCGGCCGGAACCACCGTCACGCCCCACTACGACTCCCTGATGGCCAAGCTGATCGTCTCCGGTGCGACCCGCGACGAGGCGATCGAGCGGGCGAAGGCGGCCGTGGCCGCGTTCGAGATCGTCGGGCCGAAGCACAACCTGCCGTTCCTCGCCGAGGTCCTGGAGTTTCCGGAATTCGTGAGCGGTGCCTACGACACCGGCCTGGTGGGCCGGATGCGGCCGGCAAAGCGCAGGTAACCGCGTCTCCTCCGACCCCCGCCCGGCGTTGATCAGATGGCGCCGGGCAACGGTCTGTGCACGAAATGTCCCTTTTGGGTTACATGAGTTGCGTGTCCCCAAGCCAGATGGTTCGTTCCCCATATCGGTACGGTCAGTGACCAAACCGGCGTAACCGGTAACCGAGGGGGTGGACATGACGGGGTATTCCTGCCAGTCTGCCCGGTTCCGATACGCGCGACGACTAAGGACTGCGGCGGTCGGCCAGACGTTGCAGGTCCGATCGGGGCGGCCACGGGGACGCCCGGGTCCACATCTGCCGATGCGGCGATCCGGCCGCGTCCGGTCCCCTGTCTTTCCTGGCTAGCCGTGAGCTCGCCGACCCGTCATGCCACGACGGTCTCGGTGTTGCTGCGCCCGCCATCAGCGACCTGACTCGCTTCATCTCAACTCAGACTCCGAAAGGCACTACCAACACTATGAAGACGTGGGTTCGTAGGTCCCTCAACGTCGGTGTGCTGGGCGCCGGGTTCCTGCTTGTCGGCGGGACGGCGGCTCAGGCCGACATGGTGAGCGGCCCCAACGCCGGTGTTGCCTCCGGCAACCAGCTCAGCAGCGTTCTGCAGATGCCGATCGACATCAGCGGCAACGCCGTGTCGGTTCTCGGCTTCGCCAACGCCCAGAGCATCGGTGGCGCCGGCGCGGTCAACACCGAGAGCGCCTCCACCGAGAGCGCGACGACCGAGGCCGACATGGTCTCGGGCTTCAACGGCGGTCTCCTCAACGGCAACCAGGTCAGCAACGTCGTCCAGGTTCCGGTCAGCGTCTGCGGCAACTCGGTCGCGGTCCTCGGCTTCGCCAACGCCGCGTGCGTCGGTGGCGCGGCCGCGGTGAACGGCGGCGGCGGCTCGGGCTTCGACCGTGGCGGCTGGGACCGTGACCGTGACCGTGACCGTGACTGGGACGACGACGGCCAGGGCTCGGGCGCCGGTGGCTACGGCGGCGGCCAGAGCAACGGTGGCTACGGCGGCGGCCAGAGCAACGGCGGGTACGGCGACGCCGACGCGGCCGACGACGGCTACGGCGGCGGCGGCGGACGCGGCGCCAGCTGGGACGACAACGACGACCGCGACTGGGGCCGTGGACACGGCCGCGGGCACGGACGTGGGCACGGGCGTGACCGTGACTGGAACGACGACCGCGGCTTCGGCCGGGGCAACGACAACCGTGGGCCGTGGGGCGGCGGGCGCGAGCACAGCAACGGCGGCGGCGCGCTGTCCAACGGTGGCGGCGGCATGGTCACCGGGTACAACGCCGGCCTGGCGAACGGCAACCAGGTCAAGAGCGTCGTCCAGGCTCCGATCGACATCAGCGGCAACGCGATCGCGCTGTTCGGCTTCGCCAACGCCCGCAGCATCGGTGGGGCCGGCGCGGTCAACACCGAGAGCGCCACGGCCGGCAGCACCGAGAGCGACATGGTCTCGGGCTTCAACGCCGGTCTCCTGAACGGCAACCAGATCTCCAACGTCGTCCAGGTGCCGATCAGCGTCTGCGGCAACTCGATCGCGGTGCTGGGCTTCGCCGACGCGGCCTGCGTCGGTGGCGCTGCCGCGGTGAACGGCGGCGGCGGCTTCGACCGCGGCCGTGACCGGGACCGTGACTGGGACCGCGACCGGGACCGTGACTGGGACGACGACGACGCCACCCCGTCCGGAAACTACGGCGGACCGTCGGGCATGAACTACGGCGGCAGCCCGTCGTCGGTCGACCCGGTCAAGGCCGACAACAAGGGTGCGCACAAGGCCAACAAGGCCAACAAGGCCAACAAGGTCAAGAAGGTCAAGAAGAACACCAACGAGGGCAGCTGGGCCGGCCGTGGCATGGGCAACAGCCACAGCCACAACGGCGCGGGCAGCAGCTCGGCGGGCTACGGCGGCGGCCAGGCTGCCGGCGGGTACGACGGGTCCGGCATGGGCGCGGGCGACGACGATGACGACCGCGGCTGGGGCCGTGGCCGGGACCGCGACTGGGACCGTGGCCGCAACAACGGCGGCAGCTGCGGTGGCGACATGGTGACCGGGTACAACGCCGGTCTCCTGAACGGCAACCAGCTCTCGAGTGTCGTGCAGCTGCCGGTCGACATCAGCGGCAACTCGATCGCGCTGCTGGGCTTCGCTCAGTCGCGCAGCGTCGGTGGGGCGTCCGCCGTCAACTGCTAAACACCTGAAATACGACAGGGGCCAGCGCATCCGGCGCTGGCCCCTTCGTCGTCCCCCGGCTAAGGTTGGCTGAACGATCGTTCAGGTGATCTTTGGTGCAGCGGGAGGGGCGGAGTGGACGACAGCACCGGGCTGGCGGAGGAACGCAAGCGCATCGCCGCCGGTGGAGCGGAGAAGTACCACGCCGCCAACACCGCCAAGGGTAAGTTGTTCGCCCGTGACCGGGTTGCCCGATTGGTCGACGAGGGCTCCTTCGTCGAAGACGGCATGTACGCCAACGCGCTCGCCGAAGGCCTCCCCGCCGACGGCGTGATCACCGGACAGGCCACCGTCGACGGTCGTCCGGTGTGCCTGATGGCCAACGACTCCACGGTGAAGGCCGGCTCCTGGGGCGCCCGCACGGTCGAGAAGATCATCCGGACCATCGAGCGCGCCTACGCCACCGGCATGCCGATGGTCTACCTGGTCGACTCCGCGGGTGCCCGCATCACCGACCAGGTCGACCTGTTCCCCGGTCGGCGCGGCGCCGGGAAGATCTTCTGGAACCAGGTGCGCGCGTCGGGCAGCATCCCGCAGGCGTGCGCGCTGTTCGGGCCGAGCGCCGCGGGCGGCGCCTACATTCCCGCGTTCTGCGACGTCGTCGCGATGGTCGACGGCAACGCCAGCATGTACCTCGGGTCCGACCGGATGGTCGAGATGGTCACCGGCGAGAAGACCACGCTCGAGGCGATGGGTGGCGCGAAGGTCCACTGTGAACAGTCGGGCGTCGGGCACTTCCTGTGCAAGACCGAAGACGAGGCGATCGAGACGATCCGGCGGTACCTCTCGTACCTGCCGGGCAACTACCGGGAGGACCCGCCGGTCGGGGCCGCCGTCGAGGCGCCGGTGACGGATCTCGCCGCGCTCGTCCCGGCGAACGAACGCCAGGCCTTCGACATGCGCAAGTTCGTGCGCGGCCTGGTCGACGACGGCACCTTCTTCGAGATCCACGCGCGCTGGGCGCGCGAACTCACCGTCGGGTTCGCGCGGCTGAATGGACGCGTTGTGGGCGTGGTCGCGAACAACTCGCTGTTCAAGGGCGGCGTGCTGTTCGTCGACTCGGCCGACAAGGCGACGCGTTTCGTGCAGCTGTGCGACGCGTTCAACGTCCCGTTGCTTTTCCTTTCCGACGTGCCCGGGTTCATGGTGGGCAGCGCGGTGGAGAAGCAGGGGATCATCCGCCACGGCGCCAAGATGATCAGCGCGATCAGCGAGGCCACCGTCCCGAAGATCTGCGTCGTGGTGCGCAAGGCGTACGGCGCCGGGCTGTACGCGATGGCCGGCCCGGGCTTCGAGCCCGACGCCACGATCGCGCTGCCCACCGCGAAGATCGCCGTGATGGGGGCCGAGGCGGCGGTGAACGCCGTCTACGCCAACAAGATCGCCGCTCTTCCGGAAGACGAGCGGGCCGCGTTCGTGGCCGCCAAGCGCGCCGAGTACGAGCAGGACATCGACATCCTGCGCCTGGCCTCCGAGCTCGTGATCGACACCATCGTCGACGCCGACGCGCTGCGCGGCGAACTGGTCCGCCGGTTCGCGGCGGCCGCCGGCAAGGACCGTCATTTCTCGCGACGCCGGCACGGCGTCACCCCAGTATGAAGGGTTGCTCCATGCTCAACGACGAGTACGAAGCGCTCCGCCAGGCCGTCCGGGAGTTCGCCGTCGAGGTGGTCGCGCCGGTCATCGGCGACTACTACGAGCGGCACGCGTTCCCGTACGACCTGATCCGCCAGATGGGCAAGATGGGCCTGTTCGGCCTGCCGTTCCCCACCGGGCACGGCGGCGAGGGCGGCGACTACTTCGCGCTGTGCATCGCGCTCGAGGAGTTGGCCCGGGTCGACTCCAGCGTCGCGATCACGCTGGAGGCCGCGGTGTCGCTGGGCGCGATGCCGATCTACCGGTTCGGCTCCGACGAGCAGAAGGAGCGCTGGCTGCCGGCGCTGTGCCGGGGCGAGGCGCTGGCCGCGTTCGGTCTCACCGAGCCCGGATTCGGCTCCGACGCCGGCGGCACGCAGACCCGTGCGGTGCTCGACGGCGACGAATGGGTGATCACCGGTTCGAAGGCGTTCATCACGAACTCCGGCACCGACATCACGTCGTTGGTGACGGTCACCGCCGTCACGGGGGAGAACCCCGACGGTTCGAAGGAACTGTCGACGATCATCGTGCCCTCGGGTACGCCGGGATTCACCGTGCTGCCCGGCTACTCGAAGGTCGGCTGGTGCGCGTCCGACACCCATGAACTGGCGTTCGACGGCGTGCGCGTGCCGGCCGCCAACCTGCTCGGCGAGCGGGGTCGCGGCTTCGCGCAGTTCCTGCGCATCCTCGACGAGGGCCGCATCGCGATCGCCGCGCTGTCGGTCGGCCTGGCGCAGGGCTGCGTCGACGAGTCGGTGAAGTACGCGAAGGAGCGGCACGCGTTCGGCGGCCCGATCAGCAAGTTCCAGGCCGTCCAATTCAAGATCGCCGACATGGAGGCGCGGGCGCACGTCGCGCGGCTGGCCTACCACGACGCGGCCGGACGCCTGCTCCGCGGCGAGCCGTTCAAGCGGCAGGCCGCGATCGCGAAGCTCACCGCGAGCGAGACGGCGATGGACAACGCCCGCGAGGCCACCCAGGTGCACGGCGGCTACGGGTTCATGAACGAGTTCCCGGTGGCGCGCTTCTACCGCGACGCCAAGATCCTGGAGATCGGCGAGGGAACGAGCGAGATCCAGCGGCTGGTGATCGCGCGGGATCTCGGTCTCTAGCCCTTGTTGGTGCCCGCGGTCGCTCCCGGGCGTACCGCGTCGCGGACCTTGCGCAGCGCCGACAGCATGGCCTCGAGTTCGGCCGGCTCGAGCAGGCCGCTGAACCACTCCTCGATCAGCGCGATGTGACCGGGCAGCACCTCGGCGATCCGCTGCCGACCGGCCTCGGTGAGCGTGGCCAGCAGGCCGCGCCGGTCGGACGGGCAGGCCCGCCGGCACAGCAGGCCCGAGCGCTCCAGCCGGTCGACCAGCCGGGTGATGCCGCTGGTGGTGAGCGAGGTCTGCGCCGCGAGGTCGCTCATTCGCAACTCGCCGCCGGGTGAGCGGCTCAGCCGCAGCAGTACCTCGAACTCCGCCATCGCCAGGTTGTGCTCGGCGAACTGGGCGGAGAACTTGGCCGAGAGCCCGGTGAAGGCCTCGGTGAACAGTCCGACCGCGGTGATCCGCGGATCGCTGAAGATCGATTCTTCGACGCCGCTCGCGGCGGGGCGATCGGCCCCGCCGGCCGGGTCGAGGGGACCCGCCGAGCGGTCGCCCGCGTTCCCACCTGCCACTTGTGTCGCTGTCACGGGTACAAGAATACTTGCTTCGTCAACTACTTGACGGCGCAACTACTTTGAGGCATAGTTGCGTAGGCAGAAGTTGGTAGAACGAATTGATCCTTTCAGGAGACCTGCGATGACCGCACCAGCCCTGGACACCCGCACCTTCGACGGGGTCACCATTCCCACGCCGGGCACCTTTGCTCTCGACGCGTCCCACTCCGAGGTCGCCGCGGTGGCCCGCCACCTCGTCGTCAGCAAGGTCCGCGGCACGTTCGCGAACGTTACCGGCACCATCGTGGTGGCCGAGGACCCGCTGCAGTCCAGCGTGACCGCCTCCATCCCGGCGGAGACCATCAACACCAACAGCGCGGACCGCGACAACCACCTGCGCAGCGCCGACTTCCTCGACGTCGAGAACCACCCGACGCTGGACTTCCGCAGCACCAGCGTGGTCAAGCACTCGGGCACCGAGTTCGTGCTCCGGGGCGACCTGACGATCCGTGGCGTCACCCGCGAGGTCGACCTCAAGGTCGAGTACGACGGCGTGGCCAAGTCGCCGTGGGGCCAGGAGGTCGTGGCGTTCTCGGCGTCCTTCGACTTCGACCGCGAGGACTTCGGCATCACCTGGAACCAGGCGCTGGAGACCGGTGGCGTGCTCGTGAGCAAGAAGATCGCCGTGCACATCAGCGCCGAGGCGATCCGCCAGTAACTCACCCTGTGGCACCTGGTTCTTACAGAATGTCTGCCTGATCGCAAGCCACCTGGCTGTGGGAAATATGGCATGCGGCGCGGCCCCGAGCCTCCTTGCTCGGGGTCGCGCTTTGTCATGACATGAGTACCCTTCAGGACATCATGATTGCTAAACGCACCCCATTACCTACTCTGCGCAAGACACGTGTCCGGTTTGTCCCTGGCCCGATGGCGCGGCCCGCTCGTAACCTATGGACCCCGAAAGGTGGTTGAGGCCCATGGGGATGGACGTTTCGCCGTCCGCGTTCAGTAGGGAAGACCGGGCGCGGTACCGGCGAAAGGTCCGACGCTGCCTCGACGTCTTCGCGTTGATGCTGGACGATTTCACGTTCGACGCCGACCGTCCGACCACCGGCCTGGAGATCGAGCTCAACCTCATCGATCCCGACTGCGATCCGGCGATGCGCAATGCCGAGGTGCTCGCCGACATCGCCGATCCGACGTTCCAGACCGAACTCGGCCAGTTCAACCTCGAACTGAACGTGCCGCCGCGGCTGATCGCCGACAACGGGTTCGCCGCGTACGAGCATCAGGTCCGGGGCGCGTTGCAGCACGCCGACGAGCGGGCGCAGAAGTCCGACGCGCGGGTCGTGCTCATCGGCACGCTGCCGACGCTCACCCAGTCGCACACGATCCTCGACAACATCTCGACCAACCCGCGCTACCGGCTGCTCAACGAGCAGATCCTCGGCGCGCGCGGCGAGGACATGGAGCTCGACATCCGGGGCGTCGAACGGCTACGGGCCTGGAACGACTCGATCGCGCCCGAGGCGGGCTGCACCAGCGTCCAGTTCCACCTGCAGGTCGCGCCGGAGGCGTTCGCCGCGTACTGGAACGCGGCGCAGGTCATCTCGGCACCCCAGGTGGCCCTCGGCGCCAACTCGCCGTTCCTGTTCGGCCGCCGCCTCTGGGACGAGACCCGGATCGCCCTGTTCGAGCAGGCCACCGACACCCGTCCGGACGAGTTGAAGGCGCAGGGTGTGCGCCCGCGCGTGTGGTTCGGCGAGCGCTGGATCACGTCGATCTTCGACCTCTTCGAGGAGAACGTCCGCTACTTCCCGCCGCTGCTACCGATTCTGGAGGACGAGGAGCCGATGGAGGTGCTGCGGGCCGGCGGCACCCCGAGGCTCGCCGAGTTACGGCTCCACAACGGCACCATCTACCGCTGGAACCGGCCCGTGTACGACGTCATGAACGGCCGTCCCCACCTGCGCGTCGAGAACCGCGTGCTGCCGGCCGGCCCGACCGTCGTCGACATCCTGGCCAACGCCGCGTTCTACTTCGGCCTGGTGCGGGCGATGGCCGAGGCCGACCGTCCACTGTGGACCCAGATGACGTTCTCGGTGGCCGAGGAGAACTTCCACACCGCCGCCCGCGACGGCATCGGCGCCCGGATCTGGTGGCCGCGGCTGGGCGAGGTCAGCGTCACCGATCTCGTGTGCGAGGTCCTGCTGCCGCTGGCCCACGAGGGCCTCGACCGGTTCGGCGTCGCCCCGGTACACCGCGACCACCTGCTCGGCATCATCGAGGCCCGCTGCCGCCTCCGCCGCAACGGCGCCGTCTGGCAGTCCGACATGGTCCGCCACCTGGAGGACACGAGAAACTTCGACCGGCCGACCGCGTTACGCGAGATGCTCCGCCGCTACAGCGGCCACCTCCACGACAACGACCCCGTGCACACCTGGCCGATCCGCTAGAGGTGGCGGTGACTTCAGCGCTTGGGGCGGCGGGTGCGGGGCCGGCCGGGGTTGTCGGGGTCGTTGTCGCCGCCGTCGCGGTCGGCGGCGGTGGATTGGACGGGCCACAGCGGGGGCTTCGGGCCGGGACGTTCGGTGGTGGGCCGGTCTGCGGCCGACGTGGGTTCGGGCTCGACCGTTTCGCTGACGTACGCCTTGGCGTCCGGGTCGGTGCCGCGGCCGGTGCCGCGGTAGGCGCGGGCCGGGGCGTAGGCGTCGTCGGCCAGGTCGTCGTCGGGATCGGCGGTTGCGGTGGTGCCGGTGGAGGTGCGGACCCGGGTGGACTTGTCCTCCAGCGTCGACGGCCAGTCCACCAGGTCGTCGTCGGGGTTTTTGCCGAGCGTCGGCGCCGCTTCGGTCTTGGTGGCCGGCTTCGACTTTCCTTGGGCCTTGGCCTCGGCGGCGGCCTGCTTCTCCGCGGTCCGCGCCTCGGCGGCCGCCTGCTTCTGAGCGGCCCGCGTCTCGGTGGCGCGCTGTTTCTCCGCGGCCCGGGCCTCGGCGGCGGCCTTTCGTTCCGCCTCGCGGGCGACGTGGCGTTCGGCGGCCAGCGTCTGGCGTTCGGCCTTCTCCTCCGCGGTGAGCGGCGGGCCGATCGCGGCGACGAGCACCGATCCGGCCAGGCCGGCGATCACCGCGTACGGCGCGAACATCGCCGCCGACCACTGCGAGATGTCGACGTTGTCTTCGCCGGCGAACTGCGGCGCCGCCAGCAGGTAGGCGACGGCCACCAGCAGCGGACCGACCGCACCGGAGATCGCGACGCCCACCCGGCTGTCGCCCCGCCGGCCGGCCCGCCACGCGGCCAGGAAACCGATCGCCGCGGCCATCAACAGCATCACGACGACGCCGGGCAGGTAGAACCCGCGCACCTCCGGGCCGCCGTTGAACTCCCAGAACGCCAGCTGGGCGACCACCGGGTCGTCGCCCTGGCGCAGGCTGTCGATCACCGCGAACACGGCGAGCAGCCAGACGTACCCGACCGACGCGACGACGTTCGCCGCGACCGCGCGGGCGGTCAACGCGCCGACCGCGACCACCAGGCCGATGATCAGCCCGAGCACCACGTAGCCGACCGCGGTCCACTCCGGCGCGAAGTTGTCGGGTGTCTCCGCGACGCGCGCGGGCACCGCCACCAGCGGGATCACGATCAGGGCACCGATCGCGGCGGCGAACACGAGCGCGGCCCGCCAGGCGCCGAGAGTCCAGCCGTCGAGCGACCCCGGACCCGGCGTGTCGCCCCGGCCGGCGAGCATGTGCGCGGTGACCGCACCGAGCACTGTGGACGTCGCGGCGATCCAGACCACCCAGGCGAGGCTGGCCAGCCAGGGCACCCGTCCATCGTCAGGGTTCGAATCGGGCAGCCAGACGACGATGCCCAGGCCGTAGCCGATTCCGAGTTGCGCGGCACCGGCCCCGGCCGCCACCGCGGCCGCGGTTATCGATGATCCGGCCCAACTTCGTGCCGCCATGCCGCGCAGCGTACGCGTTACCGACAAAGTCAGCGATCCGTGGAACGGCAATACGCACCATACCGCCGGAAATTGCCGCAACCTCGACGGTGGCGCCGGCGTTTCCAGAGGCGTCGGATCGGGAACGGCAACCGCGATGGGACCGCATATGGGCGACGACCGCAGGCAACCACCGGATCGAACCGCGCCGATGGGTCGGTTCGACGACGAGACGCAGATCCGCCCTGCGGGAACATCCGATGGGACGCGCATGCTGCCGCCCGTCGACGACGAGCCCGACGGGCAACCCAGGTGGGAGGCGCGCGCGGCCGTGCCGCCACCCGCCGCCCGGCCGGCCACCGGATACGAGTACTACGAGGAGCCCGCCCCGCCGCCCGACGATCGCAACTGGTTGAAGCCGCTGCTGTTCGGGGTCATCGGGCTGGTTCTGCTGATCGTCCTGCTCACCGGCGTCTGGTTGATCTTCACCGCCGACGACGAGCCGCCGGCGCCGGAAGCCAGCGCGCCCCCGACGGCGACCGCGCCGGCCACGGTGGCGACGACGGCGCCGCCGGCGGCCACGAGCGCGCCGCCGACCACGGCGGAACCGGAGACGGTGAAGGTGCCGGACGACCTGATCGGGATCGACGAGGCCGAGGCGCGGCAGAAGCTCGCCGACGCCGGCCTGCGGGTGCAGGTGACGCGTCGGGAGGACGCCACGATGGCGCCCGGCACGGTGATCGAGGTCCAGCCGGGACCCGGAAGTGATGTGGAGCCGAACTCGGTTGTGCGGATCGTGGTAGCCAGCGCGCCCAAGCCGTCGGCGTCGCGGTCACAGGACAACGACGGCGACGGCTGAGCCGCACCGGATCACAAACGCCCGATCCGGGCTGGCGCCCCCGCCGGGCGCCAGCCCGGATTCAGCCGACGGTGGTGCGGAACCGGGTCTGCGCCGGGACCGCGCCGACCCTGCCGTACGTAAGACCCGCCAGTTGGACGAAGATCGACCTTCGGGCGACGGCATCACCAGCCGCGTTGAGCTGGTATCCGTCGAGCCAGGCCCAGCCGTCGTACGTCGGCCAGTCATGCATCCGGATGACCCGGAACAGCATGGGCTCGAGGAACTGGACGCTCGCCTTGTTTGTCACCCGCAGCACATCACCGGATTTGGGTAACACGGTGGGTATCTCCTCGAAGTCGGCGCGGGCCCGTTGCCTGGCCCGACTGCTCATCCGGCGGCGCGATGTCATTTGCGACACCACACAGATGCCGGATCGTTAAAGGGAACGGGCTCGGCCCCGCTCGGCATCGCTTGATTGTGACGATATGCGGCTCATCGACATAACTGCCCCGCGTTTGGTAAACGGTCAGTGAACCCAGTCACACGAACAGCTTGCCCCACTTGGCATGATCATTGCAACTTGCAATTTCTTGACCCGAGAGTAGCTTCTCGTTCAGGTTCCGTGACTTCTTCACCGCACGCGGTGTCGGGTTGATGGAAAACCCCCGGAAAGGCACACTGAACCGGATTCGGGTATTGATCGATTAGCCGGAGGTGCTCCGTGGCGGGCCGACGGGGCAGCCCGACGCTACGGCGTCGTCAGCTCGGGCAGGAACTTCGCAGGCTGCGGGAAGCTGCCGGCACCACCATCGATCACGTGGCCGAGCGAATGGAGTGTTCCGCCTCGAAGGTCTCCCGCATCGAAACGGGCCAGTCCGGGGTCAGTTCGCGCGACATCCGAAAGA
The DNA here is from genome assembly GCF_016863635.1 of Virgisporangium aurantiacum. Lineage (GTDB taxonomy): Bacteria > Actinomycetota > Actinomycetes > Mycobacteriales > Micromonosporaceae > Virgisporangium > Virgisporangium aurantiacum. The sequence goes on along the minus strand of NZ_BOPG01000048.1, from coordinate 13,640 downwards.
TTCTCGCCGCCTATGAGGTGGCGGGACCTAAGGCCGAAGAGCTCGTCGAGATGGCCCGCGAGGCGAAACAGCGCGGTTGGTGGCAGCTCTACGGCACCGTTCTCACCGGTGCCTACGTCGGAATGGAACAGGCCGCCACCGAGCTTCACTCGTTCGAACCGCTGGTGATTCCTGGCCTGTTGCAGACCGAGGAGTACGCGCGGGCGATGGTGCTGGCCGGTTGGCCAACAGCTTCCACCGAAGAGGTTGAGCAGCGCATCCGTGTCCGGATGAAGCGTCAGTCGTTGCTCAATCAGGATGACCCGCTCCGACTATCGATCGTGCTGGACGAAGCTGCCCTGCGTCGTCCGGTCGGGGGGATCGACGTGATGCGTCGGCAGCTGGCCCGCCTCATGGAGGCCGGTGAGCTGCCGCATGTCACGCTTCAGGTGCTGCCGCTCGCGGCTGGTGCGCACGGGGGGATGGACGGTGCGTTCACCATCCTGCTGTTCGACGAACCGGCCAACCAGAACCTGGTCTTCGCGGCCAACGGCGCTGGCGGTCTGTTCCTGGAGAAAGATGAAGAACTAGCTCGGTATGCGGCCATCTTCGACGGGCTACGGAACGAAGCGCTGTCGCCACCACAGTCGGCCAAGATGATCGCGACATTGGCAAAGGAGCCGTAGTGGAGATCGAGACCAAGGGTCTGCGCGTCAACCTCGCCAGCGCCGTGTGGCAGAAGAGCACCCGGAGCGGGCCCGTTTCCGACAACTGCGTGGAGATCGCGTTCGTCGACGGCGCCATCGCGATGCGCGACTCCAAGCACCCCGAGGGGCCGGTGCTTCTGTTCACCGCGGAGGAGTGGGACGCGTTCGTCGAGGGCGCGAAGGACGGCGAGTTCGACGTCTGACTGATCCGGCCTTCACGAGCAGCTCCTGGGCTTCCGAGTACGCCATCGGAAGCCCAGATCTGTCTGCGCAGATCTTTAGGAAGCCGGGCGTCGCCCTGCTTACGTCTGTTCGTTGTACCAGGTGGTGTGGCAATGGCCGCGCCAACACGCGGCCACGACGAAGGCAGGCGACACCCGATATGACCACTGGCCCCGACAACCTGGGCAACGGCGTGGCCAAGACCGAGGACCGGTTTGCCGGCCAGCTCGGTTACCGGCCGCGCGGTGCTCTCGACGGCGGGTCGTTGCCCGCAGGCCGCCCCACCAACGGCGCCACCCGCAACGGATCGACGCTGAACGGCAGCTCCCTGAGCAACCCGCTCGATCCGGGCCCGCTGGGCCGCCCGCTCGACGGCGCGGGCCTTGCGGATAACCCGATCGCATCGACGCTCACCGAACCGAAACTCGCCGATCCGGACCCGTCCGAATCGGACCTCTCGTTCCGGGATCCGGCCAATCTGATCAGCTCGGATTCGTGGCTGGAATCAGCCGGGAAAGACGTCGTTGATCATCCGCTGCTGCGCGGACTCCTTCTCGAACTGCCTCCCAAAGGATCAACCATGCAGGTCCAGTGGCTGGACCGGTGGTTCGAGGCGGCCCGGTCGATCCTCGAACTTCTCTACCGGTTCGAGGGCAAACGGGACTGACCGGCAAATCCCTAAGTAGACATCCTCCGATCTAGGACTTCAATACCTATCAATCGTTAAGGCGGCTGAATAGGCTCTTCTCCAATCGACGACCATCGTGTCCTGCGGTGTCACGAGCACCGGCACGAATCGGTCGTCCGTAGGGGAGGAGAAGGTATGGAACCTTCGGAAGTCCGGCGCCGCGGGCTGCAACTGCTCGCCGCGGCAGCGGTGGCCGTCACCGCGGGTGCGATGTTCGCCGGTTCGCCGGCGTCGGCAGCACCGGCTGAGGGCCAGATTCTCAGCGCGGGCTCGGCAGATGTCGTGCCCGGCAGCTACATCGTCGCTTACAAGGCCAATGCGGTGCGCACCTCGGCGCAGTCGCTGGCCGGCAAGTACGGCGGCGCCGTCACGCACACGTACAGCCGCGCGCTGAACGGCTTCTCGGCCACCATGAGCGAGACACAGGCCAAGCGGCTGGCGGCCGACCCGTCGGTCGAGTACGTGCAGGCCGACGGCATCTACACGATCAGCGGCACCCAGCCGAACCCGCCCTCGTGGGGTCTGGACCGCATCGACCAGCGTGACCTGCCGCTGAACCAGACGTACAACTATCCCGACGTCACCCCGGTGGTGACGGCGTACGTGATCGACACCGGCATCCTGACGACGCACAGCACGTTCGGTACCCGGGCCAGGTGGGGCACCAACTCCACGGGCGACGGCAACAACTCCGACTGTCACGGGCACGGCACGCACGTCGCCGGCACGATCGGTGGCACCCAGTACGGCGTCGCGAAGACGACCAACCTGGTCGCGGTCAAGGTGCTCAACTGCTCCGGCAGCGGCTCCGGCTCCGGCATCGCCGCCGGGATCGACTGGGCCATCGGCGACGCCGCGGGCAAGCTCGCTGTCGCCAACATGAGCCTCGGTGGCCTCGGCACCGACACGACGATGAACAACGCGGTCGGCCGGGCGATCAACGCCGGCATCACCTTCGCGATCGCCGCGGGTAACAGCAACGCGAACGCGTGCAACTACTCGCCGGCAATGGTCGGCGCGGCGATCACCGTCGGCGCCACTGGTGGCTCGTCGGGGTCGAGCGACGCGCGTGCGTCGTTCTCGAACTTCGGCACCTGCCTCGACATCTTCGCGCCCGGCGTCAGCATCACCTCGTCGTGGAACAACGGTGGCACGAACTCGATCAGCGGCACCTCGATGGCGTCGCCGCACGTGGCCGGCGCCGCCGCACTGCTGAAGGCGCAGAACCCGACGTGGACCCCGGCGCAGATCCGGGACGCCATGGTGGCCAACGCCACGCCGAGCAAGGTGACCAGCCCGGGCACCGGTTCCCCGAACCTGCTGCTCTACACCGGGACCGGCACGGTCGAGCCACCGCCTCCGGGCTGCTCGGGCACCAACGCCAACGACGTTGCCATCCCCGACAACACGACGGTGTTCAGCGACATCACCATCAGTGGCTGCGGCCACGCCACGTCGACGTCCGCCACGGTGGAGGTGCACATCGTGCACACCTACCGCGGTGACCTCGTCGTGTCGCTGATCGCGCCGGACGGCTCCGCCTACGTCATGCAGAGCCGTAGCGGCGGCAGCGCCGACAACATCGACTCGACGTTCACGGTGAGCCTGTCGTCGGAGTCGACCAACGGCACCTGGCGCCTCCGGGTCCAGGACGCCGCGTCGATCGACACCGGCCGCATCGACACCTGGACACTGACCGTCTGATCCCCAGCTAGCCGTCGATCTTGCAGTTGTGGCAACACGACTGCAAGATCGACTTTTGTGCGTATCAGGTCGACCGGTGGCGCCTCTGTGTTGGAGAGGCCGAGCCAGGGGGGATCGGGATCGGGCTTACACGGGGAAGTTGGTGAGTGGCTCCGCCGCGGGGGGTGGCGGAGCCGCTTTCCATACCCGGGTCTTCTGGCCGGCGAGCCGGGCGAGGTAGGCCGGGTTCAGGATCAGGTAGCGGCGCCACAGCCGCTTCGGCTCCAGGCCGAGCCGCCACAGCCACTCCAGGCCGCGCTTCTGCATCCACGGCGGCGGGTTCTTCAACTGGCCGGCGTGGTAGTCGAACGCGGCGCCCACGGCCAGCATCGGCGCGTCGATCAGCGGGCGCATCGCGTACACGAACTGCTCCTGGCGCGGGCACCCCAGCCCGACCAGCACGATGCGCGCGCCCGAGGCACGGATCCGGCCTGCGATCTGCTCCGGCTCGCCGTCGGCGGCCCGCCGGAACTTCGACGGCTCGGAACCGGCGATCTTCAAACCGGGCAGTTTCACGTGCAACGCCGCGATGAGCCGTTCGAGCGTCGGCTCGGTGGAGCCGTACAGATATACCGGTAGGCCCTCGTCGGCCGCCTTGATGAGCACCCGCATGGTGAGCTCCGGCCCGTACACCCGGTCGGCGAGCGCGGCCTTGTGCAGCGAGTTGAGCGCCCACCGCACCGGCTGGCCGTCGGGTGTCACCAGATCGAAGGAATTCAGGCGGGACCCGTGGGCGCGGTCCTGCACACCGGTCATCACGCCGTGCACGGCCAGTGCGGTGACGGCGAGCGGGCGGCCCTCACGCGCGGCGGCGAGCACCCTGGTGGTGGCGGCGTCGTAGTCGATCGCGTTGACCATGACACCGAGCACGCTGCCCTTGCCCTTGTCGATCACGGTTGCCACCGGTCGACGTTGGCCTCGTAGATCTCCTGCATGATCGCCGGCACGTCGTAGACCTGCTTCCACTCCGGGTAGTCGGCCTCGAACGCCGCGTTGGACCCGATCCACCAGATGTGGTCGCCGACGCGGTTCGTCTCGACGTACTCGGTCTGCATCTCGACACCGCTGATCTTCTCGGCGAGCGCGAACGCCTCCATGTGCGACGAGTTCGCGAACCGCCCGCCACCGAGGTTGTAGACGGCGGCCGAGCGCGGCGCCCGGAAGAACGCCTCGAACGCGGTGAGCACGTCGTGGCTGTGGATCGAGTCGCGGACCATCTTGCCCTTGTAGCCGAAGATCTTGTACGTACGGCGCTCCATGTTGCAGCGCATCAGGTAGCTGAGGTAGCCGTGCAGCTCGGTGCCGCTGTGCGCCGGCCCGGTGAGCGTGCCGCCGCGGAAGCACGCCGTCTTCATCCCGAAGTAGCGGCCGTACTCCTGCACCATCACGTCGGCGGCCACCTTCGACGCGCCGAACACGGAGTGCAGGCAGGCGTCGATCGGCATGTCCTCGGCGATGCCGTTCGCGTACGGGTGGGCCGGGTCGATCTCCCAGCGCGTCTCCTGCTCGGTGAGCGGCAGCGAGTTCGGCCGGTCGCCGTACACCTTGTTGGTGGAACAGTGGATGACCGGCGCCTCGATGCAGTGCTCGCGCACGTTCTGCAGCACGTTGAGGGTGCCGCCGGCGTTGATGTCGAAGTCGGTGTACGGGTCGCGCACCGCCCAGTCGTGGCTGGGTTGCGCGGCCGTGTGGATCACGACGGCGACGTCTTTGCCGTACTTCGCGAAGATCTTTGCTAGTTCGTCCCGGTTGCGGATGTCGACGCTGTGGTGGGAGTAAGAATTTCCCAGTTCACTGGTCAACCGGACGACGTTCCACGCCGTCGACGCCTCCGCCCCGAAGAACTCGCGGCGCATGTCGTTGTCGATACCGACCACGTCGAGCCCGAGACCGGCGAAGTGGCGCACCGCCTCCGAGCCGATCAGACCGGCCGACCCGGTCACTACCGCAACACTCATGTCGCCCCTGTTCCCAATCGTGGGGTTTCAGGGGGCTCGGCCCCCTGAGCAAACATAACGAAGGGCCTCTGGTCCGCGCTTTCTGCGGACAGAGGCCCTTCGGCCGCTTTGTGGGGAAGGGGGGAGTTGAACCCCCACGCCCTTTCGGGCACACGGACCTGAACCGTGCGCGTCTGCCATTCCGCCACTTCCCCGGGGGACCCGCAGCCACTGTTATAGCACTGTTGCGACACTGGATTTCGCGCCGCTCAGCACCTCAAATTCGCGCTTTCGCGCTACCGTGGCCGCTGACGCCTCGGAAGAGTAGCACGAGGGGGCCGTCTGCCGTGCAGCCCGCAGTGCGGTCGACGGATACCATCATGTCCTCGGGACCCGAGGAGGAGCCGGTGAGTGTGCTACAGCGCTTCGAGAAGCGCCTGGAAGGCCTGGTCGAGGGGGCCTTCGCCAAAGTCTTCAAGGGGGTTGTCCACCCTGTGGAGATCCTCAACGCCATGCAACGGGAGGCGGAGGCGCACAAAGCCATCCTCGCCGGTGGTCGAACGTTAGTTCCGAACAGGTACGTCATTGATCTGTCGCCGTACGACCACAGCCGGTTGGCGCCGTACGCGGCCGCCCTCGCCCAGGAGCTCGCCCAGTCGCAGGCCGAGTTCATCGGTGAGCAGGGGTGGACCGTCTACGGCGACGTCATCGTCGAGATCGAGCGCGGCGAAGGGCTCGACACCGGCATGTTCCGGGTGACCGCCGAGGTCTACACGGGTGGCGACGTCGCGCCGGTGCAGGCCGGTGCCGGCGGGGGCTACGACCCCGGGTACGGCCAGGGCCCCGGCTTCCCCGGTGGGGCGCCGGCCGGTCCGGGTGGGCCGGCCCGTAACGTGAGGCTGATGTCTAGCGACGGGCGCGCATACCCGCTCTCGATCGGCTCCACGGTCATCGGCCGGGGCGATCAGGCCAACCTGCGGCTGCCCGACGTCGGGATCTCGCGCCGGCACGCCCGGCTCGACTTCGACGGGTCCCAGGTCGTGCTGACCGATCTGGGGTCCACGAACGGCACGATGGTCAACGGCCAGCGCGTATCGGCCGTGGCGCTCAACGGCGGTGACGTGGTGCAGCTCGGCACCACGACTTTGACCTTCCGGCTGGACTGACGGTGTTCATTCACCCGGTGTCCAACGGGCCGGCGTCCATCACATTGGTGTCCGAAACATTGATGTCCAGAGTCGCGGTGACCATCCACGCGGTGTCCCACCCCACCCAGGGATAGGCGGTCCATGCCGGAGTTCGTCTTCACCGTGGCGCGGTACGGCTTCCTCGTGCTGCTGTGGATCTTCGTGTTCACCGTGGTCGGTGTGATCCGGCGCGACATGTTCGCCGGCTCGCGCGCCAGTCGCATCGTGGCCGCCCCGCGCGGCGTCGGTGCGCCTGCCGCGCCGCCGGCGGGTCGCCCGGCTCGCACCCGCCGCGGCAAGGTCGCGCGCCAGTTGGTCGTCACGGCCGGTGCGCTGGCCGGCACCCGCATCACCCTGAGCGAGGCCACCATCTCGATCGGGCGGGCGGAAGATTCCACCCTGGTCATCACCGACGACTACGCGTCGTCACACCATGCCCGGCTGGTCCCCCGGGCCGGGCAGTGGTACATCGAAGACCTCGGCTCCACCAACGGCACCTACCTCGACCGTGGCAAGGTCACCAACCCCACCCCCGTCCCCCTCGGCGTGCCGATCCGGATCGGCCGCACATCACTCGAGTTACGGCCATGACACTTACTCTGCGGTACGCGGCGCGCAGTGACCGCGGCCTCATTCGGAGTGGCAATCAGGACTCCGTATATGCAGGCCCGCGGCTGCTCGCCGTTGCCGACGGCATGGGTGGCATGGCCGCCGGTGACGTCGCGAGCAACATAGTCATCGGCACCATGGCGCCGCTCGACGAAGACGTGCCCGGTGGCGCGCTTCTCGACTCGTTGCGTGGCGTCGTCGATTCCGCCAACCAGCAGCTGCGGGACACCGTCGACGCGAACCCGGCGATGGAGGGCATGGGCACGACGCTCACCGCCATGCTCTTCTCGGGTCGCAAGATCGGCATGGTGCACATCGGCGACTCCCGGGCGTACATGCTCCGAGACGGCGAGTTCGGCCAGATCACGAAGGACGACACGTACGTCCAGATGCTGATCGACGAGGGCCGGATCACGCCGGAGGAGGCCGACAGCCACCCTCAACGGCATCTCCTCTACCGGGCCCTCGACGGCCGCGACGCGGAGCCGGAGTACTCGGTGCGCGAGGCGCATCCCGGCGACCGTTACCTCATCTGCAGCGACGGCCTCTCGGGCGTCGTGAGCGCCGACACGATCGCGGCGACCATGCGCGAGTACGTCGACGCGAACCAGTGCGCCGAGCGGCTGGTGCAGTTGGCGCTGCGCGGTGGCGGTCCCGACAACATCACCGTGATCGTCGCAGACGTCACCGACGGTGACATCACCGAGTCGGTGCCGATCGTCGGTGGCGCCGCCGCGCGTGACCGGGGCATGGCCACCTCCGCCGACCAGACGATGGCCGCCGCCCGCGCGTCCGCCGTCACCGCGCCCCGCTCACCGGTGCCCGACGACGAGCCCGCCCACGACTCCGACGATGACGACGACCGGCCCCGCCGCCACCCGCTGCGTGCGCTGGCGCTCACCGCCGTGCTCGTGGTGCTCCTCGCCGGCGGCCTGTACGGGGGCTATTACTACACGCAGACCCGGTACTACGTCGGTGTAACGGAAGACGGTACGGTCGCCGTCTTCCAGGGTGTGCCCGCAGAGATCGCCGGGCTCCACTTCAACTCGGAACACAAGCGCAGCGACACGAACATCGAGGATCTCACCGACGTCGCGCAGGACGCCGTGCGCAAGGGCATCGCGGCGAACAGCGAGGCCGACGCCGAGAAGAAGATGGACGACCTGACCACCGACCAGTTGAAGGCCTGTCCGCCCGGCCCGACGCCATCCGGCCCGGATCCTGATCCGAATGACTATCCGTCGAGTTCGGCGTCGTCGGCACCGCCGTCGAGTTCGGCCGGCGCGCTGAACGTCTCGGGCTCGCCGTCGACCACACCGGACCCGTCGACGGCCTCGGCCTCGGCTTCCGCCAGCGGCCAGCCCAGCCCGACGCCGTCCAATTGCCGTAACCCGTGAACCATCGAGCCCCGACGTACGTCGAATGATCTGTCCCGTGACGAAAGACCGAAGGAACTGACGTGACCGCCCCCGCCGCACCGGCTCCCCTGCCGCCGCCCGCGAGCAATGCTCCCGGGCCGGCCGGCCAGTCGGCGTCGCCCGGGCGCCGGCCGCGCACCCGTCGCAACGTCGAACTGGCGCTCCTCGGGTTCTCGCTGCTCCTGCTCCTCGGGTACTCGGCCGCGATGGAGGCCGGCGCACTCGACGAGATCACCAAGGACTTCTGGATTCCGACGGCCATTCTCGGGGCCATCTTCCTCGGCGCACACCTGGTGATCCGGTTCTTCGCCCCGTACGCCGACCCGGTGCTCCTGCCGACCGTCGTGCTGATCAACGGCATCGGCGTCACCTACCTTCGCCGGGTCGACCTGCTCGGATCCGAGTCGTCGGCCAAGGCCGACCCGTCGATCTTCAGCGGGTGGGGCGGCAAGCAGTTGCTGTGGACGCTCATCGCGGTGGTCCTGGCGATGGTGGTGCTCGTGGTGGTCCGCGACCACCGCACGCTGTCCCGGTACGCCTACACCCTCGGCCTCGGCGGTGTGGTGCTGGTGATGATCCCGGTCGTGCTGCCGGCGAAGTTCTCCGAGATCAACGGCGCCAAGCTGTGGATCAAGGTGGGCGGCTTCAGCCTCCAGCCGGGTGAGTTCGCCAAGGTGATGCTGCTCGTCTTCTTCGCGGTGTACCTCGTGCGCAAACGCGAGGTGCTGTCGTTGGCCAGCAAGCGGTTCATGGGCATCGACTTCCCCCGCGGGCGCGACCTCGGCCCGGTGGTCACCGTGTGGCTGCTGAGCCTGATGGTCCTCGTCGTCTCGAAGGACCTCGGCACCTCGCTGATGTACTTCGGCATGTTCGTGGTGACGCTGTACATCGCCACCGAACGCGGCAGCTGGCTGATCATCGGCCTCGGCATGTTCTTCGGCGGGGTGTTCGCGGCGTACTTCCTCGGTGCCGCCATCGGCGGGCCGTTCGCCAACTTCTACCAGCGCGCCGAGATCTGGCTCGACCCGTTCTCCGGCGACCGTCCGTACGACGACGGTTACCAGTTGGTGCAGTCGCTGCTCGGCCTCGGTACCGGTGGCCTCTTCGGTGCGGGTCCCGGCAAGGGCTACCCCGACGAGATCCCCGAGGTGCACAGCGACCTGATCTTCGCCGGTGTCGGCGAGGAGATCGGCCTCTTCGGGCTCACCGCGCTGCTGGTGCTGTACCTGTTGGTGGTCGAGCGGGGCCTGCGGGCGGCGCTCGGCGTGCGTGACTCCTTCGGCAAGCTGTTCGCCGGCGGCCTGGCGTTCACGGTGGCCTTGCAGCTGTTCGTCATCATCGGAGGCATCACGAGGCTGATCCCACTGACCGGCCAGACCACACCGTTCATGTCTGCCGGAGGATCGTCCCTGATGTCGAACTGGATCCTGATCGCGCTGCTGTTGCGGATCTCCGCGGCGGCACGCAATCCCGCGTCCACGAGTGCCACCGTCGGCGTGTCCGCCGGCCGCGGCAACCCACCGGCGAGACTGCACGAGGCCCCCACGGAGATGATCAGATGAACGCGCCACTTCGGCGGGTCGGTGTCGTGGTGCTGGTCCTGTTCGGCCTGCTCTTCGCGAACCTGAACTGGGTGCAGGGCGTCCGCGCCAAGGAGTACCGCACCAGCGACTACAACGGTCGCGTCCTGCAGAGCGAGTACGAGGTCGAGCGCGGCAAGGTCATCGTCGGCGGTGAGGCGGTGGCCCAGAGCGTGGCGACCACCGGCGACCTGAAGTTCCGGCGCACGTATCCGAAGGGTGCCCCGTACGCCCACCTGGTCGGGTACAAGAGCGTCACGCTCGGTGCGACCGCCATCGAGAAGCTCGAGAACGACTACCTGAACGGCAACGCCGACTCCCAGGTCGCCGACCGGATCAGCGAGATGTTCACGGGTGACAAGCCGAACGGCAACGTCGTCATGAGCCTGTCGAAGGCGGCCCAGGAGACCGCCTACAACGAGCTGCTCAACAACAAGAACAAGGTGCCGAAGGCGGCCGCGGTCGCCATCGACCCGAAGACCGGCGCGATCCTGGCGGCCGCGTCGATCCCGAGCTACGACCCGAACCTGGTGACGACGAACGACCGCACCGCGGCGTTCAACGCGCAGACCGCGCTCGACAAGGACCCGAACAAGCCGCTGCGCAACCGCGCGTTCTCCGAGCGGTACCCGCCGGGCTCGACGTTCAAGGTGGTCATGTCGGCCGCGATGCTCGAGAACGGCGAGACGCCGAACAGCGTCCTGCCGGCCGGGCCGCGGTACGAACCGCCGCAGACCGGGGGGTTCTTCATCAAGAACGCCAGCCCGAGCATCTGCCCCGAGGCGACCACCACGCTGATCCAGGCGCTCACCGAGTCGTGCAACACCGCGTTCGCCCGGTACGGCGCCGAGCGCCTCGGCGCCGACAAGATCCGCGCGATGGCGACCAAGTTCGGGTTCGAGTCGACGCCGACCATCGACCGTGACGAGAAGAACTCCTGCTTCCTTGTTGCGTCGAGCACGGTCGGATCGATGACCAATACACCGGGCAAAGCCGACCCGGCGGCGACGGCCCAGTCGTCGATCGGCCAGTTCGAGGTGGTCATGACCCCGTTGCAGGGCGCGATGATCGCGGCGAGTGTCGCGAACAACGGCTCCCAGATGCGGCCGTACCTGGTGCAGCAGTTGAAGGCGGCCGACCTGACGACCGTCCACTACACCGCGCAGCCCAAGGAGCTCCGGCGCAGCGTCAGCCAGCAGCAGGCCAAGGACATCCAGACCATGATGATCAGCGTGGTGGACAACGGCAGCGGCAAGAACGCCAAGATCAACGGCTTCCAGGTGGGCGGCAAGACCGGTACCGCCGAGAACGCCACCGACGAGGAGTCGCACGGCTGGTTCATCTCGTTCGCGTTGAAGAACGGCGAGCCGGTGATCGCCACCGCGGTGTTCCTGGAGAACGCGGGCAAGGGCGGCAGCGCCGAGGCGGCGCGGATCGCCGGCCAGATCATGAAGGCATACATCGGCGAGAAGGGTCTCGCGCGATGAACGTGACCAGCAACGGACGCCGAGGCGCCAGAAAGACCGGACGGAGATCATCATGCTGAGTCCAGGCACGATGTTGGGCGGTCGGTACCGCCTGGACGAGCGCATCGCCGGTGGCGGCATGGGCGACGTCTGGCGCGCGACCGACGAGGTGCTCGGCCGCACCGTGGCGGTCAAGGTGCTGCTGCAGGCGCTCGTGGAGGAGCCCGGCTTCGCCGAGCGGTTCCGCGGTGAGGCCCGCACCATGGCCACGATCAACCACCCGGGCGTCGTCGACATCTACGACTACGGCAACGAGAACGACACCGCGTTCCTGGTGATGGAGTACATCGAGGGTGACGCGCTGTCGCGCACGTTGTCGCGGGTGGGTCGGCTGACCCCGGCCCGCACGATGGCGCTGATGGCGCAGGCGGCCGACGCGCTGCACGCCGCCCACGAGAAGGGCATCGTGCACCGCGACGTGAAGCCGGGCAACCTGCTCGTGCGTCCGAACGGCACGCTCGTGCTCACCGACTTCGGGATCGCCCGCTCGGCCATGGTCGGCCAGTTGACGGCGGCCGGCTCGGTGCTGGGTACGGCGTCCTACATCTCGCCGGAGCAGGCCTCCGGACAGGGCGCCACCCCGCTCTCCGACGTGTACGCGCTCGGCGTGGTCGCCTACCAGTGCCTCAGCGGCCGGCGTCCGTTCGAGGGGGACAACCCGCTCGAGATCGCGATGCGGCACGTGCGGGACAACCCGCCGCCGCTGCCACCGGACATTCCGGGCCCGGCGCGGCAGGTCGTCGAAACGGCGATGTCGAAGGACCCGAGCCAGCGGTACCCGAGTGCCGCCACGCTCGGGCAGATCGCCCGTCGCGCGGCCGGGCAACTGGCCGCGGCGAACACCGCCGCGCGTCCCGCGGTGCCGCCCAGCGGCATGCCCGGTTCGCCGATCGTGGCGCCCGGTTCGCCGGTCGGTGCGCCGGTGTCCGGTCCCGGCTTCGGCGGCCCGGTCTCCGGCGTGCCCGGTGCGCCGATGTCCGGCTCCGGCTACGGGAGCCCGGTCTCCGGTGCGCCCGGTGGCCCCGGAGCGCCCGGCCCGGTGTCCGGTGCACCCGGAAGCAGCTTCCAGCCGGGTCCGGCGGGCGCGCCGGTCGGCATGCAGGCCGGCCCGACGTCCGGGCCGCCCGGCTACCAGCCGGGGCCCACGTCCGGTCCGCCGGCCGGGTTCCCGCCGCCGAGCTCGGGTGCTCCGTACGAGGAGGGCCCGAAGCCGGGCGAGGGTGGCCCCGGTGAGATGGGTGCGAGCGGCACCCGGGTGATGCCCGCCGGCGGGCTGACCGGTCCGGTTCCGTCGGGTCCCCCCGCCGGTCCCGGAGGCCCGCCACCGCCGCCCGGGCAGTTCGCCCGCGGCGCGGCCGGTGTGCCACCACCACCCCAGCAGGCATCCGATACGGGGTACACGTACGTACAGACAAGTATGGTGCCCGGTGGTCAGCCGCAGGCGCCCGCCGGCGGCGGGGCGCCCAACCAGCGCAACCCCCGCCTGATCGCGCTGATCGCGGGCATCGGTGTGCTGGTGCTGGTGCTGTGCATCGGCGGCGGCGTGGTCCTGGCCAACTTCCTGGGCGACGACGACAAGCCGACGGGTAACCCGACGGCCACGTCGACGACCAGCGCGGCGCCGACCGGGCCGACCGAGCTCGTCGACTGCGAGGGAATGCGCGGAAAACCGTTCACCGGAGTCCGCAACCATTTGGAGAACGTCGACGGTTTCAGGGTGAAGGAGACGCCGGTCGACGACAGCTCCCGCGCCGGAACGGTGGTCGACGTGAGCCCGTGCGGCCAGCAACCGAAGGGAAGCGAGATCGAGGTGAAGGTGAGCAACGGAAAGGGCACCGCAGGTGGTGGCCCGTCCGGCGGCACCAACCCGACGTGTAACAGCGGCGGCTTCCCGTTCGGCTGTCAGTCCCGCCGGTGACAACGGCTGACAAGGTGGCTGAGCAGGCGGTTGTTCTCCGGTAGGTGATGAGCGTGGCACGCAGGGTCGACCGGTGCCGACGGGCGGAAAGTACTGTGGCAGGGTTAGAGACGATGACCGAAGGAC
>NZ_BOPG01000047.1 GCF_016863635.1 Virgisporangium aurantiacum | reverse complement strand
GACGACGAACGCGTGGCCGGCTTGGCGGCCGACGAACGCCCCGACGCGGGCTTCGACGCCGCAGCCGACGTACGCGTGGCCGGCTTGCGGGCCGACGTTGCGGTACGGCCGGCCGTCGCCGCTGTGCGGGCCGCGGTGGTTGCGGTCTTGCGGGCCGCGGTTGCCGTGCGGCTGGCGGCCGCGGTGGTCTTGCGGGCCGCGGCGGTGGTGGTCTTGCGAGCGGACGTCGCCGCGCTGCTCGCGGCCGCGGTCGTCTTGCGCGCGGCGCTCGCCGCCGACGCGGTCGTCGTGCGGGCGCTGCCCGCCGAGACGGTCGCCTTACGAGCGGTGCCCGCCGAGGCGGCGGTCGCCTTGCCGGCTGCCGACGCCGTCGGCTTGCGGGTGCTACCGGCCGAGACGGTCGCCTTGCCGGCTGCCGACGCCGTCGGCTTGCGGGTGCTACCCGCCGCCGCGGTCGTCTTGCGGGCCGCCGGGGCGGTCGTCTTGCGGGCCGGGCTGCCCGACGTGGTCATCGTGCTCGCGGCGTTGCTGCCCGACGCGGTGATCCTACGGGCAGCCGGCTTCGCCGATGTGGCTGACGAAGCGGACGTGCGCGACGATGCCGGCTTCGCGGTGCCGGCTGCCGCGCGCTTCGCGGCCGTACGTTTGGTGGCCAAGGATTCGGCCATGGGTTTTCCTCCTGTCGCGGAACCTAAGACTGTGGGGAATTCGCGGATGCGCCCGGCTCCATTGGGCGCGGGTGAGCTTCAGGGTTGCGGTTCACCGTGCCAGCGCTCGTCTTCGGCGTCCCAGACCGCGTTGCGCTCGGCCACACGGTCGAGCGCCCGCGCGGCTTCTGCCTCGGTGTCGTAGGGACCGAGGCGCTCGACGGCGGGGCAGATATTCGCGTCGGATTCCACGCGGCTGTGCTTCACGCACCAGTAAAACTGGCCAGCACCGCTGCTGCTCATGACAACACTGTGCACCGCAAAGCCCACAAGCGCCACCGATTCCGGCAAAAACTGGCCACGGATTCCACAGTAGACCGAACCGCTCGGAGGGCTCCTCGCGACCCACCATAGCCAAAAAACCTGGCCAGCAAAGCAATTCCGGCACTCGTGCCCTAATCGCGCCACCCGTTCGAATGTTCGCGACGACAAGTGCGAAACGTGGTCGCAACAACGGTCCTACGACAACGGGGCCGGTCCCGAAGGACCGGCCCCGACGAATCGGAGGGCGGCGTCAGCCGACCCACGTACCGGTGGCGGTGAGGTCGGGCGCGAACGTCAGGCCCGACACGAGCGCCACCGATTCGGCTTCGCCGGCACCGCTGACGAACACCTCGGCCGGACCGTACTCCAGCAGCCAGAGCCCGACCGGATCGGCCGTGCGCCACTGTGCCGGCACACCGTTGATGGTGTGGTTGGCCTGGAACTGGTTCAGATCATGCGTGACGCGCTGCGGCTTCGCCTCCGTCCACACGTTGACGGTGGTGCCGTCGGCGCGCGTGAACTCCAATGATGACAGGCGCCACACGCCGGCCGCCGCCACCGGTGCCCGCGACACCGACGTGCGGCACGTGGTCAACCGGGCGTCGACCGGTGCGGTCGCCAGCCGCAACGGCGTCGCGCAGCGCTGCGCCTGGTCGAGCCGGAGCGCGCCGGCGACCGTGCGCACCGTCTCCCGGTCGTCCTCGTTCGCGTTGACCACCTGGGCGACGGCGTACAGCCCGTCGACAGGTTGCCAGCGCAGGATCCACCCGATCCCGGTGCCTTGTACGTTGCGGGTATCCAGTTGGTTCCCTGCGAGGTCGCCGGGGCCGGTCTCGCGGTGGAGGGTGGCCGTTCGGTCGCCGATCTCCACCGTTCCGGCCGGCGTCTCGGTGGTGCCGCGACCGCCGTCGGCGGTGCGCACGTGGACGCCCGGACGCTCACGCCGCTCCTCCAGCACCGCCGGGTCGCGCCCGAGCAGCACCTCGATCGCCCGCCCCTTCGTGTCGTACGGCACAACGAACTTCTCGTAGCCGGGGCCGGACGCCCAGTCCGACGCGGTGGCACCGATCGGGTCGAGGTAGATGTCGAAGTGGAGCACGCGCGGGTCGGTGCCCACCGCCGCCGGGTCGGCCGCCGCACCCGCCAGCGCGGGAAGGGCCGGCAACGTCGTCGGCCCGGCGGACCGGTCCGGTACGGCCGGTTCCGCCGGCACGGCGGGCACCGCGTTCCGCGTGCTGCGGCCGTCCACTGTGAACACCCACCCGGGTACGGCCGCGAGGCCGGCCGACACCGCGACCACCGCGGCGGTCCCGGCCACGGCGCCGGCGATCCGCCGGCGCCGCCGGATCCCCACGGCGCGGTCGCGGACGCGGCGGCCGATTTCTCCGGTGGGGGTGGACGCGTCTGCGCGTGCCCGCATCGCGGCGGCGACCCTGGTCTCCATGTCGGTCACTGTTCTTCTCCTGACGGTAGGCCGGCGGCGAATCGTTCCCGCAGGGCGGTGAGGGCGCGCAGGGCGTGTACCCGTACGGTGACGGGTGAGCAGTGCAGGATGCTGGCGATCGTGTCGTCGTCGAGGTCCTCGTAGTAGCGCAGGGCGAGCACCGCCCGCTGCCGGGCCGACAGCGTCGTGATCAGTCGCCACATCGAGTCGCGCTCGGCGATGCGGGTGCTGAGGTCGCCACCCGCGGCCGGTTCCGGCGACCGCTCCACCGGCGTCTCGCGGTTCGTCGGCCGGCGCCACCAGGATCGGGACGCGTTGATGACCATCCGTCTGATGTAGACGTCGGGCAGTTCGACGCGCACGATCCGGTTCCACTTCAGGTACGCCTTGGCCAGCACGTCCTGAACGATGTCCTCGGCGCGGTGGTCGTCGCCCGTCAGCACCACCGCGAAACGCACCAGCGCGGCGCCGCGGGCCTCCACGTACGCCTCGAATGCCGCGTCGACAGCGGTGGTCACCGGCACCTCTTCCCCTTTGCTCGGCGGTTGGCGTCCGGTTAACGCGTGGCACCGCCCGCGCCGTTTACACGAGGTGAAAGTTTTCGTCGAACTGACCCGTCCCGTAGCGTGACACCGCACTACGCCTTTCGATACCCGGTCCTTCGATACCGCGAGGGAGCACATGTGAGCGCCTCCATCGGAGCCGCCCGGCCGCAGAAGGCAGCGATGCTGGTGGCCCAACGCATCATGCGCGACGTCGTCATCGAGCGGCTGCAACCCGGTGACCTGTTACTTCCCGAGCGCACGATGCTGGAGAAGTACCAGACCGGGCGGGGCACGTTGCGGGAGGCGTTGCGGCTTCTGGAGTTCCAGGGGGTGATCGCGCTCAAGCCCGGCCCGCGCGGCGGCCCGGTGCTGCAGGACCCCGACTCGACCCACCTCGCCGGCACCCTCGTGCTGCTCATGCAGCTGCGGAAGGCGCCGTTCCGCAGCATCGTCGAGGTGCGTACAGCGATGGAACCGATGATCAGCCGTCTCGCGGCCGACCGGATGACCGACGAGTCGCTGGCTGAGCTAGCCGGCACCATCGACCGGATGCGCGAGCACCTCGACCAGCAGGACCTGTTCCTGGAGGCGAACAAGCGCTTCCACGACATCATCGCCTGGTCGTCGGGCAACCCGTTGTTCGGCTACATCGTCGACTCGCTGCTCGGAATCATGGACGGCACCGTGATCGGCATCGACTACCCGCGTCCGCGGCGGGTGGCGATCGTGAAGGCCCACGACGAGATCCTCACGGCGCTCCAGCGCCGCGACCCCGACGCCGCCGAGGACCGGATGCGCGACCACATCCGCGCCTACGTGCGCTACGCGGAGAAGAAGTACCCGGAGCTGCTCGACGAGGTCATCCGCTGGGACAAGATGATGCCGTGAGATCCGCTCAGTTCCGCCGACGCAGCCAGCCGTAGCCGGCGAGCACCACGGCCGTCCACAGCAGCGACTGCGCCGTGAAGCCGAGCAGGGCGGCGGCGTCCAGGCCGTCCACTGTGGACCGGGCGGTCGACAGCAGCGGCGGGCCGAGCCACCACACGAACGAGTCGCGCACGCCGACCACGTAGCCGAGCACGCTGCCCGACGCCAGCACCGCCAGCCCGAGGCCGGTGCTGCCGACGGCCGCCCGGCTCGCCAGCGCGCCCAGCGCCACCGCCGGCGGCAGGAGCAGCAGGTTGGCCCAGATGCCGGCGGCGAACCCCTCCGCGAGGCTCGGGTCGTCGGCGTGCTGCGGGCCGGTGATGCCGCCGATCAGCCACGGCGCGACCAGTGCCACCGCCACCACCGCGAGCGCCGCGACCGTCGCCGCGAGCGCGCCGGCCAGGACCTCCCGGCGCAGGCCGCCGACGGCGACCAGCGAGATGCGCCGCTGCACGTCGGGCTCGGTGTTCAGCAGCATCTGCGTCTGCGCGGCGACCACCGGGAACAGCACCACGGCCGAGTAGCCGTACGCCTCGCCGGCCTGCGCGGCGCCGCCGCCGTAGGCGACACCGAGAACGATCAGCGCGGCCAGCCCGGGAGCCAGCACGCGACCGGACCGGACGAACGCCTCGGTGCGCATCCGGGCCAGCCCCACCACCGCACGCGGCGCCCGCACCGCAACGTCAGGGCTGGTGCTCACGGCGTCCCCTGATCTTCAGAACCTCGTGCCCGGCGGCCTCGAACGTGTCGACGGCCTGGTCGACGGCGGACGCCTCGACCGCGACCTCCACCACCACCCAGCGGTCGTCGGCGCCGGCCGCCTCGCGGAGCTCACCGGCGGACAGGTCCCAGCGGCGCAGGCCCGGCAGGTCGGTGGTCTGGCCCTGGTGGTCGCTGATCAGCACGCGACCGCCGGCGGCCAGCACCTCCTCGACGATCACCGGGACCTGCTCGCGGGTCTGCGCGTCGAGGCCTTCCCAGGGCTCGTCGAGAATGAGCAGGTCGGGCCGGGTGAGCATGGCCTGGATCAGGCCGACCTTCTGCGCGGAGCCCTTCGACAGCTCCCTGAGCGGGCGGTCGAGCAGGCCGGTGAAGTAGACCCGCTCGGCCCACTCGGCGATGCGGCCGGGGTCGTCGCCGCGGACGCGCGCGAGCGAGACGAGATAGTTGCGCGCGGTGAAGGCCTGGTCGGCGGGGAAGCGCTCGGGCACGTAGCCGATGCGCGCCGGCCGCTCGGTGACCGTGCCCTTGTTCGGACGCAGGAGACCGGCGACGACCTGCAGCAACGTCGACTTGCCCGCGCCGTTGCGGCCGACCACCGCGACCACGTCGCCCGCGTCGATCCCCGCCGTGACCCCGCGCAGCACCCACGGACCGTGGCCGTAGCGGACCCAGACGTCGTCCAGTCGCACCGGTCGATGGTGCCACACCCGGTGCCGCGTGCCGAATCGTTCACCGGTTCGGGGCGTTTACCGCCGCTTGAGGCAGAACACGTACGACCGGCTGATCTGCGGGATGTTGTTGACGTAGTACGTGACGGTGTAGGTGGTGGTCGCGCCCGACACCGACTGGCACTGGTTGCCGTCGATCGTGCCGTAGATGCGCTTGAGCACCTGGTACGTGCCCGGACCGCAGGCGATCGGGACCATCTCGGGGTCGTAGTCGGTGCCCGTGTTCTTGAGGCAGTCGCCCTTGTCGACCGCGTCGAGCGCGTTCGCGGTCGGGGTGGGCGTCGCCGCCGGCGCCGAGTACGTCGGCGGTGCCGAGTAGGTGTACGTGGGCGTCGCCGGCGTGTACGCGGGTGCCGGGGTGGCGTTGCGGGCCGTGTTCTTCGGCTTGTCGTCCTTGTCGAAGTACATGTTGAGGCCGCTGCAGACCGCCAGCAGCAGGACGGCGCCGGCGGCCTTGAGGACGAACCGCTTCGCCGGGGACGGCGGGCGCCGCGGCGCCGGCGGCCGGTTCCGCACGAAGTTCGCCGGGTTGTCGAAGTCGAATGACGGGTTCTGGCCAGGCGATGTCATGCGGTTGTCCCCCCGTGCGTACGGCCGGAGACATGGTAGACGGTCGATTCAGCCGATGCGGTCCCCGGCGCCCGTCGGCGCGGGGACCTCGCGCAGGTCGAGGCTGGTCCGCAGCGTCACCGGACGCAGCAGCAGCGCCGCGATCACGCTCACCACCGCGATGCCCGCCGAGATGAGGAAGATGTGACCGGTCGCGTCGCCGTAGGCGGCCCGCACGATGTGCGCGATCGGCTCGGGCAGCGCGCTCACGTTCAAGCTGTCGCCCGCGCCCGACACCTTGATGCCGGCCTCGGCCAGGCCGTGTGTGATCCCGTCCTTGACGTGCCGGGCCAGCACCGCGCCGAGCACCGACACCCCGATGGTGCCGCCGAGCGACCGGAAGAACGCCACGGTGGCACTGGCCGCGCCGATGTCGCGCAGCGACACCGTGTTCTGGACGGCGAGCACCAGGTTCTGCATGGTCATGCCCACGCCGGTGCCGACGAGCAGCATCGCCGCGCCGACGTACACCATCGACGTCTCGTGGTCGATCATCCCGAGCAGCCCGAACCCGATCACGAGGACGATCGAGCCGGTGACGATGTACGGCTTGATCCGCCCGGTGCGGGTGATCATCCGGCCGGCGACGATCGACGCGCCGAGCACGCCGGCCATCATCGGGATCGTCAGCAGGCCGGCCTCGGTCGGGCTGTACCCGCGTCCGATCTGGAAGTACTGCCCGAGGAACACCGCGCCCCCGAACATGGCCATGCCCACCGCGAGGCTGCCGAGGATCGCCAGCGCCGTGGTGCGCTGCCGCACGATGGCCAGCGGCACCACCGGCTCCTTCGCCTTCGTCTCGACGACCACCGCCACCGCGAGGATCGCCAGCGACCCGCCGACCATCGCCGCGGTCTGCCACGACAGCCAGCCGAACGAGTCGTCGACGAACGAGATCCAGACCAGCAGCAGGCTCACGCCGGCCGCGATCAGCCCGGCGCCGAGGTAGTCGATTTTCACGTTCTCCCGCCGGAACGTCGGCAGGTGCAGCGTGAACTGCAGCACGACGAGGGCGACGAGGGCGATCGGCACGCCGACGAAGAAGCACCAGCGCCAGCCGAGCCAGTCGGTGTCGACGATCACCCCGCCGAGCAGCGGCCCGCCGACCGTGGCCACCGCCATCACGCCGCCGAGGTAGCCGTTGTAGCGGCCGCGCTCCCGCGGCGGGATCATCGCCGCGATCGCGACCTGCACGAGCGCCTGCAGGCCGCCGACGCCGATGCCCTGGAACGCGCGGGCGCCGATGAGCTGGCCGGCGCTCTGCGCGAAACCGGCGATCACCGAGCCGACGATGAACACCGCGATCGCGGCCTGCACCAGCACCTTCTTGTTGAAGAGGTCGGCGAGCTTGCCCCAGATCGGCGTGCTGGCGGTCGCGGCGAGCAGCGTCGCCGTGACGACCCAGGTGTACTGCGTCTGCGAGCCCTCGAGCGCGCCGATGATCTGCGGCAACGCCGTCGACACCACGGTCGCGCTGAGCATCGCGACGAACAGCACCAGCAGCAGGCCGCTGAGGGCCTCCATGGTCTGCCGGTGCGTCATGGGCTCGTCGTCGGTCGGCGTTTTCGCCACGGTTGCGGTCATCGCGCGGTCTCCATTTGTGCGTTTCCGGTTCGCAGCGCTTCGTCGAGGTCGGCCACGAAACGACCGAGTGACGCGGTGAGCGCGTCGATCTCGTCGCGTCGCCACCCGGCGAGCGCGCGGGCGAGCACGCCCTCGAGCCAGTCCTGCGCCTCGGTGAGCACGGTTCGTCCGGCGGCCGTGACGGCGAGGATGCTGGCCCGCCTGTCGGTCGGGTCGGGCACCCGTTCGACCAGGCCGAGGCCGGCGAGGGCGGCCACCGCCCGGCTCACCGTCGACTGGTCGAGGCCGGAGTGGCGGGCCAGCTCCTTGGCGTGGCAGCACTCGTCGCGGCCGGTCAACTGGTCGATGGTCATGAGGATGCCGACCATGCCGGCGGGCATGCCGGGCCGCAGGCCCTCCCGCTGCTGCTTGAGCAGGCGGACGACCTTCATGAGGTCGCGTAGCTGAAGGGTGAGTTCCATCGTCCCTCCCCGACGGGTGCTTGCTGCATACAAGCTTCTTAGATTCTTGCCCAATGTGCAAGTTTTCCCTGTGGGAATGTTATTGCCGCCACGTAATCTGGGTCGGGATGGAAGCTGTGGGTCTTCGCGAGCGCAAAAAGGCCGCCACCCGGCAGGCGCTGCACGAGGCGGCGCTGCGGCTGGCCATCGAGCACGGCATCGACAACGTGACCGTCGAGGCGATCGCCGACGCGGCGACGGTGTCCCGGCGCACGTTCTCGAACTACTTCTCCAGTAAGGAGGAGGCCCTCTTCCACGCCGACCGCGAGTTCACCCAGCGGCTGGTGGCGCTGGTGCGCGCGCGTCCCGCCGGCGAGCCGCCCTGGACGGCGCTGAGCCGCGCCGCCGAGGAACTCCTCCCCCGGGAACTCGACGTCGACCGGTTGGCGTCCCGCCGGTTGCTCCGCAACCACCCGAGCCTGATCTCGCACCAGGTGGCCGTCTACGCCACGATCGAGCGCGACCTCGCGACGGAGCTGGCCCGGCGGATGCCGTCGGGCGGCGACACCCCGCTGCGGTCCCGGATCCTGGCGGCGACGTTCCTCACCACGATCCGGGTCACCACCCAGCACTGGCTCGACCACCCCGACCGGCCGCTGCCCGAGCTGATCCGCGAGGCGCTGACGTATCCGCCGTGACGGAATCTCAGGTCGCCCGGCCGCCGGCCGATGGGCGGGGTATGGCGCATCATCTGCGCAGCGCGATCGGTGCCGTCACGATGGGTACGGCGGTGGCGGTGCTCGCGTTGCCGGTGGTTCCGATGACCCTCGCCCACAAGCGGCCCACCACCGACCGCGCGGCCGTCGTTCCCGGCACCGACCCGAGCACGAAGGTCTACCTGCGCAAGCTCGGCCCGCGGCCCGGGCCGAGCGGGTCGGTCACCGTCCGCCCGGACCTCACCGAGCCGCACCGCAAGGACGTCGCGATGCGGTTGGTGTCGAGTGCGGAGAACTCCTCGCTCGACTGGCGGGCGCAGTTCGCCTACATCGAGGACATCGACGACGGCCGCGGATACACGGCCGGCATCATCGGGTTCTGCTCGGGGACCGGCGACATGCTGGAGCTGGTCGAGGCGTACACCGTCGCCGCACCGGGCAACGGGCTGGCCCGGTTCCTGCCCGCGCTGCGCGCGGTGAACGGCACGGCGTCACATACCGGTCTGGGCGGTGCGTTCGTCACCGCGTGGCGCGCCGCGGCCGCCGACCCGGCGTTCCAACGCGCCCAGGAGAGCGAGCGTGACCGCGTCTACTTCGACCCCGCCGTCGCCCAGGCGAAGGCCGACGGTCTCCGCGCCCTGGGCCAGTTCATCTACTACGACGCGATCGTGATGCACGGCCCCGGCACCGACCGGACCAGCTTCGGCGGGATCCGGGCCACCGCGACGGCCCGCGCCCGCCCGCCGGCGCAGGGCGGCGACGAGACGGCCTACCTGAATGCCTTCCTCGACGCCCGCACCGCGGCGATGCGCACCGAGGAGGCCCACAGCGACACCAGCCGCGTCGACACCGCTCAGCGGGTGTTCCTCAAGGGCGGCAACCTCGACCTGAACACGCCGCTGGCCTGGAAGGTCTACGGAGACAGTTTCACCGTGGGTTGACGATTGCCCGGCGCGCGACGCAGGCTTCCATCCGTGGCATACGTAGAGGTGTTCGGTCGATGCCTGATCGGCGTGGTGTTCCTGTTCTCGGCCTGGGGCAAGCGCCCCGGCGCGGGCCGGTTCAGGCAGTTCAGCGACTCGCTGGCCGCGATGCGGGTGCTGCCCACCCGGTTCGTGCGGCCGGTCGCCACGGTGGTGGTCGGCGCCGAGACGGCGGTGGTGCTGCTCCTGCTGCCGCAGCCGCTACGCCCGCTGGCCGTCGCCGGGTTCGCGCTGGCGATCGTGCTGCTGCTCGGGTTCGCCGTGTCGATCGGGCTGGTCCTGCGACGCGGTGTGCAGGCCTCGTGCCGCTGCTTCGGCGGCTCCGGCGCGGCGCCGTTCCGCCGTCATCACATCGTCCGCAACCTGGTACTGGTGACCGCCGCCGGTGCCGGGCTCGTCGCGGCCCTGGCCGAGCCGGCGATCACGTGGGAGGCCGTCGCGCTGGGCGGCGGACCCGCCGTCGTCCTCGCGCTGTTGACCACCCGGCTCGACGACGTGGTCGAGTTGTTCGCTCCGGCGCCGCCGGTCCCCGTGCGGCGCCGCTGACGAGCTACGACTTCTGCCAGGACGGCTGGCCGGCGTCGACCGGCGCCTCGGTCGGCATCGCGATCCACAGGATCGGGTAGATCAGGAACTGGCTGCCCGGAAGCAGCATGAGGATCAGCACGAACAGCAGCCGGGCGGCCCAGGGGTCGAGCCCGAACCGCCGGGCCAGCCCGGCACAGACGCCGCCGAGCACCCGGTCGTCGACCGGCCGCACCAGACCGTTGCGGCGCATCGTCTCGTAAAGGGTGTCCACCTGAGTTCTCCTTCGCTTGTGATCCGACGTTCACAAGCGTGGCACCGGGAGGCCTCCCCCGCCCTCGGGGACGACCCTGGTTCCGGCCCGTAATCCCGGCGGACGCCGTCGCGCCACAGCTACGCGGAGAACTCGGTGGCCTCCGAGTGGTGGACGGTCTCGTCGAACCTCAGCAGCGCCGCCCGCGCCTCGGGTTCGACCACGGCCCTGTTCGGGGTCGCGCCGGCGAAACCGGCGATCGCGTCCATCGACTCCCACAGCGTCAACACGTGGATCCGGACCTCGTCGCCCTCGGGGCTGAGCATCAGGTAGGCCCGGCGAAACCCGGGGGTCGTCCGCAGGTCGGTGAGCACGGACGTCCGGAAGTGCTCGCCGTACCGGTCGGATCCGGCGGGGGTGGCGACGGCCCGCCAACTACGCGCGATCATCCATGCTCCTCGGGTAGCGATCTCCTGCTATGTCTACACGGTGACGTACTTCGAGGACCTGACCGACTACACGTACTACGGACCCGACATCATCTCGCGCGACGGCGGGTACCTCGAGTTCCAACCCCGGTACCGCCGGCTCAACGTGGGCTGGCTCGACGCCCCGCACCCGGTCCCCACCGGCCCGGCGCCCGAATGGCTCGCCCCGACCCTGCTCGATGTCATCGCGGGCCCTCAGGTCAACGTGATGCGCGGTTTCCACCTGTGCACCCACTGCGGCCCGGCCGCCACCCGCGCCATGCTGACCGTCGAACACGACGGTCGGCCGGTGTCGCTGGGGCACGCCGAGATCCGGGTGCCGGCCGGAGCGGGCGTCATGTTCGCCGCGCCGACGCTGGTCTGGCACTACGTCACCGCGCACGCCTACCGACCGCCGCAATCCTTCGTCGACGCGCTGACGACCTACGACCCCGCCTGGATCGGCGGCGTCCAGAGCTGAGGCCGCGCGACACGCCCGGGGCACATGTGGTGGGTGCGAACTCGTCGGCACCCATATATGGTGTGTGCCGCAGCTGGTTCAGCCGGGCCTCCAGTCCGGTTGGGGTAACAGGGAACCCGGTGGGAGTCCGGGACTGCCCCGCAGCGGTAAGTGGGAACGAACGCCGTCATCAAGCACTGGGAGACCGGGAAGCGACGGCCGGTAGGCGACCGACAGGTCATGCCCGCGAGTCCGAAGACCTGCCAGCGCGCCGCACACGACCACCGTGTGCGGCGGTCCGAGGCCGCGCGGGACGGCCGACGCCATCGAACGGTGCCCACCTCCACTGGGTTCCGTGGCGTCTCCGCGCGTTTCGAGGCCGGTAACAGAGGCCAGCAGCGAGGAGACCACCCGACATGACGGTCATCGAGACCGCGCCACCCCAGACTCCCAAACAGCGCACCACCATGCACGTACGCAAGCGCAACGGTGACGCCGAGCCGGTCGACGTCAACAAGATCGTGCGCGCCGTCGAGCGGTGTGTGGGCGATCTCACCGACGTGGATCCAATGCGCGTCGCGACCAAGACGATCAGCGGGCTCTACGACGGCGCGACCACCGCCGAGCTCGACCGGCTGAGCATCCAGACCGCCGCCGCGATGATCGGCGAGGAGCCCCAGTACTCCCGCCTCGCCGCTCGCCTGCTGGCCAACTACATCGACAAGGAGGTGCGCGGCCAGGGTATCGCCAGCTTCAGCCAGTCGATCGCGCGCGGCCACGCGGTGGGCCTGGTCGGCGACGAGACCGCGGCCTTCGTCAAGGCGAACGCCCGCAAGCTCGACGACGCGACGAGCAAGGGGACGACGGAGTTCGAGTACTTCGGCCTCCGGACCGTCTACGACCGGTACCTGTTGCGGCACCCGCAGACCAGGTTCGTCGTCGAGACGCCCCGGTACTGGCTGCTCAGGGTCGCATGTGGACTGTCGCACACGCCGCAGGAGGCGATCGCCTTCTACCGGCTCATGGCGAGCCTGCGGTACCTGCCCAGTTCCCCGACGCTGTTCAACTCCGGCACCCGGCACACCCAGATGTCGAGCTGCTTCCTGGTCGACTCCCCCAGGGACGAACTCGACTCCATCTACGACCGCTACGCCCAGGTGGCGAAGCTGTCGAAGTTCGCCGGCGGCATCGGCATCTCGTGGTCGCGGGTCCGCTCGCGGGGAGCGCTGATCCGGGGCACGAACGGCACCTCGAACGGGATCGTGCCGTGGTTGCGCACGCTCGACTCCAGCGTCGCCGCGGTGAACCAGGGCGGCCGCCGCAAGGGTGCGGCGTGCGTCTACCTCGAACCGTGGCACCCGGACATCGAGGAGTTCCTCGAACTGCGCGACAACACCGGCGAGGAGGCCCGCCGCACGCACAACCTCAACCTGGCCAACTGGGTCCCGGACGAGTTCATGCGCCGGGTCGAGGCCGACGAGCTGTGGTCGCTGTTCGACCCCGACCAGGTACCGGAACTACCGGACCTCTGGGGCGAGGAGTTCGACGCGACGTACCGCGAGGCCGAACGCCAGGGACGATTCACGAAGCAGGTCAAGGCCCGCGACCTCTACGGCCGCATGATGCGCACGCTCGCGCAGACCGGCAACGGCTGGATGACGTTCAAGGACCGGTCGAACGCGCTGTGCAACCAGACACCGGGCGGGGAGACCGTCCACCTCTCGAACCTCTGCACCGAGATCATCGAGGTCTCCAGCGACACGGAGACCGCGGTGTGCAATCTGGGTTCGGTGAACCTCGCCGCGCACGTCACAAAGGATAAAAACGTCGATTGGACCGCGCTGCGCACCACGGTACGCACCGCGATCACGTTCCTCGACCGCGTCATCGACATCAACTACTACCCGAGCGCGGAAACCGCCCGGAGCAACCCGCGGTGGCGCCCGGTCGGGCTCGGTGTCATGGGGCTGCAGGACGTGTTCTTCGCGCTCCGCCTGCCGTTCGACTCGCCGGAGGCGAAGACCCTGTCGACCCGGATCGCGGAGGAGATCTACCTCACCGCACTGGAGACCTCGGCGGAGCTGGCCCGGGCGCACGGCCCGCACCCGGCGTACGCGGAAACCCGCGCGGCGAACGGCGATCTGCAGCCCGACCTGTGGGGCGTCGAAACCCACGGGGACCGGTGGGCAGCGCTCCGCGCCACGGTGAAGGAGCACGGGCTGCGCAACTCGCTGCTCGTCGCGATCGCACCCACCGCCACGATCGCGTCGATCGCGGGCTGCTACGAGTGCATCGAGCCGCAGGTGTCGAACCTGTTCAAGCGCGAGACGCTGAGCGGCGAGTTCCTTCAGGTCAACACCGCGCTGGTGACCGAGTTGAAGGCACGCGGCCTGTGGACCGACCGGATCCGCGCCGAGATCAAGCGGGCCGAGGGCTCGGTGCAGGGCATCGCCGAACTCCCGGCCGAGGTGCGGGAACTGTTCCGGACGGCGTGGGAGCTGCCGCAACGGGCGCTGATCGACCTGGCCGCCGCCCGTGGCCGGTACATCGACCAGAGCCAGTCGCTCAACCTGTTCCTGGCGTCGCCGACCATCGGCAAGCTCTCGTCGATGTACCTGTACGCCTGGAAGGCCGGCCTCAAGACCACGTACTACCTGCGGTCGCGCCCGGCGACGCGGATCCAGCAGTCCACAGTGGACATCGTGCGTCCCACCGAGGAAGTCATCGCCTGTTCCCTGGAGAACCCCGAAGCCTGCGAGGCCTGCCAATAATGTCTCTTCTCGACCCCGGCCTGGACCTGACCCTGCGGCCGATGAAGTACCCCGAGTTCTTCGACCGGTTCAAGGACGCGATCCGCAACACCTGGACCGTCGAGGAGGTCGACCTGCACACCGACCTCGCCGACCTGCACCGCCTCTCACCCGCCGAGCGCCACCTGGTGAGCCGGCTGGTCGCGTTCTTCGCCACCGGCGACACGATCGTGGCGAACAACCTGGTGCTGAACCTGTACCAGCACATCAACTCGCCGGAGGGCCGGCTGTACCTGAGCCGCCAGCTGTTCGAGGAGGCGGTGCACGTCCAGTTCTACCTGAACCTGCTCGACACCTACGTGCCCGACGAGAACGAGCGGTACGAGGCGTTCGTCGCGATCGAGAGCATCCCCTCGATCAAACGCAAGGCCGACTTCTGCTTCCGGTGGATCGACTCGGTCTTCGAGCTGCGCGAGCTGACGACGAGAGACGACCGCAAGGCGTTCCTGCTCAACCTGATCTGCTTCGCCGCCTGCATCGAGGGGCTGTTCTTCTACGGCGCCTTCGCGTACGTGTACTTCCTGCGCTCGCGCGGGCTGCTGCACGGGCTCGCCAGCGGCACCAACTGGGTGTTCCGCGACGAGTCGATGCACATGGCGTTCGCGTTCGACGTGGTCGACACCGTCCGGCGCGAGGAGCCCGACCTCTTCGACGACGAGCTCGCGCGGAAGGTCACCGAGATGCTGAAGGACGCCGTGGAGTGCGAGGCGCAGTTCGCGGAGGACCTGCTCGGGCAGGGCGTTCCGGGACTGTCCACGAAGGACATGCGCACCTACCTGGAGCACGTCGCCGACCGGCGGCTGGCCCAGCTCGACCTGCCACCGGTCTACGGGAGCTCGAACCCGTTGCCGTTCATGGACCTGCAGGACGTGCAGGAGCTGTCAAACTTCTTCGAGCGGCGGGTCTCCGCGTACCAGGTCGGCGTCACCGGCAGCGTGAGTTTCGACGACGACTTCTGAGCTGAACGCGTCCAGGAGTTTTGCCGCGGCGAGTGACGGCGTGAGCGTCCCGTCGAGAACCTCCTTCTCGACGGACGGCGCGAGCGCCGTCACCGCGGGGTGGGTGCGCAGGCGCTCCAGCACCGCCCCGCGCACCGTCGCCCACATCCAGCCCACCTGCTGCTGCCGGCGTCGGGTCTGGAACTCGCCGCTGTCGCGCAGCGCGTCCTGGTGCTTGAGAATCTGCGCCCACAGGTCGTCCAGACCCGTCTCCTCCAGGGCACTGCACGTCACCACGGGCGCGGGCGTGCCCATGAGACGCAACGCGCCCGCGAGTTCCCGGGCCGCCCGCTTCGCGTCCACCAGGTGGGGGCCGTCGGCCTTGTTCACCGCGATCACGTCGGCGAGTTCGAGCACGCCCTTCTTGATCCCCTGCAACTGGTCGCCGGTGCGGGCCAACGTCAGCAGCAGGAACGAGTCCACCATCTCCGCCACCGCGGTCTCGCTCTGTCCGACCCCGACGGTCTCGACCAGGATGGTGTCGTAGCCGGCGGCCTCGACCACGACGATCGCCTCGCGGGTCGCCGTCGCCACGCCGCCCAGGGTGCCGCGGGTCGGCGACGGCCGCACGAACGCGTTGTCGTCGACGGCCAGCCGCGCCATCCGGGTCTTGTCGCCGAGGATGCTCCCCCGGGTACGGGTCGACGAGGGATCCACCGCCAGCACCGCCACCCGGTGCCCGGCCGCCGTCAGCGACGACCCCAGCGCGTCGATGAACGTCGACTTCCCCACGCCCGGGACGCCGGTGATGCCGACCCGCCGCGAGTCGCCGCTGGCCGGCGTCAGCTCCACCAGCAGCCGTTGCGCCAGCGATCGGTGGTCGGCCCGGGTCGACTCCACGAGCGTGATCGCCCGCGCGATCCACGCCCGGTTGCCGGCGCGCACGCCGGCAACGTAATCATCCAGCATGGCCCAGACGCGCGGACAGGTCGGCGAGCAGCGCGAGCGCCGCGTCGGCGATCACCGTGCCGGGCGGGAAGATCGCCGCGGCGCCGGCCGCCTTCAGCTCGTCGAAGTCGCCGGGCGGGATCACCCCACCGACGATGATCATGATGTCGTCGCGGCCGAGTGCCGCCAGCTCGTCGCGCAGCGACGGCACCAGCGTGAGGTGTCCGGCCGCGAGGCTCGACACGCCGACGATGTGCGCGTCGGCCTCCACCGCCTGGCGGGCCACCTCGGCCGGGGTCTGGAACAGCGCGCCCACGTCGACGTCGAAGCCGAGGTCGGCGAACGCCGTCGCGATCACCTTCTGGCCGCGGTCGTGCCCGTCCTGCCCGACCTTGGCCACCAGGATCCGGGGCCGGCGCCCCTCGGCGTCGGCGAACGCGTCGGTGGCGGCGCGCACCTTCTCGATGTTCGTCGCCGGGCCGGCCTCGTCGCGGTACACGCCCGTGATCGTACGGATCTGGGCGGCGTGCCGGCCGTACACCTTCTCCAGCGCGTCGGAGATCTCGCCGACGGTCGCCTTCGCCCGGGCCGCGTCGACGGCGAGGGCCAGCAGGTTCCCGTCACCGCTCTCCGCCGCCGCCGTGAGCGCGTCCAGCGCCGCGGAACACGCGGCGGCGTCGCGTTCGGCCCGCAGGCGTTTGAGCTTCGCCACCTGCTGGGCACGAACCGAGGCGTTGTCGACCTTCAGCACCTCGATCGGCTCGTCGGCCTCCGGCCGGTACCGGTTGACGCCGATCACCGGCTGCCGCCCCGAGTCGATGCGGGCCTGCGTGCGGGCGGCCGCCTCCTCGATGCGCAGCTTCGGGATCCCCTCGTCGATCGCCCGGGCCATCCCGCCGGCCGCCTCGACCTCCTCGATGTGCTCCCACGCCCGCGCGGCGAGGTCGGCCGTCAGCCGCTCGACGTAGAAACTGCCGCCCCACGGGTCGATCACCTTCGTGGTGCCGGACTCGTGCTGCAGCACCAGTTGCGTGTTGCGCGCGATGCGCGCGGAGAAGTCGGTCGGCAGGGCGAGCGCCTCGTCCAACGCGTTGGTGTGCAACGACTGCGTGTGCCCCTGCGTCGCCGCCATCGCCTCCACGCACGTCCGCACGACGTTGTTGAAGACGTCCTGCGCGGTCAGCGACCAGCCGGAGGTCTGGCAGTGCGCCCGCAGGCTCAGCGACTTCGGGTTCGTGGCCCCGAAGTCGCCCACCAGCCTCGCCCACAGCAGCCGGGCCGCCCGCAGCTTCGCCACCTCCATGAAGAAGTTCATGCCGATGGCCCAGAAGAACGACAGCCGCGGCGCGAACGCGTCGATGTCGAGGCCGGCGTCGCGGCCCGCGCGCAGGTACTCGACGCCGTCGGCGAGCGTGTACGCCAGTTCCAGGTCGGCCGTCGCGCCCGCCTCCTGGATGTGGTAGCCCGAGATGGAGATCGAGTTGAAGCGCGGCATCTTCTCCGACGTGAACCGGAAGATGTCGGAGATGATCCGCATCGACGGCTGCGGCGGGTAGATGTAGGTGTTGCGCACCATGAACTCTTTGAGGATGTCGTTCTGGATGGTCCCGCTCAACTTCTCGGGCGGCACCCCCTGCTCCTCGGCCGCCACGATGTACAGCGCCAGCACGGGCAGCACCGCGCCGTTCATCGTCATCGAGACGCTCATCTTGTCCAGCGGGATGCCGTCGAACAGCTGGCGCATGTCGTAGATCGAGTCGATCGCCACGCCGGCCATGCCCACGTCGCCGGCGACGCGCGGGTGGTCGGAGTCGTAGCCGCGGTGCGTCGGCAGGTCGAACGCCACCGACAGGCCCTTCTGCCCGGCCGCGAGATTGCGGCGGTAGAAGGCGTTCGACTCCTCCGCCGTCGAGAACCCCGCGTACTGCCGGATCGTCCACGGCTGGGTGGTGTACATCGTCGGGTAGGGGCCGCGCAGGTAGGGCGCGATGCCCGGGTAGGTGTCCAGGAAGTCCAGGCCGTCGAGGTCGGCCGCCGTGTAGACCGGCTTGACGTCGATGCCCTCGGGCGTGAGCCAGGGTTCGCGGTCGGTGTCGGCCGCGGCCGCGTCTCCGGGAGAGTCGAACTCGAGCTTGGAGAAGTCAGGAATCATGAGAGAACCTCTTCGAGGACGCCCACCGCGTCGCAGCCGTTGTACAGGTACCCCGTCACCCCGTCGTATTCACCGGGCTTTCCGGCCAGCCACACCTGCCGGGCTCCCCCGCTGGCCAGCGTGAGCGCCGCGCCCGACGCCTCCTCCGCGTACGACCGGTCGCTGCCGCACAGGCACGCGGTCGACAGGCCGCTCGACGCGAACCCCTCCACCGGCCCGGCGGTCACCGCGACGCCGCCGGCCGCGAACAGGTTCGTGGCGAACCCGACCCGCGCGGTGTGCGCGGCGGGCGGTCCGAGCGTGGCGAGGTACACGGTCGGTCGCCGCGACAGGGCGTCGGCCCGGTCGCGCAACCGCTCGAACGCCTCGCTGTAGTAGTGCATGTCGCGCTGCGGCGCCGGCCGCCGCCGGGGCAGCTTCTCGTCCAGGAAAGGAAACTCGCTCACCCCGGTGAGCGGATCGCGCCGGTGCGCCAGGTTCGCCGCGCGAGCGTCCCAGGTGGCCCGGAGCCGCTCCGCGACCAGGCCCGACGAGAGCGCCGCCGCCATCCCCCCGGCGCCCTCGATCTCGGTGAACCACGCCCACGCCGCCCGGGCCAGGTCGGCGGTGCGGCGCTCGACGTACCAGGAACCGCCGGCCGGGTCGGCCACCCGGGCCACGCTCGACTCGTCGATCAGCAGCGAGTGGGTGTTGCGCGCGATCCGCCGCGCGAACCCGTCGGGCAGGCCGAGCCGGTGGTCGAACGGCAGCACGGTGACCGCGTCGGCGCCGCCGACCCCGGCGGCGAAACAGGCGAGCGTGGTCCGCAGCATGTTCACCCACGGATCGCGGCCGGCCATCATCGCGGCTGAGGTCACCGCGTGCTGGGCCTGCGTCGCGCGGTCGGCACCGCACGCCCGCGCGACCCGCGCCCACAACAGCCGCGCCGCGCGCAGTTTCGCGATCGTGGCGAACTGGTCGGCGGTGGCCGCGTAGCGGAACTCCACCTGCGCCAGCGCCTCGTCGACGCTCAACCCGGCGTCGGTGAGCGCGCGCAGGTACGCCACGCCGGTGGCCAGCGAACAGGCCAGTTCCTCGGCGTCGCTGCCACCGGCGTCGTGGTACCGCGTCGCGTCCACGACCATGGCCCGCAACGCCGCACGGTCCGCCGCTTGCCGCGCGAACGCCGCCGCGGTCTGGAGATCGCCGGCGCCCGCGAGCGGATCGAACCCCAGGTTGCCCGACGAGCCGCCGGCGGCCAGAAACGCCTCGGCCGCGGCGGCCGCGTCGGCGCCGGCGTCGAGGGTGACCCCGGCCAGATCGAGGTGGACGCCGTCGAGCGCGGCCGCGAGGCCGTCGACCGGCACCCCGTCCGCACCGACCACGAGCCACAGCGACGTGGCGCCGTTCTCCAGGTCGGCGCGGGCCGCCTCGGCGGTGGCCCGGGGATCCGGGTCGGCGTGCCGCTGCCGGATGTCCCAGCCGTTCGCCGTCCGCCCCATGACCCGCGGAAGCGTGTCGGAGTCGGCCGCCGTGTAGAGCGGTTTGAGCGGAACTCCGTCGTACCCCGTGGTGGTCAACAGCTCCACCGCCTGGGCGGGGGTGGTGTCCTCGGTGGCGGCGCCCGACTTGCGCAGGACACCGAGCACCAGCTTCTGCCACTCCTCCGTCATTAACGCATGTTAAGGCGGGCTCCGCCGGGTCCCCTATCTTTGTGACTTATTCGCTCGTGACCTACTCGGCCCGCACGTTGTCGAGGTCGTGCGTGCCCGCGTTGAAGAACAGGTACAGCGCCTTCACGTCGGCGAGGTTCGGCGCGCACGACATCTCGGTCAGCAGGTCGAACGAGACGGTCGTCGTGGTGCCGGCGTTGATCCACGGGAACGGGCTCTGGCACCAGGTGTAGTCGGCGCCGGTCTGCACCGCGAGCGACACCGACGTACCGGTCGCGCCGGTGTGCAGTTCGAACCGCACGAACTGCTTGCCGGTGAGGTCGAGCGGCGTCGCGAGCGCCGGTCCGAACCAGTGGTCGGCGGTCACGGTCAGCTTGAGACCGTAGTCGCCCTGCGGGTGGAAGTCCTGCGTCTGCGCCACGGTTCCGGCGTCCGGCAGCCAGCTTCCCGGCCCCCAGTTGTCGGTCCCGGACTCGAAGGTCGAAATGACCACCGCCGCACCGGGGTCCGGCTTCACGGTGACGATCAGGTCGGCCACGTTCGACAGCCGCCCCGCCGCGTCGCGGATCGTGTAGGTCGCCTTGTTCTCACCCGTGACGCCGGAGGTCGGCGTGAAGGTCACGGTGCCGTCGGCGTTGAGGGCGAACGCGCCGCCGGTCGTGCTCTTCGTCTTCTGCTGCCCGGCCGTCGCCGGGTCAAGGTCGATGGTGGACGCCTTGACGGTGCTCCGGTAGGCGACGTCGTTCGCGGCCGGGGTCAGCGTGGCCGGCTGGTTGAACTCGGTGACCTTGACGTCGTGGTCGGCCACCGGCGGGCGGGACTGCTGCGGCCCGAGCAGTTCGTCGCGGGCGTTGGTGAGCGTGGTGCAGACCGGGCTCGGGCAGTAGACGGTGAACCCGTCGTAGTCCGGGTACGGCGTGCCGTCGTCCTGCACACCGGACAGGATCCAGTACAGCCAGCCGTCGCCGCCCTCGGCGTCGACCAGGTCGGTCCACTGCTTGTAGACGGGGTTGCGGGTGGCCTTGTCGCGCCAGCCGAACTCGCCGAGCAGCGACGGCTTGCCGATGCGGTTCGCTTCCCGGATGTGCCGCTTGATCCAGTCGAGCGTCCACGGCAGGTCCTTGCCCCACCCGTCCGGGTAGAGGTGGAACGACATGATGTCGATGGCGGCCAGTCTCGTGAGCGCGAGGTTGTCGACGCCGTCGGCGCAGTTCGCGGTCCAGTCCGGGCTCGTCGGGTCGTCGCAGAAGAAACCCTCGTCGCCGACGCCCACCAGGTGCTTGCGGTCGACCGACTTGATGTGGCGGCTGACCTCGTCGGCCCACGCGGTGAGCGTCGCCGGGGTGCAGTTGGGCGAGCGCGGGTACGCGCCGGCCGACAGGCACCGCGGCTCGTTGCCGAGCTCCCAGGCCATCACCGTCGGGTCATCCTTGTAGGCGACGCCGGTGAGCGGGTTGACCCGGTTGAGCACGTGGCTGATCCAGTCCTTGTACCAGCCCTTGATCGTGGCGTTCGTGTAGAAGTCGTCGTGGTAGCTGCCGCCGGCCCAGCGCACGTACTGGTCCATGCCGCCGAAGTCGTTCCAGTTGTTGGTCAACGGGATGATCAGCTTGATCCCGTGCCGCTTGGCGCTCGCGAGCACGTAGTCGAGCCGCTGGAGGCCGTCGGGGCCGTCGTTGTAGGCGGGCTTCG
The DNA here is from genome assembly GCF_016863635.1 of Virgisporangium aurantiacum. Lineage (GTDB taxonomy): Bacteria > Actinomycetota > Actinomycetes > Mycobacteriales > Micromonosporaceae > Virgisporangium > Virgisporangium aurantiacum. The sequence goes on along the minus strand of NZ_BOPG01000047.1, from coordinate 169,952 downwards.
TGCCGTCCCAGTACTGGAAGTAGACGCCGTCGGCCTTGCCGCGGATGCTGTTCGTGCCATCCTGGTTGCCGATGTCGAGGAAGCCCCAGGTGCGCAGCACGTTGAACTTCGCGGCCCGCGCGTCGGCGAACACGTCGTCCACCATCAACGGCGACTTGTACATCAGGTAGTAGTTGTTCGAGCCGGCGAACCGGAACGTGCGGCCGTCGAGCCGCAGGTCGCTACCCGCGCGCGTGACAAACCCGCCGCCGCCCTGCGTTTCCTGAACCGGCTCAGCGCGTGCGGACGCCGCGGGTGCCGCCGCGACAACGAGAGCGAGCAGAGCCGTTACCACACCGAACCGTCGGGCCATGCCCGCCTCCCACACTGGAGACTTAACCGATTAAGTGGCACCGAACCTACGATCGGGCCACGTCGATGTCAACAATCGAAGTGCATCGACCACGTTCGACCCGGTGTTCACAGCGCACCGATCATGCCCTCAATGCACATGGCCGAGATAACGACCGCACAGAAACTGGCCCCCGCCGCCAGGAACGCAACGGGCCACGGCTTGTGATCCGACGCTCGAACGATCATCGCGGCCACGATGACGACCGCCAGTCCGATCAGACCATTCAAGATGTACAGGTCTGGCGGAGCGTCCGCCTCCTGGTGCGCCCGGACGAGTGCGATCAGCGCGGCGAACACAGCGATCCCGGCAAGGGCGGACTGGCTGACAGTCGCCCCGTTCGAGTTCGCCGCGATACCCGCGAGGGCGCTCAGAATGCCCAACGCGAGAATGATCGCCGCGACGTCAGATCCGTCAAAGCGCTGATCCGCCGCCGAGGCAAGGGCGTGGCTGGCGAGAAACACGGCTGGGCTCCCATGAACGGCGGGAGTCCAGCGTCAGGCAGTCGCGAACTCCCGGAAGACGAGGGCAAATGGCGTCATGCTGGTCGTCTTCCGGGCACGGTTGGGCCCACGGATGCGGTACTGGTCGACAACGTGCTGGTGTGTGAGGGCCTCGGGCTGCTCCTCGACGCGCTGCTGCCGGCAAATTGGAAGCAGCCTCGCGATCGCGCTCCTGATCAGCCGCCGGACGTGGCTCGCGATCCTGAGCCGGGTCAGATGACCGGAACCCTTCGCCAGGACACGCGATGTACGGCGGACCACCTGGTCCGCAAGCCGGGCGATCAAGGGTCGAAGGGCGTCGCGGTCCGCACAGGACGAGACCTGTCGAACCTCTCGCACTCCGGCCGCACGTTCGACGTCCGTCAGCCCGCGCGATGCGGATTCGTCGCGACTCGCGGCTGCGCACAGCAGCGCGCGATGGTCCGCTCGGCGGTACCGCCGGCCGGTCTCGTCGACAAGACCATCCCAGACGACCTCGAACCGTCGCCCGTTGATCTGAAGTGAGGACGACGGCTCCAGAACGAAGACACGACCGAGCTGTTCGAGCACGATCGTGCGCAGGAACGCACTATGGCCCGCGCTCCAGGACGCGAACACGTCGGATTGATGCGGGGTCTCGCCCGTGTCGATTACCCGCACGCGTGGCACGGTACGGAGAATACCGGACGCCCGACGCACCACGCAGGCACGTCGGGCGTCCACTGTGGATCTTCTCCTGCTAGGCGGGCACCTCGGCCGGAGCGGTGAACTGGGCGTTGTGCAGGCGGTGGTAAGCGCCCTCCGCGGCCATCAGTTCGTCGTGGGTGCCCTGCTCCACGATCCGTCCCCCCACCATCACCAGGATCAGGTCGGCGTCGCGGATGGTGGAGAGGCGGTGGGCGATCACGAAGCTGGTGCGACCCGACCGCAGCTCTGCCATCGCGTGCTGCACCAGTACCTCGGTGCGGGTGTCGACGGAGCTGGTGGCCTCGTCGAGGATCAGCAGGGACGGGTTGGCCAGGAACGCCCGCGCGATCGTGATGAGCTGCTTCTCGCCGGCGCTGACGTTGCTGCCCTCCTCGTCGATCACGGTGTCGTAGCCGTCGGGCAGGCTGTGGACGAAGCGGTCGACGTACGCCGCCCGCGCCGCGGCGAGGATCTGCTCCTCGGTGGCGTCGGGGTTGCCGTAGGCGATGTTGGCGCGGATCGTGCCGCCGAAGAGCCACGTGTCCTGCAGCACCATGCCGATCTCGCTGCGGAGCGCATCGCGGCGCATGGTGGCGATGTCGACGCCGTCGAGCGTAATGCGTCCGCCGTCGAGCTCGTAGAACCGCATGATGAGGTTCACGAGCGTGGTCTTGCCGGCACCGGTCGGCCCGACGATCGCCACCGTGCGGCCCGGCTCGGCCACCAGCGACAGGTCGTCGATCAGCGGCTTGTCCGGCACGTACCGGAAGGACACGTTCTCGAACGCCACCCGACCGTGGGTGTGCTCGACGACGCCCGGCTTCGCGTGGTCGGGCGTCTGCTCGTCGGCGTCGAGGAGGTCGAACACCCGCTCGGCCGACGCCACGCCACTTTGCAGCAGGTTCGCCATCGACGCCACCTGCGTCAACGGCTGGGTGAACTGCCGCGAGTACTGGATGAACGCCTGCACGTCACCCAGGCTCATCGACCCCGACGCGACCCGCAGCGCACCGACCACCGCGACCGCGACGTAGCTCAGGTTCCCGATGAACATCATCGACGGCATGATGATCCCGGAGATGAACTGCGCCTTGAACGCGGCGGTGAAGAGCTTGTCGTTGCGGTCGGCGAAGATCGCCTCCGACTCCTTCTGCCGGCCGAAGACCTTCACCAGCTCGTGGCCGGTGAACGACTCCTCGATGTGCGCGTTCAGCGTGCCGGTGTACTTCCACTGGTTGATGAACTGCTTCTGCGACCGCTTCGCGACCTGCTTGGTGACCACGAACGACAGCGGCACCGCCACGAGGGCGATCAGCGCCAGGATCGGTGAGATCACGAACATCATGACCACCACGCCGACGACGGTCAGCAGGCTCGTGAGCAGCTGGCTGAGCGTCTGCTGCAGGGTCTGCGCGATGTTGTCGATGTCGTTGGTGACCCGGCTGAGGATCTCGCCCCGTTGCTGGGTGTCGAAGTACGGCAACGGGAGCCGGTTCAGCTTGTCCTCCACGTCGGAGCGCAGCGTGCGGATGCTGCCCTGCACGACGTCGTTGAGGATGTAGCCCTGCAGCCACAACAGCAGGCTCGACCCGACGAACAGCACCACCGCCAGCGACACGATGTGCGAGAGCCGGGTGAAGTCGATGCCCTCGCCGGGCACGAAGTCCATCCGCTTGAGCATGTCGGCGATGTTGTCGTTGCCGGCGGCGCGGGCACCGGCGACCGCCTGTTCCTTGGTGGTTCCGGCGGGGATCCGCTTACCGATCACGCCGGCGAAGAGGACGTCGGTCGCGCGGCCGAGAATCTTCGGGACGACCACCGAGAAGACGACGCTCGCGGTGCCCAGCGACACCACGGCGATCAGCCGCGCCCGGTACGGGGCGAGCCGGCGCATCAGGCGCTTGGCCGACGGCCAGAACCTCATCGACTTCTCCGCCGGCATGCCGGCGCCCATCCACGGCGGGCCACCCTGGCGCGGGCCCGCACCCGGAATGCGCGCGGCGGTCTTCTTCGGCGCGCCGCTCCCGGGCTGTACGCCCGGCGGTTTGGCGCCGTTTCCTTGTTGACTCATGCCGCGGCCCCCACGGTTTGCTGCGATTCCACGATTTCCCGGTAGGTCTGGCAGGTCTCCAGCAGTTCCTGGTGCCCGCCGGTGCCGACCACGAGCCCGTCCTCCAGCACGACGATCCGGTCGGCGTCGACGATCGTCGACACGCGCTGCGCCACGATGATGACCGCCGCCTCGGCGGTGACCGGCTTCAACGCGGCCCGCAGGCGGGCGTCGGTGCCGAGGTCGAGCGCGGAGAACGAGTCGTCGAACAGGTAGATCTCCGGCTTGCGCACGAGGGCCCGCGCGATCGCGAGGCGCTGCCGCTGCCCGCCGGACAGGTTGGTACCGCCCTGTGAGACCGGTGCTTCCAACCCCTCCGCGAGTTCCTCGACGAAGTCGCGGGCCTGCGCGATCTCCAGGCACCGCCACAGTTCCTCGTCGGTGGCGTCGGGCTTGCCGTAGCGGAGGTTGCTGGCGATCGTCCCGGAGAACAGGAACGGCTTCTGCGGCACCAGCCCGATCCGGTCCCACAGCACGCCGAAGTCGAGCTCCCGCACGTCGACGCCGTCGACGAGCACCGACCCGCCGGTGACGTCGAAGAGCCGCGGGATCAGTGACAGCAGCGTCGTCTTGCCGGCGCCGGTGCTGCCGATGACCGCGGTGGTGCGGCCCGGTTCGGCGTGCAGGCTCACGTCATTGAGGACGGGGAACTCCGCGCCCGGGTACTGGAACCGCACGTTGCGCAGTTCCACCTCGCCGCGTCCCGCCACCTCCAGGACCGGCTTCGCCGGCGGCGTCACCGTCGACTCGGTGTCGAGGACCTCGGTGATGCGCTCGGCGCAGACCGCGGCGCGCGGCACCATCATGAACATGAACGTCGACATCATCACCGCCATCAGGATCTGCACCAGATAGCTGAGGAACGCGGTGAGCGCACCGATCTCGATCGCGCCGCTGTCGACCCGGAACGCGCCGAACCACAGCACGGCGACGCTGGAACTGTTGAACACGAACATGATCGTCGGGAAGATCATCGCCTGCAGCCGGCCGACCTTCAGCGCGGTGGCGGTGAGGTCGGCGTTGGCGCCGCCGAACCGCTTGGTCTCGTACGGCTCGCGGACGAACGCCCGCACCACCCGGATACCGGTGATCTGCTCGCGGAGCACCCGGTTCACCGTGTCGATGCGCTCCTGCATCAACCGGAACTGGGGAATCGCCGAGCGCATGATGAGACCGACGGCGAGCACCATGACCGGCACGCACACCAGCATCAGCCAGGAGAGGCCGACGTCTTCGCGCAGCGCGAAGATGATGCCACCGATGCACATGATCGGCGCGGCCACCAGGATCGTGCAGGTGACCACGACCAGCATCTGCACCTGCTGGACGTCGTTCGTGGTGCGGGTGATCAGCGTCGGTGCGCCGAACCTGCCGACCTCGCGTCCGGAGAACTCACCGACGCGGTGGAAGATCGCCGCCCGGAGATCGCGCCCGAACCCCATCGCGGCGCGGGCACCGTAGTAGACCGCGACGATCGAACAGACCATCTGGACGGCCGTGAACAGCAGCATCCACCCGCCGGTCTTCATGATGTAGCCGGTGTCGCCGACCGCGATGCCGTGGTCGATGATGTCGGCGTTCAGCCGGGGCAGGTAGAGCGAGGCCATGGTGCCCACGAGCTGCAGCACCACGACGATGGCCAGCTCCTTCTTGTACGGGCGGAGGTGTGTTCGTAACAGTCGGATCAGCACCGGGGTCCCCCATGATCGGGTGTGTCTGGTCGGCGGCGCACGCCGTCGAGAACGGTCGAGGTGATCTGCTCGGCGGTCAACAGGTTTCCGTCGGAGATGTACGGGTGCGAGCCCGAGAACGTGAGCAGGCGGAGGATGTTCGCCACGTCCTTCACCGGGCTGGTGAACCGGGCGCTGTCGGGTTCGAGCAGGCGCACGATCTCGTGGAAGATCTGCTCGGTGCGCGGGTCGAACGAAGCACCCGGTGAGCCGGGCGGCCCGACCTGGCCGGGGGTATTCCCCTGTTTGGGCCGGTACTTCGGTTGCCCGGGGGCCATCCGCATCGCGATCATGATCTTGAAGACGGTGACCAGGCGGTCCTGCAGCACCCGGGTGATCGCCAGGCAGCGCTCGAACAGCGGCAGCCCGATGTCGATCGCGCCCAGTTCGGCGAGGGTGCGCTCGGGGTCGAACGCGGTGTTGATGGCGGCCTGGATGAGCTCGGTCTTGTCGGTGAAGACGCGGAAGATCGTGCCCTCGGCGACCCCGGCCGCCGTGGCGATCTGCTTCGTCGTCACCTTGAGCCCGTGCTCGGCGATCAGCGGGATCGCCGCCGCCACGAGCGACGCCCGCCGCTCGTCGGGCGGCAGCGGCCGGGCACGTTCGCTGTTCAGCACGGCAGGAACTGTAACTGAGTGAGTCACTCACTCACTAGCGATTTTCGGAATTTCGCTAGCGGCGAAGATCACGGAAGTAGATCAGCGGCCCTGCCTCGCCGGCAGCGGCCCCTTCGCTGAACACGAACAGCGTCACCACCAGGGCGGATCCGCCCCGCGGCGAGCGCAGCGCGGTGACGGTCGGATTGGCGAAAGCGGTGCTTCCGCCGTGCGTCCGGATGGCCAGCGGCGATGCCCGTTTTGTCACTGAATCGTATTTGAAGACCCGCCATGACCCCCAGTCGCCCGGTCGCAACTGACCCTCGATCAAGATGATCCGCTCACTCGCCACGCCGTCACTCAGAATCAGGGCGCTGTCGCGGCCGCCGATGTTGCCCCGCACGCCCCACGCCTCGATCGCGGCGTCGAGGGCCGGTTCGGGGGCGCACCGCCAGTCGCGGAAGTCGGTGAGCCGGCCGCGCCCCTGCCGGTCGACCGTCCCGTCGCGGAAGTAGTGGAAGCCGAGGTCGATCACCGAGCCGTCGGGCGACGCGTGCTCGATGTGCGGCGTCCCCTCGGCGTACCGGTCGGCGGGCACCAGCGTGTGCGGCGCGTCGAACGTCCGGTCGGGGCGCGCGTCGAGCAGGCTTTCCCGCGTGGGGTAGCGGCACACGCGCAGCCACGCCGGCCGGCCCGCGCCGCCGGCCTCCACCGCCACCAGGAACCCGCCGTCCGCCAGTGGCGTGATCATGGGTTGGCTCGCGTCGTGGTCGAGGTCCGCGCGATGGTGCCAGGTCATCAGGTCGCGCGAATGCGCGAGGTGGACGGTGAAGGCGTTTTTTCGTGGACGCGAGTGGTAGACCGCGAAGTAGCCGCCGGCCGGGTCCTCGACGACCTTCAGCGTGTCCATCGACACGCCGCGGTCGTCGACCACTCCGTACCGGTAGGTAGCGGCGGGAACATCGGTGAGCAGGTCGTCCACACCGTCCAGTGTGGACCTGTTCGCGCGTCGGGCGGTGGTCCTGTTCACCCGCTCAGGAAGCGCGCGAAGGTAGGGCGTGACCTCGTTCCAGCACGCCAAGGACCTGCGCGCCGACTTCCCCGACCTGGTGGCCGGCGTGCTCGCCGTCACCGGTGTCACGCCCGACGCCGACGTCACCGAGCCGGTCGCGGTGCACACGACCGCCGCGCTCGCCCGGCTCGGAACCGGGCCGCTGGCGGAGTTCCCGGAGATCCAGGCGTGGCGCCGCACGTTCTCCCGGATGGGGCTCAAGCCCACCCAGTACCGGTGCGCGTCGGAGGCGTTGCTGCGGCGGCTGTCCAAGGAGGGCTCGGTCGCCCGGATCAACGCCCTCGTCGATCTGTGCAACGCGGTCTCGATGGCGTACGCGATCCCGGTCGCCGCGCTCGACCTCGACCGCGTCGACGGCGACCTGGAGGTGCGCTACGTCGACGGCACCGAGAACTACGAGACGTTCGCCGGCGGCACCGAGCACCCCGACGCCGGCGAGGTGTCGTTCGTCGACGACGCCGGCCGGTCGCACGCGCGCCGCTGGACGAACCGGCAGAGCGGGTACTCGGCGGTCCGGGAGAACACCGCGAACGTGCTGATCGTCGCGGAGGCGCTGCACCCCGGCGCCCACGCCGACGTCGAACGGCTCGTCGCCGCCCTGTCGACGGCGATCGCCGCCACCTGGGGCGCGACGCCGCGAACGGCGTTGCTCAGCACCGCGTCCCCTTGCTTTTATCTCTGAATGGCCGAGCTCCAGTACGAAGACGCGGAGATCGCCGGGCGGTACGACACGTTCTACCCGCCCGAGCGGCGCCGTGACTTCCGGTTCTACCTGCCCTACATCATGCGGGCCGGCGCCGTGCTCGACATCGGCTGCGGCACCGGCGCGCTGCTGGGGCTGGCGCGCGAGCGGGGGCACACCGGCCGGCTGGTCGGGCTCGATCCGGGTGCCGGGATGCTGTCGGTGGCCCGGCGGCGGTCCGACGTCGAGTGGGTGCACGGCGATCTCACCGAGGCGCGGTGGGACCGCGAGTTCGACTTCGCGGTGATGACCGGCAACGCGTTCCAGACGCTCGTCACCGACACCGAGATGCGCACCGCGCTGGCCACCGTACGGGCCGCGCTCCGCGACGGCGGCCGGTTCGGGTTCGAGACCCGCAACCCCGCCGCGCGGGCCTGGGAGACGTGGACGCCCGACTCCGTCGAGGAGGCCACCGACGCCGACGGCCGCACGATGCGGGTGTTCCACACGGTGCACGAGGTCACCGGCGACCTGGTGACGTTCACCGGCACCTACACCGCCGACCACTGGCCGGAGCCGCGCCTGAGCACCGCGACGTTGAGGTTCCTCGATCTCCCGACGCTCGACCGGTTCCTGGCCGGGGCCGGGCTCACCGTCGACGAGCGGTTCGGCGACACGGCGGGGCGTCCGATTACCGACTCAAGCCCGGAGATCGTCACCATATCCCGCCGTTGACCTGCGCCTTTATCGTCGTTGGCGTGCTACGCCGACTCGCTGTTCTTGCCCTCGCCGGGCCGCTCGCGCTGATCAGCGCCTGCGGCGGGATCGACCTGCCGTCCGTCTCGGCCCCGTCCGACCCCGAGAACGACAAGCTGGTCGGTTCGCTCACCACGCTCGTCGACACGCTGGGCCGGGGCGAGTACGCCGCCGCGGCGGCGCTCCTGTGTCCCGACGCCGAGCAGCAGGACGAGGCCGCGCTGCGGACGGAGTTCGAGCCGCACCCGCGTCCCTGGAAGCAGTTCGTCACGTACACCAGCCGCAGCGGCGACTCCGGCGACGCGAACATGGACCTGACCCCGTCCGGGACATCGGTCGTGCGGTACACGTTCTCGTTGAAGAAGACCGCCGACGGGTCCTGGCAGGTGTGCGACGTCCACCGCGGCTCGGTTCAGGTCGACGTAGGCTGACGCCCATGAAACTCGGCTACACCATCGGCTACTGGTCCGCCGGCCCGCCCGCCGGAATTCCGCAGGTGCTCGCCGAGGCGGAGAAGCTGGGCTTCGACTCGGTCTGGACCGCGGAGGCGTACGGGTCCGACTGCCTCACCCCGCTCGCCTGGTACGGCTCCGCCACGACGACGCTGCGCCTGGGCACCAACATCATGCAGATGTCGGCCCGCACCCCGGCCGCGGCCGCCATGGCCGCGATGACGATCGACCACCTCTCCGGCGGCCGGTTCGTGCTCGGCCTCGGTGCCTCCGGCCCGCAGGTCGTGGAGGGCTGGTACGGCCAGCCGTACCCCAAGCCGCTGGCCCGCACCCGCGAGTACATCGCGATCGTGCGGCAGATCGTCGCCCGCGGCGGCCCGGTCGAGTACGACGGCGACTTCTTCCAGCTACCGTTGCGGGGCGGCACGGGCCTGGGCAAGGCGCTGAAGTCGACGCTGCACCCCCGCCGCACCGAGATCCCCATCTTCATGGGCGCCGAAGGCCCGAAGAACGTGGCCCTCGCCGCCGAGATCGCCGACGGCTGGCTCCCGTTCCTGTTCTCCCCCAAGGCCGACGACTTCTACCGGGCCGCGCTGGCCGAGGGTTTCGGACGCCCCACGGCGCGCCACTCGCTGGAGACGTTCGAGGTGGCCGCCGCGGTGCCCGTCATCGTCCACGACAACGTCGAGGAAGCGGCCGACTTCATCCGCCCGTTCGTCGCCCTGTACGTCGGCGGAATGGGCGCCCGCACGGCCAACTTCCACCGCGACGTGGTCGCCCGCCTCGGCTACGAGCAGGAGTGCGACACGATCGCCGACCTCTACCTGGCCGGCAAGAAGAAGGAAGCGATCGCGGCGGTGCCCACGGCGCTGATCGAGGACCTCGCGCTGATCGGTTCGCCGGCAAAGATCCGGGACGAGCTGGAGCGCTGGCGCAGCACGGTGATCACATCCCTCCTGATCCAGGGCGACCCGAGCCAACTCAAGGTGATCGCCGACCTGTTGAGCTGAGCCGATCACGTGCCGAGACTCAGCCGCCCTGGGTCCAGTACTGATTCAGCCTCGCGATGGCTTCCTCTTTGGTCATGCGGGCAACGTCGGCTTCGGCAAGGCGGACCCGGGCGACGAGCATGTGCACCACCTCGGCCGGAATCGGGTCCGCCGTCGGCGCTTCGGGTTGGCCCCTGGCCGGTTTGACGCCGTTGCGTACGCACTCCCAGAAGACGTCCTCGGTAACGTCGAGCTGGTCACGCAAGATGTGCCTCCAGATGCCCGGGCCGTATGTGCTGCGGTCGGGCGGATGCGAGATCCGGGTTCGCAGGATCCGGCCATCCGGCAGCGCCAGTTCGTACGTCAGATGGTGGGTACCGGTCCGGCCCCGTGCGGTCCGGACCGGTTCCCATCCTTCGGCCTCGCAGAATTTCTGGTGATCCTGCCGGGTGGGCGTGGGCCAGGTCATCGGGGCAGGCCCACCAACCAGTCGCGAAGCTGGGCGTCGTCGCTGAGTTCCACGACCTGGACCAGCGCCCAGTTGTTCCGATGGTTCGGCACGTCCAGCAGTCGCTCCTGCCAGTCGTCGGCGTACTCGCGCAGCGCCATGATCATTTCCTCGATCGCCTCGTCGAACGAGGACGCGTCTGCGGCCACCGGCACGCCGGGAAGGAATACCGACCATCCGCCGTCCTCGGCCACCACCTGCGGCGACGGCAGTACGCCGACCAGGCTGACCCGCAGACGGTCGGCGTCGACGACCGCCGCCCGACCGGTGTCGCGCCGCACGGTCGCAACCCGGCCTCGACGGGCGGCATCAAGGAGATCCTTGAAGTGCGTGCGAGCGGCGCTGTAGCTGTCGAAATGCGCGCCGATGGTCATGGGCAGCTCCCTACGCTCCTGACTAGGATGCGCGCTCTAGGCACGTACGTCAAGTACGTCAAGTACGTAGGCTGAGCCTTACTTTCGGCAGGTCCGCGTGGGATCTTGGGTCGGTAGCGTACGTCCGTATGAGGAGGTACCTGGCCGACGTCGCGTTGTGGGGAGCGCTGGCCGCACCCATCGTCGCCGGGCAGGCGCTGCCGCCTCGGGACGATGGCTGGGCGTTACGGGTGGGGCTCGAGGTGCTCGCCCTGGCGCTCGCGGTCTGGTTGGCCCGGCAACCGGCGCGGTTCGGGGGGCCGCTCGCCGGGTTGGTGATCGTGATCGCGGGGTGCCTGGTCGACGGGAACTTCTCGTTCTCGATCCCGGTGCTCAGTTACCTGGTCGGGCGGCGGGAGACCCGGGCCTGGCCGGCCGCCGCCGTGTTCGGGGGCATCGGGCTGTTCGGGTCGGCGCTCAGTGTCGGATTGTTCGACACCGGCATCGCCACGTGGTTCTTTCTCGTCACCACGTTGCTGTTCGCGGGCGTGTTTCCGTGGCTGGTGGGGCGGTACCGGCGACAGCACCACGAACTGGTCACCATGGGGTGGCAGCGGGCCGAGCACCTGGAACGGGAACGGGGCATGGTGACGGCGCAGGTGCGGCTGCGGGAGCGGGCGCGCATCGCCCGGGACATGCACGACTCGCTCGGACACGATCTCAGCCTGCTGGCCCTGCGGGCCGGTGCGCTCGAACTGGCCGCCGGACCGGAGAGTGCGGCCGCCGCGGAGATCCGGGCCGGGGCGGTCGCGGCGACGGCGCGGCTGCGGGAGATCGTCGGCGTGCTGCGGGAGGACGACTCACCGGCGCCGCTGGCCCCGCGCGACGAAAGCATCGCCGCGCTGGTCGAGCGCGCGCGGCGGTCGGGTCTTTCCGTGACGCTGACCGGCGACCCGGTGCCGGAGCACGTCGAGCGCACCGCGTACGGGATCGTCCAGGAGGCGTTGACGAACGCGGCCCGCCACGCGCCCGGAGCGCCCGTGAGCGTCGAGATCGCCGGCGCAGACGGGAGCACCACGGTCACCGTGACGAACCCGGTTCCGCCCGGAACGGTCGTCGTCGAGGGGTTCGGGCTGGCGGGGTTGCGGGAACGGGTCCGGATGGCCGGCGGAACCGTGCACATCGGCAGCGGCGACGGTGCTCACCGCGTCCAATCGCATTTGCCACATGATGCGCGACCACCGCGACCACCGGCTCCGCCCTTGCGGACGGCCCGGCGCAGGGTCCGCCGCAGCCTGGTGACGGCGTTGGCCGCGCCCGCCGCGATCGCGGCGGTCATGTCGCTCACCTACTACCCGGTGGCCGCGTTCGACTCCGTGCTGGCGGAGGACGCGTTCGACCGGATGCCGATCGGCGCGACGCGCGACGACCTGGCACTGCCCGGACGCCAGGTGCTCAATCCGCCGAACCTGGCCGACCCGAGCGGCCTCACCTGCGAGTACTACAGCGACGGCAACTTCCCGCTGGCCAACGCGACGTTCCGGCTGTGCTTCCGGGACGGAAAACTGGAACGGAAGGAGCGACTGTGATCCGCGTGCTCCTCGCCGACGACGAGGCGATGATCCGGGCCGGGGTCCGCGCGATCCTGGCCACCGACCCGGCGATCGAGGTGGTCGCGGAGGCCGGTGACGGGCGGGACGCGGTGGCGAAGGCGCAGGCGCACCGGCCGGCGGTGGCGCTGCTCGACATCCGGATGCCGACGCTCGACGGGCTGGCCGCCGGCGCCGAGATCCGCCGCACCGTGCCGGAGACGGCCGTGGTGATGCTGACGACGTTCGGCGAGGACGAGTACGTCGAGCGGGCGCTCGGCGACGGCGCCAGCGGGTTCCTGCTCAAGGCCGGCGACCCGCGGGAGCTGATCGCGGGCGTCCACGCGGTCGCCGGTGGTGGCGCCTACCTCTCGCCGGCGGTGGCCCGGCACGTGATCAGCCGCTGGACCGACGGCCGGCACGACCGCGACCGCGCCGCCCGCCACCGGATCGCCGACCTGACCGAGCGCGAGCAGCAGGTACTCGCGCTGGTGGGCCAGGGGCTGTCGAACGCCGAGATCGCGCGGCGGCTGTTTCTCGTCGAGGGGACGGTGAAGGCGTACGTCAGCACGCTGCTGACCCGGCTCGGCGTGCGGAACCGCGTGCAGGCGGCGATCGTCGCGTACGAGGCGGGGCTAGGCGTCGCGGTTCCGGAGGACGGTTCGGCCGGCTGACAGCGCGGCCACCGACCACGCCGCCATGACGAGCGCGCCGACCAGCGGCGGGTAGGGGTCGTGGTCGCCGGCGAGGAAGTGCGTGCCGGCCGGGCCCGGGGTGAGGTCGGCGATCCAGGTGAGCGCGGCGACGTCGGGCGTGGCGAGCAGCGGTGGGATCACGAACAGCAGCAGGAACAGCACCACGAGCGTCACCACCGCGCCGCGCAGGGCCGTGCCCAGGCCCAGGGCCAGCAGCCCGAGCAGGCTCGAACTCACCGCGATCGCGGCGAGGTCGCTGATCTGGATCGCGGGCGCGTCGGTGAGTATCGGCGCCGCGGTGAGCGTCCCGGCAACAGCGAGCCCGGCGCCGGTCGCGGCCGTCACAGCCGCGACCACCGCGGCCTTGGCCAGGAGGACGCGGGTGCGCGCGGGCGTCCACTGCAGGGTCGCCCGGATCGTGCGGTGCGAGTACTCGCCGGTGACGGCCAGCATCGCGACCGCCAGCACCGCCAGTTGCGCGACCGCGAACGCGCTCGCCGCGACGTCGCTGGCACTCTCCGCGGTGGCGGAGGTGTCGCCGTTGTCGACCCAGTACGCCACCTGCATGCTCGACAGCAGCATCAACGCGAGCGCCCCGACCAGCGCCCACCACGTGGACCGCACCGACCACAGCTTCGTCCACTCGCTCGCGACGGTCGCGCGGATCATCGGACCAGCTCCATGTAAGCCTCCTCCAGGGACGCCCGGCCGGGCGTGAGTTCGTGCAGCCGCACACCGAGCGTGTGGGCCAGGTCGCCGACCTCGGCGGCGCTGATTCCGGTGAGGTGCAGGCCGTCCGCCCCCTGCGGGGCGACGGCCACGTGCGGGGCGAGGTGACCGCGGAGCGCGGCCAGCGCGGCGGGTTCCGGGCTGCGGACGACGACGTTGCTCTTCGCGCCGATCACCTCGTCGACGGTGGCGTCGGCGATCAGCCGGCCCTTGCCGATCACCACGAGCTGGTCGGCGGTCTGCTGCATCTCGCTCATCAGGTGGCTGGAGACGAACACCGTGCGGCCCTCGCGCGCCAGCGACCGCATCAGCTCCCGGATCCAGCGGACGCCGTCCGGGTCGAGACCGTTCACCGGCTCGTCGAGGAGCAGCACCCCGGGGTCGCCGAGCAGCACGCCGGCGATGCCCAGCCGCTGCATCATGCCCAGCGAGTAGGTGCCGGCCCGTTTACCCGCCTTGTCGGCGAGGCCGACCGTGGCGAGGACGGCGTCGACCCGTTTGCGGTCGATCCCGTTGCTCTGCGCCATCGCGACCAGGTGCGCCCGGCCGCTACGCGCCGGGTGCACGCCGTTCGCCTCCAGCAACCCGCCCACCTCGTGCAGCGGGAACCGGAGATCGGCGTACCGCCGGCCCTTGATGAGCGCGGTGCCGCGGTCGGGCCGGTCGAGGCCGAGGATCATGCGCATCGTGGTGCTCTTCCCGGCGCCGTTCGGCCCCAGGAACCCGGTGACGCGCCCGGGCAGGACGTCGACCGTCAGGTCGTCGACGGCGGTGTGGTCGCCGTACCGCTTGGTGAGCGAACGCAGCTCGATCATGGCTGCGACGCTATTTCCTCCGCTGTGCCGGCACAGCCGCCATAGGTAACGCCCGCGACCCGACTTTCGTCAGGTCAGCCCCAAATCGCCACGACCCACTCCGGGTGGTCGATGAACGGGTTCCGGTTGTGCTGCCAGGTGCTGAAGATGACGTCGTTGCGGCGGCGTTCGACCGCGTCGGGCGGGTCGGCCCGGTGCCACTGCAGCAGCACCGACAGGCGACCGGTGCGGGGCGCCGAGCCGTTGGTGACCGAGTCGTTCAGTTCCAGGTCGGGCCAGCCGTCGCCGCCCTCGTAGCGGATCGCCATGTACATGAGCATCCGGGCGACGTCGCCCTTGACGGCGTCGCGGGGCTCGAACGAGTCGGCGTCGGTGCGGCAGCCGGGGCACTCGGCGACCGTCGACCCGCCGGTGTCGAAGTCCTTGTTGCCGCGGGTCGAGTTCACCGTGACATCCTCGGGACGCAGGTGGTGCAGGTCGGTGCCGGGGCCGGCGGCCGTACCGAAGTCGCCGTGCGACTGTGGCCAGACGTGTTCCCGGTTCCAGTCGTTCGCGTTGCCGCCGTTCGAGGACTTGCTCTGCGACCTGCCCGAGTACAACAGAATCACGTTGGACGCGTTGGCCGGGTCCTGGTCGGTCTGCTGCAAGGCGGTCCACACCTGGGCGTAGGAGATCCTGGTCTGGTTGGCGATGATCCCGTGCAGGGCCGCCCGCAACGCCGGACCGGTCCTGCCCGCGGCCGCGGCATAGTAGTCACCGGGTTCTGTTGCGCCGGCGCTCATCGACGTCGGTTCCTTCAGCCCGCCGTGCGCGAAGTACGCCGTCAACTGGCCGGCGACGACGATCCGCCGGCCGAGGAGCCCCGGGTTGGTCCGCAGGCCGAACGAGGCCCGGAATCCGCTGGTGACCTGCACGTAGAGCATCCGGGTCGTACCGGTCTCGGTGGCCTGGTCGGCGATCGCGATCGCGGTGTCGGCGGTGAACCCGGACCGGAGCACGGAGTCGGTCGCCACCGGCTGCCCGACCACGTACCCGGCGACCGACGCCGATCGGCCGTCCTGCGCGGCGAGCGCCGCCGCGACCGTCAGATCGGCCGCCGCACTCGCCGGCGGGATCATGACCATCCCGGCTGCGCCTGTGACCAGCGCCAACACCAATCCGAAGCGCCGACTACGACCCACGACGATCACCCCACCCGATCGAGGACGAGCATGATGATCGTAAATGTCTTATGCCGGATGGCCTAGGCCCGCACCGGCTGCCCCTCAGTCGATCTTGCAGTTGTGTTCGCTCGGAATTCCGGATCTTGGACTGCGTGAGGTGCCATAACCCCTTCGGGAGTCCAAGATCCGCAAATCGGGCCCCGTGCCGGGTGCGGCAGCGGTCAAGGTCGCTGTTTCAGGAAGAAACCCGCGATCGGGCACAGCGTCGCGGTACTAGGGTTTGCGGGCGACGATGGCGTACATCGAGACGTCGCGGGCCGGCGGTGGCTCGTCGCCGCTGTTCGGGCGCCACTCCGCGACCGGCACCATGCCCGGCTCCAGCAGTTCCAGGCCGTCGATCATCTCCTCGAACTCGGCCTTCCCGCGCGACCAGATGTCGATCTTGCCGGAGTCCCGCAGTTCCAGGTAGCCCGCCTTCACGTCCGGCGGGCTGAAGTCGTAGGTCGACCCGGTGATCACCACGTAACTGCCCGGCGCCAGCCCGTCGATCAGGCGCCGCACGATCGGCGTCGCCGCGCCGTCGCCGGGGACGAAGTGCAGGACGGCGACGAGCATCAGCGCGACCGGCTGCTCCATGTCGAGCGTGTTGTGCAGTTCGGTGCGGCGCATGATGCGGGCGGGGTGGCGCAGGTCGTCCTCGAGATACGAGGTGGCGCCCTCGGGCGTGCTGGTGAGCAGCGCGCGGGCGTGCACCATCACCATCGGGTCGTTGTCGACGTACACCACCCGTGACTCCGGCGCCACCGCCTGCGCCACCTGGTGGGTGTTGTCGGCCGTCGGCAGGCCGGTGCCGATGTCGAGGAACTGGCGGATGCCGCACTCACCGGCGAGGAAGCGCACCACCCGCTGGAGGAACCGGCGGTTCTCGATCGCCGACGTGCGCACCGTGGGGAACCACTCGATGAGCTGATCGCCGGACGCGCGGTCGGCGGCGAAGTTGTCCTTGCCGCCCAGGAGGTAGTTGTACCTGCGGGCAGGATGCGGGACAGATGTATCGATGGGGCCGACCACGTGGGAATTCCTATCAGATCCACTGTGGGCGCCTCGAGGCGCCCCTACCCAGCGTCACGAATTGAGGTAGGCGAGCACCGCCAGCACGCGCCGGTTGTCGTCGTCGGACGGCGGCAGGCCGAGCTTGGTGAAGATGCTGTTGATGTGCTTGCTGATCGCCTTCTCGGTGACGAACAGCTTGCCGGCGATCGCGGCGTTCGACCGACCCTCGGCCATGTGCCCGAGCACCTCGCGCTCGCGCGGGGTCAGGTCGGCCAGCGGGTCGTCGTGGCGGCGGCGGGCCAGCAACTGGGCCACCACCTCGGGGTCCATCACGGTGCCACCGTCGGCGACCCGCCTGACCGCGTCGATGAACTGCGCGACGTTCGACACCCGGTCCTTCAACAGATAGCCGACGCCGCCGGTACCGTCGGTGAGCAGTTCGCGCGCGTACAACTGCTCGACGTGCTGGGACAGCACCAGGACGGGCAGCCCCGGAATCTGTGCGCGGGCGGCGACGGCGGCCTGCAGCCCCTCGTCGGTGAACGTGGGCGGCAGCCGGACGTCGACCACCGCGACGTCGGGCCGGTGCTCGATCAGTGCCGGCAGCAGCGCCGGCCCGTTGTCGACCGCCGCCACGACCTGGCAGTCGAACGCCTGGAGCAGGCGCGTCAGGCCGTCCCGGAGGAGGGCGAGGTCTTCGGCGATGACAACGTGCACGGAAGCTCCATGGTGACGACGGTGGGTCCGCCCGGCGGGCTGGACACCATCATCGTTCCATCGAACGCCGCGAGCCTGCGCTCGATCCCCCGCAGCCCCGTGCCACCGGCCGGATCGGCCCCGCCCTCGCCGTCGTCACCGACGCCGATCGTCAGCAGTCCGTCGTCGTGCCGGATGTGGATCCACGCGGTGCGCGCCGCGCTGTGCTTGACGATGTTCGCGAGGATCTCGGCGACGGCGAAGTAGGCCGCCGACTCCACCGGCGCCTCCAGCCGGCCGGGCAGTTCGACGTCGACGGTCACGGTGGCCGGCACGGTGAGTGCCAGCGCCTGCACGGCGCCGTCGAGCCCGCGTTCGGCCAGCACCGGCGGGTGGATGCCGCGCACCAGGTCGCGTAGTTCGGTGAGCGCGGTGCCGCTGGACTCGCGGGCCTCCGCCAGCAGCTTGATCGCCATGTCCGGGTCACGCCGGATCAGCTCCTCGGCGAGGCCGATGTTCATGCTCAGCGACACCAGCCGGGCCTGCGCGCCGTCGTGCAGGTCGCGCTCGATGCGACGCAGTTCGGCGGCCTGCGCGTCGACCGCTTCGGCCCGGGTGTCGGTGAGCACCTGGACCCGCTCGACGAGCTGGCTCTTCTTCGTGGGAGCCAGGAAGAAGCTGGTGAACCGCATGTGCACCCACATGAGGAACGGCGACGCCGTGAGCCCGATCGTCAGCAACAGCGCGCCCTGCGGCACCGCCGTCCAGGCCTCGAACCAGTTGTCGAACGGCCAGACGACGCCGTACCCGTAGCCGCCGGTGAGCCCGTAGATCAGCAGCGGGACGTGCAGCACACCCTCCAGTCCGTAGGTCGGCAGGATGAAGGCGACGAGACCGAGGACGAAGCCGCTGATCGCGCCGGGGATCAGCCAGGCGAAGTCGAGCCAGGTGGCCGGGTCGGTCATCGCGTGCTTGAAGCGGCGCAGCGTGCCGAGCGGGGCGGTGGACGGCACCGGCCGGTACGGCCGCGGGATGTCGACCCCGACCCAGCCGGCCATCCGGCGATGCACGTCCATCACCGCCCGGGTGACGAGCGTGACCAGCGGGAACAGCGTGAACCCGATGAACGGCAACGGGATCAGCGCCAGCGACACCACCGTGAGGACGAACAGGACGATGTTGCCGGCGAGGCTCAGCACAGCCACGGGCAGCCCGATGAGGGCGATGCGGAAGGTCTTCCACAGCTCCGCCGGCCGGAACACGTGTGCCGGCAGTTCCAGCCACCAGAGTCGGTTCATGCCGTCCATTCTGGCCGGGGCCACCGCCGGTGGCGGTAGTGCTGGCCCTACCGGCCCCGGGGACGTGCCACCAGTGAATCGCGACGCCGCAGCCCGTTTGATCGACATGTGACGACAACGATTGTTCCCGAACGGCGCACGGGCAGTGACTTCGCGACGCTGTCCCGGCGGATCACGGCGGCCGGCCTGCTCCAGCCGCGTCCCGGCTACTACGTGGCCCGGCTGTCGATCGTCGCCCTGGCGCTCGTCGGCGGCTGGGTCGCCTTCTTCCTGCTCGGCGCGTCGTGGTGGCAACTCCTGGTGGCCGTGCTCATGGCGGTGGTCTACGCCCAGGTGGCGCTGGTGGCCCACGACCTGGCCCACCGGCAGGTGTTCCGGCGGCGACAGCCCAGCGAGGTGGCCGGGCTCATCGCCGGCAACCTGGCGATCGGCATGAGTTACGGGTGGTGGATGGACAAGCACACCCGGCACCACGCCAACCCGAACCACGACGACCTCGACCCCGACGTGGCGCCGGAGATCCTCGTCTGGACGCAGGAGGCCACCGAGGGACGGCGCGGGCTCAAGCGCTTCATAAACGCGTACCAGGGCTACCTGTTCTTCCCGCTGCTCACCCTGCTCGGGCTGAGCCTGCGCCGGAGCAGCGTCCGGGCCCTCGCACAGGGCGGGATCCGGCGGCGCGGGCTGGAATCGGTGCTGCTCGGCGTCCACATCGTCGGGTACCTGGCGGCGCTCGCCCTGGTGCTGAACCCCGTGCAGGCGCTCGTGTTCCTCGTGGTGCACCAGGCGCTGTTCGGCGTCTACCTCGGGTGCACGTTCGCGCCCAACCACAAGGGGATGCCGACCCCCGACGGCACCGAGGACTTCCTCCGCAAGCAGGTGCTCACGTCCCGCAACGTCACCGGCGGGCACTTCATCGACAACGCACTCGGCGGGCTCAACTACCAGATCGAGCACCACCTGTTCCCGAGCATGCCGACGCCGAACCTGCGCAAGGCCCAGCCGATCGTGCGCGAGTTCTGCGCCGAGATCGGGGTGGCGTACTGCGAGACCGGGCTGATCGCCTCGTACGGCGAGGCGCTGCGCCACCTGCACGAGGTCGGCGCGCCGCTGCGGCGTGAACGCGGCGTTGAACCGCGGCGTTGAACCGCGGCGTTGAACCGCGGCGTTGAACCGCGGCGTTGAACCGCGGCGTCAGACCGCGGATTCGACCATGAGACGCGCGGCGGCCAGCCGGCCGGTCTCGGCCTCGGAGAGGTTGGGATCGGCCCGGCGCATGGCCACCGCACCGTCCATGTCGGACAGTGGGTCGCCGGCCGCCCGCAGGAACGCCGTCAGGATCTCGCGGGCGGCGGTGCGGGCCGGGTGCTCCGGGTCGACCGCGACCTGGGCCAGGATCAGCGCCGTCAGCGCGACGTCAAGACCGGGCGGGCCGGTGCGGGCGTTGCGCCAGTCGATGACCACCGGCCCGCGCGCCGTCATCATCACGTTCGCGGGGTGCAGGTCGAGGTGCAGGATCCGTCCCGGAACGCCGCGCAGCCGGTGGTGCAGGTTCGCGAGAACGGTGCCGGCGTCGTCGTGGGTGAGCTCCTTGCGGGTGACCGCGAGCAGCATGGTCTGCCCGTGCAGCCGTTCGAGCCACAGGTCGCGTCCGCCGGCGCCGAACACCTCGGGCACCGGGAAGCCGTGCCGCCCGACGTGCCGCATGATCGCGGCCTCGGTGGTGACGTCGCCGCCCGCGCGGTAGGTGCGGAGCACCAGCGCGTCACCGAACGCGTACACATCGGCGTCACGACCGCTGTCGAGAAGGCTCACCCGGCCGAGGGTAGTGCGGAGGGGGATCGAGCGCTGTCGCGATCGCGCCGGTGCCGTTACCGTGCCACGGGTGACACCTCGAATCTCCCGGCGCACCGTCATCGCCGGCGCAGCCGCCGCGGCGGCCGCCGGTCCCCTGATCGACCCGGCGGCAGCCGGCGCACACACCGGCGCCAACCGCACCTGGGACCTGACGGTGCTCGGCACCTCCGACACCCACGGCAACGTCTACAACTGGGACTACTACCGCGACGCGGAGTACGACGACAGCGCCCACAACGACATCGGCGTGGCGAAGGTCGCGACCCTGGTCAACCAGATCCGGGCGGAGCGGCGCGGCAAGGCGACCGTCGTGCTCGACGCCGGCGACACCATCCAGGGCACGCCGCTGGCGACGTACTACGCCAAGCAGGAGCCCATCACGACCACCGGTGAGACCCACCCGATGGCCCGGGCCATGAACGTCATCGACTACGACGCGGTCACCCTCGGCAACCACGAGTTCAACTACGGGATCCCGCTGCTGCGGCTGTGGATCCGCCAGCTCGGCTTCCCGGCGCTCGCCGCGAACGCGGTCGACGCCCGCACCGGGTTGCCGGCGTTCACGCCGTTCGTGGTGAAGAAGGTCAGCCTCGGCCGGGGCGCGCCGACGCTGCGGTTGGGCATTCTGGGCCTCACCAACCCGGGCGTGGCGATCTGGGACCGGGCCAACGTCGAGGGCATCCTCCGGTTCGAGGACCTCGTGAAGACGGCCCGCAAGTGGGTGCCGATCATGCGACGGCTGTTCGGCGCCGACATCGTGCTCGTCTCCGCGCACGGCGGCGACAGCGGCGAGTCGAGCTACGGGCCCGAACTGCCCAACGAGAACCCGACCGCACTCATCGCCGAGCAGGTCCCGGGCATCGACGCGATCCTGTTCGGCCACGCCCACCGCGAGGTGGTCGAGCGCTTCGTCACGAACAAGGTGACCGGCGAGCAGGTGCTGCTGACCGAGCCGTCGCGGTGGGGCCAGCGCGTGTCGCGCATGGACTTCACGCTGAGCCGCGGCCACGGCCGCTGGCGGATCGACAGCAAGCACTCGACGATGCTCAACACCAACACGGTCGTCGAGGACCCGGCGGTGGTGGCCGCGGTACGCGCCCAGCACGCGAAGACGGTCACGTACGTGAACCAGGTCGTGGCCACCTCCGTGGTGGAGCTGTCGGCGGTCGAGAGCCGGTACAAGGACACGCCGATCCTCGACTACATCAACAAGGTGCAGACCGACACGGTCACCGCGGCGCTGGCCGGCGGTTCCTACGCCGGGCTGCCGGTGCTGTCGATCGCGGCGCCGTTCAGCCGCACCGCGCGGTTCCCCGCCGGTCAGGTGAAGATCAAGGACGTCGCCGGTCTCTACATCTACGACAACACCCTGGAAGCCGTGGTCCTCACCGGCGCGGAGGTGAAGGCGTACCTGGAGTACTCGGCGAAATACTTTGTGACGCTCGCGCCCGGCGCGCCCGTCGATCCGAACACGATCAGCGACCCCGCGGTGCCGGACTACAACTACGACACGCTGTCCGGCGTCACCTATGACATCGACATCAGTCGACCGGTCGGCGACCGGATCACCCGGCTGGAACGCGACGGTGTCCCCGTCGACCCGGCCGCGCAGTTCGTGGTGGCGGTCAACAACTACCGGCGCAGCGGCGGCGGCAACTTCCCCGGGATCGTGAAGGCCCAGGTCTACAACGCGCAGCAGGAGATCCGCCAACTCCTGATCGACTGGGCGCAGGCCCGCGGCGTCATCGACCCGGCCGATTTCTACGTCGAGAACTGGAGACTCGTCCGGGCCGGCGTTCCGGTTTTCTGAGCAAGATCGCGGAATGGGATGATGAACCCCGTGGATCAGGAACTCCCTCTCGCCGTCGTCCGGGCCGTTGCCCAACGCCGGGACGCCAAGGTGATCGAGACGTCGGTGAGCCCGATCGTCACCGGAAACCTGGGTGTGGCCACCGCGAGCGTCGAACGGGTGACCGGCCTGGTCCGCTCCGGAGCCGGCGAGCAGCGGTTCTCGTTGATACGCAAGGCGTTCCAGCCCGTGCGCAGCGGCCGCCACACCGAGTCGGCCGGCGACCCGCGGCACTGGGCGTACTGGCGGCGCGAGCCGCTCGCGTACGCGTCAGGGGTGCTGATCAACCCGCTCGGCGCCGGCCTGGTCGCCCCGTACTGCTACGACATCATCGACGACGTGGTGTACCTGGCCGACGTCGCCGGACCACCGGAGCAGACCGACGTGGCCGCCCGCCGCCTCGGCGCCTGGCAGGTCAGCGCCCCGATCCCCGAAGCACCGTGGTTGGCCGGTGACCAGTTGTCCCAACGCATCGCCGTCACCGATCTGGACTGGTCCACAGTGGACGCGCCAGCGGAGCTCCAGGCAATCTGGGCCCGCCGGCACGACCTGCTCCAGGTGCTCGACGCCGTGCCGATCGCCCTCTGCCACGGCGACTTCCACCCCGGCAACCTGATCGACACCGGCACCGACACCACCACGGTCCTCGACTGGCAGACGCTGGGCACCGGCCCGGTCGGCGGCGATCTGGCCCACTTGGCGCTGGCAACCCTGACCGACCCGTTCCCGTCCTACCTGGAGGGCCTGCAGGGCAAGGTCGACGCCGAGGCGGCCCACCTGGGCTACTCCGTGGCCCTGGCCCTGACTGCCACCAGCCGCCTGCACTGGATGCAGGTCAACGGCGTGCCCGTCCCCCCGACCTACACCGACTTCGTCCTGAAAACCGCCCGCCTCCCCCTCTGACGGATCGTGGAATCGGCCGCCTCGCCTACTGGGCCGGCGGCTGCGGCTGGGCCGGGGGCGCGCCAGGGGCCTGGCCCGGCTGGGGAGCGAACACGTCGGGCTGCACGAGTTGGCCGGTCGGGCTCACCTGGGCCGCACCCGTGCGCTGGACGAGGTCGTTCGCGTGGGCCATGAACGCCGGGTGCGTGCCCTGCATGACGAGCCACATGTTGTTGCCGGTCAGCTTCGCCTTCGCGAGCCCCGACGGAGTCACGTACCGGAGCAGCAGGTACCAGAACACGATGATCCCGGCGCCGAGGAACACCCAGATGACGTCCGTGAACGTCGCGAGGGCGACGGCGTCGTTGTGGAGCACCCCGACGCCGACGAACGTCACGAGGAAGGGCAGCGCCAGCACCGCCACGGCCAGCGCCAGGTTCGCCTTGCGGGACTTGACGCACTCCGGGCAATACGGCCAGTTCTGGACCGCGCCCCGGTAGAACGACATCCGCACCGACGCGGGCGCTCCGTGGCGCACGCACAGGTCAGGGACGTGTCCGGCCCACAGCATCTGCGTCGGCAGTGTCACCACATTCACGCGGGCAAGCTAGTGCACGCAATCCGGTTACCGCAACGGGAACCTGCTCGGCGCCCGCGCCGCTCCCCGGAGCCACGCCCAGCCCGCGTCCCATAGTCCTTCCGCGCCGGGGCGGAACGCACCGAAATGACCGAGCCCGCGGTGCCGCCCGGCCAACGTGTGCACCTCGCTGGCGGCGCGTGGGTACAGGGTCGGAAGCCACGCCACGGCCGTCTCCGGAGCGAAAGGATCATCCGGGACGCTCACCGCGAGCAGCCGTCCGGCGAATCGCCGCTCGGGCGGTAGCGCCCCGGCCCCGTCCACGAAGTCCCGCCGCCGCCCCCAGCGGGCCCAGTCCTTCGCGACGCCGCCCGGAAGCGTCTCGCCGCCGAAGTACCGGCCCGGCAGCACGCCGGTGAGCCCGGCCACGGCCGGGAGCGCGACGTGCCACTGCACGTAGCGCGCGGCGCGGGCGCGTCCGGTCCACTGTCGCCAGTAGCCGTTCTGGCTGCCGACGGTGAGGGCCGCCGACACGAGTTGGGCGTTGGGCGCCAGCGACAGCAGCCACCCGCCGGCGCTGTGCCCGACCACCGCGATCGGCCGGTCGGGGTCGCGGTCGGCGAGGTGACCGATCGCCTCGTTGAGGTCGAGGCTGCCCCACTCGCTCATGGTCGCCCCGTCGTGGCGCGGGCCGCCCGCGTGCCGGGAGCCGCCGACGCCGCGGTAGTCGAACGTGAGCACGGTCGCGCCGCGCTCGGCGAGGTGGGTGGCGAAGCGCCGGTAGAACCGTTGCGGCACACCGGTCGCGCCGGCGATGACCACGGCCGGGCCTTCCTCGCGGTACGGGTGGTACAGGTGCGCGGCCAGGGCGCGGCCGTCGGAGGCGATCAGGGTGACGTCCATGCCCGCTCCAAACTATGACGACTGTCCGAGTCTCCGCGAGGATAGTATGACGAGTGTCCGAGTCGATAGGTGGGAGTGACCCATGCCACGCACCAACGACAGCCGGGCCCGCACCGTACGGGCGGCCGCCGAGCTGATCAGCGAGCGCGGCGTCGCCGGCACCGGCCTGCGTGACGTGGTCGCGGCCGCCGGCACCCCGCGCGGCTCGCTGTCCCACCACTTCCCGGGCGGCAAGGACGAGCTGGTGATCGAGGCGGTGACGTGGAGCGCGCTGAAACTTCGCGAACGCCTCGACGCGCTCGCCGGCGGCGATCCCCCGGCCACCGTGGCGGAGGTGCTCGCCGCCATGGTCCGGTGGTGGGAGCGCGGGATGCTCGCGGTCGGCTTCAACGGCGGGTGCGTGGTGGCCGCCACGGTCGTCGACGGCACCGGAACCGACGTGCGGAGAGCCGCCCAGCGGGCGTTCGAGTCGTGGATCGACCCGCTCACCGACATCGCCGAGGTTGACGGCCTCGCACCGGTGGACGCCCGGCGGTTCGCGGTCACCGTGGTCGCGGCCGTCGAGGGCGCGCTGCTGCTGTGCCGGTCCGGCGAGACGCTGCAGCCGCTGCACGACGTCCAATCGACGATGCTCACCCTCGCCGAAGCGTTGAAAACGGCCCCGGAACCACGCGGTTCCGGGGCCGATCAGCGGGAGAACAATTAGCGCAGCGCGTCCGGCTCGGCGTAGAGCAGGTCGTCCATCACGACGAGGTCGCGCTTCTTGTCGTCCTTGACGTTCTTGCCCAGCGCGGCGTTGCCGGTGGTGATGCGGACCTCGTAGACGTCGGCGTTGGTCTGCACGCCCACGAACGACAGGCCCTTGTCACCGATGGTGGCCTTCGGCGCGTAGGCGACGAACAGGCGCTTGCCGTACCGGTCGAGCAGTTCCAGCTTCGTCACGTTGGCGCGGTCGACGTCGGTGAAGACGGCGCCGAAGCCCTTGACCGTGGCCGGCTTGTTCGTGCCGGGCACGAAGAACCGGACGCCCATCACGTTGGTGCCCAGCGGGGTGAACAGCCGCTGCGGGCTGAACGTGGCGAAGATGTCGTCGTACTGCGGGTTGATGTCGGCGAACCGCGGCGGGGTGTTGGTCGGGTTGTCGTCGTCGGCGCTCACCGAGAACTTGTTGTTCTTCGAGACGAACACCGCACCGCGCGGCACCGTCGTGTTGAAGAAGTCCGGCGGCAGCAGGTTCGGCGCCGACTGCGCGTCGGGGGTGCCGTCCCAGTTGATTTCCCGGCGACCGTTCTGCGCCGGCGGGTTGCTGGCGTTGTTCGGGTCGCCGAGCAGCCCCTGGAACGCCTTGACCGTGGGGGTCAGCCCGGCGACGTCGCCGGCGGCCCCCTCGACCTTGGTGAACGAGAAGGCGCCGGTCGCGGCCGATGCCGGCGAGCCGGTCGCAGCCAGCACGGTCGCCGAGACGGCGGCGGCGAACGCGGTCACAACGACCGCGGGCCGGCGGAGAGCACGGTAAAAGGACATGGCAAAGCCTTTCGTTTCAAGGGAATCGGGCCGTTGTGCGCCCGGTAACCGAACAGAACGGCGGCCACACCGCACCGGTTCGGAGTTATCAACTTGCCGACGCAGGCTTGTAAAGTGACGCCCGTGACTGAAGAACGCGAGGTGCTCGGCTGGGACGCGTTCGGCGTCGCCGGCCGGGAGTTGGCCGAGCAGGTCGCGGCGAGCGGGTTCGTGCCCGACGTCGTCATGGCCATCGCCCGGGGTGGGCTGTTCATCGCCGGAACGCTCGGCTACGACCTCGACGTCAAGAACCTGCACGTGGTGAACGTCGAGTTCTACACCGGTGTCGACGAGCGGCTCGACATGCCGGTGATGCTGCCGCCGGTGCCGGCGGCGGTCGACCTCGCGGGCGCGCGGGTGCTCATCGCCGACGACGTGGCCGACACCGGCGAGACCCTCAAGCTGGTGCGCGACTTCTGCCGCGACCACGTCGCCGAGGCGCGGATCGCGGTCGTCTACGAGAAGCCGCGCTCGATCGTCAAGTGCGACTACGTCTGGCGCACCACCGACAAGTGGATCACGTTCCCGTGGTCGGCGCTCCCGCCGGTTGCCCGCCGGGAGTAAGCCCCTCCCAGCGTGACGAGGCTTACCTTGACCCAGGCTGACCTGGGCATAGGGTTGGAAGTAATGCCTTCATCAGCTCAACCCGGTCGGCTCCGTCTGCTGCTGATCCTCGGCGGTGTCACCGCCATCGGTCCCGTCTCCATCGACGCCTACCTGCCGGCGTTCCCACAGATCGCCGACGACCTGCACGCCTCCGAGTCGGCGGTGCAGCTGACCCTCGCCTCGTTCCTCGTCTTCATGGCCATCGGTCAGCTCACGCTCGGCCCGCTCAGCGACGGCTGGGGCCGGCGGCGCCCGGTGATCATCGGGCTCGGCGCGTACACCCTGGCGTCGCTCGCGTGCGCGGCGGCGCCGTCGGTCGAGATGCTCGTGGTGCTGCGCGCGGTGCAGGGCCTCGCCGGCGCCGCCGGTGTCGTCATCGCCCGGGCGGTGATCCGCGACCTGTTCAGCGGCAGCGACCTCACCCGGTTCTTCGCCCGACTCACGCTCGTGTTCGGGCTGGGGCCGATCGTCGCGCCGACGCTGGGCAGCCTGCTGCTGGAGGTCACCGGGTGGCGCGGCGTCTTCGTGATGCTCGCCGGGGTCGGCGCCGCGGCGACGATCGCCGCGTTCGCGTGGCTTCCCGAGACGCTGCCCGCCGACAAGCGGCGCACCAACCGCCTGCCGCAGATGGCCCGCACGATGGGCGGCCTGCTGCGCGACCGGCGGTTCGTCGGCTACTCGCTGGCGATGGGGCTCGGGTTCGGCGGGATGTTCGCGTACATCGGCAGCTCGTCGTTCGTCATGCAGGACGTCTTCGACGTCCCGGCACTGACGTACGGGGTGCTGTTCGGCGCCAACGCGTTCGGCTTCGTGATGGTGGGCCAGCTCAGCGCGTACCTGGCCGGCCGGGTGCCGGAGAAGGTGACGCTCACCGCCGGGCTCGCCATCAGCACGCTCGCCGGCGCGGCGCTGGTAACGGCGAGCATCGTCGGGGTCGGCGGGGTGGTGGCGGTCGCCGTGCCGCTGTTCTTCTTCATCGCGTCCCTCGGCCTGGTGATGCCGAACGCGACGGCGCTCGCGCTGAGCGGTCACCCGGAGTCGGCCGGGTCCGGGTCCGCGCTGCTCGGTTTCCTGCAGGCACCGATCGCCGCGCTGACCGCGCCGCTGATCGGCCTCGGACCGGCGCACAGCGCCGTACCGATGGCGCTGGCGGTCGCGGTGTTCGCGGCGGCGGCCCTGTTCGCGATGACCACGCTCACCCGTGGCGGGGCTCGAACCGCATAGCGCTGCCGCGTAGCCTTGCGGCGGTGGATGTCACGGTGCGGCGGGGGTCCGCCGAGGACGCGCCGGCGCTCGCCCGGATGCGGTGGCGCTGGCGGGTCGAGGAACGCGGACAAACCCCCGACGTCGACCGCGAGTCGTTCGTCGACTTCTTCACCCACTGGGTGCTCGACCACCTCGCGACCCACCGGCCGTTCGTGGTCGAGGTCGACGGGGCACTCGCCGGGATGGCGTGGCTGATGCTCGCCGACCGGGTTCCCGCACCCGGTCTCATGTACCGGCGCTTCGCCGACGTGCAGTCGGTGTACGTCCTGCCCGAGCACCGCAACTCCGGTGCCGGCGCGAAGCTGATGGAAGCCGTCCTCCGGGAGGCGCGCGACCGCGAGCTCGAGTTCGTCACCGTCCACTCCAGCGAGCGTGCCGTCACCATGTACCAGCGGGCCGGCTTCGGTCACAACCCGCGGTGGCTCGAGGTCAGAGGTCGCTGACGGGGCGGCGGGACAGCCGGCGCCAGATCCAGCTCGACGGGACGTGGTTCCCGGTCACGACGTACGACAGCACACCGTCGACCGTCAGGGTGGTGTCGAGTTCCCGGCGGGCCAGCGGGTCGCCGGCGAGCAGGATCTCGTCGCCGTCGGCGAGCAGGTGGTCGTCCGACGGGGTCAGCACCAGTTCGTCGCCGTGCTTCAGCAGCAGCACGGCGGCGGTCAACGGGACGTCGCGGTTGTCGGGGTCGCGCAGCAGGTCACCGAGCCGGGCCTGGCCGCCGGACAGCCAGCGGCCGAGCGCCGACGAGCCGCTGTCGTCGAGGCGCACCGTCCACAACGTCTGCAGGCTGCGGCCGCACCGGTGGTGCAGGCGCTCGATGACCCCGGCCGCCCACTCCTCGCCCTGCGCCGGCACCTCCTGCAGGAACCGCCACAGCAACGGGGTGCTCAGCTTGACGTAGACCTCCTGCGCCACCACCTCCGCGAGCACGAGCAGCGAGTCGGGTTCGAGGGCGGCGAACAGCGCGGCGTTCGCGGGCCGGTTCTGCCGGGCCGCCACGAACAGGTCCGGGTTGATCCGGCGCGCGGCCGCGATCAGCGACAGGTTCGTGGTGTCGTTGTCGGTGCCGGCCACGAACCCGACGGCGCTCTCCAGGTGGGCCCGCGCCATCACCTCCGGGTCGGACCCGTCGCCGACCACCACCAGGTCGTTGCCGTTCGGACCGGCCGCCGGGTCGATGACGGTGACGGTGAGGCCCTCGGCGCGCAGGTCGTCGGCGAGTTCCCGGCCGAACCGCCCGTACCCGCACAGCACCCAGCGGCCCTGCGTCGGCGGGCGGCCCCGGCGCGGCAGTTCGGCGCCCGGTCCGCTCTCCAGCCAGGTCAGCAGCTGATGGGTGGCCGGCGCGCGGAGCGCGAGCCGCAGATGGTCACCGAACCGGTCGAACGGGTTGATCACGGTCGGGGTGCTGAAAGCCTTCATGCGGTGCTCGATCGCCGGCGACACGGTCCGGGCGATCACCGGCAGGTCCGGCCGCAGCAGGGCGGCGGCCATGGTGATGGCGAGGTTCACCTCGTCGTCGTTGGTCATCGCCAGCACGCCCTCGCAGAGGCTGTGGCCGAGACCGGCGACCGCGAGGTGGTCGGGGCTGCGGGCGTCGGCGGCGAGACCCGGCACGTCGAACCGGTACGCCTCCAGGTCGAGCGCGTCCATGTTCTCCTCGGACGCGTCGATCACCACGAACCGCCGGCCGAGCGAGTCGAACGTGACGCCGACCCGGCGCCCGGTCTGCCCGTAGCCGGCGAGCAGCAGGAACGGCTCCCGCATGCGCTTGACCTTGCGGGTGAAGTGCTGGAGCGCCAGCGCCCGCCGGAACGTGCGGTCCTGGATAAGGGTCAGCAGCGAACCGAGCGCGTACGCCCAGCCGATCACCGAGAACAGGATGCTGATCGTCACCCACAGCCGCTGGCCGTCGGTGAACTCGTGCGGCAGTTCGCCGAAGCCGATCGTGGTGGCGGTGTAGCTCATCACGTAGAAGGCATGGAAGAAGCTGATCCGCGTCGGGTTCCCCTCGCCGTCGAGGCCCGGGATCACGGTGAGCCCGAACGTGCTCACGGCGAAGATCACGATGATCACGATCAGCGGCAGCCGCATCCGGCGCAGCACCAGGAACACGGTCGCCGAGGCCTGCAGCGCCGAGTCGACCGGCACCCGCCAGCGGGACTGGCGCGCGTAGTCCTTGCCGGTCCCGAACATCAACCGCCAGAAGATGACCACCGCATTGGCCATGACCTCACCGCCGCTGGAAGGAGACGGTCTCGATGACCAGCAGGATGACGGAGACGACGTTCGCGAACAACGCCCCGCCCGACAGCGACACGATGCCGGCCGTCGCCTCGCCGGTGAGCCCCTCCGAGGAGATGTGCTCCGCGTAGGCCCAGAAGATCGTGGCGGCGATCAACTGGAGGTCGGCGACGAGGCTGGTGGCCAGGTGCACCGCGCCGATCTGGGTCCGGTCGCCGAACTTCAGCACCGTCGCGATGAGGTTGATCACGACCGCGGCGAACAGTTCGTAGACGTTGTGGACGGTGGGGTCGGAGAGGTCTCCGATGAAGAACCCGAAGTTCAACGTGGCCGCGAGCAGCACGAAGAACCCGAAGATCACCTTCTCGAGATTCACGGATCACACCATAAGCGGCGCTAACCGGGCACGCCCGCCAGGCTGGCGGCGGCGAGCAACGGCGGGAGCACGTCGAGCGCGTGGTACGGCCACTCCGACGGCTCGATCTGGTCCAGGAACCCGGCGTACATCACCGCGTTGCGCAGCTCGGCCACCGGCCGCAGCAGCTCGACCACCCGGCGCGGGTCGCAGCCGGGCACCGCGGCGCGCCACTCCCGCGTCCACGCCCCGATCATGACGTCGGCGTCGGCCGGCGCCAGGCCCTCGGCGGCCCGTAGCAGGTCGAACGCCGGGTGGCTGAGCACCGAGTCGCCCCAGTCGAGGATCACGTCACCCCGCAGGTTCCCCGAGTGGAAGTCGCCGTGCACGAGCGTCATCGGCACGCCGCAATCCCTGATCGCCGCGAACCGGTCGTCGAGGCCGTCGACGAGCGCGTCCAGGGCCGCGAGGGCGTCCGCCGGCGGCTCACCCGCCGCGCGTCGCGATGCCTCGCCACCGCGCCGCGCGACCACATCGGCGGCCGCGGCCTTGAGGTCCGCAAGACCACGTTCGGGGACGCCCGCAGCGCTCAGCACGTCGCGTGACCCGAGCGCCGCCACCTGGATCTCGACCAGGTCGACCAGCGCCGCGACCCGCTCGTCGAGTCCGGCGTCGTACCGGTCGTCGCCGGCCACGCGGTCCATGATCACGCGGCCCGGCGCGCCGACCAGCGGAACCGGCGTGCGGCCCGGCACCGCCTTTCGCAGCCACGCGAGCACGGCGGGCTCGTGCGCGAAGAACGGTGGCACCACCTTGAGCCAGGCGGGACCGGCGGGGGTGTCGAGGCGCCAGATGGCCGAGAGGTTCCAGGTGCGCTGCTGCTCGGCGCGCTGCACCGGCCGCCCGATCGCGGCCATCCACTCCCCCGCCCAGGCCAGGATCTCCTCCGGCCCGCCGGGCCGGGCCCAGGGCGCGCGCAACGGGTGGTCGGCCAGGTCGGGCGGCGCGCCGTTCGCGCTGGTTCCGGTGGACGCGAGATACGTGACCCGCCCGCCGTTGCGCCGGCCGGGCTCGGTGCCGAGCAGGCGGAGCACGGTGATCTCCAGCCCGTGCTGCGCGCGGGCCCCCTCGACCACCGCCGTCGCGTCGGGCCACCACGGGACCTCGACCTCGAACGGCGGCAGGGTGCCGAGCGGGTTCCCGGCGGGGTCGACGAGGACGAGGGTGACGACGCGGCTCACGCCCGCAGGGTAGTGAGGTCCGATGACCGAACAAAGTGCTTTCTTTCGGACACGGACGGTCCACGAAACGCCGCCACCTGCCGCCCTCGCGGTCACCTACCGTCAGGGGAAAGCCGCACTCTGTCCATGGAGGTATCCGATGAGACGGCGGATCAGATTTGTTCTGGCAGCCCTGGCGACCCTCTTACTCGTAGGCGCCGGTGCCGGGTCGGCGATCGCGAGCAGCGCCACCCGAGCCGCGCCCTACTGCGGGATCACCTGGGGCAGCCTGCCGAAGACCGGTGGCTCCCTGTCCCCGACGGCGCTGCTCGAGGTGCGCACGGGGAAGCACGAGTGCTGGGACCGGGTGGTGTTCGAGTTCACCGGCCCGGCCGACGGGTTCAACGTCGAGTACCGCAACGTGTACACCGAGGCCGTCGGCGACCTCATGAACCCCTACGTCGCCGGTGGCGCGGTCCTCGGCGTCCAACTGCTGGAACCGGCGTACGACCACGACACCGGCTGGGCGTTCCCGGCCCGCTCCGGCGCGCACGTGGGCACGGTCGTCGGCTACCAGACCCTGCGCGACGTCATGTTCGGCGGCTCGTTCGAGGGCTACAGCACGTTCGCGGTGGGCGTGCGGGCGAACCTGCCGTTCCGGGTGTCCGTCCTCGCCGGTCCGGGGACGCACAGCCGCATCGTGCTCGACATCGCGCACCGCTGGCAGTAGATCGGTCTCGCCCGTCGCCGGCATCGGCCAGTTTCGCGCCGCCGGCTCCGTCAGTTCGCCGCGCCCGCGCGGACGGCCGGATCGACCGCCGCCCACCACGCGGCGCTGGCCCGGATCGCCACCGGGACCTGAGAATCGCCGGCGAGAGCGGCCAGGAGCCCGCGCTCGCCGGCCCGCTCCTCGGCGACGCCGAGCGCCTGCACCAGGCGGCGCAGCGTGGTCAGCGTCGTGGCCGAGCCGGTGACCTGCCAGGCGTCCAGGTGCCGGCG
The DNA here is from genome assembly GCF_016863635.1 of Virgisporangium aurantiacum. Lineage (GTDB taxonomy): Bacteria > Actinomycetota > Actinomycetes > Mycobacteriales > Micromonosporaceae > Virgisporangium > Virgisporangium aurantiacum. The sequence goes on along the minus strand of NZ_BOPG01000047.1, from coordinate 136,782 downwards.
CAGCGCGACCGCCCAGAACCGGCCGCTGCTGCTGCCCGACACCAGGCCGAGCGCCCGGGCGGCTGCCTCGTTCACCGCCGGCCGCACCGCGGGGGCGAGCACCAGCCGTTCGAGCAGCCCGCGGTCCGGTCCGGCGCCGAGCGCGCCCAGCGCCGTCAACAGGGCCACGGCCCGGGGCGGGTCGCCGTGCACGGCGCCGGGGATCTCCGCGGTCACCGCGGCCGCGACCGGGTCCCGGTACGGGGTCGCCGCGATCAGGAAGCCGGCGTCGAGCCGGGTCACCGGGTCGGGCGCGAAGAGCATCTCGTCGACGAGCACCGCCAGCACCGGGTCGACCTCCGCCATGTCGCACCGGGCGAGCGCACCGAGCACCACGCGGGTCACCACCACGCCGGTCGTCCCGGCCGGATGGGTCCGGCCCCGGCCCAGCACGTGCGGCCCGACCACGTCGGCACCGGCGAGCCGGCGCAGCCGGGCCGCCGCGGGGCCGTCGGTACCGGCCGGCAGGCCGGCGGCCAGCACCGGGAGCAGGTGGTGCACCTCGTCGGGCATCCGGGGATCGGCGGCGACCTCGCACAGCAGCCGCGGCAGCGTCGCCACGTCGGCGGGCGTGAGGTGACCCCGCTCGAGCTTGCGGACGATCGCGAGCATCGCCCCGCACAGCGCCCGTCCGCTGGACGGGTCGGCGAGCTGGGCGAGCACCCGCCGGGACGCGTCCGGGTGCGGCGTGACGTGCAGCGCGGCCAGCGGCTCCACGAACACCTGGTGGGCCGGGTCGGCGGCGAACGACGCGCAGGCGGCGATCGCGGCGGCGGCGCCGCTGGGGTGGCGCAGCAGCCGGGCCAGCGCGGAGTTGCGTTGGATCCACGGCAGGCCGTCGGCGACCACCATCTCGGTGAGCAGCCGGTGCGTCAGCCGCTCCCAACTGGTCCGCGGATGGATCAGCACGTCGGGCCGGTCCTGGAGCAGCGCCGTGAGGTCGTCCCAGCCCGGGCCGGTCACCGGGTCGCCGGACAGGCCGAGGTCGAGCAGGTCCGGGAGCCGGTCGGGGTCGCCTCCGGTGGGCGTCACCCCCGCATCGGGCAGGATCGCGGCCATCGCCGCGAGCCGGTTCACCGGCAGCCCGAGCAGCCGTTCGTAGCGACGCACCGTGCCGTGCCCGACACGCGCGGCACCGGTCTCCCATTTCGACACCTGGGCGGGGCTCGCCGCACCGCCGCCGAGCGACCGCAGGGCGGTGACGAACCGGGCCGCGGTGGCCAGCTTCCGGTCCGGCCCCAGCACCCGGTTGACCCGCAGCAGCCAGCCCATTCTCAGCCGGCCAACACTGACCGCCAGCATGGCCGGATGGTAGGCCCACCCACCAAACGAGGTCATCAACCGGGCGGGGCGGGACGAGACCGCCGAACGTGGCCGAACCGTACCGGTCGGATCCGGGCGGCACTTGTAGGCTTACGTCGCCCGGGCCCGCCATCGGCCAGGCCGGGCCACGAGTGCGACGTTCGGCGGAGGGGCGGTCGGTTGACTGGGCGTACCGGCGCACCTCCGCCTGCGGAAAACGGGATGCGGGCGGCGTTGCGGGCCGGCGGCGAGGTCGGTCACGACCTGCTCGCCGTCGACTGGTCGGCCACCCCGCTCGGGCCGCCGGAGACCTGGCAGCAGAGCCTGCGGACGATGGTGCAGGTGCTCGTCGCGTCGCGGTTCTCGATGTGGATGGCGTGGGGCCCGGAGCTGACGTTCTTCTGTAACGACGCCTACCGCCGCGACACCCTCGCCAAGAAGTACCCGTGGGCGCTGGGCCGGCCGGCCCGGGAGGTCTGGGCCGAGATCTGGCCCGACATCGGCCCCCGGATCGGGTCGGTGCTCGCCACCGGCGTCGCGACCTGGGACGAGTCGCTGCTGCTGTTCCTGGAGCGCAGCGGCTACGTGGAGGAGACGTACCACACGTTCTCCTACAGCCCGCTCGTCGACGACGCCGGACAGGTGGCGGGCATGCTGTGCGTCGTCAGCGAAGACACCGACCGGGTGATCGCCGAGCGGCGCATGAGCACCCTGCGCGACCTCGGCGCGGTGCCGACCACCGCGCGCGTCGACATCGAGGTGCTCCGCGCCGCCGCCCTGCAGATGGGCAACGAGAAGCGCTGCCTGCCGTTCACGCTCACCTACCTCTTCGACGCCCCCGCCGCCTCCACCACGACCACCGCCCGTCTGGTCGCCGCCACCGGCGTGCCCACCGGACACCCGATCGCGCCGGCGACGATCACGCCCGGCGACCCGGAACAGGTCTGGCCGCTCGCCGAGGTGCTCGACGGTGGCGGCACGATCGTCGGCGGGCTCCCCGAACGGTTCGCCGCCCTGCCCACCGGCGCCTGGTCGGAGCCGCCCACCCAGGCCGTGCTCATTCCGCTGCCCGACCAGGGCGGCGGGGGTCCGTACGGGTTCCTGGTGGTCGGTCTCAACCGGTACCGCCCGTTCGACGAGGCCTACCGCGGCTTCGTCGACCTGATCGCCGGCCAGCTCGCCGCGGGGATCGCCAGCGCGCGGGCCTACCAGGCGGAGCGGCAGCGGGCCGAGTCGCTGGCCGAGCTCGACCGGGCGAAGACGGCGTTCTTCACCAACGTCAGCCACGAGTTCCGCACGCCGTTGACGCTGATGCTCGGCCCGGCCGAGGACGCCCTCACCGACACCGCGCACCCGCTGCCGCCGGGGCAGCGGGAACGGGTCGAGGTGATGCACCGCAACGCGCAGCGGCTGCTGAAGCTGGTCAACACGCTGCTGGACTTCTCCCGGCTGGAGTCGCAGGGCATCTCCGCCCGGTACGAGCCGGTCGACCTGTCGCGGTACACGGCCGAGCTGACCAGCATGTTCCACCCCGCGATCGAACGGGCCGGGCTGAGCCTCACCGTCGACTGCCCGATGCTGCCCGACCCCGTGTACGTCGACCGCGAGATGTGGGCGAAGGTCGTCCTCAACCTGCTCTCCAACGCGTTGAAGTTCACGTTCACCGGCGGCATCACGGTGCGCACCCGGCTGCGGGACGACCGCGTGGAGCTGGCCGTGATCGACACCGGCATCGGCATCGAACCGACCGACCAGGCCCGCCTCTTCGAGCGGTTCCAGCGGGTGTCGGGGGTCCGGTCGCGCAGCCATGAGGGGTCCGGGATCGGGCTGGCCCTGGTGTCCGAGCTCGCCATGCTGCACGGCGGCGGCGCGTCGGTCACCTCGACGCCCGGTGCGGGCAGCACGTTCACCGTGCACGTCCGCACCGGCACCGCCCACCTGCCGGCCGACCAGGTCGTGCGCGGGCCGGGCGGATCGACCACCACCAGCGGCGAGCACGTCGAGGGCTTCCTGGCCGAGGCGATGCGGTGGATGGCCGACGACGCCGGCACGTTCGAGGAGCTGCAGTCTCCGACGCGCACCGCCGGCGGCGCGCTGGCGCACCGGCCGCACGTGCTCGTCGTCGACGACAACGCCGACATGCGCGAGTACCTGGTGCGGTTGCTGTCCGACGTCTACGAGGTGAGCACGGCGCCCGACGGCGCGTCCGCGCTCGCCGCCGCCCGGCACCGCACGCCCGACCTCGTGCTGACCGACGTGATGATGCCGAACCTCGACGGCTTCGGGCTGCTCCGGGAGATGCGCGCCGACCCGGCGATGTCGCTCGTGCCGGTGGTGATGCTGTCGGCCCGGGCCGGCGACGAGGCCACCGTCGAGGGGCTGGAGGCCGGCGTCGACGACTACCTGGTCAAGCCGTTCGCCGCTCGGGAGCTGCTGGCCCGCGTCCGCGCGAACCTGGAACTGGATCGGGCCCGGCGGGCCCGGTCGGAGCTGGAGCGCAACCAGCAGCTGCTCGACCAGGCCCAGAAACTGGCGGGGGTCGGCAGCTGGGAGCTCGACATCGAGTCCGGCGCGATCGTGGCGTCGGACGAGTTCATCCGCCAGATCGGAATCAGCGCCGACGACCTGCGCACGAAGGGCTACGAGGCCACGCTCGGTCGCGTGCACCCCGACGACTTCCCCCGCGTCCGCGCGGCGATCGACGCGGCGATCACCACCGGGGCGCCGCTCGACTACGAGGTGCGCGTGCTGCTGCCCGACCGGGGCGAGCGCGTGTTCCGCACGCTGGGCGTCCTCGAACGCGACGCTGAGGGCCGCGCGGCCCGGCTGCGCGGCAGCAACCAGGACATCACCGAGCAGCGCCACGCCGACGCGGCGATGGCGGCGGTCGCCGCCGCGCAGGAGGTTGCGGCCCGCGAGCACCAGATCGCCGACGAGTTGCAGCGCAGCCTGCTTCCCGAGCCCCGGTTCACCCCGGACCACCTCGAGGTCGCCACGTTCTACCGCGCCGGTGTCGAGGGGACGCAGGTCGGCGGCGACTGGTACGACGTCATCGAACTGGGTGCCGACCGCACGGCGCTGGTGATGGGCGACGTCATGGGCCGCGGTGTGCGCGCCGCCGCGGTGATGGGCCAGCTCCGGGCGGCCGTCCGCGCCTACGCCCGGCTCGACCTGGCCCCCGCCGACGTCCTCGAGTTCCTCGACGGCGTGGTACGCGACCTCGGCGACGACCAGATCGTCACCTGCGTGTACGCGGTGTACGACCCGGGCGACCGGACGCTCGTGTACGCCAACGCGGGCCATCTCCCGCCGCTGTTCGTCACACCGGGCGGCCCCCCGCGGAGGCTGACCGGTGCGGCCGGTCCCCCGCTGGGCGCCGGACCGGTGACGCTGCCCGAGGAGCGGATCACCCTCTCCCCCGACGCCCTCCTCATGCTCTACACCGACGGCCTGGTGGAACACCGCGACCAGGCCATCGACGAGGGCATCGACCTGCTCAGCACGGTGCTGGCACCGGTGGCCGGCCCGCTGGCCGACGTGCCCGACCACCTGGTGTCCCGCCTCCTGCCGGGCGGCCCGGCCGACGACGTGGCCATCCTGCTGGCCCGCATCACCGACGAGGCCGAACGCACCCGGTCGGTGATGCACCGGGTTCCGGCGGAGGCGAGCGCCGTTCCGGAAACCCGCGAGTTCGTCGGCCGCACCCTCTCCGACTGGGCGGTGTCCGCACCGGTCACCGCCGACATCGTGCTGCTGACCAGCGAACTCGTGGCCAACGCCGTACTGCACGCCCGTCCCCCCATCGAACTGCGCCTGCGGCGCACCGCGAACCACGTGATCGTCGAGGTCTTCGACGCCGCGCCCTTCCTCCCCCGAAAACTGCGCCCGAGCCCCGACGACGAACGCGGCCGCGGCCTCCAACTGGTCGCGATGCTGGCCGACCGCTGGGGCACGAGACCGACACCGGGCGGCAAGGCCGTCTGGTGCATGTTCACCCCCTGACCCGGCGGGCCGCGGCGGCCGTCAGCGGCCGGTGCGCCGGCGGTCAGCGGGCGCGCTGATGCTCGTCCCATGCAAACCCCTAGCCCCGCGACCAGCCTGGCGGCCGGCGCGGCCGCGACCGCGGGCGTCGCCATCGAGGCGGTCGGCCTCCGCAAGCGGTACGGGACGACCGACGCGCTCGACGGCTTCGACCTCAGCGTGCCGGCCGGAACCGTGTACGGCCTGCTCGGCCCGAACGGAGCCGGCAAGACCACGGCCGTGCGCATCCTCGCCACGTTGCTGCGCTTCGACGCAGGTCTCGCCCGGGTCGCCGGCTTCGACGTCGTGCGCCAACCCGGGGAGGTGCGCGCCCGCATCGGCCTGACCGGCCAGTACGCCGCCGTCGACGAGATCCTCAGCGGCCGGCAGAACCTCGTGCTGTTCGGCCGGCTCTACCACCTGAGCCGGCGACGGGCCCGCGAACGCGCCGACGAACTGCTCGACCAGTTCGGCCTCACCGACGCGGCCGGGAAGTCGGTGCAGCAGTACTCCGGCGGCATGCGGCGACGACTCGACCTGGCCGCGAGCCTGATCCTGGCGCCGAGCGTGCTGTTCCTCGACGAACCGACGACCGGGCTCGACCCCCGCAGCAGAAATGCTTTATGGGACGCCGTGCGCTCACTGGTCACCGGCGGTGCCACGGTGCTGCTCACCACCCAGTACCTCGACGAGGCGGACCGGCTCGCCGACCGGGTGTCGGTGGTGGACTCCGGCCGGGTGGTGGCGACCGGAACTCCGGACGAGCTCAAGTCGACGATCGGCGGCGACCGGGTCGAGGTGGTGGTGCGGTCTTCGGACGATGTCCAGCGGGCGGCCTCCCTGCTGGAGCGGGTCGGGTCGGGGTCCATTGATCTTGATCTTGAACTTCGCCGCCTCTCCGTTCCCGTGCGCGATCGGGCGGCAGCGCTGATGGGCGTGGTGCGCGCCCTGGACGACGCGGGGATTCCGGTGGAGGACGTGGCGTTGCGACGGCCCACGCTCGATGAAGCTTTCCTGAGCCTGACAGGACGAAAAGCATGAGTACAGGTCTGCGATGGACGTTCAGGGATTCCTTGACGATGGCCGGGCGGAACATGTCGCACGTGGTGCGGGCGCCCGAGGAACTGATCCTCTACTTCTCGTTGCCCATCATGTTCGTGCTCGTCTGGGGCTACGTGTTCGGCAGCGGGATGTCCGGCGGCGCCGACGCCTACCGCGAGTACCTGCTGCCCGGCATCTTCGTGATGACCATGCTGTACGGCCTGGGTGCCACCGCGACCTCGGTCGCCAACGACGTCAACCGCGGCGTGGTGGACCGGTTCCGGTCGATGCCGGTGGCGCGCAGCGCGCTGGTGACCGGTCGCAGCATCGCCGACCTGCTACGGGCGGTGCTGGAGATGGCGACGTTGCTGGTGTGCGGCCTGCTCGTCGGCTGGCAGTGGAACAACGGCTGGGCCGACGCGCTCAGCGCGATCGGGCTGATCCTGCTGTTGCGGGTGGCGATCACGTGGATGGGGATCTTCCTGGGCCTGATCGTGCCGAACCCGGACGCGGTCGGACTGATCGTGTTCCCGGCGGCGTTCCCGCTGAGCGCATTGTCGAACGTGTTCGTCGCACCCGCCCAGATGCCCGACTGGCTGGGCACGGTGTCGGAATGGAACCCGCTGTCGTCGACGGCGGCCGCGGCGCGGACGCTGTTCGGCAACCCGGACCTGACACCGCCGTCGGGATGGATCGCCGAACATCCGGTGCTGATGGCGGTGCTGTGGCCGGTGGGGTTGACCGCGGTGTTCGCGCCGCTCGCCGTCCGCCGGTACCGCAACCTGGGCCGCTAATAGACGTTCATGGACGAGCTGGGTGTCCCGTGGTTGCAGATCGGGCGTGGTCGGGGGTTCGCCCTAACGCCCGACGCGGCGCATCCGATGTCGAGGGCATGCCGAACTCTGTCATCGCCCGTTCCTGGCGCTGGCTCGCTACCGCGCTACCGCGCGGCAACCGCCTGCCCGAGAACGACTGGGAGGCCCGGCACCGTGCCATCGTCGCCATCCTCTGGCTGCACGCCGGCGGCATCCTCGGATACGCGTTCTACCAGGTGGTCACGCCGCTGAACATCGCGTCCGCGACGCTGCCGGTCGCGGTGCTCACCGGCCTGGCCGGCGTGTCGCGGCTGCCGCGACGGTTGCGGGCCGCGCTCGCCACGCTGGCCGCGCTCTTCTCGTCGGCCGCGCTGGTGCAACTGTCGGGCGGGTTGATCGAGACGCATTTCCACTTCTTCGTCATGGTCTTCGTGATCACGTTCTACCAGGACTGGGTGGCGTTCCTGCTGGCCATCGCGTTCGTGGTGGTCGAACACGCGATCGTCGGCGTGGTGGCGCCGCACGCCGTCTACAACCACTCCGAGGCGTGGAGCAACCCGGTTCAGTGGGCCATCATCCACGCGCTGTTCCTGTCCGGTGCGGCCGCCGCCGCGGTCGTCAACTGGAGTCTGAACGAGCGGGCCCAGGCCGCCGAGCGGGCGATCGCCGAGCGCCTCGCCTACGAGGCCAGCCACGACCCGCTCACCGGGAACCTCAACCGGCGCGAGTTCGACCGGCAGATCAGCATGCTGCTCGGTGACCCGCGCAGCCAGATCGCCGAGCACGCGGTCTGCCTGATGGACCTGGACCAGTTCAAGATCGTCAACGACAGCTCCGGCCACGCCGCCGGTGACGAGGTGCTCCGCCAGGTGACCGGGCTGATCCGCGGCCGGATGGGCGCGAACGACCAGTTGGCCCGCATCGGCGGAGACGAGTTCGCCGTGCTGCTCGCCGACCGCAGCCTCGCCGACGCGGCCGCGTTCGCCGAGGAACTGCGCACCCTCGTCAGCGAGCACCGGTTCGCGGTGGCCGGGCGGCTCTACAGCATCGGCCTGAGCGCCGGCCTGGTCGCGCTCGACCCCGTGAACGACCCGGACGGCGTCGACGCCCTCGGCGCCGCCGACGCGGCCTGCTACGTCGCCAAGGAGAGCGGCCGCAACCGCGTGCACGTCGTCACCGTCGACGACGAGCAGTTCGCCCGCCAGCAGGGACAGGCCCACTGGGCCGAGCGCCTGCAGGCCGCGATCTACCACGACGACCTGGTGCTGTACTACCAGCCGATCGAGTCCACCGACCCGACCCGCCACGAGCGCTACGGCGAGCTGCTGGTGCGCATGCGCGACGACGACGGCTCGCTGATCTCCCCTGGCGTGTTCCTTCCGGCCGCCGAGCGCTACAACCTGGTCGGCACCGTCGACCGCTGGGTGGTGCAGGCAGCCTGTGCCGCGCTCGCCGGCCGGTACACGCCCGGTGCGGAGCCGTCGGAGCACTTCTCGATCAACCTGTCCGGCGGGTCGCTCGGCGACCAGTCGCTGCTGACGTTCATCCGCGACCAGCTCGACCGCAACGGCATCCCGCCGTCGGCGATCTGCTTCGAGGTCACCGAGACGGTCGCGATCAACGACATCACCGCGGCGATCGCGTTCATCACCGAGCTCAAGAACCTCGGCTGCCGCTTCGCGCTCGACGACTTCGGCAGTGGTCTCTCGTCGTTCGCCTACCTCAAGCGCCTCCCGGTGGACATCGTGAAGATCGACGGCTCGTTCGTCCGCGGCATCACGACCGACCCGGTCGACTACGCCATGGTGGAGTCGGTCAACCGGATCAGTCAGGAGATGGGGCTGCAGACGGTGGCCGAGTTCGTCGAGAGCGAAGACATCATGGCGAGTCTGCGGGCCATCGGCGTCGACTACGGGCAGGGCTGGGCGATCGGCGCACCCGAGCCGTTCGAGCCGTGGCTGGCCCGCAACCCGCTAGTTGAACCCGTCGCCGCTCTCAGCCCGGCGCACCAGTGACTCGGGTGGCGTGAACCGGTCGCCGTACTTCCCGGCCAGTTCGCGCGACCGGGCGACGAACCCCTTGAGACCGCCGTCGTACTGGTTGATGTACTGCAGCACGCCGCCCGTCCAGCCGGGGTACCCGATGCCGAGGATCGACCCGACGTTGGCGTCGGCGACGCTCGTCAGCACCCCCTCGTCGTAGCACTTCACCGCTTCGAGGGCCTCGACGAAGAGCATCCGCTCGATCAGGTCTCGCAGGTCGATCGTTGTCGGGTCGAGCCCTTGTTTGCCGAATGCTTCCTTCAGGCCGGGCCAGAGGCGGGTGCGCTTCCCGTCTTCGTACTCGTAGAAGCCGCGGCCACCGGAGCGGCCGGGACGGTCGAACTCGTCGACCATCCGGTCGATCACGGCTTCGGCGGGGCTCGGCGTCCACATGCCGCCGGCCGCCAGCACCGCTGCCATGGTCTCCTTGCGGACCTTCCGCGGCAGGGTGAGCGTCAGCTCGTCCATCAGCTGCAGCACCGGCGCCGGGTATCCGGCCTGGCTGCTGGCCTGCTCGATGGTCGCCGCCGGAATGCCCTCGGCGAGCATCGAGATGCCCTCGTTGGTGAACGTGCCGATCACCCGGCTGGTGAAGAAGCCGCGACTGTCGTTGACCACGATCGGCGTCTTGCGAAGCTGCTGCACCACGCCCAGCGCCCGCGTCACGGCCTCGTCGCTGGTGTTCTCGCCCTTGATGACCTCGACCAGCGGCATCTTGTCGACCGGCGAGAAGAAGTGCAGACCAACGAAGTCGGCCCGCCGCTTGACGCCCTCGGCGAGCACCGTGATCGGCAGCGTCGACGTGTTGGAGCACAGCAGCGCGTCGGGCGCCACCACGTCTTCGATCTCGGCGAAGACCTTGTGCTTCAGGCCCGGGTCCTCGAACACGGCCTCGATGACCAGCTCCACGCCGGCGAGCGCGGCGGGATCGGCGGCCGCTGTGATGCGTCCCAGAAGCTCTTCTTTGCCTTCGGCGGTCTGCCGGCCGCGACCGATCGCCTTGTCGAGCAGGCGTTCCGAGTAGGCCTTGCCCTTCTCGGCCGCCTCGACGGTGACGTCCTTGAGGACCACGCGCATGCCGGCCCGCGCGCACACGTAGGCGATCGCGGCGCCCATCATGCCGGCGCCGAGGACGCCGACGCTCGTCACCGGTGGGGCGCCCTTCGGGGCGCGCGAGTTCGCGGCCTGCAGGTCGAAGAAGAACGCCTTGATCATGTTCTGCGAGATCTGACCGGTCGCGAGTTCGGTGAAGTACCGGCCCTCGATGCGGAACGCGGAGTCGATGTCGACCTGCGCGCCCTCGACCGCGGCGGAGAGGATCGCGCGGGGCGCCGGGTACGGGGCGCCCTTGAGTTGCTTGCGCAGGTTGGCCGGGAACGCGGGCAGGTTGACCGCGAGTTTGGGGGTCGACGGCGTCCCGCCGGGGATCTTGTATCCCTTGACGTCCCAGGGCTGCGCGGCCTCGGGGTTCTCCGTGATCCACTGCTTCGCGTGGCCGATCAGCGTGTCCCGGTCTCCGACGATCTCGTGGACCAGGCCGGCCTCCAGCGCGGCGGCCGGCCGCAGCCGCTGCCCCTGCAGGAGCACCTTCAGCAGCGCGTCGACGATGCCGATCAGGCGCACCGTGCGCACCACGCCGCCGGCGCCGGGCAGCAGCCCGAGCGTCACCTCGGGAAAGCCGATCTCGATCTTCGAGTCGTCGAGGACGATGCGGCGGTGGCAGGCGAGCGCGATCTCCAACCCGCCGCCCAGCGCCGAGCCGTTCAGCGCCGCGACCACCGGCCGGCCGAGCGTCTCCAGGCGGCGCAGCATGGCCTTGATGCGGGCGGTCCGCTCGAACACCTGCGCCGGGTCGCTGCCCGGGCCGAGCGCACCGAGCGAGTTGAGGTCGCCGCCGGCGAAGAAGGTCTTCTTGGCCGAGGTGATGACGACGCCGGTGATGTCGTCGCGCTCGTCGGCGAGCCGGTCGAGCGTGGCGTTGAAGTCACGGCCGAACGCCTCGCTCATCGTGTTCGCCGAGTGGGCCGGGTCGTCGAGCGTCAGGGTGACGATGCCGGCGTCGTCGCGCTCGTAGCGGATCGTTTCGGTCATGTCGGGTCCCCACTTCGTGGTGACCCGCCCTGACCGGGAGGGCTCTGTCTGATGATGCCCTCGCACAAGTGCTCGGTCATTGTGCTCTCCTCAGATCCGCTCGACGATCGTCGCGATGCCCATGCCGCCGCCGATGCACAGGGTGGCGAGGCCGTACCGGAGGTTGCGCCGCTCGAGTTCGTCGACCAGCGTTCCCAGGATCATGCCGCCGGTGGCGCCGAGCGGGTGACCCATCGCGATCGCGCCGCCGTTGACGTTGACGATGTCGTGGGAGAAGCCCATGTCGGCGACGTAGTGCAGCACCACCGCGGCGAACGCCTCGTTGATCTCGACCAGGTCGATGTCGTCGGCCGTGAGGCCCGCCTTGGCCAACGCCTTGCGGCTGGCCGGTGCCGGGCCGGTGAGCATGATGGTCGGGTCGGCACCGCTGACGGCGGCGGAGACGATGCGGGCGCGCGGCGTGAGCCCGGCTTCGGCACCGGCGCGTTCGCTGCCGACGATGACGAGGGAGGCTCCGTCGACGATCCCGGACGAGTTGCCCGCCGTGTGCACGTGGTCGATGCGCTCGACCCAGTGGTACTTCTGCAGTGCCACGGCGTCGAAGCCGCCGAGGTCGCCGATCGTGGCGAACGAGGCGGGCAGTTTGCCGAGACCTTCCAGCGTCGACTCCGGTCTTATGTGCTCGTCTCTTTCGAGAACTGCGAGCCCGTTGCGGTCGCGCACCGGTACGACGCTGCGCGCGAAGTACCCGTTCGACCATGCCTTCGCGGCTCGCGACTGGCTCTCCAGCGCGTAGGCGTCGACGGCCTCGCGGCTGTAGCCGTCGAGGGTGGCGATCAGGTCGGCGCCGACGCCCTGCGGCACGAACCCGGTCGCAAAGTTGGTCTCCGGGTCCATCGCCCAGGCGCCACCGTCGGACCCCATCGGCACCCGCGACATCGACTCGACGCCGCCGGCGAGTACCAGGTCTTCCCAACCGGAGCGGATCTTCTGGGCCGCGACGTTCACCGCCTCCAGACCCGAGGCGCAGAACCGGTTGAGCTGCACACCGGCGACGGTTGTCGGCAAACCGGCGGCGACGGCCGCGGTCCGCGCGATGACCGAACCCTGGTCGCCCAGCGGCGAGACGACGCCGAGCACGATGTCGTCGACGGTGGCCGGGTCGAGGCTCGGATACCGGCGGCGGATCTCGTCGATCAGCCCGACCACCAGCGAGATCGGTTTGACCTCGTGGAGCGAACCGGTCTGCTTGCCGCGGCCGCGCGGGGTGCGCACCGCGTCGAAAATGAAAGCGTCAGTAGCCATGAGAACCTCCGGCGGGTTTGCTACTCGTCGGTTAACTTACCTGTGCGTGCGCCCGCGTGGCGGAATGTGAGCCTTCCCACAAAGTTAACGAAGGTTTACAGTGCCGGCATGGTTGAGCAGACCCCCACCGAGCTCGCCGACCGGTACGCCAAATCCACCAACGGCCTCACCGTGCCGGCCCTCGTCCACCGCAACGCCACCGAGTTCCCCGCCCAGCCGGCCCTCACCGCGCTGGGCTCCGACGAGCACATCACCTGGGGCGTACTGCGCGACCGGGTCGCCGCCATCTCCCGAGGGCTGGCCGGCCTGGGCCTCTCGGCCGGCGGACGCATGCTCGTCATGATGTCGGGCCGGCCCGAGCACTGGCTGGTCGACCTCGCCGCCGCGCACCTCGGCGCCGTGCCGTCGACCGTGTACGCGACGCTGAGCACGGACCAGTTGCGCTACCTGGGCCAGCACAGCGCGGCGAGCATCGTCGTGCTGGAGGGCGCGGCGCAGTTCGAGAAGTGGCAACCGATCCTCGACCAGTTGCCCGCGCTGAAACACATCGTGCTGGTCGACGACGCCCGGGTCTCCTTCGAGGGCGCGGTTTCGTTGCGAGACCTCGAAGCGGCGGGCAGTGCCTCTCATGATGCGGATCCTTCCGTCTTCGAGCGGACGTGGCGCGCGGTGACGCCCGATCAGCCGGTCACCATGCTCTACACCTCGGGCACCACCGGTGATCCGAAGGGTGTGGTGATCAGCCACCGCAACGTCATCTACCAGTCGGTGGCGCTGGAGAACGTCGTCGACATCCCCGACCACGCGCGGTCACTTGCGTATCTGCCGTTGGCCCACATCGCCGAGCGGATGCTGGGCATCTACAACCCGATCTACCGGGCCGGACACGTCACCATCTGCCCTGACCCCACCCTTCTTCTGGGGGCGCTGAACCAGGTGCGCCCGGTCGGCTTCTTCGGCGTCCCACGGATCTGGGAGAAGATGGTCGCCGGTATCCAGGCCAAGATCTCCGCGGCCGAGCCACCGGTCAAGGCCGCGTTCGAAGCTGCGACGTCCGTCGCAATCGAGGTCTTCGAACTGCGTGCCGACGGACGCAGCGTGCCCGCCGACCTCGCAGCGAAGCGCGCCGCACTGGACGACCAGGTGCTCCGCCCGATCCGCACGATGCTCGGGTTGGAGAACGCGTTGTGGGCCGGCAGCGGTGCCGCGCCGATCCCGGTGGAGGTGCTCCGGTTCCTGGCCGGAATCGGCATCGACGTCATCGAGGTCTGGGGCATGACCGAGACGACCGGCACGGCGACCACGAACACCCCCGACGTCTTCCGCACCGGTTCCGTCGGCAAACCGGTGCCCGGCATGGAGATCCGCCTGGCCGACGACGGCGAGATCCTGATCCGCGGCCCACTCGTGTGCATGGGCTACCTGAAATCCGACGGCGGCGTCGAGTCGGCCGTCGACGAGGACGGCTGGCTGGCCACCGGCGACGTCGGCACGATCGACGAGGACGGCTTCCTCTTCATCACCGACCGCAAGAAGGAAATCATCATCACCTCCGGCGGAAAGAACATCCCGCCCGCCCGTATCGAGAGCCTGCTGCGCGCACACCCACTGGTGGCACAGGCCGTCGCGATCGGCGACCGCCGCCCCTACATCACTTCCCTCATCGTCCTGGACGAGGACATGGTCCACGCCCGCTTCCCCGCCACCACCTCGCCGGCGACCGACCCCGACGTGATCGCCGAGATCCAGCGGGCGGTCGACGAGGCCAACACGAAGCTGTCGCGGCCGGAACAGGTCAAGAAGTTCACGATCCTGTCCACCACCTGGACCGCCGAGTCCGGTGAGCTGACGCCGAAACTCTCCATGCGGCGCCGGGTCATCAACGAGCGCTACGCGCAGGTCATCGACGCGATGTACTGACGTACCGCTTCTGCCACGGTGTCTCCACGGCGTGGCGGTCGTAGTGCGCCCGCACGTACGCGACCGCCTCGTCGGGCGGCACCCCGTCGAGCACCGCGATGAGCGCGAGTGCAGTGCCGGTGCGCCCCCGCCCACCTCCGCAGGCGACCTCCACCCGCTCCTCCTCGGCGACGCTCCATGCGTGGTGGAGGATCGCCCTCGCGTGCTCCTTGTCGGTGGGTAACCGGAAGTCCGGCCACTTGATCCAGTCGGCCCGCCAGGTGACCGCGGGCGGCGGCTTTCCGAGCAGGTAGACGCCGTAGGTCGGCTCCGGGCCCGACGGCAGCGGCCGCCGCAGGCCCCTGCCACGGATGAGCCTGCCGGACGGCAGACGCATCACCCCGGGGGCGGCGGGGTCCCAGAACTCGGCCATGGATCATCTTTCCTTTCTCGGAGCTGCCGGCCCGATCGTATCGATCGACCGGTGCGGCGAATGTACACAGTGGATGTTCGCGCCACCATTGGGGATTTCCCCACGGTCGTCGCAGGATTTCCCCACTCCCGGGATCGAACGGATGTGCGAAAGTGGCCCCCGGAGAAAGGAGCAGTGACGTGGCCATCACCAGGCAGCACAGCACACAGCCGGTACTCAAGTGCCGGTGCGGAGGGCTGTACCGCAATCCCGACGCGCACCATGACGCCTTCGGACACCGGCCCGATCCGGTGTACGCCGACCTCGGGCACGAGCCCGACCCGATGTTCGACCCGCTGCGGTACGAGGCCGGCCCGCCGCACGACGCGTTCGGTCACCAGCCCGGCCGGGTGGCGGCATGAGGGCCCGGCACGCGGCCGGCTGCACCTGTGATCAGGTGTGGCACCACCGGCGTTCCGGTGTCGCGGCGCACGTCGATCGTCGCAACGAACGCGAGCGCATGGACGCCGCACGGTTGGTCGGCAAGACCATGAACAACCTCGCCCGCGAGCGCCGCGCGTGGGCCGAGGAAGACGCCGCCGCCCGCGCCGTTCCGCCGTGACGCCACGGTCGCTGAAGCCGTCCTGACAGCGGCCGCTGCCAGCGTTTGCGCGTTCCCACCGGTTCACATCGAAGGAGTTGTCATGCGTGGAACGTGGAAAACACGGCTGGCCGCCGCGGCCGGAGCCGCCTCGATGATCGGCGCCGCGGTCGCCTCGCCGGCGATCGCGGCAGGCCCGGACACGGAGCGGCAGCTCGGCACGGCGGGTCTGGTCCAGTGGTGTGCGCGGAAGTTCGACGAGGCGCAGCGGCATGACATGGAGTCGTTCCGCGACTTCGACCGGGCGGGCTGGGAGGCCGGGCACGACGACGACGCCATCACGATCTACAGCGGTGGGCAGATCGTCCAGGGGCGGGCGGCCATCGGGGAGTCTCAGCGCAACCACTTCAACAACCGCAACGCCACCTGGACCTGGACGGAGAAGACCCGCGCCGTCGACGGCTGCAGCACCGGAACGATCGTCTACGACGCGACCTACGCCATCCCGTCGCAGGGGTTCGTGATCCGGCAGATCATCAGCGTCAGCTACACGTTCAAGCACGGCAAGTGGCTGACGGTCATCGACCAGGGGACGCAGATTCCCGTGTCGTAGGTGTCAGAACCGGGAAGTGCGGAGGCGGGTGGTAGCCCGTCTCCGCCTGGATCTCGGCCGCGCGGGCGCCGTGGGCGGCTGCGGCGTCGCTGTCGCCCTCGCAGTCGCTGATGGCGGCCAGCAGGTGCGACGCCTGGCACTGGACGAGCCTGAGGCCGGCCCGGTCGGCGATGTCGAGCGCCACGTGAACGCGTTCGCGGGCGCTGGCCGTGCGCCCGTTGGTCAGGTCGGCGACCGCGAACGACAGCCGTGCCTCGGCCTCGTGGATGCGGCTGCCCGAGCCGATGGCCAGCCGTACGGCGCGGGCGTACCGCTCGCCGGCGCGGGCGGAAACGCCGCGTAGCCGGTACACGTCGCCGATCGCGATCAGGGCTCCGGCCTCGAGCCAGGCGTCGTCGAGCAGTTCGGCGACGTGCAGAACGCACTCGGCGTGCTGGCGGGCGAGGTCGAGGTCGCCGTTGTCGAGCCGGATGCGGGTCAGGGTGTCGTGCGCGATGGCCTCGCTACGACGGATCCCCGAGCGGCGGGCCAGCGCCAGCGCCTGGGAGGCGTCGGCGAGGGCACCGGGGTAGTCGCCGAGGACGCGGCGCACCTCGCCCCGGTTGGCGTACAACATCGTCCGGGGTGCGCCCTCGATCTCGAGGCCGGCGGTCGCGCTGTGCAGCGCCGTCCCGAGTTCGCCCGTGTGGGTCTGCACGATGCAGCACAGGTTCAGGGCCGTGCCGAGCAGGTCGGAGCGGTCGAGTTGGCGGATCACCGTGATCCCGCGGTCCAACGTGGCGAGCGCGGCCCGCAGGTCGCCGGAGAGGAAGTGGTTGTATCCGAGGTTGCACAGGGTCACAGCCGTTGCCGCGACGGCGTCCTCACGCCGGTACCGGTCGAGGGCGGCGGTGAGGTGGTCGATGGCGACCAGCGGTCCGCTGCGGCGATGGCGGGCCGACGCGAGGCTGCGGTGCATCGCCGCCTCGCCCAGCCGGTAGCCGACCGCCTCCGCGGCCCGCAGTCCGGCCGTGGTCGCCGCCTCCCACTCGCGGATGTGCTGGCCGCGCTGGAAGTACGTCATCAACGTGTCCGCGAGGTGCCACGAGAACGGGCCGGCGGCCCGAACGGCCGCCGCCACGAGGTTCGCGCGCTCGGCGTCGAGCCAGGTGCGGGCCTGGGTCGCGGTGCGGAACCGGTCGCCGCCGGCGGGCACCGGGTGCGGCAGCGGCACCGGGTTGGGGCCGTCGAGCCGTACGGCGGCCTCGGCGGTGGCCAGGTACCAGTCGCAGAGGCGGGCCCAGGCCGCTGCGGCGTCGGGCTCGTCGGCACCGCGTTCGGCGGCGTACAACCGCAGCAGGTCGTGGAAGGCGAACCGGTCGCCGTGGCGCTGGATGAGGTTCGCGGCCGCAAGACCGTCCAGGAGGCGCTCGGAGTGGTCGCGGTCAGCGGCGCAACCGGCTGGATCCTGGTCGGTCGGCGCGTGATCGAAAGGGGCGACAACGGGAGTAGCGACGGGAGCAGCGCCCGGGCCGAGCAGGGCGGCTACCGCTCCGACCGTGACGTCCGGGCCCGGTACCAGTCCCAGCAGGCCGAACAACCGGCGGAGTTCCGGGCCCAGCGCCGCGTACGCCTGGTCGAACGCCGACCGCACAGCCGACCCGCCCGAGCCGTCGATCGCCAGCCGGGCCAGGCGGTTTCCGGTGCGCAGGCCGTCGATCCAGCGGGTGGCGGGCACGCTCGGACGGGCGACCAGCGCGGCGGCCGAGATCCGGAGGGCGAGCGGCAGTTGGCCACACAGGTCGGCCAGTTCGGCGACCGCGGCCGGCTCGATCTGGCGGCGACCGGCGCGGAGCACGCGGGTCAGGAGGGTGCGGGCGTCGGCCGGAGGGAGGAGGTCGAGGGTGATCTCGTGAGCGGGGTACCGGGCGGTGAGCGCGGCCAGTGAGGATCGTGCGGTCACCAGCACGGCGCAGCCGGAGGTGCCGGGCAGGAGTGGTTCGACCTGGTCGGCGCCGGACGCGTCGTCGAAGACCAGCAGGACCTTGCGGTCGGCCAGGCGGCTGCGGAACGCGGCGGCGCGTGCGTCGAGCCGTTCCGGGATGTCGGGTGCCTCCATGCCGGAGGTCCGCAGCAGGTCGGCGAGCACGTCGGTCGCGTCGCGGGGACCGGTGGTGCCACCGAGGCGGACGTACCACTGCCCGTCCGGGAAGCGCCAGCGCAGCCGGTGCGCGGCCCGCACCACCAGGGCCGTCTTGCCGACGCCGGGTGGGCCGGAGACCGTCACCACCGGCGTGCCACCGATGCTGAGGAGGTCGTCGATGCGGTTCAGGCCGGCGCGGCGACCGACGAAGTCGGCGAGGTCCATCGGCAGCTGGCACTCGACCGTCCACGATGGACGGACGGGCGGCACCGAGCCGGCCGCCGGCACCGCCAACGACGGGTCGCCGGTGAGCACGGCGCGGTGCAGGCGCTGCAGCTCGTCGCTGGGATCGAGGCCCAGTTCGAGGGCCAGCTTGCGGGCCAGCACCCGGTAGGTCTGCAGCGCCTCGGCCTGCCGCGACGACCGGAAGAGGGCGATCATGAGATACGCCCACAGCCGCTCGCGCAGCGGGTAACGGCTGGTCAGCGCCGTCAGCTCGGAGATCAGTTCGGCGTGCTGGCCGAGCGTGAGCCGCACGTCGATCAGGGTCTCCTGCGCGGTGAGGCGCTCCTCGGCCAGGCGGGGTACCTCGTCGCGCGCGAGCACCTCGGCGGTCATCCCGGCCAGCGCCTCGCCGCGCCACAGCGACAACGCCTGGTCGAGCAGCCTCAGCCGGCGCGTCGGGTCCTCACCCGGATGCGCCTGTTCGACCAGCGCCCGGAACCGCAGCAGGTCGAGCTGCCACTGGTCGACCTCGATCAGGTAGCCGCGCTCGTGGGTCTGCACGGCCCGGCCACCGGCGGCGAGCGCCAGCCGCAACCGGGCGACGTTGGTCTGCACGGTGCGGCGCGGGTTGCCCGGCGGCTGCTCGCCCCACATCCGCTCGACCAGTTCGTCGATCGACACCACCCGGTTCGCCTGCAGCAGCAGAGTCGCCAGCAGCGTGCGCACGCGCGGCGTACCGAGATCCACCGGCCGGCCCCGGTCGTGGGCCTCCAGCGGCCCGAGCACACGAAACTCCATTAAAAGAGGAGACCCGTGAGGTCCGTCGCCGGTTGCGCCGAAGAAAATACGCGTGGACCGTGAAGCAGTTCAGAAATAATCCGCGACGATGGGAGCACTCCTCCGGGCGAACCCCGGCTTCCGCCTGTTGTGGACCGCCCGCACGGCGAGCTACGTCGGCGACTCGCTGGGCCTCGTCGCCCTGCTGATCTACCTGGAGATGTCCACCGGGCAGGCCCTCGCGGTCGCGTTCCTCCTGATCGCGGCCGACTCCGTGCCCGGCCTGTTCGGGCCGCTCACCGGCGTGGTCAGCGACCGCTTCGACCTGCGCCGGGTGCTGGTCGGCTGCGATGTCGCGCAGGGCGTCCTGACCCTCGCGATCGCCGTGCTCCTGCCGCCCCTGCCGGTGCTGCTGCTCCTCGTCTGCCTGCGTGGCATCGCCGCCCAGGTGTTCCAGCCTGCCGCGCGCAGTGCCGTGCCGGTGCTCGTCGCCGACAAGGATCTCGAAACGGCGAACTCGACGCTGGGCGCCGGCACGTTCGGCCTGGAGGTGGTCGGGCCGCTGCTGGCCGCGGCGCTGCTACCGGTGCTGGACACGCGCGGGCTGCTGTTCGTCGACGCGGCGACGTTCGCCGTGTCGGCCGTCCTCCTCGCCCGCCTGCCGGCGCTCCCCCGGGCGGTCACCGAAGGCGAGGGGACGCGGGCCGGGCTCGCCTACATCCGGCGCGCGCCCGTCGTCAGGGCGATCGGGCTGGGGTTCGTCGCGGTCGTCGCGTTCAGCGGAGTGGACGACGTGGCGCTGGTGTTCCTGGCGCGCGACGACCTCGGTGCGGGTGACGCCGCGACCGCGTTGCTCTACGCCGGCATCGGGATCGGGCTGGCCGCCGGCTACCCGCTGATCGCCCGGTTCGGCGCCCGCACCGGCAGTGCCGTGCTCATCGTGGCCGGTTTCGGGATCAGCAGCGCCGGCAACCTGCTCACCGGGTTGGCCTGGGCGGTGGGCGCCGCGCTGGCGCTGCAGACCGTGCGCGGACTCGGCGTCGCGGCGATCGACGTCGGGGTGAACACGCACCTGCAGCGCGTCGTGCCGGCCGACCTGCAGGGCCGGGTGTTCGGCACGCTGTACGGTGCGATCGGCGTTGCTGCCGGTCTTTCTTATGCACTGGGTGGTGCTCTTTTAGCACTAACCGATGCCCGGGTGACGTTCGTCGTCGCCGGAATCGGGGGCCTGCTGGCCACCGCCGCAACGGCGGTCGCGCTACGCGCGGCAAGGCAGCACTGATCGGCAAGGCAGCGCCGAGCGGCAAGGCACGGCCGGGCAGCGCCGAGCGGCCGGGCAGCGCCGAGCAGCCGGGCAGCGCCGAGCAGCCGGGCAGCGCCGAGCAGCAGAGCAGCAGAGCAGCGCCGAGCGGCCAAGCAGCGCTCAGATCAGGCGCCTGCCCGGGGGCGGAGCCACCGGGCGTCGAGGTCACCGGGCGGTTCCGGGGCGCCGAGGTCGCCCGGCCGGTAGCCCGTCGGATATCCGGGGTACGTGCGGTTCTTCGCCTCCTGCGCCAACCGCGAGATCTTCCGCGGCCGGATCGCGCCTGCTCGGCGTCCAAGACCAAGGAGCCGGCCCCGCAACCGGAGCGTGCCCGCGCCGGCGGCCGTGACCCACCGCGGCGCCGCGCGGAACCCGAACGCGGTGAGCATCAACGGATCCAGCATGCTCCGCACACCGAGCCGGGCGAGCGGACGCAGCGGACGCGGGAACCACGCGGCGAACAGCCCGACCGTGTACTCGCCGACGCGACGGTTGGTGTCGCTGTAGATGAACTTCGATGTCTCGTACGAGGCCTTGAACTCGCGGAACTCCTCGAACAACGACGGGATCTCACGGATCCCCATCCGGTGGCCGACCTCGCGGTAGTAGTGGAACGCCGCCATTTTCTCGGCCTCGGCGAGCGGGCGCCAGCCGTACCGGGCGAGCCAGTCGATCGGGTCGTAGATGAACGTCGACAGCACGTAGAGCATGTCGTCGTTGGAGATCGCGTAGCGGCCGTGCATGCGGTTGATGACGCGCAGCGCCTCCTTGCCGCGCGGCGAATCGTAGCCGTGCGCCGCGATCTCGGCCATCAGCAGAGCGGTGTCGTCGTAGCGGCGCTGCGGCCGGTCGCGGAACTCGCGCGTCGCGTCGAGCAGGGCCGAGATGCTGGGGACGCAGTACGTGCGGAACAACGCGAACTCCAGCGCCCGCGTGTAGTCCCACGGAAACTCGTGCCCGGCCGAGATGCGGTAGATCTCCTCGTGATCGCGCACCGGATCGAGCGCCGCGATCCGGTCGGACCAGTAGCGATACCCGGACATCTAAACCCCCAATGACCGCCCGATGACCTCTTTCATGATTTCCGTCGTTCCCCCGTAGATGGTCGCGATGCGCGAGTCGAGATACGCCTTCGCGACCGGGTACTCCAGCATGTACCCGTATCCGCCGTGCAGTTGCAGGCACCGGTCGACGACGTGCTTCTGCAGTTCGGTGCACCACCACTTTGCCATCGCGGCCGTCTCCGCGGTGAGTTCCGGCTCCGTCACGCACCGGTCGACGAAGGTGCGCCCGAGTTCCAGTTCGGTGGCCATCTCGGCGAGCACGAACCGGTTGTGCTGGAACGACCCGATCGGCCGGCCGAACGCCTGCCGGTCCTTGCAGTACGCCAGCGTCAGCTCGAAGACCTTCTCCGCGGCCGCCAGCGCCGCGGTGGCGATCGACAGCCGCTCGGCCGGCAGGTTGCGCATGAGGTACAGGAAGCCCTGCCCCTCCTCGCCCAGGAGGTTCGCGGCCGGAACCCACACGTCGGCGAAGAACAGCTCGGCGGTGTCCTGCGCCTTCTGGCCGATCTTCTCCAGGTTTCGCCCGCGGTCGAACCCGGCCATCCCCCGCTCGACCACGAGCAGGCTGATGCCGCGGTGGCCCGCGTCGGGATCCGTGCGGGCCACCACGATCACGAGGTCGGCGAGGATGCCGTTGCTGATGAACGTCTTCTGTCCATTGAGGACGTAGCTGTCGCCGTCGCGTACGGCCGTGGTGCGGATCCCCTGGAGGTCGCTGCCGGCACCCGGCTCGGTCATCGCGATCGCGGTGATGATCTCGCCGCTGCAGAAGCCCGGCAGCCAGCGGCGCTTCTGCTCCTCGGTGGTGAGGTCGGTGAGGTACGGACCGATGATGTCGTTGTGCAGACCGAACGCCGGCCCGCTCGCACCGGCGCGGGCGGCCTCCTCGGCGAACACGGCCGAGTAGCGCCGGTCACGCACGCCCGCGCCGCCGTACTCCTCGTCGACGAAGAACCCGAGCAGGCCGGCCTTCCCGGCGGCGAGCCACACCTCGCGGTCGACGACGCCGGCGGCCTCCCACCGCTCGTGGTTCGGCACGACCTCCTTGGCGAGGAACGTACGGCACAGTTCCCGGAACGCGTCGTGCTCCGGCGTGAAGATGGTCCTACGCATCCGATGCCTCCTTGGCCGCGCCGTCGCTGATCCATGACTCGATGCCGTCGACACCCCACGCCTCGAGGGCCGACCGGGTGTGTTCGCCGGGAAGCGGCGGCGGAAGCGGTGCCGGGCCACCGTCGGCGTCGCCGGAGAACCGGGGCGCCGCCGCCGGTTGGACGACGCCGTCGCGCTCCTCGTACGTGCCGCGCGCGACGAGGTGCGGGTCGTGCGGCGCCTCGGTGACCGACAGCACCGGTGCCACACAGGCGTCGGTGCCGCTGAACACCTTGGTCCACTCCTCGCGCGTGCGCGACGCGAACACCGCGGCGATCCGCTCACGCATCTCCGGCCAGCGGTCCAGCTCGTACTGCGTCGGGAAGTCGGGTCGGTCGAGGCCGAGCAGCCGCACCAGTTCGGTGAAGAACTGGGGTTCCAGCGCGCCGACCGCCATGTGGCCGCCGTCGGACGTCTCGTAGACGTCGTAGAACGGGGCACCGGTGTCGAGCAGGTTGGCGCCCCGGTTCGGCGTCCACCGGCCACCGGCCATGAGGCTGTGCACCATCGTGGTGAGATGTGCGGCGCCGTCGACGATCGCGGCGTCGACCACCTGCCCGCGTCCCGTTGCTTCAGCCTGGCGGAGCGCGGCCAGGACGCCCACGACCAGATAGAGGGAACCGCCGCCGAAGTCGCCGACCAGGTTGACCGGAACCTGCGGCGGACCGCCCGCGCGGCCGATCGGGTGCAGCGCGCCGGCGACCGCGATGTAGGCGATGTCGTGCCCGGCGGAGTGCGCCAGCGGACCCTCCTGGCCCCAGCCGGTCATGCGGCCGTAGACCAGTTTCGGGTTGCGCGCCCAGACGTGTTCGGGACCGACACCGAGCCGCTCGGCGACGCCCGGCCGAAAGCCCTCGATGAGGACGTCGGCCCGCTCGGCCAGCGCGAGCACCACCTCCGCCCCGCGCGGGTGCTTGAGGTCGACGGCCACCGAACGCTTGCCGCGGTTGAGCAGGTTGAGCCGGGGGTCGCCGGTGATCGGTGACACCGGGCCCGGCCGGTCGACGCGCACCACGTCGGCACCGAGGTCGGCGAGGTGCATCGCCGCGAACGGACCCGGACCGATGCCGGCCAGTTCGACCACCCGCAGCCCCGACAGCGGCCCCATGCATACCTCCGCAGATTTGATATTTGATACCGTATCCCGGCCGGGGAGGAGGAGCAATGAGACCGCAGCTTTCCGAGGAGGTCGCGGGGCACCTGCGGTCGCAGATCATGTCCGGTCGGGTGCGGCCGGGCGAGCGGATCCGGTTGGAAGAGGTCGCCGAGCAGCTCGGCGTGAGCATCACCCCGGTGCGGGAGGCGCTGCTGACGCTGCGCGGCGAGGGCATGGTCGAGCTGGAGCCGCGGCGAGGGTACGTGGTGGCGCCGATGTCGCGCCAGGACATCCTCGACGTGTTCACCCTGCAGGGCGACATCGCCGGTGAGCTGGCGGCCCGGGTGGCCGCCCGGATCACCGCCTCCGAGCTGGCGGAACTGTCCACACTGGACAGAAAGCTCGGCACGGCCACCCGGACCCGCCGGGTGACCGACATCGAGCGGCTGGAGTTCGAGTTCCACCGCGCCGTCAACCTGATCGCCGAGGCGCGCAAGCTCGCCTGGTTCCTGCGCACCGCGACGCTGTACACCCCGGCCCGGTTCCTGTCGTCCGATCCGGGCTGGCGGGCCGCGATGCGCACCGACCACGAGGCGTTGCTGGCGGCGCTGCGCGACGGCGACGCGGCGGGCGCCCGGGCGTCGATGAGCCGCCACTTCACCGACGGCGCCGACCGGTTGGTCAAGCACCTCGACGATCTCGGGCTGTGGAGCTAAAGGCTCGCGAGGAACGCGAGCACGCGGCGATGGGCGTCGGCCCGGGCGGCCGCCGTTGCCGCCGGCGTGCCGCCGTGCCGGAACCGCACTCCGGGGCCGGGGCCGATCGAGACGGTGGTCGGTGTGTACGGCGGCGCGGCGATGAGATGACCGGCACCGGCGTACACGACGTGCTCGTGCGGCCGGCCGTGCGCCGCAAGGCGGTCTGCCGCCACCTGATGGAACGCCGGGCCGTAGCCACCGTCGTCCTCAGTGGACAGTAACAGCACCGGTCCGGAGATCCGTTCGACCGGGATCGTGGCGGCGGCCAGGATGTCGAGCGACAGGCCGGGTTCGAAGACGTCGCGCAGCCGCACCGGCTCCCCGTCGGCGATCGCCTTCTCCACCTCGGGCGTCACGACGTTCGGCACGAACGGCAACGGTTTGCCGCCCTGCGTCCAGTTCGGGACCGGGGTGGTGACGATGTCGAGGAACGAGCCGGTGAAGATGCTCTGGTCGATGCCCTGCGTCATGACCCCGCTGCCGACGATGCTGACCACGCCGGCTATCCCGGGCCACGTGGCGCCGGCGACCAGGGCCGCCTCGCCGCCCTTGGAACCGCCGACGAACGCCACCTTGCCGGGGTTCACGACCGGTAGACCACTCAGGTGTTCCAGTGCCCGGGCGAAGTACTCGACCGGGATGTCCTTCATCGTCGGTGGGCGGTTGGGCGCGCCGTAGACCGCAAGCGCGAGGGCCGCGTATCCGTGCGCGGCGAACAACGCCGCGTCGTCCTCGTGGATGCCGCCTTCGGCGCCGCACAACAGCACCGCCGTGGTGAGGTTCGCCGCCGCTTCCGGGTGATAGAGGACGCCGTACAGATCGCCGTCGGTCACCTCGGTGCGCACGAGACCGGCCGGAATCCGGTGCCTCACAACGGTTGTGGCGACACCCGACGCGCTGAGCGTCAGCTCCGGCGGGTCGCCGACCGCATCGTCCGCCGGGCGCATCGACCACACGGGTCCCATCGGGTCGACGCCCTCGTAGGAGCCGGCAACGGGCGCGTCGCGGGCCAGATCGACCGTGCCGTCGGCGTCCACGACGAAGTTCGCCTCCGACGCCCAGCCGGGCTGCGAGGCGCGCAATCGCACCGTTTCGCCGGGCGGGAAGCCGGTGAGGCGGATCCGCAATTCGGTGTCGAGGGCGGGTTGGTCCGGGGAAATCTCGATCCGCATGTTCCGACCGTAGGATCGAATAACCGACCGCGCTATGTCGGTCTTTGGAAATTGGGGGTGCCCGTGCCGCGACTGGTGGGACCCGGCAACCGGGCCGGCTTCGTGCAACTGCATCAGGCGCTGCCGCTGATCGAACGGCAGCACGCGTTGATCGAGGAGCTGCGCGCGCGGGCGCCCCGGTTCGTCCCCGGCCGGGATCTCGCGCTGCGCACCGGAACCACGGTTCGCACGGTCGAGCGCGACATCGCGCGGCTCGTGGAGGCCGGCGTTCCGGTGCAGGTGCGGCGGGGACGCGGTGGCGGTTACCGGATCGACGCCCGGCGCGAACTGCCGGCGGTGACGTTCACGCCGGGCGAGGCGTCGGCCCTCCTGGCGTCGCTGGTGGCGGTCGGGCCGTACATCTCGGCGTCGGCGCAGTCGGCGCTGCGCAAGCTGTTGGACGCGCTCACGCAGTGACCAGTTCGGTGCGGAGTTCGTGGCTGCCGTCGGGGAGCGGAGCCTCGTAGTAGAGCCGGAATCCGCCGTCCGGCAGGGGCAGCACGTCGAGATAGCGCACCGCCGCCACCGGTTCGCCGGCCGCTTCGAGACGCCCGTCGACCGGGTCGGCGACGCCGGTGCGCTCGTCGAAGTTCTCCTCGGCGGTGGCCCGGCCGTCGTACGCCGCCCGGCCGTCGGGAAGGATCGCGGTGACGCGGGCACCGCGCGCGTCCCACTCCCCCGGGCGACCGGCGAGCACGGTGCCGTGCCACTCCCAGGTGAGGCCGTCGTCGCTCGTGGCGTAGGCGGTGGTCATCCGGTCCTCGGCATCGACGATGTCGAGCGGGTGGCAGCAGATCCAGGCGTGCCAACGGCCGTCGATCACCCGGATCACCGGGTCCTTCACGCCCGTCCTGTCGTCGCCGGGGAAGACGGTTCGCGGCTCGGCCGTGGCGAGGCCGGCGAGATCGTCGGCGTCGAGGGCGTCGATCCACCAGTGCTTGCTGCCCGGCGTCGCGCAACACACGTAGACGCGCCACCCACCGTCGGGCCGACGGACGAGCGCCGGCCGCTCCAGGGACTCCGCGCCGAAGCGGTCCTTGTCGAGCGTGGCAACGGTTTCGGTGCGCACACCGTCCACTGAGGACACGATGACCACCGCGGCGCCGCGCTGATCGACGCGCCTCAGCCGGTACGCGATCGCGATCCCGTCGTCGGTGAGCGCCGCGCTGGGCGCGCCCACCCACTGCCCGAAGCCGGGCGCGGGTGCGGGAACGACGACGGACGGCGTGGCGGAACCGGGAATCGGGAAGGTGCGCATACGTGATCTTATCGCCGGGGTCACGACCTCGCGAAGAAGAGGCGCCTCGCGGTGCCGGCGAGGAACAGGGCCCGCGCCTCGTCGTCCAGACCGAGTTTGTCGAGGTGTTCGAGGCATCGCGCCGGGCTCAGCATCGGCCAGTTCGACCCGAACAGCACCCTCCCCCGCCCGCGGCCACGCATGAAGTCGACCAGTTCGGGCGGCAGCCGGTGCAGCGCGTAGGCAGAGGTGTCGATGTGGAAGTTCGGGTACTTCGTGGCCAGCGACAGCACCTCGCCCATCCACGGATAGCCGACGTGGCCACCGATCACCACGAGGTCGGGGAAGTCGAGCAGCACCTCGTCGAGGTACGGGATGGGGCGTCCCGGCTCGGACGGGAACAGCGGCCCGGTGTGGCCGATCTGGGTGCACAACGGCACGCCGAGTTCGACGCACGTCACGTAGAGCGGATAGTAGCGGCGGTCGTTCGGCGGCAGTTTCCACAACCAGGGGACGATGCGGACGCCGACGAAACCCAGTTCGGTGACGGCGCGGCGGATCTCACGCACGGCGGCGACGGGGTTGTCCAGGTCGACCGCGGCGAGCCCGGCGAACCGGTCCGGGTGCGCCGTGACCACCTCGGCGACCTCGTCGTTCGAGATCAGTGATCCGGTCGGTGCGTGCCATGCCGACAGCAGCGCCGTCCTGACGCCGGCCTGGTCCATAGCACCGACCGTGGCCTCCACCGGCAGGGTGCGGCCGACGGTCGGGCCGGCGCTCTGGGTCCACCGGAGCAGCGGCTCCAGCCACGGCATCGTGGTGAACCGCTCGGTCGGGTGCTGTGCCCAGACGTCGACGATGTCCATGCGTCACCTCACTTCAGTAGTGAAGTGAGCCTAGGAAGCCGGGTCGGTGGGGTCAAGTCTGTCAGGATGACGCGATGGGTGACGAGGCCGACAGCGAACCGGACCAGCGCGTGTTCCTGCTGCTCCAGCAGGCCGCGCACCGGTTGCGGATCTGGGCCGACCGGCGCTGCGTCGACCTCGCCGGTGTCACCACCGCACAGACCGGTGCACTTTTCGCACTGCACGACCGTCCGATGAGCACGCAGCGGGAGCTGGCCGCCGCACTCGGGCAGCGGGAGTCCGCCGTCACGGCGATGGTGCGCCGCCTGCTCGACGCCGACCTGGTCAGCCGCCATCCCAGCCCGGACGACCACCGCGCCCACCTGCTCGCGCTGACCCCCGCCGGAACGGCCGCCCTGAACCTCGTACGCCCGATGGTCGCCGAGTTCAACACGATGTTGAAGCGGGTGCTGGGCGCCGACGGTCCGGCGTCGCTCGCCGCCGCGTTGCGGACCCTGCGCGACACCGACGAGTTCCGGTGACCCTCGTCGACGTGCTCCTGCACGCGGCCGACGAGGCGCCCGACCGGGTGATCGTGCACGTCGACGGCGACGGCGCCGAGCACCCGGTCACCTTCCGCGAACTTCGCGACGACGCGTTGCGGGTGGCCGGGGGCCTGCGCGCCATCGCGGGAGCGCCCGGCACACCGGTGATCCTGCGCCTCGACCGGAGCGCGGACTTCCAGGCCGCGTTCTGGGGAGCGGTGCTCGCCGGACTCGTACCGGTCCCGCTGGCCCCGGACCAGGCCCGGGTCGACGCCGTGTCGACGGCCCTCGACCATCCACCGATCGTCACGCGGAGCGAGCTGGATTCGTTGCGGCGCAACGCTTCCGTGGAGCCGCACCGGCCGGCGCCGGGCGACCTGGCGTTCCTGCAGTACTCGTCGGGCAGCACCGGCGATCCGCGGGGCGTCGAGGTGACGCACGCCAACGTCGTCGCGAACCTGGAGCAGGCGGCGGTGGGGGGCGGGCTCACCGCGTCCGATGTGATCGTCACCTGGTTGCCGTTCCACCACGATCTGGGCCTGATCGGCGGCCATCTCGCGCCGCTCGCCGCGCGGATGGGGCAGGTGGTGCTGAGCCCGGTCGCGTTCGCGAAGCGGCCGGCGCGGTGGCTGGAGATCGCCGCGCGGCACCGCGCGACCGTGCTGCCGGCGGTGAACTTCGCGCTGGCGCTGGTGGTCCGGCGGGTACCGGACCGGGTGCTGGCGGGCCTCGACCTGAGCGCGGTGCGGCTGTGCGCGGTCGGCGCCGAACCGATCGCGCCGGCCGTGTGGCGGTCGTTTCTCGCGAAGACCGCTGCCGCCGGACTCGATCCCCGTGCGCTGCAACCGGTGTACGGGCTGGCGGAGGCGACGCTCGGCGTGTGCGCGCCGCCGCTGGGCGAGATCGCGGTTCCGCTGGAACTCGACCGCGCCGCGCTGGCCGCCGGCCGCGCCGTGCTGACGGCCGACACGGCCGCGCTGGCCGCCGGCCGCGCCACGCCGGCGGCCGACACCGTCGCGCTGGCGGCCGACACCGTCGCGCTGGCGGCCGACACCGCCGCGCCGGCGGCCGGCCGGGCGGAACCGGGTGGGGACGTCGCCGAGTTCATGGACGTCGGGTTCCCCGTGCCGGGGTGTACGGTCCGGATCGTCGACGACGGCCGGAACCCGTTGCCGGACAACCGGATCGGCCACATCGAGGTGCGCGGGCCGAACGTCGCCCGGGGCTATCACCGCGATCCGGAGGCCACGGCCGAGTCCTTTGTGGACGGCTGGCTGCGCACAGGCGACCTCGGGTTCCTCCGAAGTGGACGGTTGTGCGTCACGGGGCGGGCCAAGGACGTGGTGTTCGTCAACGGGGCGACGTTCCACGCGTCCGACCTGGAGGCGGTGGCCGCCGCCACACCGGGCCTGCCGGCGGGACCGTGCGCCGTGGTCGGGTCGCCCGATCCCGCCACCGGCGCCGACCGCGTGGTGGTGTTCGTGCCGCGCCGGGCACCGCTCGACGCCGTCGCGAAACGGATCGCCGCCGCGACCGGGCACTCCGACGTGCGCGTGGTGCCGCTCGCGACGTTTCCCCGCACCACGAGCGGGAAGGTGCGCCGCGGGCTGCTCCGCGAACGGTTCGAGGCCGGCGGGTACGCACCCGTCTCCGCCGACAGCGTCGTGCGGCGCGCATGGGGTCGCGCGTTGCGACGCGATCCGGCGACCATCGGGCCGCACGACCGGTTCCTGGAGATCGGTGGCACGTCGCTGACCGCGATGGAGGTGCTCGCCGATCTCGAGGACGCGTACGGCGTCGACCTCGATCCGGTGGTGCTCCGCGACCACGGGACGATCGCGGCGTTGACCGGGCTGTTGAGCGGGCAGCGTTCGCCGGCCGCGCGGACCGGACCCGGCGCCGGGCGGGACGGTGGGCCGGTCGCCGTCATCGGGATGGCGTGCCGGTTTCCGGGCGCCGACACACCGGAGGAGTTCTGGGACGCGCTCCTCGCCGGGCGCGATGCCGTCACGGCGTCCGCCCGCTGGGCCGGATCCGGTTCCTTCCTCGCCGATCCGGCCGCGTTCGACGCCACGTTCTTCGGAGTGGACGCCGACGAGGCGCGCCACACCGACCCGCAGACCCGCATCCTGCTGGAGGTGGCGCACGAGGCGCTGGAGCGCGCCGGCTACGCGGGCGTGCGCCGGAACGGCCTGCGGGTCGGGGTCTTCGCCGTCGCCGGCGAGAGCGGATACCTGGAGCTGGTGCGCCGCAACGCCTCCCCCCGGGCCGGCCTGATCGGCGGTCTGCGCAACCTCGTGGCGGCGCGCCTCGCGCACGCGTTGGACCTCGACGGCCCGGCCCTCGTCGTCGACACCGCGTGCTCGTCGGCCCTCGTGGCGCTGCACCTGGCCCGGCTCAGCATCGCCGCCGGCGAGTGCGATCTGGCCGTCGTCGGCGGGGTCAACCTCAACCTGACCGCCGACGCGTACCACGCACTCGACGACGCACAGGCGATCTCGCCGACCGGGCGGTGCCGGGTGTTCAGCGCCGACGCCGACGGCATCGTGCCGGGCGAGGGCGCGGCGGCGCTCGTGCTCACGGGTGCGGCGGCCGCCCGCCGGCGCGGCGATCCGGTGCTGGCGCTGGTGCGTGGCAGCGCGGTCAACAACGACGGACGCTCGCTGAGCGTCCTGACGCCGAACCCGCCCCGCCAGGCGGCGGTGATCGCCCGCGCGTACCGTGACGCCGGCGTCGACCCGGCCCGGGTGTCCTATGTGGAGGCTCACGGCACCGGAACGGTGCTCGGCGATCCGATGGAGGTCCGGTCGCTGGCCCGCGCCCTGCCGCCGCGGGCGGACGGCGGGCCGCGCTGGCTGGGCTCGGTCAAGGCCAACCTCGGTCACCTGCTGAACGCGGCCGGCATGCCGGCGCTCGTCAAGGTGGTGCTGGCGTTGGGCCACCGGCGGCTGCCGCCGTCGCCGCACCACGAGCCGGTCTCGGCCCGGCTCGGCCTCGACACCGCCGGGCTCGCCGTGGTCGACCACCCGGTCGAGTGGACGGGCACCGGCCCGTTGCTGGCCGGCGTCAACGGATTCGGCTTCGGCGGAACGAACGTCCACGTGATCCTGGAGGAGGCGCCGCCACCGGTCCGGTCGGGCCGGCGGCCGGGGCCGCATCTGCTCACCCTGTCGGCGCACACGCCGGCGGCCCTCACGGCGGCGATGGCCGCGCTCCGTGCGCACGCGCTCGCCCGGCCGGACCTCGGGGCCGCGGATATCTGCGCGGCGGCCGGGACCGCCCGCGATCACGGGCCGCACCGATGGGCGGTGGTCGTCGACGGCGACTCGGCCGATGACGTGGCCGCGGCTCTGCCCACGGAGCCGCCCCGGGACGGCGGCGGGACCTCGGCTGGGCGGGTCGCGTTCGTGGTGCCCGGGGTCCGGCCGGCGGTCGGGGTCGGCGTCGCGTTGGCGCGGCGACTCGTCGCGGCCGGGATCCGGCCCGACGCGGTGCTCCGGGCCGGGAGCCGGGACGGGAGCATAGCCGGGTTCGACGTCGTGGTGGCCTTCGCCTGTTCGGCTCCGGTGCCGGGTGGCCGCGTCTACGACGTGCCCGCCGACGCCGACGGGCGGTGGCTGCTCGCCCTCGCCGGGCGGCTCTGGGAGAGCGGCCTTCCGCTGGATCGCACCGCACTGGACGCGGGAACGGTTCGGGTGCCCGTGCCGACCTACCCGTTCCAGCGTCAGCGGTACTGGATCGATCTCCCGATCGCGCTGCACCGTCCGGTCTTCCGGCCCGCACCGATCGTGGATACCGGCACCCGTCCCGTGGTGGTGCACCGGGTCGGATCGGCATCCATTGTGGACAGTGTCGAGGCGCTCGACGCGGCGGTCGGTGCGGCGGTCGCGGCCGTCCGGGAGTTGACCGGGCTTCTCGTCGAGCGGCCCGCGGTGCTCCTGGTGACCGAGGACATGTGCGGCACCGGTGCGCCCGGCGAGGTGGTCCGGCCGACGCAGGCGGTGGCGGCGGGGCTGGCGTTGGCGCTGCCGGCCGAGTTGGCCGGGGTCGGCGTCCGGGTGGTCGATCTCTCCACGATGGACAGAGCCGGTGAGCACGCCGCCGCCCTGGCCCGGGAGCGGGCCGCACCGCCGTCGCCCGGCACGGCCGAGGTGGTCGCGTGGCGTTCCGGCACCCGGCTGT
Organism: Virgisporangium aurantiacum; assembly: GCF_016863635.1. Classification (GTDB taxonomy): domain Bacteria; phylum Actinomycetota; class Actinomycetes; order Mycobacteriales; family Micromonosporaceae; genus Virgisporangium; species Virgisporangium aurantiacum. The sequence goes on along the minus strand of NZ_BOPG01000047.1, from coordinate 104,085 downwards.
CCCGCGTGCCGGAGCGGGTCGACGTCGCCGGTCCGTCGCGGAGCGCTGGCACCTGTCTCATCACCGGCGGCACCGGCGGCGTGGGCCGCGCACTGGCCCGCGACCTGGCCGCGGACGGCTCGGCGCGGCTGCTCATCCTGGCGGCCCGCGCGGCCGAATCACCGGACGGACTGTTGCCGGAGCTACGGGCGCTCGGTGCGCGAGCCCGCTACATCCGGTGCGACGTCACGGATCCGGGCTCCGTCGACGCGCTCGCCGCGGCCGTGGCCGACCTGACCCCCACGCTGGATGCCGTGTTCCATCTGGCCGGCGCGCTCCGCCCGGGCACGCTGACCGCCAAGGGGGACGACGAGATCGGCGCCGTACTGGCGCCCAAGGTGCGGGGCACGTACCTGCTGGCGGCGGCGCTCGACCGGCACGACCGCACGCCGCGCCGGTTCGTGTGCGCGTCGTCGATCGTGGCGATCCGGCCGGACCTCTCGGGGACCCTCGCCGATTACGCCGCCGCCAACCGCTTCCAGGCGGCGTTCGCCGCGGGCCGCCCCGGTGCCGTGACCGTCCACCTTCCGGTGCTGGCGAACACGGGGATGGCCACGCCGGGGTTGACGGCGGCGTTGACGGCCGGCGGGGTGCCCGTCCACGAACCGGCCACCGCGCTGCGGGCGCTGCGGGCGGCCCTGACCGCCGACGGCCCGGAACTGATCGCGGGCGACGGCGCGGGGAACGGCCGGGCCGCGGTGCGGCGCGGATCGCGGACGGACGACGCCGCGTCACCCGGAACCGGGCGCGCCGACATCAGGCTTCTCATCGAGCGGCACATCGGCCGGGAACTGCGAACGGACGAGTCACTGCTACGACAGGGAATCGACTCGTTGACGGCGGTCGACCTCGTCAAGAAGCTGGAGCAGCGGCTGGGGCGCGAGCTGCCCACGACGCTCCTCTTCGAGCACGACACCGTCGACGCGCTCGCCGCGTTCCTCGACGCCGAAGGCGCCCCGCTGACGCCCGTGCAGCTCGCCTTCCACACGGCCGGCCGCATGTATCCGGACGTGGCCGCGTTCGGCTACGTGCGGCAGACGGTCGCCGGCCCGCTGGACGGTGCCCGCGTCGGCCGCGCGTTGGCGGTGCTGGCGGCGCGCCATCCGATGCTGCGGATGCGACTGGTCGGGCCCGAGCCACGGCAGGTGATCGGGCCACCGGACACAGTGGACGGACCGCCGCCGTGGTTCACCGAGACGGAGTTGCGGACGTCCGTCGCGGCGCTCGAGGAGGAGGCGAGCAACCGGCCGATCGACCTGACCCGGGAGGCGCCGTTGCGAGCGGTGCTCGCCCGCGAGCCACGCGACGACGTGGCGCATCTGGTGCTCGTCGGCCATCACGCCGCCGTCGACGGGTACAGCCTGCACCGCCTGTGCCAGGAACTGTGGACGATCTACCGCGACGGTGCTGATTCTGCACCACCCGGTCCGTTCACAGCACTGCCGTCGGCGCAGCCGTCCCCAGCGGATCTCGCCTATTGGCGGACGGCGCTCGCCGGTTATCCACAGGGCCTGCGGCTGCCGTACGACGGCGACCCGTCCGAGTCACCCGCTCCGCCGCTGGTCTCGTACCAGGTGCGGACCGGCGCGGATGCGTTGGTGGCGACGGCTGCCGCGGCCGGCGTCTCGCTGTTCCACCTCGTGCTCGCGTCCTACCTGCGGTGCCTCGCCACGTGGACCGGGCAGGAGCGGATCGCGGTGAACGTGGCCCGGTCCGGCCGGCATGTCCGGGTTCCCGGGATCGAGACGCTGATCGGGCCGCTCGCCGACGTCCTGCCGGTGGTGGTCGACGTGCGGCCGGCGGACGGCGTCGCCGACATTGCGGTCCGGGTGCGGCAGGCGTGGTTGGAGTCGGAGCGGCACGGCTCGGTGTCCGGTGTGGACATCGGGCGGCTCGCGTCGGCCGCCGGTGGGCGGGCACCGGCGGCGGGGTTCAGCTTCGCCCGCTTCCCGGTCACCGTCGACACCGACGGCCTGCCGGAGGTGACGGCCACCGCGGCGGGCACGGGGTCGGCGGCCACCCGGCTCAGCCTGCTCGCCTGGGAGGTCGACGGCGTCCTGCACCTGTCGTGGAACTTCCCGTTGGCACTGTTCCGCCGGGACACCGTCGCCCGTCTCGCGGACGAGCACCTCGCCGCGCTGACGACAACGGACGCGCGGAGTGTCGTCCGGCGGATCCTCGACCGGTGTGCCGTCGCACCGACCGCGGTCGCCGTCGACGACCTGAACGGTGGACGGCTCACCTACGGGGAACTGGAACGGGCGTCCGCGCGGCTGGCCGGTGCGCTCCGCCGGCGCTCGACCGGTGCGCCTGTCGGGCTGTTGACCGCGCCCGGCGTCGACACCGTCGTCGGCGTGGTCGGTGTGCTGGCCGCCGGTGCCGCGTACGTCCCGTTGGACGCCACGCATCCGCCCGGCCGGCTGCGCGATCAGCTCGACCGGTGCGGCGCCCGGCTGGTCGTGTGCCACGCGGCCACCGCGGCGACGGCGGCCGCGATCGGCCTCGACCGGCTCGACCTCTCGACCGTCGACGACGACGCGTCCACTGTGGACCCTCAGCCGGGCGACCTCGCCTACATCATGTTCACGTCCGGGTCGACCGGACGCCCGAAAGGCGTTCCGGTGACGCACGGCGCGCTCGCCAACTACCTCGACTGGGCCGTCGACACGTTCGGCTACCGGCCGGGCGACCGGATGCTGCAACCCGCGCCGATCTGTTTCGACGCCTCCGTGCGGCAGATCCTGGCGCCGCTGCTCGCCGGAGCGACCGTGGTTCCGGTCGGCCGTGACCTGCTGCTGGACCCGGATGCGTTGCTGCGCCTGGTCGAGCGCGGCCGGATCACCGTGTGGAGTTCGGTGCCGGCGCTGTGGGAACGGCTGCTCGTCGCCGCGGAGAAGCGGGGGGACCGGCCGGAGCTGTCCGCGCTGCGCTGGGTGCACGTCGGCGGCGAGCCCCTGCGGGCGGATCCGGTGCGGCGGTGGTTCGACCTGTTCGGCGCCGGGCCGCGGATCACCAACCTGTACGGCCCGACGGAGACCACCATCAATGCCGCGTACCACGTCGTCGACCGCCGGCCCGACGACGGCGCCCGCACGGTTCCGATCGGACGGCCCGCCGCCGGTGCGACTCTGGTGATCGTCGACGACGAGTTGCTGATCGGCGGCCCGGGCCTGAGCCCCGGCTACCTCGACGATCCGGAGCGCACCGCGGCCGCGTTCCGGTGGCACGAGGGGCAACGCCTGTATGCCAGCGGCGATGTCGTGCGTCGACGGCCCGACGGTGCGCTGGAGTTCGTCGGCCGCCGTGACGACCAGGTGAAGGTGCGTGGTCACCGCGTCGAGCCCGGCGAGGCCGAGGCCGTGCTGCGCGGACATCCCGACGTCGAGCACGCCGCCGTGCTGCCCGACGGGAACCGGCTCGTCGCGTACGTCCAGGTGCGCGCCGGGTCCGGTGCCGACCTGCGCGCGTACCTCGACGAGCGGTTGCCGGAATATCTGGTGCCCGCGCGCGTTCACACGGTCGCGGTGCTGCCGTTGACCGCGGCCGGGAAGGTCGACCGGAGCCGACTGGTCGAGGCGCCGCGCGAGGGCGCGATCGGCGGCCCGCCGCGCGGTCGCACCGAGGAGTCGGTCGCGGCGGTGTGGTCGCTTCTGCTCGGCGTCGGTCCGGTGGGACGCGGGGACGACTTCTTCGCGCTCGGCGGCGACTCGATTCTCGCCCTGGACCTGTTCGCCCGCCTCGCCGACGAGTTCGCCGATCTCCCCCGCCCCACGGCGATCTACCGGAACCGCACCGTGCAGGCACTGGCCGCCGCGATAGACACGGCCGGCACAGACGCCGGCACAGACGCGGCCGGCACAGACGCCGGCGGCGCAAACGTCGGCGACACCGGCGGCAGCCGGCCCGGGCGACAGCCCGCACCGGGCGGCAGCGCGGAACCCTTCCCGCTCACCGCTTCCCAGCGCGGCTTCCTGCTCGCCGAGGCCGTCGACCCGGACGGCAACCACGGCTGGCTCGCGCGCGTCCGGCTCCGGGGACCGCTCGACCGCGACCGGTTCCAGCGCGCCGTCGACGCGCTCGTCGAGCGGCACGGCATGCTGCGCACCGTGTTCCCGGCCGGCGCCCGGCCGCCCGTGCAGCAGGAGCTGCCGCCTTCCCTGCGCCTGCCGGTCACCTATGAAACGTCCGAAGTGGACACCGCGGTCGCCGATGAACGGGCGCGCCGCTTCGAGCCGTGGGCGTGGCCGCTGATCCGCCTGCGGCTGGTGCGCGTCGGCGCGGACGAGCATGTGCTGATCGTCCACGCGCACCACCTCATCGGTGACGGGTACAGCGCGGCGCTGTTGAGCCGCGAGCTCCTCGACCGCTACCGCGACCCGGACCATCGGCCGCCGCCGCTGCGCTGCACGTTCCGCGACTACGTGGCGATCGCCGATGCCGGCGCCACGCTACGGCCCCGCCCTGCAGAAGCGAAAACCAGCACCGCCGAGTCCCTTGTGGACACCCGCACGACGGACCGGCTGCGCCGGCTCACCATGGCGCACGGCGCCACCCCGCATGCCGCCGTGCTCACCGCCTACCTGCGCGCGTTGCGGCGGCACACCGGCCGGCGCGACGTCGTGATCGGCGTCGCCACCACCGGACGCGAGTACCCGCTCCCCGACCTGAACCGCCTCTTCGGCCCGTGTGTCGGCGCGATCACCATCCGCCCCGCATCGGGTTCGACGTTCGACGCCGACCTGCGTCACACGATCGCCGCGGTGACCGCCGCCCGCGAGGCCGAAGACGCGGGAACGCCTGACGGCGACGTCGACGCCTTCTTCACCTACCTCGACTTCAGTGCCCTCGCACGAACCACGGAACCAGCCACCGGGCTGACCGCCGAGTGGGAACCCGGCACCGAACTCGAACCGCCCGCCGCCGGCACGGACTTCTTCCTCGCCGCCCGCCCGACCGCCGACGGGCTGCTGCTCACCGTGCGCGCCGCCGGCGAATCGCAGGCCCTCGTCGACGAGATCCGCACGGACCTGATGCGGGCCACTGCGCACCGGAGCGCCGGGTCGTGGAGCGGGACGCTCGACGCCGCGCTCGTCGGATACCTTCCGTCCCCCGCGCATCTCGCCGCGCTGGCCGGCCTCCCGCTGAACGCCGTGCCCCGCGACCACATCAGGACGGCGCTGTTCCCCACCGGCGAGCCGCGCCTCCTCGAGGTCACCGAGACGGCGCTCGGCCGGTCCGGCTACGTGTGCCTGCCGCGGTTCGCCGACGAACTGTCCACGGTGGACGATCTCGCCGCCGAGGTGACCCGGGCGGTCGCCGTCGCCGGCACGGAATCCGTGTCGCTGGCGGGCATGCTGCCCTCGCTCACCGGCTACGGGTTCGCGCTGCAGAACACGGACACGGTCACCACCGGCCATGCCGCCACCGCCGTGGCCGTCGCCGGCACCGTGCTCGCCGCCCTCGACGCCGCCGGCCGGAAGCCGGGCACTATCGCGTTTCTCGGCCTCGGTTCCATCGGCCGGGCCACCCTCGACCTCGTACTCGCCCTGCTGCCGGAGAAGCCGCGGAGACTGCTGCTCTGCGACCTCCCCGCCACGCTCACCATGCGATCGGACCTGTGCCAGCGCCTCCGGGACGCCGGCTACGACGCGTCCACCGGCGACTGGACCGACGCCGACCTCATCGTCGCCGCCACCAGCGCGACCACCGCGCCGCTCGACGCCGCGACGCTGAGACCGGGCACGATCGTCGTCGACGACTCCTTCCCACCCGCGATCGATCCCGTCGCGGCGCTCGATCGCATGCGCCGCCGGCGCGACATCCTCGTGGTGGGCGGCGGTCTGCTCGCCGTCGGCGCGGTCGACCGGATCACCGCACCGGACCTCCCGCCCGACGTGGTGGAACGCTATGCCGCCCAGCCGCGCGTGCCCGGAACGCTCGCCTCGTGCCAGGTGGAGTCGCTGGCGCGCGCCGCGGATCCGGGCCTACCCGCGGTGCGCGGCCTCGTGGAGCCCGCGGTGGCGGAGCGGTACCGGGACGCGCTCACGCGGCTGGGCGTCGGCACCGCGCCGCTGCATCTCATGCACGAGGTGATCGACCCGGGACTGATCAGAGTTCCGCGTCCAGAACCGAGGGGGTACCGGCGAGGATCTGAAGAAGATCGTCGCGGAAGCGGCTGATCGCCGACGCCATCGCCCGTTCGGCGTTCGCCGCCTCGCCGGCGGCCAGCGCCTCCAGCAGGGTCAGGTGTTCGCCGCGCACGCGGGTGGCGCCGCCGGGGACACCGGCCGCGAACGCCACCGCGATCGCGCGTTCGCTCTCGTCGAGGAGGCGTTGCACCAGCGCCTCCTGGCGGGAGTTGCCGGCGGCGGCCGCGACGGTGACGTGGATGTCGCGGTTCACCGCGAGGAATTCCTCCACTGTGGACTCGTCGGCCACCGACAGGGTGTTCACCCGCGCCGCGAGGCCGGCGACCGCGCCGGCGCTGAGCACGGTGGCCGCGGTGCGGGCGCCCGCCGGCTCGACCAGCAGCCGTAGGTCGTAGATCTCCCGGACGTCGCGCAGCGTCAACGGCGCGATCACGTGCCCGCGCCGCGGCTCGGCCAGCACGAGGCCCTCGGCGCGCAGCCGCGCCAGTGCCGACCGCACGGCCGCCTTCGACAGCCCGAACCGGTCGCCGAGGTTGGTCTCGGAGACCGGCAACGACGGGGGCAGTTCCAGCCGGACGATCGCCCGGCGCAGCCGGTGGTATGCGGCGTTGCCCGACGAGGTTGCGGTAACCGCGGAAGTGCTCACGGCGTCCCATTGTATTGACATGTCAAAGCCGGAGTGCTGACATGTCAGAGTGACCACCGACAACCTCATCCGATACGGCGGCGAGTTCGCCGCCGAGCTCATCGAACGCGCGGAGGGCAGTTGGCTGACCACCGAGGGTGGCCGGCGGATCCTCGACTTCACGTCCGGGCAGATGTGCGCGACGCTCGGGCACGGCCACCCGGAGATCCTCAAGGCCATCACCGGGGCCAGCGGCAAGGTCGTCCACCTCTTCAGCGGTTTCCTGTCGCGCGACGTCACCGAACTGGCCCGCGAACTGATGGCGACGCTGCCGGAACCGTTGGCGCGGGCCATGTTCCTGTCGACCGGCGGCGAGGCGAACGAGGCCGCGCTGCGGCTGGCGAAGCTGACCACGGGCGGCTACGAGGTGCTGGCGTTCGCGGGATCGTGGCACGGGATGACGGCCGGCGCGTCGTCGAGCACCTACAGCGCCGGCCGGCGAGGCTACGGGCCGGGAATGCCGGGCACGATGGCGCTTCCCGCGCCGAACGCGTACCGGTGCCCGATCCGGCACTGCCGCGACAGGTGCGACTTCACCTGTCTCGACACGGGAATGGCGCTCGCCGACACGATGTCGACCGGCGCGCCGGCGGCCGTGATCGCCGAGCCGATCCTCAGCGCGGGCGGCATCGTGCCGCTGCCGCCGGGCTATCTCGCCCGGCTGCGCGAGCACTGCGACCAGCGCGGCATGCTGATGATCCTCGACGAGGCGCAGACCGCGCTCGGCCGCGTCGGCGCGATGTACGCGTTCGAGCAGCACGACGTCGTACCCGACATCCTGACGCTCAGCAAGACGCTCGGCGGCGGGCTGCCGTTGTCCGCAACGGTTACCACGAAAGAGATCGAGGAGGACGCGGCGGAGAAGGGCTTCCTGCACTTCACCTCGCACGTGAGTGACCCGCTGCCGGCCGCGGTGGGGCGGGCCGTGCTGCGCACGGTGCTCGCCGACGACCTGCCGGCGCGGGCGGTCAAGCTCGGCGACCGGCTGCGGGCCGGACTGCTGGAACTGCAGCAGAAGCACGAGACGATCGGCGACGTGCGCGGGCAGGGCCTGCTGCTCGGCGTCGACCTCGTGGCCGACCGCGACACCCGGGCCGCCGCGCCGGACTACTCGGTGCGAGTCACCAACCGGGCCCTCGAACTCGGCGTGAACATCAACATCGTCAAGTTCCCCGGCTTCGGCAGCGTGCTGCGGATCGCGCCGCCGCTCACGGCGTCGACCGACGAGATCGACCTCGGCCTGGAGATGCTCGACACCGCGCTGAGCGAGGTGAAGCTTTAGGACCGGCGGGCGAGCTCCAGCGCGTACTCCGGCCACCACCTGCCGGCCGCCGGCTCGCCCGGCCGGCAGGCGCCGTCGGACTCCCCCGGACGCTTGACCCACAACAGCGCCGCCGCGCGCGGATGGCCGGTGTCCACAGTGGGCGGTTGGCCGAGCATCCGGCCGCGCGGATTGCACCAACCGGGTGCACCGTCCGCGACGGTCGCCGGGCCGGCGCCGTTGCGGCTCGTGTCCACCACGTACAGCTTGCCGCCGAGCGCGGTCGACAGCCGGTCGCCGTACGCGAAGTTGTCGGCCGTCGGGATGAAGTTCGAGACGTTGAGGGAGAAGCCGTCGGCGGCGTCGGCGCCGGCCCGGCGCAGCGCGACGGCGAGGCGGCCGGTGTCGGTGACCCACGCGGGATGACCGGCGTCGAGGTACACGACGGCGTTCGGCGACGACTTGAGCGTGCTGACCGCGTCGCGCAGCAGCGCGTAGCGCGCCTCCTCGTCGCCGCCGCAGCCGTCGACGATGTGCGGCACCGCGTCGGGTTCGACGACGACGACCGCCGGGCGTCCGTTGAGGCCGGCCGCCACCGTGCGGATCCAGGCGCGGTAGGCATCGGGCGTCGCGGCACCGCCGGCGCTGAAACTCCCGCAGTCCCGGCCCGGGATGTTGTACGCGACGAGCACCGGCAGCTGACCCGCGGCGGCGGCCCGCGTCACCAGGCCGTCGACCTCCTTCGTCGCGTCGGTGCCGGCCGTCAGCCAGTGGGCCACCGCCCGGTCGCCGATCTTCCGCAGTTGCTGGGCGTCGGCGGTGCGCTTCTCGGCGTCCCACTTCGCGGCCTGCCGGCTCGCCGGGTTCACCGGATCGACGTAGAACACCTTGCCGGCCAACGGATTCGGCGGAAGCGGAGGCTCGGCCTGAACGGCGGTGGCCGACGGAACACCGGTCCCGATGGCAGGCGGCCGCCCGTCGGACCCGCATCCGGTGAGGACGCCGGCCGTGAGCGCGGCGACGACCGCGAGCCGCACAAGTCTCGTCATGAGTTCACTAACGAACGAGATCGCGGAGGGCTCCCCTGTGGAGTCCTCCGCGACCGTTACCTGTGCCGATCTGACCCGCGGGGCCAGTCATGGTGCCAGGAGGGCCGGACCTGCGACACCACGGTCGGTGCGCGAGCGGCCCGGCGGCACGACGCTGGCGGCGCCGACCGGATCGGGGTGTGACTGCCGTTCTGTCGACCTGTTTCTGCCGGGGTTCCCCATGTCGTCACCGGCCCGCTCGTAGCGGCCGTCGGGAACGTTTGTCGGCGTGGCAGTGCCGGGTGTGGCCCCACTAAGTCGACGCTCCGTCAATTCCACCGTCCGGTGTGGACATCGGTGCGGTGGCCGGGTGTGCGTCGGTGGTCACGGGCGGCCGAGGTCGGCGATTCGGCGTGGGCTGCGCCGGCGCTATGTGTCACGCGTCATTGGCGCGGCCACCGGTGAATCCTCCATTCATGTCCCCGGTCATACTGCCGGCCGGGTCGGCGGTCGAGGTGCGTCAAGCAGGTTGTCGTCTCCCCTTCTCCAGGCGGTCCGCGCTCCCGCGCGGCGCGCCGGCTCGGACGGGCTCTTCGCCCTGTCCCCGCAACTCGTCTGCGCGCCATATGCTAAGTGTCACCACTTCGCGACCATCAGTACAAGGCTTGGCAACCGACCTGCACCCGGCGACGTCACTCGCCGACGGCGCCGTCGATGCGTTCCCGCAACAGGTCGGCGTGGCCGAGGTGCCGGGCGTACTCCTTGCCGAGATAGTGGAGGACCCACCGCACCGTGTACGGCCGCTCGGTCCCGAACTCGTCGTCGAGCCCGAGCCCGGCGAGCACCTCCCGCGACCGTGCACAGTGGACGGTGTACACGTCGAGGTTGTCGGCGGCCGTATCGGCGGAGACGTCGTCGAAGTCACCGTCGGGGCTCTCGTCGGTGCAGTACAGCAACGCGATGTCCGGGTCGGCGAGCTTGTGCGCGTACATCCGCTCCATCTCGGTGAGGTGGCGGATCAGCCCGATCATCGACATCGGCGACGGCGGGCACGACTTCTCGGCGAGCTGAGCCGGCGAGAGCCCGGCGCACTTGTGCACGATGCTCGCGCGGTAGTAGTCGAGCCACGATTCGAGCATCACGCGCTCGTCGGCGATGCGGGGCGGCTCAACGCGGTCGGGAGTCATCCGGGGACCGTACCGCCCCGGTACAGCACGAGGAACCGCTCCATCGCCGCCCGTACCCCCTCCTGGTCGCCGGTGGCGAGCAGGTCGAGCAGCAACCCGCGGGTCACCGCGACGCTGAGGCGGGCCGTCGCGCGCGCGTCGGCCGGCGGAACGCCGTTGCGGACATTGAGGTCCGCGATCGGGGCGACCCACGACTCGACGATCCCGTCGAGGAGTTCGGCCGTGTGCGGTCGCGACCGCAGCGCCTGGCTGTAGATCTCGAAGAACAGCTTCTCGTAGGGCCACATCGCCGGGTCGGCGAGGCGGTCCCACAACCGCCGGCCGAGTTCCTCGGGCGGCACGTCGCCGTCGAGATCGGCGAGGAACTGCCGCTGCCGCGCCTCGACCTCGCGCACCACCGCGACCAGCAGGGCCTCCTTGGACCCGAAGTGGTACACGAGCATGCGGTGGCTGGTGCCGAGCGCGGCGGCCAGTTGGCGCAGGCTGAGGTCGCTGATGCCCTGGTGCGCCGCGTATTCGACCGCCGCGTCGAGCAACTGCCCACGGCGACCTTCGTCTCGTGCCTCTTCCCTGTCGATGTACCGCATGGTACATGTACCACATGGTACAGAGAATCGAGACCACCGCCCGATCGTCCGCCGACGCCCCGACCGTCTACTCGCTCTTGATCGACGGGAAGACCTGGCCCGTCTGGTCGCCGCTCGAATCCTTCACGCTGGAGGCCGAGGCGCCGGGTGGCGGTGAAGGGTTGGGCGCGATCCGCGTCTTCCGCACCGGTCGCACCGTGAGCCGCGAAGAAGTCGTGGAGCTGGTGCCAGACCGGCGATTCAGCTACGCGTTGCTGTCCGGGCTGCCGCTGCGGAACTACCGGGCGAACGTCGATCTGACGCCGGTCGACGGCGGAACCGTCATCCATTGGCGCAGCAGTTTCACGGCGAAGGTGCCCGGCACCGGTTGGATCTACCGCTGGGCGCTGGGCAAGTTCATCCAGCGCTGCGTCGACGGCCTCGCCGCGCACGCCCGGAACCATCCCGCGCGGAGGATGTGACCCGGCGTCGACGGCGGCCAGTATCTGGACGTCCGTCGATGAGGAGCAGCCGATGCTGTTGGTGCCCAGGCAGCTGTTACGTGCGGGGATGACCGGCAACGTGCCCTATTACGGTGGCCGCCTGACGCCCGCGCAGGCCTACGCGGCGTCCCATCCGCCCGCCCCACCGCCGCCCGCCCCACCGCCGCCATCGCCCGCGGCCGCGCCGGCACCGGATCCGCTGGTCGCGCTGCGGCACCTGTTCGACACCGGCGTGATCACCGCCGAGGAGTACGAGGATCTGCGTTCGCGGGTGGGCCGGTGAAGGGGCCGGTGCAGGTTCTCGTCGTGGGCTTCGACCACCCGGCGTTCTCCGGCGAGGTGCTCGCGGAGTTCACCCGGCTCCGGGACGCCGGGATCGTGCGGCTGGTCGACCTGCTGCTCGTCTCGCGCGCGGCGGACGGCAGCCTCGAAACCCTGACCGCACCGGACGGCGTCGACGCGGGCCTCGGCGGACTCGCGGTCGCGCTGCTCGCCCAGCGCGACGGCGGCGGGGCGTCGGCGGAACCGGAGGCGGAACCGGCAGCGGGCCCGGAGGTGTGGTCCCTGGCCGACGCGATCCCGGTCGGCACCGCCGCGGCGGTCGCCCTGATCGAGCACCTCTGGGCCGGGCCGTTGACGGCGGCGATCCGGCGGGCCGGCTCCACCCGGTCGGCCGAGACCTGGCTGGCCCCCGACGACCTCGCCCTGCTCGACGCCCTCATCGAGCAACACGCGATGTCGGGACACGAGAGATGGAGTTGAGATGACGACACACGCCGACTTCTCCCCCGAGGAGTGGAAGTCGATCCTCGAGGGTCCACCGAGCGCCGGCATGATGGTCGTCATGGCATCGCGCGGCGGGATGTTCCGCGAAACGATGGCAATGGCGAAGGCATACGCGGAGGCCCGCGCCGCGCACGGCGAGAGTCAACTCCTCGACGAGATCGTGGCGGCCAAGCCGAAGGCCGACCACACGAGGTACCACTCACCGGAGGCACTCCGCGAGAACGTCCTCCGGCACCTGCGTACCGCGGTCGCGTTGCTGGAGACCAAGGCGACGCCCGAGGAGGTCGAGGGGTACCGCCGGTTCGTTCTCGCCGTCGCCGACAAGGTCGCGAACGCGCACCGCGAGCACGGCCAGGCCGTGAGCCCCGAGGAAGCCGTCGCCATCGACCTGATCGCCACGGCCCTCGGCGCGACCGCCTCCTGAGGTCAGCGCGCGCCCACGGCGTTGATGTCCGGAGACTCCAGCACCCGTTCCGGCGCGCCGTCGGTGGCGACGTTGACCATCGCGCGGCCCAGCAGCTCCGTGGTGGTCACGCTCTTCGGCATCAGCCGGCGCAGTACCGGGTACAGGGGACGGGCGACCGGGAGGAGCGCCCGGTACACCCGCGACCGCGGCTTCTCGCCGTTCATCGGATGGATGTACCCGGGGCGGAACATGTATGCCTTGGGCAGCAGGGCGAGCAGGTCGTTCTCCGTCTTTCCCTTGACCCGGGCCCACATCGTGCGGCCCTTCTCGGTGGAGTCGGTGCCCTGGCCCGACACGTAGACGAAGGTGACCTCCGCGGGGAACGACCGGGCGGCCGCCATCGTGAGGTCGTAGGTGATGCGGCGGTACGCGTCTTCGGACATGCCCGCCGACGACACACCGAGGCAGAAGAAGCACGCGTCGGCGTCGGCGAGGTCGGCGCGGATGGGCGCGAGGTCGAACATGTCGGCGTGGGCGATCTCGCGGAGCTTCGGATCGGTTCGGCCGGTGACGGCGCGCCCGACCGTGAGAACCTCGGTGACCGACGGGCTGAGCAGACACTCGCGCAGCACGCCCTGACCGATCATCCCGGTGGCACCGAACACGACGACCTTCACGTCCGCACCCCCTCCAGTTCGGCAGCGTAGCGCAGATGGCGACGCCGCCGTTGCCGCGCCACGACGACGAGACCGACGAGCAGCACGAGCCCGACGGTGTACACCGTGCCGTGCACCACCCCGCGGGTCAGGTGGTCGGTACCGGTGTGGTCGACGGCGAACGTGCCGATCTCGCGGCTGGACCAGAACGGGGTCACCTTCGCCACGGTGTCGGCCGGGTCGAGCAGCATCTGCATCGACACGGCCGTGAGGAGAACGAGCGTGCCTTCCAGTTCGCGCGGCAGCAGGATCCCGATGAGCATTCCGAACGGCGCCGCGATCGCGACGCAGAAGGCCATCGCGAGCGTCACGGCGTCGAAGCGTACGCCGGGCGCGTCGAACCGGATCAGCACCAGGAACGGCACCGCCAGCGCCGCGCCGGCCACCCACAATCCGAGCAACCGGCCCACGTACACCTGGTAGACGCGGTAGCCCGCCAGCACGAGCCGCGGGTCCACCGAACGCGCCGCCGCCGTCGCGAAAAGCGCCGCGGTGCTCACCGCCCAGCCGATCCCGAGAAACACCGACCGCACCGACTGGCCCACGTACTCGTGCCGCACCACGTAGAACACCAGCGGCAGCAGGAGAAGGAACGCGAGCGCGCGCCTGCGACGCGCCAGTTCCCGCAACGTCATCTCCGCGACGGTAAGGATCTTCATGCCGCTGCCTTTGTGAGGTCGAGCACGAGGTCGACGCCGTCGAGTTGGTTCAGCAGGTGGGTGACGACCACGATCGCCTTCCCCTCGTCGCGCAGGCGGTACAGCTGGTCCCAGAAATTCACGTATGTACTTCTGTCGAATCCTTGGTACGGCTCGTCGAGCAGCAGCACGTCGGGCTCGGTGAGCGTCGACATCACCAGGTTCAGCTTCTGGCGCGTTCCGCCGGAGAGGTGCCGGGCCGTGGGGGCGTCGGCCGCCGTCCACCCCAGGGCCGCGGCCGAGTCACGGCCACGCGTTTTCGCGGTGACGCGCGTGAGCCCGGCGCCGGCGCCGACCAGCACGAAATGCTCGTCGGGACGCAGGAAGTCGGCGACGCCACCCTCCTGCGGGCAGTACCCCAGCCGGCCGTCGACGCCCACCTCCCCCGAGTCGGGGCTGACCAGCCCGGCGCAGATGCCGAGGAACGTGCTCTTGCCGCAACCGTTGGCGCCGACGACGGCCGCGATCTGCCCGGCCCGCACCGTGAGGTCGACGTTGTCGAGCACCACGCGCCGCCGGTACCGCTTGCTGATGCCCCGCGCCCGCAGGCGGACCGGCCCCGGCGCCCGCCTGGCCCGGTTGCCGATGATCTCGATGACCGCAGCGGCGTAACTCTCCGCCCGGCCGAAGACCGTGACCGGATTCTCGCCGCTGTCGGTCAGATGCGCCGCGGCCTCCGCGACCACGTGGGCCGCGGTGTCGGGACCGGTGCCGCGCCGCCGCAGTTCCGCGTCGAGTTCGGCCAACCACGCCTGCGCATTCATCGGCTCTCCACCTCTGTCAGGAGTCCGTTGACCTGATCACTGAACCGCCGCCAGTCGGATCCGGTGCTGCGCAACGCATCGGCACCGGCGGTGGTGAGACGGTAGTACTTGCGCGCCGGGCCGGACTCCCCCGCGTGCCACCGCGCCGTGACGAGACCGGTCTTCTGCAACCGCATCAGCACCGGGTACAGGGTGCCACCCTGAATCGGCCCGATACCCGCCCCGTGCAACGACTGGGCCAGCTCGTAGCCGTAGGACTCGCGGTTGGCGAGCAGGGCGAGCAGGCACAGATCGAGCACACCGCGCAACCACTGCCCACGCCGATCGGAATCCACGGTGGGAGAGAGTAGCCGCGCCACCTAGCTAGCACAACTACCTAGTCAGCGCCGAGGTCGCGGTGCGCAAGAGAGCGATTGGATTACGCAATTCTCTTACATTGATGGTTGACGTCGTCGGCGTGGTCTGAAACATTTGGGCCTCGCGGCGAAAAAACCTGATCTCCCCCGCCCAAGAGCCGCGTACCCGCCCATTCCCCGTTGCCCGTCCGGCGTCGCCGGTCGGGTTGTCGCCGCATCCCGGTCGGTCCACCGACCCGCCCCCAACGCGAGGACGCGATGAGAAGAAGAAGTCTGGCCGGTGCGCTGGCCGCGATCACCCTGGCGGCCACGGCGCTGGTCGCCACCGCCGCCGGAACCGCATCCGCCGCGGGCGGCCCGAACCTGGCCGCCGGCCGCACGGCCGCCGCGAGCACCGTCAACGGACCGTACGTCGCCGCCAACCTGACCGACGGAAACCAGGGTAGCTACTGGGAAAGTTCGGGCGCGCTGCCGCAGTGGGCGCAGGTCGACCTCGGCGGCGAGCAGACCATCGACCAGATCGTGCTCAAGTTGCCGGGCGCCTGGGAGGCCCGCACGCAGACGCTGTCGGTGCAGGGCAGCACGAACGGGTCGAGCTTCGCGACGATCGTCGCGAGTGCCGGACGCTCGTTCGCGCCGGGCGGCAACAACACCGTCACCATCAACTTCACCGCGACGGCGGCGCGCTACGTGCGGGTGCAGATCAGTGCGAACACCGGATGGGCGGCCGCGCAACTCGCCGAGCTCGAGGTGTACGGGGCCACCTCGTCGAGCGCGAACCTCGCGCAGGGCAAGGCGTTCACGGCCAGCGGGTCGGTGTCGCCGTACGGCCCGGGCAACGCGGGCGACGGGAACCAGGGCAGCTACTGGGAGAGCACGAACAACGCGTTCCCGCAATGGATCCAGGTCGACCTCGGCAGCGGCGTCAGCGTGAACCGGGTGGTGCTCAAGCTTCCGTCGACGTGGGAGGCCCGCACCCAGACGCTGTCGGTGCAGGGCAGCACCGACGGGTCGAGCTTCGCCACGCTCGTCGCGAGCGCCGGCCGCGCGTTCGATCCGGGCAGCGGCAACACGGTGACGCTCGCGTTCGGCGCCGCGACCGCGCGGTACGTGCGGGTGCACGTCACCGCGAACACGCAGTGGCCGGCGGCCCAGCTGAGTGAGCTGGAGGTGTACGGCCCGACCCAGGGCGACACGCAGGCACCCACCGCGCCCGGCAGCCTCGCCTACACGCAGCCGGCCACCGACCAGATCCGGCTCTCGTGGACGGCGAGCAGCGACAACGTCGGCGTCACCGCGTACGACATCTACGCCAACAACGTGCTGCGCACGAGCGTCGCCGGCACGGTGCTGGCGTTCGTCGACACGCAGCCCGCGAACGTCACGGTCACCTACTACGTGAAGGCGCGCGACGCCGCGGGCAACCAGTCGCCGAACAGCAACTCCGTCACCCGGAACGGCACCGGTGGCGACACGCAGGCGCCCACCGCGCCCGGCAACCTCGCCTACACCGAGCCGGCCGCGGGCCAGATCCGGCTCACGTGGACGGCGAGCACCGACAACGTCGGCGTCACCGCCTACGACGTCTACGCCAACGGCACCCTGCGCGGCACCACGGCCGGCACGAGCTACACCGACACCCAGCCCGCCACCGTGACGGTGAGCTACCACGTGAAGGCCCGCGACGCGGCCGGCAACCAGTCGGCCGACAGCAACACGGTGACGCGCGTGGGCACCGGCGGCGGCGCGAACCTGGCCGTCGGCAAGCCGATCACGGCGTCCTCGACGGTCTTCACGTTCGTGGCGGCCAACGCCAACGACGACAACCTCACGACCTATTGGGAGGCGGCGGGCGGCGCGTACCCGAACCTGCTGACAGTCCAGCTGGGAGCGAACGCCGCCGTCACGAGCGTCGTCGTGAAGCTGAACCCCGATCCGGTGTGGGGCACCCGCACGCAGAACATCGAGGTGCTCGGCCGCGACCAGGGCTCGTCGACGTTCACCAGCCTGCGCGCCGCCGCCGACTACACGTTCAACCCGGCGTCGGGCAACAGCGTCACGATCCCGGTGACGGCGAGCGTGGCCGACGTCCGGCTGCGCGTCAACAGCAACAGCGGTTCGTCGGGCGGTCAGGTGGCCGAGCTCCAGGTGATCGGCACGCCGGCGCCGAACCCGGACCTCACCGTCACCGCGCTGTCGGCGTCGCCGGCCTCGCCGGTCGAGACCGACACCATCTCGGTGACCGCGACCGTCCGCAATGGAGGGACGGCATCCTCCGGCGCGACGAACGTCAACGTCTACCTGGGCACGACGCTGGCCGGCACCGCGGCGGTCGGTGCGCTCGCGGCGGGCGCGACCGCCACCGTGACGGCGAACATCGGTACGCGCAACGCCGGCTCCTACCCGCTGGTCGCGAAGGTCGACGAGGCGAACACGGTCATCGAGACCAACGAGACCAACAACTCCTTCACCGCCGGCAGCCCGCTCGTGGTGCGTCCGGTCGACAGCTCCGACCTGGTGCCGGTCGCGTCGTGGGCGCCGGGCACGCCGGCGGCCGGCAACACGGTGACGTTCACCGTGGCGATCCGCAACCAGGGCACGATCGCCTCGGCGGGCGGCGCGCACGGCATCACGCTGACGCTGCTCGACGGCAACGGCGGCACGGTGCGCACGTTCACCGGCACCTTCACCGGCGCCATCGCCGCGGGTGCGACGAGCGCGGGGGTGAACCTGGGCACCTGGCCGGCGGCGAACGGTCGGTACACGGTGCGCACGGCGATCGCCGTCGACGGCAACGAGCTACCGGTCAAGCAGGCCAACAATACGGCGTCCCAGTCGCTGTTCGTCGGTCGCGGCGCGAACCTGCCGTACGAGATGTACGAGGCGGAGGACGCCGTGCGCGGCGGCGGCGCGGGACTCGTCGGTCCTAACAGGACGGTCGGCGACCTCGGCGGCGAGGCGTCGGGACGCCGGGCCGTGACGCTCAACAGCACCGGCGCCTACGTCGAGTTCACGCTGCGGGCGTCGACCAACACGCTCGTGACCCGCTTCTCCATCCCCGACGGCACGAACACCTCGCTGAGCATCTACGTCGACGGTGTCTTCCACAAGACGATCGACCTCACGTCGAAGTATGCGTGGCTCTACGGGAACGAGGCGACGCCGAACAACTCCCCCGGCTCGGGCAACCCGCGGCACATCTACGACGAGGCCAACGTGATGCTCAACGGCACCGTCCAGGCGGGCAGCCGGATCCGGTTGCAGAAGGACGCGGCCAACACCAGCCAGTACGCGATCGACTTCATCAACACCGAGCAGGTGGCGCCGATCGCGAACCCCGACCCGGCCCGGTACGCGGTGCCCGCCGGCTTCGCCCAGCAGGACGTCCAGAACGCGCTCGACCGGGTGCGCATGGACACCACCGGCAACCTCATCGGCGTCTACCTGCCGGCCGGCAACTACACGGCGCAGCAGAAGTTCCTCGTCTACCAGAAGGGAATCCGGGTCACCGGCGCCGGGCCGTGGTACACGCGGATCTCCGCACCGGCGACCCAGGAGAACACCGACATCGGGTTCGACCTGCAGGCCGGCGCCAGCGGCACGACCGTGAGCAACCTCGCCGTCTTCGGCAACTACACCTGGCGCCAGGACGGGCCGGGCAAGGTGTTCGACGCGAAGAACCTCACCGACCTCACCGTCGAGAACGTGTGGATCGAACACTTCCTGTGCCTGTTCTGGGGCACGAACGTCGACAACAGCACGATCCGCAACACGCGGTCGCGGGACACGTTCGCCGACATCGTGAACCTGACCAACGGCAGCACCGGCAACCTCGTCACCAACAACGAGTCCCGGTCCTCCGGCGACGACAGCTTCGCGCTGTTCTCGGCGACCGATCTCAACTCGGGCGAGATCTTCGGCAACACGTTCGAGAACCTCACGTCGACGTTGACGTGGCGGGCGGCCGGCATCGCGGTGTACGGCGGCTACAACAACGTGTTCCGCAACATCTACGTCGCGGACACGCTGGTGTACTCCGGCATCACGATCAGTTCGCTCGACTTCGGGTACCCGATGCACGGGTTCGGCGCGAGCCCGCCGACCCGGTTCGAGAACATCTCGATCGTCCGCGCCGGCGGCCACTTCTGGGGCGCGCAGACGTTCCCGGCCATCTGGGTGTTCTCGGCGTCGAA
This sequence comes from Virgisporangium aurantiacum, assembly GCF_016863635.1. Taxonomy (GTDB): domain Bacteria; phylum Actinomycetota; class Actinomycetes; order Mycobacteriales; family Micromonosporaceae; genus Virgisporangium; species Virgisporangium aurantiacum. The sequence continues at coordinate 84,748 of NZ_BOPG01000047.1, read as the reverse complement.
GGTGTTCCAGGGCATCCGGGTGTCCGATGTGGACATCGTCGACCCGACGTACCACGGCATCATGTTCCAGACCGACTACAACCCCGGGCCGTTGTTCCCCGTCGCCGACACGGTGTTCACGAACATCTCGATCACCGGGGCGCAACGCAGCGGTGACGCCTACGACGCCAAGTCGGGCTTCGGGATCTGGGCCAACGAACTGCCCGAGCCCGGCGAGGGACCGGTACGCGGCTCGGTGACGTTCAACAACCTCCGGATGTCGAACAACTTCCGGGACGTCCAGAACCTGACCCCGTCGACGTTCACCATCACGATCAATCCGTAGGTTCCAGCGAGGCCGGCCCCGCCCTCTCCGCCGAGGAGGGCGGGGCCTTCACGTCAGCTCCACTACTCCCGTGTCGACGTCGTAGTACGCCCCCACCACGGCGGCGGTGCCGCCGAGCATGGTCTGCAACCGGTCGACGGTGCGGGCCGTGTGCCGGCGGCTCACCGGATCGACGGCGGCGATCCGCTCGGGATCGGTGTCGCGGATCGCGTCGGTGATGTCGTCGACCACGTAGCCGACGCTGCCCTTCGGTCGCCGCCCGGTCTGCCAGGCGTCGACCGCCGCGGCCACCGCCGCGCACCGCCGGTGCCCGAGGACCAGAACCAACGGGACGCCCACCGAGCCGACCGCGATCTCGATCGACCCCAGCGCGGCGCGGTCGAGCACGTGACCGCCCGTGCGCACCACGAACAGCGACCCGAAGTCCTGGTCGAACACGGCCTCCACGGGCACCCGGGTGTCCATGCAGCCGACCACCACGGCGAACGGCGCCGGCCTGGTCGCCACGGCCACCGCCCGGACCACCTGGTGGCCGTACTGCGGCCGGCCGGAGGCGAACCGCCGGTTGCCGGCGACGAGGGCGGCGAGCCCCGCGTCGGAACCGTCGGGTACCGGGCCGCGGCCGACGGACGGCGTCGCGCCGACCGGCAACAGGGGTGACAGTGGTGCGGGCGGGAACACTGCCACGGGTGGTGGCGCGGTCGGGTCCGGAACCAGCGGAAACATGATCCCAGAATGAACATGAGAAGACGCGAGCGCACCGTCTCGACGCGGAGCGAGTCCGAAATCACTGACCCCCGGCGACAGAACCAGCCGCTGCCGGTTCCGCACCGGAACGCCTCCGCGCGCCGGTTGGGCTTTACACCCGTATCATCACGTGCCGAAACGGCCACCCGTCCGAACACCAGGGAGTCGCCCGTGCCGGACCGCTCGTATGTCTCGCCGGCGCGCCGGCCGCTGGTGGCGGCGGTGCTCCTCGGTCTGCTGCTCCTGCTCACGGTCGGCGCCGTCGCCGACATCCAGCCGCCCTCGCCCGCCGGTGAGAACGCGCCGGCCGGTGAGTTCTCGGCGGGTCGCGCGTTCCGGCACGTCGAGCAGGTGGGCAAGGACCGGCACGTGGCCGGCAGCCCGGCCGGTGACCAGGTGCGCGAGTACATCCTGGCGACGCTCCGCGGCTACGGGCTGGAGACGGAGGTGCAGGAGGCCACCGGGCTCATCGCGGCCCGCGACGGCGAGGAGGGGGTGGCGGCGCGGGTGCGCAACGTCGTCGCGCGGATTCCCGGCACGGCGTCCACCGGTCGCGTCATCTTCGTGGCGCACTACGACGCCGCGCAGGTCAGCTACGGCGCGAACGACGACGGTGCGGGCGTCTCGACCCTGCTGGAAACGGCCCGGGCCCTCAAGACCGGCCCGGCCCCGCGCAACGACCTGGTCTTCCTCTTCACCGACGCCGAAGAGGCCGGAATGATCGGCGCCGAGGCGTTCGTGAACCTGCACCCGCTCGCCGGCGACCGGGCCGTCGTCCTCAACGTCGAGGCGCGCGGCAGCAGCGGCCCCGCGGTGATGTTCGAGACGTCGGAGGGCAACGCCAACCTCATCGACGTGTTCGCGGGCGTGCCGCACCCGGTCGGCTCCAGCATCGCGGTGGAGATCTACCGGTTGCTCTCCAACGACACCGACTTCACCCCGTTCCTCGCCCACGACCGGTTCACCGGGCTGAACTCCGCCTACATCGACGGCTCGTTCACCTACCACACCCCGCTCGACCGGCCCGGCTCGATGAACAAGGGCAGCCTGCAGCACCACGGCGACAACACGCTGGCCCTGGCGAAGGCGTTCGGCCGGGCCGACCTCGGCCCGCTGATGCGCCCGGCCGGCCACGACGCCACGTACTTCCCGCTGCCCGGTTTCCTCATGCGCTACCCGGGCTGGCTGGTGTGGCCGATCGCCGTGCTGGCGCTGCTCGGCGTCGGCGCGCTGGCGTTCCTGGCCCGGCGGCGCGGCCTGACGTCGTGGCCGCGCGCCGCCGCCGGCCTCGGCCTCGCGCTGGTGCCGCTGGTGGTCGCCGCGGTCGTCGCGCAGGTGCTGTGGATGATCCTGTCCACGCTCCGCCCGGGCTACGACCTCATGATCGACCCCAGCCGGCCGGGCTGGTTCCGGATGGCCGTGATCGCGCTGACCCTGGCCGTGCTGCTCGGCTGGTACGCGCTCGTGCGACGGCGGATCGGCCCGGTGCCGCTGGCCATCGGCGGCCTCGGCCTGCTGGCGGTGTTCGGGGTGCTGTTCGCGGCCCTGATCCCGGGCGGCTCGTACCTCGCCGCGCTGCCGGCGCTCTTCGGTGCCGCGGCGGGGATCGGCGCGCTGTACGTGCGCGGGGCGCTCGGAAAGGTGGCGGTGCTCGGCGCGGGTGCGGCCGTCGCCGTGCTGGTGCTCGTCCCCATGCTTTTTCTGTTCTTTCCGGCGCTCGGCCTCGGCGCGGCCTATGCGTCCGCGATTTTCCTGACGCTGCTGGGCCTCGCCCTTCTCCCGGTCCTGGAACTGCTGTGGCGCCCCACCGACCGGCCCCGCCACCGCGTGTCCGGCGCCGCACCCGCGACGGCCGCGCTGGCGCTGGCGCTGGTGTTCGCCACGCTCGGCCTCGCCGTCGACCGCTGGGACGAGCGGCACCCGCTGCCCACCCACCTGATGTACGCGCTCGACCACGACACCGGAACGGCGCAGTGGGTCAGCCTCGAACCGTCACCGAACACGTGGACGGCGCGGTTCGTGCGCGGCAAGGCCGACCTCAGCGGGCAGTTCCCCGTGCTGCCGACCGGCAAACTCGCGGTGGGGCCGGCCCAACGCGCCGCGATCGCGGCACCCGACCTGAAGGTCGTGGCCGACGTCACCAACGACGGCCAACGCCGGTTGCGGTTGCGGCTCGAGCCGAGAAGGCCGGTCCGCCTGCTCGGCGTCTACGGCGACATCGGTAACCGGCGCGTGGTCCGCGCCGCGATCGACGGCCGCGAGATCGCCCCGTTCCTCACCGACCGCGACCGCTTCGGCCTCCAGTTCCACGCCGTCGCCAACGACGGTTTCGAACTGGACCTGACAATCTCCGGCGCCGAACCCCTCCGCCTGAGACTGATCGACGGCAGCGACGGCCTCGACGGCCTGCCCGGCTTCCGCCAACGCCCGTCCAACGTCGGCGTGGCCGGCACCCACAGCTCCGACCTCGTGGCCGGCGCCATCACCGTCACAATCTGACCTCAGGTGTGTCTAGCGCACCGGCAGAATCACGGTCTCGCTGCCGATCGGGGTGAAGCCCAGCCCCAGGAACGTCCGCAGCGAGCGGGCATTCCCCGGCGACACCGCGGCGAACACGGGTTCGCCGTCGGGGACCAGGCTCAGGGCGTCCACCAGCAGGGAGCGGCCCCAGCCCCGACCCTGGCCGGCCTCGGCCGCCTCGATGCTCAGTTCCGGGCGACCGGCCAGGCCGCGGCTCAGGGTGACCACGCCGCGGTCGTCGCCGTAGATGTGGACGTCGTCGCGGAAGCCGAGGGCGAACTGGACGCGCGGGTGGTCGATCAGGTCGGGCCGGGGCGGCAGGCGGTCGCCGCCGGTGCCGCGGGCGAACAGCGTCACGTCGGTGACGTGGACGTCGCCGGTGGGGCCGGCCAGCCAGCGGAGGAAATCGGGCAGGACGGTGGGACCGAAGCCGTCGACCTTGCGGGCGTGGACCTCGGCTGGCGGCAGGGCGGTGGCGATCACGGCGTGGCCGGTAAACGCGAACGAGCACTCGCGGCCCATTGCCAGTTCGGGAACGACGGTGACGCCGCCGTCGACCGGGGGAAAGCGGCCGTCTATCGCTTCGTACAACAAATCGCGTAAAGGGTGCCGATCGGGCGCGTCGTCGAACATTCCGTGATCCTATGATTTGGACCCTTGCCCGACCCGCGCGACCAGTGCAAATACTTTCTCACACGCAGCGATCTCCATAGATTGTCTATCCGGTGCACAGTGTCCGGAAGGAGAACACAGCATGGCGTTTGGCTCACAGGGCCGAGTTTCACGGATAGCGGCCGCCGCCGCAGCCATGATTCTGGTCGGCACGTTCGCGACGGCGCATCCCGCGGCCGCGCACGGCAAGCCGAAGCCGGGGAACAGCACCCCGGACAAGCTCACCCGCGCCGTCACGCTGCCCGGCCTGCTCCGCCACATCGGAGCGTTCCAGTACATCGCCGACACCCACGGCGACACGCGCGCCTCCGGCACCCCCGGCTTCGACCGCAGCGCCGACTACGTCGCCTGGACGATGAAGCTCGCCGGCTACCGGGTCACCCGCCAGCCGTTCGAGTTCACGTACTGCGAGGACTCCAGTTCGGCCTTTGACAAGACGGCGCCGGCGCCACCGGTGACCTACGTCGACGGCACCGACTACCAGTTGATGAGCTGCACCGGCGCCGGCAACGTGACCGCCGCGGTGCAGGCGGTCGACATCAACCTGACCCCGCCGCGCGCGTCGACGAGTGGCTGCGAGGCCGCCGACTTCGCCGGGGTGAACGTCACCGGCAAGATCGCGCTCATGCAGCGGGGCAGCTGCGACTTCTTCGTCAAGGCGACCAACGCGGCGGCCGCCGGCGCGGTCGGCGCGATCATCTTCAACCAGGGTAACGGGACGCCCGAAGCCAACCCCGACCGCTACGAGCTGTTCGGCGGCAACCTGGGTGGCGAGGTCTCGATCCCGACCATCTCGGTGCCGTACGCGCTCGGCGAGCAGTTCGCCGGCACCGCCGGGCTCACCGTGCACCTCGCGGCCGAGGCCATCTCGGAGGACCGCACCACCGAGAACATCATCGCGGAGACGCCGGGCGGCAACCCGGACAACGTGGTGATGCTCGGTTCGCACCTCGACTCGGTGCCCGCCGGCCCCGGCATCAACGACAACGGGTCGGGCAGCGCGGCGCTGCTCGAGATCGCGTACCAGATGCGCAAGGTGAAGCCCACCAACAAGGTGCGCTTCGCGTGGTGGGGCGCCGAAGAGGGCGGCACCATCGGGTCGGACAACTACGTGGCCGGGCTCACCGAGGCGCAGGCGGCGCAGATCAAGCTGTACCTGAACTTCGACATGATCGCGTCGGCCAACTACACGCTCGGTGTCTACGACGGCGACGACTCCGCCGGCGAGGGCGCCGGCCCCGGACCGACCGGTTCGGCCGAGATCGAGGCCCTGTTCCAGAGCTTCTTCGCCGGTCGTCGCCTGCCCACCGAGGCGGCCGACTTCACCGGGCGGTCGGACTACGGCGCGTTCATCGCGGCCGGCATCCCGGCCGGCGGCCTGTTCACCGGTGCCGAGGTTCCGAAGACCGCCGACGACGTCGCCAAGTGGGGCGGCGTGGCCGGCGCGCAGAAGGACCCGTGCTACCACGAGGCGTGCGACAGCCTCACGCCGGTCCGGGACGGTGCGGACGCTGCTCTGTACCGGCAGCTCGACCGGCAGTACCCGATGATCGGCAACATCAACCTGCGGGCGTTCGACGTCAACGCCGACGCGGTGGCCACCGCGGCGATCACGTACGCGTTCGACACCTCGTCGATCCCGGACCGGGCCCCCGCCGCGGCGGCCCGCAGTGCGGCAACAGAAGCGTCATCGGTGGGTAAGTCGTAGGTAGTACCCGTCCGGGTCCACGACCCGGAAGTCCCACAGGCCCCACGGCCGCTGCCGTAGATCGTCGACCACCACGTCGGCGGCCAGGCAGCGGTCGTGCAGGGCCGCCACCTGGCCGAGGTCGTCGAGTTCCAGCACGATCTCGACACCGCCACCGCGGTCGTCGGCGAGCCGGCGCCGGCTGAACCCCGGCCCGCGCCCGGCCGCCCACGCCGGCGCCGACGGCCCCGGCCAGGGACGGTCGTCGTCGGCGGGGAGCTTCGCGACCGGGCCGAGGCCGAACAGCACGGAACCGCGACGGACGCTCACATAGCCGGGCTGCCGGCCGACCACCTCGAAACCGAGCACGCCGGTGTAGAAGTCCTCCGCGACGGCGAGGTCGTCGACAAACAGTTCGAGTCTCAAGCGCACGCCAGCAATACTGCTACTCACTATGGAACACGCACACATGGTGAAGCTGAGCAAACGGATGTCGAAGGCGTTGCGCCACGACCCCGGGCGGATCGGCCTCACCCTCGAACCCGGCGGCTGGGTGCCGGTCGCCGATCTCGTGGCCGCCCTCGGCGTCGAGCGCGCCGACGTCGACACGGTGGTGGAGAACAACGACAAGAAGCGCTTCTCGATCGTGCGCGGGCCCGACGGCGTCGAACGCATCCGGGCCAGCCAGGGGCACTCGGTGCCGGTCGAGCTCGGGCTGGTGCCGGTGGAGCCGCCGGAGCGGCTGTACCACGGCACCAACGCCGCCGCCGTTCCCTCGATCCGTGACACCGGCCTGAACCGGGGCGGGCGGCACGACGTCCACCTCTCCACCGACGAGCCGACCGCGCGCCGCGTCGGAGCGCGGCGCGGCGGCCCGGTGGTCATTCTCGAAGTGGACGCGGGTGCGATGGCCCGCGACGGCCATGAGTTCTACCGCAGCGACAACGGCGTGTGGCTCACCGCCGAGGTGCCGCCGCAGTACATCAACTAGCGTCCGGCTCCAGCGGCGGAACGTAGAACGACTTCGTGTTCGCGGCCATGCTCCTGGCTTCGGCCTCGGGGATGCCGCCGGCGATCGACGCCGCCTCCCACGCCTCGCAGCTCGCGGTGGTGAACTCCCGGGCCTCCGGCGACTTCTCGAACTCCTCCGGGTTGCCGATCGTCTCCTTGCGCAGGTGCGCACCGAGGCCGAGCAGCGTGAGATCCCAGCCGACGCCGACCGCACCGGGGCCGAACTGGTTCCAGAACGTGGGGTCGGCGGCGATCGCGACGTGGTCGAGCGTGAACTCGGTACCACCGTCTACTTCGGACAGTCGCAGCTCGACCTCGCTGAGCTCGCCCTCCTTGACCTCGCCCATCTCCCACGTGACGAGCAGGCGCCGCGGCGGCTCGCAGGCCTTGATGATGCCACCGGCGTTGCCCTGGGTCTGAAACCGGCCGCCGAGCTTGAGATCCCCGGTGACCGGCAGGAACCAGCGGGCGATCCGCTCGGGATCGGTGACGGCGTCCCACACGTCGTCGATCGGCGCGTCGTAGTGCCGGGTCAGCACGACGGTGCGGGCCTCACGGGCGTCCGGGCCGACCTGACGGGTGCCGGTCGACCGGTGCACCGCCTTCAGGTCGTTCAACAGGTCAGTCATGTATTGCGCTCCTCGTCGGATGAAGGCTTCTTCGCGCGCTTCCCTCGGGCGATCTCGGTGGCCAGGGCGTCAAGCCGCTGGTTCCAGAACGCCCGGAACCGGTCGAGCCACAGGTCGGCCTCCCGCAGCGGTGTCGCGTCCACCGCGTACAGGCGACGCGTGCCCTCGGCGCGGACAGTGGTGAATCCGTTCTCCCGCAACACCCGCAGGTGCTGCGAGACAGCGGGTTGGCTGATGCCGAAATCGCGCCGGACGACCTCCGTGATCGCACCGGCGGTCTGTTCGCCCTCGGCGAGCAGTTCCAGGATCCGGCGCCGGACCGGATCGCCGAGGATGTCGAACGCGTGCACGAGCGCTACTCTATCACCACAGTCTTATATAAGCGAGGAGTGAATCATCCGGTCGTGGGCGGCGGATCCGGCGGCCGGTTGTGCTCGGCGAGGAAGCGCTCGAGCTCGGCGCCCAGTTCGTCGGCGGTGGGCAGCGCCGCGGTGTCGGCGGCCAGCAGGTTGGGGCCCTGACGCCCCTCCGAGAAGCTGTCGTACTGCTGCTCCAGCATCTTCACCAGCGCGGTGGCGTCTTCGGCGGCGGCCACCTGCTTGTCGACCTCGACCCGCACCAGCTCGGCGGCGTTGCGCAGCTCCTCGGTCGGCAGCAACAGGCCGGTGGACCGCGACAGCCGCGTGATCAGCTCCTCGGCCGCCGCCGGGAACGGGCTCTGCGCGAGGTAGTGCGGCACGTGCACGGCGAACCCGATCGCGTCGTGCGCGTGCTTGCCGAGCCGGAACTCCAACAGGTTCGCCACGCTCGCCGGCACCTGCACCTGGCGCAGCCACGGCTCGTACCCGGCGATCAGCTCGGGGCGGGTGGCGTGCGCGGTGACGCCGATCGGGCGGGTGTGCGGCACCGCCATCGGGATCGCGTTGAGCCCCACGGTGATGCGGACGTCGAACCGCTCGACGAGCGTCATCGCCGCCGCGATGAACCGCTCCCACTGCAGGTCGGGTTCCGGGCCGGCCAGCATCAGGAACGCCGTGCCCTCGTCGTCCTGCACGTGGTAGAGGCCGAGCACCGGCTCGTCGTAGGACTCCCAGTGGTCCTCGACGAACTTCATCGTGGGCCGGCGCGACCGGTAGTCGAGCAACTGGTCGATGTCGAACCGGGCGATCAGCCGCGCACCCCGCGTGGACATGACATGTTCGCGGGCAAGTTGCACCGCACTACCGGCGTCGACGAATCCGTCGAGCGCCTGCAGCAGCACCGGCCGCTCCAGGTGCGGCGCGTCGTCGACCATCTCGAAAAGCCCGTTCGGGTCCAGCACCACTCAACGGTATACTCCCTCGTGTTGTCGAACGTCGTAGGAGGCCTTCCGGTGCAGATCTGAGCCGAGACACCTTTCCCGGGTGTCTCTCCGCATGTCGTCGAATCTCGACCCATTCCGGAGCGGCTCATGTCTTCTATTCCCCCTGCCATCGTTCTCACCGATCTGTCGTTCGCCTGGCCCGACGGGCAGATCGTCTTCGACTCCCTCACCGGCACGGTCGGCGCCGGCAGATCAGGGCTCATCGGCGCCAACGGCACCGGCAAGTCCACGCTGTTGCGCCTCATCGCGGGCGATCTCACACCGACGAGCGGCACGGTCCGCGTCGACGGCGGTGTCGGCCATCTGCGTCAGGACCTCACCCTTTCAGCGACAATGCGGGTGGACGAGGTGCTGGGCGTCGCCCGTGCCCATCGCGCCCTGCGCGCGTTGGAGAGCGGCGTCACCGACGACGCCACGCTGGCCGCGATCGGCGACCGGTGGGACGTGACCGAGCGGGCCCGGGCGACGCTCGACCGGCTCGGCCTCACCCACGTCGACCTCGACCGGCCGGTGGGCCGGATCTCGGGCGGCGAGGCGGTGCTGCTCGGTCTCGCCGCGCAGTTCCTGCGCCGGCCCGCGGTGCTGCTGCTCGACGAACCGACGAACAACCTCGACCTCGACGCCCGCGAACGCCTCTACGACGCGGTCGAGGCGTACCCGGGCGTGCTCGTCGTGGTGAGCCACGACCGGGAACTGCTCGACCGCGTCGACCAGATCGGCGACCTCCGCGCGGGCGGAATCCGTTGGTACGGCGGGAACCTGTCGGGGTACGAGGAGGCGGTCGCGGTCGAACAGGAGGCGGCACAACGGCTCTACCGGATGGCGGAGTCGCACGTGCGGCGCCAGGAACGGGAACTGGTCGACGCGCGGGTCAGGCTCGCGCGGCGGCAGCGCTACGCGCAGAAGATGTGGGACACCAAGCGGGAACCCAAGAGCATCATGGGCAACCGGCGCAGCGCCGCACAGGTGTCGGCCGGCAAGTACCACTCGATGCATCAGGGAAAGCTCGCCGAGGCGCGCGGCCGGCTCGACGCGGCCGAGGAGGCGGTGCACGACGACCCGGCCGTCCGCATCCACCTGCCGGCCACCACCGTGCCGGCCGGCCGCGAGGTGCTGGCGCTGCGCGGGGTGCGGCTGCGGTCGGGGAACGTCGTGGACCTCGACGTGCGCGGGCCGGAACGGATCGCGGTGGTCGGGCCGAACGGCGCGGGCAAGACGACGCTGCTGCAGACCATCGTGGGCGACGTGGCGGCGCGGGCCGGCACCGTGGCCGTCCACGTGCCGGTCGGGTACCTGCCGCAGCGGCTCGACATCCTCGACGACGACCTGTCGGTGGCCGGTAACGTCGCCCGGTCCGCGCCGCGCGCGTCCCATAACGCCGTTCGCGCGGGGCTGGCCCGGTTCCTGTTCCGGGGCGCGCGGGCCGAGCAGCCGGCCGGGCAACTCTCCGGCGGCGAACGGTTCCGGGCGAGCCTCGCCGCGTTGCTGCTGGCCGATCCGGCGCCGCAACTGCTGCTGCTCGACGAGCCGACCAACAACCTCGACCTGGCGACCGTCGCGCAGCTCACGGCGGCGCTCAGCGGGTACCGCGGCGCGCTGCTGGTGGCCAGCCACGACCGGCCGTTCCTGCACGACCTCGGGATCACCCGGTGGATCGAGGTTGGGCGATAGCGGCGACGTCGTCCACATCGGACAGTGCGCGGAGGGTACGGAGGAACGCCCGCCGGTCGGCGGCCGGCAGGAGCGCCAGCACGCGCTCCTCGCCGGCCCGGATGCCGGCCCGCGTGCGGGCGAACGCGCGGCGGCCGGCGGGTGTGATCGCCAGGAGGCGCACCCGCCGGTCGGCCGGGTCGGGCTGACGCTCGATGAGGCCGCGCTCCTGCAGGTCGTCGAGCACCGGGATGATGCGGGTCTTGTCGGCCCGGATCGCGCGGGCGAGGGCGGCCTGCGTGCGGGTGGGGCCGGTGGCGAGCGCCGTGAGCACCGAGTAGGCCCACATCGTGAGGTCATTCGCCGCGAGCACGGGTTCCTCGGCGTCGATGAGGGCCCGGGTCAACCAGAGCAGCATGGCCGCCAGGTCGGGACGGTCATCGGTGGTCACCGTCACACGATACGCCTTGACATACCGTGTGCACTTGTAGATCGTAAGCGCATGCATATTATCGAGCTCGACCGCCGGGCGGTCGCGGAGAGCGTCTGGGTGGTGTCGCTGGTCGAGCCGGCCGCTCTCGGCGGGCCGACCCCGTGTGCACAGTGGACACTCGGCGACCTGATCGCGCACATGACCGTGCAGCACCGCGGGTTCGCCGCGGCGGCCCGCGGCGCCGGCGCCGACCCGCGGGTGTGGGAGGTCGCGCCGCTGGGCGACGACCCGGTGGCGGCGTACGCGGCGGCCGCCGAGGATGTGGTCGCGGCGTTCGCCGAACCGGGTGCGGCCGGCGCGCGGTTCGCGCTGCCGGAGTTCAGTACCGAGGTGACGTTCCGGGGCGAGCGGGCGATCGGGTTCCACTGCCTCGACTACGTCGTGCACACGTGGGACGTCGCGAGCGCGCTCGGCGTCCCCCTGGATCTTCCACCCGATCTGGTGCGGGCCGCGCTGCCCCTCGCGGAGGCCGTGCCCGACGGGCCGGGGCGGGCCGAACCCGCCGCGGCGTTCGCGCCGCGCCTGGCGGCCGCGCCCGACGCCACCGACCTCGACCGGTTGCTGGCGTTGGTCGGCCGCTCGCCCGACTGGCGGTAAGGTCGCCGGGTGAGCGAACAGATGAAGAGCGCCGTGATCTCGGCGGCCGTCGACGACCTCGGCTGGCGGTACATGCTCGGACTCGTGCGCACCGCGGTTCCGGTGGCATCGTTGGCGGCCGCGGCCGGCGCGGCGGAGCGGGTGACCGCGGCCGCCGGCGACGACGCCGACGGGCACCTCTGGCTCGACGTGCGGGCCGATCGGCTCATCGTGTCGGTGCAGACGCGCACCGTCGCCCGGATCACCGACACCGACCTCGACCTGGTGCGGCGGATCACCGCCGCGCTCGCCGAACACGGCCTGCGCACCGAACCGGGCCGGGCGTCGTCGGCGCGGCCGGTGCAGATGCTCGAGATCGCGATCGACGCGATCGACATCGCCGCGATCCGGCCGTTCTGGAAGGCCGTGCTCGGCTACGTCGACGAGCCCGGCCACACCGGACCCACCGACCCGCTGGTCGATCCGTACGACCAGGCGCCGGCGCTCTGGTTCCAGCAGATGGACGCGCCGCGGCCGCAGCGCAACCGCATCCACTTCGACATGTCGGTGTCGCCCGCCGAGGCGCCGGGTCGCATCGAGGCCGCGCTCGCCGCCGGCGGCACGATGGTGACCGACGTGGCGGCGCCGGCGTTCTGGGTGCTCGCCGACGCCGAGGGCAACGAGATCTGCGTGTGTACGTGGGAAGGCCGCGACTAGCTACTGAAGGGCGATGAGGCCCGCCTGGGTGGGCTCGAACCCGCACGCCTCGAAGTAGAAACCGGCCAGGTGGTCCTCGAAGTCGACGTGCAACCACTCGCACCCGGCCTTCGAGGACTCGCGGGCCGCGATCGCGACGAGTTCCGTCGCGATGCCCTGCCGCTGCAGCCGGACGGCGGTGAGCGTGTCGATGATGAACGCGTGGATGGCGCCGTCCCACGGCACGTTGACGAACCCGACCAGCTCGTCGCCGTCGTACGCGACCACCCAGCCGAGGCTGTGCCGGTTGACCTGGCCCCACCAGTCGTCGTCGAGCAACCGGTGGCCGAAGCCGTCGGCGTGCAGCCTGTTGAGCGCGTCGTTGGTGAACTCGCCGCGCCATTCGTAACGGATCAAGCGTCCTCCTCGAGGTCCAGCCTCGCAGCGTAGGCGTCGGCCAGGTCCTGCCAACCGTATTTCTTCGCCTCCGCACCCCGGATCACGGGTACCGGGTTACCGGCCAGCAACCGGTCGGCGACGTCGAGGCAGATGTGCCAGCCGGCGGCGACCTTCGGCAACTGGTCCTCGGCCTGGACGGTGTGCCGCAACGTGAGCCGGGTTCCGCCGTCGACCTCGGCCAGCTCCCAGCGCAGGAGATCGTCGCCCCACCGGTACTCCAGCAGGGCCGGCGGGTCGGCCTTCTCGACGACGGCCGGGGTGTCGACCTCGTACGCGCCGTCGACCATGGTCAGGGTCGCCGGGCCGGTGGTCCCCAGGTCGCGGTCGGTGCGGAACGGCGACCACGCGTCGAGGTGCGCGGGATCGGTGAGCGCGGTCCACACCTTCGGGCGCGGGTGCCTGAGGTCGCGGACGAACACGAGCGTCCAGCGGTCTTCTTTTCTGATCGGCGCGATCGGGCCGGGTTCGAATGTCATGACTCCTCCATCGTCTCCAGGTGCTGTTCGAGCTGGTCGAGGTGCCGGGTCCACAGCTGGCGGTAGGGCTCGAGCCAGCGGTCCAGTTCGCTGAACGGCGTCACCTCGATGCGGTAGACGCGGTGCTGCGCGGCCACGCGGGAACTCACGAACCCGGCCTCGCGCAACACCTTCAGGTGTTTCGACACCGCCGGCTGACTGAGCGCGAGCGTGTCGACCAGATCGCCGACGGTGTGCTCTTTGAGCCGCAGGCGGTCGAGAATGCGGCGCCGGGTCGGCTCGGCGAGTGCGGTGAACGCGTCCACCTGTTTATATTCCCCTTCGGTCATATGCCTGTCAAGGAATACAGTAGGGTCTGGATCATGTGGGATCCGATTCCTGGTTGGCTGAACACCGCGAGCTACGGCCTGCCGCCCCGGCGGGCCTTCGAGGCCATGCAGGCGATGCTCGCCGACTGGCGCGTCGGCCGGACCTCGTGGGAGGGCTGGGACACCGCCACCCAGCGCTCGCGGGAGTCGTTCGCGCGGCTCATCGGCGTCCCCTCGGCAGACGTGTGTGTCGGCGCGCAGGCGTCCCAGGTCCTCGCGCCGGTGGCGGCCGGGCTCGCCGGACGCCGTTTCCTCGTGCCCGCCGGGGAATTCACGTCGAACCTGTTCCCGTGGTTGGTCGGTTCTCCGGTGCGGACCGTGCCGGCGGCTTCGTTGGCCGACCGCATCGACTCCACTGTGGACGTTGTGGCGTTCAGCCTCGTGCAGTCCGCCGACGGCACGGTGGCCGACTACGCCGCCGTCGTGGCCGCGGCCCGCGCACATGGCGCGCTGGTCGTCGTCGACGCGACGCAGGCGTGCGGCTGGCTGCCGTTCGACGGGTCGCTCGCCGACGTGGTGGCCGCCAGCGCCTACAAGTGGCTCATGTCGCCGCGCGGCAGCGCGTTCGCGTACCTGGCGCCGCACGTGCGCGAGCGGTTCGTGCCGTTCGCGGCCGGGTGGTACGCGGGCGAGGACGTGCACGATTCCTACTACGGCGGGCCGTTGCGGCTCGCGTCATCGGCGCGGCGGTTCGACATCTCGCCGTCGTGGCCGGTGTACTCCGGCACGGCGCCGGCGCTGGAGGTCATCGAGGAGATCGGCGTCGCGGCGATCAACGCCCACAACGTGCGGTTGGCGAACCGCTTCCGGGACGGGTTGGGGCTGCCGCCGGGCGACAGCGCGATCACGGTGGTCGACGTGCCCGAGGCCGAGGAACGGTTGCGGCGGGCGGGCATCCGCGCGGCGGTGCGGGCGGGACGCGTCCGCGCGTCGTTCCACATCTACACGACCGATCGTGACGTCGATGCGGCGTTGACCGCGCTCACAGATGGCTGACCAGGAATGCCGTGACGAAGCCGGCGCTGGTGAGGAGACCGGTGAGCCGGCCGTCGTCCTGGAACGCCTCGGGCATCATCGTGTCCGCGAGCATCGTCAGGATGGCGCCGGCCGCGAACGCCTGCACGACCGCGACGGACGCTGCTGACGCGTCACCCAGCAGGGCGTAACCCAGCGCGGCCGCGACCGCGCTGACCACCGCGACCACCGACCAGAGCGCGAGGATCGCGCGCGCCGAGTGGCCGGCCGTGCGCAGGCCGACGGCCGCCGACAACGACTCGGGGACGTTCGACAGGAAGACCGCCACCACGACGGCGACGCTCACGGTGCCGCCGCCGAGCAGCGACACACCGATCGCGGCCGACTCGGGGATGCCGTCGAGCACGGCGCCGAGCACGATCGCCGCGGAGGCGCCCGCCGCCTGCTGCCCGCCCGACCGCTTGCGTTGGTCGCCACCCCGGCGGTCGATGATCGCGTCGCCCAGAAAGAACGTGAGCGCGCCGGCCGCGAGCCCGCCGAGCACCGGCCCGGTTCCGGCTTTTTCGAAGCCCTCCTCCACGAGGTCGAACGCGACGGCGCTGATGAGCACGCCCGCGCCGAACGCCATCACGCCGCCGACCACGCGCTGCGGCAGCCGCGCTTTGAGGCCGATCACCGCGCCGACGAGCAGGGCGAACCCGCCCACGAATCCCCAGAATGCCGCTTCCAGCATTCGTTCATGGTCCCACCCTGGACTTTGGTTTTTCGTGTAAGTAGCCTACTGACTATGACTCCTTACGTCTTTGATGCTTCCGCGTGGCAGGAGAGCTGGGACCGCCAGCAGGAGGGGTTCATGCCGGACCGAGAGCACCGCATCGCGGCGATGCTGGATACGGTCTCGGCGGTTGCCGGCGATTCGGGGCCGCGCGTGCTCGATCTCGCCGGCGGAACCGGGTCGATCACGTTGCGCGCGCTGGCCCGGTTCCCGGCGCTCGTATCCACTGTGGTCGATCAGGATCCCGTGCTCCTGACGCTCGCCGAGGCGTCCCTGGCCGGCCGGGCGACCGTGGTCTCCGCCGACCTCAACGACCCGTCGTGGGTGAACGTGTTGCCGCACAGGCCCTACGACGCGGTGCTCACCGCGACGGCGCTGCACTGGTTCCAGCCCGAGCGGCTGACCGTCCTCTTTGGAGAGATCCGGTCGGTGCTGCGTCCGGGTGGCGTGTTCATCAACGCCGACCACATGCCCGAGGAGTCGTTGCCGTTGTTGAACGCACGCACCGAGGAGTGGGCGCGGGCGCGACGCGAGGCGCTGTACGCCACCGGCGCCCGGCTGTCATGGACGGCGTGGTGGGAGCGGGTGGCGCTGGATCCGGCACTGGCACCGTTGGTGGAGAAGCGGAAGCAGATCTATCCGGGCGGGCACAGCGCGGAGTGGCACCCGCCGTCGGGCTGGCACGTAAAATCGTTGCGGGAGGCGGGATTCAGCGAGGCCGGGGTCGTCTGGCGTGGCGGTCTCGACGCGGCGGTGGCCGCTCTGGCTTGATCTCTTTTTAAGCCTTCTTTGATCAACTACAACGCTCCGCTTGTGGGGCAGCACGCTGCGCGACGGGTTGCTATCGTCGGCCTCCGGCGTCGGATTTCCGGCGTTGTCCTGGGGAGGACCACATGCGTGTTATCAGGATGTTTGCTGCCCTCATCACGGCGTTGGCGCTCGTCGGTGGCTGCGGTTCCAGGGGTGTTGTCTCGTCGACCCCCCGGTCCCCCGCCGATCCCAAGGAACAACTTCTCGCCGGCATCAAGGCATTGAACTCGGCGACGTTCCGCATCGCCGGCAGTTCCACGCTCAACAGCGTCTCGAGCACGTCGGAGGGAGTCGCCGATCCGGGCCGCCGGGCCATGCGGCTCACGCAGTCGGCGTCGGCGGCCGCCGGAAAGGCCACGAAGACCGACGTCGTCGTGCTCGGCACCGACGTGTACCTGCGGTTCGACGTGCCGGCGCTGCCGGGCGTGCCGAGCGGTCGGTGGGCGCACATCGACGGGCGGCGGCTCACGTCGTTCCGGGCGGTGGGTGTCGGCGGCCCCGACGACCTGAGCGGCAAGCTCGCGCTGGTCTCCGCGCTCACGTCGATCGAGCGCACCGGGCCGGATGAACTGCGCGGCACGGTCGACCTGTCCACGGGCGGAAGCGTGCTGCCCGAGGTGGCCGGCGCGTTAGGCGACGGGTTGAAGAACGCGCAGTGGCAGGCCCGGTTCGGCCCGCAGGGGCGGTTGACGTGGGTGTCGGTGACGGTTCCCGCGTCCGGCGGCATTCCCGCCATCACCACCGACACGACGTACTCGGGATTCGGCGAACCGGTCGTGGTCGACCGGCCATCCGCCGGTGACATCGTCGAGGCGCCGGAGAACGTCTACAAACTCCTCGGTCAATGAGCGGCCGCCGGGATCAGCCAGCACGCCCCGGTCGCCGCGGCGACCCGGTCGGGGTCGAGGTCGGCGAGCAGCCGGGCGAGCAGGCCCGGGTCGGGGCGCCGGCCGGCGCGCAGGTCGCGGAGCAGGTTCTGCAGGAAGCGGGCGGGTTCGAGGATCGACAGCACGGTCTCCGCCACCTCCGTGCCGGCCGGGTCGAGCACGGTGAGGAACCGGCCGCGCGCGGTGGCCTCGTACCGGAAGCCGTCGGCGTCGACCGCCACCGTCGGCGGCTTCACGTGGTGGGTGGTGCCGGCGACGGCCCAGTTGGCCGTCAGCACGATCGAGACGTCGCGGATCGCCGCCCGCTGCCGGTCGGCGAGCGGGCGCACGAACGGGGCGGCGTGCGCCGCGAGGTGGGTGAGCGCGGCCGGCCCCCGGCCGACCGATCGCATCACGGGTTCGAGCACGCCGTTCGCCTCGCCGAAGGCGAGCAGCATCGCGACCCCGTCGGCGTGTTCGGCCGGCACCAGCGACGCGGCCAGGCGACGGGCGGCCGCGGCGTCGAACTCCGGTGGCCCGGGCCAGCCGCCGGGTGGGCCGTCGACCGTCTCCGGTGGACGGTCGGCGGTCGGCCGCCACACCACGCTGGCGTACCAGCGGGTCGGCGGATGGCCGGGCCAGCGTGGTTCGCGGTAGAGCGAGAGCGTGCCGCCCGCGCCGTCCCGCCACAGTGCCAGGCGCGCCATGCCCAACGCCTCGGTGTGGTTACCTGCCGATGCCGGCCCGAGTTCGCAGCCGAACGCCCGCAGGCGCTGCGGATAGTCGGCGAGCGGCGCGCCGTCGCGGCGCCAGGCGACGTGCTCACCACCATCGGGCAGGCGCTGGGCGAGCACGGGTTCGGCGTCGTCGGGCACCGGGAATCCGTCGGGGAAGCCGGGCAGCAGGCCGCGTCCGTCGAGGTTGGTCCGCTCCCCCTCGAAGATGCCGGCACGGTGGTCGGCCTCGTAGCCGGGATCCGGCCACCGGTACGGCTCCAACCGGCCGTCGGCGCCTGCCGCCGCGATGCTGTCGAGCAGGATGCGCGCCACCCGGCCGGCGTAGTCACGGTTGTCCTGCATGTCGAGGTGGAAGACCGGCACGCCCTCACGCATGACCGCCGTGCACCAGTTCGGCAGGGAGTGGTTCGGCTCGTCGGGGTGCGGGATGCCGCCCACCGCACGCGCGGCCGCGTCCAACGCCGCCAACCCGCGGGCGGGATCGCTGCTGCCGTACAGCCCCAGCGACGTGGCCGACGAGTGCTCCGCGACGAATCGCTCCAGGTCCATTTCCAGCACCCGGCGAATCCTGCCACGCCCGGCTCCTCGAGCGTGGTCCCGCTAGAGCAGGGGTTCCAGCGCCCGCGCCACGTCGAGCGGCTTGCCGTCCGGTTCGCCACCGTCTTCGCAGGTCCACACCTCCGAGAGCACGGCCATCACGAAGCCCCAGGCCACCACGCGTTCGCGCGGTTGGCCGGCCCCGGCGGTGAGTTGTTCCAGCCGTGCCGGCAGCAACGCCACGGCGTCGGGTTCGGGCGCGCCCGGATCGGGGTTGTACAGCAGGCAACCCAGGTCGAAGCCGGGGTCGCCCACGTAGCCGTGCGGGTCGATCGCGAGCCAGGGCCGGCGGCCCGCCCGGAGCACGTTGTCGTGGTGCAGGTCGCCGTGCAGCAGCACCCGTGCCGGCGCCGAGTCGCAGAGCTCGTCGAACAGCCGGGCGGCCGTCCGCACCCAGCGCTCCGGCAGCGGTCCGCCGTCCGGGAACCGGTGCAGGTATTGGGCGAAGCCTCCTGCCAGGTCGCGCAGGTCCGGTATCCCCGTCGCGGGTGGCGGGGTGGCGTGCAGGCCGTGCATCACGTCGAGCAGCACGCCGGTGGCGGTCGCGTCGTCGTGCGGCACGAGCGTCGCCGCCCGCGTCCCGGGTTCGGCCCGTTCCATGAGCAGCGCACCCCGGTCGAGGTCGTGTTCGAGCAGCCGCACGGCGCCGTTGCCCGCCCAGGTCCGGAGCGCGGTGGCCTCCACGCGCAGGTGCTCCGAGGTGGGTACGCCGAGCTTGAGCACGGCGGCTTCGCCGCTCTCCCGGGTCACCGCCATCACCCAGTGGTAGGTCAGCGCGAACGGGTCGCCCGGCGTGAGGCGCCACCGGTCGAGCACCTCGGTGAGCAGGGCGGGCAGGCCCGCAAGCCAACTGCGGCCCGCGTCACCCCAGACGCCCGTCACGTTGCGGGTCAGCAACGGCGAGATCTTCACGCGGGCCAGCCTGCCATGGCGGGCGCCGTCATCCCGTGGGGTACGACTCGGCGTCGACGTCCTCCACCGTGGCGTTGCCGCTCTCCGTCGGCGAGAGGGTGATCGTCCACTCGGTGTAGGTGCCCCGGTTCGTCTTGAACTCAAGGGGGTCGGTGAACTTCATGAACTCGCAGTCGCGGCTGAACACGCGCATGCTCGAATCCCAGTCGACGCCGGCCGTCGTGAAGACCAGGTAGTTGCCGTCGGTGATGCCACGCGCCGTGAACGACGACTTGGCACGCACGTAAACGGTCAGCCGCGGCGCGGTCTCCCCCGCCAGAACCAGGCTGACGGCGGTGTCCCTGGGCCCCTCGTTGTTGACCTTCAGCAGCCCCGAGCCATTGGTCGACGTGCGCTTCAGGTAGGTACCGTTCCCCAGCTGCCGGGTCAGAAGCTCGGTCGGCGCCGGCAGGAACGTGCCGAACACGTACCGCGCGTCAACCGCCTTGAGCTGCTCGGCCGCCGCCCGCACCAGGACGGCCGGCGTGGTCCGAGCCACCGAGGCCGCTCCGGCCGGCCCGGTGCACGAAGCACCGTCCACCCGCCCCTCGATGTCGACCCCCGACGGTTCCCACTGCAGCTGGTTCAGCCCGTTGACCAGCAACTCGTGCGCCTGTTTAGCCGGCGCCGGCGGTCGCACGGCCGAAAGCTTGTCCGTCTCCGCGTCGATGGCCAAGGCCAGCGACGTCGCTGTCGAGTCGAGCGCCGCCGGCCCCGGCGCCGTCGCGAACCGCCCGAAGGACGCGGCGAGCGCGGCATCCGCCGACGCCAACATCTGCTGGTACTCCTCCGGCGTCAGCACCGCCGGCGCCGAAGACCGCGTAGCCGCCGGAGCGGCCGTCTCCCCGCTCTCCTCCAGCGCGTCCAACCCCACATACATCCCGACGGCCACCATGATCGCGAGAATCACGGTGAAGACGCCGACCAACCACGCCTGACGCCGATCCGCCTCCCGACGCAAGATCGGCTCGACGTTGACCGGCGGTGCGGGGTAGGGGACGAAGGCTGCGGGCGGGGTGGCACCGGGGATGGCCGGGCCGCTCAGGGGTTGCGGGGTGTAGACGGGCAGCTGGCCAGCGGCGGGCGGGTCGACGGCGCGAGGTGTATCGAGGGCTGCTGGGGCCGCATCAGAAACCCGGGCCGGGGTGGACTCAGCCGGAATCGGCTCGCCCGAGGTCGGCTCGCCCGAGGTCGGCTCGCCCGAGGTCGGCTCGCCCGATGCGGCCGGGCCTGGCTCGGCCGACACGGCTGGGGTTGGCTCGGCCGACACGGCCGGGGTTGCGGCAGCGGTCGGGGTTGGCTCAGCAGCACTTGGTGTCTGAGCGCCGGGCGATTCGGTGGCGGATGTCGCCTCAGCGGCAGGGAGCGCCGCGCCTGCGGCGGGTGGCTGCAAGGCGGCCGGCTTCCCGGCCTGGGCCAAACCAGCGGGGGGCTCCTCGGGGAGCGGAACCACGGACAGCGCGCTCTCGGGCTGGGCGTCCTCGGGCTGGGCGTCCTCAGGCTGGGCATCCTCGGATCGCGCATCCTCGGACCGCAGGCTCTCGGGCTCGGCGTCCTCGGACCGTGCGCTCGCGGCCTGGTCATCCTCGGATCGCGCGTCCTCGGACTCCGGCGATTCGACGGCCGGGGCCAGGGCGGGGGGTGGGGCGAGGGCTGGGGCTGCGATGGCTGGCGGCCCTGCGGGCGGGTGCTCGGGTCCACGCTCCTCAGCTGCGGGTTCGCTCGGGTTCGGCTCCTCGGATCCCGGCTTTCCGGCTGCCTCCGATTGCGGAGCCTCGGTCTTCGGGGCCTCGGTTGCCGAATCCTCGGATTGCGGATCCCTGGCCGATGCGCCCTCGACTACCGGATCCTCGGCCGCTGAGGCCTCGGCGGGTCGGCCCACGGCGGCTGGCTCGGCGGTAACCGGCTCGGCGGTAACCGGCTCGGCGGCAACCGGCTCGGCAACCGGGTCGTCGGCAACCGGGTCGTCAGTACTTGGCTCGTCGGTAACCGGCTCGGCGGTAACCGGCTCGGCGGCAACTGGCTCGGCGGCAACTGGCTCGGCGGCAACTGGCTCGGCGGCAACTGGCTCGGCGGCAACTGGCTCGTCGGCAACTGGCTCGTCGGCGGGTTGCGGTTTGTCGATGGGTTGGTGCTCGGCCGCGGGCTCTTCGGCGTCCTTCCCGAGATTGGTCCTGGCGTCGATCCGGTCGTTCTCCCCCTGCACGCAACGTAGTATGCGACGTTGCCGGCATATCCATAACCGGCAAATTGACATCTGTTACCGCTTCGGCACGATCCTGGGTGTGGTCGGTGCCGCAACGGCACGTGACGGGTGGGCCTGTTTGCGCGGCGGCTGACGTCGTCAGGTCGACCGGTCAAGATCACCGTTTCAGGAACAGTGACAGCTGCTGTGACCGCCCCAGGCGAGTCGATCTTGCAGTTGTGGTGGGCCGCAAACACGGGCAAATACGGGCGAACAAGGCACCACAACTGCAAGATCGACGCCGGAGGACAGTGCTCGGTTCTCGATCTTGCAGTTGTGCCCGCCCTTTCGTCTGGAATTCGCCTGTTTTTCGGCGTGCACAACTGCAAGATCAGCGGCGGTGGGTCCGCTGTGGACCCACTGCCTGAGAGGTGTGGCGACGGGTTAGACCTGGGCGGGTACTGCGGCGGTGGCCCAGAACGCGGCCCTCGCCACCTGGGCGAAGGTGCCCTTCGGGTGATTACGGAACATCGGCTCGGTGCCGAACAGTACCGTCGCCGTTCCGGCCGGGGCCAAGCCGGACACCACCGCGGCCTGGCCGGCGGCCTGTTCGGGACCGCCGGCGCCGGTGGCGTTCGGGAGCCAGTGGCCGGCGATCAGGGGGTTGCCGGGCGCGTAGCGCTGCTCGACCGAGACGCCCGGGCCGACGTTGGTGAAGAACAACGGCGAGTAGACGAACGCGGTGGTCGTCGCGCCGTTGCCGAGCAGGCCCGGTCCGTTGGTCAACGAGACCACGCCGTTGGCGTCGCCGCGGCCGGCGACGGCGGTCACCGGGAGCAGGTGGGCGTCGGCGTTGAAGCGGGCACCGGTGGCGCCGCGGGTCACCACGCCGCCGGTGGCGAGGAACTCGTCGACGCGGGCGCGGGCACTGGCATTGAGCGCGGTGTATGTCAGGCCCGAGGACACGTAGAGGACGTCGATGCCGGCCAGCTCGGTGCCGGCGTTGAGCGACGCGGTTGAAACGGTGCGTACGTCGAAGCCGAGTTCGCGCAGCGTGAACAGTTCGTCGGAGCCGGCCGCGGCGGCCAGCACCGGGCGGCGCACGGTGGCACCGGTGGCCCCGTAGGGCGCCGACGTGAACCGGACGCCGTACCGGTCGGCCACCGTGGCGGCGGCGCGGCGGTGCGCGGCCGGCACGAGGAGCGCGCCGCTGGACGTCCAGCGGGCCGGCACAGCCATCTCGAGCAGCGCGTTCGCGGCGCGGACGTCGTTCTCCGAGACGATCGTCAGCATCAGGTCGCGACCCGACGGCGACGGCAGCCCGCCGGTGGGCCGCGCGACGCTGATCGGCACCGTGATCGCCGGCATGTACCTGCCGCGCACGATCTCGACGCTCGCGCCCCACAGCAGGCGATGGCTCCACCCGGAGATGTCGTACATCTGCGGAACCAGCGCGGACAGGTCGCGGCCGGCCTCCAGCATCGCGTTGGCCAACCCGCGCTTGGGCTGGTGCATGTTCACCACGTACGAGCCGGCCGGGTAGAACTTGCCGTCGTTCCAGAACGGCAGCACCGCCTTCGTGACCCGGATGTCGTGTGCGATCAGGTGGTCGACCAGCCGGGCGGCCGCCTGCTCGGACCGCTGGCCGGTGCCGACCGGGATCACGTACGCCCGCGGGAACGTGGTGGTGAACCGGTCCTCCGGGCCGAATCCGGGCACGTAACCGTCGGGGATCTGCCGCTGGCTCTCGCCCTCCCAGCCGCGCCGGAACAGCTCGATCTGATCACCGATCAGGGCGGCGCGGTTGGTGTCGGCGAAGCCGACCGCGGCGCGGATGGTCGCCTCGACGACGTCGACGTTGATCCGGGCCCGGCGTTGCAGCTCCTCGACCGGCAGCGTCTGGTAGTCGCCGCGGTTGACCCGCAGCGGCAGTTCGACGGTGTGCCCGATCGCGCCGTGGTACATCGCGTACATGGGAGTGAAGATCGGCGGCCAGTCGTCCCAGTCGCCGGGGGCGTAGTCGCGGAACGGGATGTCGGCCCGCGCCGTCTCCGGGTAGCCGAGCGCCTGGATGGCCTTCTCCATGCCGAGCGCGTTCGGGTACGCGTGCTTGATGTACAGGTCGTAGTCGTAGTTCTGGCCGTGCGGCGCGGTGCTCGGCTCGATCAGCGTGGGGCCGACGTAGCCGTGCTCGTCGAGCATCACCAGCGGCTGGGTGGCGATACCGACGTCGCGCATCGCCCGCGACTCCGGCTGCGACGACGTGGCGAAGTCGCGGTTGATGTCGAAGCCGTTGCCGTTGGGGCGCTGGCCGAGCACCCGGCCGTCGGGGTTGTTGGTGACCGTGAAGTACAGGCGCATCCGCGAAAGCAGCTCGGCGGTGGCGCGATCGGTCGCGGTCGCCAGCTTCTCGATGAGGCGCATCGACCCGTCGAGGCCCTCGTACTCGTCACCGTGGATGTTGCCGTTGATCCAGACCGGCGCCTTGTACCGGGCCTTCAACGAAGAATCGCGGGCGGCGGCGCGAGGATTGTCCTCGATGAGACGGCGCCACGCGTCCTGCTGGCGGGTCTGCTCGGCCTTCTCGGGCGCGGTGACCGTCACCAGGTACAGGTCGCGGCCCTGCGCGGTCTGGCCGATCACCTCGACCGAGACGCGGTCGCCGAGCGCCTGCAGCGCGTTCAGCTTCGGCGCGACGGCGTGGTAGGGCAGCAGGCCGAGCTTGATCGCCGAGTCGGCCGGGTTCTCCGGGAACACGCGGAGCACCTGCTGGCGGGGGTAGCCGCGCTGGCGCCACTGCTCGGTGGTCAAGGGCGAGGCGGCAGCGGAGAAGACCGCGGCGGGCGGATCGGTGGCGGCGACCTCGTTCCGCTCGGGACCGTTGCCGGGTTCGCGGGTGGCCCGCGCCGGCGCGGCGGGGTCGGGCGGCTCCGCGTACGCGGGAGCGGCCACCGCGCCGGCAGCGCCCACCGTGACGATCGCGGCCAGAGCGGCGACGACGGATCGGATACGCACAGCGGGCCCTCCGGCAGCGGGAAGAGACAGCGGAAAGAAATACGTAAATCTCTGAGTACCGGACGGACACCGGGGCCACAACCCTCGTGTCGCCCTTTGACCGCGGTAACCGCAACGGCTACCGGATCGTCACGGCGTTCTCGATCCGGGCCAGCCGCAGCTTGATCTGGTCGAGTTCGGCGAGGATAGCCCGTTCCGAGGCGGTGGGTCCGCCGTTCACGTGGACGAGCGCGCCGTTGCTGGGGCCGGCCGGCAGCGCCAGTTGCCCACCGGCCCGGGCACCCACGCCGCCGGGGGTGGTGGGTTCGCCCCGGAGCAGGGCGATCTGGTGGTACAGGACGGCGAGCGTCTGCTCCACCGCGTCGAGGAACGAGTCGACCTCGGTCTCGTCGTAGCCGCGCCGGCCGGGGGGCGGCTTGCTGAACGCGACCGCGCGCACGTCACGGGGCTTGAGCGGCTCCACGGGCATCCCTCCTTCCCATGAATACGCACGCAACGTGCTGAAATCATCCCATGGCGAACGAGTTTCCGGTTGTGGTCACGGGTGCGGCGGGGCTGGTCGGCGGCCTGGTGGTCGCGGGCCTGAAGGACCGCTACGACCTGCGTCCGACCGACATCGAGGACGGCGATCTGCGGGACAGGGCGTTCGTCGACCGGGCCATAGCCGGAGCGGGCGCGGTGGTGCACCTGGCCGCCAACGCCGATCCCGACACCACCTGGGAGCACCTGCGCGGCCCGAACGCCGACGCGGTGGTGAACGTGCTCGACGCCGCCGCACGCAGCGCAACGGTGACGACGGTCGTGCTGGCCAGTTCCCTGCACGCGATGGGCGGCCACCTCGACGCCGGCCGCACCGGCATCGGCACGGACCTGCCGCCGTACCCGTGCTGCGCCTACGGCGCGACGAAGGTGTTCGGCGAGACGCTCGGCCGCGTCTACGCGGACCTGCACGGTCTGTCGGTGCGCTGCCTCCGGCTGGGCGGGGTCGCGCGGCGCCCGGAGGCCAGGAGCTGGCTCGGTGGGTGGTTGAGTTTCGGAGACGTCGTGAGCCTGGTGGAGGCCGCGCTGACCGCCCCGCCGGCGAGCACGGCGAGGTACGGCGTTTACCACGGGATCTCCGCCAACACGGGCACCATGTGGGACGACGCGACGACCCGCCAGGAACTCGGCTACCGGCCCCGCGACGACTCGAAAGAGTACGCTCACGACGTCACAAATGATCTTGAAAATGCGGATGGCGCGCGACTGGCGCATCTGACCTAAACCGACGCGCGGTAGCCGCTCGCCTGGAGCTCGAACAGCTCGCGGTAGAGCCCGCCCTGGTCCATGAGCGCGTCGTGACCACCGTGCTGGACGACGCGGCCCTCGTGCAGCACGTAGATGTGGTCGGCGTGCCGCACGTTGGCCAGCCGGTGCGTGATGAGCACGATCGTGCGGGCCGGATCGGCGCGGAGCTGCTGGAAGATCGCGTGCTCGGCGCGGGCGTCGAGGGCCGACGACGGCTCGTCGCAGATCAGCAGCGCGGCGTCGCGGTAGAACGCGCGCGCCGACACCAGCCGCTGCCACTGGCCGCCGGACAGGTCATGGCCCTTCTTGAACGCCCGGTCGAGCAGCGTCTCGTAGCCGAACGGCAGCTTCTCGATCATGTCGTGGGCGGCGGCCGACCGGGCGGCGTCGGTGATCGACGGGCCGCCGTCGCCGGTGCGGTCGTGCCGGCCGATCAGGATGTTCTGCTCGGCGGTGAACGGGAACTTCCACCAGTCCTGCGTGGTGACGGCCACGTGCCGGGCGAGGCTGGCCCGGTCGAGATCGGTGATGCTCACGCCGTCCCAGCGGATGACCCCCTCCGCGGGTTCGTAGAGGCCCGCGATCAGCTTGGCCAGGCTCGACTTGCCGGAGCCGTTCTCGCCGACGAGCGCGATCACCTGGCCGCGTCGCAGCGTCATCGAGACGCCGTCGACGGCCGGTGCGTCGGTGTCGGGGTAGCGCAGGCTGACGTCGTCGAGCCGGATCTCGTCGAAGCCCTCGACCGGCGTGCCACCGGGTTTCGGGAGGTGGTTCTCGGCCCGGTCGAGGAACGCGCGGTAGTCGCCGTAGTAGAGCGCGTCCTCGTAGAGCATGTTCGCCGCGTAGATCGCGGTGTACTGGCTCATCCTGGCCTGTTGCAGGGCGATCAGCGCGGTGGCGGCCGCGGCGAGCGGGATGTTGCCGGCCAGGAGGAGGCCGCCGAGCGCGGCGTAGAGGGCGAAGGCCGCGCCGCCGCTGAAGACGGCGCCGGCCAGCCGCGTCCCGGTCTGGGTGCGGACGAGCGACAGCAGCGCGCCGGTCTCCGAGTGCATGATGCGGCGGTACTCACCGAGCAGGAAGCCCCGCATCTGGTACGTGCGCACCTCGGCGGCGGTGAGCCGGTTGGCCATCAGGTTGGCGAGCATCCACAGCCGTCGACGGCGGGTGATGCGGCTGAGCAGTGTCACGTACTCGCGCCGCGCGACCCGCACCGCCGTGATCGCCGACGGCAGCGACGCGAGGATCAGGCACGGCAGCAGCAGCGGCTCGATCACGGTGACCGCCGTCGCGGTGGCCACCACGCCGACGGCGCCGGTGACCAGGTTGACCGTGCTGTCCACCAGCGACGCCGCCTCGGCCATGCCGCGTTCGCGGGCGCGGTCCATGTCCTCGGCGAAGCCGGCGTCGTCGAACGCGCCGAGCTCCACCGCCGTCGTGGCCTCGAAGAGGCGGATCTCGATGGCGAAGTTGATCTGCGGCGCCATCCGGGCCTGCGCCCAGCCCGCGGCGATCGTGAGCCCGCCCTTGGCCGCGGTGGCCAGGGCGGCGACGATCAGCGCGGGCATCGCCGCCCGCACCTTGTCGGGGGTGGGGCCGGCGGCGAACAGTTCCCGCAGGACGCCCGCGGTGGCGAGCAGGCCGAGCGTGGTCATCACGCCGCCGACGAGGTTCAGGCCGATCGCGGCGACGGTGTCGCGCTTGCTGGCGGTCCAGGCGATGCCGACCGATTCCCTGACGATCGCGGGCAGGCGCCGGGCCACCGACCAGAAACTGGTGCTGGCGAACGCCTCGGCGTGGTGCAGCCAGCGGGAGTCGGCGAGTTCGGGGGCGGTGTAGCCGTCGTCCTTGGCGTCCTCATCGCTGGCCATGTCTTTCAGCGTATGGAGATGTGACGATCCCGCTACACGTTTAGCCCGATGGAGGTACTTACCATTCGAAACCGCCCGGGCGGCCGTTGCGGTCGGCGATCAACCCGGCCAGCGTGGCGATCGCGATCTCGCCCGGCGTGCGCGACCCGATGTTGAGGCCGATCGGCCGGTGGACGCGGGCGATGTCGGCGTCGCTGACGCCGAGTTCCTTCAGCGCGGCCGGGTGCGGCGCCGGGTGGCGCGGGCTGCCGATGACGCCGATCCAGCGGGACCGGCCGGCGAGCGCCTCCTTGAGCACCTGCCCGAGTTCGGGGCGGTGGTGGTCGGCGATCACGATGTCGGCGTCGTCGTCGCCGGGAATGGCGGTGATGTCACCCTTCGGATCCACCAGTACCGTGCGGAACCCGGCGTGGCGACCGAAATGCAGCAGTTGGTCGGCGACCGGCCCGGCAAAGACCGCGATGAGTGTTCTGGTACCGGTTTGGTCCGGCGGGATCTCGCATTCCGCGTCTTTCACGGTTCCGACTGTGCCATTACTGTCCACACGATGAGAAGGCTGGCACTGCCCGCGGTTGCGACCGCGGTGGCACTTCTGATCGCCACGCCCGCGGACGCGAGCGCGGCCAGGCCCGGTGCGCCGGGCGTCGGCGACGCGTACTTCCCGCTGGCCGGCAACGGCGGGTACGACGTGCGCCACTACGACCTCGACATCCGGTACACGCCGGCGACCAAGGCGTTCGTCGGGGTCACGTCCATTTCGGCGCGTGCGGAACAGGCGCTCTCGAGCTTCAACCTCGACCTGCGGGGCTTCACCGTGCGATCCATAACGGTGGACGGTCGCGCGGCCGCGTTCACCCGCGACGGGCAGGAACTGACGGTGAC
Organism: Virgisporangium aurantiacum; assembly: GCF_016863635.1. Taxonomy (GTDB): domain Bacteria; phylum Actinomycetota; class Actinomycetes; order Mycobacteriales; family Micromonosporaceae; genus Virgisporangium; species Virgisporangium aurantiacum. The sequence goes on along the minus strand of NZ_BOPG01000047.1, from coordinate 56,128 downwards.
GCCGCGGCGCGATCTCCGCCGTGGTGCGGACTTCACCGTGGTGGTGCGCTACGACGGGACCACGGGCCAGCCGACCGACAACACCGACGCGCTCTACGGCTGGGTGTCGTACGCCGACGGTGCGTTCGTGGCCAACGAGCCCGAGGGCGCGTCGACGTGGTACCCCGTGAACGACCACCAGACCGACAAGGCCACCTACGACTTCACCATCACCGTGCCCGACGGCAAGACCGCCGTCGCCAACGGCGAACTGGTCGGGCGGCGCAGTTCACGGGGCTGGACGACGTTCAAGTGGCACGCCCGCGACCCCATGGCCAGTTACCTGTCCACCGCCTCGATCGGGGACTACGACCTGCGGTTCAGCCGCGGCCCGAACGGCCTGCCGATCATCGACGCGGTCGACCGCGACCTGCCGGACACGGCCGACGACGGCATCGCGCGGACGAGCTCGATCATTTCCTACTTCAACGACGTCTTCGGGCGTTATCCGTTCTCCTCGTTCGGGGCGATCATCGACGACGACGAGGACGCCGGATACGCGCTGGAGACCCAGACCCGTCCCATCTACTCGGGTGCCCCGAGCGAGTCGACGGTGGCACACGAACTGGCGCACCAGTGGTACGGCAACAGTGTCAGCCCGTCGCTGTGGAAGGACATCTGGCTGAACGAGGGCTTCGCCACCTACGCCGAGTGGCTGTGGGAGGAGCACAACGGCGGCACCACGGCCGCCGCCCAGTTCGACGCCCTGTACGCCCGTCCCGACACGGCATCGTTGTGGCGCAACGTCGTCGCCGACCCCGGAGCCACGAACCTGTTCGTCGCGTCGGTGTACGACAAGGGCGCGCTGACGCTGCAGGCGCTGCGCGAGAAGATCGGTGACCGGTCGTTCTTCGCGTTGCTGAAGGCGTGGTACGCGCTGCACCGGAACAGTGACGCGAGCACGGGCGACTTCATCGCGCTGGCCGAGAAGATCTCCCGCCAACCGTTGCGCCCGTTCTTCCAAACCTGGCTGTACACGGCCGGCAAACCGGTCACCTGGTAGCGGCGGTCAGAGGACGGCCTCGATGAGGTGGGGGCCGGGTTCGGTGTAGGCGTGGCGGAGGAGCTTGACCAGGTCGTCGGCGGTTCGGGCGCGGCCGGCGGTGAGGCCCATTCCCCGGGCCAGGTGGACGTAGTCGGGGGTGGGGTCGGTGAGGGTGAGCATCGCCTTCGCGCGGGTGCCGCCGGCAACCGCTCCCACCTTCGACAGTTCATGGTGGAGGATCGCGTACGCGCGGTTGTTCAGCAGCACCGTCGTGACGTTCAGGCCCTCCCTGGCCTGGGTCCACCAGGCCTGCATCGTGTACAGGGCGCTGCCGTCGGCCTGGAGGTTCAGCACCGGGCGGTCGCCGCCGGCGATCGCGGCGCCCACGGCGACGGGCGGGCCCTGGCCGATCGCGCCTCCGGTCAACGTCAGGAGGTCGTGGCGGGGGGCGCCGGCGGTGGCCGCGGGGACGGCGACGCCCGAGGTGTTCGCCTCGTCGACCACGATCGCGTTCTCGGGCAGGGTGGCGGCGATCGCGGCGGCGAACGAGGTGACGTCCAGGGCGCCGGTCGGATCCGTAAGACTGCCGGCGGGCGCAACCGGGGCCGGATCGCGCGCGCCGAGGTCGTCGGCCAGGGCCTCCAGGGCGGCGACGGCGTCGTCGCCCGGGCGGGCGAGCACGTGGGTCACGCAGCCCGTCGGGGCGGGGCGGCTCGGGGTGTCGGGGTAGCCGAAGAACGTCACCGGCTCGGCGGCTCCGACGAGCACCAGCGTGTCGAGGCCGGCCAACTGCTGGGTGGCCAGCTCGGGCAGGTAGGCGATCCGCTCGACGGCGGGCAGGCCGGCACCGCGTTCGAGGCGGGCGGGGAACGTCTCGCAGAGCAGGCGGGCGCCGGTGGCCGCGGCGATGCGGGCGGCCGCCGTCAGGCCCGGTTCGCGGAGCGCCGCGCCGCCGAGGAGCAGGGCGGACTTCGTCGTTCTCAGAGCGGTGGTCGCTCCGGTGACGCTCATGGCGTCCACCGAAAGAAGTGGGCGCGGGCCCGGCGGCCGACCGATGGCCGCGCCCGGCGACCAGCTCAGGTCGGCCGGAACGATCAACGTGGCGACGCCGCCCGGCGGCGTGAGCGCGGCCTCGACCGCGGCGGACGCGTCGGCGCCGACCCCGACGACGCTGCTCGACGTGCGCACCCAGCCGGAGACCGGGCCGGCGAGTGCCGCGATGTCGCTCTGCAGCGGCGCGTCGAACTGCTGGTGGAACGTGGCGTGCTCGCCGACCACGGTGACCAGCGGGGTGCGGGCGCGGCGCGCGTTGTGCAGGTTGGCCAGGCCGTTCGCGAGGCCCGGGCCGAGGTGCAGCAGCGCGGCGGCGGGGCGGCCGGCGATCCGGCCGAAGCCGTCGGCCGCGCCGGTTGCCACCCCCTCGAACAGCGTGAGGACGCCGCGCATCGCCGGCACGCGATCGAGCGCCGCGACGAAGTGCATCTCGGAGGTGCCCGGGTTCATGAAGCACACGTCGACCCCGGCATCGACGAACGTCCGCATCAGCGCCTCGGCGCCGGTCAATACCTCAGATTCATCCGACACGCTGCTCATCCAACCGCACGGTGAGGCACATCCGCACGGTGGTGGCGTCGGTTCCGGTGTAGACCCGCACGAGGTCCGCGAGATGGTTGACCACAAGCAGGCCGCGCCCGTGGTCGGCGTCGACGTGTACCGGCTCGCGGCCGGCCAGCGGATCGCCGATCCGGCCACCGGAGTGGACCTCGCACCACACCCGGTCGCCCTCGGCCCACATGTGCACCGCGCCGGTGCCGGCACCGTGCCGCACCGCGTTGGTGGCCAACTCGTCGACCATCAGTTCCAGGTCGTCGCGCTGCGCCTCGGCCAGGCCGTGCAGGGCGGCGCCGGTGACCACGAAGCGGCGCAGGCCGGCCAGGCTGTCGACGTCGAACGGGAGCATGGCGGCGTCGGCCGGCGCGGGCGGGAGCGGCCGGTTGTAGCGGGCCACGACGCCGTCGGGGTCGTAGTCGTCGCTGACCCGCTCGCGGTCGCCGGTGATCAGCACCGGGTGGGTCGCGCGGGCGTCGGCCAGCGCGGTCTCGTCGAGGCCGTTCGTGTCGTACGGGCACAGGATCTCGACGTCGCGGCCGGCGAACGCCCGGTTGATCAGCGCCTCGTGCTGCGCGCAGGCCGGGTACTCCAGCGCCGTGCGCCCGGCCCAGATCGGCTCGCCGATGATGCGGACCCGGCGGCCGGGATTCGCGTCGACGAACGCCCGCAGCACGCCCGGGATGATCCGCCCCGGGTTGCGCCCGACCCGGGCCATGTCGAGGAACTGCACCAGGCCGACGTCGGCACCGAGGCCGCCGGCCAGGATCGCCAGGTTCTCCGGTGGTACGGCGACCGCGACCGGCTCGCCGGCAACGAGGCCGGCGCGCACGAACGGGACCGTGCCCGCGAGATAGTCGTCGACACCCGAGTAGAACAGGGCCGGATGCCGGAATTCTGAGGTCACCGAGCTCCTCGGTTACGGATGGTGCCTGAGTGACGCCAGACACCATAGCGCACCGGTGGGAGGTGATCACGGAAAGTTGCGAAATCCATGTCGGGTAGCGTGCCGGCGCGTATAGGTCTAGACCTATACGCAGTCGAACCCGTCGATTCGGAGGCCTCGATGCGGATACCCAGGCGACTGCTCGCCCTTCCGGTGCTGTTGACCCTGCTCATCACGCTTGTGGGAACCCCGGCCGGTGCGTCTTCCGGGGCGGTGCGCTTCGGCGGCGTCGACCTCGACAAAGCGACCGTCCTCGATCTGCAGAAGGCGTTCCGGGACCGGAAACTCAGCTCGGCCGGACTCACCTCGTTCTACCTCGCCCGGATCAGGGCACTGAACCCGCGGCTCCACGCCGTGATCGAGACGAATCCGGACGCTCTGAAGGCCGCTCAGATGAGTGACCGGCACCGCCGCCAGCACGGCGCGCGCAGCCTGCTCGAAGGCGTTCCGGTGCTGCTCAAGGACAACGTCGACACCGCCGATCGGCAGCACTCCACCGCCGGGTCGTTCGCGCTGGTGCGGTCGACCCCGGCCCGCGACGCGCACCTGGCCAGGCAGCTGCGGGACGCGGGCGCGATCCTGCTCGGCAAGGCGAACCTCTCCGAGTGGGCGAACTTCCGGTCGACGAACTCCAGCAGCGGCTGGAGCGCCCGGGGCGGGCAGGGCAACAACCCGCACGTGCTCGACCGGAACCCGTGCGGGTCGAGCAGCGGCTCGGGGCAGGCGGCGGCCGCGAACCTGGCCAGCGTCACCATCGGCACGGAGACCGACGGGTCGATCGTGTGCCCGTCCGGCGCCAACGGCGTGGTCGGGATCAAGCCGACGCTCGGGCTGGTCAGCCGCTCCGGCGTCGTCCCCATCTCGGCCCAGCAGGACACGGCCGGGCCGATCACGCGGTCGGTGACCGACGCGGCGGCCGTGCTCTCGGTGATCCAGGGCGTCGACCGGCGCGACTCCGCCACGATCGAGGCCGGCCCGTACGTGCGGCGCGACTACACGCGGGCGCTGGACCGGAACGCGTTGCGTGGCAAGCGGATCGGGGTGTGGCGGGTCAGCGGCGGCAACCCGGTGAACGACGCCGCGGTCAACGCGGTGATCGACTCCAGCGTGGCGGCGCTGCGCCGGCAGGGTGCCACGGTGATCGACAACCTGACGCTGCCCGGCCTCGACGTCGTCGACGCCAACGAGTACCCAGCGCTGCTGGTGGAGTTCAAGCACGACCTCAACGCGTACCTCGCGGGGCGGCCCGGGCCGCACCCCGGCGACCTGGCCGGGCTGATCGAGTTCAACCGCCGCAACGCGGCGATCGAGATGCCGTACTTCGGCCAGGAGATCTTCGAGCAGGCGCAGGCGACCAGCGGCGACCTGAGCGACCCGACCTACAAGGCCCAGCGCGCGGCCGCCACCGACGGTGCCCGCGCCGCGATCGACGACACGATCCGGGCCAACCGCCTCGACGCGATCATGGCGCCGACCAACGGACCGGCGTGGAAGACCGACCTGGAGAACGGCGCCGACTTCGAGGGCTTCATCGGCTCCTCGACGCCGGCGGCGGTGTCGGGGTACCCGAACGTGACGGTTCCGGCCGGCTTCGCGCGTCAGTACCTGCCGATCGGGGTCTCGTTCTTCGCCGGGCGGTGGAGCGAGCCGACGCTGGTGTCGGTGGCGTTCGCATTCGAGCAGGCCACGAACGCGCGGCGGGCACCTACCTACCGGGAAACGTTGTAACGGTTGACGAACGCGCGCAGCGACTCGTGATCCATCTGCTGCCCGCGTTCGTAGGCCGCGTCGTACCCCGGCCCGGCCCCGTCGCGCACCCGCGCGGCGAGTTCCGAGGTGACCGGTCGGGCCGGGCCGATCCCGCTGTTCAACAGGTGGGCCGTGCCGAGCAGCGTCGCGGCGGTGTCCGCGTCGCCGTTCCGTAGCGACAGGTCGGCCAGCGCGTACACCGCGTCGGCCGCCGTGTACGGGCTCAGCTGCTGCAGCGAGTTGTCGAGCGCCCGCCGGTACCAGGTCTCGGCCTCGGCGGTCTCGTGGGCCTGTTCGGCGCACCGCCCCACTTCCACCAGGATCATGGTGCGGATCGCGGACGGGCCGAAGCCGTCGGCGGGGCAGTTCGCGAGCGCGGCGTCGAACAGCTCCCGGGCCCGGACGAGGTCGCCGTCGAGCCGGGCCAGCATGCCCAGGCCGGCGTCGGTGGCCGCGAAGAGTTCGGCCGCGCCCGACCGGCGCGCGAGCCGGGCCGCCCGCTCGTAGTCGGCCCGCGCGGCGACGAGGTCGCCGACGGCGATGCGCCGGTCGGCCCGCCGGCAGAGCAGTTCGGCCACCTCCGCCGGGGCGTCGAGCTGCGCCGCCACGGCCAGCGCCTCGTCGGTGAGGGCCGCCGCCCGGGCCAGGTCGCCCTGGGCGTCGGCCAGGTCGGCGGACGCGGCCAGCGTCGTCGCCAGGGCCCACCGCTCTCCGACCACCCGGAGCTGGGCGACGCCCGCCGCGAACTCCTCGGCCGCGCCCTCGCCGTCGCCTCCGTACCACTTCACGTATCCGACCCCGAGGTACCGCAGCGCGGTCAGCCACGGGTCGTTCGCCAGCTCGTACCGGCGGACCATCCCGAGCAGGTACTCGGTCTCGTCCATCGGCGGGCCGCTGTTCACCGCCCACATCACGTTCAGGAACGGCTGCTCCGGCAACGCCTCCAGGCTGCTCATCAGCGCGTCGACGTTCTTCAGCTGCACCCGCAGGTCGCGCACCGGCGGACCGCTGGCGGCGTGCAGCACGCACAGCGCGTACTCCTCCTCCAGGCCGGGCACCGGGTCGTCGGACAGGTCGGCGAGCAGTTCGGCGGCCAGCTCCGCGCCGACGCCCCGGATGCCGCGCAGCCACCAGTACGGGGTCAGCGCCGCGATCAACCGCAACGCGAGGCCGGTGTCGCCGTGGACCATCGACTGCCGCAGCGCGGCGTGCAGGTTGTCGTACTCGTCGTCGAGCCGGCGCAGCCAGTCGAGCTGCTCCGACCGCAGCAGGTGCGGCCCGGCGGCCCGGGCGACGTCGAGGAAGTAGCGGGCGTGCGCGGCCCGGAGCTCGTCGGCCTCGCCGGCCGCGGCGAGCTGTTCGGCGCCGAAGGCGCGCACGGTGTCGAGCATCCGGTAGCGGCGGCCGCCGTCGACCGCCTCGACCAGGGACTTGTCGGCGAGGCTGGTCAGCAGGTCGACCACGTCGTCGACCCCACACACCTCTTCGGCGGCGGCGAGCGTGGCACCACCGGCGAACACGGTCAGGCGGCGGGCCAGGGTGCGCTCGTCCTCGTCGAGCAGGTCCCAGGACCACTCGACCACCGCACGCAGCGTGCGGTGCCGGGCCACGGCGGTGCGGCTCCCCCGGGACAGCAGCCGGAACCGGTCGTCGAGCCGCACCGCGACCTCGCCCACCGGCAGCGCCCGCAGCCGCGCGGCCGCGAGCTCGATGGCGAGCGGCAGGCCGTCGAGGGCGCGGCAGATCCGCACGACCGGTTCGAGGTTGGCCGGGTCGAGGCGGAAGCCGGGCAGCACGGCCGCGGCCCGGTCGACGAACAGCCTGATCGCGGGGTATGCGGTGGCGTCGGCCACGCCGGCCTCCGCCGGGGGCAGGCTCAGCGGGGGGACGGGGCTGAGCGTCTCGCCCGTGATGCCGAGCGCCTCGCGGCTGGTGGCCAGCACCTTCAGCTGCGGGCAGGCACCGAGCAACCGGGCCAGCAGCCGTGCCACCTCGTCGACCACGTGCTCGCAGTTGTCGACCACGAGCAGCAGGTCGCGCCCGGCGAGGGCGGCGGCCAGCCGCTCGGTGGCGTCGGTACGCGTCGGGCCGGTGCGGTCGGGCCCGGCGATCATGCCCGATTCGCGCAGGCCGAGCGCCCCGAGCACGGCCCGCGGGACGTCGGCCCCGTCGGCGATCGGCGCGAGCTCGACGAAGCACACCTCGCTGCCGGCGCCGGTGCTGGCGCGGGCGGCCGCCTCGACCGCCAGGCGGGTCTTGCCGGCGCCGCCGGGGCCGATGAGCGTCACCAGCCGGGTCCGCGCGAGCAGCGCGGCCAGCCGGTCCAGTTCGGCCTCGCGGCCGACGAAACTGGTCAGTTGCGCGGGCGGTGCCACCCGCAGCGGGGTGGCGTCCGCCGGTGGCCCGGGTTCGGCGCTCTCACCCCGAAGAACAGCCACGTGGACGGCCGACAGCTGCTCCGACGGGCTCGTGCCGAGCTGGTCGGCGAGCAGTTCCCGGGCCTCCTCGTACGAGGCGAGCGCCTCGGCGGCCCGGCCCGAGGCGGCCAGCGCCCGCATAAGCAGTCCCCGCAGCCGCTCGCGCAGCGGGTGGGCCGCCACCAGCGGCGCCAGCTCGGCGGCACAGGCGGCGGCGCGCCCGAGCGCGAGGTCGGCCTCGGCCCGGTCTTCGAGCGCGCCGAGCCGCACCTCCGCCAGCCGGGCGGCCTGCACGGCCGCGAACGGCGCGCCGCCGACGTCGGCGAACGGGGTGCCCCGCCACAGGTCCAGGGCCGCCGTCAGGTCGCGGGCCGCGCTCACATGGTCGCCCGTGGCGAGCGCGCGCCGCCCGGCGGCCGCGAGCCGCTCGAACCGGTGCAGGTCGGTGTCGTCGGGCTCGACGGCCAGCCGGTAGCCGGCCGGGTGGAACTCGATCGCGCCGGTGCCGCCCAGCGCCCGCCGCAGCCGCGATACCTGCGACTGCAGCGCGTTGGCCGCACCGGCCGGCGGGTTCTCCCCGTACAGCCCGTCGATCAGGCGCTCGGCGCCGACGATGCGACCGGCGTCGACCACGAGCATGCCGAGCAGCGCCCGCAGGCCCGTTCCCCCGAGCGCAACCTCGTCACCCGCCGACGACCGGGCCTGCGTCGGCCCCAACACCCCGTAGTACATGCCGGCAATTGTCCCCGGTGCCCCGGAGCCGACACAGTGGTGCTGGCACCACCGTCAATCGCCCTTGTACGGCACGAACGGTGCCGGACTGTAGTGGCTCCGCGCCGCCGCCGCCGTCGAGGTGGCGATCGAGTCGAACATCACCCGGCCGATCACCGCGTGTGCCTGCACCACCGGGTGGGTGGCGCCGTAGTTGCTCTGGTCGGGGTGGGCGTCGGCGAACATCGCGTAGGTGAGCTGGGGCGAGCCGTCGGTGCCGAACATGACCCCGGCCTCGTGGCGCGAGCCGCCCAGGGTGTTGAAGTCGGCGCCGTACTTGGTGGCGACGCGGCTGCGCTCGTCGGACGACATCTCGCGGCGCACGCCGTCCATGTAGCCGTTGACCCAGCGCAGCACCCGCAGGAACCACTGGGTCGACGCCGCGCTGAGCAGCGTGCCGCTGACCAGCCGGGTGAGCATGTCGTGGGTCTCGCGGGGCGTGGTGACGCCGAGGAAGAACCGGTTCGGGTTGGCCACCGGCTCCACGCGGGTGTGCACGAAGCCCTTGGCCTCGAGGATCTGGTTGATCTCGGCGGCCGGTACGTGCAGGCCGCTCAGCCGCACCGACGTGTTGTCGGAGACGAGCAGCATCGCGGTGAGGAAGTTCGCGACGGTGATCGAGTCGCCGTACGCGCCGCGGTGCAGGTGGAAGATGCCGCTGCCGCCGGCGATGATGTCGGCGGTGAGGACGACCTTCGTGTCGAGGGTCAGCGGCACGCCGTTGACCAGCCCGCCGCGGTCGATCTTGTCGAGCACGCACATCGCGACGTACAGCTTCTGCACGCTGTACCCGTTGATCACGAAGTCGGCGTCGTCGGCGACGACCTCGGTCTTCGTGCCGTCGGCGTTCAGCAGCGCGATGTGCGAGTGCCAGCGGCCACCGGCGCGCACCTTGCGCGACTCGTAGCAGTGCCGGATGCGGCCCGGTCCGTTCGGCTCGACGCTCGGCACGTTTCCCGCCTCCACCGGTGGGGCCACGTTCCCGCCGGCCGGGGTCGCCGCACCGGCACCACCCGGTGCCGCCATGGCCGGCCCGGCCGTCACCGCGACCGCGGCACCGGCCGCCAGCGTAGCTCCGGCACCGATGGCGGCGCGCCTGCTCACTTGATTCGCCATAGTCTCCCCGTTCTACGTATCGACCGTGGTCAGATTCCCCCGCCAGAGACTAGACGGCTCGAACCGCGGGCGCGGTTGCACCCGCGTAGGCTCGGTTCATGAAGATCGCCACCGCTGATCGGGTCGAGCGGGCCGAGCTCCTCGAGTTCATCCGTCCACGGCACAACCTCGTCCTGGTCACCACGCGGGCCGACGGACGCCCGCAGCTGTCGCCGGTGACCGGCGGCGTCGACACCGACGGCCGGATCGTCGTCTCCAGCTACCCGCAGCGGGCCAAGTCGAAGAACGCCAAGCGCGACCCGCGCGTGTCGGTGCTGGTGCTCTCCGACAGCTTCGGCGACGCCTGGGTGCAGGTCGACGGCCGGGCCGAGGTCATCGAGCTGCCCGACGCGGTGGAGCCGCTGGTCGAGTACTTCCGGTGCATCTCCGGCGAGCACTCCGACTGGGACGAGTACCGGGCGGCGATGGTCCGCCAGGGCAAGTGCCTGATCCGCGTCACGATCGAGAGCTGGGGCCCGATCGCCACCGGCGGCTTCCCGCCGGAGCTCGCCGGCTGAAACCGGTTGTCGGCGCTGGCATCCTTGTAATCATGGCCGATGAGATACCTCTGCGCGGTGGGGTCGCGATCCCGCGGTCCGAGCTGTCGTGGCGGTTCTCCCGGTCGAGCGGCCCGGGCGGGCAGTCCGTGAACACCGCCGACTCGCGGGTCGAGCTGCGCTGGAACCTCGCCGAGAGCGGCGCGCTGCCGTCCGTCCTCCGGACGCGGGCGCTCGAACGGTTGGCCGGCCGCCTGGTCGACGGTTCGCTGGTCGTCTTCGCGCAGGAGCACCGCGAGCAGTTGCGGAACCGGCGTGCCGCCGAGGCCAGGCTGGTCGCGCTGGTCACGGCCGCGATCGCGCCGGGCCCGGCGGCGCGGCGACCCACCAGGCCGTCGCGGGGAGCGGTGCAAAGGCGATTGGACGGTAAACGCGCGCGCGCCATCACCAAGCAGCAGCGCCGCCGGCCGGAGGACTGACCCGCTCCAGGTAGCCGCCGGGGAAACAGGTCAGGCCGTACCGTTCCAGGTCGCGCCGCACGCGGAACTGCTTTCCGTCCGCGCCGGCGAGGAAGTCGTGGATCGCGGGCAGCACGCCGCGCGGCAGGTCCTTGTCGGGCCGCAGGTCGGGGACGTCGACGATGCCGTCCTCCACCACGAAGAAGCCGCCCGGTGGAACGAAACGGGCGAACCCGTCGAGTGCGGCCTTGGTCGTCTCGTACGCGTGCAACGTGTCCTCCACCACCAGGCAGCGGGCGCCGGGCCTGAGGAGCGCGCTCACGCGGTCAGCTAGCTCTTTGTCCCCGAGATCGGCCGTGAGCAGCGTGATGCCCGGCGGGTCGGCGCCGATCGCCTTCCGCGCCTTCGCGTGGTCGCGGTCGATCGAGATCACCTGTGGGTGCCGGATCCGCCCGTAGCCGGTGGCCATCGTGGTGAGCCGGTCGCGGAACCACAGCGCCGAGCCACCGTGGTTGGTGCCGAGTTCGATCACCGTGTCGGCCCGCGAGATCCACAGCAGGTGCTCGTAGACGCGCAGATCCTCGGGCATCTTCTGGATGCGGACGCCCGCGTACACGTCCTTGACGTGCTGGGCCTCCCGGTCGAGCCAGAAGTCCCGCAGCGGTGCGGCGAGGTCGGCCTCAACGGCCGGCGGCAGTAGCTCCATCAGCCGACAATGCCGGAATTGTGTTACGTCCGCCCGACGATGTCAGTAACAAGGCCAACAGCACGGGAAACTCGAGGTACGCGTGGTAGGTGGCGAGGGCCGCGTACACGGAGCGGCCGCTCCAGTAGTCCACCGCGAACATCGCGGCGAGCACCAGGCCGCCGGCGACGCCGAGCGCCCACACCCTTCTGTTCGGCAGCGCCGGAACTCTCTGCTCGAACGCCGCGGTGGCGTCGGGGGCGTACCGCGGCAGGAACCACACCCACACCACGTAGTGCATGGTCTGCAGGAACGCGAACACCACGAGGAACCGTGTTCCGACGACCGTGTCGACGGCGGACGGCGGCGCGCTCACGGCGACGATCTTGTCTGTGAACCCGCTCGTGCTGAGATCGCCGGTCCAGGCGTCGGCGGCGCCGGCCAGGATCAGCGCCGGCGCCGCGAGCACCCAGGCGACCTGTACCGCGCGGAACCCCGCCCGCGCGGCGTTTGTCGGAAGGCGCCGGGCCCATTCCCACAGAAAAATCAACGGGACGACGTTGTGCAGGTGCGCCAGCACCACGAAGTGGTACGCCGGCCAGCGGATGCTCGCTCCCACGGCCACCACGAGCGCCGCGAGCACCAGGTATCGCACCCTGTTGCGGGCGACCACGGTCGCGGCGGCGAGCACCGCGTACCCGATGACAATCTCCGCATACCGGGCCGGCGCGCCGACCACCAACGCCGCGACCCGGCACACCACGATGCCGCTCACCAGCGCGACGAGCGATACCAGGAACCGTCCCTTGAGGACATGCTGGAACCGCCCGGTGACGTACCGCAGTTCGAGGACGTTGTGGAGCACCCCGAACGCGATCAACCCGAGCACCGTGGTGGCGATCGGCGCGTTGACCGCGAGCGCGAACGCCCCCACCGCGGCGAGCACCATCAGTACGGTCACGGGGTGCCCCAGGTGACCGCGCTGCTGCTGACGCTGGCCGTGGAGGTCCCGCTGTACGTTGCCGCCCTGGTGTCGTTGCGGCTGGCGCCGCTGTGGCGGGCGGTGGCGCTGGCGCTGGTCGTCAACCTGCTGACCCACCCCGTCCTCTGGTCGGCCCTGGGCGAGCGCCCGCCGGTGCTGCGCGTCGCCGCCGCCGAGATCGTGGTGTGGCTGGTGGAGGCCGCCATACTCTGGCTGGCGGTGCGCCGCCGCCCGACGCTGATCGCCCTGGTGGCCGCCGGTGCCAACGCCGGTTCGATCCTGGCCGGTGCCCTCATTGCCGGTTTCGCCTGACCACCAGCACAATGACGATCACGATCGCCGCCACGAACAGCAGGCACAACCCGCCCAGCAGGCCGAGCGTGAGAACAACGTCGGACGGCTCCGGCTCCGGCGCAACATCGGCAAGCACCTCATTCACGCCGACATCGTAGGCGCCCGCGCTAGCCGGACACTTTTTGTAGTGATAGCTGCAAAAAGTGTCCGGCTAAGTTGGTTATCCACAGGCGCGAAGATCGCGCGTGACACATATGCGGCCGCGGGGTCACACTTCCCCACCGTGAGTTCGCGCGACAATGACGTCCTCGGCCAACTCCTGCTGCGGCAGGACAACGTGATCAGCCGGCGGCAGGCGCTACGGCTGCTCGGCCCGGGAGCGGTCAGGCACCGCCTGGCCACCGGGCGATGGCAGGTGGCGCACCGGGGTGTCTATTTCGCCGGCTCGGAGCCGTTCGTCTTCGCGAACGAGAACCAGCGTCAATGGGTCGCTTCCCTCAGCGCGGGCGGCGGCCGCGCGGCTCCGCTCGGCGGTGTGACCGCCCTGACGGTGCTGGGGTTGCGCGGTTTCACCGAGCACGACATCCACGTGGTTCTTCCCGAACGCATGCGGCACCGAAAGCCGCCGATCTTCGCCGTCGTACACCGGATCGCCGGCCTCGCGCGGGAGCGGTGGACCTGTTTCGACGACCGGGCCCGCGCATTGATCGCCGCGGCCCATCAACAGCGACTGGTCGACGGTGACGAGGTGGAGCGGATCGTTGCCGCGATGCCGAGGGTGCGCCGTCGTGGCCTCATCCTGGAGGCGGCCCGGGACGCGCAGGGCGGCGTTCACTCACTGCCCGAAGCCGAGTTCATCCGGTTGTGCCGCGACGCCGGTTTTCCCCGGCCAACCTGCCAGGTGATACGCGACGACTCGGCGGGCCGGCGGCGCTACCTCGACGCGGTCTTCGAGGGATGGCGGGTACACGTCGAGATCGACGGGGGCCAGCACATGGACGTTCGGCAGTGGTGGGCGGACATGAAGCGGCAGAACGACCTTTGGATTCCCGGTGGGCGGGTGCTGCGGTTCCCGTCGTGGGCCGTGCGGCACCGGCCCGAGGAGGTGGCCGACCAACTGCGGGCCGCACTCGTGGCGGCAGGATGGCGGCCGTGATCAGCAGGTTTCGCGCCAGGCGTCGAGTTCGGGTTTCTTGCGCATCGAGGAGAAGCCGAGCCGTCGGGATTCGGGACAGAAGCGGCCACTCTCCTTTTCGTACTCTACGTGGAAGACGGGCTTGCCGGCCTTCACGAACACCGCGAGCTTGTCGCACTCGTCGTACTGGGCGCACTCCTCGTTGACCGCGAAGTCGAATTGTGGGGCCAGTTCGGCGGCCTGGTCGACGTCGTTCTTCAGGCCTACCGCCAGGCCGCGCCGGTGGGCCAGGTCGGCCAGCCGGCGGTTGAACGTCAACTGGTCGGCCGCCTTCAGGGGGAAGCCGGACTTGTTGGCGTAGCCGTCGACGTTGTCGGGCTCGACGGCGTCGAAGCCCTTGGCCTTGCAGGTGTCGAAGCGGGCCGCGAGGATCGGCTCCAGGGTCTTCCACTGCCGGATGTCGAGCCAGCGCTCGCCGGGCCAGCCGTCGAGTTCCTTGCCCAGCACGGACTTCGGGAACTTTCCGGCGTCGGGGCGCCACTTCTCCCAGGCACCGGCGTTCACGTAGCAGATGGTGCGGCGGCCGGCGGCCCTCAGGGCGGCCACGTCGGCGGCGGACGTGTCCTGGCCGTCGACGTCGTACACCTGGGCGTCGACGGAGCGGTCGAGCTTGCCGCTGAGCTGCCACTGCCAGGTGAGCCCGGCGCGCGGGCGCCACCACTCGCCGACGGTCACGGGGGAAGCGTCCACAGCGGACGGTGACAACGGCGGGGGCGCATCGGCGTCATCGATGTTCTTTTCGGAGCGGAACGACCACAGTGCGATGCCGGCGGCCAGCGCCACGACCAACGCCGCGCCGCCGAGAACGAGCCGGAAAGACCTCACGCCACCACCCCGGCCGGCACGCGCAACGGCGCCGGCAGGCCCCGGTACGGGTTCGTGCCGGCGAGATCGGTGACGAGGCCGTGCGCCACGCGGCGGTAGAGCCGGCGGGTGGCCTCGGTCAGGTCCGCCACGGGTACGTCGTACACCAGATGCGCGGCGTTCGGCCAGTCGGGCTCGGCGGGCGTGGCCCGGTACCGCGGCCACGGACCCTCGTACGTGCACACGAGATCGGCGAGCGCGGCGTAGCCGGGATGCGGCCGCACGCCGGGATTCAGCACGATCCGGCCGCGCACGGTGGCGACCGCGTGCGTCATCCACCGCAACGACGCCAGATCGGACGGCACCTGGTCGAAGAACACGCCACCGACCGGATAGGCGCGCCAGGCAAGGATATCGGTGCGGACGTCGTCGATGGGACGCCCGGCGTAGTCGACGTCGACGTAGCCGAGCATCGGCACCTCCGCCTCGGCGAGGGCCGCACACGCGTAGCCGTAGGCGGGATCGTACCGCCGTCCGGGTCCATTGTGGACGTTCACGATCACCGTGACGTCCCACCGGTTCTCGGCCACGGCCGCCCACGCGTCGGGGTCGTCGGCGGGGTACACGTACAGCGGCAGCAGCGTCGTCACCGGTAGCTCCAACGGTCCTTCAGCACCATCGCCACCACACCGAGCGCCGGCACGCACACCGCGAACAGCACCACCGCCACGAGCATGTCGATCAGCTGGGTCGTCGCACCGGGCAAGGCCCGATAGAGGACGCCGATGAGCACGGCCGGCCACCACACCAGCAACGCCGCCAGGCCCAACCGGCGGTGCGCGACGAGCACCAGGCACAACCCGTTCACGGCCGCCAGCAGCACCACCGCCGCGAGCCGGCCCGACTCCGACGCCGTCAGCAACGCACCGGCCGCCACCGGAACCGCCAGCACGCCCAGCGTCGCCAGCGACACCCGGGTGAGCCGGCGCGGGTACTGCCAGCGGTCGGTGAGCGCGGCCCGGGTGACCGCGACCCGCCGCTGGTGCCACACCAGCACGAGTTCGGCGAGCGGAACCCCGACCAGCAAAGGGATCACGGCGACCGGTTCGCGGAGCAGGTCGCCGCCGGCGAGCACCACCGACGCGAACAGCACGGCCTGTCCGGCACCGACGGCGCCGTTGGCCAACGCCCGCGCCGCCTCCCGCGGGCGCGGCCGGTACCACTCGCCCTTCCGCGTCGCGGGGCCGTACGCGACGATCACCAGCACCCCGATCGCGGCGCCGACGATCCACAGACCGGTGCCCGCGTACACGGCCCCGGCGGCGATCCAGACCCCGGCGGCGGCCGCGAGCACCCGCTTCTCGGTGCCGGTCACCAACGCGACGGCGGTCGAGGCGAACAGCGCCACCTGCCCGGCCGCCACGGCGTGGGCCAGCGGATCGGTGACGCCGAACGCGACGAGCAGCCCCGCCCACGCCGCACCGGCGGCCACGAACCCGAGCGCGAGCACCCGGACCGCGGCGACCGCACCGATGGCGCCCAGCGCCCGGTAACCCAGGAACGCCAACGCCTGCGCCGTCGCCCAGCCGTAGATGAGCGCGCCCGCACCGGCCGGCGCGGGCACCCCGGCGAACTCGGTCGCGCCGCCGACGGCGACCACGGCCGGCGTCAGGTACAGCGCCGAGCGGACGAGCGTCACCCCGACGCCCGACGCCGGGCCGACCCGGTCGGGCGCGACCGCGTTGGGGTCGTGCCCGCCGGGCGCGTAGCCGGCGGTCGGGTAGGCCGCGTGGTCCGCGCGCAGCCGGGCCGCTAGCGAGAAGACGCTCGTGACGCCGTAGTCCCGCTCCGCCACCCGGTCGTTGACGCCGCTCGCCTCCAGGTACGCGGCCACTTCCCCGGTGTCGACGGCCGACCGGCAGACCGGGGCCATCCGCTGTTCCAGCGACGCGTACAACTCGTCGGTCACCACCATGGTGATCACACCAATGCCCCTAGCCGCCGGTAGTGGCCCCGATACGTGGACAGGCATCTGTCCAATGTGTACTCACCCAGTGCCCTGGCCCGGGCCCGCCGGGCCATGTCCGCCCGTCTGGCGGGGTCGGTCAGCAGTTCCAGACAGGCGTTGGCGAAGGCGCGCGGGTCGCGGGGCGACACCACGAGCCCGGTGTCGCCGACCGCCTCGGCGACGCCGCCGACGTCGGTGCTCACCGTCGCCCGGCCGCACATCATCGCCTCGATCACCGTGTACGGCATGCCCTCCGAGACGCTCGACAGCGCCACCACGTGGCCGGCGGCGAACGCCTCGCGGCTGCACGCCACCTCACCCGCGAACGTCACCGCGTCGGCGATCTGGAGGTCGGCGGCGAGCTTGCGGCAGGTGGCGGCGTACGCCTCGTTGCCGGCCGGAACCGGGCCGGCCAGGTGCAGCCGCGCGGTCGGCAGCCAGGCCCGCACGTAGCCGAACGCGCGGATCAGCGTCTCCAGGTCCTTCAACGGGTCGACGCGGCCGACCCACGTGATGGTCGGCCGGTCGGGTTCGCCCTCGATCGGCGCGAACCGGCCCGGGTCGACGCCGTTGGGAATCACCGCGATGCGGGCCGGGTCGGCGCCGTGCCGTTCGGCCCAGCGCCGGTTGAACCCGCTCACCGGCGCGATCAGCGCGGCCTCGGCGTAGGCGAGCTTCGCCAGCGCCCGGTGGAACCGGAGCAGCGTCGCCTTCACCCCCGGCGCGAGACCCCGCGTGGAGAAGTACCGCTCGCGCAGGTACACGCCGTGCTCGGTGAGCACGAACGGCCGCCGGTCGCGCCACTTCGAGGCGAGCGCGATCAGCGCCGCGAGGCCGTTTGCGTTGGCGTGGCACAGGTCGACCGGCGGGAGGACGGCGGCGAGCGGGCGCACCGAGTGTTCGAGCAGGACGGCCGCGTCGTCGGCGTCGCGCATGGTGAGCCGGGGCAGCGCCGGGCTGCCCGCCCACGCGTCCAGGAGGATGTCGGTCAGCGGAGCACCCGCCAGCGGATGCCGGCCGGCCGGCGAGCGGAACCAGCGGCGCGGCGGGACGGCCGCGAACGCCAGTTCCCGCAGCCCCTCCGCGAACACCGCGAGGTCGGCCGGTGTGTTGCCGAGCATGCCCCGGCACATCCGGGCCGCGGCGCGCTCGGCCTTGTACCGACCCGGCCGCTCGATTCCCCACATCGGCACCGGTTGCACGGCGTCCACTGTGGACGGCAGCGGCGCCGTCACCGGCGGCGGCGTGTCGCCGGACGTGATCGAGACCAGGTGCCAGCGCACCTCGGGCAGCCCCCGCACGAGGTGGTCGCACCAGGTGCTCACCCCACCCGGCGCGTACGGGTAGGTGCCCTCGTTGATCAGCGCGATCCTCATGATGGCAGCTTCACGGCGACCGGCTTGTTCCGGGCCAGGCTCTGCCACGCCGACCGTTGCCCGCCGTACGCCTCGCCGTACGCGTCACCGGGTACGCCGACCCCGAGCAGGTTCAGGCTCACCTTCCGGGTTCCGGTCGGCGCGGTCAGCGGGGTGTCGATCGCGGCGGCGCCGGTGTTGACGATCGTCACCGTGTCGCCGATCCGGTAGCCGGTGACCGTGCGCGCCGCGACGGCCTTCCGCCACGCGTCCTGGCGCGCGAACAACTGGCCGACCGCCGACATGCGCGGGTTCACCAGTCCGGTGTTCGCGGCGTAGACCGCTTTGTATCTTGTCAGAAGCCCGTCGAGCACCGGGTACAGCACCTTGTCCTCCGTGATGTTGGACTGGTGCGCGTAGTGCGGACGCGGGTCGGCCGCCGCGACGTGGTCGAACGCGATGCGCACCTCGGTCGGCACGATGTAGCTCGTGAAGCCGTTGGCGCCCAGCGGTGTGATGCACGTCGACGCCGGGTTCGTCTCGCAGATCCCGCTGCCGCCGTTCGCCCGCGACGTGTAGACCCAGTTGTACTCGTCGACCGCCTCGGCAGCCTTGCCGGTGTTGTAGTAGATGTTCATCGGGTGCCGGGGCACCGTGCGGGCGGGTCCGATCACGCGGGAGAACTGCTCGCGCGACGCGTCCGCGGCGATCGAGGTGATGCCGGCCGCCTGCAGCGCCGGGCCGAGGTTCGGGTTGTCCGCCGGCAGCTCCGGCAGCGACCGCAGCCCGGAGTGCTCGCCGGTCACCAGTTCCTGCTTGTCGATCGTGACGCCGTTGGTGCGGGCCCAGTCGACGTTCTTCGTGATCTCGGCCGTGATGTCCGCGGCAGCCACGGACCCCAGATGCAGGTGGCTCCAGGTGTGGTTCAGCCAGCGCAGGTCGGCCTTGCGGGCGAGCAGCCGCGTGGTGAGCGGGTCGGTCGCCTTGGCGCCGAAGGCGTTGTAGGCGACGTCGAGCTTGAGCCCGTTCTTCTGCTGCCACGCGACGAGCGTGTCGACGTCGGCCGGCAGCATGCGGATTTCCGGCGCAGTCAGGTCGGACGGGCAGTCGGCGCCGACCGTGCAGTTGCCGCCGGTGTGCCAGCGGTCGTCGGGCAGCAGCACGTCGTCGACGTGCAGGCTGAAGAAGTTTCGCCAGTAGCCGAGGTTGACGCCCTTGGTGAGCCAGGTGATCAGGCCGTGCCCGAGCACCAGCCCGTGGGTCAGAAACCGGTTCAGCGCAGTGGTGACGACGAGTTGCTCACGTCCGTCCACTGTGTACACACCGGCGACGGACCCGGCGCCCCCGCCCTTCGCCTGGCCGGTGACCAGCGGGGTGAAGCCGGCACCGGCGGTGCCGAGCGTCGCGAACGACTCGGGGACGCTCGGATCCCGGTCGTCGACGGGGATCGCCCCGGCGAGGTAGCCGAAGCCGGCCGCCTTGCCGGCCGCGGTGACGGTGAGCGAGCCGCCGTCGAGCGGACCGCTCCACGCCGTGGTCTGGCCGGCGTGCGGCCCGGCCCAGGTGTAGGCGACCAGGCGCCGCACGCCGAAGCCGCGCTCGTAGTCGGCCAGCGCGGTCGCCTCGGCGGCCGGCAGCGGGTTCTCGTTCGGCACCACGACACCCTGGTACTTCCCGTGGTCGGCGGCGGCGGTGAGCAGCGCCGGGGTGACGGTGGGGCGGCCGGCCAATCGGGTGTCGATCGAGTCGTAGGGGACGCCCTCGCGTTCGAGTTGCGCGCTCACCGCGTCGACGCCGGGGGTGCCGTCGGTGAGGACCAGAACGCGAAGGTCGATCCGCTTGCCGGCGTCGGCGGCGCCGGCGGGACCGGCCACGATGAGGGCCGCGACAGCGGCGACCGCGACTCCACTGGAAACCACGCCACGAAGGTTCACGTACGGGGAAACGACGCGGCCCCGGCCGCGAAACCTCACCCGTCCCATCCTTAACCGAACGGCCAAAGGTTTGAGGAAGGCCGTAACCGGACATGAAAACCACGTGACGACCGTTAATGAGGCCAGTGCGACCGCCCGCCGCCTGGGCAACAACAAGTGGCTGGAGCGGCTGACCCGCATCGGCCTCGTCGGGTACGGCGTGACCCACCTGATCGTGGGATGGATCGCCCTGCAACTGGCGTTCGGCAAGGCCGCCAAGGAGGGCGACCAGGCCGGCGCGTTCAAGACGCTCGCCGAGCAGCCCGCCGGCAAGTTCCTGCTGGTCGTGGTCACCATCGGCCTCGCGGCCATGGCCGTGTGGCAGGCGCTGGAGGCGGCGGTCGGGCACCTCGAGGACCGCGGACGCGAGCGCACGTTCGAGCGCCTGGGGTCGGTGTTCAAGACGGGCTTCTACGCGTACCTCGGGTACAAGGCGGTGACGGTGCTCCAGGGCGCCGGCAAGTCGTCCGGCGACCAGCAGCAGCAGGCGACCAGCTCGATGATGGACAACACCGGCGGGCGGCTGCTCGTCGGCGCGATCGGCATCGCGATCGCCGCGGTTGGCATCGGCCTGATCTGGTACGGCATCGCGAAGAAGTTCGAGAAGCACCTGAAATCCGGCCAGATGTCCGGGCGCGAGCGCAGCGTCTCGCGCGGGCTGGGCATCTCCGGCTACGCCGCCAAGGGGACCGTGTACGGCACGCTCGGCCTGCTGGTGCTCGTCGCCGCGGCGCAGCACGACGCCGGCAAGTCACGCGGACTCGACCAGGCGCTCAAGACCCTCGCGGAGCAACCGGCCGGCGACTTCCTACTGATCGGGGTCGCTGTCGGCCTCGCCGCGTACGGCGTGTTCTGCCTGTTCCAGGCGAAGTACCGCAAGGTCTGAACGTCGAGGGGACGCGCTCACGCGCGTCCCCTCTCTCTTTTTGCCTAGCGGCCCGCGAGTAGGCGGGTGACCGCCGCGTCCACATCGAGGTGGTCGCCTTCGCGACCACGCGGCACGGCGATGTAGGTCCGCCGCAGGAACCGCACGAGAACGCTGCGCGGCACCTCGAAGAGCGCGTTACCGTCGGGCGACGACAACGCCAAAGCCACAAAGTCACCGCGCGGGCTGGCCCACGGCCAGACCCGGACGTCGCCGATACCGGCCGGCTCGTCGAGCCCGGTCACCAGCAGTTCACGGGCGAACGACCAGCTGACCGGCTCGCCGCCGGCGGTCTCGGCATGAAAGAGGACGTGCACCGCGTACGGGTCCTCCGGGTCATACCGGAGACTCGCGCGCACCGGTAGAGCCGTCGCATCCGGCGCCACAAGCCGAAGCGACGTCTCCACCTCCACCGCTGTGGGTCGGATTGCACTCATGTCGAACTCCCCCCGGCACCCCGCGAGGCATACACGCCTCGCCCCTCCCAATACTCAGCGCTCATGAAGTGTTACGCTCCGCCATCCGCTGATCTCACCCGGTAGTGGGACCACGAACCCGATCCGCAGCGGGAAAAGCTGGCCAAAGGTACGATCGGCCCGCTCTCGACTTCGCCCGGTATGGTGTCTGATGGGCTACAGTCTCGGGTCTGTCCCTATATGTTCTTGCTGTGTTTTTGTTTCACTTCGCGCTTGTGTGCCGCTTTTTTGCTGCTTGTCCGCTGCGGAGTCAGCCGCTTGTCTGTTGCCTTGTCAGCTGCCTTGTCTGCCGCTTCGTCTTGCCGCTTGTCAGCTGCCTTGTCCGCTTCGTTGTCAGCCGCTTGTCAGCTGCCTTGTCTGCCGGTTGTCTGCCGCTTTGTCCGCGCTTTGTCTGCCGAGCCGGCAACGCGATGTCAATGCGGTAACGCCCGGCGCCTGCAGGCGGTGACGGCTCTCCGGGTTGTGTCCGGGTTTCGCCCGGTGCCGGGCGGGGGATTGGTCACGTAGCTTTGGGCAGCGTGGAACGCTCCCGTGCTGCCTCTTCTTCCGCGTCTTCCCCTGGCATCTTTTCCGGGGCATCTCCTGCCGCCTCCTCTGCGGGGTCTCCTGCGGCCTCTTCTGGTGCCTCCCCGGCTGCGTCCTCTAGCGCCTCTCCAGCCGCGTCTCCCGGGGCCTCCTCTGCCGCCTCTCCCGAGGCCGCTCCTGCCGCGTCTCCCGGGACCTCCCCTGCCGCGCCCTCTGGCGCCTCCCCGGCCGCAGCCTCTGGAGCCTCCCGTGCCGCGTCCTCTGGCACCTCTCCTGCCGGCTCCTCCGCGGGCGGTGCTGGGGCGACCAAACCGCGCCGCTGGCGCCGGACGCGAGCCCGGGCCCGAACCGCCAGACTTCGGGTCTACGCACTCCCTGGCGGCCGAACCATCTTCAGGGTCGGCATCGCCGCACTGGGTGGCCTGATCGTCGCCCTGGGGCTGGTACTGGTCCCCCTACCCGGCCCCGGCTGGGCGATCGTGTTCGGGGGCCTGGCAATCTGGGCGATAGAGTTCGCGTGGGCCGCCCGCCTGCTCCACTGGGTCCGGCGCCAGGTCCGCAACTTCACCCAGATGATGAAGCGCCTGCACTGGTCCCTCCGGGCCGCATCCAGCGTGGCGGTGATCGCGGTGCTGCTGTCGATCGCGTGGCTGTGGGTCAAGCACCAGTACGGCTTCGAGACGCTGAGCCAGTTCTGGGAGTACATCACCACCCACTGATCCGCCGGTCGGACGGGGATACCGGTGTGCGTGTGGGGGGCGGGATCGGGTACAGTCCGTGGGGTCCCGGGCGATTAGCTCAGCGGGAGAGCGCTTCGTTCACACCGAAGAGGTCACTGGTTCGATCCCAGTATCGCCCACTCCATTTCCGCAGGTCAGAGGCCAGATTCCCAGCCTGGGAATCTGGCCTCAAGATCTTTGTCCGCAGATTCCGCCGGCATCTGGCCGATTTTGGCGGCAGATCGGACCGGGCGGGTGCTCGTTGGCACAGTCCCTCTGACGCCGGCCGTCACCCAATGCGGGACTGCCGCGCCGTTGATTCCGGGCAGCCTTGGAGCTCGCATGTCGATCATGATCTCAGCTGATCGAGCGAGACCCTGGGCCCTACCGCGCGCGAACGTGGCACTGCGAGCGGGCGCGACCTACGGCGCGGATGAGGTGGCGCGGGGCTATGGCGCCACAGGACGCAGACGACGTTGCCGAGGATGGTGGCGTGGTCGCGGGATGGGCCGGTACTCCGGGTTGCGGGGCGCGGGTTCGGTGCAACCGTTGCGAGTGCGGCGGTAGACCTTGACGGTCGCTTCGCCGTCGAGCATGGCCGCGACGACATCTCCGCTTTCAGCGATCGGTTGTTGGTGGAAGACCGTGTCTCCATCGCAGATGGCGCCGTCGATCATCGAGGCACCGCACACGCAGAGGGCGAACAGGTCGCCCGTGCCCGACCAGGGAGGCAGGCAGGGTCAGTTCCTCCTCGACATGTTGCTCGGCGAGCCGGCGGCAAATGGTGCCCAGCAAGGAGGGTCGCGAGGTGGTGTGCGACCGAGGAGTGCGAGCCCAACCCGACAGCGGCGCCGAACTCCCGGACGGTCGGCGGGTATCCGTTGCGCTCCGCCCAGTAGCAGATCACGGTGAGGATGCTGCGCGACTCGCAGTTCAGATTCCGGCGGCCCTGGCAGACCGCGAAGACGCCCTACTCGGGGGACTCCTTCAACATCCTGAGCAGGTCGACGACGTCGCCGCGTTCCTTCCGGCCGAAGCGGTCACCGACCCGGAACGGCGAAGCTCATACAAGGCCATCCTCGTTTTGGCCGAGACGGCCGAATCTATCGATGAAGTCATCGTCGCCTGGGACTCGAATGCCAACGCGCCGAGGCCCGGCCGTTCCTGACCGGCCCGGCTTGGGCTCGCCTGGCGTCTCTCCAAACGAATCCGACCTTGCCTACCTGGAGCTGCTTGCAGCTGCGCCGGTGCAGGCGACCGCGTCGAGACTGGGCGAGCCATACTCGCGGATCACCTTCGCAGGAGTCTCGGACATCGCCACCCGGACCTCGGCGTGGCTGACCAGCTCCACGGATCGACCGGCAGGTAGCCGTGGTTATGAACATCGATCCGACCGGCTCCGCCGCCGATCAATTGTGGCGTGAACGCACGGGCGCCGGGTGTTTCACCGACGACTGGGCGGGCCCTCCGGTTGGTCCGTCGACGTCATTCGTGTCGCCTTCAAAAGAACCCGTCGAGTCCCGCCCCAGACATCTTGAGTCGAGTGCCATTGGCCTCGGCGTCACCGCCGACCATCGTTCGCAGGTATTCAACCAAGTCCGCGATGGTTATCTAGTCACAGAACCCAGCAGCGGGGCTCCAAGTCGAGGATCGCAAATGACACACCAAGGATGGTATGGGCGCGCCGTCGATACCCTTTGAAACGGATCAATCAATTTCCAGCCTAGCAGACGCGAGCTTCTTTGCCTCCGCAAAGAAGCTGTCGAGCTCCACGTCTGACATATTGGATCTAGTGAGCACCGCATAGACGACAGCCGTCTCCACGTGGCCCAGCATTTCCTGATCCAATGCGTTGGTGTCGATATCCATATCCTCGTCCAATACCGAGCGGATCAACCGCTCGGCCATAACTGGGTCGATGCTGGGGCCGTCATCGCCCACCCATGCTCGAATATCCGCAACGAATCGCACGATCTCACCCGCGTCGGCTGGCCTCTTGAAGTAACGATCAACTGCCAGGTAGAAGCAGTACGCCAGAAAGATAGGCCAGCCCGTCCATCCCTCCGCGTCGAGCTTGCGCTCGATGCGGTCGTTGGCCTCCGCGTCTCCCTTCACCATTGTCCGAAGGAATTCCGCCAGATCGTTTGATACCACTATGGGCTCCTATCGCGTAGTTGCTTCCATCGTTGCTTGATTGCTTTGCCAGCTACGACTGCAGCGAGCGCCGCGGCAACCACCGCCGCCGTAGCGTCCGCTGCTGAGCTATGCGGTTGTGTCGGCGCCTGAGAGTGCGGTACCGCCGTCTGCGGCACTCCGCTTCCTGCCGGTGCGTCGCCGGTCTTCGACCGGACGATCTTGCTCCAGGTCTTCGCGCCCCCCTCGATCGGTTTTCCAACCTCGGCGACACTGTCCTTCACCTCGTCGGCCTTCTTACTGGTACGACGAAACCAGCGGTCCGCTCCGTGTTCCTCTGACTCCGCGACCACCCGCTCGCCATGCGGCATCGTGTCGTCGGAACGACTTCCGAGCCCGGAACCCGGGGCGATGATGTCGGCGTAGTCGGCGAAGTCCTGGATGGCCTGGGTCAGCAGCACGGCGACCTTCCGGAGGTCTTTGCCGCCAGTGTCCGCGCCGGTGATGGCGCTGCGCATGTCGGTGTCCTGGGTGCCTGTGCCGGCCTCGTTGAATGCGGCGTGGGCGTCGGTGACGTGCGCCTTGGCCCGCATGACGGCGACTACCGCCTGGTCGATCTCCGCGATGACCGTCTTCAGCTGGGTCAGGACATCCTCGACCGAGGTCATCCGATCCGCCTCACGTAGGCCTCGGCGGACTGGATCGAGGTGCTGAGGAGATTCACGATTCTCTCGATGTCCTGTTTGGCCTGGTCGAGTTTGGCGAGGCCGCCGGTGACCTTCGGATGCTGGCTGTCGTGGGTGGTGTGCTGGGCGCCGCCGAGTGCGTCGTCGATGGTGTCGGTCACCTTGGCGAGCAGGCCGATGGCGATGTCGGCGTCTCGCGTTCCAGCGGCGATCTGCGCCTTGACCTGCCCGACGTCCATGTCGACCGACCCTCCTAGCCGAGGACCCCGATGTAGTCCTGAGCGGCCTGCGCGGTCGCGTGGGCTCGGTTGACCGCCTCCCCGAGGAGCTGTTTCTGCTGCTCCGCGGCGGCGATCGCCTCCTGCACCTTCGGGTGGTTGGTGCCCCGGGCTGCGGCCTGGAGCATGGCGATCGTCTCGTCGACCCCCGCGATGCAGGCCCGGGCCTGTTGGCCGGTTTCCTGAGCATGCTGGGCTGCCTGCATGAGGGCCGCTTTGACCTCTTCGACGCTTGCCACGGTCAGGGCATTCCTTCCTGCTGAAGGATCGACGCGCACAGGTCCACCGCGGACCTGATCACCGTGAGGCTACCGAGGAGCGGCGAACAAGTCCCGCGCCCCGTGCCGGCCACGATGCCGGCACACACAGTATCGAAGTCATATCGCACCGTGGGGTCGCCTGCCGGCGAACGGACGCGCACAGATCGTCACATGCAGTTGCCGTTGGGTAGGCTCCATGCCGGCTTCGATGTGCGAGCGGTGGGAGCGTCATGGCGTCTGCGTCGTCGAGTTTCAACCGGGCTGTGGCGTTGCACCGGGAGGCGTCCGCGCATACCGAGGCGGCCAGGGCGGAACTTGCCCGGCGGGAGTCACTTGCTCCGGCGTCCAGCCATGCGGCGACCTACGCGCGGTTGGCCGAGCAGCTCAACGCCGCCGCCGCGTCGATCCTGCCGGGCTGGCTCGGCTGCGATCTCGACGGTTCGGCCCGCTCGCGCAAGATGGGAATCAACGCCCAACTCGGCCGGTCGATGCACGTTCGGATCGGTACCGCGAGCCCAGCTCCGGGGGCCGCGTTCCTCGTACCCGCGCCATTCCTCGGCGCCGGTCACATCGCGATCGACCGCGACGCCCGGGATCCTCAGGTGGCGGGCTGGCTGCAAGGGCTCCTCCTACGTGCGCTGGCCGCGCTTCCCGAGGGCGCGCTGCGGGTCCTGCCGGTCGACGGTGGCACGTTGGGCGCCGTGTTCGCGCCGTTCCGACAGCTGGTCGAGGCCCAGGTGTGGCGCCGGCCAGTCATCGACGTCGATGGTCTGCGAGCGGTCCTCGACGAGGCGGAGGAGCAGATCGGCGTCTCCCAGTCCGGCTCGGCCCACGAATTGCCGTACCTGCTCATCGCCTCCGGTGCGCTACCGGCCGGCTGCGGCGGAGGCGACCATGCCCGGCTGGCCGCCATCGCGCATGCGGGCCCTGCCGCCCGGGTCCATCTGTTGCTGGCCGGGTATCCACCGGCCGGTCCGGCGGGCTTCAACTCGCCGCCCCGCCTGGACTACACGACCTACATGACTGAACAAGACGACCTGTTCACCATGTCGGAACCCCCGGGACGCGAGCAATTGGACGCCCACAGCGGTGGCCTGGCCTGCCCGGTCCACCTCGCCGCCGGTCCCGTCGACGGGCTGATCGAAGCGATCTGCCGGCCGTTGGCGTCCGCCGCCCGGGTGCAGCACTCGGTCGACTTCACCTCGTTGATGCCGAAGGACATCTGGACCGAGTCCTCCGCCGGCGGGTTGCGGGTCACCATCGGTCGTGAGGGACGCGGCTGGTGCGAACTCGGCCTCGACGACGTGACGCCGCACTGGCTGGTCGGCGGCCGGACCGGATCCGGCAAGACGGTCTTCCTCCTCGACGTGCTGTACGGCCTGGCCAGCCGGTACAGCCCGGACGAGCTGGTGATGTACCTGCTCGACTTCAAGGAAGGCGTCTCCTTCGCCGACTTCACCCCGACCCCGATCGACGGCACCTGGATCCCCCACGCGCGCACCGTCGGCATCGAGTCCGACCGCGAGTACGGCATGGCGGTACTGCGCGAGCTGTCCCGGGAGATGAACCGGCGGGCGCTGGAACTGAAGAAGGCCGGCGTCACCCGCATCGTCGACCTGCGCGCCGGCCGGCCCGATCTCGCCATGCCACGCATCGTCGCGGTCATCGACGAGTTCCACGTCCTGTTCATCGGCAACGACCGCCTCGCAACCCAGGCCGCCGCCGCGCTGGAGGACCTGGCGCGCAAGGGCCGCTCCTACGGCATCCACCTCATCCTCGCCTCACAGACCATCGCCGGCGTGGAAGCCCTGTTCACCAAGGGCGAATCGATCTTCGGGCAGTTCCCGCTGCGGGTCGCCCTCGCCGGCGGCGGCGGTGTCCTCGACCACCTCAACGACGCCGCCGACAACGTGCCCATCGGCACCGCCGTCATCAACGACGCGGCCGGCGTCAATGGCGCCAACCGCCTGGTCCGCTTCCCGAACACCGAACCGGCCGCCGTCACCGCGCAGCGGCACCGGCTGTGGCAGTCCCGTACTCCCGGTGCCGGCCCACCGGCCGTGTTCGCCGGCTACGCCGAACAACACATCGACGACGACCCGACCTTCCAGCGCCTCAATGCCAAGGTCCGCCGCAGGCAAGCGCTCGTCGGCCGCGCCGTCGACATCGGATTGCCGGCGGCGTCGTTCACCCTCGACGCCTCCCCCGGCCGGCACATCGCAGTGCTCGGCCCCAGCGTCGTCGGCGCGGACATCCTGCACGCCGCCGCCGTGTCGCTGGCCCGCCAGCACCCACCGGGGGCGGCCACCTTCGTGCTCATGTCCCTCATCGCCGCCGCCGACCACGCCGCCGACGACACCGCCGAGAAGATTCAGGCCGCCAACCACCTCGTCGAGGTCATCGATGCCTCCGGAGTGCGCAGATACATCAAAGGACTGGCCGAAACCCTCGACTCCGCCGGGCCCACCTACCTGGTCATCTTCGGTGCCGACGCGGCGAGCGGCCTTCTCAAGATCTCCGAACCCGGCACGTTCCACACCGGACTCGACGACCTGCGCACCGTCCTGCGCACCGGACCGTCCCGCGGAGTGCATGTCCTGGGCTGGTGGCGCGGTGCGCGTCGCTTCGTCGACGACATCGGCGGCTCCACCAACCTCGAAGACGTGGCCTGCATCGTCGCGCTCAACATCTCAGGGAACGACCTGGGCACACTGATCGGCGACTACAAGCTCGAGTGGCACGCCCGCCCCAACCGGGCGATGGTCATCGACCGGCATGACCAGAAAACCCAGCTCATCGTCCCGTTCGTGCGGCCCGGGACGTACGACCAGGTCGACTGACGAGCGGGTCTTTCGGCCGAGGCGTGGGCCCTACCCCGGCTGACGGATCCCTGGTGGCAAGCGCACGGCAGTCGGGCGAGCCTGAGCAGCCCACGTGGGTTCAAAGGTCTGGTCGAGTTCGAGCGACTGGCGGAGCACAACCATCACGGCCGAGCCGGTGGGTGGCAGCGAGTCCAGTATTCTCGCGGTGATGTCGGATCTGGACCGGTTGGCCGATGGCTGTGCGTTGCTGTCCCGGGCGCAGACCCTTGCAGGCTGGGTCGGTGCGGGCAGGCCCGTCACTCCGAAGGATGTCCTGCGTCCGGGCGAGGTGTCTGATGTCGCGGCAGCGCTCGGGGTCGAGGTCCCGGCCACGGTGCGGTCCGCGGCCGATGTCGGCGACGCCCCGGTCGAAGACTGGTTCCCCGACTGCGGCCGCGACCCGACACCCTTCGACGTCGCCGAGATCAACCGGCACCTTGCCGGCGAGGACGGACCGGTGGGCTCGTAGCGGTGGCCGACGGTGAGCTGGAACGGATCCGCCGCGAGCTGGACCGCCTACGGGCGGAGAACGGCCGGCTGTCGCGTCTGCTGGACCTGCGCGGTCAGAGCACGGAGCCGTCACCGGAGCAGTTGGCTGTCGCGTCCCCGGGTCTGGTGACGATGTCGTCGCCGACGGCGGACAAGGTGGCGCTCTACCGCGACCGGTTCCGGGGTCGGTCGGATGTGTATGCCGAGCGGTGGGAAAGCGCGCGGACCGGTGCGGCCGGATGGAAGCCGGCGGTGGCCGGCGGTTGGCGCAAGGGAACAGACCGGCGCAGTGCCGTGTACCTCCCGTTGACGGCGGAGGTGGTGGACGCTCACCTGCGCGGTGACGTGTTCATCAGGTTGTACCCGTTGCTGGGCGACAACACGTGCCGGTTCGTCGTGGCCGACTTCGACGGGCAGACAGCGATGCTCGATGCCCTGGCCTACATCAAGGCTGCCCGCGCGAGCGCGGTTCCGGCGGCGTTGGAGATCTCACAGTCCGGCCGTGGCGCGCACGTGTGGGTGTTCTTCACCGATCCGGTCCCGGCGACGGTGGCCCGCTCCGTCGCAACGGTACTGCTGCACGAAGCGATCGTGCTGCGCGGCTCGATGGACCTGCGGTCCTACGACCGGCTGTTCCCGAACCAGGATGTGCTGCCGGATGGCGGCTTCGGCAATCTGATCGCCGCCCCGTTGCAGGGCGCGCGACGCCGTACGAACGGGCTGACCGTGTTCCTCGACCTCGCGACCCTGGAACCCCACGACGACCAGTGGCTGTTCCTGTCCACTGTGGACCGGCTGAGTCCCGGGGACGCCGAGCGGGTGGCACGCCGGGCGAAACGGACCCCGGTCGGCACCGAGGTCACCAGGATGAGCCGGTCGGGCGCGACCCGGGTCCATCCGCCCTTGCCGCCTGTGGTCCAGGCGGAACTCGGCGCCGCGCTCACCCTCGACGCCACGCAGCTCACCGCCGCCGCGATCGCGACGTTCAAACACGCCGCCTCCATGGCCAACCCGAAGTTCTACGAGCTGCAGCGGCTACGGAAGTCCACCTGGGACACGCCACGGTTCGTCCGCGGCTACGACGTCACCGTCGACGACCGCCTCGTGCTCCCCCGCGGATTGCGTTATACCGTCGCCGACATCGTCGAGCGGGCCGGGTCGCGGCTGGCCGTCACCGACAGCCGGAATCCCGGCCGCGAGATCGACGCGACACTCGCCGCGGACCTCACCGCCCGGCAGAGCACCGCGGTCAGCGCACTCCTGGCCCACGACGACGGCGTCCTCGTCGCCCCACCCGGCTCCGGCAAGACGGTCATGGCCTGTGCGGTCGTCGCCGAACGCGGGACGTCGACGCTCGTGCTCGTCGACCGGAAGGCGCTGGCCGAGCAATGGGCCGACCGAATCCACCAGTTCCTCGGTATGAAGCCCGGGCAGTTCGGCGGCGGCCGACGCAAACTGACCGGCGTCGTCGACGTCGCCATGCTGCCGTCGCTGGCCCGACGCGACGATATCGCCGAGTTCACCAGCGGCTACGGCCATGTCATCGTCGACGAATGTCACCACCTCGGCGCGGCGGCGTACGAACATTCGGTCAAGGGGATCGCCGCGCAGTTCTGGCTCGGCCTCACCGCCACTCCCGCCCGTCGGGACGGCCTCGGCCCCGTCGTCGCCTGGCAACTCGGCCCCGTCCGGCACACAGTCACCGATGACGACCAGGGCACCCTCGCCGCCCCGTGGGAGGGTGACAGCGGCCCGCGACGGCTGCTGTTCGTCCACGAAACACAGTTCACGACCGGTGACATCGACATGTCGGCCCCGGGCGCGCTGGCCGCCGTCCACGAGGCCCTTGCCGTCGACGAGAAACGCAACGTCACGATCGCCGACGACCTCGTATCCGCACTGGCCCGCGGGCGGAACTGCCTCGTCCTCACCCGGAGGGTCGCCCACGTCGAGGCCCTCGCCACGTTGCTTGCTGCCCGCGGACATCGGCCGATCGTGCTGCAGGGGTCGATGACCACCACCGACCGCAGAGCGGCCGTGAGCCGCCTCGCCGACGCCAAGGTCGGCGAGGGCCTACTCGTGATCGGCACCACGCCGTTCATCGGCGAGGGCTTCGACGCGCCGGCCCTCGACACGCTCTTCCTCGCCGGCCCGATCTCCTACGACGGGCTCCTCGTCCAGTGCGCCGGACGCGTCATCCGGACCGCACCGGGCAAGCACACCGCCGAGGTCCACGACTACCACGACCCGGCCGCACCGATCATCGCCGCATCCCTCCAACGCCGCATGCCCGGCTACCGCGCACTCGGCTTCACAAGGCCATGACATTTCCGCAGGTCAGAGGCCAGAATCGGACCCCCGTCGGCACCGCCCGCCCGGGTGGCTAAGGTGGCCTTTCGTGACGTCGAACCCGGTGGAGTTGGCACGGTCGCTGGAGAAGGATGCGGTTCGGTATCCGGAGGAGCGGGCGGAAATCCTGCTGGAGGCCGCCGACGCGTGGCGGATGGCCGGTGAGTACGACCGGGCTGCTTCCCTGCTGGCGGACTTGATCGAGGCCGGTGGCGAGGACGGGTGTCACGCCCGGTTCCAGCTGGCCGAGGTCTACTTCGAACGCGGTTCCGACGATCTGGCCTCGGCCGAGCTCGCATTGCTGGCGCGTGACCCGGCGCTGGACGACGGTCACTGCACCTTCGTGGCCGAACTGCTCGACGAGCGCGGTGATCTGGCCGGCGCGGCACAGTGGTACGACCGGGCCGTCGCGCGTCTCGACGACGAGACGATCGAGGATCTTCGCAAGCCGGACGGGTGGGTCAGCATGATGACCGGCGTCCTGCTGGGCAACCGGCGCGATGTCCGGGAGCGGTTGGGGTTGGCGCCGGATGCGATGGACGAGCTGGCACCGCCGCCTTCCACGCAACCTGTCGACCTGGACGGTGTCCGCGAGCGGATGGCGGCCGGCGCACGGCCGAAGGAGGTGCGCCTGCTGACGTTCCAGCGCTCCGAGCGGATCGAGGCGCAACGACGCTGGCCCGAGTACCAGGGCGAGGAGTATTACGCACTAGCCGAGCAGCAATGGCGGAAACTGGCCGACGACGGGGTGCCGTCGATCCTGGTGGTTCCGGCTCTGGTGGACGAACTGGTCGCGTTCGCCGAGCGGACC
This sequence comes from Virgisporangium aurantiacum, assembly GCF_016863635.1. GTDB lineage: Bacteria > Actinomycetota > Actinomycetes > Mycobacteriales > Micromonosporaceae > Virgisporangium > Virgisporangium aurantiacum. Next base: position 23,695 of record NZ_BOPG01000047.1, on the reverse strand, counting down.
GGTGGGTCGCCCCTCGACCCGGAGGTGAAGGCGGCCTACTGCGGAACGGTGCCCGAGCAGCGGACGATCGCCTGGCCGCCGCCGCGCAACGCGGTGTGCTGGTGCGGGTCGGGGGTCAAGTACAAGAAATGCTGCGGCCGGCCGGGCTAACCGGGCGCTGTGGGACAACGGGAATCCCCACCGCGGAGGACCGTCACCCGGCTCCGCCAGGACGGGTGACGGAACTCCCGCATTGCCGCCTACCATCGACGGATGGGGTCCGAACAGCCGATGCCCGTACGGATCGCCCGGTTGCGCGCGGAGATCGGCGCCGATCCGGCCACGATCGGTCGGGTCCCGCGCGACGAGTTGGTGTACCAGGCCGTCGAAGGGCTGGTTGGCGCCGATGTCCGCGATCTCGCCGCGCTGGTCGACGTCCTCACCGGTGACGCCGATGCGGTGCTGCGTCGTGCCGGCCTTCGCCTGCTGCGCCACGGTATCCGGTCCGGGGCGCTCGCTCCCGACCGCGCGCGGGCCGGCCTCGACCGGCTGTTGCGACCCGACCCGGCGCACGGGACCAGGGCGGATCCGGCGAATGGAACCGGGGCGGATCCGACGAACGAGGCCGAGATGGAGACGCTCGCCGCGGCGCTGCGGGAACTCGCCCAGCCGTGGGCGACGCTGGATCGGGTGCCCGCCGAGCGGTTGCGTCCGCACCTCACCGGTGATCCGGCCGTCTCCGGTGCCGCGCTCGGCGCGGCCGTCCGGCACCGGCACGCCGGGTTGCTGCTCGACGCCGTGACCGACATCCGCCTGCCCGCCCGCGTCCGCCAGCACGCGCTCGGCGACCTGGGCACGCTCGCCGGCCGCGGCGAGATGCCGGCGGTCCTCGCGATCGCGGCGTCGGACCCGTTGCTGTTCGCCGAACCGGCGATCGCCTGCCTGCTCTCGATGCACCGGCGCGGGCTGTTCCCGCGCGACGAGGCGGCAGTGTCCATTGTGGACCTCGCGCTGACCGTCCACTCGGCACCGGTCGACGACGTGGCCACGATCCTGTACACGTGCCGGCACGCGGCGCTGCGCGCGCTGACCGGACCGGGCGAGGAGTCCCGCCGGCTGGCGTTGCTCGCGGCGCTCGCCCGGCAGGCGCCGGCTGACCTCCCGGTCGGCGCGGCGGTCGCCGGCCTGCTGCACCGGCTCCCACCCGCGTCGCGGGCCCGCGTCGACGCGCTCGCCGTGCTGCGCGAACTGCGGTACGAGCCGGCCGAGGAGGCGGTGCTCGACGCGCTGGTCGACCTGCCCGGCCCGGCCCTGCGCACCCTGGAAGCGATCGGCGGCCGGCGCACCGTCGAGGTTCTGGCCGGCGATCCCCCGTACCTGGCGCCGGTCCGGCGGCAGGCGCTCGAACTGCGCTGGCACCTCACCGACGACCCGGACGAGCGGCGTGCGCTCGTCGCCCGGCTGAACCCGCACGACCTGCCGCCCCGGATCGCCGCCGACCTCGGCGGGCCCGACCCGCTCGAACTCGTCGTGCTCCGCCTGGGTTTCGACGCCGACAACCCCGCCGACGCGCTCGTCCGCCTCGCCCGCACCGGCGACGCCGGCACGGTACCGATGATCACCGACCTGCTGGCCCGCGTGATCGGGGACCGGACAACCGGAGACGACGACACCGTCCCCCCGACGGTCGTGACCGCGATCCGCGAGCTCGGCGCACGGCTGCACCAACGGCGACGGATCCGCCCGGTGTGCCTGCTCGACGCGGCCGACGCCGCCGAGGCCGGCAACGCGCTCGTCACCGCGATCGCGTTCGAACTTCTCGACCGGCCCGACCGCCCGGAACGGGAACAGGCGATCCTTCTGTCCCTGCTGAGCAGAGACACGAGACGCGTGCACCGCCTGTTGTGGCACCGGGACCGCCACGTCCGCAAGCACGCGATCGCCGCGCTGGCAACCGATCCGGCCACCACCCGGGCGTTGTCGGCGAGCCTCGCCGTGCTGACCCGCGCCGACGACCCGCAGACCGTGCGGCAGGCCGTCACCGCGCTCGGCGCGGCGGGTGCCGTCTGGGCCGGCCCGCTGATCGCCGACTGCCTCGAGCATCCGGTGATGAACGTCAAGAAGGCCGCCGCGGAGGCGCTCGCCACCGCGGGCACACCGGCCGAGGTGCCGGCGATCCTCGGGTGGCTCGGCCGGCACGACAACCCCGGGCTGCGCGGTTCGCTCGGCGCCGCGCTCCGGTCCGTGCTCGGAAACGCCTGCGTGGCAACGGTTCTGGCCGCCGCCGAGAGAGCGACCGACGAACGGACCCGCGACCTCCTCCTGACCGCGCTCGATCGAATGCTCACCGTCGAGGCCGTGCACGCGATCGCCGAGCGCGGGTCGCCAGTGACGCACACGGTTCTCACGATGCTCGCCGACGGCCGACTGCGACTCGGCGAAAGCGCGGGCGCGAACGAGGGCGCGGACGACGGCGAGCGCGCGGGCGACGGTGAGGGCGCGGGCGACGGTGAGGGCGCGGATGCGGGCAACGGCGCGGGCGACAAAGCGGGCGCAGGCAACGGCGCGGGCACCGTCGCCGATCTCCGGGACCGGTTCCTCGCCCACGGGATCACGCCGCCGACCCCGGAACCGTCCGGGGAGGCGCGGCTGAGCGCCGACATCGCCACGCTGGTCGAGCACGGGTGGCGGCCCGAACCGGGCGAACGCGTCGTCGACACGTTCGTGCGGTCGCCGTACCTGTTCGGCCGCGACCGGACGGCGAAGCTGCGCCCGCTGCTCCCCCACTTCTTCGAGCTGGCCGCCGAACGCCCGGCCGCCCTGGCGCTGGCTGTCCACATTGGACGCACACCCTGGCCGGCCGGGGAGACCCGCGTCTACGTCTCGGCGGTCCGTACCCTGATCGCCGTGCTGCCCGCGATCACCCATGACGACAGGGACACCGCCCTGCGGTGGCTGGAGACGGTGGTGCCGCACCTGCCCGCGGAGGACAGGACCGAGACGGCCGAACGCATCCGGACCTTCCCGGCCACGGGGTCCGGCCGTCGTTCGGTGCTGCCGTTGCTGCGTCGGTGCGGCGCGGTTCTCACCCGGGCCGACCTCGACCGGGCCCTCGCCGCGGCGCGGGTCGGTCCGGACCCGTGGGAGGTCGAGCCGGCCGTGCTGCGGCAGGCGTTCGACACCACCGCCGGGGAGGACGACCCGATCCCGTCCCGCCGCCGGCTCGCGGCGCTCATCGCCGCCTACCCGGACGCCGACGCGACCGCGCGCCCCGCGCTCGTCGACGAGATGGTTGCGCTCCAGCCGCTCGGCGCTCCACAGTGGACGATCACCGAGCGCGCGACCGTACGCCACGTCGAACGGCGGGACACGGACCTGCCGCGCTCGGCGGCGCTGCGCCGGCGGTTGCTCGCCGACCTCGACGCCCCCTCGCCCGGCGACCGGCTTGCCGCCGCCCGCACGCTGCTGACGTGGCCCGAACCCGCGGCCCGCAACGCCGTGCTCGCCGCATACCTGGCCGGCCGGATCGACGGCGTCGACCTGCCGCCGCTCGCCGCCGCACTGTCCACGATGGACCTCGAAACCCTCACACCGGACCGGTACGAGCGGGCCGCCCGCGTCATCTTCCACGTCGACCGCGACGACCGGCACCGGCTGCTGCCGCACCTGCTCCGCTGGTGGCGGGAGACCGGCAACCCGACGGTCCGGAACGAGCTCCGGCGGATCGACCCCGATGCGCTCGCGCTCGCCATCCAGGACCCGCTGGCGGCCGGCGCGTGGAGCCTGCTCGACCTCCTCGACGGCCAACGGGTGACCGCCACCCCGGCGTTCACCCGCGTGCTGCGACGGATCCGCGAGGCCGGCCGGCCCGACAACGTCGTTCTCGTCGACGGTCCGCTGCGGGAACCGGACGCGCTCGGCACCGACCTGGCCGCACTCGCCGCGCTGCGCGTCGCCGCCCCGCCGGCCGAACCGGAACCGACCCGCGCCGCCCTGTTCGAGACGGCACGCACCGGCGACGACGCACCGGCCCGCCGGGCGCTGGCCCGGCTGGCCGAGATCGACGAGGACCGCGGCGCCGTCCGCGACGCCGCCGACCCGGAACTGGCCGCGCTGTTGGGCGACCTCGTGCGCCACCCGCGGCGGCGGATGCGGCTGCTCGCCCACCGCACGGCGCGCCGCCTGCTCGACCGGGACACCTACCTGCGGTACACCGCGGACCTGCTCGCGGACACGCAGCCCGACATCGTGCGCGCGGCGCTCCGGACGTTGTCGCACGGCGGCTACCTGCCCGCCATCCGGGCCGCGGTGGACCTGGTGGACCACACCGACCCGGTCATCCGGCAGGCGGCCGACGCTGCGCTCGTCCACTATGGACTGTCCGCGGCGCCGGCACTCACCCACGCGATGGCCCGGGCCCGGCCGGACCGGCGGCGCCGCTACGCCGAGCTTCTCGACCGCATCACTAGTACGCCCGCAGTTCCGACGGAGTGACGAGGTCGGCGTCGGGCGGGGTGAGGGCGAGCGTGCTCTCGTGCGCGAAGGGCCCGCGGCCGGGCCGGGCAGGAGGCCGGATTCCCAACTGCCGCGCGGCTTCCGCGAGCACGATGCTGGCGACGAGCCGGTACCGGCAGCCCCCGCCGGGCAGCTCGACGCGGGCGAACCCGGTGGCGCCGCCGGCGTACCCGCCGGTCTCCTCGTCGGGAATGACGAGCAGCGCGCCGGTCAGATCGACCCGGTGCACCGGTGGGCCGGCGACCCGGGTGCCCGCGACGATGACACGCCGGTGACCGTCGACCGATCCGTCCGGCACCACGCGCAACGGGTTGCGGTGGCTGCGCGCGGCCGCCCGGCCCTCGGTGCGCACCGGACGCGGCGTGCCGAACCACACCTTCTCGCGGTCGTCGAGACCGACCGTCTGCCAGCCGAACGCGGCGGCCGTGCGCAGCGCGCTGCCGGCCTCGACATGATCGCCCGGGCCGGCGAGCAGCACCGCGGGGCGCCGCGCTTCCGCACGCGACGAGCGCGGGCTGCGCCGACCGGTCGCGCCGAGCAGGTAGTACATCGCGACCGCGGCCGCCGCGGCGACGTTGAGCGTGTTGATGCCGCGACCCGACGTCGGGATCTGCACGCTCGACCCGGCGGCCGCCAACAGGTCGGGCCGGATGCCGCGGCGCTCGTTACCGACCACAATGGACGGTCGACCCGCCGGCAGCCGCGCGGTGAACACCGATTCGGCGCCGGGCGTGTTCTCGACCGCCACGATCGGCCGGGCCCGCAGTTCGCCGAGATCGGTGCCGGCCAACGGCTCGCCGTGCCACCGGCCGGCCAGATCGCGCGTGTCGCGGAACCGGCACGGCACGCCGAACATCGCGGCGACGTCGAGCAGCGCCCGCGCGTTGGCCGGGTTCTCGACCCCGTCGCCGACGAGATCGGCCCGGCTCACGCAACCGTCCACAGTGGACTCAACGCCGCACGGCAGGCCGCGGCGTAGGCGTCGGCGCGGCGTTCGTGGTCGGCGGTGCGCATCCGCCGGTCGCCGTGGTCGAGAACGTGATGGCCGATCTCGTGCATGAGACCGTCGAAGAGGACGAAGTCGCGCAACGCACGGTCGGTCCATTCGACGAGAACATGTGACGCCGTGGCGCGTACCCGGGCGCCGGCCCGCTCGAGCCGTTCCCCGGCCGCAGCCGGCAGCCGCCCGGCGAGGAGCCACGGCGGGTCGGGCTGTTCGAACAGCACGACGACGCCCGGCGGCACGTACCCGGCGACCCGGATGCCGGGCCCGGCCCCCGCGGCGCGCTGCCGCAGCGAGATCCGACGCAGGCCGTACCGCGCCGGCGGACCGAAGAACTCCAGCACCCGCGCGAGATCGGCGGCGGTGGCGGGGTGGCGGAACCCGGGCCGCGGACGGCCGACGCGGATCTCGACCCGGTGCCCGTCGGCCGGCGCGAAACCGGCCGGCGCGAAACCGGCCGGCACGAAACCGGCCGGCGCGAAACCGGCCGGCGCGAAACCGGCGGACGCGAAACGGGCCCGGCGTCGGGACACGCGTGGCTCGTCGGTGCGGCGGCGACGCGGTGCGGCGACCCGCCGCGCGGCGCGCAGCGGGTACGGGTCGGTGTGCAAACTGCGACTCATCGCCCCGATTGGTATCAGGGACGACCCCGACGCCACCACCGGTTTCCACCCGTCTCATCGACACATGGGCCTCCGTCGTGATACCTCCTAGGGTCAACCGCCCGAGGCAAGGAGGCTTCGATGGTCCGGCTGGGTGTACGAGTCATCGCTGTGGGTGCGGCAACGGTGGTGCTGGCCGCGTTGGCCGGTCCGCCACCGGCCGTCGCCTCGGGGCATCGGCCAGAAAGTCAGGCACAACTGCGGGCGAAGATCCAGCGGGCGTCGTACGGCGTCCCGCACATCACCGCCGACAGCTTCGCGGGCCTCGGCTACGGCGTCGGCCACGTGCAGGCCGAAGACAACATCTGCGTCATCGCCGACCGCGTGGTCACCGTCGACGCGCAGCGGTCGCGGTACTTCGGCGGCACCGGCCCGGCCGATGCGAACGTGCGCAGCGACCTCTTCTACCAGAAGGCGAAGGACGACCGCATCGCCGAGAGCTGGCTCCACGGCCGGCCCGACGGCGTCGACGCGCCCTCCCGGCAGGCCCGCGATCTCGTGCGCGGCTTCGTGGCCGGCTACAACGCATACCTGCGAAAGGTCGGGGTGACGGGCATCAGCGACCCGGCGTGCCGCGGCAAGGCCTGGGTGCGTCCCCTCACCGAGCTCGACATGTGGCGGGGGAACTGGGCGAGCATCGTCCGGGCGAGTTCCCGTGCGGTACTCGACGGCATCGTCCTCGCCGCGCCACCGGCGGCGGGCGCACCCGCGTCCACCGAAGCCCTTGACCCGATGGCCGCGACCGCCGCGATCGACGCCGCCACGGCGAATGCCGGCAGCAACGCGTACGGTCTCGGCCGCGGCGCGACCGCCGGCGACGGCGGCATGGTGCTGGCGAACCCGCACTTCCCGTGGGACGGCGCGGAGCGCTTCTACCGCATGCACCTGCGGATCCCGGGCGTGTACGACGTGGAGGGCGCCGCGCTCATCGGCGACCCGATCGTCGAGATCGGACACAACGCCACGCTCGGCTGGAGCCACACCGTTTCCACCGCCCGGCGGTTCGTGTGGCACCGGCTGACGCTCGCACCCGGCGACCCGACTTCGTACATTGTGGACGGTCAGGCCGAGAAGATGCGCCGCCGCGACGTCACCGCGGCGGGCATCACGAAGACGTTCTACGACACGCGGTACGGCCCCGTGGTCGTCGTTCCCGGGTCGTTCCCCTGGACCACCACCACCGCGTTCGCGATCACCGACGCCAACACCACCAACAACCGCACCCTCGACGGATGGCTGCGGATGGGCCAGGCGCGCACCGTCCGCGACCTCCGCGCGGTGCTCGACCGGCACCAGTTCCTGCCGTGGGTCAACGTGATCGCCGCCGACTCGACCGGCACCGCGCTCTACGGCGACCACTCGGTGATCCCGCGGGTCACCCAGGAACTCGCCGACGCCTGCATCGACGCGCCGTTCAAACCCCTGTACGCGAGCAGCGGCCAGGCCGTGCTGGACGGTTCGCGCACCGCATGCGCGCTGGGCGCCGACCGCGATGCCGCCGTTCCCGGGATCCTCGGGCCGAAGCGGTTGCCTGTGCTGGTGCGCAGCGACTACGTCACCAACTCGAACGACAGTTACTGGCTCGCGAACCCGGCGCAGCCGCTGACCGGCTTCCCCCGCATCATCGGCAACGAGGGGACGCCGCGCAGCCTCCGCACCCGCGTCGGGCTGGAGCAGGTGCAGAAGCGGATCGCCGGCACCGACGGGCTGCCCGGCCGCGAGTTCACGTCGCAGTCGCTGTGGGACGTCACGTTCGGAAACCGCGTGTACGGCGGCGAACTCGTGCGCGACGACCTCGTCCGCGTCTGCACGGCCAACCCGGTCGCGACCGCGAGCAACGGCGCGAGCGTCGACCTGACGGCCGCCTGCGGGGCGTTGCGGGGCTGGAACCTCACGGCGAACCTCGACAGCCGCGGCGTGGCGGTGTTCCGCGAGTTCGCGCTCGCCGGCGGCATCCTGTTCAGCGATCCCATGACCGATCCCGTGAACACACCGCGCCACCTGGCCGCCGACGACCCGCGGGTGCGCACCGCCCTCGCCGACGCGGTGCAGCGCCTCGCCGGGGTCCCGCTCGACGCGCCGCTGGGCGCGATCCAGACCGAACCCCGTGGCACCCAACGGATCCCGATCCACGGCGACGTCCACCAGACCGGCACGTTCAACGTCATCACCGCACCGCTCGTGGCCGGCGTCGGGTACCCGAAGATCGTGCACGGTTCGTCGTTCGTGATGGCCGTGTCGTTCGGCCGCGGCGGCCCGTCGGGGCGGCAGATCCTCACGTACTCGCAGTCGACGAACCCGAACTCGCCCTACTACGGCGACCAGACGAGGCTGTACTCCGGCAAGGGCTGGGACACCGTCAAGTACACGCAGTCCCAACTCGCCGCCGACCCGAACGTGCGCACCTACTACGTGACCGAGCGGTAACGCCCGCTCCGCAGAGGTCGATCTTGCAGTTGTGCTCGCTCAAAAACGGGGCGAACCCGGGCGAAAAGGCGAGCACAACTGCAAGATCGACCCGTGCCTGAGATTTATTGGGCGATCTTGTCGAGAATGGGGACGGGGCTTCGAGGTAACCGCGACGGTTTACTGGATACCGGAGGAGTTACCCGTGAGCGAACGAGAGTATCGGCCCAGCGCGGCCCTGCGACGGCTTGACCGGCTGGTGGGCACGTGGAAGGTGACCGGCGGTGCCGAGGGCACCGTGACCTACGAGTGGATGAACGACTTCTTCCTCACCCAGCGGGTCGACCTGGATCATGACGGGCACCGGTCCACCGGGCTCGAGATCATCGGGCACAACCGCCCCTTCGGGCAGGAGCCGGGCGACGACGTCGTGTCGCGCTACTACGGCGACAGCGGGGACACGCTCGACTACGTCTACGAGATCGACGGGGACACGCTCACGATCTGGGGCGGCGAACGGGGGTCACCGGCCTACTACCGGGGGACGTTCAGCGCCGACGGTGACGCGGTGGACGGTGCCTGGGTGTTTCCCGGCGGCGGGGGCTACGAGTCGACCATGAGGAGAATTGGATCATGAAGTACATTCTGCTCGCCTACACCAGCCGCGAGGGTTGGGACTCGGTCGACTACTCCAGCCCGGAGTTTCTCGAGATGTGCAGGTTCTACGAGGACCTCGGCAAGGAGCTCGCCGCCACCGGCGAACTGGTCTCGACCGAAGGGCTCGGCGAACCGGCGTTCACCCGCACCGTGCGCCGCCGGGACGGGGTGCCGGTGGCCGTCGACGGGCCGTACGCGGAGGCGAAAGAGGTGCTCGCGAGCTTCTCGATCGTCGACGTCGCCAGCCACGACCGGGCGATGGAGATCGCGGCCCGGGTGTGCGCGGCTATCGGCGACAGCATCGAGGTCCGGCCGCTCCCGGAAGCGCCACCGGGCGTTTGACAGAACAGAAGGTCGAGGACCTGCTGCGTGAGCTCGCGCCGCAGGTCCTCGGCGCGCTCGTCCGGCGGTACGGCCACTTCGACGCCGCCGAGGACGCGGCACAGGAGGCATCGCTCGCGGCCGCGCTGCAGTGGCCGGTGGACGGCGTGCCGCGGGAGCCGCGTGCGTGGCTGATCCGCGTGGCGTCCCGGAAGATGATCGACATCCTGCGCAGCGAGCAGGCCCGGCGCGACCGGGAGGTGGTGGCGGAAGCGACCCGCGTGCCGGCCGCGCCCGTCGAGGCAGAGGACGACTCGCTCGTGCTGCTGTACATGTGCTGCCACCCGGAGCTGCCACCCGCCGCCCAGGTTCCGTTGACGCTGCGGGCGGTCGGCGGCCTCACCACCGCCGAGATCGCGCACGCGTTCCTCGTACCGGAGCCGACGATGGCGCAGCGCATCAGTCGCGCGAAGCAGCGGATCAAGCTGTCCGGCGTCCCCTTTCGCCTGCCCGCGCCGGAAGACCGCGACCTGCGCCGCGACGCCGTGTTGCAGACCCTCTACCTGATTTTCAACGAGGGCTACACGAGCAGCTCCGGGCCGGGCCTGCACCGGGTGGAGCTGTCGGCCGAGGCGATCCGGCTGGCCCGCATGGCGCGGCAGCGCGAACGGCCCGACGACGCGGAGGTGACCGGGCTGCTCGCGCTGATGCTGCTCACCGACGCCCGCCGGCCGGCCCGCATCGACGCCGACGGCGCGCTGGTGCCGATGGCCGAGCAGGACCGGTCGCTGTGGAACCGGGCCGCGATCGAGGAGGGCACCGACCTCATCACGCGGGTGATGTCGGCCGAAACGCTGGGCCCGTACCAGATCCAGGCCGCGATCGCCGCCGTGCACGCCGAGGCCGCGACGGCCGACGACACCGACTGGCCGCAGATCCTGGCCCTGTACGCATTGCTCGAACGCATGGGCGCAAATCCCGTGGTGACGCTCAACCGCGCCGTCGCCGCGGCGATGGTGCACGGTCCGGAGGCCGGTCTCGCGCTGCTCGCCACCGTGGCCGCCGACCCGCAGCTGGCCCGCGACCACCGCCTCGACGCCGTCCGCGGCCACCTGTTCGAGCTCGCCGGCGACCCGGGGACGGCCGTGGCGCACTACCGGGCAGCGGCCAGCCGCACCACGAGCCGGCTCGAACAGCGCTACCTCACGGCCCGGGCCGCCCGCCTCACCGGGTAAGCGACGCTAGCGCCGGCAGCTCGGCGCGAGGTGCGACAGGACCCGCTTCCACATCGGGCCGAGCAGATCCGGGCCGCCCTGCGGGTTCATCTCCAGCCGCGCGTCGGGCAACCGCTGCTGCCACCACCGGCCGTGCGTCGACCCGGTCGCCAGGTCCTTGGCGCCGAACAGGAGCAGCGTCTTGACGGTGACGGTGGACAGGTCGAGCTCGAGATCGTCGGGGATCGGGGTGGCGATCAGGGCCAGCCGGTCGACCCGCTCCGGGTGACGCGCGGCGAACGCCAGCGCGGCCGGACCCGCGTCCCCTTGCCCGGCGACCCCGATCGGCCCGGCATCATCCGGCGGATCGGCATCGGAGCCGGCGGCGTACAGCGTGACCCCGCGCGCGAACGTCAGTTCCGGCCCCGGATCCTCGTCGATCCCGAACACCACGACCGCCCGGCCGACAGTTCCCTCGATCAGCATCCGCATGGTGCTAAGTGGACACCGGAACGGGCCGGTTCCACCACATCGACAGGCCGAGCCCGACGAACACCAGCAACGCGCCGACGAGCGTGAACCAGACCGTCACCTCGATGTCCTGCTTCTGAAGGGTGATCCGGTTCGGCAGATTCGTGAGCACCTGGACCAGCTTCTCCGAGCTCTCCGCCCGGTAGTACTCGCCGCCCGTCACCTCGGCGACCTTGGTCAGCGCCTCCTCGTCGAGCTGCTGGTACCGACGGCCACCGCCGCCACCACCGCCGAAGCCCGGGCCGCCGAAGCCGCGCCCGTCGCCGCGGAAGGCGTCACCGCCGCCGGCGAGCTGGTCGGGGGTGCAGACCATCTGCGCGGGGTTCGTGGTGCCGAAGCCGATCGTGTAGACGCGGATGTGGCGGGCCGCGGCCTGCTCGGCGGCGGTCACCGGGTCGACGCCCTGGGTGTTGGCGCCGTCGGTCAGCACCACGATCGTGTCGGCCTCGAAGTCGGACGCCGCCGCAACGGCGGGCAGCTCGACGCCGGTGGGCGGCACGTCGGGGTTGGTCTCGGCGATCGCGTCGAGCGAGGTGAGGATGCCGAGCCCGATCGCGGTGCCGCGGGCCGTTTTCAGCCCGTCGACCGCCGCGAGCAGTTCGTCGCGGTCCTCGGTGGGCTTCACCAGGAGACCCGCGATGCCGGAGAACGCCACCAGCCCGATCTTCGTCCCGTCGTCCTGTTTCCGGATGAACCGGCGGGCCGCCTCGCTGGCCGCGGTGAGCCGGTTGGGCTCGACGTCGGTCGAGCACATCGAGTTCGACACGTCCATCGTCAGCAGGATCGACGTGGACGACGTCGGCACCGCCGCCGACACCTGCGGCCGGGCCACGCCGGCGCCGAGCACGAGCAGGCCGGCGACGAACAGGATGATCGGGATCTTGCGCCGCCAGAGCGTGCGGCCGGGCAGCGCGGCCTGGATCAGCGCGACGCTCGACAGGCGCACCGCCACCCGCCGCCGGCGCCGGTTCAGCCACCACCGCACGAGGAACAGCAGCGGCACCACCAGCACCGCCGTGAGGGCCCAGGGCCAGGTGAGGGACATCAGACGACCCTTCCGTACCAGCGGATCATCAGGAGCGCGCCGATCGTGAGCAGCACGATCGCGGCGATGGTGAACACGGCGGTGAGCTCGACGAGCTTCTCCTGCAGGGTGATCCGCAGGTCGATCGACCTGGTCGCCTCGCGCAGCGACTCGGGGTCGCCGGCCGGGTGGTAGGAGCCGCCGGTGGCGTCCGAGATCATCGTCAGGACGTCCGCGTTCAGCGCGGTGGACAGCTGGAACCCGTCGACCTCGATGGTGGCGCCGCGCTCGGTGCCGATGCCGACGGTCTCGATGCGTACGCCGGCGTCGGAGGCGAGCAGGGCGGCCGCCTCGGCGTCCGGGCCACCGGTGTTCTCGCCGTCGCTGAGCAGCACGATCGTCGCCGACCGCCAGTAGCCGAGGTCGGCCGGCGGCGGGTCGTCGGGGTTCTCCGGCAGGCTCACCGGCTTGCCGACGATCGCCGACAGCGCCGCCAGGATCGCCTGCCCGAGCGAGGTGCCGCCGCCGGTCTTCACCCGGTTGATCGCGGCGATCGCGTCGTTGTGGTTGTCGGTGGGCGTCTGGGTGTTCAGCGCCGTCTGCCCGAACACCACCACGCCGATGTCGACCGAGGTGGGCTGGGCCTTCACGAAGTCGGTCGCCGCCTGCTGGGCCGCGCCGAGCCGGGTCGGTTCGAGGTCGGTGGCGGTCATGCTGTTGGACGCGTCGACCACCAGCATCACCGTCCCCGACGCCCGCGGCACCTTCACCGGCGCCTCCGGCCGGGCCGCGCCGACGAGCAGCACCGGGACCGCGGCGAGCAGGAAGACGTACGGAAGGTGTTTCGTGGACCGGCCGACCGCGAGCCCGGTCCCCGCCAGCGCCCGCACGCGGCGCCGGTGCAGCGCCACGTACATCGCCACGGCCGCCACCGTGACGACGCCCGCCACCACGAGCATGAACGGATAGGAGAACGTCACCGCCGTCTCGCCCCCGATCTCCGCACCATGTCGACGAGCACCCGGGCGAGGTCCTGGTCGGTGGTCACGCGGTGCGCGGTGACCCCGGCCCGGCGCATCACGTCGTCCACCGCGGTCTCGCGCGCCGCCACCTGCGCGGCCAGCCGCTCGCGCAGCAGCGGGTCGCTGGTGTCGACGAGCACCTGCTCACCCGTCTCCGCGTCCTCGACCACGACCAGTCCCAGGTCGGGCAGGTCGAGTTCGACCGGATCGACCACCCTGATCACGACCACCTCGTGCCGGTGGCCGAGCATCATCAGGGCCCGGTCCCAGCCCGGATCCCCGATGAAATCGGAGATCACGAAGACCAGGCTCCGTCGCCGCGCGGTGCTCGCGGCCATCGTCAGCATCGCGGCAAGATCGGTGGTGACGCCCTGCTTTTGTGGCTTTTTCCGGGACCAGCGACGCGCCTCCGGTGCGGGCCGCGCCGCCACCGGTTTCGTGATGTCGTTGGCCAGCCGCAGCGTGTGCACCTTGCCGGAGCTGGGCGGGATCACCTGCCGCGACTCGTTGTCGTAGAGGATCGCGCCCACCCGGTTGCCGGTGCGCGTCAGCAGTCGCGCGAGGCACACGGCCAGCTCGTTGAGCACCGAGTCCTTGCCGTTCTCGGTGTCGCTGAACCGCATCGAGGCCGAGCGGTCGAGCACCAGCCAGGCGGTGATGTCGCGGTCTTCGGTGTACTTCCGCACGTACGGCTCGTCGAGCCGCGCGGTGACGTTCCAGTCGATGTGCCGCACGTCGTCTTCCGGCGTGTACTCGCGCAGGTCGGCGAAGTCGATGCCGTGCCCGTGCCACACCGTGCGGTACGCGCCCTGCAGCCGCCCGTCGAGGCGGCGGACGACCTGCCACTCCAGGCGTCCGAGCAGCCGGTCGATGACGGTCATGTTCGTTACCGGCCCGCGAGTTCCGGAGCGGGCACCGCGGCCATGATCTTCGTGAGGATGTGGTCGGGGGTGACGTCGTCGGAGAGCGCCTCGTAGGAGAGCACGAGCCGGTGCCGCATGATGTCGAGCGCCAGCTCCGTGAGGTCGGAAATGATCACGTAGTCGCGGCCGCGGATCAGCGCGAGGGCCCGCGCGGCAAGAACAAGATTGATGGACGCCCGGGGCGAACAACCGTAGGTGACGTACTTCCCGAGGTCGCCCAGCCCCACGCCGGCCGGTTCGCGGGTGGCGTTGGTGAGCCGCACCGAGTACTCGATGATCGACGGGTCGACGTAGACGCGGTCGGTCTGCTGTTGCAGGTCGATGAGCCGCTCGGGGTCGATGATGAGCTGGATCGGAACCGTCGGTGCGATCGCCCGCTCGACGATCACGAACTCCTCGGTGGAGCTCGGGTACCCGACGAGCACCTTCATCATGAACCGGTCGACCTGCGCCTCCGGCAACGGATAGGTGCCGTCGGACTCGATCGGGTTCTGCGTGGCCATCACCAGGAACGGCTTCGGTACGAGGTGCGTCTCGCGGCCGATCGTCACCTGCTGCTCCTGCATGACCTCCAGCAGCGCGCTCTGCACCTTGGCCGGCGCGCGGTTGATCTCGTCGGCCAGCAGCAGGTTGGTGAACACCGGGCCGAGCGACACCTGGAACTCGCCGGTGGGCTGGTGGAAGATCCGCGTGCCGACGAGGTCGGCCGGCACCAGGTCGGGCGTGAACTGGATCCGCTGGAACTGCCCGCCGATCGCCTCCGCCAGCGACTTGACCGCGAGCGTCTTCGCCAGGCCCGGCACGCCCTCGACGAGGATGTGGCCGCGGGCGAGCAGCGCGACGAGCATCCGTTCGAGCAGCTCCTCCTGCCCGACGATCGCCTTCTTGACCTCGTAGCGCACCTGCTCCACCAGGTTGCCCTTGGATCCGTTCGGCGACGGCTGCGTCATGTCCACGTCCTTCTGCTCTAGCGCTGCGGTGGTTGCTCTTCGCCGGCGCCGGCCGCGGCGCCGATCGGTACGGCGAAGCCGATGCCGATGAACGTGCCGGCGTCGGTCGGGTTGGCCAGGGCGACGACGATGCCCACCGTCTGGCCGCGCATGTTCACCAGCGGCCCGCCGGAGCTACCGGGGTTCACGGCCGCGTCGAACTGGATCAGCCCGGGCAGGACGTGCCCGGTCGGCACCGGCACGGACCGGTCCAACGCGGACACGACACCGGTGGTCGTGCTGTCGACGAGGCCGAGCGGGTGGCCGATGGCGACCACGTCGTCGCCGACCGCCACGGCGCCGCCGAGCGTCGCCGGCACCACGACGGCGGGCAATGTCTCCGGCGCGAGCACCGCGATGTCGATGGACGGGTCGGCCGCCGCGACCGTGGCCGCCGACTTCGTGCCGTCGGCGAACGTCACCTCGATCGAGACGGCGCCGTCGACGACGTGGTTCGCGGTGAGGATCGTTCCGTCGATGTTGGCGACGACGCCGGTTCCGCTGCTCGCGCCGCCGGCCAGGGTGGTCCGGATCGCGACCACGGAGGGAAGCAGCACCTCGTGGACCTGGGCCACGGTCAACGGCCCGGAGGCGCTGGGCGACGGCGAGGGCCTGGTGGCGGCGCGCGGCTGGTCGTCGTCGCTCGACGCGCCCCACCGGAACGCCACCAGCGCGGTGACCGCGAGCGCCAGCAGGACGCACAGCGCGACGATGCCGCCCCGGTACCTCGCCAGAAGGCTCCCCATCAGCCGAGACTAGGCCGCTTACCTCAAAACCCGGTAATAGTCTGAGCAACCAAATCAGGAGGAAGCGCCGTCGTAGTGGCGCACACCGACCCGCCAGAGCACCCGGGCGATCACGCTGAGTACCGCGGCGAGCGCGACGGCGCCCGCGAGCGTCGGCCCGCTGAGCTGCCCGGTGACCGCCTGGGCCGGCACCGTCACCGCGAACCCCACCGGCACCACGACGGTCAACCCGATCCGCAGCCACCCCGGATAGATGCCGACCGGCCAGCGGCCGGCCTGGTAGATCCCGTCGAAGGACTCGATGAAGCTGTCGACCCGCACGAACCAGAACGCCGTGGTGGCGAGGATCAGCAGGAACGAGTACAGGATCACGCCGGCCAGCACCAGCCCGGCGACGAACCCGAGCACGTCGGCCGGCGCGGGCGACGGCGTCAGCCCGGCCGCGCCGACCACGACCACCACCGCGCCGACGACCATGTCGACCACCGGCCAGAACCGCACCGCCCGGATGCTCACGAGCAGTTGCGCGTCGGCCGGCTTGGCCAGCACGAAGTCGAGCTTGCCGTCGGCGACCTCCTCCATGAACTGCATCAGGTTCGGCTTGATCACCGACTGGACCAGCCCGCCGAGAACGGTGAACACGCCGAGCACCACCAGGAGCTCCGACCGGTTCCACCCGTTCAGCTCGGCGACCTGCCCGTACACCAGGGCGATCACGGTGAGGCCGGTGGCGGTGGCCAGCAGCGACTGGAACAGCTGCAGGAAGAAGTTGATCCGGTACTGCAGCTCGTACATCGCGACGACCCGCAGGTGCAGGACGATCAGCCGGAGCGCGTGCATCAGTTCCCCACCGCCGAATACCTCCGGACGGCCGCCCGCCACGCCAGCGACAGCAGGCCGGCGCCGATCCCGATCCACAGCAGCTGGGTGGCGAGCCCGAGCAGCAACGCCCGGGTGCCGAGGTCGCCGACCAGCACCTCGATCGGGAAGCCGAACGTCCACTTGAACGGCGTCCACGCGGAGACCTGTTGGACCCACGGCGGCATCAGCGACATCGGCACCAGCCGGCCGGAGAGCATCAGCTCGGCCACGATGTAGATCTCGAACAGCGCCGCCACCCGCGTGGTGAAGAACGTGACCATCCCGATCAGCCACTGGAACAGCGACCGGACGAGGTAGGCGCCCCAGATGGCGACCGCGAACACCGCGATCTCCACCGGCTCGGGGCTCAGGGTCGGCCGGAACACCAGCACCAGCGCGGCCGCGATCGGCAGCCACATCGTGAGCCAGACGACCTTCCAGCCGGCGAAGAACGCGAGGTCGTAGTGGATCGGGTGGGTCGGCCGCAACAGTTGGCCGGACATCTCGCCGCTGCGGATGCGCCACTCGAAGCCGTACGGCGTGAAGACCACGTTCATGTTCCGCACGAGCGTCCAGACGATGAAGTACGCGGCGAGCGTGCCCGGCGTGTACCCGCCGACCGATCCGCCGCGCTCGTTGGCCACGGCCGTCCACACGGCGAGGTAGACCACCGGCTCGGTGAGGAAGCCGACGAGCGTCATCAGGTTGCGCATGCGGAACTGGAACTGCACCGCCATCGCGATCCGGGCCACGACCCGGTACTGGTCGAACAAAGCCCGCGGGCGGTCCATCACACTCATGGCGCGACGCCTCGGCTGAACAGCAGCTCGATGACGTCCTCGATCGGCGGGTCCTCGACGGTGAGGTCGAGCACGGTGTGCTCGGCGAGCAGCCGCGCCGTGACCACGGGCGCCTGCGCCTTCGGCACCCGCAGCGTCACCCGGTCGCCCTCGCGGCCGCGGACGTCGCCGTAGTCGGCCAGGTCGACGTCGCCCTCGATCGTGACCGCCAGTTCCTTGTACGCGGCGAGGTCGGTGGCGAGCGCGGCGAGGTCGCCGTCGAACAGGATGCGGCCGTGGTCGATGACGATCACCCGCTTGCACAGCGCCTCGACGTCGGCCATGTAATGGCTGGTGAGCAGCACGCTCGCCGAGTAGCGCCGGTTGTAGTCGGCGACGAACGCCCGGATGCGCCGCTGCATCGTGAGGTCGAGGCCCAGCGTGGGCTCGTCGAGGAACAGCATCTCCGGCCGGTGCAGGAGGGCCGCCGCCAGTTCGACCTTCATCCGCTCGCCGAGGGAGAGGTTGCGGACCGGCTTGGTGACGAGGTCGCCGAGGTCGAGCAGGTCGACCAGTTCGGCCCTCGTGCTCCGGTACTCGGCCCACGGGATCTGGTAGATGGCGCGGTTCAGGTCGAACGAGTCGGCGGCCGGGAGGTCCCAGTGCAACTGGTTGCGGTTGCCCATCACCAGTGCCATCCGGCGCAGGTAACCGGTGCGCCGCCGGCCCGGCACGTCGCCGAGGACGCGCGCCTCGCCGCCGGTCGGCTGCAGCAGGCCGGCGAGCATCTTCAGCGTGGTGGTCTTGCCCGCGCCGTTCGGCCCGAGAAAGCCGACGATCTCGCCGGGCGCGATGTCGAACGAGATGCCGTCGACGGCGCGGACCTCGCGGTGCCGGCGCCGGAACAGGCTGCCGACCGCGGCCTTCAGGCCCGCCTCACGTTCGGGCACCCGGAAGACGCGCCGCAACTCGGCGACGCGGACGGCGGGCTCTTGCACCTACGGCCTCCCGGGCGTTGACACGACCGCCCAGTCTGGTCCGCTACCCGCCGTCCGGCCAACCGGTTTGCTACTGGTGTCCCGCGAACGGTGCCGCGTGTCCGGGCGGCGTCCCGTACTGCTGCGGCGGCATCTGTTGGTGCGGCACCTGCTGCTGCGGCACCTGCTGCTGCGGCACCTGCTGCTGCGGCACCTGCTGCTGCGGCACCTGCTGCTGCGGCACCTGCTGCCCGGGAGGCGCGCCCTGGTATGGACCCTGCTGCGGGCCCGGACCCTGGCCCGGACCCTGATGCTGGCCCGGGTACCCGCCCGGCAGCTGCTCCTGCGGGTGCGACAGGAGCAGCTCGTGCAGCTCCGCCATCACCTGCGACACCTCGGCGAGGTGCGCGCCGAAGCCGAGCGACCGCGGCTGCGGGATGTTGACCTCGATGATCTGCCGGATCCGGCCCGGGTGCGACGTGAGCACCACGACCTTGTCGGCGAGCAGCACCGCCTCCTGGATGGAGTGGGTGACGAACACCGTGGTCGCCGACAGTTCCTTGTGGATCCGCTGCAGTTCGGCCGAGATCTCCTCGCGGCTGAGCGCGTCGAGCGCGGAGAACGGCTCGTCCATCAGCATGACCCGCGGCTGCTGGATCAGGGCCCGGCACAGCGCCACCCGCTGCTGCATGCCGCCCGACAACTCGTGCGGCAGCCGCCGGTGGAAGTTGTTGAGCCCCACCATGTTCAGCAGGTCGATGGCGCGCTGCTGGTGCTCGGACCGCTTCCACCCGAAGACCTCGATCGGCAGCAGCACGTTGTCCAGCGCCGACCGCCACGGCAGCAGCGCCGGCCGCTGGAACATCATCGAGACGTCCTTGCGCGGCTCGGTGACCCGCGTGCCGCCGACGACGATCTGCCCGCTGGTCGGTTGCAGCAGCCCGGCGATCAGCCGCAGCAGCGTCGACTTGCCGCAGCCGGACCGGCCGATCACCGCGACGAACTGGCCCTCGGGAATGTTCAGCGTGATGTCGCGCAGCGCCTCGACGGTCTGCCCGCCTTTTCCGCGCGACCGGAAGATCTGCCCGACGTTCTGTACCTCGATCATCAGCCGGTGATCTCCCGCGCCCATGGCACCGTCAGCCGTTCGAGCAGAACGATGATGTAGAAGAGTGTCACGCTCATCACCGCCAGCAACGCGATACAGGCGAACGCCATCGGCGTGTCGGCCGACGACCCGGATATGACGATGACGGAGCCGAGCCCGACACCCGGGTTGGCGATCTCGGCGACGATCGCACCGACGACCGCGAGCGTGATCGCCACCTTGAGACCGACGAACACGTGCGGCAGCGCCCACCGCAGCCGGACCTTGACGAACATCTGCCCCCAGGAGGCCGACATCGACCGCCCGAGTTCGCTGAGCTCGGCCGGGGTGGAGTTGAGCCCCGCCATGGTCGACACCACGATCGGGAAGAAGCAGATCAGCACCACCATGACGACCTTCGGCGTCGTACCGAAGCCCAGCCACACCACGAGAAGCGGGGCGATCGCCGCCTTGGGGATCGAGTTCAGCGCCACGAACAACGGCATCGTCGCCCGCTCGATCACCCGCACCGCCGTGAGGAGCACGGCGATCGCGAGCCCGGCGGCCAGCGCGATCCCGAAGCCGACGAGCACCTCGTAGAGCGTGTGCCACAACTCCTGGAGCATGTAGACGGGTTCCCGGGAGAACGCCTCGATGACGTCGGGCGGGGCCGGGAGGAAGAACGAGTCGATGTCGAAGACGACCGTGATGCCCCACCAGACGACGATCGACCCCACCGTCCCGACGACCGGGAGCAGGATGTTGGAAAGCCGGGAAGAGCCCTGCCGCCGTTGTGGCTGCGGGAGCTCTGCCCGGCTGTTCACCGTTGTTGCAGTGGTTGTCATACAGGCTTCCGGCCGATGTTGGCATACATGAAGTGCCCCCGTATCACGAACTGTGGATCGGTGACGAGTGTGCGCAACTGCGCCATGCGGTCCTCACCGAAGCCCTCTTCGATGAACTCCTGACGCAGCTGTCCGACGTTCGCGAGGATGAGCAACGCGCCGGCCTCGCCGCCGCGCCAGGAGCGGGCATGGACGCCGGTCTCCACGTCGGTGAGACCGGCCCGGAGCATCAGCGAGTGCACGCGACCCGCCCAGGTCGGGTCGTTGCCCCGGCGGGGAATGATCCGGAACAACGTGTCCTGGT
The DNA here is from genome assembly GCF_016863635.1 of Virgisporangium aurantiacum. Lineage (GTDB taxonomy): Bacteria > Actinomycetota > Actinomycetes > Mycobacteriales > Micromonosporaceae > Virgisporangium > Virgisporangium aurantiacum. Next base: position 2,850 of record NZ_BOPG01000047.1, on the reverse strand, counting down.
AGTCGTCGAACAGGTCGCCCGCCTCGGGCGAGGGCGCGTTCAACAGGATGCCGCCGGTGAACTCGCTCGCCCAGTCCTCGACGACGAGCGCGCCGCCCGGTGCGAGCGCGGCGGCGAGCCGGGCGAGGATCTCCTCCCGCTCGGGGATGTGCAGCAGGACCATCCGCGCGTGGATGAGGTCCCACTCCCCCGCGGGCACCGGCTCGGTCACCAGGTCGTGCTGCAGCACCGTGTAGCCGCTGCCGTCGTCGAGGTGCTCGGGCTTGAGATCGGTTGCCAGGACGTGCCCGGTGGGACCGACCTGGTCGGCCAACCACCGGGCCACGCTGCCGCCACCCGCGCCGACCTCGAGACAACGACGTCCGGTCAGATCGCCCACTGTGGACAGACGATCGAACGTGTAGGGATCCATGATGGTCGACAGGTACACATGCCGGTCGACCGCTTCCGGATCGTCGTTGTCGAACGAGTAGCCCGGAGTGCCGGGGTGGAGCTGTGCTGTCACGTTGTTACGCCTTCGGCACCATGTCGAACGCGACCGAGTCTTCCGCCTTCAGGTCGGCCTTGATGAGACCGGCGCCCTGCAGGATCGCGATCGCCTTGTTGACCTTGTCCTTGTTGATGTCACCGAACACACCGGAGCCGGTGGTGGTGTACGGGGTCATCAGCTTGATCTCGCTGACCGCGGACGCCTTGACCGCCGCCTTCTGTTCCTTGATCATGATGTCGGCGGCTTCTTCAGGGTGGTCGATCGTGTACTTGAGCGCCTTGAGCAAGGCGTCCCGCATCCGCTTCGTGCCTTCCTTGTTCTTCTTCAGGTAATCGTCGGTGACGACGATGGCGTTCCCGTAGAGGTCACGGAGGAAGTCGCTGTAGGGCATCACGTTCATCTTCTTCTTCGACCCGGCCTCGATGCCGCCCTGGCCGATGAGGAAGGTGCTGACGGCGTCGACCTGGTTGGCGGCCAGCGCCGCGGCGAGCCCGGTGTTCGGAACGTCCTGGACCGTGACCTTGCCGGGGTCGATACCGGCCAGCTTCGCGTACGCGGGGAACAGCAACTGGTTCACCGAGGCGGTCGCCATGCCGACCTTCTTGCCCTCGAGGTCCTTCGGCGACTTGATCGTCCCGTCCTGGGGCGCCATGATCGACACCAGCGTCTGCTGGTGGAAGGCGCCAATCGCCTTGACGTTCTTGAACTTGCCGTTGCCGTTGTTGATCATGATGGCGGTCAGGTCGAGCGAGCCGAACTGGGCCGCGTTGCCGGTCAGCTTCGCCAGGTTGGCGTCGGAGCCGGTGCCGAGCTGGATGTCGACGTCGAACCCGGCGTCCTTGAAGTAGCCCTTGTCCTTGGCCACCCAGGCGAGCGCGTCACGACCGACCGCGCCGAACGCGGTGATGTATGTGACCTTCTCGATCTTGCCGCTGGCGGCATTGGCCTCGTTCTTCTTGTCGTCGTCGCCGCAGCCGGCCACGCCGACCGTCAGCACGGCCGCCAGCGTCGCCGCCAGCAGCCTGCCGTATCGCCTGGACATACGTCTATTCCTCTCGGAGTTACGAATATCGATGTGATGGGCCGGCCGGGCCTGCTCCCGACCTGCCCGCCCCGATGTGTCAATGAGCACGGTGCACGGGGACGATCAGCCGAGCAGTCGCCACCGGCCACCCTTGGCGACGAACACCGCCAATGCCTGTGGCATCAGGCCCGAGTGGTTCGCGGGTCTGATCCGGATCGGGCCGCTGAGGCCGTCGGTCTCCACGGATTCGAGTACGCCGCGCATCGCCGAACGGTTCGCGCCGGCCCGGCCCACCGCGGTGGCCACCAGGTCGAGCGCGTCGGCGGCGAACGACGACTGTCCGTGGTATGCGCCGTACCGGGCGGTGTAGTCCTCGAACCACTGCTTGCGCGTCGCCTTGGCCGGCGTGGTGGCGATGACGTCGTCCATCGCGAGCGTCTGCGGGAACGCGATGGTCGCGCCCTCGATCGCGGCGTTCGCCAGGAATAGGCTGCCCGCCGCGGCGCCGTCGAGATAGATGGGCTTGGTGAAGTTCGCCGCCTTGAGGGCGGCGACGGCCTGGGCCGCCTGCGTGGGGAGCGCCCACACGAAGATGGCGTCGGGCTTGTCGGCCACCATCTCGACAACCTGCGGGGCGAGGTTGGAACCGTCGGCGGCGAACTCGACGTTGGTGACGACGGTGCCGATGTTCGCCACACCGGCCTGGCTCGCGATCGTCGGCTCGTCCGGCGGAATCGTCTTCGTCGCGTCCTTCGGATCGGCGACCGGGACCGGGTAGGCCCCCTGGCCCCGCAGCACCCCGACCTTCAGGCCCTCCCGTTTGCCCGTCACCCGGACCATCTCGGTCGTCAGCGCACGGACGTTGTCACCGCTGTTGGGCCCGAGCTTGAACACGAAGTTCTCGTTGAAGGGATTCCCGTCGGGCTTGGTGACACTGACGACGCCGTTGGCCGGCGCGAGCGAGATGAGCGGAATCTGACGCGTGTTCGCCACCTTGGCGGCTTCCATGGAGCACGCGCTGCAGGCGCCGGCGATGACCGCGGCGACCGACGGGTCGTTGGCGAACTCGGTGACGTGGGACGCCGCGGCATCCGGCTTCCCCTGGTTGTCCCGGGTGACCACGCGCAGCCGCCGCTTGCCCAGCACACCGCTGGCATTGGCGCGCTCGGCCTCGAGGTTGAGCGCGTTCTGATGGGCTTTCCCGATGTCGGCGTTGGGCCCGGTGAGTTCGAGGGTCGCGGCGACGACGAACTCCGGCAGAGTTTCGTCATCCTTGATGAACGAGCAACTGGCGACGCCCAGTAACAGAGCCATGACCACCAGGACACGCATGGCG
>NZ_BOPG01000046.1 GCF_016863635.1 Virgisporangium aurantiacum | reverse complement strand
ACCACGTCGTCAGCCTCCTCAGTGGACATCCACGTGCTGATCGCGCGCGCCACCACGGCAACCGTATGCCGGAAACCGTTGGGGATATTAAGCCCTTGAGGGCATGCCGCGATGCGGCGGGTTCGCGGGCCGCCGCAATGTCCGATGGGGACATACCTTGCCAACGCATGGCGAGCCGGTCAAGTTCCAGATTCACCTTTATCGTTGCTCAATCAACGTAAATGTTGACCACAACCGCTGTGACCTCGGACAATGTCCTCTGAAAGCCTTTTCCCCACGGGCATTTCCAGGGCATACGCCACCGACCTTCGATCCCGACCGATGGGTAGCCGGGGGGCCGGGCTTCCCTTTGGTGGTCAGTCGTGGTGAAATGCCGCGGACGATCAGTCGGATTCGCGATGAGCGTCGCCCGTGGAGTGTGCGCTGTGGGCAGAACACCGATCCACCCAGCAGATGGCCAGCCCCGTGACGTAACCGAGGAGACGCGCAGATCCATGCCTGGACCGCGCCGGTCAGACCGGTCCCCCAACGGTAACCGGGGTCGGCGATTCATGCCGAGCCTGGCCGATGTCCGGATCAGGACAAAGCTAGGGCTGATCCTGATCATCCCGGTGCTCGCGATCCTGACGCTGACGGTGCTTCGTCTCAATGACTCGAACAACCAGGCGCAGGAAGCGGCACAGATCGGTGACCTCACCGAGTTGTCCGGCCGCGCCACGGCGCTGGCGCACGAACTGCACCGGGAGCGGATGGCCGCCGGCCGGATGTACGTGGCGGCCAGCCCGCTCAGCCTGGACGTGATCTACCCGCAGATCACCGGTAAGGACGCGGCGGCGACGACGGCCGCGCGGCAGGCCGCGAAGGACGCCGACATCAAGGCGTACGCCGGCCAGATCGCCCGGACCACGACAGCCGCCGCCGCGTACAACAACGCCCGCCGCCGGCTCGACGACGTCCCGTCCACCGTGCAGGACCGGTTGGACAGCGTCGCCACCCAGTTCGGCACGCTCGCCGACCTCCGCACCAAGGTGACCGCGCGGGAGTTGCCGCTGCCCGAGGTGATCCAGCGGTACGGCCTCATCGTGAACGGCCTGATCTCCTACCGCGACGCCGTCAGCCAGGTCTCCTCCGACCCCCGGCTGGTCGACTCGCTGCTCGCGGCCGCCGCGTTCTCCAAGGCGAAACTGGCCCTCGACAAGCAGGAGGCGGTCGTCTTCGAGACCCTGGTCCCCGGGCAGAACCTGGGCGATCAGCAGGACTCGGCGTTCATCGCGACCCTCACCGCGCAGCAGGAGGCGCTGATCGCCTTCTCGCTGTCCGCGACGCCCGAGCAGCGCGACCGGGTCGCCCAGTCGCTCGCCGGTGACGCCGTTCAGCTCGTCGACAACATCACCTCCGATCTGCTCCGGGGCTTCGCCACCGGAACCGTCGGATCCGTCGACCGGACGCTGGCCGGTACCGCGCTCGGTTCGGTCAACGACCTGATGCGCACGGCCGAGGCACAGCTCGACGCCAGCCTGTTGCAGTTGACCCGCGACACCACCACCACCGTGCAGCGGCAGGTGCTCATCGAGGCCGCGATCATCATCGCGGTTCTGCTCATCCTGGTGGCCCTGGCCTTCACCACGGCCCGGTCGATGGCCCGCACGCTGCGCCGCCTGCGCGACGGTGCGTTGCGCGTCGCCGACCACGAGCTGGCCGAGGCGGTCGGCAGCCTGCAGGACGCCAAGGCCATCGGCCAGCGCACGCCGGAGGAGATCGCGGCGTCGGTCCCCGACGCGATCGCCATCCGGAGCCGCGACGAGATCGGCGAGGTGGCGCAGGCCTTCCAGGTCGTTCTCCGGGAAGCCGTCCGGATCGCGGCCGAGCAGGCCGTCCTGCGCGCCAGCGTCTCGGCCATGTTCCTCAACCTGGCCCGCCGGTCGCAGACCCTGGTCGACCGGATGATCGGTCAGCTCGACCGCATCGAGCGCGGCGAGGAGGACCCGCAGCGGCTGGCCCAGCTGTTCCAGCTCGACCACCTCGCCACCCGGATGCGTCGTAACGACGAGAACGTTCTCGTGCTCGCCGGTGCCGACACGAGCCCGCCGCGGTCCGAGGACGCGCCGCTGGCCGACGTGCTGCGCGCCGCACAGTCCGAAGTGGAGCAGTACGAGCGCATCGAGTTCGGCGCCGTCGACGACGACGTGTCGATCGCCTCGCACGCGGTCAACGACGTCGTGCGTCTCCTCGCCGAGCTGTTCGACAACGCCGCGCGGTTCTCGCCGCCCGACACCGCCGTCATCGTCGAGGGCCGGCGGATCGGCGACACCGGTTACATCCGCATCGAGGACCGCGGTCTGGGCATGACCCCGGAGGAGGCGGCCGCTCACAACGCGCGGTTCGCGGCTCCGCCCACCATCGACGTCAGCACGTTCCGCATGATGGGTCTGGCGGTCGTCAGCCGACTCGCCTACCGGCACGGCATCCAGGTGTACGTGCAGGGCAACCCGGCCGGTGGCACGGTCGTCGAGCTGAAGATGCCCGACGGCGTGCTGGTGCTGCCGGTCACCCGGCAGATCGGCAGCCTCGCCGGCGCCGGTTCCCCGGCGGTCGAGGACCGGTGGCGGCAGACGCCGCCGCTGCCCCAGCGGGCCGCGCGCCCCGACCAGCCGCAGATCGGCGCGGGCGCGGGCGCGGCCCAGCAGCCGGCACCGTACGGCGGTTTCCAGTCCGGCTTCACGCCGCAGCTTCCGCAGCGCCCGCAGGAGATGCAGCCGGCGCAGTTCGCCCAACCGGCGCAGCCGGGCCAGTTCGCGTCGCCGCAGGCGCAGTTCGCCCAGCCGGGCCAGTTCGGCCAACCGGCGCAGTTCGCCCAGCCGGGCCAGTTCGCCCAGACGGCGCAGCCGGCCCAGTTCGCATCGCCGCAGGCGCAGTTCGCCGGGCAGCAGCCGACGTTCGGGACGCCGCAGCCGAGCTTCGGCGGCCAGGCGGCCCAGCCGGCCCACATCGCGCCGCCGCCGGCCCAGATGGACCTCCCGCCGGTGCAACACGCTGCCGCGCAGAGCGTCGAGGCGCAGAGCCTCGGCAGCCGCGCCCTCGGCGGGAGCGCGCCGCCGTCGTGGCCGGTGTTCACGCCGACGCAGACCGCCGACACGACGCAGCAGCTGCCGGTGCAGCGGGCCGCCGACGACGACCGGTGGGCGGCCCTGGCCGCTCCCGTGCCGCCGCCCGCGCCGGAGCCGGAACCCGAGCCGCAGCGCACCGTCAACATCGACGACACCACCGAGATGCCGATCTTCCGCGAGATCGAGGCCACCTGGTTCCGTACCCACGGCCACAGCGCCACGCGGAGCTGGGCCGAGCCGGCCAACGCGGGCGAGAGCCAGGAGACGCAGCCGGTCCATGCCGGCCGCCGAGCCAGCCACACCAGTGCCGTGCAGAGCAGCACGGTTCAGACCACGACCGTCCCCTCCAGCGGTGCTCCGGTCGGGGCGACCAACGGCGGTTCGGCCGCCGCGAACGGCCAGAACGGGGCCGCCACCCCGCCACCCGGTGACGCCGGCGAGTCCAGCGACATCTGGCGTACCCGCGCCGACGCGGGATGGCGGGCCGCCGCGGCCGCCGCCACCCCACCGGTCAGTGACCGCACCAGATCCGGGCTTCCGAAACGCCAGCCGCGCGCACAGCTTGTCCCCGGTGGGGTCAGCGAGCGGCCAGTGGCACGAAGCGCCAGGGACCCCGAGGAAATCCGCGGCAGGCTCGGTGCCTACCACCGCGGCGTTCGTCGGGGACGGGCCCTCGCCTCCGATGGGGCAGGGGCGAATGGAACAGGAACGAACGAGGGGAACGATCGATGAGCGGTACTGGCCACATGCATCGCATGAGCTGGCTGCTCAACACCTTCGCCCAGGAGGTGGCCGGAGTCGCTCACGTGATCGTGGTGTCGGTGGACGGGTTGCTGCTCGCAGCGTCCGACGACCTGCCCGACGACCGCGCCGAGCAACTCGCCGCGATCACGGCTGGCCTGGTCAGCCTGACGTACGGCGTGTCCCGGCATTTCGAGGGTGGGGAGGTGCACCAGACCATCGTCGACATGGATCAGGGATCCCTGATCACGATGGCCATCGGCGACGGATCGTCGATCGCCGTGCTGGCGGCAAGGCAGACCGACGTCGGGCAGATCGGCTACGAAATGGCGCTCCTGGTCGAGCGTGTCGGCAAGGCGCTCGCGCCCGGCCGGCGGGATGCCGTGACGACCGGCATCGAGCGGTAAAGAAATCGCTAACGCACCACTGAGGGGGTTGGGAGGACCATCCCGATGGGCCGGGCCGATGACGATCCACGGGGGCGCCTTGTGCGTCCGTATGCGGTTACCCGTGGACGCACCGAAGCGTCCCGCACGATCGCCATCGAGGCGCTGTTGGAAACCACGTCCCGTGGGGTGCAGGAAGGCCATTACGGGGACCGTGAACGGCGCCGAATCGTGCAACTGTGCGGGGAAAGACCTCAGTCGCTGGCGGAAGTCGCCGCGCATCTACGCTTGCCGCTGGGCGTGGCTCGCGTAGTGGTCGACGACATGGTCACCGCGGGTCTTCTCCTGCTACACGAAATCGGCGACCCGGGTGACTTCTCCGAGCGCATCGACGTTCTCGAAAGGGTACTCATTGGACTCCATCGGCTCTGACCGATCGCGTGCCGGTCGGGTCCGCTCCGCGAAGATCGTGGTCGCTGGTGGTTTCGGCGTCGGCAAGACCACGCTCGTCGGTGCGATCTCGGAGATCACGCCGATGACGACCGAGGCGTTGATGACGTCGGCCGGCCTGTCCGTCGACGACGTGTCCAAGGTCCCCGACAAGACCACCACGACCGTGGCGATGGACTTCGGCCGCATCACGTTCAGCGACGACCTGATCCTGTACCTGTTCGGTACGCCGGGCCAGTCCCGGTTCTGGTTCATGTGGGACGAACTGATCCGGGGCGCCCTCGGCGCGCTGGTGCTGGTCGACACCCGCCGGGTCGAGGACAGTTTCGCCGCGATCGACTTCTTCGAGAACCGCGAACTGCCCTACCTGGTGGCGGTCAACACGTTCGAGGACGCGCCCCGCTACGACACCGACGAGGTTCGCGAAGCCCTCGCGATCCCCGACAACGTGCCGCTGGTGTTCTGCGACGCGCGCCTGCGCGAGTCGGTGCGGCACGTGCTCGTGGTCGTGGTGCAGCAGGCGATCGCGCAGTTGCGTGCGCAGCAGAGACACGTCACCGCACACTGATACACGGTAAGGAAACGGCCGGCGCTTCTGCGCCGGCCATCTGTCTTTTCCGGCCCCGCTGTCTTTCAGGGCAGGAACGTCGTGACAGCTTCGGCGATCGCGTGCTCCTCGTCGGTCGGCACCACGCAGACGGCCACCCGGGCGTCCGGCGGTGAGATGACGCGCATTCCCTTGCCGTTGTTGCGGTCCGGGTCCACCGTGATCCCCCAGCCGTCGAGACCGGCGAGGCTCGCCGCCCGCACCGCGGGCGAGTTCTCGCCGATGCCGGCGGTGAACACCACGGCGTCGAGGCGGCCGAGCGTGGCGTGGTAGGCGCCGACGTACTTGCGGATCCGGTGGCAGTAGACGTCGAAGGCCAGGTTCGCGGCGGCGTCACCGGCCACGCGCCGTTCGTCGACCGTCCGCATGTCGCCGGCCCCGCACAGGCCGGCCATCCCGCTGCGGTGCTGCAGCAGTCCGTCCACTTCGGACGGTGACATCCCGGCCCGCTGCAGAAAACCGGGCAGCGCCGGATCCAGGTCGCCCGACCGGGTGCCCATCACCAGGCCCTCCAACGGCGTGAAGCCCATCGACGTCTCCACGCTCCGTCCACCGTGGACGGCGGTCGCGCTCGCGCCGTTGCCGAGGTGCAGCACGACCAGGTTCAGCTCGCCCGGTGGCCGGTCGAGCAGGACGGCGGTGCGGGCGGCCACGTAACCCACCGAGATGCCGTGGAACCCGTACCGGCGGATGCCGTACCGGGCGGCCACCTCGCGGTCGATCGCGTACGTCGCGGCGGCCGGTGGCAGGTCGGCGTGGAAGGCCGTGTCGAAGACGGCGACGTGCGGCACGTCGCCGAACGTGCGGCGGGCCGCCTCGATCCCGGCCACCGCGCCGGGGTTGTGCAGCGGCGCCAGCGGGGTGAGGTCCCGGATCGCGTCGACGGCCGCGTCGTCGAGCAGCGTCGGCCGCACGAACCGGTCACCGCCGTGCACGACGCGGTGGCCGACCCCGTCGGGCCGGTCGCCGCGCAGGTCGTCGAACACGGTCCGCAGTGCCTCGGTGTGGTCGGCCGGACCGCCCGGCTCACCGATCCGTTCCACGACGCCCTTGTCGCCCGCGCCGGGGTCGTCCGGATCGACCAGCCGGTACTTGATCGTCGACGAGCCGCTGTTTAATACCAGGATCACCTCATGGAGGCTAACGACATGCCCCGGATCGGGCTCGCGTTGGGTGGCGGCGCCGTGCGGGGGGCCGCCCACATCGGCGTGCTCGCCGCGCTGGAGGAGGCCGGCCTGCCGCCCGCCGTCATCACCGGAACCAGTGCCGGCGCGCTCGTCGGCGCCCTGTACGCCGGCGGGCTGAAGCCGGTCGAGATCACCGGCCTCACCCGCAAACTGCGGTGGACGCGGCTGGTGCTGCCCGCGATGAACCGGCGGGCGCTGCTCGACACCACCCGGCTGGGCCGCTTCCTCGACCAGACCCTCGGCGGTCGCACGTTCGCCGATCTCGACATCCCCTTCGCCGCGGTGGCGACCGAGCTCACCACGGGCGCGCGGGTGGTGATGACCGAGGGGCCGGTCGTCGACGCGGTGCTCGCCAGCGCCGCCATCCCCGGCGTGTTCCCGCCGGTGGCCCGCGGCGACCAGGTGCTCGTCGACGGCGGCCTGGTCGACCTGGTGCCGGCGGGGCTCGCCCGGGCCATGGGTGCCGAGGTGGTGGTCGCCGTCGACGTGTCCGGGCCGCTGCCCCGGCGGGCGCCGACCTCCATGCTGCAGATCCTGGTTGCCGCCACGCACCTCCAGACGGGGGTCGCGGAGCAGTTGGCCGTCGACGCCGACCTGGTGCTCGCGCCGGAGGTCGACGAGTTCGCGTTCTGGGAGCTGTCGCGCATCCCGGAGTTCGAGCTGGCCGGCCGGGAGGCCACCGAGCGGGCGCTGCCCGTGCTGCGGGCTTTGTGCTCGGTGGTGGAGGCGCGTCGGGAGTGGCAGGAAAACAGTTGACCGCTTTCCTCAAGAGGGCGCCCGCGCGTCCGATCGTTTCCGTGTGACGCGTGTGCAGGGGCCGGTGAGCAGATGCTCCTCCTGCTGACGCTGGTCGCCGGTGTGGTGCTGGTGGCCGGCGTCGTGCTGGTGGTCCGGCGGACGGTCCGGCAACGGCTGGCGCCGCTGCGCCGGGTCGTCGAGGACGTGATCGCCGCCGGCGACCGCGGGTCGCGGGTGGGCGGCAACGGGTCCGGCGAGATCGGTGCGCTCGGCCGGGCCATCGACACCATGCTCGACACGATCGCCGCCCGCGAGGCCGAACTCGACAAGGCGAACGCCGACCGCGAGGAGCAGATCCGGGCCGCGTACGCGGAGCGGCGGCAGTCGGAGCAGCGGGAGCGCAAGCGGGCGCAGTCGCTCATCGACGACACGATCGGCACGGTGGTGACCGAACTGCGCGAGGTGGTCGACCAGACGGCCACCGTGCGCTCGGCGGCCGACACGATCGACGAGCGCGTCGGCGGCGCGAACGCGATCACCCTCCAGGTGGTGGCCAGCGCCGGCCAGGCCGACCGGGTCGCCGCCGAGATGTCCGAGAGCCTGCGCCGGGTGAGCGGCATCGCCCAGATGATCGCCGCCGTGGCCCGGCAGACGAACCTGCTCGCGCTCAACGCCTCGATCGAGGCGGCCCGCGCCGGCGACGCCGGCCTCGGGTTCAGCGTCGTGGCCGGCGAGGTGAAGAACCTGGCCGACACCACCGCGAAGTCCACCGGCGAGATCGAGCTGACCGTCCGGGCCGTCGAGGAGAACGCCGCCGCGATGGCCGGGACGATGGCCGCGATGACCGCCGGCATCGGCGACATCGAGTCGGCCACCGCGCAGGTCGGCTCGGTGACCACCGACCAGAACGCCAGCATCGACCGGCTCGCGAAGAGCGTGACCGCCGCGATCAGCCGGATCGAGACGATGGTCAACCTGACCGAGCAGTTGGAGCGGCGCGGCCTGCCCCGGGCACCGCTGACCGGGCCGGTGCGGCTCACCCTCCGCAACCAGGACCACATCGCCCAGCTCATCGACCTCAGCGAGACCGGCCTGCGGTGCTCGGTCGCGACCGACGCGCCGATGCGCGACGGCGACTCGCTCGACGTCCACGTGCCGCTCGGCGCCGGCCGGACGGTCGCCGTCTGCGGCGACGTCGTCCACTACCGCGCCGACGAACTCGGCGTCGAGATCGGGGTCCGGTTCCGGGACGTCCCGGACGCCACCGCCGACGCGATCTCGGCGGTCGTCATCTCGGCCCTGGGCCTGTCCGGCCCACAGCAATCAGCGCCGCAGTGACCCGGCCGCGGTGACCCAGGTCAGCGCGTCGGCGGCGGCCATCGGCCGCGCGAACAGGAAGCCCTGCCCGAACTCGCAGGCGGCGCCGATCAGCAGCTTCCGGTCGTCCTCGGTCTCGATGCCCTCCGCGACCACCGCCAGCCGCAACGTGTGCGCCAGCCCGATGATCCCCTTCACCAGGTCGTACTGCGACGGCGACGTGGTGATCGTGTCCACGAACGACTTGTCCAGCTTCACCAGGTCGACCGGCATCTGGTGCAGGTAGCTCAACGACGAGTAGCCGGTGCCGAAGTCGTCGATCGCGATGCGCACCCCCGAGCGGTGCAACGCGTCCAGTTCGGACCGGATCCGGTCCTGGTCGCGGTCGCCCAGCAACAGGCTCTCGGTGATCTCCAGGACCAGCCGGTCGGCCGCCAGGCCGGCGTCGGCCAGCGCCCGCTGGACGAGGCCGACGAAGCCGGGCGCGCGGAACTGCCGGGGCGAGACGTTCACCGCCACATACGTCGGACCGGGCCACTGTGCCGCCGCCGCGACGGCCGAGCGCAGCACCCACTCGCCGAGTTGCACGATCAGGCCGCTCTCCTCGGCGATGCCGATGAAGTCCAGCGGCGGCACCGTGCCCCGGCTCGGGTGGAGCCAGCGCACCAGCGCCTCGAACCCGCACGTGCGTCCCGTGTCGAGCGCGACCACCGGCTGGAAGACCAGCCGGAACTCGCCGTTCGTGATGGCCTGGTCGAGGGCCGCGTGCAGTTGCAGGCGTTCCAGGATCCGGGTGTGCAGCGTGGCCTCGTACCGGCAGACGCGGCCCTTGCCACTGGTCTTCGCCATGGCCAGCGCGATGTCGGCCCGGCCGAGCAGTTGCGCGCTGTCGCCGGCCTCGGCGGTGGTGGCCGTCCCGACGCTGGCGTGACAGGTGACCACTCCCGCCGTCGGCAGCCGGAACGGCGGCCCGAACGCGGCCAGCGCCCGCTCGGCCGGTCCCTCGACCCCGTCGTCACCGGATTCGAGTTCCACCAGGACGGCGAACTCGTCGCCGCCGATCCGGGCGACCGCGTGCTGGGCCACCGCATGCCGGGGCGACACGGCGGCGACCAGCCGGCGGGCCACGGACACGAGCAGTTCGTCGCCGGCGTCGTGCCCCATCGTGTCGTTGATGACCTTGAAGCCGTCCAGGCCGACCAGGACGACGCCGACCGGTCGACCGGTCTCCACCGTCTTCTCCAGGCGAGAAGTGAACAGGGCCCGGTTCGGCAGCCCGGTGAGGTCGTCGAAGTACGCCCGGTGCAGGAGTTCCCGCTCCAGCCGCCGGTGCTCGGTGACGTCGCGCAGCGTCACCACCACGCCGGCGACGGTCGGCTCGTGCCGCAGGTCGCGGCAGGCGACCTCGACCTGTGCCGGCTCCCCGGTTCCGGTCATGGTCCAGTCGGTCAACTCGGGGACCTCGGTACCGGCGCGCACGGCGTCGAGGAGGGCCGACGCCGCGTCCCGGGACGGCGGGTCGACCAGCTCGGGCAGCGCCGCGCCGACCGGGTCACGGTCGCCGAACACCGCCGTCGCCGACGGGCTCGCGTACCGGATCCGGTTGTCGTCGCCGACGATCACGATCACGTCGGAGGCGTTGAGCACCAGCGTCCGGAAGTAGGTCTCGCTCTCCCGCTGCACGATCTCGGCGTTGGCGGCCAGCCCGTCGAGGGCCAGTGCCGCCTGGCCGGCCAGCACCTGGGCGGCCTCCTGAAGGCTGATCAGCGCGGTGTCGGCGGCGCCGATGTCGATCCGGCCGGTGACCCGGCGGCCGGCGAGCGCGCAGCGCAGCACGTACCCGTCGCCGGTACGCAGCATCCGCAGCCCGTCCTCGGGAACCGGCGTGCCGGTCTCCACCTCGACGCGGTGCGGGGTGTCCGGCGGCAGCAGGTCGGCGACGGCGGCCCGGACGGCCGCGACCACCTCGTCGGCACCGCCGGCGGCGAGCAGCGCGGCGCCGGCCCGGCGCATGCCGCGTTCCCGGGCGACCGACCGGCGCTGCACCGCGACCACCCCGGACAGCCGGGCCACGACGAGCCCGAACAGCACCGCGCACAGCACGCCGATGACGGCGCCGTCGTGCACCTCGCCGGTGAGTTCCTCGACGATCAGCACCGCCGGCGGGAACAGCGACGCGAGGCCGAGCATCGCCACCCGCCGCCCGCCGACCTGGTCGGGACGCAGGACCCGCGGCTCGGTCAGGTCGGCCATCGAGGGGTGCAGGGCGGCCAGCCCGATCGCGTAGTAGCAGTACTGGTACATCAGGTCGACCACGCCGCCCATCTGGTAGGCGTCGTTGAGCTGCGCCACCCCGTAGAGCACGTCGCTCACGAACAGCATGCCGATGCCCGTGACGATGAGCGTCAGGCTGGGGCTGCGGCGCTGGCTCGTGGCCATCCGGATCAGCACGGTGATCATCAGGATGTCGCTGAGCGGGTACGCGATGGCGATGGCCTTCTCCACCGCGGGCGTGTCCGGTGCCGACAGCAGCGGGCCGATCAGGAAGATCCACGCGAGCAGGCCGAGGCTGCTGGTCACGGTGAACGCGTCCAGCAGCGCGGCCCGGTCGCGCCCGGTGGCGCCGGACCGCACCATGCTGGCCATGCCCGCGGCCAGAACCGGGCAGAGGGCCAGGAAGAACACGTCGGCGGGCGACGGGAACGGGTCGGCCACCCCGGCCACGTCGGTGAGGTAGGTGTTGATCAGGTCCCCGCAGCCGAACATGGCCACCGCGGTCGCGATCAGGATCCACGGCGCCCGCCGCCGGGGCCGGTTCCGCGCCACGCCCACGAGGATGGCGGCGACGGCGACCGCGCACTCGGCGACGGAGAAAACCATGTGACCGCTGGGAACGGCGAAGTAGAGCATGCCGATGACGAGAAGTGCCAGGCAGTACCCGACCATGATCCAGCGCGTCACACCCCGCTCCCCCACCAGGCCCTATCGGCCCGGCCGCCGGGGAATGAAGGTTTCGGCCGGGTCGGCCGGTAACGGCCGACCCGGCACGATCGCCTACGTCAGAACGGCCACTCCGCCCGCTGGCCCGCTTCCAGGAGCGGGACCATGCGGAACGTCGCGTCGGTGAGGCCGCCGAACTCGTACCGGTTACGGGTGCCGGCGTCGAACGCCGTGCGCACGTAGCCGCCGAGGTTGAAGCCGTACAGCGGAACGTCGCGCGGCACCGCGTTCGTGACGTCGCCCGTGCCGTACGCCGGTGCGAACGTCTGCATGTCGGAGAACACGAACACGCGGACGTGGTCCTTGCGCAGCGTCGCACGGATCGAGTCGGCGATCCGGGTGCCGTGCCCGACCTCTCCGACCCGCTTGACGAACGCGTCGACCTCGCGGATCACCGACCCGCCCCGCGCGACCGTGTGCCGGAACACCCCGTCGGCGAAGCCGTGCAGGTCGACCTTCCCCGTCTTCGCCGCCAGCGCGACGCCGAACACCGCCGCCGCCTTCACCGGCGACATCGTCGACCGCTTCGAGAACCCGCCCGACGACATCGACGCCGACGTGTCGACGAGGATGAGCGAGCGACCCGGCAGCGCCGGCAGGTTCGCCAGCGAGTGCCGCAGCGCGGCGTCGAGCGCGTGCCCCCACCGCAGCGACGGCGCCTGCTCGTACGCGGCGAGGAACCGGTACGGGAACTGCCGCGACCGGGCCACCTCGTCGGGGTCGGCCAGCTTCGCCGCCACCCGCTCGGCGACGTGGTCGGGCACACCCGCCTCGTCGAAGCCCTTGAGGTTACGCAGCAACGCCATGTACCCCATCGCGGGATCGCGGCCTCCCACAGGCGTGCCTTCTCGACCGCCGGACCGGCCGCCGACAGCACGTCCTCCCACGTCATTCCGGCCTGCTTCAGCGCGCCGGCGTCGGCGAGCCGGGCCCGGTCGTCCCGGGCCGCGGTGCGCAGCGACGCGTTCGCGGCGAGCACACGAAGGGACGCGGCCGGTGGCTCGTCGCGGCCGTGCCGGCGGTCGATCGCGTGCTTGAACAGGTCACCCTGCCACGGCTTGTCGGCCGCCGGGGTCGGGTGCACGAGGTCGATGACGTCACCGAACCGGAACCCGCGCGCGGCGGTGTCGTACTTGAGCAGGCTGCGCTCGTTGTACAGCCGGGAAACGGCATCGGCGACGCCGCGCTTGACCGGCTTCGGCACGGCCCGGCCGTAGGTGGCCGTCCAGTACGCCAGCGCCTCGCCGGGCTCGTCGGCCCGCTGCAGCACCGACGACACCAGCTGCCGCCCGCCCGGCAGGCCCGCGCCGAGCAGCGCGTGCGCCGCGTCGAGCGCGCCGACGAGCGACGCCGACCGCATGTTCGCGCCCGTGCGCAGCCAACCGAGGAAGCGCGCGGTCCAGTCGGGATCGGCGACGGCCACGGCCTTGACGAGGCCGCTGAACCGCCGGTCGCGGTCGGACGCCTTCTCGTAGAACGTGTCCTCGCCGACGACGTTGGCGACGGCGAGCAGGAACAGCTCGCTCTTCGCGTCGTGCGCGTATCCCGCGCCGCCCTCGTGGGTGACGCCGGACGGGGTCGCCTCGGCGACGATCGGGCTGCGCGCCCGCGCCTTCATGCGGTTGAACTTGCTCATGTACGGCCACTCCTTCCGGCTTCTTCGTGAGGTAGGTGGTGCCCGAGATCAAGGGGTCGGCCCCGGTACGTTGTCGCTCTGCCAGTTGAGCTACGGCCGCAGGAGTGCGGCCGGCAGGACTCGAACCTGCAACTCACCCATTAAAGTGGAAGTAACCGTTGCCTGTCGCACCGGGCACCGGTGCTTTTGCTCTTTCCAAGCTCTGTGCTTTCCGAGATCTGGGCGGCATGCGGGGTGCCCTCGCCATGAGGAAGGCCACGCCCCGTTGGTCGGGGCGCAAGGAGTCGAACCTCGAAGTATCCGCGCGCCTACGCACCGGAAAGCACAGTCGCAGGCCCCGGTGTCGAACCGGACCGTCCACCCGTATGAAAGGCGGCTGGGCAGCCAGCGCCCGCCTGCGTCACCGTTTCTCTTACGTACCCCCGGCTGGAATCGAACCAGCGACCTCGACACTCGGAACGTCGCGCTCTACTCCCCTGAGCTACGGAGGCATGTATTCACTTGTGGACCGGCGGGGTATCGAACCCCGCACGTCAGGCTTGCAAGGCGAGACTGTGCACCAGCACCCAGCCCGGGTTGTAACGCAGAGCGGATCGCGGGAATCGAACCCGCGTCTTCGGTTTGGAAGACCGACGTGAGCACCCAGCCTCACCAGATCCGCACAGCAGCCAATGCGGGACTCGAACCCGCTCTGTCTGATCGAGAGTCAGAAGGCCTACCCATAGCCCAATCGGCCGTGCACTATTGCAAAACCCACAGTCCGGGACCCGAGAATCGAACTCGGTGTGTCCTGCTCCCAAAGCAGGCGGGTCAACCAGCTCCCTCGCCCCGGGGGTCTCTGAATCGAGCAAAAGAAAGCCGCCCTGCCGGAGAATCCGGGGGCGGCGTCGGCGTGGAACGCTGGATGCGTTACCCCGTACGCCTTCCCTGCCCTGGCATGCTCGCGCCCCGGGCGGGCATTCGCCGCTCGGCTCGTTCTTTATCGATGCGCTTCGCGTTCATGGTGCCCTCCTCCCGGTAGCTCATGCCCTGACTGCTACAGATACGGTACGTCCCCCCGTCAACCCACGCAACGCTTTTCTCTGTCGTTTGTCGGCGGCGGTGGGTCCGTGCGACGTCACCGCGACCGGCGTCGCGAGTTCCTCTTCCACGGCCGCGACCCAGTTCCGCGGCGACGCCGGATCGTAGAGCGGCACGGTCGTCTCCAGCCGGCGGGTCAACGTCTCCTGCCGGTCGAGGTCGCCGGGCGGTCCCGGTACCAGCCGGTCGGTCCAGTCGTAGGCGCGGCACATCCGCACGCCACGATCTGCGACGTCGAGGTGGGTCAGCGCCAGCGCGTCGACGCCGCCGCACGCGTCGAGCGCGTACCGGTGGGCGACGGCGTCGAAGTGCCCGACCCGGAAGGCGCCCTGCCACGGGTTCGTGGGATTGTGCGGGTCTGGCAGGTCGAGCGCGGGGTCCTCGGTCACCAGCGGGCCCGGGCCGTGCCGGGTGGTGAACGTCCGCAGCACGCCGAGCCGCACCGCCGCGCGTCCGGCCAGCAGCGTCTCGGCGTTGGCGAACGTGGTGGTGCTCCAGGTGGTGTACGGGTGGAAGCCGTGCCACTCGTCGAGCAGCACGCCCTGGGCACCCTCGAACACCACGGTTCCGGCGTCGAGGAGGCGCTCCGTGTGCGCACCGTCCACGATGGACACCGCCGCCGCGAACGCGGTGAACGCGTCGACGCAGTCGTCGACCGGCGGCGCGTCCAGGGATCCGACCTCGTCGGCGAGGCGGTCGCGCAGTCTCGACAACTTGTGCCGCAACACGTGCGGGTTTCGACAGTCGCCGACGTGCGGCGCGTCATCGGGCCACGCGAGCAGGTACGACATGGTCTCGCCCACACCCATGCCGCACGACCCGTGCCGGGCCGCGCCGCGGGCCAGTTCCCTGGCCCGGTTGGCGGCCCGGTGGTACGGGGTCGCGAGCGGCGCGCCGGCGTCGACCGTGAGGCGCGCCAGCGCGTCGCCGACACCGAGCATCGTCAGGTGATCGGCCTCGACCACCAGCGCGAGCGGGTCGACCACCATGAAGCGGCTGAGGTGCGTACGCACGCCCGGCCGCAGCGTTCCCGAGCCGAACTGGGCGAACGTGTGGCGACGGCCGTCGGGCAGCACCACCGTGTGCGCGGCCTGCCCGCCCCCGTTGAACCGGACGACCGCGTGAACCGGCCGGCTCGCGCACAGCCAGTCCACGACGGTCCCCTTGCCCGCATCGCCGAACCCCAGATCGACGACAACGTAGTGAGTCACAGCCGCTGGATCCGATCGGTGCCGGTCGCCACCGGCGGCAGCGTCGACGTCGTGGCCCCGCGCCGGGCGGGAACCCGGGCGAGCGCCTTCGACACCGTGCCGACCGCGTCGGAGTCGGCCAGGTCGCGCAGGCCCTCCTCCAGGTCGATCGCGCCCTCGCCCAGGCCGACGGTGAGCCCGATCGTCTCGCAGGCGGCGTCGAGGTCGTCGAGTTCCAGCGCGTTCTGGCCGAGCAGCTTGCGCCAGAACGCCAGCACCGTGTCGTTGCCCGCGTACGCGGTGCCCGACGGCAGCAGGAAGTAGGTGTCGTACATCCGCGTCACCTCTTTCACGACCGTCCGCAGTGGAACGTCCTCTGTGGACGGTTCGCCGAGGATGTCGCGACGGTGCCGGCCGAACACCTTCGGATAGGCCATCTCGTCGCCGATGATGAACAGGTACCCGCGCCGGCCGCGCTTCTCGAAGCAGTCGATCGACGTGTGCCGGGCCATGAAGTGCATCGCCAGCTCGTACGACTCGGTCATCTGGCCACCGCCGCCGCCTTCGAGCACGATGTTGCCGAGGTGCTCGTCCATCCGGTTGTCCGACTCGAACTGGCTGACCTGCAACGGCACCCGGTCGCACGTGGCGTCACCGATCGCGCCGAACATGATCTGCGGGTCGGTCGCGTATCCGTTGCGGAGCAACAGACCGAACAGCTGCGGCAGCTTCTGCTGCAGGGCGCGCGGCACCGAACCCATCGATCCGGTGACGTCGAACAGCACCGAGATCGCCACCGACTGCGGGTGTTCGTCGGAGTCGCGGCTCTCCCGCATCGCGACGCCGAACGGGTTGAGCGTGTCGTGAACGCGGCGTGCGCCGCTGTCGTGGTAGGCGAAGGCACTCGTGCCGGTGGCCCGGCGGTACCGCTTCGCCGCGTCGTAGACGTCGGTCGACCAGCTTCCACTTCCCATGGTCTCTCCCCCTTCAGGAGACGGGATCGAGCCGGAACGGTCGGAACCGTCGCGGCCCGTACAACCTGGCGAGCACGCCGTCGAGCTCGTCCAGCAGGCGCCACGCGTCGTCCGGCCGCGCGTCCAATGAGGACAGTGCGCAGCCGGCGGCGAACGACCGCAGCGGACCCGGTGCCTTCGGGCCCATCAGGTCGGTCATGCAGCGCGTGGCCATGAAGATGTCGGTGCCCGGCCCCGGCGACTGTCGCTTGAGGACCTCCGCCGGGTACCGGTCGGTGAAATCCGGTACCAGCGCGGGGATCCGCTCCCCCGACGTCGCCGAATAGCACCAGTCGACGAGCACCAGCCCGTGCTCGTCCGGTTCGATCAGGACGTGTGTCGGCAGCACCGCACCGTGCACCAACCCGGCGCGGTGGGCGAACCCGATCGCGACCAGCAACCGGCGCCACATCCACGCCACGTCGCGCGGATCGACGCCACCGGGGTACGCCGCACCCACGTCCGCGAGGCTGCGCAGCCCCGGCACCGTGCCGATCACGGTGACCCGCCGGTCGGCACCGGTGGTCGCGTCGCGGTGCAGGAACGACTCGACGACGCGCGGCACGTACGGCAGGAACCGCGGGTCGCCGAGGTCCGCCATCGCGCGCAGCGCCAACGCCTCGCGCTCCATCAGGTCGTTGTTGACCGGACTGCGTGGCAGCTTCAGGAACTCCCCCTCGCCGACGTCGTACAGATCGGCGAGATCGCCCTGGAAAGCGCGGTCGTTGAGCCGGTATTCGCCGATCCTCGTGCGGATGACCGTCCCGTGCCGGTCCTGCCACAGCCGCGCCAGGCGGATGAACGCCGCCGTGGCGTCGGCCCCCGCCGCCAGGTCCGGATGCAGGGCGCGGGCGAGTTCGCGGTACCGACGGGCCGGGTGGTCGGTCCCGAAAAGATCCTGAGCGGACGACGCGGAGAGCACCGCCACGACGGCCTCGGTCGTGTTCACCGGATCGACTCCTCGTGTGCGGGCCGCAGCAGCGGCGGGTGCAGCACGCGCGCGTCGCCGGCCCGGTAGAGGCGGGCCCGGGGACCGCCGCGCGGGCCGCCGCGCTCGGTGGAGGTGCCGGTGCTCTCGACGAAGCCCGGGACCGAGAGCACCTTGCGGTGGAAGTTGCCGGCGTGCAGGGTGCCGCCCCACACCGTCTCGTAGACGGCGCGCAACTCGGCGATCGTGAACTCCTCGCCGACGAAGCTGGTGGCGAGCGGCGAGTACTCGAGCTTGGCGCGGGCGCGCTCCAGGCCGTCGGAGATGATCTGCGTGTGGTCGAAGGCGAGGCGACGCGTGGTGCCCGGCCGCTGCCGCGCCGGCCGGGCGCGGTCGGGCTCCCCCGGCGTCGCCTCGGGTAGCCCGAGCAGGCCGACCGGCACCCAGGCCGCTTCGCGGGCGTCGCCACCGCTCGACGGATCGGGGAGGTCGGGCGCCATCGCCATGTACGCCACCGAGACCACCCGCATCCGCGGGTCCCGGCCCGGCGTGCCGTAGCTGGCAAGCTGTTCGAGGTGCACGCGGCGCAACTTCGTGAGCCCGGTCTCCTCGGCGAGTTCGCGGGCGGCGCCGCCGTACAGGTCCTCCGTCGGCTGCACGAAGCCGCCCGGCAGCGCCCAGGCCCCTTCGAACGGCGGGGCGCCCCGCCGCACAAGCAGCACGTTCAGCGCGCCGTCGCGAATGGTCAGGGCAACCACGTCGACGGTGACCGCGACGGGCGGGAACGCCCGCGGATCGTAGGTGGCAAGGAACTCGTCTTCGGTCATCGGCGGTTGCCCTCACAGCGAGATCTTCTCGGTACGAGTAGTTCTAACTACGAGAACAACCTAACAGACGAAGTCAAGCCCCCGCATACGGATGGAGGCGTGGAGCGTCAGGAGCGGAACAGGGCGCTGGACGTGCGGACGACCAGTTCGGGCTGGAACACCGCGTGGCGGTGCTCGTGCTTCTCCGGCGCCGCCACCTCCTCCTCCAGCAACTGGGCGGCCGTGCGGCCGAGCAGTTCGCGGGGCTGGCGCACCGACGACAGCGGCACGGCGGCCGCCGCCGCGAACTCGATGTCGTCGTAGCCGACGATCGCCACGTCGTCCGGGACCCGCAGGCCCTGGGCGATCACCTCCTGCAGCACGCCGAGCGCGAGCAGGTCGTTGGCGCAGAAGACCGCCGTCGGGCGGGCTCCACGAGGCAGCGCGGCCAGGTCGGCGGCGGCCTTGCGACCGGCGTTGATCGACAGGCTGGCGGTGGGCAGCAGGTCCAGCGTGGCGCCGGTGCCCGCCAGGGCGTCCTCGGTTCCGCGGTGCCGCTCGGCGACCTGCCGGATCGCCAGCGGGCCGCCGACGAACGCGATCCGTCGATGACCCCGTTCGAGCAGGTGGACGGCGGCGAGCCGGCCGCCGAGCACATCGTCGACGGCGACCGAGCAGCGGCTGGTCATCCCGGCACCGCGGTCGACCAGCACCACCGGGATGCCCCGCTCGACGAACCGGTCGAGCCGGGGGTGGGCGCCGTCGGCGACCGGCGTGATCAGCAGCCCCTGCACCCGCTGCTCCTCGAGCATGTCGAGGTGGCGCTGCTCGCGCGCCGGGTCCTCACCGCTGTTGCAGACGATCAGCATGCCGCCGGCGGACTCGACCACGCCCTCGGCGCCGCGCACCACGTCGGTGAAGAACGGGTTGGAGACGTCGAGCACGACGATCGCGACCGTGCGGCTGCGCCCGGCCCGGAGTTGCCGCGCCGAGTCGTTGCGTACGTACCCGAGTTCGGCGATCGCATCGAGCACCCGACGACGGGTGGACTCGGTGACCGTCTCGGGGCGGTTGAGCACGTTGCTGACGGTGCCCAGCGAGACCCCCGCCCGCCGGGCCACCTCCTTGATACTGGCCGCCACGGCTGAAACGTATCAGAGGGTTGACCCGTCGCAGCGCGGCGGATAGGTTCCGGATGTGCCTGGTGAAACGTTTCACGCAAATCCGGTCGATGCCCTGATCGCCCGCAGCAACCGCCTCGGCGCCGACCCCCGGAACACCAATTACGCCGGCGGCAACACGTCGGCCAAGGGGGCGGCCACCGACCCGGTCACCGGTGCGGCCGCCGAACTGGTGTGGGTCAAGGGATCCGGCGGTGACCTCGGTACCCTCACCCCGGCCGGCCTCGCCGTGCTGCGGCTCGACCGCCTCCGCAGCCTGGCGGACGTCTACCCGGGCGAAGACCGCGAGGACGAGATGGTCGCCGCGTTCGACCACTGCCTGTTCGGCAAGGGTGGCGCCGCCCCCTCGATCGACACCGCCATGCACGGCCTGGTCGACGCGCCGCACGTCGACCACCTGCACCCCGACTCGGGTATCGCGATCGCCACCGCCGCCGACGGTCCCGCCCTCACGAAAAAGATCTTCGGGGACCGCGTGCTGTGGGTGCCGTGGCGCCGGCCCGGTTTCCAGCTCGGTCTCGACATCGCGGCCGTCCGGCGGGAGCACTCCGACGCGATCGGCGTGATCCTCGGCGGCCACGGCATCACCGCCTGGGGCGCCACGAGCGAGGAGTGCGAGGCCAACTCGCTCGAGATCATCGAGACCGCCGCCCGGTACATCGCGGAGCACGGCCGGCCCGAACCGTTCGGCGCGATCGTCCACAGTGCACTGTCCACCGAGGACCGTGCGGCGCGCGCCGCGGCGCTGTTCCCGGTGCTCCGCGGCCTGGCGTCCACCGACCGCCCGCAGGTCGGCCACTACACCGCCACCGACGTCGTCCTCGACTTCGTGTCCCGCGAACGCCTCGCCGAACTCGCGGCGCGCGGCACCAGTTGCCCCGACCACTTCCTGCGCACCAAGGTCCGCCCGCTCGTGCTCGACCTCCCGCCGACCGCGCCGCTCGACGACGTGATCGCACGTCTGAAGGAACTCCACGAGGAGTACCGCGCCGACTACCGCGCCTACTACGAGCGGAACGCCGTCGCCGACAGCCCGCCGATCCGCGGCGCCGACCCGGCGATCGTGCTCGTTCCCGGCGTCGGCATGTTCAGCTTCGGCGCCAACAAGCAGACCGCGCGCGTCGCGGGCGAGTTCTACGTCAACGCGATCAACGTGATGCGCGGCGCCGAGGCGCTCTCCCGCTACGCGCCGATCGACGAGTCGGAGAAGTTCCGCATCGAGTACTGGGCGCTGGAAGAGGCGAAGCTGCAACGGATGCCGAAGCCGAAGCCGCTCGCCACGCGGATCGCGTTCGTCACCGGTGGCGGCTCGGGGATCGGCCGCGCGATCGCGCACCGGCTCGCGGCGGAGGGCGCCGTCGTGGTCGTCGCCGATCGCGACGCTTCGGCGGCCGAGACCGTCGCGAAAGAACTCGGGGGGACGGACACAGCGGTGCCCGTCACCGTCGACGTGACCGACGAGGCGGCCGTCGTCGCGTCCCTCCACGCGGCGGTGCTCGCCTTCGGCGGTGTCGACCTCGTCGTCAACAACGCCGGGCTGTCGGTGTCGAAACCGTTGCTGGAGACCAGTTCCGGCGACTGGGACAAGCAGCACGGCGTGATGGCCCGCGGCTCGTTCCTCGTATCGCGGGAAGCCGCGCGGGTGCTGATCGCGCAGGGCATGGGCGGCGACATCGTCTACATCGCCAGCAAGAACGCCGTGTTCGCCGGCCCGAACAACGTCGCCTACGGCGCCGCGAAGGCCGATCAGGCGCACCAGGTGCGGTTGCTCGCGGTGGAACTGGGCGCGCACGGCGTTCGCGTCAACGGCATCAACCCCGACGGCGTGGTCCGCGGGTCCGGGATCTTCTCCGGCGGGTGGGGGGCGCAACGCGCGGCGGTGTACGGCGTTCCGGAGTCCGAACTCGGCGCCTACTACGCGCAGCGCACGATCCTCAAGCGGGAGGTGCTGCCGGAGCACGTGGCCAACGCCGTGTTCGCGTTGACCGCCGGCGACCTGTCGCACACCACCGGGTTACACATCCCGGTCGACGCCGGCGTCGCGGCCGCGTTCCTCCGATGAAGAGTTTCGCCGCCGTCGACCTGGGGGCGTCGAGCGGACGCGTCGTGCGCGCCGTCGTCGGGCCGGAAAGCCTTGAGCTGACGGAGGTGCACCGGTTCCCGAACGAGCCCGTGCTCGTCGGCGGCACCCTGCACTGGGACGTGTTGTCGCTGTACCGGGAGATCCTCACCGGCCTCCGCGCGGCCGGCCCCGTGGCCAGCGCCGGTGTGGACTCGTGGGCCGTCGACTACGGGCTGCTCGACTCGTCGGGCGCGCTGCTGGGGAACCCGGTGCACTACCGCGACTCCCGCACCGACGGCGTGCCCGACCGGGTCGAGGCGTCGATCGGCGCCGACCGCCTCTACGCCACCACCGGTCTGCAGCGGCAGCCGTTCAACACGCTGTTCCAGCTCGCCGCGGCACTCGGTACCCCGCAACTCGCGGCCGCGCGGCACCTGCTCCTCGTCCCCGATCTCGTCACCTACTGGCTCACCGGTGAAGTCGGCGCGGAGCTCACCAACGCGTCCACCACGCAGTTGTTCGATCTGAACCGGCGTCGGTGGGCGACCGACGTGATCACCGCGACCGGCCTCGACCCGGCGATCCTCCCGCCGTTGCGCGAACCCGGCACGGTCGTCGGCCCGCCGCTGCCGGAGACCGGACTGTCCGATGTGGACAGTATCGTGGCGGTCGGCTCGCACGACACGGCGTCGGCGGTGGTGGGGGTGCCGGCCTCGTCACCGCGCTTCGCGTACGTGTCGTGCGGGACGTGGTCGCTGGTCGGCGTGGAGCTCGACCGGCCGGTGCTCACCGAGGCGAGCCGGCTGGCAAACTTCACCAACGAGGGCGGGGTCGACGGCACCGTCCGGTACCTGCGCAACGTGATGGGGCTGTGGCTGCTGCAGGAGTCGATGCGGGTGTGGGACGCTCACGACGTCACCTCGCTGGTGAGCGCGGCGGCGCGGGAGCCCGCGCTGGCCGCGGTGTTCGACCCCGACGATCCGGTTTTCCTTCCGCCGGGCGACATGCCGGCGCGGATCGCTGCCGCGTGCCGGCGCACCGGGCAGCCGGTGCCCGCGACGCCCGCCGCATTCACGCGGTCCATTGTGGACAGTCTGGCCCTGGCCCACCGGCGGGCCGTGCGCGCGGCGCAGGAACTGTCGCAGACGCATGTCGACGTGGTGCACGTCGTGGGTGGCGGCGCGCGCAACGAGTTGCTGTGCCAGTTGACCGCCGACGCGTGCGGGCTGCCGGTGCTGGCCGGTCCGGTGGAGGCGACGGCACTGGGCAACGTGCTGGTGCAGGCGCGGACCGCGGGCGTGGTAGGCGGTGATCTCGCGGCGATGCGGACGCTGTTGCGGGCGACGCAGCGGGTGGTGCGGTACGAGCCCCACGGCGACGGGCGGGAATGGACGGCCGCGGAGTCGCTGTTCGGTGGCTCAAGATCGCCGCTTGCGGAACAAACCTAAAGTCTCACTGCGGGTTTCTTCCAGGGACAGCGATCTTGGCTGGCTGTCGGCGCAGTTCTCCGGTCGCTTGTGTGGATGGTCGGCGCCGGTTCGCCGTTGGCGTGATGTGGGTGCGCCGCGGAGCCGACCCGGGCCCATGATCCTGCGACGTTCCCGCGGACAAATCAGACATAAAACAGCGACAACGTCGCAACGCCCCATGATCTTGAAGCCCCTCCCGGCGTCACAAAGTCGATCTTGCAGTTGTGGTGCCTACCAAGGCGGGACAAAGACGTCGCAACCTGGCACCACAACTGCAAGATCGATTGAGCGGCAACCTCAGCGGCAGAGGCTGTCCTAAAGCTGTGCAAAGGCGGGGCGTTGCCGGCGGTGGGCTGCGCTAATCTCGCGGGCATGACGGGTGCACAGCGATCGATGATCGCGCCTGGTCCGGGTCCCGGCGCAGGCCCCGGTCCGGGGCCGAATCCCGGCGCGGGCCCTGGTGCAGGCCCTGGTGCAGGGCCTGGTGCGGGCCTTGGTCCGGGTCCCGGCGCGGGGCATGGTGCGGGGCATGGTGCGGGTCCCGGCGCGGGGCATGGTGCGGGTCCCGGCGCGGGCCTTGGTCCGGGTCCCGGCGCGGGCCTTGGTGCGGGTCCCGGCGCGGGGCATGGTCCGGGTCCCGGCGCGGGGCATGGTCCGGGTCCCGGCGCGGGCCATGGTCCCGGCCTCGGCGCAAGCCCTGGCGCGGGGCATGGCGCGGGGCCGGTGCGGGCCCGTGCTTCCGTGCCGCCGCCCGGTGTACCCGCGCCGCCCGCCGCCCCGGCGCACTCCACCGCGACGCCCACCCTGCTCGGCCCCGGTACTCGCCGCGTGCGGCTGGCACAGGTGATCTGCTGGCAGGTCGCGGCCGCGCTCGTCGTGCTCGGGCTCGGCGCCGGGCCGGTGCTCCTCGGTCTGGCTCTCGCGGCCGCCGTGGCGCTGCTGATCCCCACCGTGCTGCCGTGGCGCGGGCACTGGCTCTACCAGTGGATGGCGCGGCGGGTGGCGTACGCGTGCCGCCGGCGCCTGTTCACCGCACCAGTTCCCGAGGCGGGCCGGCCCGCGGGCGATCCGCGGCGCGCGCTGCTCGACTTCGTCGCGCCGGGCACCGTGGTCACCGAGGCGGCGATCGACGACGAGTCCGCCGGGTTGCTGGCGCACCCGGCCGGGCTCACGGCCGTCCTCGAGATCCAGGCCGACGATCGGACGCTCTACGCGACCCGGCACACGACGCTGCCCGCGCTCCTGTCGCTGCTGCCCGCCGGCGACGCCGATCCGTTGCCCACGACGATGCAGGTCCTCGTGCACGCCGAGCCGTCGGCGGTGGTTCCCGGCGTGGCCGGCGAGTCGTACCGGGCGCTCACCGCCGGGCGCGTGCCGGCGATGCGCCGGTGCTGGCTGGCCGTGCAGGTGCCGCGCACGCCCGAGTTCTTCGACGACGCCGACCTGGAACCGGTGCTGCTCAACGCCGTCCGCCGGGTACGGCGCCGGCTGCGCAAGGAGGACCTTACGGCCGAGGTGCTCGGCCCGCCCGACGTGCTCGAGATAGCCGCGCTGACCGCCCGCCTGCCGATGCTGCCGTCGGGCGACGGCGGGGTGTACGGGAGTTCGGCGCGGGGCCCGGAACTCGGCCGCGAGGACTGGGACGGTTGGCTCAGCGGCGGTCTCGTGCACCGGTCGTACCGGGTCGCCCGCTGGCCGTCGGGGCCGTGGTCGATCGACGACGCGGTGCTCGGGCTGCCCGCCTCCGCCGTCACGGCGAGCCTCGCCGTGGTGCGCGACGCGGCCCGCGTCCGGCCGGGCGAGGTCGGCGTGGTCGCCGTCGTGCGCGTCACCGCCGCCACGCCCGACGTCGCCCGCGAGGCCGGGCACCGGCTGATCGCACAGGCGAAGGCCGCCGGCGGCGTCATCGAACAGGTCAACGGGCGGCACCGCGCCGGGCTGGCCGCCACCCTGCCCCTCGGCTGGGTCCCGCAACCCGGCGACGATCGACAGCCCGCCCACCCGGTGCCGCCGGCCGCACTGGTGGCCACCGCGGGTGGCGGCGGCCTCATGGTCGGGCGCGACCGCCACCAGGCCCCGGTGGTCGTGCGCATGTTCCGTCCCGAACCCACCCGGTTCGCCTTCACCGGCAGCCTGGCGGCCGCGCAGATGCTGGTGCTGCGGATGATCGCGGTCGGCGCCCAGGTGATGATCCAGACCGCCCGCCCGGCCGACTGGGCCCGCTTCGTGCAGCAGACCGGGGTCGGCCCGGGTCAGTTCGCGTTCGTCCCGCCCGGCGACCGCCCCGGCCCGCCCGGCCGGGCGGCCCGCCCGGAGGTGCTCGTGGTCGACGTCGGCCCGGTGAGCTGGCAGCAGGTCGACCGCGGCGGCAACGGCCGAGCCGTGATGATCGTCCGGCACGAGCTGACCCAGGCCGACCGCGACCTCCTCGTGGGCGCCGACGTGGTCGTGCTGCAACCCCTCACCGAGGCCGAGGCCACGGTGGCGGCGGCGGGCGTGGGTGCGGCGGAGTCGGAGAGCTGGATGTCGCGCATCAGCGCCTCGATGGTGACGGTGGTCAACCGGGGCGTGGTCCGCTGGGCCACCCTCAACCCGACCGACCTCGAACTCCGCACGCTGGGCGACCCCCGCCGCTTCTGACCGGTCCGGAAGCCCGCGCGACCCGGTGCACCGGTTCCATTGATCTTTTGAGGCACGTACGGTCATTCATCATGCGCGTGGCGAGTGGGGTGAGCGATCCGCTCGTCGCGCTGTTGACCAGGGTGGCGCTCGCCCTGCGGGTCAGTTCGGCGGTCTTCGTCACCGCGGCGGCTCTACTCAGTGTCACAGCCGAGCATGTCGCCGCCACGGTGGTGGCGCTCGCCCTCTACGACGGCATGGCCGCCGCCTACCTGCTCACGGTCAGCAGAACGAAAGCCCTTCCCACGCCGCTGGTGGTCACCGACATGTTCATGGTCACCGGCATCGCGCTGATGATGCGGTCGCTGGTGCCCGCGGCCTCGGCCACCAGCGCGGCCGGGTGGGTGTTCAACGCCGTCAGCCTCGTGGTGATCATTGCCCAGTTCGTCGGGGCGTTCCGGTGGACGGTGCCGCTCGGCGCGCTGGCCATCGCCGCGTTCGTGGTGGGGGCGCAGCATGCCGACGCGCCGGATCGGGGCGTCACGTCGGCGTTCACGCTGGTGCTGCAACTCGCGATCGCCGCCGGGCTGGTCGCCATCCTGCGGGCGGCCGGGCGGCAGGCGCAGGCCGCGGCCCGCGAGCACCACGACGCCGCCCGCGAGCAGGAGGCCGCCCGCCTGCGGCGCGACGCCGAACGTACCGCGTTGACGGTGCTGCACAACGGGCCGCTCACCACGCTCACCCTGGTGGCGCAGGGCGGGCTGAGCGAACAGACGGTCGCCGCCGTGCGCGCACAGGCCGCCATCGACCTCGCGGTCCTGGCCGCGGAGAGAGCGGAGCGGCCGGGCCAGGGAGCGGACACCATCGAGTCGGTGAAGCTGGCCGACCTGCTCGACCGGACCGCCGCCATTCTCCGCCACCGCGTCGACGTCGACCTCACCACGACACAGTGCACGGTCCCGGCCGCCGTGGCGCAGGCGTTCGCCGGCGCCACCGCCGAGGCGCTGGAGAACGTCGCCCGGCATGCCGGCGTCGGTGCCGCGTCCGTCCGTCTCGATGCCGACGAGGAAAGGGTGACCGTCACGATCACCGATACCGGCCGGGGGTTCGACCCGGCCGTGGTGCCGGCCAACCGGTTCGGCCTCCGCGAGTCGATCACCGGCGAACTCGAACGCGTCGACGGCAAGGCCCGGATCATCAGCGCCAGAGGCAAGGGAACGACGATCACCCTCGAATGGCCGGCATGAGCATGAGCATGACCGACGCCGAACGGATCTTCACCGATCGGTACACGGCCGGGGTCGCCCGTACGTTCGTGTTCATCGCCCTGGGCTGGCACGTCGGCAACGACCTGCCGGCCACGATCGCCGGTGGCCTGCACCCGGTCGCGGTCGCCACGTGGGTGGCGTACGCGGTGGTCGCGGCGATCGGTGCGCCGCTCGTGCTGCGCGGGCGGTCGGCCGGGCCGGTGCTCACCGGCGTCGGCTGCGTGGTGCTGCTCGCCGGATCGGCCGCGATGCACGCCACCCAGCCCGGGTCGTTGTTCGTGTTCCCGAACTGGGCCTGGCAGGCGGCCGGCTGGATGGCGCTGCTGCTGTTCTGGAACCGCGCGTTCCCCGGTTTCCTGGTGTTCGTCGTCGCCAACGCGGCCCTCAGCACGGCGGCACTGCTGACCCGCGGCGACAGCGACCGCCAGGATCTCGCGATGATGCTGATGGTGCTGTACGGCGTCGCCGCCCTGCAGTTGGCACTCGACGTCGGCAAGCGCGGCCTGGAGACGATCGCCCTGCGCTCGGCCCGCGACCGGGCCGCCGCCGAGGCGCTGCTCACCGCGCGACTCGCCGCCGAACAGGCGCACGAGGCCCGGCAGGACCGGTACGCCAGTGCCCGCGCCGCCGCCGGCGAGGTCCTCAAGAAAATCGCCGACGGCACCCTCGATCCGGGCGATGCACAGGTGCGCGGCCGCGCCGCCGGCGCCGCCGCGCGCCTGCGACGACTCGTCACCGAGACCGACGACGTCCCCGATCCCCTGGTGCACGCCCTGCGGGCGGCCGCCGACATCGCCGAGCGGCGCGGCGTCGCCGTCACGGTCGACCAGGTCGGCACCGTTCCCGACGTGCCGCTTCAGGTGCGGCGGGCGCTCACCGACGCACCCGCCTGGGCGGTGGCCGCCGCCGCCACGAGGGCCCGCATCACTGTGGTATCGAATGCCCGTAGCGTGACAATCGCGGTGGTTGGTGACGGTAGCATCGACCAGCCCCGATGGGACCCGCCGTCGTCCAACCACCACGACGGCGTAGTGGTCACCACAGAGGGGGAAGGAGGACAGATATGGGTGGAGACCCGATGGAGCAACGCCCCGTCGGAGTCCCTGTTGGAGTCGCCGTCATCGACGACCACCAGGTCGTCATCGACGGGGTCCGGGCCTGGGCGGCCGCCGACCCCGCGAGACGGGTCGACGTCGTCCTGAGCGCCGGTACCACCGAGCCGCTCCTGCCCCGCCCGCCGGGCGTCGACGTGGTGCTGCTCGACCTGGAACTGAACGGTGAACTGGTGCTCAGCGAGGTCGCCGCGCTCAGCGACGCCGGTCACCGGGTGGTGGTGTTCTCGGCGCACGGCGGCCCGGCGGTGGTGTCGCAGGCGCTGGAGAACGGCGCGTGCGCCTACCTCACCAAGGACGAGGCCCGCGAGCACTGCATCGACACGCTGGTGGCCGTCGCCACCGACCGGCCGTACGTCACGAGGTCGCTGGCCGGCGGGATGCTCGCCGATCCGCGCCTGAGCGGCCGCGAACGCGAGGCGCTGCTGCTCTGGTTCCAGGGGATGGACATGGCCGCGGTGGCCCGCCGGATGACCAAGACCGACGGCAGCGGCGAGGCGATCACGAAGGACACGGTGAAGCAGTACATCGACCGGGCCCGCGTGAAGTACGCCCGCGCCGGGCGTCAGGTCGCGTCGCGGTTCGCGCTGCTCGCGCGGGCGATCGAAGACGGACTCATCCGGCCGGAGGACGTCGGCGGCTACCGGTCGAGCGCGTCACAGTGACCGACGGCTCGCAATAGGCCCGCGCGTTCCGCGGCCGCGGCACCTGCGGGGCCGACGGGAAGTACGGCTCGTCGTCGGCGACCGCCACCCCGCCGGGGGCGGTGTAGTAGTCGTCGAGCGTGTTGAACGTCAGCGGCAGCGGCTCCAGCGCGCTCGCCGCCGGCCAGTCGGCCGCGCGCACCGGCGGCGAAACCGGCTCGGCGGGCTCGACGACCACCGGCGCCGGCCGGACCTGTCCGATCGTCACCGTCACGATGAGGCCGGCGATCATGAACAGCGCCCCGGCGGCGATCGCGCCGATGTCCTCGCCGCGCGTCGGCGTGCCGGCCCGGCCGGCCCCGACGGTGGCGATGAGGCTGGTGACGAACACCGGCGCCCCGAACGCGATGAGGACGTTTCCGACGATGAAGCCCCATCGACCGAAGCCCTGCCCCGCCCGCATCCGCACTCCGTTCCTGATGTGTGCCGTGCGTGATCACATTGTTTCCGCCTGCGAGCTTGCCCGCTCGAACCGCAACTTGCATGACCCCCGTGGAGGTGTCAATGCGCAGTCAACTACTTGCCGCTCGTGCTGAAGTGCTGGTAATCGGGGTTCGACCGCCTCGCCCCGCCCCACGACCAGCCCGCGGCGGCGAACGCCGTGACGAGTATCCCGTCCGGAACGGCCATGCCGGGGCGCCGATTCGCCCGATCGAGGTAGGCCGAACCGGCAGGTGGTAACACCCGCCGATCGAACAGGTACGGATTCTCGACCGGGTTCACGTCGATCGCGCGGCCGTAGGCGTGCTCCGACCACGACGGCGCCCCGCCGGCAACGGCCCGCCGGCAGTTGAACGCCGACGTGTTGTCGGCCGCCATCGAGGCGTCGTCGCTGCCGTCGTACGCGTCGACGGGTTCCAGGCGGCGGATCGGGAACCGCTCGCGGTACAGCGTCCCGAACACCGTCACCAGCCCGGCCGCCACGTCGCGGTGCGCGATCAGCGTGCCGGTGCGCGGCCGGCCGTCGAAGTCCCAGTAGCCCAGCCGCAGCACGGCGAGCTTGTCGGGCCCGACCGGGCAGCCGGCCCGCCAGCTGCGCGGCAGGTCGGCCGCCGTGGCGTCGGTGACGGTCGCGGCGAACGGCGGCGCGGTCTCGCTCGGGCTCGGGCTCGGCGCGGTCGAGGTCGGCGCCGTCGCTGCCGGCGCCGACGTGGTTCCGGCCATCGTGGGCGGCCTGGCACCGTCGGTACAGGCCACGGTCAGCAATATCGATGACGCCATGAGCATGCCAGCCACACCACGGGCTCGACGGTTCGAGTAACGTACCGGGCGCCCCATGCACACATACGGTACGGAGGGCGATGTGGGTTCGCGGAGCCGCCACACGCTCGCCGCCGCCGCCGTGTCGGTTGTTCTGGTGGTCGTGATCGCGGCGGCGGCCTGGTTCACGGCCGGCCCGCACGGTGGGCGTCCCGCCGACGCCGCCGACACCGCCGCAACCGCGACGGAGCAGACCCGACCCGGCGCGGCCGACAGCGGCACTCCCGGAGCGACCACCGCGAGCGTACCGGCCTCTTCGGCGCCGGCCAGCGGATCGGCCACGGCCCGCGCCACGGCCCCCGGCCCCGTCGCGACGCCCGTGGCCGCGCAACGGCTGCGTAAGCTGCCGTCGGCGACCCGGCAGGTGGTGATCGTCTCCACGGAGAGTTTCGGCAGCAACGTCGCGACGCTGGAGGCGTTCACGAAGGTCGGCGACCGGTGGCAGGTGGCGTTCCCGCCGATGCACGCGCGCATCGGGCAGGCCGGCTTCGCCGACCGTAAGGCCGAGGGTGACCTCAAGACCCCCACCGGCGTGTACCCGCTCGACGGCACGATGTACGGCATCGCCGCCGACCCGGGCGTGCGGTACGCCTACCACCGGCTGGTGCCCGACGACTGGTGGAACGAGAACCCGGCCACCCCCGGCTACAACACGTTCTTCCACGGCCCGAACCCCGGCGGCGCGAGCGAGGCGCTGTGGCAGATCTCGCCGCAGTACCGCTACTTCGCGGTGATCAACTACAACATTCCGGTCGTACCGGCAGATCCGCCGCGCGGCAGCGGGATCTTCCTGCACGTCGCGAACCCGGGCAAGGCGACCGCGGGCTGCGTGTCGCTGGCCGAGACGGATTTGTTGGCCGTGCTCCGTTGGCTCGACCCGGGCTCCGCACCGAGAATGGTGCTGGCTCCACGGGCGGTGCTCGACCGGTACTGAGCCGGCGAGTGGGCGGGCAGGGCGGATGATCTGATGGACTTCTGGGAATACCCCTGGCGAAGGAGGTATCCCTCATGTCTTCCACGTTGATCACCGTCTTAGTGGTCCTTCTCGTCGTCGGTGCGGTCCTCGTCGTGCTCGGCGTCGTCGCCAACCGGCGGCGTGCGCTGCGCCAACGGTTCGGGCCGGAGTACGACCGCGTCGTCGAGTCCACCGAAGACCGCCGGACCGCCGAACGTGAACTCCGCGACCGGGAACGCCGGCACGCGGAGCTCGAACTGCGTCCGCTCGACCCGGCGTCCCGCGAGCGTTACTCGGCTTCCTGGGAGGAGATCCAGGTCCGCTTCGTCGACGCTCCGGACCAGGCCGTCGGTGAGGCCGACGACCTGGTGACCCGGCTCGTCGCCGAGCGCGGCTACCCCACCGGCGACTACGACGACCAGCTCGCCCACCTCTCCGTCGAGCACGCGCGCACGCTCGACCACTACCGCCAGGCCCACGACATCAACGAGCGCAACGCGCGTGGCGAAGCCACCACCGAACAGCTCCGGCAGGCCCTGGTGCACTACCGCGCGCTCTTCGCCGACCTGCTCGGCACCGAACCGGAGCACCTCGCCAGCACAGCCACCAACCCCGCCAACAACCGCTCGGACGGCCCCGACCGAGAAAGGCAGCCGTGATGCGCCCCACCAGCGATGCCCGTGACGACACCGAGGACCGCGACCCCTACGACGCCGAACCCGTCCGCAGTGACCCGTGGGCCAGCGGCCCCGGCCACCTGACGCAGGACGAGCCGACCGAACGCTACGTACCCGAGCAGCGCGACGCGGACCACGATTCCGGCCACGACGGGCACCTGTACGCGAGCGACACGTACGCCGAGCCGGAGACGGAGGTCCTCACGGGCCAGGAGCACGCCAAGGACGGCTTCCACGACAACGCCGCCGAGCCGACCGCGGTCGGTGTCGCGCACGTCGACAAGGACGATGCCGACACGGACGCTGCCGACACGGACGCTGCCGACACGGACGCTGCCGACAAGGACGCCGACGCCAAGGCCGACGAGGCCGAGGCCAAGGCCGACGACGCGCGGGAGACCGCCGAGGAGGCAAAGGCCGAGGCCCACGCGGACGCCACCGACGAGGCAGACGCGCACGAGCCTGCCGAGAACCACCCGGACGACGAGGTCGGGTGGGACCACGAGCCGGAGGTCGAGACCGTGGCCCTGCCGCCGGCCGCGACGGTCGCGGTGGTCGAGCCGGTCACCGATCGGCCCGGGGATCTGACCGCGGTGCCGGTCGAGCACGCCGACGACGGCTACCACGAGAACGCCACCGAGGGCTTCCACGAGAACGCCGAGGAGCCCGCCGACGAGGAGCCCGCGGGTGATCTCAAGCCGGGCGACGTGCCGGTGGCCCCGGTCGCCGGTTTCCTCACCGCCGACGCCGCGCAGGGCCTGCGCGACCGCTGGCGGGAGGCGCAGTTCGGGTTCGTCGACGACCCGCGCAAGGCCGTCGAAGACGTGAAGGCGCTGGTCAGCGAGGCCGTCGACCAGTTCACGGCGGCGCTGTCGGCGCAGCGGGACGACCTCGACGCGGCCGCGGGCGAGGACACCGAGCAGTACCGGGTCGCGGTGCAGCGGTACCGCACCTTCTTCGACCGCCTGCTCGACCTCTGATCCACCGGACATCCACTGTGGAAGTTGCCGGCACCGGCAACTTCCACAGTGCGATTCCAGCACCTAGAGTGCAAATATATGGCGGCCCCACCCCCAGCACCGGCCGCCCAGGAGGCTTGCCATCGTCACCAAGACCCAGCCCCGCCGGGTGATCAGCGAACGTGACGTCGTGCGCGGCGCCTGCCGGTTCTTCCTCCGCCACGGCACCGTCGAGATGGACGCGCTGGCCACCAGCCTCGCGATCAGCCGGGCCACGCTCTACCGCGTGGTGCACAGCCGCGACCGCCTGCTGGGCGACGTCCTCTGGGACCTCGGCGAGCAGGTGCTCACCCGGGCCAGAGCGGCTAGCAGCGCCGCCGGCACCGCCACCGGCGTCGACGGCGTGCTCGACGTGACCCGCCGGTTCTGCACCATGCTGCTGCGGGCCGAACCGTTCCGGTGCTTCCTGCGCACCGAACCGAAGACGGCGACCCGGGTGCTGTTCACCCCCGCCGGCGGTGTGCACACCCGCGCGGTCGCCGCGCAGCAGGAGATCCTGCTCGACGCCGCCCGCCGCGACGGCCTCACCCTCCCCGGCGACCCGGCCCACCTGGCGTACCTGTACGTGCGGATCATCGAGTCGAGCCTCTACGCGGAGCTGCTGACCGGCCAGCAGCCCGACCTGCCGCTCGCCGAGCGCACGATCCGCTCGCTGCTGACGCCGTACGACGGCCTGAGATAGCGGTCGCACACCGGGCACCGAGGCTGGCGCTGCCGATCGTCGGATATCTATGGTCCGGCGTAACCCACTTGGGAGGCGCCTGCCATGAGAATCCTCACCGCGTCCCTGATCCTCGGCCTCGCCGTGGCCGCCGCGCCCGCGTCCGCGATGGCCTCGACCCCGCCGCGCCGCGACCACCCGGCGGCCGCGACCGTCCGCGGCCCCATTCCCGGCGCCGTGCCGGGCGACCGCCTCGCCGACCGGATCGAGGACACCTACCCGTTCTTCTCGACGCCCGCCGACCTCCGCGCCAACGGCTACGTCGAGGAGGAGTTCTACCTCTCCGGCACGGCCGACGGCTGGAGCACCACCGGCGAACGCGTCGCCACCGCGGTTCCGTACACGACGCGGGTCGTCGTGCGGCGGCCCGCGTCGCCGCTGCGCTTCAACGGCACCGCGCTGGTGGAGTGGCAGAACGTCACCGCCGGCTACGACCTCGACGCCCTGTGGAACGCCGAGACCCTGATGCGCGCCGGCTACGCCTGGATCGGCGTGTCGGCCCAGCGGGTGGGCGTCGACCAGCTCCGCGGCTGGAGCCCCACCCGGTACGGTTCGCTCGACGTCACCGGTGGCGGCGCGTACACCACCGACCAGTTGTCGTACGACATCTTCGCCCAGGCCGGCGCGGCCGTCCGGGCCGGCGGCCTGGTGGGCCGGCTGCGGGTGCGCACGCTGCTGGCGATCGGCGCGTCACAGTCGGCCGCCCGGATGACCGTCTACTACGACTCGGTGCTGCCGCAGGTCACGCCGGTGTTCGAGGGCTACGGCTTCATCGTCGGTTCGGCGCCGACGCGGGTGGGGCCCGAGCCGGTGTTCCAGGTGCTGTCGGAGACCGACGTGCGCACCCCCGTGCGCCCCGCCGACACCGACCGGTTCCGCCGCTGGGAGGTGGCCGGCGGCGCCCACTCCGGGTACGCCGGGCAGGTGTACCGCCGTCCCATCCAGGAACGTGATCTGGGTGGCGCGCCCGAGTACACGTGCGACCGCCCGCCGTTCAGCCGGGTGCCGATGCACCACGTGACGGCCGCCGCCTACCAGCACCTGGAACGCTGGGTGCGCCGCGGCACTCCGCCCCCGACGGCCGAACCGCTCCGGTTCAACGCCGACGGCACCAAGGCCCGCGACGCCCTGGGGCTGGCGCTGGGCGGAATCCGCCTGTCGCAGGTGAGCGTGCCCCGCGCCGTGAACGACGGCGACAACAGCGGCGAGTCCTTCTGCCGCCTGTTCGGCTCCCACCAACCCTTCGACCAGGCCACGCTCGACCGCCTCTATCCCTCGAAACTGCGGTACGTGGCCAAGGTGGTGGCCGCCGACGTCCACAACATCCTGTCCGGCCACCTCCTCCCCGCCGACGCATTGGCGAACGCGAGGGAGGCCGCCGCCACCTGACCCCGTCGATCTAGTGGCGGGGGGATACCGGTTGGGGGGTGTCGCGCGTCCAGGTGCGGCCGACGGAGGACGGTCGTGGGGACATCTGGCCTAGCCAGTTGCGCAGGGCGTCGGCGGTCATCGCGGGGGCCAGCGCGGCGCCCTGGACGCCGGCGGTGCCGATCTCGATGACGGCCTTGAACAGCTCGTTGGAGTCGACGCCCTCGACCACCGTGACGATGTTCAGCGACTTGGCCAGCTCGATCGTCGAGCGCACGATCGCCGCGTCCTGCGGGCTGTCGAGCATCGGGGCGACGAACGACGGGTCGAGCTTCAGCTCGTCGACCGGGGTGGTGCGCAGGCGGGTCAGCGACGGGGCCGACTTGCCGTAGTGGTCGAGGGCCAGGCGCACCCCGAAGTGGCGGAACTGTCCGAGGGCGGTGGACGTGCGCCGGGCGTCGATGAGGAGGACCTCCTCGGAGATCTCCAGCGTCACCGCGGGCGGCGGCAGGCCCAGCTTGTTGATCAGACGGGCCAGGTCGTAGGGCAGTTGCGCGTCGAGCACGTCGGCGGCCGTGACGTCGATCGCCACGCCCAGTTCCACGCCCTGCCGGCGCCACGCCGCGCAGCTGTTCAGGGCCGCTTCGAGCAGCACCCGGGTGAGCTGGCGGGTGAGACCCACGCGGGCCGCGAACGGGCGGACCCGGTCGGCGTCGATGACGCCCAGCTGCGGGTGGTGCCAGCGCAGCACCGCCTCCAGCGCGGCCGGCCGGCCGGTGCCCACGTCGATCTTCGGCTGGTAGTAGGTGACGAACTCACCGCGGTCGAAGGCCCGCAGCAGGTCGGCGAACATGTTCGACCCGAACTCGTTGCCGATGTCGCCGGCCGGGTCGTACACCTCGACCTCGGTGCTGTTCTGCTTCGCCGCGCGCAACGCGTCGACCGCGCAGCGGATGAGGTCGGCCGGCCGGGTGGCGTGCAGCGGCGCCATCGCGATGCCGGCGCTCAACTCGATGTGGACCGATGCCTCGCCGGCCATCACCGGGCTGGCCATCGCCCGCACCAGCGTCCTGGTGTCGCGGTCGACGTTGTTCAGCCCACCGGCGTTGACCACCCGGAGCACGGCCATCTCGGTTCCGCCCAGCCGGGCCGCCACCGTTTCGGAGGGCAGGTTCTCGCGCAGGCGGGCGCCGACGGTGTTGAGGATCGCGTCGCCCGCGCCGTACCCGAGGATGCTGTTGATGTCGGGCATGTGGTCGACGCTGAGGATCGCGAGCACCAGGTAGCTGCCCGCGGGCAGGTTCTCCAGCTGGGCCGGCAGTTCGGCGTCGAGGACCCGCCGGTTGCCGAGGCCGCTCAGCGCGTCGGTGTTCGCGGCGATCTGGGTTCGGGCGAGCTCGCGGGTCTGCTCGAACGTGAGCGCGGTACGGACACCGGCGGCCACCAGACAGCCGGCGGCGAGCACGATCGACACCGGGTGCAGTTCGACGAACGTCCCGACGATCAGCACCAGCAGGGCGGCCAGCGAGAACAGGATCGGCACCAGCAGCGCGGCGAACCCGCGGATCTCCTCGGCCGGCCCGCGGCGCGGCGCCGAACCGGCCAGCGCCATGAAGACGAGGCCGATCATCCACATGCCGTCGACCCAGTTACCGTCGGTGTAGGTGTTGTTGGCCAGCGTGAACAGGTACGCCGTGTCGGCGACGGCGAAGAACCCGGCGCCGAGGCCGAGCAGCCACCAGGCCGGGTCGGGCCGCCACCGGACCATCGCCAGGGCGGCGACGCTGACCACGAGCAGCACCAGGTCGCCGATCGGGTACGACAGGTTGGTCAGCGTCGAGGCGGCCTTGTCGGTGTCGGCCTGCGCCAGCACGTCCTTCAGCGTCAGCGCGGTGAAGACCGCGCCCGCGGCGAGCGAGCTGACGATGCCGTCGAGCCACACCGAGGCCGGCAACCTCCGCGTGCCGGCCCGGGCGAGCAGGATCAGGCCGACGTACGCCAACGGGTACAGCCCGACGTAGAACACGTCGGCCGGTGACGGCACCGGGATCTCGTCGGCGTCGGAGAACGCGATCGACCAGTAGATGTCACCGATCGACCAGGACGTGACCGCGAGCCCCACGAGCAGCCAGGCCGCGCGGTTGCGCTTGACCAGCAGCGGGCGGGCGAGCGCCAGCAGGCAGACCGCCACGAGCACCAGCGTGTAGAAGGCGGTGTCGAGGATCGCCGGGCGATCGGAAAAGGGGATCAGGGTGCTCAGCGCGTAGCTGATACCGAGACCCGCGATGATCCCCTTCGCGAGCCGGTACGTGGGCGAAGCGAGTACCTGGTCATCGCGGTCGCTCAGCGTAGACGCGGTGGTCGGCGTCACGGAATTCGCCTCTCTTAAAAGATGAGAATGACGTCAATGGATTCCTGCGCTGATTTGCCCACTCATTACGCAGCGTGATCAATCTGCGACAGCGATTGATCCTAGCCCACGCGATGAGCTTTGTGCGGTCTACCCATGGCTCAGATTCGCAGTGACACTTCCGACAACCCGGACATCGGGAACCGTGAAGCCGTTGAACGTCGACGCATACACTGTTGTGTATGCACCGGCACTCTCGATGAACACCCGATCACCGGTTGTGAGATCAGGCGAGAGCGGCACATCGAACAGAATCGTGTCCTGACTGTCGCACGTCGGCCCGGTGAGGTGACACGGTTCCCGGTCGATCGCCCCGATCGAGTCGCGCACGGGAAAGCGCAGCCGATTACCCGTCTCGAGGCTCTCCATCAGCCCGTTGAACGCGCCCACGTCGAGATGCACCCACTTGCGACCACCCCGTACCGCGGTGCCGATCACGGTGGCCACCAGCGTGCCCGCCTCGGCGACCAGCGCCCGGCCGGGCTCCGCGACCGCCCGCACCGGGTACGGCAGCCGGTCGATGCCGGCCTGGATCACCGCGCCGTAGTCGGCCATCGGCGGCGGCGGCAGGTCGTACGGCGCGGGGAAGCCACCGCCGACGTCGACGATCTCCAGCCGCACGCCCTGGTCGTCGAGCGCCGTCATCATCTCGCCGACCTCGTCGAGCGGGGCCTTCCACGCCGTCGGCCGCATCATCTGCGAACCGACGTGGAACGCCACCCCGTGCGGCCGCAGCCCCCGGTCGCGGGCGGCCACCAGCAGGTCGACCGCGACCTCCGGCTCGACCCCGAACTTGCCCTCGCTGGGCACGTCGCTGTCGATGTCGGGCGCGGCGAGCCGCACCACCACCTGGGCGCCGGGCGCCAGCGAGGCCAGCTTGTCGAGCTCGGTGGTGGAGTCGAACGCGTACTGCCGCACCCCCGCCGCGAAGGTGTGCGCGATCTGCGCCGGCGCCTTGACGGGGTTGCTGAACAGCACGTCAGCGGCGGCGACCCCGATTTCCAACAGGTCGTCCAGCTCGCTGGCCGACGCGATCTCGAACCCGCACCCCAGCTCCCTCAACCGCCTTAGCACGGGCCGGAACCCGTTGCACTTCATGGCGTAGTGCAGTGCGACCCCGGGCAACGCCCCGGTCATGCGGCGGTACGCCGCGGCCACCACGTCGAGGTCCATCTCCAGAACCGGCGAATGCAAGCCGCCCTCCGTTCATTGCCTTCTTGGCCGGCGCCCCCGCACCGGCCAGCCCGCGCCCGCCGCCCCCGCGGCGCTGGACGATCTCGAAACTCGCGATCGCGACGGCGTAGAACACGGCATCGGCCATGATCTTTCCGAGAAGTGAACCGCTGGTGATACCACCGGTGACGAACGGCCCCACGTACATGGCTCCCGGGCGAACCAGCAGCGAGTCGATGAGCTCCGCCGGGCCGAACTCGGCCGACAGCACGCGGATGGTGCGCAGCGCTTTGGCCTGCCGCCCCATCGGACCCATCTCGCCCTGGCGGCGCCACTCGATGACCGCCATGACGCCGTAGAAGCCCACGTTCTCGCCGATGGTGCCGGCGATCGCGGCCGTCGCCCGGTCGCCCGTGGCCAGGTACGCGAAATAGGCGCTTGCGACAGCGCTGATCGTGCCGACAACTTCGGCAGGCAGGTATCGCGCGCACCATCGCCCGATCAGGCGACGCCAACGCGGTGCGCGCGCGAGGGTTCTCGCCAACGCTCTTCTTTCGCTCGCCGGGGAAGGGAGCAGCTAACTGCGACGAGACGCAAGATATTTGCGCCGGTAGTCAGGGGTCAGAA
This sequence comes from Virgisporangium aurantiacum, assembly GCF_016863635.1. Lineage (GTDB taxonomy): Bacteria > Actinomycetota > Actinomycetes > Mycobacteriales > Micromonosporaceae > Virgisporangium > Virgisporangium aurantiacum. The sequence continues at coordinate 23,530 of NZ_BOPG01000046.1, read as the reverse complement.
CGCAGGAAAGCTATCATGCGGACATTGAGGCGACAAGCTTTCACAAAGAAAGCCACTCTCCATTAATGGACAACGGAGAGCCCGTCAACCCTCGAAACAAATCCCGCCAAAATGCATGCCGGCAAGTGGCTGCCCGCGAACCCGTCCGCAGGGGCATTGACCTGCGCGGGTCCGCCCGATGACCGGGCACCGGCGCAGTCGCGATCGGCACATTCTTTAACGGATCAATACATGCCGTCGGCGATCATCGACGGACGCGGTGATCATTAACACACGGAACAAGAATGGGCGATTCCGCGCATGTACGGACCAGTTCGTTTCATTCGGCCTTGGTCAGCGTCGCCAGGTCGGGCGCGAGCCGCAGCGACGGGCTCAGCGTCGACGACACCGCCAGCACCAGCCCGGTGGCCGCGAGCACGCCGATGGTCACCCGGTTGGGGACGGTATCGAGCAGGATCCCGGTGACCAGCGGCCCGAACGGGGCGATCAGCAGGGCGATGCTGCTGTGCACCGACTCCACCCGTCCCATCAGCCGGTCGGGCGTCAGCGCGTACCGGGAGCCGTGCACCACCGAGTCGCTCGACGGGATCACCAGCGCCGCCGGCAGCATCGACACGGCCAGCACGTAGACGTTCGGCCAGATCAGGTACGCCCCGCAGCCGGTCCACATCCAGAACTCGAGCAGCAGCACGACCCGCGGCGGCAGCAAACGGCGCACGAACGACGAGATCATCGAGCCGACGAGCACACCGGCGCCGAACATGGCCACCAGCAGGCCGACCACGCCGCCGGACAGGCCCTGCCGGTCGCCGAGCACCACCAGCGCGAGCGTCACGCCGGGTCCGATGAAGTTGCCCAGGCCGAACATGATCGAACAGGTCCGCAGGAACTTCTGGCCCCACAGGAACCGGAACCCCTCGGCGAGCCGCACCCGCAGGGGCGCCCGGTCGACCTCCCGGTCGGCGTCCTGGAACGGCGTGCGCATCAGCCGCAGCGACACCACCGAGGCCAGGTACGACACCACGTCGAAGGCGAACGGCACCACGCGCCCGAGCCCGAACAGGAACCCGCCCAGCGGCGGCCCGGCCAGCATCACCGCCGCCTTCCGGCCGGTCTGCACCGCGGCCGCCGCCGGCAACTGCGGGCCGGGCACCACCGACCGGAGCGCGCCCGCGAGCGCCGCGTTGAACAGCGCCGCGGTGCCGCCCTCGACGAACGCCACGACCGGGATCAGCCAGAACACGGTCTCGTGGAGCACGATCGAGACGGCGAGAGCGCCCACGGCGGCCATGCCCAGCACGTCTGCCGTGATCATCACCGTCTTCCGGTTCCACCGGTCGGCGACGAGGCCCGCCGGCAGCGCGAACACGCTGATGGCCAGCACCTTCGCGAACCCGACCACGCCGGCCAGCGCCGGCGAACCGGTGACCGCGAGCACCAGCAGCGGGTACGCGATCACCGTCGACTGGCTGCCCATCGTGGACATCAGCTGGCCGAACTGCAGCAGCATGAAGTCGCGGTTGCGCCGCAACGGCACAGCGGTCAGTGATGCCACGGCAGTTCGACGGGTTCGACCGGCACGCGCCCGGCGAGGATGTCGGTGAGCAGGCCGGCGAGGCCGAAGGGGACGATCGCGTCGGTGGTCGACTCCAGCTCCTCGACCGTCCACCACCGGTGGCCGAGGTGGTTGCCGGCCTCGAACTCCTCCATCGCGCTGGTGTCGACCTCGTGCGCGTCGACCCGCACGAGGAAGTAGTCGTCGCGGAAGATGCCGCTGGCCCACGTGGTGACGACGTGCCCCGCGCCGTACGCGACCGGCCCGACGAGGTCGGCCTCGGTGATCGCCAGGCCGACCTCCTCGCGGGCCTCCCGCACGGCGGCCGCGGCGAGCGGCTCACCGGCGTTGACCCCGCCACCGGGCGTGATCCACGACCACGCCTTGTCGGGGAACGCGATATCGGGCAGCGCCTTCAGCAGCAGCAACCGGTCCTTCCCGTCGACGAGCAGGACGCGGGCCGATCGACGGCGGTACTCGGGCACCCGCCCACGCTACCGATCAACGGCCAAGGCTTCATCCGTATATCGACCGGTTCAGCGCGCGCATCGACGCGCCGTAGGCGCCGCCGAGCAGGAAACGGTGCCGGGCCAGCGCCGCGCGGGCGGCGTTCGCACCGGGCGCGCCGTGCACCCCGCCGCCCGGGTGGGCGCCGGCACCGGCCAGGTACAGCCGGTCGACGGGCGTGTCGGCGCGGCCGAGGCCGGGCACCGGACGCAGGAACAATTGCTGGTGCACCCCGGCCGTGCCGGCGTTGATCGCGCCACCCACCAGGCTGGGGTTCTTCTCCGCCAACCGCGGCGGCCCGGCCACGTGCCGCCCGACGATCAGCGACCGGAACCCGGGCGCGTGCCGCTCCAGCACGTCCTCGATCAGCTCGGCGTGGGCGGCGAGCTCACCCTCGTCCCATAGATCCTTGTGCGGCAGGTGCGTGTACGCCCACAGCGACTCCGTACCGGCCGGCGACCGGCCCGGATCGCTCGTGGTCATCTGGCCGACCAGCAGGAACGGTTCGCGCGGCGCCCGGCCGAGCGTGAGGTCGGTGGAGTAGCGGGTGAGGCCGTCGAGGTCGGCGCCGAGATGGACGGTTCCGGCCGCCGCCACGTCCGGGTTGATCCAGGGGACGCGCGCGGAAAGCGCCCAGTCGATCTTCATCGTGGCGTCGTCCCACTCGAACATGCCGAGGTCGTCGAGCAGCCGCTCGGGCAGGTGGCCGGCGCCGACCAGGCTGCGGTACAGGGTGGGCGCGGGCACGTCGGCGAGCACGGCCTTGCGCGCCCGCACGGCCCGCCCGTCGGCACAGCGCACGCCCAGCGCCGTCCCGTTGCCGACGACCACCCGGGTCACCATCGCGTCCGTCTCGATCACGCCGCCGCGTTTTTCGAGGCGACTCACGAGGGCGTCGGTGATCCGCTGGGCGCCGCCGACCGGCACCGGGAACCCGACCTGCTGGCCGAGCATGCCCAGCAGCCAGCCGAACCCGGCGCTGGCCGTGCTGTCGGGCGACAGGTCGGTGTGCAGGGCCAGGCCGGCGAGCAGCACCCGCGCCCCCTCGCCGCCGAACGCGCGGTCGCCGAACAGGCGGGTCGGCTGCACGAACCGGCGGGCGAGGCGGATCGTGTCGGCGACGCTGTTGCGGGTGAGCAGGCGGGTCGCCGCGCGCACCGGCGGAAACGGCGTGAGCAGCGCCGGCACGAGGGCGTCGGCGACCGCGGTCCACTCCCGGTACAGCGCCGCCCAGCGGTCGCCGTCGCCCTTCGCGAACGTGTCGAGCGACGCGCGGGTGGTGTCGAGGTCGCGGCTGAGCAGCGCCGCCCGGCCGTCCGCCAGGAGGTGGGCCAGCACGGCCGGCGCGTGCGTCCAGGCCAGGCCGTGGTCCTCCAGGGCAAGCGGACGCATGGCCGGCGACAACGGCGTCAACGGGTAGAACGCGCTGCACAGGTCGCTCAGGTACCCGGGCGCGGCGACCTCGGCCGACCGCACCGCCCCGCCGACGTGCGCGGTGCCCTCCAGCACCACGACGTCCCAGCCCGCGTCGGCGAGGACGTTCGCTGCCACCAGCCCGTTGTGTCCCGCGCCCACCACCACCGCGTCAGCCATGGTCTCCACTCTTCCGCACGAGACCTGGAGCCGCTGGTCGGCCGGGTTCCGCGCCGCTCTACAGTGCTACCGATGGCAATGGGGCTGGCACCGGCGGACTTCGGCCGTGATCCGAACGCGGCGTTCGTGAAGATTCTTCGTGACGCACGTGAACCGCTGACCGCGCGGAAGGTCATCGACGCGGTGGCCGAGCGCGGTGTCGCCCGGCCCACGGTGAGCGCGAAGTGGGCGACGTTCCAGAAGACCGTGGTGAAGTTCCACCCGAACATCCACCTGCCCGGCCGTGGCCTCTACGAGTGGCGCGACGAGCAGGTCTCCGCGGAGGCCGCGCTGGGCCGGCTGCTCGACCTCCTCGCCACCTCGAACAAGGTCAAGGTGGGGCTGCGCGACGCGCTGGTCGCGGTCATCCGATCTTCTTCTCCTGCGAGAGCCGGGACCGACGACGACGCCAAGGTCCGCGCGGCGCGCGAGCGGCAGTTCAAACTGGACGCGCTGCACGCCGTCGCCGAGCTGGCCGGTGAGGTCGAGGAGCTCGCGTACGACAGCGGCGACCCCGAGCTGATCGTCGAGCGGCTGCGGGCCCGGGTCCGCGCGAGCGCCCTCGACCAGCTCGGCCGCCCCGGCGAGGAGGCCAAATTCGACCCCGCCCGGCACGAGGTGCAGGGCAGGCGGCCGGCCGACGGCGCCGCCGTCACGGTCGTACGACCCGGGTATGCGTCGGCCGAACTCGTGCTGCGCAAGGCCCTGGTGGTCGCGGACTAGGAGGCACCGCATGGCCAGACACCGTCCGCCGGCGGTCGGGGTCGACTTCGGGACCACCACCTCGCTCGTGGCCCGCCGCAACGGGTCCGAACCGCTGGAGCTGCTGCCGATCGGCGCCGCTCAACGCTGGCTGCCCTCGCTCGCCGGCCGCCAGGACGGTCACCTGCTGGTCGGCGAGGACGCCGCCGACCTGTCGTCGACGCAGGTGATCCGGTCGATCAAGCGGGCGATCACGTTCGACCAGCCGACGGTGACGCTCGGCAACGGCGAGCAGCTCGACCGCGACGAGGTGATCGTGGCCCTGCTGCGCGCGGTCGGCGAGCGGTCCGCGGCGCGCGGCGTGCCCCTCGACCGCCAGCGTGACCTGCGGATCGGCTGCCCGGCGATGTGGCGGCGCGAGCAGCGGCACCTGCTGCTCGACCTGGTGCGGCGGGCCGGCATCGACGTCGGCGCCGCCTCGCTGGTCGAGGAGCCGGTGGCGGCGGGCCTGGCCTGGATCGGCAGCGGCGCCATCGACGCGCGGCGGGTCGGCGGCCGGCTGCTCGTCTTCGACATGGGCGGCGGCACGCTCGACATCGCGGTGCTCGACATCGCGCCGGGCGACCCGCCGGTGGTCAGCGTGCTGACCTCGACCGGCCTGCCGGTGGCCGGCGACGCGCTCGACGAGGCGATCGCCGAGGACCTCACCGCCGAGATCGGCAAGAACGGCATCGACCTGCTGGCGCTCAAGCGGCCCGAGGCCGCCCGCGACAACATCCTGGAGCAGGCCCGCCAGGCGAAGATGCTGCTGTCGACCGAGGAGCAGGCCCGGGTGGTGTTCCGCCGGGTCATCTTCGGCACGCAGGTGCCACCGGTCGCGTACGGGCGCGAGCGGCTCGAGGAGGTGTTCCGGCCGCAGCTCGAACAGGCCGAACAAAAGCTATGGGACGCGCTGCGCCTGGCCCGCCTCACCCACGTGCGGAACAGTTCCGTGCGCACGATCCTGCACACGCCGCTGGACGACCTGGCCGCCGACGTCGACCACGTGCTGCTCGCCGGCGGCATGAGCCGGATTCCCGCGGTGCGGCGGCGGCTGGCCGAACTGCTCCCCCACGCGACGCTGCACGACTCCGTCGGCGTCTCCCCCGACGAGACCGTGGTCGCCGGCCTGGCCGACACCGGCGACGCCGACCCGATCAACCTCTACCGCCCCGGCTTCGACTTCACCCTGTCGTGGGACGGTGGCCGGTTCCCGCTGTACGAGGCGTACACGCCGCTGTTCGAGACGTACCAACTGGCCACGATGAACGAGCCGAGCTACGTGATCAGCGCCGGCCAGCGGCAGGGCGTGCCGCAGCACCGGCAGGGCGAGCTGCGGGTGCACTCGGCGACCGGTCCGGCGGTGAACATCGAGCGGTTCGACCGGGAGGGCAAGGTCCAGGACGTCCTGGAAAAGTTGCCGGTGAAGTTCGGCCACCGCGACGTGACGTTCCGCCTCTACACCGACGGCCGGGTCATCCTGATGGACGGCGCCGGACACAGCCACACCCTGCGCGTCGAGCCGTGGCCGATGATCGAGGGCGCCGGCAGCCGTCCCGAGGACATACCCGTCCCCGACCCGACGGTGCACTACCCCTTCAACAGATCCTGAGCCCGTCCCGGCCCACGGTGGCCGGTTCCCGCCCTGTTTGCGCAGCTCAACCGCGTCGTGGCTGTCCCACGGTGTCCCACGCGCGGTGCGTCGCCGGGTGCCGCGATGGTCGGATGACTCCCGTCAGAGACACGCAGATCGAGGGAGTCAGATCATGAGCGCACATGTCGGAGTGACCCGGTCCACCGGACGCACACGGTGGCTGACGCTCAACGGCGGGCTGTGGGCCCTGCAGGTCCTGTGGGGCTTCTTCTTCGCCGGTAGCGGTTTCGGCAAGGTGTTGTTGTACGACGGCACGCTGTATGCGGAAGCGCCCCGGGCCGTCGCGTGGTACGGCGCGGTATCACAGCCCCTGATCGTCTTCATCGGGGTTTGCGAGGTGCTCGGCGGCATCGGTCTGATCCTGCCCGCCATCACCCGGGTGAAGCCGAAACTGACGCCGCTCGCCGCCGCCGGCCTGACGGTGACCATGATCCTGGCGGCCGGTTTCCACCTCACGCGCGGCGAGTACGCGCTGGTGCCGGCCAACCTCGTGCTGGGAGCGGTCGCCGCGTTCATCGCGGTCGGACGGTGGAAGCTCCGGCGCATCGCGCCCGCGCCGCTCACCACCGCACGTGTGCTCACGTCGCTCGCCGTCCTCGGCCTACTGGTCCTGACGACGTTCGTCCCGACCTGGTACACGATGACCCACGCTCAGTTCTGATCGTTCCCGCGACAGCGCCAGCGCCCGGTCGGGGTGGCCCGCCGCGCGGCACGTCTCGGCGTACGTCTGCAGGACCTCCAGCTCCAGTTGCGTCTCGGCGAGCGGTTCCAGCAGCTCCATGGCCCGCCGGTGGTGCTCGATCGCCTCGTCGTACGAGCCGGTGATCCGCAACGCCACGCCGAGATAGTTGTGGCACCACGCCTGCTGGTGCTGCAGGGCGTTGTCCTGCGCCAGCCGCAGCGCCTCGTGCAGTACGTGCAGCGACTCGGCGGGATCGTCCGGTGCCAGGGCGACGCCGAGGGTGACCAGCCCGGTGATGCGGGCCGGCCCGGTGGCCATCGCGACGGATGCCCGGGCGAGTTCGACGGCCTCGTCGCGTTCCCCGAGCCGCAGCGCCGACCAGCCGTCGAAGGCCAGCGCCTGGGACTGGCCGCCGCGCTGGCCGAGCCGCTCGAACAGGTCCCGGGCCCGCCGGAAGCACACCCGGGCCGCCGCGAAGTCGCCGAGATCGCGGCGCACGAAGCCGGTGCGCAGCGCCAGCCCCGCGGCGAGGTCGTCGGCCAACGGCCCGGCCCGCTCGGCGGCCTCGTACGCCGCGAGCGCCTCGGTGAGGCGTCCGGCCGCGGCGCGGGCGAAGCCGAGGTCGGCGAGCAGCGCGGCCCGCTGCTGGTCGCGGCCGAGCCGCCCCGCGGCCGCCGCGGCCGACTCGAGCAGGCGGCCCTGGTCGTCGGTGCCGCGGTGCCGGAAGAACCACACGCGCATGGCCTGCGGCAGGTCGGCCACCACGTCGTCCAGGCCCAGCCGCGCCGCGGCGTCGACGGCGGCCACGAGATTCCCGTGCTCGACGTCGAACCAGGCGGCGTCCGCGGCACGTTCCCGGGCGACCGCCTGCTCCCGGTAGTGGCCGAGAACCCGGCGCAGGGCGTCCCCGGCGCGCGGCTCCTCCGCGGCGGCGAGGTCGGCCGCGTACTGCCGGATCAGGTCGTGCATGCGGTACCGGCCGGGCGAGGTCTCCTCGATCAGGTGGGCGTCGAGCAGTTCCTCCAGCGCCGCCTCGCACTCCGCGGGCGGCACGTCGGCGAGCGCGGCCGCCGCCGCGGTGTCGACGTCGGCGCCCGGCAGGACACCGAGCAGGCGGAACATGCGGCGCTGGGCCGCGTCGAGCTGCCGCAGCGACATGCCGAACACGGCGTCGAAGCGGTTGGCGCCGTCGCGCAACCGCTCGGCCAGCACCGCCACCGTCCACCCCGGACGGTGGCGCAGCCGTGCTCCCGCCATCCGCAGCGCCAGTGGCAGGCCGCCGCACTGCCGCAGCACCCGGCCGACCGCGTCGCCCTCGCCGGAACCGGGCGCGTCGCCCTCACCCGACCCGGGCGCGTCGAACCGGAACCCGGCCGCGCGGCCGAACAGGTGCGCCGCGTCGTCGTCGGTCAGCGGTTCGAGCGAGACCGGCGGCACCCCGTCGAGCTCGACCAGCCGATGGCGGCTGGTGATCAGCGCCGCGGACCTGCCGGCGCCCGGCAGCAGCGGGCGTACCTGCTCTTCGTCGACGGCGTTGTCGAGCACCACCAGCACCCGGCGGCGGGACAGCTCAGAGCGCCAGAGCGACGCGCGTTCGGCGGTGCCGGCCGGCGACTGCGCGACGTCCAGCGCGTCCAGCAGGTTGCGCAGCGCGGCGTGCGGCTCCAGCGGTTCCTGGCCCGGGGTGAAGCCGTGCAGGTCGAGGTAGAGGCCGCCGTCCGGATACGCCGCGGCGAGCCGGTGGGCCACGTGGACGGCCAGGCTGGTCTTGCCCACACCCGCCATGCCGTCGATCGCGACCACGCCGCCCGCGCGGAGCAGCTCCTCCACCCGGGCGGCCGCCGCCTCGCGGCCGGTGAAGTCGAACAGATCGGCCGGCAGGTCGTTCCGGCGCGGCGCGGGCGCGGGACCTGCCCGGGACGCCTCGACCCAGATCGCGCGCAGCGGCCGGGGGTCACGGCGGACGGCCCGGCAGAGCGCAACGACGGCCTCCCACGGCGGCACGAGCCGGCCCGTGAGGTACCGCGACAGCGAGGAGCTGCTCAGGCCGGCCTCGCCCGCGAGGGCACGCAGGCTGAGCCCGCTCAACTCCTTGATCGAGGCGAGTTGAGCAACGAGACGCTCCTGGGGGGTGGTCACCCGAAACACCGTACTGTCCCGGCCCCGGCGGGTGGATCTAGAGGACGTTTTCCCTGTTCACGGGCCTGCTCGTGTCCCACGGTGTCCCACGGGGCACGCGCTGCGCGGCGCCGCGATGGTCGGATTGCTCCCGACGGAAACGACGGAACCGCACGACGAAGGAGGGGAACGATGCCGACCGAGCGCGTACCCGACCCGGCCATGGTGATCCCCGCGGCCGGGTCGGCCCTCACGGCCCTCACCGCGGCCGTCGCCGGCGCCGGGCTGGACGGCAGGCTGCTCGCGCTCAGCCACCTGCGCGCCAGCCAGATCAACGGATGCGGCCCGGGCGTGGCCGACGGCGCCGCGCGGGCCCGCCACCACGGCGCCACCACCAACCAGGTGGACGCGGTCGCGGCCTGGCGGGAGACGCCCTGGTTCAGCGACGAGGAACGCGCCGCGCTGGCGCTCACCGAGGCCGCGACCCGGCTCGCCGACCGGCCGGACCCCGTGCCCGACGCGGTGTGGGACGTGGCCGCCAAGCACTTCGACCAGAAGGAACTGGCCGTGCTGCTGCTCAGCATCGCCGTCACCAACGCCGTCAACCGCCTCGACGTGCCGACCCGCCAGCAGGCCGGCAACCCGTGAACCCCGACCCGACCGAGAGGAATACCGACATGTCCGCGAAGAACACCACCGACGCCGAGACCCACATGACCGAGGACGAGCGCGCCGCCCTGAAGGAGCGCGCCAAGGAGATCAAGGGTGCCCGCCGGGGCACCAAGGCAGCCGTCGACCCCGAGGCCGAGGTGCTCGCGAAGATCGCCGAGATGGCGGACGCCGACCGGCGGCTGGCCGAGCGGGTGCACGCGTTGATCAGGGCAACCGCCCCGGGCCTCACGCCCCGGCTGTGGTACGGCATGCCCGCCTACGCCCGCGCCGGCAAGATCGTCTGTCACTTCCAGCCCGCGTCGAAGTTCAAGACCCGGTACGCCACGCTGGGCTTCAGCGACGAGGCCAACCTCGACGACGGCACCGCGTGGCCGGTCGCGTACGCCGTGACCGAGCTGACCGCCGACGCCAAGGCCGCGCTCGCCGCGGTCCTCAGGCGGGCCGTCAGCTGAAAGCGCCGCCGTACTCTGGACCCGTGTACGTGCCGTGGGTGCCGCCGGTTCTGTATGCCGCGGTGCTCACGGCCGGGTTGTACGCCGGGGCGGCCGGGCTGGGCGACACCCGGCCGGTGGCGCTGATCGCCGGGCTCGCGCTGCTCGTGGCCGTCGACCTGGTCGAGCGTCGGGGTCGCGGGTCCCGGGTGCTGTTGTTCGCCGTGCGGGTGGCGTTGTACCTGCTCGTGGTCGCCGCCGACGGGTCCGGGGTCGCGAAGGCGCTGTTCGTGCTCGTCCCGGTGATCGCGTACTTCTCGTTCGGGCGCGTTGCCAGCATCGCGAGCGCGGTCGCCTGCCTGGCGGCGCTGGTCGTCGCGAACGCGGTTTCGACCCCGCGATGGTGGACCGACCTGGAGCGGGTGACCGACCTGTTGATGGTCGGGCTGGGGCTGCTGCTCGCGATCACGATGGCGGCGATGGCGGTCGAGGAGCGGCGGCTCCGGGTGCGGCTGGAGGCGGGCAACGACCGGTTGCGCGCGTACGCCGCCGAGGTGGCGGAGCTGTCCACGGTCGCCGAACGCAACCGCCTCGCCCGCGACATCCACGACGGGCTCGGCCACCATCTCACCGAGTCGGCGATCCTCATCGAGCAGGCGTCGGCGTTCCGGAGCAGCGACCCGGCCGCCGCCGACCGGGCGCTCGTCGAGGCGCACCGGGCGGTGCGGCAGGCGCTGGACGACGTGCGGCAGTCCGTGCGCGCGCTGCATCCCGAAGCGTTCCGGTTGTCCACCGCCGTCGCGGGACTCGGGGGCGGCCCGGTGTCGATCGACGTATCGGGAGACGAGGACGGGCACCCGCTGCCCGTGCTGACCGCGGTCTACCGGGCCGCGCAGGAGGGCGTCACCAACGCCCGCCGGCACGCCGGCGCCGAACGGATCACCGTGCGGCTCGCGTTCGAACCGTCCGCGGTGACGTTGGTGGTCGCCGACGACGGCTGCGGGTTCGTGCCCGACCGGTCCGGGTTCGGGTTGACCGGGATGCGCGAACGCATCGCGGAGGTCGGCGGCAACGTCGACGTCGACAGCCGTCCCGGCGCCGGTACCCGGCTGACGGTGAGCGTGCCGGCGTGACCGCGTCCGACGACGACGTGCGGGTGCTCGTGGTCGACGACCAGCGGCTGATCCGCGACGGCATCGCGTCGCTGCTCGGGCTGCAGCCCGGCGTCACCGTGGTCGGCACCGCGGCCAACGGCCGCGAGGCGGTGGAACAGGCCGTGACGCTGCGACCGGACGTGGTGCTGATGGACGTCCGGATGCCCGACGTCGACGGGATCACCGCCCTGGAGACGATCCGGCGGCAGGCACCCGGCTGCCGCGTGGTGATGCTGACGACGTTCGACGACGAGGAGTACGTCGTGCCGGCAATGCGCGCCGGCGCCACCGGTTACCTGTTGAAGGACCTGCCGGCGCGGGAACTCGCGGGCGCGGTGCGGATGGCGCACGCGGGCGTGGCCCAACTGGACCCGGCGGCGGCCGCCCGCGTGGCGGCGGCGCTCACTCCGTCACAAAAGGAACCACCGACCATCGGGCAGCCACTGACGTCGCGCGAGCTCGACGTGCTCCGGTTCATTGCCCGGGGTGCCACCAACCGCGAGATCGCGACGCAGCTGCACCTCAGCGAGGGCACCGTGAAGAACCACATCTCGCGGCTCCTCACCCGGCTCGGGCTGCGCGACCGGACGCAGGCCGCGCTGTACGCGCGCGAGCACGGCTTCCTGTGACGAATGGCCAACGGGTTGGCCATTCGTCACTGTTCCGGTGCCGCCGCCGGCTCCTACGGTCACCGCATGATGCTGCTACGTTTCGGCGCCGCCTGCGGGGTGGTGCTCGGCCTGTCGATCGGCGTGCCCGGCGCGGTGGAGGCGTTCACCGGTGAGACCACCGCGACCAGCCTGGTGATCGGGCTCGGCGTCGCGTTCGGTCCGCCCGCGCTCACCGCGTTCTTTCTGTTGCGGGGCAACGGATCCGGCACGTTCCGCGCGGTGGCGTACGGGCTGAACGCGATCGGCCTGGGGCTGTTCGCGGGCGTCGCGTTCGCGCTGAACCTGGTGCTGTTCTTCCTCTCCGACGCCGTGGTCGAGGACGTGCTCGACGGTCCGACCGGTGCGGTGGTGCGGATCTGCGGGCTGGTGTTCGTGGCCGGCACGGTGCTGTTCGGCGCCACGATGATCCGCGACCGCGTGTTCCCGGCCGTTCCGGCGTGGGGCTACACGGTGACGCTGCCGCTGCTGGCACTGCTGGCGCCGCTCGACGACACCCCGCTGACGAGCGCCGTGCACCTGCTGGCCGCGGCGTCGCTGATCTGGTTGTCCGCCACGGTCTGGACGTCGTCGTCGCGGCGTACCTTGGTACCGGCATGAAACGATTACCGTCGGCCCGGGTGACCAACCTGACGCTGCTCGCCGCGTTGCTGATCGTGTTCGCCACCGGTGCGGGCGCGGTCGCCAGCGGCACGGCCGCGGGCCGGTGGGTGGTGATCGGGCATGGCGGCGCCGGAATCCTCCTGGTGCTGCTCGTTCCGGCGAAGCTGCGGGTGATCCGGGCCGGCCTGCGGCAGGCGCGCCGCACCCGGTGGCTGTCGCTGGTGCTCGCGGCCTTTGCGGTCGCCGTGCTGGTGCTGGGATTCGGGTACAGCACGGGTTTTCTGCGTACGGTGTCGGGGATCGACGGGCTGTGGCTGCACATCGCGCTGGCGCTGGCCCTCGTGCCCGTGCTGCTGTGGCATCTCGTCGCGCGCTTCGTGCGTCCCAGAAGAACCGACCTGTCCCGGCGGACCGCGCTGCGGACGGGTCTTCTGCTCGGCGGCGCCGCCGGCGTCTACGCGGCGACCGCCGGCGTGGTCGAACTGGCCGGCGCGCCCGGCGCCCGGCGGCGGTTCACCGGCTCGTACGAACGCGGCTCGTTCGAGCCTTCCGCGATGCCCAACACGATCTGGCTCAACGACACCGTGCCCACCATCGACGCCTGGCGCCTCACCGTGGGGGATGCGTCGTATTCCCTGTCCGACCTCAGTGGACGGTCGGTGACCCGGCGGGCACTGCTGGACTGCACGTCGGGCTGGTACGCCGAGCAGGACTGGTCGGGCGTGCCGGTGCGGGACCTGATCGGGCCGGTCGGCGACGCCCGCAGTCTCCTCGTGCGATCGTCGACCGGGTACCAGGTGCGGTTCCCGGTCGACGACGTCGACTCGTTGCTGCTCGCGATCGCCGTCGGCGGGCGGCCGTTGTCGCCCGGCCACGGGTATCCGGCGCGGTTGGTGGCGCCGGGGCGGCGCGGCTTCTGGTGGGTCAAATGGGTTGAGACGCTGGAGCTTTCGCCGACTCCGTGGTGGTGGCAGTCGCCGTTCCCGCTGGCGTGAGGCTCTCTTCCGGTGGGCCGTACACCGGTGGTGCGAGTTCCGGCTCCGGCGTCCCCCGACACAGTTTCCTCCGCACCGCGACCACGCCCGCCGCCACCGCGACCCCCGCGCCCACGACCACCTTCACCGCCTTCGTCGTGAACAGGATCTTCGTGACGAAGCCACCGACCGGCGAGAAAACGAACGCCCAGATCGGGTCCCACTGCCAGTAGACGAGCGAGCCGACCGCGGAAAGGCCCACCAGCACGGCGATTGCTGTCACCCACTTCTTCATGCGACTCACGGTATGGCCGCGACCATCCACGGTCGTCGTGCTCCGGCAGGGTTCCCACCCCCACCCGGAGGCATAGGACGGTCAGCCGTTGCGGGCGGTCTGCGGGCCGGTGATGCGGCCCAGCAGCGGCAGGGTCGACGCGATGATCGCCAGCGACGCGATCAGGCCGGCGCCCACGATCAGGTAGTAGGCCGGATGCGGCGTCACCAGGTCGTACCTGAACTGCGACCGCAGGAACAGTTGCGCCGCCAGGAAACCGCCGCCGATCGCCAGGACCGCCACCACCAGCAGCGGCACGGCGCTTTCCAGGATGAGGACCCGCCGCAGCACCGACAGCGGCACGCCGGTGAGCCGGAGCAGGCTGAACGGGCGCTTCCGTTCGCTGATCCCGCCCGCGACGCTCACCGCGAGGCTGCACCCGGCGATGGCCAGGCTGGTGAGGATCACGACGTTGGCCAGCCGCTGCCACTGCACCAGCGTGTTGGTGAAGTCGCTCTCCCACTCGCCCGCGGTGCCGGCGAACCGGACGAACGGGAACGCGGCGCTCAACTCGGTGCGGGCCCGTTCCAGCGCGGCCGTCGAGCCGTCGGTGTTCACCACGATCGACGCCACCGGCAGCGCGTCCAGGTCGGCCGGCGCGATGTCGGCGGTCGGCCAGGGCAGGGCGTTGTCCTCGTTGTCGCGCCAGTCGACCAGACCGTCGGCGACCTGCGCGACCTGCGCGCCCGGCGCGCAGTGGCCCAACGCCGGATCGGCGGCGAGGACGGCGCACGACACGAAGCCGGGCAGTTCCGCGGCCGGCGACGGGAAGTCGGCGTTCTCCCGCACCACCGTGACACTGCGGGTGCCCGGGATGGCGCGCAGGTCGGCGGAGAGCCCGTCGAGCCGTGCCCGGTCGGCCTGGATCGGCCCCTCGTGGAACGTCACCGCCACCGCGTTCGAGAAGGCCGCGCCGCCGGCGCCCGGTCCGCGCTCGGCGACGATCGTGGTGATCACGCCGGTGGCCACGCTGGTGACGAACAGCGCCAGCATGAGCCCGCTGACCGCGCGGAACCCGGCCCGCGGGTCGTCGGCGAGACGCCGGCCGGCGATCAGCGTCGCCGGCCGACCCGACCGCAGCGCGAGCAGCCGCGACCCGGTCATGGTCAGCCACGGCCCGGCGATCACCAGACCGATCATCATCAGCAGAATTCCGGAGATGTAGGCCATGATCTGCTGGTCGGACGTTGGCGGTCGGCGTCCGACGAAATACACGAGCTCGAGGACGCCCAGCAGCAGCGGAATCAGCCGCCACGCCGTCGGCGGACGCGGCGTGACCCGGCGCACCACCCCCAGCGGCGAGATGCGGACCCGGCGCATCGCGACCCGCGCCGACAGCGCGGCGAGCACGGGGACGCCGAGCGCGACCACGAGCACGTCGAGCGGGGTCAGTGCCAGGTCGGCGGAGTGGAACGGTTCGAGCGTGAACGCGATCGACAGCATGGCCGGCCGGATCGCCAGGTACAGCCCGAAGCCGGCGACGGTGCCGATCACGGCCGACGTGGTCGACTCCACCGCCGAGATCACCGACACCTGCCGGGGCGTGGCCCCGACCAGCCGCATCGCGGCGAACCGCTGTTCGCGCCGGGCCGCGGTGAGCCGGGTGGCGCCGGCGACGAGGATCAGCAGCGGGAACAGGATCGCCGCGCCGACGATCGCCAGCAGCATCTTGATCGCGTCCTCGCCGTTGCCGACGTAGCACCTCTCGCAGTCCTTCGGGTCGACGGCCATGATCGAGCCGACCCGCCGGGCGCCGGGCTGGCCGGCCAGCTCGTCGGGCGCGTGCCCGACCACCGCGATCAGCGCCTCGGGGCCGGGCAGCGCCGCGTCGCCGAGCGTGCCCGCCGGCCGGCCAACGTAGCGGTCGCCGAGCTGGTCGGCCGGGGTCTTCGCGATCAGGTCGGCCAGCGCCGGGGACACGTAGTACTCCCCCGGACCGGGCAGCCGCGACATTCCGGGCGGCAGCGGCGCGGCGGCGCCGTCGATGGTGGCGACGTCGATCTGCACGATCGCTCTTCCGTCGTAGCGGTCCATGCGGATCAACCACCACAGCGGACCGTTCCCGTCGACGGTGGTCGGCTCCAGGCTGGTGTTCAGCCACGCGTAGCGGGCGTTCTGCGCGTCGACGGCGTTCGTTCCGGCCACCACGGCGAGCAGCATGCCCACGCCGACCGCCACCGCCGCGGCGATGACGACCAGCCGCGCGACGGCCTCCCGCCCGCTGGCGACGGCGAGCCGCAGGCCGAACCGGATCATGAGGCCGCTGCCAGGGACGCGACCTTGCCATCGCGGACCATCACGTGCCGGTCGGCGTACGCCGCCACCCGGGCCTCGTGGGTGACCAGCACGACCGTGGTGCCCTGCTCCCGCGCGGACGCGACCAGCAGGTCCATCACCTGTTCGCCGGTGAGCGAGTCGAGCGCGCCGGTGGGCTCGTCGGCGAACAGCACCGACGGCTCGGCCACCAGGCCCCGGGCGAGCGCCACCCGCTGCGCCTGCCCACCGGACAGTTCGCCCGACCGGCGGCGCTCGAGGCCGTCCAGACCGAGCTTGGCGAACCACGGCGCGGTCGCCGCGACGGCCTTCGCCCGGCGGACGCCGGCGAGCAGCAACGGCAGCGCCACGTTCTCCTCGGCGGTGAGCTCCGGCACGAGCTGGCCGAACTGGAACACGAACCCGCAGCGGTCGCGACGCAGCGCGCTGCGCTCGGTCTCGCCGAGCGTGTCGATCCGCTGCCCGCCGAAGTGGATCTCCCCCTCGTCGGGCACGAGGATGCCGGCCAGGCAGTGCAGCAGCGTCGACTTGCCCGACCCGCTGGGCCCCATGACCGCGACGATCTCCCCCTGTTCGACCGCGAGATCGGCGCCGCGCAGGGCCGGGGTCTGCCCGAAGCTGAGCTTGACGCCCTTGGCCTCGATCATCGCCTCGATCATCGGCGCACCACCGCCTCGCGCAGGGCGTCGAGCCGGGCGACGGTCATGTCGATCCAGCGCAGGTCGGCTTCCAGGTGGAACAGGCCGTGGTCGGCGAGCAGGGCGTCGACGAGTTCACCGGTGCGCTTGAGCTCGGTGAGGTCGCGCATGCGCACGATGTGGGCGTTCCGCTGGGCGTCGAGGTACTCCTCGGCCGGGCGGCCGAGCATCAGAGCCAGGACGACCTTGGAGAACAGCACCGTCTGCAGGTGCGGCTCCGGCTCGACCGGCTCGGCCAGCCACGTGCCGACCTCGGTGGCGCCGACCTCCGTGATCACGTAACGCTTACGGTCGGGACCCACCCCGGGCTCGACCTCGCCGATGACCACCTTGCCGTCGCGGGCCAGCCGCCCGAGCGTCGCGTAGACCTGCCCGAACGGCAGCGGCCTGCCCCGCCCGAAGAACATGTCGTAGTCGCGCTTGAGGTCGTACCCATGGCTGGGCTCCCGTTCAAGCAGGCCAAGCAGAGTGAGAGGAACGCTCATGCCAGCACCCTACCCCGAGGGTATACCCCGCGTATATACCCCCAGCGCACATCCCTCACGCTCCGCCCCGCAAAGTCGATCTTGCAGTTGTGGTGCCTCGCAAACCGGGTCGATATCGGGTGATTCCGGCACCACAACTGCAAGATCGACGGGGTCAGGGCCTATTGCCGCCGCGATGCGGCCACTATCGGGTCGATTTGTGCGCTTTGTCGCATCACAGCGTGACCAGTTGTAGATCTTGGACTCTCGTGGGTGTTATAGCACCCTTGGGAGTCCAAGATCCGCCGCCAGAACTACCCGGCGACGCGACGCGGCGCGGCGCGCGGCGCAGGCGATCTTGCAGTTGTGTCCGCTTGAAAGCGGGATGAAACCCCCCAAAACAGCGAGCACAACTGCAAGATCGACTCGGTCAGGGGGACTCCACCGCGGCGATGCGGTACTTCTTGACGTCCGCTGCGCGGATTGGCGGGGCGTCCGGGCCGGCGCCGCCCGATTCACGGAAGCGGTGGAGGGCCTCGTCGTCGGTCCAGCGTTCGTAGATGTTGATGCGGCCGGGCTCGATCGGGTCGGCCGCCTGCACGAAGTCGAGGCAGCCGGCGAACGCGCGGGCCTGGGGCGCGACATCCGCGACCGCTTCCAGGTAGCGGCCGCGGTCGGTGGGGTCGACGGTGATGTGTCCGGCGATGATGATCATTCGGCGTCCTCGCGGAGTTTCGTGCGGGCGTCCATCAGGGCGTAGCCCAACAGGTTGAGGCCCTCCCAGCGCTCGGGCGACCGGGCCCGCTCGTCGTCGGCGGTGAGGCCGATGCCCCAGACGCGGTCGAGCGGGCTCGCCTCGACCAGCACGCGATCGCCGGTGCCCAGCAGGTACGCCCGAAGGTCGTCGTGCTGGCCGAACTTCGCCACGCTGCCGGCCACCACGATGTCGTAGCGGGCGGCCACCCACCGGTCCTCGTCGAAGCCGCTCACCTGGCGGCCCAGCGTCTTCGCCTGGTTCGGGTGGCCGGCCTCAAGCACGCGCGAAGCCACGGAATCGTCGCCGAACAGCATCGCCTTCGACCACATCATGTAGTGCTCGGCCGTCGGGAAGACGCGGCCGTCGACGGTGAACGGCGCCGGCCACCACTGGCTCAGGCAGCTGGCGGTGATGCTCCCGTCGCGCGACGGCTGGTGACCCCAGAAGAACAGGTATTTCACCCGCCCACTATGCCTCAGGCGCCGCCCATGCCCGACGTGGTTACGCCCTGCACCAGCATCCGTTGGAACACGAGGAAGAACAGCCCGATCGGCAGCAGCGTGAGCACCGACATCGCGAACATCGCGCCGTACGACGTCTCGCTGGTCTGGTCGATGTAGAGCCGCAGCGCCAGCGGCAGCGTGTACTTCGCCGGCGTGCTCAGGTAGATCAGCTGGGACAGGAAATCGTTCCAGGTCCAGATGAACGTGAAGATCCCGGTGGTGACGAGCGCGGGGCGCGACAGCGGCAGCACCACGTACCCGAACGTGCGGATCGGGCCGCAGCCGTCGATGCGGGCGGCGTCGGCCAGTTCGTCGGGCAGGCCGCGCATGAACTGCACGATCAGGAAGATGAAGAACGCGTCGGTGGCGAGGAACTTCGGCAACGCCAACGGCCAGAACGTGTCGACCATCCCGAGCTCGTTGAAGATCGTGTACTGCGGGATGAGCACCACGTGCGCGGGCAGCATGATCGTCGCCAGCATCACCGCGAACAGCACCTTACGCAGCCGGAACTGCAGCCGCGCGAAGGCGTACGCGGCCAGCGTGCACGCCACCAGGTTGCCGACGACCGCCAGCACCGAGACGATCACCGAGTTGGCGAAGAACTGCCACGCCGAGACGCCGCCGGAGCCGGCCAGCGCGTCGGTGTAGTTGCCGAACACGAACCGCTTCGGCAGCAGCGAGAGGCTCGACAGGATCTCCTCGGTCGGCTTGAACGACATCGACACGAGCCACACGATCGGGTACAGCAGCACCGCCAGCAGCGTGAGGCACACGATGTGCCAACCGACCCGCCTCACTTGTCGCCCCCCGCGTAGAACACCCACGACCGCGACGTGCGGAACAGCAGCGCCGTCACCGCGGCGATCACGATCAGCAGCATCCACGCCATCGCCGACGCGTAGCCCATCCGGAAGTCGGTGAAGCCGCGCTGGTACAGGTACAGCGTGTAGAACAACGTCGAGTCGCTCGGCCCGCCGCGGCCGCCGCTCACGATGAACGCCGGCGTGAACGCCTGGAACGCGTGGATCGTCTCCAGCACCAGGTTGAACAGGATCACCGGCGACAGCATCGGAATGGTGATCGACCGGAACGACTGCCACCACCCGGCGCCGTCGATCGCGGCCGCGTCGTACAGCTCCGGCGGGATCTGCTTGAGGCCGGCCAGGAAGATGACCATCGGCGCGCCGAACTGCCACACCGCCAGCAGCACGATCGAGTAGAGCGCGTACGTCGGGTTCGACGTCCAGCCACCGGTGGTCAGGCCGACCGTGTTGAGCGCGCGGTCGATCGGGCCGCCGTTGTCGAACACGACGCGCCACACCAGCGCGACGGCGACGCTCGCGCCGAGCAGCGACGGCGCGTAGAACGCGGAGCGGTAGAAGCCCTGCATGCGTCCGCCGCGGTTCAGCAGCAACGCGACCGCCAGGGCCGCGGTCAGTTTCAAGGGGACCGAGATGAGCACGTACTTCGTGGTGACCCACACCGACGACCAGAACCGCGGATCCTCGGTGAACATCCGCTTGTAGTTGTCCAGTCCCACCCACTCGGGCGAGGTGAACAGGTCGTAGTCGGTGAAGGAGAGGTACAGCGACGCGAGCATCGGCCCGAGGGTGAGCAGCAGCGCGCCGGCCACCCACGGCGAGAGGAACAGGTAGGCGATCCCCGGCCGCTCGCCGTAGCGGTGGTGCTTCTTCGTCCGTTGCGGCCCGGCCGGGCCTTTCGACCCGGCCGGTCGGGTTTCCGTGATCGTCACTCTGACATCACGAGGACAGCGCCTGCTTGGCCTCGTTCATGAACTTCTCCGCGGCGGCCGGTATCGCCGACCGCTGGAACATCACGTCGTCGTACGTGCGCTGGAAGGCCGTCTTCACCGCACCGGCACCCTTCGGCGGGGGCGGCGGGGCGTCCTTCAGCTTGGGCAGCACGGCCGTCTCGAACTCGAAGGCGACCTTCGGCGGACCGGTGAGCCCGCCACCGACGCTCGCCCGGATGTCGCTGTTGACCGGCATGCCGCGGGACGTTCCGAGCACCTTGCCGGCCTCCGCGTCGTTGAGCAGGAAGTCGATGAGCTGCGCGGCCTCCTTCGGGTGCTCCGACTTGGCCGAGATCGAGATCAGCATCGACGGCTTGGCGTACTGGCCGAGGTTGTCGCTGTCGCTGGGGAACGGCGAGATCTTCATCTCGCGTCCCATGATCTCCCACGTCTTCGGCGTGAGACCGGAGTCGTAGCCGAAGCCGGACGACGCGGTCTTCTGCGTCACCGGGTCGTTCGCCTGCGAACCGTCGAGCTTCGAGGTGACGTCGGCCTGCGTGGCGGCGCCGCTGCGACGCAACCTGTCGGCCATCTCCCAGTACTTCTGGACGTCGGCCGCGGTGTAGCCGATCTTCCCCTCGTTGGTGTACAGGGTCTTGCCCTGCTGCCGCAGCCACACCTCGAACCAGTCCTCGATCGGCCCGAAGTCGGAGATCCCGCGCACCTTGTTTCCAGTGGACTGGCTCACCTTCGTGGCCGCCGCCTCCAGGTCGGCCCACGTCCAGCCGTCCTTGGGTGCGGTGGCGCCGGCGGTCTGCCAGGCGGCCGGGTCGTACATGAACTCCTGCGTGTTCTGGCCCATCGGGATGGAGTACAGCTTGCCGTTGACGGTGCCGCCGTTCAGCAGGCTCTTCGCCATCTTCGACGTGTCGACCTTCGCGCCCTTGGTGCCGAACTCGCGCAGCACGTTGCGGTCGGCGTACTCGCGCACGTAGCGGTAGTCCATCTGCAGCACGTCGGGCGCGCTACCGCCGGCGATCTCGGTGGCCATCTTCTGGAAGTAGGCGTTGAACTCCGCGAAGGAGGTCTCCACCTTGATGTTGGTGTGTTTGGCCTCGAACAGGTCGATGGCCTTCTCGGTGAGATCGGCCCGGTCGGCGTTGCCCCACCAGGTGAAGCGGAGCGTGACGTTGCCGCCGCCGCTCCCCTCGTCGTCGTCACCGCAGGCGACCGCGGTGCTCGCGACGAGCGTCAACGCAATGACAGCTGCAAATCTGGACGCCCAGCGTGCGGCGTGCCGCATGGCATTCCTCCCACGAACGTGCGATCGGCGGTGGGGCGGGTGTTCGACGGGCGCTCACCCTGAGGTAAGCGCTTTCCTAAAGATCACATGGGAATTGAAACATTTCAAGTCATCCGCTTGGAGGGAAGCTAGACCCGCCCCGGAGGCCCTGTCAAGGAGCCCGGGTTGCGGTTGCGCGGCAGTGGCCGCTGATGGCAAAGTTTGGCTGGCCGCCCAACAAAGTCCGTCATCCGCTGCACACCCGCAGAGGAGACAGGCATGCCCACTTTCCGTACCCGGCGGACGCTCACGGCGTCATGTATCGGGTTGGTCGCGAGCGTGAGCGCGCTCGCGGCCCCGACCACCGCGGGCGCCGCGCCGCCCGCCCCGAGCGTGGAACCGCAACTGGTGACGAGCGTCGACGTCAGTTCCGGGGGCACCGGCGCGCGGTTCCTGCTCGGCGACGTGTCCGGCGACGGCCGCCTCGATCTGGTGACGATGCAGCCGACGTACTCCGCCGACGACCGGTACATCGGACGCCAGGTGCAGGCGCTGACCGCGTACGACCTGAGCGGCGCGCAGTTGTGGCAGATCGGCACGCCCGACCCGCGCGTCACCAACAACGGCACCGACATCCCGGCCGAGATCTACGACATCGACGCCGACGGCGACAACGACGTGCTCGCCGTGATGTCCGACGAGTTCCGCATCTTCGACGGCGCCACCGGCGCGCTGCAGAAGGCGTTCCCGCTGCCGCACCCGGAGGCGCACGACACGATCGTCATCGCGAACTTCCGCGGCACGCCGACGCCGCAGGACATCGTGCTGAAGGACCGCTACAACAACGTCTGGGCGCTCGACAACGAGGGCCGTCTACTGTGGACGCACGCCGGAAACACCGGCCACCGCCCGTATCCGCACGACTTCACCGGCGACGGCCGGCAGGAACTGATCGCCGGCTACGACGTCCTCACGCCCGACGGGCAGGTGATCTGGACCGCCGACATGGCCGACCACGCCGACTCCATCGGGGTGGCCGACGTCGACGGTGACGGCGTCGAGGACATCGCGTTCGGCGGTGCCGGCCTCGGTGGCGGCAGCACGAACGTGTACCGGTCCGACGGCGCGCTGCTGTACAGCAACCCCGACGCCGTGGAGGCGCAACAGGTCGCGCTCGGCGACTTCCGGCCCGACCTGCCCGGCCTGGAACTGGCCGGCCTCGACCGCGTCGACCGCACGGCGACCACCGGCAAGGACGCGTTGTATCTGGTGGGTTCCGACGGCACCACGTTGTGGCAGGAACACCGGACGACGTTGGGTTGCTGGGGCACGGTCATGGAGCCCCTGCACAACTGGGACGGCCGCCACGCCGACCACATGCTCGTCTGGAACCGGGGCTGCGGCGAGATCGCCGGCATCTTCGACGGCACCGGCGCGCGCGTCGCGACGTTCCCCGTCGACGGCCGGATGGTGCGCGGCGACCTGTGCGGCGACGACCGCGGCGAGGTGGTCGACTACGTGATGGGCGACCGCGCGTACGTCTACTCGACCGGCCCGTGCGACCTGAACGCCAAGGTGACCGGCCGGCCGCTGCCGCAGGCCAAGCGCCTCTACAACTACAGCCGCTACACCGCCGAGGAGAAGCCGGCCGACCACGCCCGGGCGCGATGCGCGTGGGCGTCCTCCGCGACGCACCGGCACCCGGCGTCGGCCGCCAACGACGGCAGGGCGTGGACGACGTGGGAGCCGTCCCGCTTCGACCGCGACCCGCACTGGAAGGTCGACCTGGGCGCCGTCCGCGAACTGACCGGCATCCAGATCGACTGGGCCGGCCGCGCACCCCATGGCCGGGTGGTCGTCGAGTCCTCAATGGACGGTCACCACTGGACCAAGGTCCACAGTGGACCAATCCCCTCGCAGACCCTCTTCACCGCTCTGGCCCGCTACGTCCGCGTGGCGATCCCCCGCGGCGCGGAGGTCGCCGAGATGGCGATCCTCGGCACCCGCTGAACCACCCCCGGCCCACCCCT
The DNA here is from genome assembly GCF_016863635.1 of Virgisporangium aurantiacum. Classification (GTDB taxonomy): domain Bacteria; phylum Actinomycetota; class Actinomycetes; order Mycobacteriales; family Micromonosporaceae; genus Virgisporangium; species Virgisporangium aurantiacum. The sequence continues at coordinate 41 of NZ_BOPG01000046.1, read as the reverse complement.
GGCCCACCCCTGGCGTGCGTCGATCTTGCAGTTGTGTACGG
>NZ_BOPG01000045.1 GCF_016863635.1 Virgisporangium aurantiacum | reverse complement strand
ACACCACGCCAACAACCACGCCCACACCATCCGCACCAACGCCGACCGCATCGTGGTCGAATCCGGCTTCGACTGGCGCACCGCCTGACCGAACACCGCCTGACCCAGCAGTACCTCGACGCCCCACCCCCGCGCGGACTCCCTCCGGCGCGCGGGGGTGGGGCCGCCCATGACAATCGGCGCAGCGGACGACAACGCTCAGCGGGCGTCGCGGACGTGGAAGGTCACGAGTCCGGCGATGACGACCGCACCGGCGTACGCGGACAGCACCCCGATTCCCGCCCACGGCCCGATGTGTTCGGCGGCGACGTTCCGGGTGGCCTGGATGGCCAGGCCGGCGTCCATCGGCGAGAACCGGTGCAGCCGATGCTGCCAGCGCGGGTCGGAGACGAGCCCCGCCACCACCGACGTCCCGTAGAGCATGGCCAGCGCCACGATCACCGCACCGGCCGTATCGCGCAACAGTAGCCCCAGCCCCACCCCCAGCGCCGCGACCAGTCCCAGATAGAGGGCGGTGCCCAGCGCGGCCCGTTGCAGGAGATGGTCGGACAGGGACAGCTGCGGAAACCCGGTGTGCGGCAGGGCCGACCGGGCCGCCGCGACCGAGCCGGCCGCGGCGGTCGCCCCGGCCAGGACGGCGAGGGCGACCAGCGTGACCAGTTTGCCGACCACCACGGACGTGCGGCGCGGGACGGCGGCCAGCGTCGGCTGGATCGTGCGGGTGGCGTACTCGGCCGTCACGCCCAGCACGGCGAGGATGACGACCGCGACCTGCCCGAGGCGCACGCCGGCCAGGCTCAGTTTGCCCGGATCGGTGACGCACGGCGCGTCGCAGCGCGAGTAGTCGAGCGACGCGGTAATGGCGAACCCGACGGCCACCGTGGCGACGACGGCTCCCAGCAGCAGCCATCCCGTGCTCGGCAACGTCCGCAGCTTCGTCCACTCCGAGTGCAGGACCCTCACGCGTCCGCCCGCCGCAGGCGCCACCACGCCAGCCCGAGCGCGAGCCCGGCATAGGCCACCACCACCGCGATGCCCGGCCCGGGTCCGATCATCGACCACGGCTCGACCAGCGTGATGGTCGGCGGCTTGGCCCGCTGTGTGGCCAGGCCACCGGCCAGCGTCGTGTACATCAGCCACCGCGGCGCGGTTCCGGGCAGCACCGTGCCGAGGACGACCGGCAGCAGCACGAGGACGACCGTCAGCGTGATCGCGATGGCGCTGCGGCGCAGCAACATCCCGACGGCCATGCCGAAGACGGCCACCAGGGCCATGAACCCGGCGCTCAGCAGCACCGCCCGCAGCACGGGACCGTCCACGAGGGACGGTTGCGGGAAGGCGGGCGGCGCGAAGCCGTTGTCGCGCAACGTCGGCAACGCCAGCAGCAAGGCCGCGATGACGCCGACGACGCTCACGACGTACGCCGACGCCCCGAGCACCAGCGCCTTCGCGGCGAGAACCCGCCCGCGGCGGGGCGTCGCCGCGAACGTCGCCCGGATCATTCCCCGGCGGTACTCCGACGTCGCGAACAGGACGCCGACGCAGATCAGTGCCATGAGACCGGCGATGACCCCGATGAGCGCGATCTCCACGATGTCGTCGTCCGGCGGCTTCGGGCCGACCTGACCGGTGCCCGTCACGGCGAAACCGCCGCCGGCCTCCGCGTGTTCGCCGCCCCGCGCTTCACCCTTCGGGGTTTCGAGGCCGCCGATCTGCTCACCGGCCCACTCCGCGGCCCCGTCGAGAGTGATGCTGTCGAACGTGGCCGAGGCGGTGGTCGGGCGCTCGCCGACGGATGAGACGCCGCCGCCGCGCGAGGTGTAGACCGCGGGCGTCGACGAGACGTAGAAACCGATCTCGGCGGTTGCGGGAAGGTTCTCCGGCGTCGCGGTCCCGATCCTGCGCCAGGCGACGCCGTCGGCCGACTCGTAACCGGTGATCGTGTTCCCGGTGCGCACCAGCCTGAGCCACCGGGTGCCCCGGCTGGTGCTGCCCGGAACGTCGGAGGCGAAATCGGACTGCATCCGCACGCCGTCGGCGCCGGTGAGCAGCACGGCGGCGTAGGACGATCCGGACCGCGTGCCGTCCTTGATCATGATTCCGGCGGCCGCGCCGGCGAACGGGTCGGGGTTGTCGAGCAGGGTCATCCCGTTGCCGTCCACGTTCACCCGCTCGCGGACCCGGGGCGGGACGAGCGACGCGACCCGCACCGTGAGCGTCGTGTTCCCGGTGACCGGCTGGTGCACGAAGTAGAAGCTGTCGGTGACCGGGTCGCCGTGCGGCCCGACGACGAAGTTGGGGTGCACGTTCATGTCGGTCTTGCTCGCGGACGCGGCGAGCAGGCTGAGCCCGGTGGTCAGCACGGCCGCCCCCAGCAGCGTGGCGACCCACCGGCCCACCGAGCGCAACTTGGTCCACTCGGCCCGCAGCAGCCCGGGGAAGGACTCTCTCATCGGGCGGTCCCCTCGGGTGCGAACTCGATGGCGCCCCGCGTCAGGTCCATGTACGCCTCTTCCAACGTGGCCCGGTGCCGCCGCAACTCCGAGAACGGAACCGCGGCCTCGGTCAGCAGTGCCGCGACGCGGTCGCCGGGCAACCCGTCGACCGTCACGGTGTCGACGCCGGCGACGGTCACCGTCGCGCCGGCGTTGGCGAGGACGCTCGTCGCGTCGGCGCGTTGCGCGGTGACCACCTCGACGCTCTCCTTCGACGCCGCGGCCAGCAGCCGCGCGACGCTCGTGTCGGCGACGAGCCGACCCCGGCCGACGACGATGACGTGGTCGGCCGTGTCCTCCAGTTCGCCCATGAGATGGCTGGAGACGAGGACGACCCGACCCTCCGCGGCCAGCGACCTGAGCAGTTCCCGGATCCAGACGATGCCGTCCGGGTCGAGCCCGTTGACCGGTTCGTCGAACATCAGCACCGGCGGGTCACCGAGCATCGCCGCCGCGATCCCCAACCGCTGCTGCATTCCGAGCGAGAAGCCGCCCGCGCGGCGGCGGGCCGCGGAGGCCAGGCCGACCTGGTCGAGCACCTCGTCGACGCGGCGCTTCGGGATCCCGTTGCTGTGGGCCAGCCACAGCAGGTGGTCGCGGGCCTTCCGCGCGGGGTGCAGCGCCGACGCGTCCAGCAGCGCACCGACGTGGGTCAGCGGCGCCCGCAGGGACCGGTACGGCTTCCCGCCGACCAGCGCGGCACCCTCGTCGGGCGAGTCAAGGCCCAGGATCAGCCGCATGGTCGTCGACTTGCCGGCGCCGTTGGGGCCGACGAAGCCGGTCACCTCGCCGGGCCGGACGGTGAACGACAGTCCGTCCACGGCGACGGTGCTGCGGAAGCGTTTGCGCAGTGCGCGTACCTCGATGGAGGGTTCCATGCCAGGCAGGTTAGGCGCGCCGGGCCGGCCGGCGCGTCACGCGCGGTGGGGTCTTCGCCGGCGGCCCCTCTCCCCCGTACGGGGGAGAACGCTTCCCGGACAGGTGGGACGACGGCGGCACGCGCGACCGACACAATGGTTCCGTGACGGTATCCGGGGTCGGCGCGGCGACGACGCTCCTCGGCGTGGCCGCCGCCGCCGAGTCGGTCGCGCGGGGCGACGGGCAGCAGCCGTCCACGACGGTCGCCGCGGTGATCGCGGTCGCGGTGGTCGCCCCGCTGGCCCTGAGCCGCCTCTGGCCGGTGGCCGCCGTGCTCCTCTCGACGGCCGCGTGCATGTTCGGGCTGTCGGCCTCGTTTCCGCTCACGGTGGCCGGAATCGCCGCGCTCGCCACGCTTTTCGCGGTCGCCGGGCGCAACCGTCCACTGCGGACGGTCGCCCCGTTGCCGCTGCCGTTCGCCGCGTTCGCGGTGCAGCCCTGGTCGACCGGCACGCCGGATGCGCGTCCGCTCGCCCTGGTTCTCGTCGGCGTTACCGCGGCGGCGGCCGCCGGCGGCGCGGCCGTGCGACGGCGGGAGGAGCGACGCCGGCAGCGCGCCACCGAACGGTCCGCCGCCGCCACGCTGCTGGAGTACGCCGCCCGCGGCGAACGCGCCCGCATCGCCCGGGAACTGCACGACGTCGTGGCCCACCACATCACGATGATCGCGTTGCAGGCCGACGCGGCCCGGCTGGCCACCCCCGGGATGCCGCCCGAGGGCGCGCGCCGGCTCACGGCGATCGGCGACACGGCCCGGACCGCGCTGACGGAGATGCGCCGCCTGATGGGCGTGCTGCGGGAGGACGTGGACACCGAGCCCGTCGAGCGCCACCCGCAACCCGGCCTGCGCCAGCTGTACGCGCTCCTCGACGAGGTGCGCGACGCCGGAACGGGCGGCGTGCGGCTCATCGTCAGCGGCCCGGTCGAACCGCTCGACCACGGGATCGAGTTGACGGCGTACCGCATCGTGCAGGAGGCGCTCACGAACGCGCGGCGGCACGCCCCCGGCGCGGCCGTCGACGTGGAACTGCGCTTCGGCGACGGCGAGGTGCGCGTCCGCGTCTTCGACAACGGCCCGGGGCCGCCGGTGGCGGACGACGCGGCGGGGCACGCGGCGGGGCACGGCCTGGCCGGGATGCGGGAGCGGGCCGCGATGGTCGGCGGGAAGGTGACGGCCGGCCCTGGTCCGGGCGCCGGCTTCCTCGTCGAGGCCGTCCTGCCGACGAAGAGCGTGAACGCATGACGCGGATCGTGGTGGTCGACGACCAGGACGTCGTGCGTGCCGCGTTCGAGGTCCTGCTCGCCACCCAGCCCGACTTCGCGGTCGTCGGCTCCGCCTGCGACGGCGAGGAGGCGGTCCGGCTGTGCCGGCAGGTGCGCCCCGACGTCGTCCTGATGGACGTCCGCATGCCCGGCATGGACGGCATCGCCGCGACCCGCCGCATCCTGGCCGAACCCGGCGGGCCGGTGCCGCGGGTCCTGATCCTGACGACGTTCGACCTCGACGCCCACGTGTACGACGCGCTCGAAGCGGGCGCGAGCGGGTTCCTGCTCAAGGACGCCACGGCCGAACGCCTCTTCGACGCCGTCCGCGTCGTCGCGGCCGGCGACGCGTTGCTGGCACCGACCGTGACCCGCCGGCTCGTCGCCGAGTTCGCCCGCCTGCGGGTGCGCCGCCGCGAGCCGGACGCCGCGCTGCGGGCGTTGACGGCGCGGGAGACCGAGGTGCTGCGGCTGATCGCCGAGGGTCTGTCGAACACCGAGATCGCCGCCCGGCTCGTCGTCGGCGAGGAGACCGTCAAGTCACACGTCAGCCGGGTGCTGGCCAAGCTCGGCCTGCGCGACCGCACCCAGGCCGTCGTCATCGCCTACGAGTCCGGCCTGATCGTCCCCGGCGATCGTTAGTCGAGTTCCAGCAGTCGTCCGTCGGCGAGGGTGGCGAGCAGCGTCTTGCCGTCGGGCAGGAACCAGACCTGCCGCACGCCCTCCGGTAGCGGCACCGTTCCGGCGGGCTCGCCGGTGTACGCGTCCCAGAGCCGGATCGCATCGGTGTGGACGGTCGCCAGCCGGCCGGCGTCCGACAGCGCGCCCGTGCCGCTGATCGTCTCGGTCTCCACGACCCCGTACAGTTCCGCGTTGCGGCCGGTGTCGATCGCGTGGATCCGACCCTGGTACTCCGTCTCCACCAGCAGGGTGCCGCCGGGAAGCAGGAACTGGGTGGGCTTGAAGGGCCAGCCCCGGGCGGCCTGCTGGTGCACCACCGACCTCGTGGCCGGGTCGAAGACCAGCCGGTGCGCGTCGCCCCGCAACTCGACCAGGCCGTCGTCGCGCAGGTCCGCCGCGCGGAAGGTGCGGTCCATGCGCTCGCTGTGCACGGGCGTGAGGGTCGTGGCGTCGAAGAGGTACAGCTCGCCGTACGAACGCCGTCTCGCCTGTGCGGCCGCGAGCACGAGGCCGGTCCCCGGCAGCGGTCGGATGACGGTCACCCGGTCCTTGAGGAAACCGGTCGTCGCGGGCGGCCCGCCGTCGAGGGGATACCGCTGCAGCCGGGTGCCGAACGCCGTCCAGACCGCGTCATCGTCGAGGTGCACCGCCTCGCTCTCGGTCTGTTTGGTCGACGGCTCGGCGGTGAACACCGGGGTGGACGACCCCCGTTCCCAGACGCACACCCGGACATCCTTGCCACTGGTGGCGAAGCGTTCCCCGGCGAAGGCGACCGCGATCACCGGCGCCCCGTGGCCACCGGGGTCCTCCGGCCACGGCTCGCCGTCCCGCAGAACGGCCACCCGGCCGGTCGCCGCCGTGGCCGCGACGACGTCAGGCCCGACCGCCAGGCCGCGGGTGAAGGTGCGCGAGGTCCACGAGTGGCGGACCGCGCCGGTCGCGGCGTCGAGATCGCGCAGCGTGTGGAAGTGCAGCGAGACGACCCGGTCCCCGTGGACCCGCGCGGTGTTGTACTGGTCGACCTTCCAGACCTCGGCCCCGGTGGACGGGTCGATCGCGTGCAGGGTCTTCTCGCTCACCTGGGCGATGAGCAGGCCGCCGGTGGTGAAACCGACGACGGACGCCGGGTTCTTCGCGGCGAGCAGGGTGACCGGCTTCGGTACGCCGAGCGTCCAGCCGAACACACGCGGCCCGGCCGCCGCGACCACCAGCCCGCGCCCCGACACCCGGACCGAACGCACCGGTGCCCGGGGGCCCTTCAGCGTCGCCGTGACCGTCGCGGTCGCGGTGTCGACGATCAGCACCGATCCGCTGCGTTCGGTGCCCGTCCCGATGGCGGCCACGGTTCCGTCGTCGCTCACCGCGACGCACATGGGTGACGCGGGCAGCGGACCGCTGCGGACCGATCCGGTGACCGGGTCGACGACGGCCACCGTGGGCGGACCGTCGCCGGCCACGACGACCACCGGCCCACCGGCGGCCAGGCACCGCACCGGGGCGTCGAGCGGGACGGTGCGCTCGACGGAGAGGTCGGCACCGGCCACCGTCAGGGACGCCCGTGCGGCCGTGGGCACCGCGACGACGCGGTCACCCGCCACCGTGAACGTGGCGACCTCGTCGCCCTCGATGACCTTCCCGGTGGCGACCTCGACGCTCTGCAGCACCGTTGCGCGCCGATCGGGACGGCCGACCGCGAAGACGGTGCGGCCGTCGGAGCCGACAGCGAGGTGGTGGTAGTCGTCGCGGAGCCGGTAGGCCGGCGAACCATAGCTGCGCACCGGGGCGAGGGTACCAACCGTGATCTGTCAGCCGACCGCGAGCGTCACCGTGCCGTAGACGATGCGGTGGTCCGAACACGGCTTGCCGCAGGCGGTGGAGATGGTGAGCGAGTCGCCGAAGTACGACCCGACGATCCGGTTCTCCGGAACGAAAATGAGGTCGATCTTCGAGCCGAGGCCGCACGCCCCGTTGTCGGTGCGGTTGGTCGTGCCCTCGCCGTAGCCGAGGCAGACCGGGTCGGTGTCGTCGAGTTCGCGGTGCCGGCCCCAGTTGCCCGGGTTGATCGTCGTGTTCGCGCTCGCCGCGTACCAGGAGTTGAGCCGGTCGTAGCTCGGCTCGGTGTTGAAGTCGCCGGTGAGGATGACGGTGTCACCGGCGTCCTCGAACGCCTCGACCCGCGCGCGGACCTCGTTCAGCTGCGTGTTCACCATGCCGTACGGGGTCAGGTGGGTGGTGCACAGGCGCAGCCGCTTGCCGGTCACCGGCGCGCACAGCAGCTTGCGCAGCTCGCCGTTGTCGCGGGGTTCGGCGGTGAGCGTGAACCGGTCGGCCGTGCCGAGGGGCGCCTTGCTGAAGATGGCGAGCCCGAACGGGTCGCCGTTGCAGACGGTGTCGAGCTGGGCCTCGAAGCGGGAGAAGTTCGAGGTGTCCGGCCAGCCGCTGGCGGCCAGGTCGGCCTGCACCGCCTTGTACTGGTCCCAGCAGATCTCGTTGAGCGCGACGAACGTGGCGTTGCGGTTGCGGATGGACGCGGTGAGCGCCGGGATGAGGCCGTCGGTGGTCGAGTTGCGGTGGATCACCCACCCGCTGACGTTCCACTGCCAGACGGTCGTGGTGACGTTCTCGGCCGCCGCGGAGGCGGCCGCGACCGGCGCCGCCGGCAGCACTCCGGCGAACAGTGCGAGGACGGCGACGAGCACGATTCTGATACGCAAGGCGGATCCCTCCCCCGTGGACGGAACCTGTATTCGACCATAGACATGTCTCGATGCTCAACTACGGGAGCCGCCAGAGCACCGTTTCCCCGTCGCCGCCGACGGCGATCGTGCGGCTGTCGGGGCCGAACGCGACCGAGTCGCCGTCGAACCGCGCGCTCAGAACGCGCGAGCCGTCGGCGGCGACGGCCCAGACGAAGACGGCGGAACTGTAGACGTCCGCGAGCGTCCGGCCGGTCGGCGCGAACACGACACCCGTGGCGTCGAACGAGTCGACCCTGGCCGGCGTGGGCGCGCCCAGGTTCCAGAGCGTCCCGGTGCGCGCGCGATCGGCGGTCGCGAGCAGCCCGCCGTCGGGACAGATCGCGATGGACGACGACCCGGGCAGGCTGCCCGCCGGAACGGGCTGGCGCCGATCGGACATGGTCCACCGGATCGTGGCGTCGTCGCTACCGGTGAACATCGCCGTGCCGTCGGCGCTGAACGCGACCGCGCCGACCGCGCCGGCGTGCCCGGACAGCGTGGCGATCCGCACGGGACGGGCCGGGTCGGCCAGATCCCACAACGCGACCGCGCGGAGCGTCCCGGTGGCCAGCGTCCGCCCGTCGGGGCTCAGCGCGATGTCGTACAGGCCCTGCGCGTAACCGCTGAGCGCGGCGACCCGCACCGGACGGGCCCGGTCGGCGACGTTGTACACCCGCCCCTCCGTGCCCTGCCCGGCGATGACGAGCGTGTTGCCGTCGGGAGTGAACACCATCGTGTTCACCGACGCCACCTCCGGCGCGATGACCGCGACCCGCCGGGGATTCGCCGCGTCGGCCAGATCCCACAGGAGCACGCCGAGGTTCGGTCCGGCCGTGGCGAGCGTGCGACCGTCCGGGGCGAACACCGCCGGCCCGACGGCACCGGCGAGCGCGGCTAGCCGGACCGGCTTCGCGGGCTGCGTCGGGGAACCGGAGGTCGCCGTGGGATTCACCGACGACGGATCCGCGCCATCGTCCTGCAGCGCCACGACGACCGCGACCAGCACCAGCACCAGCACAGCGAGCGCCGCGAAGGCCGGGCCCAACCGGCCGTTCCGCGGCGCGTCCGGGTCGGCGGGCGGATCCGGTGCCGGGCCGGGCTTTCGGACCGGTTGCGGTTCGGGCTCCGGTTGCGGTTCGACCGCCGGTTGCGGCTCGGGCGCCGGTCGCGGCCCGGGCTCCGGCATTTGGGTGACGAGCACAGCCGACTCCGGGGCACGGACGCCGCCCTCGGCGACCACGAGTTCGGGACGCTCGATGACCGTCGGCGCCAGCCCCAGCGCCCGGTGCAACAGCGTCGCCGCCAACGGCATGCGCGACGAGCCACCGACGAGGAACACCCCCGCGACCGCCTCCGTGCCGACGCCGGCATCGCGCACCACCGACCGGGTGGCCTCGACGGTGCGGTCCAGCACCGGACGGGACAGCGTCTCCAGTTCGGCCCGCCCGAGCGGCGCGTCCTCGCCGAACAGCGGCACGTGGACGAACGTCGACGACGCCCGCGACAGCATCTCCTTGGCGCCGCGCACGTCGGTCCACAGTTGCTGGGACGCGCGGCGGTCCTCGCCGTCCACCGGCCGGATGAGGCGCGCCCACCGCTCCGGATCGCGGGCGGCATAGACGGTGCCGAGGTGCGCGACCACCGCCGCGTCGATGTCCAGGCCGCCGGCGTCCGGCAGGCCACGGTCGGCGAGCACGTCGAAGCCGTCGACGGTGCGACGCACCACGGACGCGTCGAACGTGCCCGCACCGAAGTCGTAGACCACCGCGCAGAAACCCGTCGGCAGCCGGCCGTCGAGGACGTCGACGAAGTACGACGCCGCCGCCACCGGCTCGGCGACCAGTTGCACCGACGCCAACCCGGCGGCGTTCGCGGCCGTCGTCAACAACTGCCGGCGCCGGGGCCCCCACCCCGCCGGACAGGTCAGCCGCGCCGCGCGGACCGGCTCGCCGGCCACCCGTCCGGCCTCGTCGACGACCCGGGCGAGCACCGCCGCGAACACGTCGCCGACGGCGATCTCGGTGCCGCCGAGCAGGAGGGAACCGTCGTCGACGCTGCGCTTGGGGTTCGGCTCGAACCGGCCCGGATGCGATCGGGCGGCGTGCAACGCGTCGCGGCCGACCAGCAGCGTCCCGTCCGGCCCGACGCAGACCGCCGACGGCAGCAGTTCCGAGCCGTCGAACACCAGCGGCCGGGCCGCACCGCCGGCGCGGGCCAGCACGGCGACCGTGGTGGAGGTACCGAAGTCGATGCCGACCGTGAAGCCATCGACCGCCATCCCGACACTCTACGGAAGAACGACTGTGGCGTTGCCTCGCCGGGCGTACCATCCGGGCGTGGCGGGACGGCTGGGCGAGCTACTGGACAGCGAACGGCACCGCAACTTCGTCGGGCGCCGGCGCGAGGTGGCGTGCTTCGACGAGGCGGTAGCGGGCCGGTCGCCGCAGCGCGTCCTGTTCGTGCACGGGCCCGGTGGCATCGGCAAGACCACGCTGCTGCAGGAGCTCGGCGCCCGCGCCCGCGCCGCCGGACGCACCGCGACGCTGATCGACGGTCGGGAGATCGACGCGTCCCCGTCGGGTTTCCGGGACGCCGTCGGGCGGGGGGCGGGCCTGCCGGCCGAGGGCGTCCTCCTGGTCGACGGCTACGAGCACCTGGCGCCGATCGACGGCTGGATCCGCGGCGAGTTCCTTCCCGCGCTCGGCGTCACCGCGATCGTGGTGCTGGCGGGTCGCGACCCGCCGGCCGCGGCCTGGCGGGTCGACGCGGGATGGCGCCACGTCCTGGCCGTGCACGAGCTGGATCCGTTCGGCCCGGACGAGAGCGACGACCTGCTGGCCCGGGCCGGCGTCGGCGTCCCGGACCGGGCGCACCTGACCGCGCTGGGCCGCGGGCATCCGCTGGCGATCGCGCTGCTGGCCGACGCGGCCCGCGCCGGAGTCGTACCCGGGAGCCTCGCCGACGTGCCGACGCTCGTGTCCGTGCTGCTCGACCCGCTGCTGTCCGGCGCGCCGACGCCGGCGCACGTCACCGGCCTCGCGGCCTGCGCCAAGGCGTGGGTGACGACCGAGGACCTGCTCCGCGACGTGGTCGGCGCCGAGGCACCCGCCGTGTGGGCCTGGCTCGAACGGCGACCGTTCATCGTCAGCGGTCCGCACGGGCTGTCGCCGCACGACCTCGCCCGCGACGTGCTCGACGCCGAGTTCGACCGGCGCTCACCCGAGCGGTACCGGGCCCTGCACCGCCTCGTCCACGACCACGCGGTCACCGGCCTGCGCACCGCGGCCGGCGCCGACCGCCCGCTCCGCGCCCAGCACCTGCTCTACCTGCACCGCCGGGCACCGTTCACGGCCGCCATCGACGCGCTGCGCACGCGCGGTTCGACCGCGGTGGTGACGGCCCGGCCGGACGAGCACGACGAGGTCCTGGCGCTGGTGGACCGGTACGAGGGGCCGGTGTGCGCGGAACTCGCCGCGGCGTGGCTCGCCGAGCAGCCGGACGCGCTCAGCGTGGTGCGCACCGACGCGGGCGTCGGCGGCTACGGCTTCATCGTGCTGCTGCCCACCGGCTCCGCGCTGGAGGAGCGCGACCCGGTCGTGCGGGCGGTGCTCGCACACGTCGCCCGGGCGGGGCCGGCCCGCCCCGGCGAACGGGTCAGCGTCGCGCGGTTCCTCGGCGGGCGGGTCGAGCACCAGCGCGACCTGTACGCCAACCTGGTCGGACCGGTGGCCTCGCTGGTCGACTGGGTGAGCCGTCCGCTGGCCTGGTCGTTCGTCGTCGTCATCGACGACGAGTACTGGGGACCCGTCTTCGACTACCTGGGGTTCGCCCGCCTCGTGGAGGTCGAGGTCGACGGCCGCGCACACGTCGGGTACGGCACCGACTGGCGCCGGCTGCCCGTCGACGTCTGGCTGGAACTGATGAACGAGCGGGAACACTCGGGCGGCACCGGCCCGCCACCGGCGTCGCTGCTGCGCCCGCCCGCCCTCGACCGGGCCGCCTTCGCCGCCGCGGTCCGGGCCGCGCTGACGGACCTGCGCCGCCCGGACCGGCTCGCCACCAACCCGCTGGCGTCGTCGGGGATCGCGGGCGACGCCGGGGACCTGCGCTCCGCGATCACGACCGCCATCGACCGGCTCCGGGACGAACCCCGGGGCGAGCCGCTGAGCCGGGTTCTGGACCGCACGTTCGTCCGCGCCGCACCGACCCAGGAGGCCGCCGCGGAGGTGCTGGGCCTGCCGTTCAGCACCTACCGGCGCCATCTCGGTCGCGCCGTCGACCAGCTGACCGAGCTGCTGTGGGCCGTCGAGATCAAGCAGATCGGCCTGCCGGGCGGCGATTGAGCACCAGGTGACCTGGAAAGTGAGCAGTGCGGTCGCCGATCCTCCGGGTATGGCAGGAATCATCATCCTCGGCGCGGGTGTCGGTGGGCTGTCCACCGCCATGCTGCTCGCCCGCGACGGGCACGAGATCACGGTGCTGGAACGCGACCCGGCCGGGCCGCCTCCCCCGGCGCGGGCGTGGGACAGCTGGGAGCGGCGCGGGGTCAACCAGTTCCGGCTGGCGCACTTCATGCTGCCCCGCTGGTACGCGCAGATCGCGGCGGACCTCCCGGACGTACCGGCCGAACTGCGGGCGGCCGGCGCGCTGTCGACGAACACGCTCGCGATGCTGCCCGAGGCGCTGCGCGGCCCGCTGCGTCCGGACGACGGCCGGTTCGACACGGTGACGGCGCGGCGACCGGTGCTGGAGGCGGTGCTGGCCACGGTCGCCGCCCGCACGCCGGGCGTCACGATCCGGCGCGGTGTCACGGTGACCGGCCTGTGGTCCGACCCGGATCAGCGGTCCGGCCCGCCGCACGTCACCGGTGTCCTGGTCGAGGGCGGCCGGGCGGTCCGCGGCGACCTCGTGGTCGACTGCGGCGGCCGGCGCAGCGCACTCGGCGCGTGGCTCGACGCGGTGGGCGCCCGCCGACCCGTCGAGGAGCGCGAGGAGTCCGGCTTCGTGTACTACGGCCGGCACTTCCGCGGTGCGCCACCCGAGCCTCGGATGTACGTGGCCCAGCACCACGACTCGCTGACCGTCCTGACGCTGCCGGCCGACAACGGGACGTGGAGCGTGGTGCTGGCCACCAGCAAGCGCGACGCGGCACTGCGCGCCCTGCGCGACCCGCACGCGTTCGACGCCGCCCTGGCGCGGTACCCGCTGGCGGCGCACTGGCGCGACGGTGAGCCGATCTCCGGCGTCGAGGTCATGGCGGGCATCGAGGACCGGTACCGGCGCCTCGCCGTGGACGGTGAACCGGTCGCGACCGGCGTGGTGGCCGTCGGTGACGCCTGGGCGTGCACCAACCCGACGCTGGGCCGCGGCACGTCGATCGGCCTGCTGCACGCCCGGGTGCTGCGCGACGTTCTCCGCGAGGTGGACCCGCAGGACCACGACAAGCTGGCGCGCCGCGTCGACGAGCAGACCACCGCGCTGGTGGAGCCGCTGCACCGGATGACCGTCTGGTACGACCGGCACCGGCTCGCGGAGATCGACGCCGACATCGCCGGGGTCGGCTACCACACCGACGACGAGCGGTGGGCGATCAGCAAGGCGACGTTCGCGGCCAGCCTCGCCGATCCGGCGATCGCCCGCGGGTACCAGTCGCTCGCGTCGCTGCTCACCACGCCGGCCGACCTGTACGCCGAGCCGGGCATGCTCGACCGGATCGTCGAACTGGGCATGCGGGCCCCGCGCTACCCGCTGCCGGGACCGGACCGTCGGGAACTGCTCGCCGCCGTGGGTTGATCGCGAATCGGCTCGATTGCAACGTTCCTCTGCCAGCGTCGGGGCATGGGCACGTTGTCCCAGGACGTCGAGCTGGATGCCACCTCCGCCACCGACCTTCCGCCCGCCGCGGAACGCCGCCGCGAGCGGCACTTCTGGGTGCGGGCGGTCGTGGTGGCCGGGCTGGGCGTCGTCATCGCGACGCTGCTCGGCTCCGCGCTGCTGAGCATCTCCCACGCGCCCGCACCGCACCACGTGCCACTCGGCTATGTCGACAACACTGTCGGCGCCGCCGGTGCGCGCGAGGCCCTGTCGGAGAAGGCCGGCGACGCGCTCACGCTCGTCTCCTACGACGACCGCGACGCGGCCGTCACCGGCATCAGACGCCTCGACGTCTACGGGGCCCTGGTCGTCGGTGCCGGCGGCGTCGAGCTGCTCAAGTCCACCGCCGCGTCGCCGCAGGTCGCCGCCGCGCTGACCGCTCTGGTCACGTCGGCCACGGCCGGCTCGACCGCACCGAGGGTCACCGAGATCACGCCGTTGCCGGCCGGCGACTCCGCCGGAGGCGGTCTCGCCGTGCTGCTGCAGGTGGTCATCCTCGTCGGCACGATCGGTGCCGTGGGACTGGGTCGGCTCGTTCCCCGGTACCGCGCCAACTGGGCACGCGGCGAACTTCCGGTGCTGTTCCTGGTCCTCTATGCCCTGTGCGCCGGAGCGACCATCGCCACGCTGGCCCGGGCGTTCGGCGTCGGCGACCATCTGCACTACGCCGAACTGGCGCTCAGCCTGGCACTCGTCAACCTGGCCGTGACCGCGTCGATCAGCGCCGTCGTCTCGCTGATCGGCAGCGCCGGAGCCGCCGTCGGCGGCGTGCTCTACTTCCTGCTCGGCGCCCCGATCAGCGGCGCCGCCACCGCCCTGCCGATGATGCCCGCCGCCTGGCGTGATTTCGGGCAGGCGCTGCCGCCGGGCGCGGGCGCCACGCTGCTGCGCCGCGTCCTGTACTTCCCGGACGCGCCACTGGGGACGCCGGTGCTGACGCTCGCCCTGTACGCCATCGCCGGCGCGCTCGTTCTCGGCATCGTGAACGCCGTGGCCGGCGCCCACCACCGCAACAGCCTCGCCGACCTGCCCTAGTACTGCTACGGCGGTTCGTATCTTTCGAGGCGTTCGAGTCGTTTGCGGTAGTGGGAGTGGCGGGCTCGTCGGCAGCAGAGTCGGCGGAAGTCCGACCAGGCCAGGATGTGGTCGATGGTGTGCCGGATGGTCAGGATCAGCGTGGCGAATAGGCGTCTGATTTCGTTGGCGGTCAACGGGGTCAGGCTGTCTGTGTTGCCGCTGGTGCCCCCTTTGCGGCTTCATTTGCGGCTTCATTTGCGGCTTCGGTGGCGCGGATGACGGTCAGGAACGCGGCGGCGGCCATGGCCAGGGTGATGTGGGCGTACCAGGCGTCGTAGCGGCGGGCCTGGTACTGGTCGAGGCCGACCTCGTTCTTCGCGGTCTGGAACGACTCTTCGACCGCCCACCGCGCACCTGCGGTCCGCGCGAGGGTGCGTAGCCGGGTGCCGCGCGGCCCGAAACACACGTAGTAGGCCAGTTCGCCGGTGGTGATGTTGCGACGGGCCAGGACCCAGCCGCGCCGCCGGTGCGGGAACGGTGCTGTCGCTGGTGTCCGGATTGGGGTGGACACCCAGTCGTAGACGCGGGGGCCGTGCGCGCCGTCGCCGCAGGACATCCGTCGCCACGCCCCGGGTCTGACCTTGGCGATGAGCTGGTCGACGCGGGTCGACGTGTGCAGGCCGGAGGGCACCTCGTGGTCGGTGCGGGTGGCCATCACATACGCGACGTCCTGCTGCTCGCACCACTCCCGTAGCTGCCGGTTCTGCCCGTAGGCCTCGTCGGCGGTGAACCACGCGAACGGCACCCCCGCCTCGATCGCGCGGGCCAGCATGGTCTGCGCCTGCTGCGGCTTGGTGGCGAAGCCGACCTGCTCGGGCACGTGCGCACGCCGGCAGCGGTCCGGGTCGCCGATCCAGGACTGGGGCAGGTACAACTCACGGTCGATCAGCGCCCGCCCGGTCGGGGTGTGGTAGGCCAGGAAAACCCCGATCTGACAATTGTCGATCTTCCCAGTCGTCCCGGTGTACTGCCGCTGAACCCCGGCCGAGCCCTTGCCCTTCTTGACGAACCCGGTCTCGTCACCGACCAGCACCCCAGCCGGATCCCCGATCGCCTCCACGACCTGCGCCCGCACATCATCGCGGACCGCGTCCCGGTCGAAACACGGACTGCACAACAACGCCTGCATCGAATCCGGAGTGCCGTCGCCGGCCTGCTCGGCCAGGGTCCAGCCGTTACGCCGCTCCAACGGGGCCATCAACCCGCGCAGGTACTTCCGCGCCTGCCACCGCGTCTCCACCCGCCGGAACCGATGCGAGAACCCGAGAAAGAACTCCTCGAACCGCTCATCCCACAACCGAACCTGCTCAACCGTCACCACACCCAGCCAACGACCCGACCCCGGCCGAAGTAGCGAACCGCCGTAGCAGTACTAGCCGGGCCCGCCTTTGACGGTTCCTCGCTTTACTGCTTTACTACGCGACTAGTAAAGCGAGAGGGCGGGCGATGTTTCATTTCCGGCTCGAACCGGATTCCGGGGTGCCGCCGTACCTGCAGCTGGTTCAGCAGGTGCGGCAGGCGGTGCTGCTGGGCTTCCTGCGACCCGGTGACCGGCTGCCGCTGATCCGTGAGGTCGTCGAGGCGCTGGCCATCAACCCGAACACGGTCGCCAAGGCGTACCGGCAGCTGGAGCAGGAGGACCTCGTCACCGGCCGGCCGGGGCACGGCACGTTCGTCAACGACGTGCCGCCGGGCGTCATGTCTCCGGCGACCTACACCTCGCTGCGTCGCGGCCTGGAGACGTGGCTGCGCCGCGCGTACGCCGCGGGGCTCGACGAGCAGGCGGTCGAGGCGCTCATGTCCACCGTCCACGTTCAACTGAGGAAGACGGCATGACGGCCCTGCGCACCACGGAACTCACCAAGCGCTACCGCCGGTCCTGGGCCCTGCGCGACTGCACCCTGGACCTGCCGGCCGGTTCGGTGACCGCGCTGGTCGGCCCGAACGGCGCCGGAAAGACGACGCTGCTGCGGTTGTCGGTCGGGCTGCTGACCCCGACGTCGGGGTCGGTCGAGGTGTTCGGCGAGTCACCGACGACCAACAGCGTGCGGGCACTCAGCCGGATCGGTTTCCTCGCCCAGGACCACCCGCTGTACCGCCACTTCACGGTCGCCGACCTGCTGCGCTTCGGCCGCTCGTCCAACGTCCGCTTCGACCATGACCTCGCGGCGAAGCGCCTGACGCACCTCGGCATCCCGCTGGACCGCCGGGCCGGCGCGCTGTCCGGCGGGCAGCAGTCCCAGGTCGCGCTGGCGCTGGCGTTGGCGAAACGACCCGACCTGCTGGTGCTCGACGAGCCGCTCGCCAGCCTGGATCCGTTGGCACGGCACGAGTTCCAGCAGATGCTCATGGGCGCGGTCGCCGACGGCGACCTCACCGTGCTGTTCTCGTCGCACGCCGTCCACGAACTCGAACTCGTCTGCGACCACCTCGTCGTGCTCAACCACGGGCGGGTCGCCGTCGCCGGTGAGATCGAGGCGCTGCGGGCCGAACACCGCGTCCTGGTGGGCCCGCGGGTCGACGCGGACGCGCGGAGGTCGGCGTCCGTCATCCAGGCGACGCACAGCGACCGGCACACCACCCTGCTGGTGCGCGACATGGAGGCCCCGCTCCTGCCCGGCTGGCAGGCCAGTTCCGTCGGGCTGGAGGAGCTGATCCTGGCCTACCTGCGCCGTCCCGAAGATCTGGAGGTGGCGGCGTGACGTGGCTGATCTGGCGGCAGCACCGCGCGGAGGCCCTCGCCCTCGGCGCCTTCGTCGCGGTCATCGCCGCCTGCCTGCTCGTGCTCGGCCAGCCGATGCACGACCTGTTCCCGCGCGGCACGGAATTCTGCTCGACGCACGCGGCCGACCAGTCCTGCCGGGCCGCGCTCAGCCGTCTGCAACAGGACTTCGGCTACAGCACCACCCTGCTGATCCTGCTCAACTTCGCGCCGTTCGCGATCGGCGGTTTCCTCGGCGCGCCGCTGCTGGCCCGCGAACTGGAGTCCGGTACGTGGCAGCTCGCGTGGACACAGGCGATTCCCCGCACCCGGTGGCTGATCGCCAAGATCGCGGCGCTCGGCGCGTTGACCGCCGGGCTCGCCGCGGGACTGTCCACTGTGGTCGGCTGGTACCGGCAGCCGCTGGACCTGCTGGGCGGGTTCGACATCACCGGGTTCGACCTGACCGGCGTCGCGCCCGTGGCCTACGCGCTGTTCGCCTTCGCGGTGGGCACCGCCGCCGGCGGGCTGCTCGGGCGCAGCCTGCCGGCGGCCGCGACGGCGTTCGTCGTGTTCGTCGCCGTGCGCTTCACCGTCGCGGGGTGGATCCGGCCGCACCTGTTCCCGGTCACCCGCGTCGACGCGATCGCGCCCGGCTCCGGCGACGTCGTCCAGGGCACGGGCAACAACCGCGACATGATCCTGAACGAGGGCTTCGTCGACGCGAGCGGCAGGCGGATCGACGGGCTCGCCGCCGTCATCGTCGAGGGGAAGGCGCGCGAGGGTGCCACCGATCCCACCCTCTACCTCCACGACCACGGGTACCGGAAGTGGGTCGTCTACCAGCCCATCGAACGGTTCTGGACGTTCCAGCTCGTCGAGACGGTCTTCTACGCCGGGCTGGCCGCGATCCTGCTGACGCTGGTGGTGCTGCGGATCAGACGCCGGGCGTCCTAGCGTCCCGCGTCCCGGTGTCCTGGCGTCCTATGTGGACACCTGCCCGACGAGTGTCTCACCGACGGAGGCGATCAGGCCGTCGACCTTGTCGTCGTCGAGCCCCTCCAGCTCGATGATGAGGCGGTGCACCCCCGCGTCGGCGTACCGGCGGGCGGTGTCGAGGTCGGGCGGGGTGGGCGGCGTCATGCTGATCTCCAGCTCGCCGAGGCCGGCGGGCCGCTCCTCGCGGCCGGCGGTCTCGTTCAGCGCGCGCAGCGTCTCCCGGGTCTCGTCGACGCTCAGACCCCAGCCGTACCAACCGTTCCCGTGCCGGACGGCCCGGCGGAACGCGGCGGCCGAGTGGCCACCGATCACGATCGGCGGGTGCGGACGCTGGACCGGCGACGGGTACTGCGCGACGCCTTCGTAGGAGACGAAGCGACCGGTGTACGACGTCTCGGCGGCCCACAGCGCGCGCATCACGGCCAGGTACTCGTCGGTGCGGGCACCGCGCTCGGCCAGTTGCACACCCATCGCGTTCAGTTCCGGCTCGACGTACCCGGCGCCGACCGCGACCGTCAGCCGGCCACCGGACAGCACGTCGAGCGAGGTGAGCTGCTTGGCCAGCAGCACCGGCTGGCGCTGCGGAAGGACCACCAGGCCGGCGCCGAGGCGTACCCGGCTGGTGACCGCCGACAGGTAGGTCAGCGCGGTGACGGCCTCCAGCCGGGGCGGGTTGCCCTCGCCGATCGGGAGGGCGATGTGGTCACCCACCCAGATCGACTCGAAGCCGGCGTCTTCGGCCAGGGTGGCCCGGCGGGCCAGGACGCCGGGGTCGACGTTGCGGTCGCGGTGCAGTCCGTACAACCCGAATCTCATCCGGCGACGATAGCCGCCCTGATCATCCGTGCGCGACGAACTTCTCCGGCCGGATGTTCAGGATCACGCGGACGGCGGCGTCGGGGATCGGGTAGCTCTTGCCGTACCGCTCCTGCAGCCCCTGGTAGAACGACGCCTGCGCGTCGTCGTCGTCGATCCGCTCGACGACGCCGCGGATCTCCAGGAACCGGTACGGGTTGTCGGGGTCGGCGATCGACAGGGCGAGGCGCGGCTCCTTCTGGAAGTTGCGGTACTTCTGCCGGGTCTTCGTGTGCGTCATCTGGACCCGGTCGCCGCTCCAGCGGAACCACATCACCTGGGTCTGCGGCGAGCCGTCGGGCCGGACCGTCGCCAGGTGCGCGAACAGCGGGCGCTCGAGAAGATCGAGGTGACTCTGGGGAACTTCAACGGACACGGTCGGCTGCCTTTCTGACGTACTGATCCACGACTCATCCTCGCACGGCGGACGGCGGTCGTCGCGGCACTACGGCGTTCCGGTCATTACCTATCTAACCTATAGGTTTAATTGGTGACGTGCGTCATACCTGTCTGTTCCGATCGGATCACCGACGGTAGATTCAGCGCCATGTATCGGAGCCAGCGCCTCATCCGGCGCCGCTTCCTCGACTTCCAGCGGGTCTGTAGCTGCACCTGTTGAGGAACCGGCCGCACTCCCCCGCGGTCACCGGTCATCTCTCCGTCCACTGAGGACATTCATTCGTCACGTGCCGATGCCGTCGCGTGTCCGCAGCACTGTCGCCGCGGGCACGCCGACGCAGCCTGCCCACGTACGTCAGGAGTCATTGTGTACCGACCATCGACACCCGCACCGGTCCTGCGCCGGCGCACGTTACTCGCCTCGCTCGGCCTCGGCGCCGCGGCGATCGGGCTCGGCGCCTGCGCGGAGGCCGACGCCGGCGGGCTCGAGAACGACGCTCCCCTGCCCACCGAGGTCGACCCGGCGACGGCGCTGTCGATCTCGATCCGGACGACCCAGAAGCAACTCGAGGGATCCGGCCTGATCGGCAAGCTTCCGTTCCAGGTCAAGGAGTGGATCAACCTGGGCGCCGGCCCCGACATCATCCAGGGCTTCCGGGCCAAGTCGATCGACATCGCCAACAACGCGGGCATCCCGCCGATCCAGGCCCGCGCCATCAACGTCGACGCGAAGATCGTCGCGGTGCAGAGCGTCCCCATCCCGATCTACAAGCTGGCGACGATCCCCGGTTCGGGAATCAACTCGCTCGCCGACATCAAGGGCAAGAAGATCGCCTTCTCGCAGGGCCAGGCGCAGGGCGTCGTGGTGCTGCGCACCATCAAGGAACTCGGGCTGAAGAACAGCGACGTGACGCTGGTCCCGTTGACCAGCAACCAGTTCTTCACCGCGTTGCAGAGCAAGCAGGTCGACGCCGCGCCGCTCGGCGAACCGAGCCTCACCAAGTACATCAGCCAGTTCGGCCGCGACGGCGCCAAGGCGGTCGACATCAACGCGGTCGACTACCTGTCGGTGCTGTGGGCGCCGGGCGCGGTGCTGGCCGACCCGAAGAAGGCCGCCGCCGTGCGCAGCTTCATCCCGTTCTGGGTGCAGGGCGCGGTGTGGGGCTGGGAGAACCAGTCCGCCTACATCGACGTCTACTTCGTCAAGGACCAGCAGGTGACCACGACCGACGGTCAACGCATCCTGGCCGCGTCACCGAAGCCGGTCTTCCCGACCGGTTGGGACAAGGCGATCGCCTGGGAACAGGAGACCGCCGACCTGCTGGCCGACGGCGGATACGTGCCGAAGATCAAGGCGACGGACCTGTTCGACCGGCGGTTCGAGAAGATCGCCTCCGAGGCCGCCCCCGCGGGATACCGGGAGTAGCGATGACCATTGTCGACCTGAAGAAGATCGCGCCGGTCGCGCCGACGAACGTCGGGCCGCCGAAGCGGTCCCGGCTCGGCCCCGGCCGGTCCATCCCCTACGGACGCGTGCTCGGCCCGCTCGTGGTCCTCGCGGTGTGGTGGACGGCGTCGGCGGCCGGGCTGCTCGACCCCCGCATCCTGCCGACACCCGGTGCCGTGTGGACGTCCGCCGTCGACCTGATCGAACGCGGCACCCTGCAGAGCAGCCTGGCCGTGTCGCTGCAACGGGCCGGGCTGGGATTCGCCATCGGCACCGCGGCGGGAATCGCGCTGGCGCTCGTCGCCGGGTTGAACCGGGTGGGCGAGGCCGTCGTCGACGGCTGGATGCAGGTGCAGCGCTCGGTGCCGACGCTCGGCCTGATCCCGTTGATGATCCTGTGGCTCGGCATCGGCGAGACGTTCAAGGTGGCCATCATCGCGATCGTCGTGGCCATCATCATGTACATCCAGACGTACTCCGGGCTGACCGGGATCGACAGCCGGTACGTGGAGCTGGCCGAGACCGTCCACTTGCGACGGTGGCAGTTCATCGGCACGGTCGTGCTCCCCGGCGCGCTGCCGAGCGTCTTCGTCGGGCTGCGGCTGGCGGTCACCGGATCGTGGCTGTCGCTCGTGGTCCTCGAACAGATCAACGCCACGAGCGGCATCGGTTACCTGATGTTCCAGGCGCAGAACTACGCGCAGACCGAGGTGATCCTGGTGGGTCTGGTGGTGTACGGCCTGTTCGGCTTCGCCTCCGACGGGCTCCTGCGTGTTCTGGAAAGGAAGGTGCTGTCATGGCGACGGACGTTGAGCAGCTGACCCGGCCCGCCGTCCGGGTGTCCGGGCTGGTGCGCCGCTTCGGACCGACGGTCGTCCTCGACGGCCTGGATCTGGAGATCGCACCGGGCGAGTTCGTCGCCCTGCTCGGGCGCAGCGGATCGGGCAAGAGCACGCTGCTGCGCGCGCTGGCCGGGCTCGACAAGGATGTCGCCGGATCGGGCGGGATCGCCGTGCCCGGCAACGTGTCCGTGGTCTTCCAGGACTCGCGGCTGCTGCCGTGGCAGCGGGTGTTGCGCAACGTGCTGATCGGGCTCGACGGCCGGGCCGCGCGCGACCGCGGTCTCGCCGCGCTGGCCGAGGTCGGCCTGGCCGGACGCGAACGGGCGTGGCCGGTGGAGCTGTCGGGCGGCGAGCAGCAGCGGGTGGCGCTGGCCCGGTCGCTGGCCCGCGAACCGCAGCTGCTGCTCGCCGACGAGCCGTTCGGCGCGCTCGATGCGTTGACCCGCATCCGGATGCACGCGCTGCTGCGGGAGCTGTGCGAACGGCACCGGCCCGCCGTGCTGCTGGTGACGCACGACGTCGACGAGGCGATCGTGCTGGCCGACCGCGTCGTCGTGCTCGACAAGGGCGCGATCGCCGTCGACGTCACCATCGACCTGCCCAAGCCACGGTCGCACCGCGACCCACGGTTCCTGGAGCACCGCTCCCGGTTGCTCACCGCCCTTGGAGTGGACGACGAATGACCAGAAGACTGCATCTCAACGCGTTCCTGATGGAGAACGGCCACCACGAGGCGTCCTGGCGGCTGCCGGAGAGCGACCCACACGCCGGCACCGACGTGGCGCACTGGAAGCGCATGGCCCGGATCGCCGAACGGGGGAAGCTCGACTCGCTGTTCCTGGCCGACAGCCCCGTGCTGTGGGGCGACATCGGGCGGCGGCCGTCCGGCGCGCTGGAACCGACCGTGCTGCTGACCGCGCTGGCCGGCGCGACCGACCACATAGGACTGATCGCGACCGCGTCGACGACCTACAACGAGCCGTACAACCTGGCCCGCCGGTTCGCCTCGCTCGACCACATCAGCGGCGGGCGGGCCGGCTGGAACATCGTCACCACGGCGGGCCTCGACGCGGCGCAGAACTTCAACCGCACCCACCTGCCGAGCCACCGCGACCGGTACGACCGCGCGGCCGAGTTCGTCGACGTGTCACTGCGCCTGTGGGACAGCTGGGCCGACGACGCCGTGCTCGCCGACAAGGCCGCCGGAGTCTGGGGAGACGACGACCGGCTGTACCCGCCGGCACACATCGGCCCGCACTTCCGGGTCGCCGGCGCGTTGAACCTGCCCCGCTCGCCGCAGGGACATCCGTTGCTGGTGCAGGCCGGCTCGTCGGAGAACGGACGCGGGTTCGCCGCGCGGTACGCCGAGGCGGTGTTCACCGCCCAGCAGACCCTCGCCGACGCGCAGGCGTTCTACGTCGACCTCAAGCGCCGCGCCGGTGCCGCGGGCCGCGACCCCGACACGGTGAAGATCCTGCCCGGGATCGTGCCGGCGATCGCCGCCACCGAACGCGAGGCGCTGGCGCTGGAGGAGGAGCTGGACCGGCTGATCAAACCGGAGTACGCCAAGCGCCAACTGGCCGAACAGCTCCGCGTCTCCCCCGACGCCCTCGACCTCGACCGGGAACTCCCGGACGGCCTGCCCGACGAGGACGAGATCGAGGGCGCGAAGAGCCGGTACACGCTCATCGTGACGCTCGCCCGGCGCGAACGGCTCACCGTGCGCCAGCTCATCGGCCGGCTCGGCGGCGGCCGCGGGCACCGCACGTTCGCCGGCACGCCGGAGCAGGTGGCGGACGCCATCCAGCACTGGTTCGACAACGGCGCCGCCGACGGGTTCAACATCATGCCGCCCGTGCTCCCCCGCGGGCTGGCCGACTTCGTCGACCACGTGGTGCCGATCCTGCAACACCGCGGCCTGTTCCGCACCGGGTACGAGGGAACGACCCTGCGCGACCACTACGGCCTCACCCGACCGGCGAACCGCAACGCCGCGCCGGTACCCGCATAGCGTCCTGAGTTGCAACAGCTGTTCACGTGGTGGTTGTCGCGACCGCCCCCCTGAGTCGATCTTGCAGTTATGGTGGGCCACAAACAGCAGCAAATACGGGCGAACCAGGCACCACAACCGCAAGATCGACGCCGGAGGACAGCCCTCGGTTGTCGATCTTGCAGTTGTGCCCGCCTTTTTGCCGGAATTCGCCCGTTTTTTGGCGAGCACAACTGCAAGATCAGCGACGTTGGGTCACTGTGGACCCACCCTGGGCCAGGGTCACTCGGGTGAGCGATCGTGCGGGCGGCGTGCTGTCAGTGCGCCGCCCGGTTGCGCAGCACGGTGCGGCCGTGCTCGTCGACCCAGCGGATGAGGCCGTCGACGGGATCGAGGAGCGTGCGCCCGAGCGGCGTCAGCGCGTACTCCACCCGCGGCGGCACCTCGGCGTGGACCTCGCGCGACACCAGGCCGTCGTGTTCGAGGTCGCGCAGCGTCTTGGTGAGCATGCGGTGGGAGATGCCGTCGACGCGGCGCTGGATCCCGGTGAACCGCTGCGCGCCGTCGACGAGGGCGGCCACGACGACCAGGGTCCACTTGTCGCCGATCGTGGTCAGCAGGCCGCGCAGCACCAGCCGCAGGTCGTCATCCTGACATGTCGTCATCGCTGGTCCCTCCAATGCGCACCTCGAAGTGCGTCAGGCATTAAATAGTGCCCATTTCCTACCGGGAATCAAGGTTATTGGGGAATCGCTCACACGGTTCGAGCGGCACAGATCGCCGCCGTAACCCGTGAGGAGTCCGCACCGTGACCAGAATCGCCATCATCGTCGGAAGTTCCCGGCCCGGCCGCTACAGCCGGCAGGTCGCCGACTGGGTGTACGAGGAGGCGGCGAAGCGCACCGACGCCGAGTTCGCCGTCGTCGACCTCGCCGACCACCCGCTGCCGCACCTCGACGAGCCGATCCCGGCGTCGGCGGGCAGCTACGCCAACGAGCACAGCAGGGCGTGGTCGCGCGTCATCGACGCCTTCGACGGCTACGTCTTCGTGACGCCGGAGTACAACCACTCGACCAGCGGCGTGCTGAAGAACGCCATCGACTACCTGTACGCCGAGTGGAACAACAAGGCCGCGGGCTTCGTCAGCTACGGCGTGGTCGGCGACGCCCGGGCCGTGGAGCACCTGCGGCTGATCGCGGCCGAGCTTCAACTGGCCACGGTCCGCTCGCAGGTCGCCCTGTCGTTCTACACCGACTTCGAGAACTTCACGACGATCACGCCCGGCCGGCACCAGTTCGACGCGCTGACCGCCACGCTGGACCAGGTGATCGCCTGGTCCGACGCCCTGTCGACGCTCCGCAAGTAGAACGCCGTCGGCCCGGCGGTGTTCAGGCGCCGCCGGGCCGTCAGAAATCCCATTCCGCGTACGGCGCGTGCCGGTCCTTCATGTCCTCGAACAGCAGCACCATGCGGTCGAGATACCAGCACTTGGCGCACTGGACGAGCAGCGTCCCGGCCACCGCGGCGACGGCGTCGAGCCGCGCCAGCCCGTAGGCGAGCACGACGAGCCCGAGAACCTGGAAGCCGTACGTCACGGCGAAGGAGCGGGACTCGCGGTACCGGGCCGGCACCTCGACCTGGTTGCGCTCGGCCCAGACCCGTTCGCCGAGGACGGCCTTCGACGCCCAGTTGCGGGTCGACCGCGGCGGCGCGAACAGCAGCGGATTGACCATCATGAACACGAGCGACAGGCCGAGCGGCACCAGCGACCACCACCCGATCCAGTCCCGGCTCCAGATCGAGACGACGATCATCGGCAACACGGCGAACCTGGTCCAGACGCTGACCGCGTTCGCGTGGCGCATCCAGTTGTCGCCCTGCAGGCCGAACAGCTTGGCGATCCGCTGCTCGCCGGTGGAGGTACTCATCGCAGACCCTCCTTCGAAGGCTGGGAGCACGACCCACCCTACAAATCGGCCGACGTCGACGGAACCCGGAAAATAGCTTCTCCCCTCTTGAGGAATTCGAAGGAAACCTTCACGATATTTCGACAGCGGTGGATGTTCGTGCCCAGGAGGCCCCGGGAGGTCGCATGTCCGCGTCAACACGGTCCCGGTTCCGCGGGGTCACCGCACGGACCACCCTGATCGTCACGCTCCTGGCGGTGCCGACCGCCGTGCCGACCGTGGCCCGGGCCGATCCGGCCGCACCGGCCGCGGTGCAGTCCATCGACACCGATCGGCGGGACCGGCCGGTCGCGCCGGGCGTCACCCTGAGCTCCTTCGACCGCGTCGATCCGCGGGGCTGGCTGCGCGCCGACGCGCTCACCGCCGACCTCACCGGCGGGGTCAGGGTCGACTACCTGTCCCCCGGCACGGTGTCGGCCGTCGAACCGTTGTCGGCGCAGGCGAACCGCCAGCGCGCGGTGGCCGCCGTCAACGGCGACTTCTTCGACATCAACAACAGCGGCGCGCCGCGCGGCGTCGGCATCGGCGCCGGCCAGGTCATCAAGTCACCGAGTGCCGACTGGAACCGGGCGGTCGGCATCGACGCCGCCGGGATCGGGCGCGTGGTCGACGTCTTCTTCGAAGGGTCCGTGACGACGCCCGGCGGACCGCTCGCGCTCACGCAGCTCAACAGCGCCGCGATCCCCGTCGACGGGATCGGCGCGTTCACCCACCTGTGGGGCACCTACAGCCGCGACCGGGCGGTGCAGGGTGCCGCCGGGGTCCGCGAGGTCACCGTGGTCGGTGGGCGGGTCACCGCCGTCGCGGACGGTGCGGGCGCGGGCGCGATCGGAGCCGACGGCTTCGTGCTGGTCGGGCGGGAGAAGGGCGCGGACGCGCTGCGGGCGCTCGCCGTCGGCGACGCCGTCTCGATCGACTACCGGGCCCGGGCCGGCGACGACAGCAAGCTGCGCGCCGCGATCGGCGGCAACGCCCGGCTGCTCGTCGACGGTCAGATCTCTCCCGAGGCCGCCGACGACGTCACGGCACACCCGCGCACCGCGGTCGGCTTCTCCGCCGACGGCCGCACAATGTACCTGCTCACCGTCGACGGGCGGCAGGCCGACAGCCGCGGCGCCACCATGCGCGAACTCGCCCTGCTGATGAAGGAACTCGGCGCGGTCCACGCCCTCAACCTCGACGGCGGCGGCTCCTCGACGATGCTGGCCCGCGAGCCCGGCTCCGCGACGGTCCAGGTGGAGAACGGCCCGTCCGACGGCGGGGAACGCCTGGTGCCGAACGGGCTCGGCCTCTTCGCCCCCGCCGGAAGCGGCCGGCTGACCGGGTTCTGGGTGGAGACCGCCGCCGATCCCGCGTCCGCTCCCGGAGCGGCGCCGGTGCGCGGTGGGCGTCCGGAAAGGGTCTTTCCCGGACTGACGCGGACCCTGACCGCCCGGGGCCACGACGAGACCTACGGCCCCGCGGCCGGCGACCCGGCCTGGCGGGTCGACGCGCCGGCGCGCGGCTTCGTCCAGCCCGGCGGCGGCCGCACGGCGACGTTCCGGGCGCTGCTGCCCGGCACCGTGACCGTCACCGCCGCCCGGGGCGCCGCGAAGGGCCGGATCGGGCTGACCGTGCTCGGTCCGCTGGAACGCATCGAGGCGACCACCGACCGGCTGACGATCGCCGACCCGCAGCAGCCGGGCCGGTTCGGGGTGGTCGGCTACGACCGGAGCGCGAACACGGCACCGATCGAGCCGGGCGACCTCCGGCTGGAGTACGACCGGAACCTGCTCGACATCACGCCCGCCGGCGACGGCGGCTTCTCCGTCACCGCGAAGCAGCCCACCGGATCGGCGCTCGTCACCGTGCGCGTCGGCACCGCCAGCACGGTCGTGCCGGTGTCGGTGGGGCTGGAGTCACGGCTGTTCGCCGACTTCGACGACGGCGCCGCCTGGAAGTTCGGCACCGCCCGCGCGGCCGGCGCGGTGACCCCGGTCGCCGACGGACACACCGGCGCCGGGCTGCGACTCACGTACGACTTCACGCTGTCGACCGGCACCCGCACCGCGTACGCCTACCCGCCGCAGCCGATCGCCATCGAGGGCCAGCCGCTCGCGCTCGGCGCCTGGGTGTACGGGCACGGCAAGGGCGAATGGACGGCGTTCACCGTCACCGACGCCAACAACCAGACCTACTCGCTGTACGGCCCCTACATCACCTGGACCGGTTGGCAGTACCTGGAGATCGCCGTGCCGCCGACGGTGGCGTACCCGATCAAGGTCAACCGCTTCTACACGATCGAGACCGCCGCCGCCCGCCAGTACACCGGCGAGGTGCTGATCGACGACTTCGTGGCGAAGGTCGCCCCGTCGGTGACCGCGCCGCCGAAACCGGTGCAGCGGGCGCCGTTCGTGGTCACCGACGGCACCGTCGGCGACGCGCCGTGGCGGTACGCGGTGATGTCCGACGCCCAGTTCGTCGCGGCGTCGCCGGACAGCCCGCTGGTCGCCGCGGCCCGCCGGACCCTGCGGGAGATCAAGGCGGCCCGGCCCGACTTCCTGGTCATCAACGGCGACTTCGTCGACACGGCGTACCCGGCCGACATGACGCTCGCCCGCCGCATCCTCACCGAGGAGCTCGGCGACGACCTGCCGTGGTACTACGTGCCGGGCAACCACGAGATCATGGGACCGGGCGACACCGGCAACTTCTCCGCCGAGTTCGGCGCCACGTACCGGTCGTTCGACCACAAGGGCGTGCGGTTCGTGCTCCTGAACTCCGCCACCGGAACGCTGCGCGGCGGCGGGTTCGACCAGCTCGCGCTGCTCCGCGAACGGCTCGACGAGGCGCGCGGCAACCCGGCGGTGTCCGGCGTGGTCGTGATGCAGCACCACCCGCCGCGCGACCCCACGCCGGCCAAGGGCAGCCAGCTCGGCGACCGCAAGGAGGCGGCGCTGGTCGAGCAGTGGCTGGCCGAGTTCCAGCACGGCACCGGCAAGGGCGCGGCGTTCGTCGGCGCGCACGTGGGCACGTTCCACGCGTCCCAGGTCGACGGCGTGCCCTACCTCATCAACGGCAACAGCGGGAAGGCGCCGTCGACCCCGGCGGCCGAGGGCGGCTTCACCGGCTGGACGATGGTCGGCGTCGACCCGGGCCGGCCGCGGTGGTTCCGGGCGGAGGTCCGTCCGCACGTCGACGGCCTCGCGCTCGCCGCGCCCGCGGAGGCGGTCGTCGGCGCGCCGGTCGCGCTGCGGGCCACCGTCACCCAGGGCACGCGGGAGTTTCCGGTGGCGTACCCGGTCAGCTACGACTGGTCGGCGTCGCCGAGTGTCCACATCGGAGGGTGGGCCGGGATCCGGCCATGGCACGTCGCCCGGCTCGATCCGGACACCGGCGAGCTGACCGCGTTGCGGCCAGGAACGGTGACGGTGCGGATCGCCGTCAACGGGGCCGAGGCCACGGCGGCGGTCACGCTCGTCGCGTCGTCGGAACGGCAGCGGACGGCGTGAGCACCTTACTCCTCGCGCGACCGTCCGGCGGGAGAACGGCCCACCAGGACCCGGCCGGGTGACAACGGGCCTTCGGGCTCAGCCCGGGGGTGGGACCGCCGATAGGGCGACGTGGCACAGATGAGCACCGACCTGTCCGCTATCAACGTGACGATCGAGCGGAACCGGTTGACCGGCTGGCTCTCCGACCGCCGGTTCGGCACCAAGATCCTGGTGTCGACGGCCGTTCTCACGCTGGTGGCGATCGGCATCGGCGTCGTGTCGCTGACCCGGATGTCCGAGCTCGACTCGAACTTCGAGGAGCTCAAGTCGGCGCACCTGGAGAGCATGGCCGAACTCGTGGTCGTGCGGCAGGGCGTGGGCGAGATGTACCGCGGCCTGTCCCTGTACGCCTGGCAGACGACGGACCCGTCGCTCGGCCCCCGCGGCCGGCAGGCCATCAAGGACGGCGACGCCATGGTGCTCGGTGCCGCCGAGTCCTACCGCACGCGCGCCGCCGGGTCGCCCGCCCGCGTGGAGCAGATCACCACGTTCACCACGACGTACACCCGCTACGTGCAGCTGCGCAACCTGCTGGTGTTCCAGGAGCAGCCGCCGGCCGGCGCGTCACTGCCGACCGGCGCCGCCGAGCAGAGCAAGCTGTGGAACGACTCCGAGGCCGCGATGAACGCCACGCTGGCCGCGCTGCAGCAGCTGGAGATGGACGAGGCGACGGCCAAGACGACCGCGGCGCGGGACTCCTACCACCAGGCACGCCTGATTCTCATCGTCTGCCTCGTGGTCGGACTGCTCCTCGCGCTCGCCGTCAGCGTCCGCGTGAACCGGCTCATGGCCGCACAGCTACGAACGGTGTCTGACGCCCTGGACAGCATGGCCAACGGTGACCTCACCCGGCGGGCGGAGGTCCGCGCCCGCGACGAACTCGGCGCCATGGCCGTCGCCGTGAACCGGGCCGCCGACGGCATCCGCACCACCGTGCACACGCTCAGCAGCGGCGCGCAGACCCTCGGGCAGAGCGCCGGTCAGCTCACCCAGATCACCGCCCGCATCGCCGGCAGCGCCCGCGACACCGCCGACCAGGCCAACCTGGTCTCCGGCGACGCCGGCACGGTGTCGAACAACGTGCAGACCGTCGCCGCCGGGTCCGAGGAGATGAGCGCGTCGATCCGCGAGATCGCGCAGAACGCCAACGACGTCTCCGCGGTGGCCACCGAAGCGGTCGCCGTCGCCGACTCGGCCAACCAGACCGTGGCCAAGCTCGGCGAGTCGTCGACCGAGATCGGCAACGTGGTGAAGGTGATCACCTCGATCGCCGAGCAGACCAACCTGCTGGCCCTCAACGCCACCATCGAGGCGGCGCGGGCCGGCGAGTCCGGCAAGGGTTTCGCGGTAGTCGCCAGCGAGGTCAAGGACCTGGCCCAGGAGACCGCCCGGGCCACCGAGGACATCTCCCGCCGGGTCGAGACGATCCAGTCCGACACCACCAACGCGGTGCAGGCGATCCAGAAGATCAGCCAGATCATCGCGCGCATCAACGACTACCAGCTGACCATCGCCTCGGCCGTGGAGGAGCAGACCGCCACGACCAACGAGATGTCCCGCAACATCAGCGACGCCGCGAGCGGCGCCGGCAACATCGCCCGCGTCATCGGCGGGGTCGCGGACGCCGCGCAGACCACCACGACCATCCTCGGCGACGCCGACCACACCGTCACCGAGCTCAGCCGGCTGGCCGGCGAGCTGCAGGAGGCGGTCTCCCGGTTCCGCACCTAGCCGGCGTGCCGGGCGCGCAGCGTTCCGTCCAGCTCCACGCTGATCAGCCGGCCGTCTCCGGTGAACGCCAGGTCGACCACCCCCTCGCCCGTCCACGTCGCCAGCTCCGTGCCGTCCGTGCGGTACACGCGTACCGTGTCGGAATCCGCTACGGCCGCCACGGGCAGGCTGGGGTGCAGCGCCATGGCGTCGACACGTTTCCCGGAACCCGGGAGCCGGGCGACCCGCGCGCCGGTGGCCGGATCCCAGCTGACGACCGCGTCACCCACCGTGTACAGCAGGCCCCGCGCGTCGAAGTCGACCGTGGTGAGGTCGCCGAGGTGCGAATCGGCGATCCGCCGGCCGAGTTGGATCGGCTCCTCGTGGTCGTAGTCGTTGGCCAGGATCCGGAACTCCTCGACGCCCAGCACGGGATCGGCGCCGAGGTCCCACACGAAAACCTCGTCGTCGTTGTTCAGCGTGGCCGCCCATCGACCGTCGGGGCTGACCGCCACGTCGAGGAGCGTGTCGGCGCCGGCGGCGAGCACGCCGCGGCACGCGCCGGCGGCCAGGTCCCACACCTGCGCGGCGCCGACGTCGCTGGTGGCGGCGACGGCGACCGTGCCCGTGCTCGCCAGCGCCCAGACCGTGTCCAGGTGCTCCAGCGCCGCCGACCGGGACCAGGTGGCCGTGTCCCAGACCAACACCGTCTCGTCATACGACGCGGACGACAGCAGGCGACCACCGCCGGCCGTCGACAGGCCGTTGATCGAACCGCCGTGGGCCTCGATCACCCGGAGCACCTCTCCGGCACGCAGGGAGGCCACGTGCAGCGTGCCGAGGGTCAGGCAGCCGACCACGCACGTGTCGCCGTCGGGCAGGACGGCGAGGCGGGTCGCCTCGGTGAACTCCAGTGGTACCGTCAGAACGTCCATTCAAGCGTCTCCCTGGAGATAGGTGAGGACGGCCCGCACCCGGCGGTGGTCGTCGTTGTTGTCGGGCGGCAGGTCCAGCTTGGTGAAGATCGAGTTGATGTGCTTGCCGATGACCTTCTCGCTGACCGCGAGCGTCCGCGTGATGGCGGCGTTCGACCGGCCCTCGGCCATCAGCGCGAGCACCTCGCGCTCGCGCGGCGTGAGCCGGGCCAGCGGGCTGGTGCGGCGCCGGAGCAGGTGCCGGACGACGTCCGGGTCGATGACGCAGCCACCGGCGGTGACCCGTTCCAGCGCGTCGACGAAGTCGCGCACCTCGAGGACGCGGTCCTTGAGCAGGTACCCGACGCCGCCGCTGCTCGTGGACTCCAGGAGTTTCGCGGCGTACGCGGTGGCGATGTACTGGCTGAGCACGAGCACCGGCAGGCGCGGGTGGTCGCGGCGCAGCGCGAGGGCGGCGTGCAGCCCCTCGTCGGTGAAGGTGGGCGGCATGCGTACGTCGGTGACCACGGCGTCGGGCGCGTGCCGCGCCACGGCGGTCAGGAGCGCGGACGCGTCACCGACCGCGGCGACGACCTCGTGTCCGAAGCGGCCCAGGAGCGCGGCCAGGCCCTCGCGCAGCAGGACGGCGTCGTCGGCGAGTATCACGCGCACGGCGTCACCCGGTCCAGGGCAGGTCGACGGTCAGGGTGGTCGGTCCGCCGGGCGGGCTGGCGAGCGTCAGCGTGCCGTCGAGGGCGTCGACGCGGTCGGCCAGGCCGGTGAGCCCGGTGCCGCGGGCCGGGTCGGCGCCGCCGGCACCGTCGTCGCGGATCTCGACGACGAGCCGCTTCCCGCGTAGCCCGCCGGCGACGATCACCTCGCGGGCGCCGGCGTGCTTGGCGGCGTTGGTGAGCGCCTCGGCGATCACGAAGTACACGGTCGACTCCACTGTGGACGGTAGGCGGTGCGGCACGTCGAGCGTCACCGACACCGGCGCCGTGGACCGGTCGGCCAGCTCGGCCACGGCCGCCGGCAGGCCGAGATCGGTGAGCACCTGCGGATGGATGCCGCGGATCAGCTCGCGCAGTTCGGCGAGCACCGCGCGGGACTGGTCCGCCGCCTGCCGCACCAACGCCCGCGCCGCTTTCGGGTCGTCCTCGAGCTCCAGGTCGGCCGCGACGAGGGTCATGCCGAGCGCGAGGAGATGCTGTTGCGCGCCGTCGTGCAGGTCCCGTTCGATGCGGCGCCGCTCCACCTCGAACGCGTCGATCAGCCGGGCCCGGGACCGGGTCAGCGTGCGGACCGTCGCGTCCTCCCCGGCAGCGAGCAGGAGCCGGGCGAGGGCGCCGTGCGCGACCGCCGCCAGCGGCATCGCGTACAGCGCGACCGCCATGACCACGAGGACGCCGAGCACGGTCAGCGCGGCGACGGTGCCGGCCACGACGAGGTCGACGGCCTCGGTTCCGGCGCCCGCGAACGACCCGAACCCGAGCGCGAGCAGCGGCGCGAACGCCAGCGCGGTGGCGGCGGCGTCGAGCAGCAGCAGCACCGTTCCGTGCAGCACCAGGTAGGCCAGTTCCCGCCACGTCACCGGCTCGGCGTACCGCGTCCGCAGCCACGCCACGATCCCCGGCCGCTCCGCGCGGTGGTGCGGGTCGGGCAGCGGCGGTCCGCCGAGGAGGACCAGCCGCCGCCGTTCGAGGGCGACAAGCGGGACGGTCAGCAGCGGCACCAGGACCACCCCGCCGAGCACCAGCGCCACCGCCAGCCAGGCCAGCGTGACCGCGCCGACGGCGACGCCCGACACCACGTACGCCAGCGCCCGCAGCGGCCACAGCGAGAGCAGGAACCGCCGGGGACGGCCGCGCACGGCGTCCCAGAGCATGGCGTCCCACAGCATGGCCAACACCGTACGTGGTAGGGCAGGCCCACCCCCGGTGGTGCGGGTGCGCACTCCTGTGGCGGGGCCGCGCGGTGACTTGGATGGGGCCATGGACACCATCGAGTGCCGGGGTCTCCGGAAGCGGTACGGGTCGACGACCGCGGTGGACGGGTTGACGTTCACCGTCGCGCCGGGCCGGGTGACGGGCTTCGTCGGACCGAACGGGGCGGGCAAGTCCACGACGATGCGGATGATCCTCGGGCTGGACGCGCCCGACGACGGCGCCGCGCTGATCGGCGACCGGCCGTACCGGAGCCTGCGGGACCCGCTGCGCCGGGTGGGTGCGCTGCTCGACGCGGGCGCGTTGCATCCGGGCCGGCGGGCGCGCGACCACCTGCGGTGGCTGGCGCAGTCGAACGGCCTGCCGCGCCACCGCGTCGACGAGGTTCTCGACCTGGTGGGGCTGGCCGGCGTGGCGAAGCGCCGCGCCGGCGGCTTCTCCCTGGGCATGCGGCAACGGCTCGGCATCGCGGCGGCGCTGCTCGGCGATCCGCCGGTGCTGCTGTTCGACGAACCGGTCAACGGGCTCGACCCGGAGGGCGTCCGCTGGATCCGGGGCCTGCTGCGCGGGTTCGCCGCGGAGGGGCGGACCGTCCTCGTGTCCAGCCACCTGATGGCGGAACTGGCCGACACCGCCGACCACCTGGTCGTCATCGGCCGGGGCCGGCTGATCGCCGACACCAGCGTGCGCGACCTGCTCGGCGGGCGCCGGGTCTCGCTGGAGGAGGCGTACTTCGAACTGACCGCCGCCGCGACCGAGTACCACGCCCGATGAGCCGGCTGTTGCGTTCCGAGTGGACCAAGGCGTGGACCGTTCTCGGCACCGCCGGGTGCCTCCTCGCCGTCGTGGGCGCCATCGTGGGCGTAGCGCTGCTGATCTCGTCGGGAAACGCGCGGACGTGGGGCGACGCCGGGTACGTCGACGAGTTCCGCTTCGTCCACCGCCCGCTCAGCGGCGACGGGACGCTCGTCGCCCGCGTCCGCACGCAGGACGCCGGCCACCCGTGGGCGATGGCCGGCATCATGGTCAAGCAGCGCCCCGCCGCCGGCGCGCCGTACGCCGCGCTGATGGTCACCGCCGGTCACGGCGTGCGGATGCAGGCAAACTTCGCCACCGACGTCGCCGGCGGCCCGGACCCGGCACCGCGGTACCTGCGGCTCACCCGGACCGGCGACACGATCACCGGTGACGAGTCGGCCGACGGCGCGGCGTGGACGCGGGTCGGAACGGTGACGCTCAACGGCCTCGCGGAGACCGTCGAGGTGGGCATGTTCGTCACCTCGCCGGGCCTGACCCGCATCCACCCCATGCGCCCGGCCCTCGTCCAGGTACGGCCGGCCACCGCGACGTTCGACGCGGTGCGCCTGGACCCGCCACCGCAGCCGACACCGTGGATCACCGAGGACGTCGGCGGCCGGGGCGGGGCGTCCACTGTGGACGATGGGCCGTTCACGCTGACCGGCTCCGGCGACATCGTCCGCCGGACCGACGACGGCAGCCGCGTCGTCGCCGCCACCGCCGGCACCGTCTTCGCGGTGCTCCCGGCGATCGCGATGGGCGTGCTGGCCGTCACGGCGGAGTACCGGTGGCAGACCATCCGGGCCACGCTCGCGGCGGGCCCGCGCCGGGGCCGGCTGCTCGTCGCCAAGGCGGTGGTGGTCGCGGCGTCGACGTTCCCGGCGGCGCTGGTGGCGGTGGTGGTCGCGCTGCTGGTCACCCAGCCGCTGCTGCGGCGCAACGGGTTCCGCGCGCCGGTGTACCCCGATCCGTCGCCGCTCGACCCGGCGACGGTGCGCGTCGTCGCCGGCACCGCCGCCCTGCTCACCGTGCTGGCGCTGCTCGGGCTGGGCATGGGCGCCGTCATGCGCCGCGCCACGGGAGCCATCACGCTGCTCGCCGCGACGGTGTTCGTGCCCATCCTCGTCACCCCGTTCCTGCCCACGCCGGCCGCGACGTGGCTGCAACGACTGGCACCGCTCGCCGGGCTGTCGCTGCAACAGGTCCGGGAGACCGACGACACGTTCCTGTTGCCGTGGTCGGGGCATCCGTGGCACGGGTTCCTGGTCCTGTGCGGGTACACGGTCGCCGTCCTCGGCGCGGCGTACTGGCGCCTGCGCCGGAGTGACGCATGAGGCGGGTGGTGCACGCCGAGTGGACCAAGCTGCGCACGGCCCCCGACACCGCCTGGCTGCCGCTCGTCGCCGTGGTGCTGACGGTCGGGCTCGGCGCCACGGTCAGCGCCGCGGCGACACCCGACACGTCGGCGTGCGCCGGCGGCTGCGACGCGGCCCGGCTCAGCCTGTCCGGCGTCCTCCTCGGCCAGGTCGCGGTGGTCGCGTTCGCGGTGCGCGCGATCACCGGCGAGTACCGGACCGGCCTGCTCGGCGTCACCCTGGCCGCGACGCCGCAACGGCTGGTCGTGTACGCGGCGAAGACCGCCGTGCTGACGGCCGTCGCCCTGGCGACCGGGGTGCTCGCCGTCGCCGGGTCGCTGGTCGTCGGGCGGATCCTGGCGCCGTTCGCGTTCCGCCCCGGGCCGCCGCTGGGCGCCGTCGGCTACCTCGGTCTGATCGCCCTGCTCGCGTTCGGCCTCGCCACGGTGGTCCGGCACCCGCCGCCGGCGCTCGTCACCGTGCTCGCGCTGCTGTACCTGCCGCCGCTGCTCGCCCGGTTCGTCCCCGACGAGCGGTGGCACGCCCGGATCGAACGGTTCGCCCCGATGACCGCCCCGCCCGCGGTGCTCGCCGCCGAGGCGGGGACCGCCCTCCTCGTGGCCGCCGCCGTGTTCGCCCGCCGCGATCCCTGATGCGGTGCTTGACACCCGTGATGGGTCATCCATACATTTCTTATCCATCTGTATGAATGACGCTAGGGTGGTGGGCGATGACGCTCGGCGAGACTGCCGTCGTTCTGGGTGGGAGCGCCGCCGGTCTCTGTGCGGCCGGTGCGCTCGCCCCGTACTTCGGCCGCGTGCTGGTGCTGGAGCGGGACGAACTTCCCGCCGACGCCGAGCACCGGCGTGGCGTGCCGCAGAGCAAGCATCCGCACTTCCTGCTGAACTCGGGACGGCGCGCGATCGGTGAACTGTTCCCGGGTTTCGAGGACGACCTCGTCGCCGGGGGCGGGTTGCACCTGATGCCGTCGATGGACGCCGCCTACCTCGACGGGGAGGGCTGGTCGGCGCGCAAGCGCAGCGCGATGACGATGATCTACGGCTCGCGCATCCTCATCGAGCGGGTGCTGCGCGACAAGGTCCGGGAACTGGCCACCGTGACCGTCCGCGAGGGGGTCGGCGTCACCGGGCTGACCACGCGGGACGGCGCGGTCACCGGCGTGGAACTCGCCGGCGCCGAGCATCTCGACGCCGACTTCGTGGTCGACGCGCTGGGGCGTGGCTCCCCGGTCGGCGCGTGGCTGGTGGCGGCGGGCTGGCCCGCGCTCGAGGCGCAGACCCTCGACGCCAAGGTCACCTACACCTCGCGCTGGTACGAACTACCCGCACAGCGACCGCCGACCTGGTGGTGGCAGCACCTCGTGATCATGCCGACCCGGCACAAGGGCGAGCACCCGGCCGAGCACGAGTACCTGGTGAACTTCTTCCCGATCGAGGGCAACCGCGTCATCGCGTGCATGGGGTCGTGGGGGCACGCCATGCCGCGCACCGAGGACACGTTCGTCGAGTCGGCCCGCCGGGTGCGGGCGCCGCTGTTCGCGGCCGCGATGGACCGGTGCACCCCGACCTCGGAGGTCCATCTGACGCGGTCGACCGGCAACGTCTGGCGGCGCTACGACCGGTGGGCGACGCCGCCCGGGCGGCTGGCGTTCGTCGGCGACTCGATCTGCGCGTTCAACCCGTTCTACGCCCAGGGCATCAGTTCGGCCGCGCTGTCCGCGTTGCTGCTGCGCGAACAGTTGGAACGCGCGGAACGGCTCGACACCGCGTTCTCCCGGCGGTTCCTCGCGGCCCAACGCAAGCTGCTCGGCGTCCCGTGGCGCCTGGCGATGGCGCGGGACCAGGCTTACGCGTGCGCGGTGGGCACCGAGAAGCCGGCCGAGTGGCGCCGCCGCGTCCTCGCCGCCGTGTCCGATCCCGCGTTCAGCTTCATCGTCGGTGCCGCCCGGGAGGACGCGGTGATCGACGAGCACTTCGCCAAGGTGTTCAACCTCGACGAGTCGCTCGGCGACATGCTGGGCAACCCCGGTGTGCTCGCGCGGCTCGTGCGCCACGGCGTCCGGGCCGCGCTGGGGCGGCGCCGCGTCCCCTTCGGGTTCGACCCCACCGCCGAACCGCCGGCCAAGGACTACTCGACGGCGGCCGCGCCATGAGCGACGGGTGCGGGCCCGGGGCGGAGACGGTCACCCGCGGGCTCGGCTTCGACTGCCACGACGTCTCCGCCGTGGTATCGGTCCGCTTCCCGTGGGAGCTCGCCCACTGGACCATGCCGCTGCTCGAAGCGATCGTCATCGGCGGCGCGGTCTTCGCGCTGGTGCACGCCGTCGGCCGGCACCGCGCCGGCGATCCGACC
This sequence comes from Virgisporangium aurantiacum, assembly GCF_016863635.1. Lineage (GTDB taxonomy): Bacteria > Actinomycetota > Actinomycetes > Mycobacteriales > Micromonosporaceae > Virgisporangium > Virgisporangium aurantiacum. The sequence goes on along the minus strand of NZ_BOPG01000045.1, from coordinate 219,405 downwards.
AATCTCGCGCTGTGGTTCGCCTCGCTGGTCTACCTCTTCGTGACCGAGCCGCCGCTGTACTTTCCGGAATGGTTCGGTCTCGACGAGATCTACGGGTTCATCTTCGCCCACAACCTGTTCACCGTGCAGTTCATGGGTGACCGGCTGCCGCTCTACATCGTGGCGTTCTACCCGGCGTTCAGCCAGCTCGCCTACGAGCTCGTCCGGTCGCTGGGCATCTTCGCCCGCCGCGGCGCGCTGGCCGGATCGGTGGCCGTCGCCTTCACCTGCCAGGTCTTCTACGAGGTGTTCGACCACATCGGTCCGCAGCTGAAGTGGTGGGCCTGGAACATGGACAACGACATCGTCAACCACCCCGCGCTGGCGTCGGTGCCGATGACGAGCATGGTGCTGTTCGCCTCGGTCTCGATGGGCGCCATGACCTATCTCGTCGTGCGGCTGGCCGGCCGGTGGCGGCTCGTGCCGACCGTTCTGGTGGCCGGGGTGCTGACGCCGCTGAGCATGGCGGTCGCCGGCCTCCCCTCGGCCCTGTTCGAGGGGAACGACACCGCCCAGGCGTGGGTCCTCGGCGTCGAACTGGCCCTGCTGTGGATCGCGGGCATCTGGATCGTCGCGTCCACCCGTGACGCCCCGGACGTGTCGACGTTCGCGCGGTACTACCCCGCCGTCTACCTCGGGGGGATGGCGGTGATCTGGCTCGGCGCCCTCCCGGCCTATGTCGCCGCCGACAACGGCGTCACAAGCGAGGGGACGCCGATCGGCAGCGGGCCCTACGCGCTCGCCTGCTTCGCCGCCGCGGGCCTGCTGCTCGTCGCGCTCCACCGGCGAAGCCGGCGGAGCCGGCGCACCGCCCCGGTCACGGCCTGACCTGCCGCGTTCGGGGAAGATGGGCGCATGGGGTACCACGGTTGGCAGGGCAACCCGCCCGGCACCGGAGACGAGGCGCGCCGCCGGATCGTCGAGGCGGCCACGGCGTGCATCGACCGGCTCGGGCTCGCCAAGACCAGCCTCTCCGACATCGCGACCGAGGCCGGCGTCACCCGGCAGACCGTCTACCGCTACTTCCCAGGCCTGCCCGACATCCTCACCGCGGTCGCGGAGGCCGGCGCCGAGGAGTTCGCCGCCCGGATGGAACGCCACCTGGCGACGTTCGATACCGCGGAGGACGCCGCGGTGGAGTCCGTCGTGTGGGCCGTCCGCACGATTCCCCGGGAGCCCTACATGGGCCTGCTGCTCCGGGCCGGCGAGACCGACTCCTTCACGGCGGGGGTCACCTCACCGCTGTCGTTCTCCCTCGGCGCGCGCATCCTCGGCAACCTGCCCGTCGACTGGTCGGCGGTCGGCGTCACCACCGACGCCGACCTGCGCGGCCTCGCCGAGATCCTCATGCGGCTGTTCGTCTCGTTCCTGCGGTACCCCTCGACACCGCCCCTCACCGACGACCAGTTGCGGGCTCTCGTCCGGCGCTGGATCGGACCGGCTCTCCGTGCGGACGGCGGGCCAGACCGCTCATCTTGACCGCGGTGTAGACCGCCGCGGCGAGGGCGACGTCCGAGAGCAGCATCAGCCCGATCGCGTAGGAATCCTCGACGCCGTACACCCAGCCCATGATCAGGGGTGGGACGAACCCGCCGAGGCCGCCGGCCGCACCGACGACGCCGGTGACGGTGCCGACCTTGTCGGCGGGCGCGACCTTGCCGACGAGCGCGAACACGGCACCGCTGGCGGCGCCGAGCAGGGCCGCCATGCCGAGGAACGCCACCGTGGCGACCGGAACGAGCACCGGCTGGAACGCCTGCACGACGGCGAACCCGGCGGTCCCGGTGAAGCACCAGACGAGCACCGGCACCGGGTGGAACCGGTCGGACAGCCAGCCGCCGGTGGGCCGCGCGACGACGGCCAGCAGGACGAACCCGGCCGTGCGCAGCGCCGCGTCGTTGGCGCTGAGATCGTAGGCGGTGCGCAGGTACGCGGGCAGGTAGACGCTGAACGCGACGAACCCGCCGAACCCGACGGCGTACAGGAAGCACAGCTGCCACGTCACCGGCAGGCGTCCCACGTCGACGGTGCGCGACCAGGCCGACCCGGCCGGCCGCTGCCGGTCGGGGGCGTCGCGGATGAACAGGAACGCCACCACGGCGTACCCGGCCAGCATCGTCGCCACGAGGAAGAACGGTGTGTTGTCGCCGTAGGCGTCGGCGAGCTTGACGGTGGTGAAGTTGGCGATCGCGGTGCCGCCCATGCCGGCGCCGAACACGCCGATCGCGAACCCGCGCCGGGCCGGCGGATACCAGCCCGACACCAGCGGCACGCCGACCGCGAACGCGGTGCCGCCGATGCCGAGCAGGAAGCCGGTGACGATCAGGGCCGGGTACGACGACACGAACGCCAGCGTCAGCACCGGCACGATGCTGGCCAGTGACACCGCCGGGAACATCACCCGGGCGCCGTACCGGTCGGTGAGCGCACCGATCGGGATGCGTCCGACCGAACCGACGAGCACGGGGACCGCGACGAGCAGCGACTGCGCGGCGAAGCTGAGGCCGAGGCGCTCCTTCACCCCCGGGCCGAGCGGACCGAGCAGAGCCCACGCCCAGAAGTTCACGGTGAACCCGAGGGTGGCCAGGATCAGGTTGCGGGTGGCACCGGGTCTCATCGTCCACCTCGGGGGAGCGTGGGGGGACCCTCCCAGCCGCGCCGCCGGGGACCGAGTCCGGGGCGCGGATCGCGGCTGCGGTACGGGATGTAGGGGCGGGTGAGGTAGCCGACCGGTGCGCTGAACGCGTGCACCAGCCGCGTGAACGGCCAGAACGCGAACAGCGCGAAGGCGGCGATGACGTGGATCTGGAAGCCGACCGGCGCGCCGGCCATGATCTCCGGGTCGGGCTGGAAGACGAACAGCGACCGGAACCAGGGCGAGATCGTCTCCCGGTAGTCGTATCCGTCCCCGACGATGTTCGCCCGCACGGTCGCCAGCAGGCCGAGGACGATCACGGCGGCGAGCACGACGTACATGGCCTTGTCGTTGCGGGTGGTCGCGGCGAACACCGGCCCGGTCAGCCGGCGACGGGCGATGAGGATCGCCATGCCGATCAGCGTGCACAGCCCGGCGACGGTGCCGACGAACACGGCCATGAGGTGGTAGGCGTGTTCGGTGACGCCGATCGCCTCGGTCCACGACTTCGGGATCAGCAGGCCGCCGATGTGTCCGACGAGGACCATCAGCACGCCGAAGTGGAACAGCGGGCTCCCCCACCGCAGCACGGCGGTCTCGTACAACTGGGACGACCGGGTGGTCCAGCCGAACTTGTCGTAGCGGTACCGCCAGATCAGCCCGCCGACGAGCACCGCCACCGCGACGTAGGGATACACCGTCCACAGCAGAACGTTCATCGACGGCCTCCGACGGTGTCGACGGGCCCGTACGGCTCCAGCCCCACCTGTTCGACCGGCGGGCCGGTACGGGCCAGCAGGGCGGCCGCCGCCAGGTCGCCGGGTCGGGCCGGTGGCAGCATCTGCCGGACCGCCTCGATCGCGTGCCGGTACACCGAATCCTCCTTCGCGAGCGCCTCGGTCAGCAGGTCCAGGCCGACCCGGTTGTCCCGCAGCAGCCGCCATCCGCCGTCGTCACAGGAAGCCAGGTCGAGCACCGCGGGCAGGAAGTCGGGCAGTTCCCCGCCGACGACCTCCAGGCCGGCCGCCTTGTACGCGGCGGCGAACCCGACCAGCGCCTCGCCCCGTTTGCGGGTGTCGCCGCAGGTGTAGTACGTGAGGTGCAGGCAGCAGCGGCGCCGGAAGTCGAACAGCTCGACGTACCCGCTCCGGAGCGTGCCGGCGTCGGCGCCGGCCCGGTGCTCCGCCACCGTCCACAGTGGACGCCGCACCGCGTCGGGCAGGTCCGCCAATGCCGCCCGGACCGTCGGCAGCGCCGCCATGACGTCGTCGTCGGGGTAGCGCAGCAGCAGCGAGGCCGCGCGGGCGGCGACCGCCCGCCACACCGCAGTCATGACGGCTCGATTTCGTCGGCGGTCTGCCGGTCGCGGAGCGTGCGGAGCGACTCCAGCTGGAGGGGGACCGGCCGGCCGGACGACTCGCCGAACGGCCCGCTCCCGCCCATGCCGGGGCCGCCGTCGTAGTCGAGGCTGCACTCGGTGGCGATCTGCTCCAGCCGGTGCGCGTCCTCGGCGTGCGCGCTCGGGATGACGTAGCGGTCCTCGTACTTGGCGATCGCCAGCAGCCGGTACATGTCGTCCATCTGCCCGCCGGTCATGCCCACCGCCGTGGCGATGGACTCGTCGCGCTCCTCGCCCAGGTTGACGCGTCGCTGGTAGGAACGCATCGCCGCCAACCGGTTCAGCACCGCCCGCACGGGCGCCGGATCGCCGGCGGTGAACAGCCCGGCGAGGTAGTCGACCGGGATCCGCAGCGCGTCGACGGCGCCGAACAGGTTACCCGCCGCCTCGCCGTCGTGGCCGGTGTCACGGAGCACGTCGACCACCGGTGACAGCGGCGGGATGTACCAGACCATCGGCATCGTGCGGTACTCCGGGTGCAGCGGGAGCGCCACCTCGTACCTCATGATGAGGTCCCAGACCGGTGACCGTTTCGCCGCCTCGATCCAGTCGTCCGGGATGTCGGCCCGGCGGGCGGCGTCGGCCACCGACGGGTCGTGCGGGTCGAGGAAGACCGAGCGCTGCGCCGCGTACAGGTCCTTCTCGTTCTCGACGGCGGCGGCCGTCGTGACGGCATCGGCGTCGTAGAGCATCAGACCGATGTACCGAAGCCGGCCGACGCACGTCTCCGAGCAGATGGTGGGCTGGCCGATCTCGATGCGCGGGAAGCAGAACGTGCACTTCTCCGCCTTGCCGGTGCGGTGGTTGAAGTAGATCTTCTTGTACGGGCAGCCGGTGATGCACATCCGCCAGCCGCGGCAGCGGTCCTGGTCGACGAGCACGATGCCGTCCTCGGCCCGCTTGTAGATGGCGCCCGACGGGCACGACGCGGCGCACGACGGGTTCAGGCAGTGCTCACAGATGCGCGGCAGGAAGAACAGGAACGCGTTCTCGTACTCCTGCTTCACCCGGTCGGAGACCTGTTTCAGCACCGGGTCACCGGCGGCGATCTCGTTGCCGCCGGCCAGCGAGTCGTCCCAGTTCGCCGACCACGTCACCTTCGTGTCCCGCCCGGTCAACAGCGATTTGGGACGCGCGACAGGCGTGTCGTCGCCGGCCGGCGCGGTGAGCAGGTGCTCGTAGTCGTAGGTCCACGGCTCGTAGTAGTCCCGCATCGCCGGCATCTTCGGGTTCGCGAAGATGCTGAACAGCTTCTTCAGCCGGCCACCGGCGCGCGGCTTGAGCCGGCCCGACCGGGTCCGGGTCCAGCCGCCCTGCCAGCGCTCCTGATCCTGGTACGTGCGCGGATAGCCCTGCCCCGGACGCGACTCGACGTTGTTGAACCACACGTACTCCACACCCGACCGGTTGGTCCACGCCTGCTTGCACGTCACCGAGCAGGTGTGGCAACCGATGCACTTGTCGAGGTTCATGACCATCGACATTTGCGCCATCACGCGCATCTCAGTACTCCACATCCTGCGAACGCCGACGGATCACCGTGACCTCGTCGCGCTGGTTGCCGGTCGGACCGAGGTAGTTGAACGCGAACGACAGCTGGGCGTAGCCGCCGATCAGGTGCGTCGGCTTCACCAGCAACCGGGTCAACGAGTTGTGGATGCCGCCGCGCCGGCCGTTGGTCTCGGCCTTCGGCACGTCGATGACGCGTTCCTGCGCGTGGTACATGTACACCGTGCCCGCGGGCATCTTGTGCGTCACCACCGCCCGGCACACCACCACGCCGTTGCGGTTGACCGCCTCGATCCAGTCGTTGTCGCGCACGCCGATCTTCCCCGCGTCCACTTCGGACATCCACATCGTCGGGCCGCCGCGCGACAGCGTCAGCATGATGAGGTTGTCCTGGTACTCGGAGTGGATCGACCATTTCGAGTGCGGCGTGAGATACCGCAGCGTGATCTCCAGCTCGCCGGTGGTGCCGAGGCGCGGCTCGCCGAACAACTTGTGCATGTCCAGCGGCGGCCGGAAGACCGGCAGGCCCTCGCCGACCTCGTGCATCCAGTCGTGGTCGAGGAAGAAGTGCTGCCGGCCGGTGAGGGTGTGCCAGGGCTTGAGCCGCTCGGTGTTGATGGTGAACGGCGAGTACCGGCGTCCGCCGTGTTCGCTGCCCGACCACTCCGGGCTGGTGATGACGGGCACCGGCCGCGACTGCGTGTCGGCGAACGTGATCTGCTTGCCCTCGTGCTCGCGGGCGAGGTCGGCGAGGCGTTGCCCGGTGCGTCGTTCGAGGAACTCGAAGCCCGCCGTGGCCACCCGGCCGTTGGTCGTTCCCGACAGCGTCAGGATCGCCTCGCAGGCACGGATGTCCGTGTCCAGCCGGGGCCGCCCGTCGGCGACGCCGCCGCGGACCGTGCCGTTGACCCGGGCCAGCCGTTCGATCTCCGGGGTGACGTCGACGGTGACCGCCTTCGTGGTGGTACCCAACCGGTCCAGGAGCGGGCCGAGCGCGGCCAGCTTGTCGGCGACCGCGCCGTAGTCGCGTTCCACCACGACGAACTTCGGCATCGTCTTTCCGGGTACGGCTTCTACGGCGTCACCGGTCTTCCAGTCCCGCACCACGCCGTGCGGGGTCGCCAGCGCGTCCGGGGTGTCGTGCAGCAGCGGCGCGGCCACCAGGTCCCGGCGCACGCCGAGATGCGTCGCGGCGAGGTCGGAGAACGCCCGGGCGATGCCGTGGAACGCGGCGAAGTCGGTGCGGGTCTGCCACGGCGGGTTGATCGCCGGGGTGAACGCGTGCACGAATGGATGCATGTCGGTGCTGTTGAGATCGTGCTTCTCGTACCAGGTGGCGGCGGGCAGCACGACGTCGGAGAACAACGTGGTCGACGTCATCCGGAAGTCGAGGCTGAGCAACAGGTCGAGCTTGCCTTCCGGCGCCTCGTCGTGCCACACCACGTCGTTCGGTCTCAAGCCCTGCGGGGCCTCGGTCGCGCGCAGGTTCGAGTCCGTACCCAACAGGTGACGCAGGAAGTACTCGTTGCCCTTCGCCGACGAACCGAGCAGGTTGGCCCGCCACACCGTCAGCACCCGCGGCCAGTTCTCCGGCGCGTCCGGGTCGGTGCAGGCGAACCCGAGCCGTCCGTCGACCAGCGCGGCGGCGACGTGTGCCGCCGGGTCGTCGGGGTTCGCGGCCACGGCCTCGTCGGCGACGTCGAGCGGGTTGCGGTCGAACGTCGGCATCGACGGCATCCACCCGAGCCGCGCCGACTGGGCGAGCAGATCCATCGTGTGCCGGCCGGTGAAGTGCCCGTCAGCCAGCGGTGACGCCAGAACCTCGGCGTTGTAGTGGTCGTAGCGCCACTGGTCGGTGTGCGTGTACCAGAACGCGGTGCCGATCATCTGCCGCGGCGGGCGCGACCAGTCCAGCCCGAACGCCAGGTGCGCCCACCCGGTGACCGGCCGGCACTTCTCCTGCCCGACGTAGTGCGCCCAGCCACCGCCGTTGATTCCCTGGCACCCGGTCAGCGTCGTCAACGCGAGCATCGCCCGGTACGTCGTGTCGGAGTGGAACCAGTGGTTGGTGCCGGCGCCCATCAGGATCATCGAGCGTCCGCCGGACCGGTCGGCGTTGTCGGCGAACTCGCGCGCGACGCGGGTCACCTGCGCGGCGGGGACACCGGTGATCGGCTCCTGCCACGCCGGCGTGTACGGCTCGGCGGCGTCGTCGTACCCGCTCGGCCACGTGCCGGGCAGGCCCGGCCGGGCGACGCCGTACTGGGCGAGCATCAGGTCGAACACGGTGGTGACCAGCCGGCCCGCCACCCGCGCGGTCGGCACCCCGCGACGCAGCAGTTGCGGCTCGTCGGTGTCGAAGCGCGGCAGCGCCACCTCCACGACGTCGCCGTGGCAGCCCAACCGGGGCACGATGTCGCCGAGGTCGAGGTTCCATTTGCCGACGCCGGCCTCGCTGAAGCGGTCGCCGAGCGAGCCGTTCGGCACCGCCGGCGCGTCGGCGGCGGAGTCCCAGACCACCGGCCGGAACGCCGCCTCGGTGCCGGTCCCGCCGAGTTCCTCGGCGGTGAGGAACTTGCCGGGCCGGTAGCCGCCGCCGTCGACCGGTTCGAGGCAGACCAGGTAGGGAAGATCGGTGAACCGCGAGACGTAGTCGGCGAACCGCGGCACGGTCCGGTCGACGAAGAACTCCTTGAGAATCACGTGACCCATGGCCATCGCCAACGCGCCGTCGGTTCCCGGTTGCGCGGGCATCCACTCGTCGGCGAACTTGACGTTGTCGGCGTAGTCCGGCGAGACCACCACGACCTTCTGCCCGCGGTAGCGCGCCTCGGCCATCCAGTGCGCGTCCGGCGTCCGCGTCACCGGCACGTTGGAGCCCCACATCACCAGGTACGCGGCGTCCCACCAGTCGCCGGACTCGGGCACGTCGGTCTGGTCGCCGAACATCTGCGGAGACGCGACGGGCAGGTCGGCGTACCAGTCGTAGAACGACAGCATCGAGCCGCCGATCAGCGACAGGAACCGGGCCCCGACGGCGTGCGACACCATCGACATCGCCGGGATCGGCGAGAACCCGGCGACCCGGTCGGGCCCGTGGGTCCCGATGGTGTGCACGTGCGCGGCGGCGACCAGTTCCTGTGCCTCGTCCCAGGAGACGCGCACCAGCCCGCCCTTGCCCCGCGCCCGCTGGTACCGGCGACGGCGTTCGGGATCGCCCTGGATGTCGGCCCACGCCGCGACCGGGTCACCGAGACGCGCCTTCGCCTCCCGGTACATGTCGATCAGCACGCCCCGCGCGTACGGGTAGCGCACCCGGGTCGGCGAGTAGGTGTACCAGGAGAACGCGGCACCACGCGGGCAGCCGCGCGGCTCGTACTCGGGCCGGTCGGGGCCGACACTCGGGTAGTCGACCTGCTGCTGTTCCCACGTGATGATCCCGTCGCGGACGTACACCTTCCACGAGCACGATCCGGTGCAGTTGACGCCGTGCGTCGACCGCACCACCTTGTCGTAGGACCAGCGGTCGCGGTAGAACGCGTCCGCTTCGCGTCCACCGATCTGGTGCAGCGTGCGACCGTCGGATGAAACCTCGGCCCGGCGGACCAGCCCGCCGACCGCCAACAGGGCCTGCTGGGCCGTTCGCGCCATGCACGCCATCGTGGTTGGCGGGCGGAGCGGCTGTCAGGGCCGAAGGTCCCGAATCTCCGGGACGGGGTGATCGGCCCTCAGTACCGGAACCGGGACACGACCGTCTGCAGGCGGGTCGCCGTGGTGGTGACCTCGTCGGCGGCGCGGCGGGTGTTGACGACCGTGTCCGTGGTGCGGCGCGTCGCGTCCGATACGCCGTTGATGTTCGAGGCGATGTTGGTGGCGCCGTCGGCCGCGTCGGACAGGGTCCGGTTGATCTCCTGCGTGGTGGCGGTCTGCTCCTCGACGGCGGACGCGATCGTCATCTGGATGCCGTTGATGCGCTCGATGATCGTGGAGATCCGGCCGATCGCGCTGACCGCGCCCTCGGTGTCGGTCTGGATCGTCGCGACGCGGCGGGAGATGTCCTCGGTGGCCTTGGCCGTCTCCTGCGCGAGGTCCTTGACCTCACCGGCGACGACCGCGAACCCCTTGCCCGCCTCGCCGGCGCGGGCGGCCTCGATGGTGGCGTTGAGCGCGAGGAGGTTGGTCTGCTCCGCGATCGAGGTGATGACCTTGACGACGGTCGCGATCTCGTTCGACGAGTCGCCGAGGCGGGAGACCATCGCGTTGGTGCTCGCCGCGGCGTCCACCGCCTGCGCGGCGACCTCGGACGCCTCGCTCGTCGACTGGGAGATGTCGCGGATCGACGCGCCCATCTCCTCCGAGCCGCTGGACACGACCTGCAGGTTGTTCGACACCACCTCGGCCGCCGCCGCGACGGTTCCGGCCTGAGCCGACGCGTCGGACGCGGCGGTGTCGACGGCCGCGGACACGGCGGTCAGTTGCTCTGCCGCCCGTTGCAGCGTCGTCGCGTCACCGGTGAGTTGGAGAATGTCCTCGCGCAGCCGGCCGATGGCCCGGTCCATCGCCTGTGCCATCCGACCGACCTCGTCGGTGCTGACGACGCCGGAGGTGCGGGTCAGGTCGCCGTCGGCGAGGCCCTCGGCGAGGGCTGACACGCCCTGGACGGCCTTACGGATGCGGCCGGCCACCTGGAATGCGACGAGGAGACTGCCCACGATGCCGAGGCCGAGGAGCAGCGTGATGGTCCAGATCGCCTTCGCGGCCTCGGACTTGGCCTCCTGGAGGCTGGCCTTCGCGGTGCTCGTCGCCAGCGCCTGGAGCGTGTCCTCGTCGGCGACCACCGCGCCGTAGATCGCGTTGTACTTCTGCAGGGCCTCGTTGAACTGTTCCGGCGTGGTGAGAGGCGTGGTGGAAGGAGCGGTCAGGAACTCGGTGAAGGCCTGCCAGTCCTGCCGGGCCTTGGCAACCGTCTTGATGCCCGCCGGATCCGCGGCCAGTTCGATCTCCAGCGTTTTCAACGCCTCGTCGATGGCCTTCTTGTTCTCCGCCATGCCCTGCTGGATCTCCTTTGCCAGCTGCGGATACAACTGCGCGGCCGACACCCCACCACCGAACGCTTCCACGCTCTTGCTGAAACTGCCGACGGCCGTGTCGACCGCGATCGTGCGCGTCAGCATCTCCTCGGCGTTCTGGTTGTGGTGTCGCAGGGTGTAGATCGCGACCCCGCCGACGATCAGACCCGTCGCGGTCGCCGCGGAAATCACCGCGCCGATTTTCGTCCGCAGGGAACGGTTGTTGAACGCCCCAGCCAGCGCCATGACGAAATCCCCCCGCTAATGCCCTCGTGTCATGGGCCGTCGGCACATCAACGCCCCGGGACGATTGTGAACCAGATTCGGTCTCCCCGTGCCCGATCGCGCTGAACCGCGGCGACGAGATCGGCACCGTGCCGCGCGGCGGCGTCCAACTGGTCGAACTGCGCGGTCAGAAACGCCATGACGGAATACTCCGCCGCCGTGGCGGAGTATTCCGACAGCACTCTTCGACACCGTGCGACGCGTTCGGCCCGGCGCGCGAAATACTCCGCGCACAACGCGAGCAGATCGTCCGTATCTGAATCGGCGGCGTCCGGATCGGCCGGCATGTGCCCACCATCCCACGGCGACGGACCGGATCACGGCCGGAACGCTCAGAAGCGGATCGGGGGTGCCGATAGGTGCCTCGTGACAGTCCGTCCGGCGCAGTCAACCGCAGCCTCGACGACCCACGTGGGCCGCCAACCCGTGTACGACCGCGGCGGCGACGTCATCGGCTACGAACTCCTCTTCCGCGAAGGCGCGCACGCCACCACCGCCACGCGTCGCAACGCCTACGCGACCAGCCAGGTCATCATCGCCGCCTTCACCGAGTTCGGCCTCGCGGAACTCGTCGGCGACCGGCCCTGCTTCGTGAACCTCACCCGCGAGTTCCTCGTCGGCGAGCTCCCCGTGCCCTTCGACTACAACCAGACCGTCCTCGAGGTCCTGGAAACCATCGACGTCGACGACGAGGTCGTCACCGGCATCGCCAACCTCGTCGACCGCGGCTACACCATCGCCCTCGACGACTTCGTCTTCACCGAGCACACCTCCCGGCTCCTCCCCCTCGCCAGCTTCGTCAAGGTCGACATGCTCGACGCCGACCCCGACACGCTTCAGGACACCGTCACCCGGCTCCGCCAGCACCCGCATCTCACGCTCGTCGCCGAGCGCCTCGAAACCGAACAGCAGCTGACCCACGCCACCGACCTCGGCTTCGACCTCTTCCAGGGCCACGTCCTCGGCCGTCCGCACGTGACGACCACCCACGCCCTGTCCCCGTCGGACCTGCGGCGGTTGGAACTGTTGACCGCCCTCCACGACGACGACGCCGACATCGGCCACATCGCCGACCTCACCGCCACCGATCCCGCCCTCGCGCTGCGCGTGCTGCGCGCCAGCAACAGCGCCGCCTCCGGCATGAGCAAGACCGTCGACTCCATCCGCGACGCGGTCATCCTCCTCGGCCTGCAACGCATCCGGGACTGGGTGACCCTCATGGTCATCAGCGATATGACCCATGCCACCGACGACCAGCTCACCACCACCCTCATCCGCGGTCGCATGTGCCACAGCCTCGCCGACCACCGCGGCCTGTCGCCCGACGCCGCGTTCACCGTCGGCCTGCTCTCCGGCGTCGCCGACCTCATCAACCAGCCGATCGGCGACCTCGTCCGCAGCCTCCCGCTGGCCCCGGACACCACCAGGGCCCTCACCGACCACAGTGGACCCCTCGGCGACGTCCTCGCCACCATCCGCGCGTACGAGAACACCAGCACCGACACCGCCGACGACCTCGCGAGCGCCTACCTCGCGGCGCTGGCCTGGTCGAACCGCACCCTCGTGCCGGTCAGCGCCGCCGACAGCTCCCGCGTCTGAGCCGTCAGGCCCGCCACACGGGTTCGGTCGGTGCCCGGCGCGTGCGGTCGGGCGGGATCCAGATCAGCTGCGGGTCGGCCAGCGGTCCCCACCACCAGTACGTTCCGGCCTGCCGGTCGGTGAACGACGGCCCCCACCACCGGATCGTGGTGGCCTGCTGGTCGGTGAACGGCACCATCTCGACCGACTTGTGCCGGAACACCCCGCGCCACGACGGCTCGTGCCACGCGACCGAGGGCCACATCGGCGGCCGGGCCGCCCCGATCGCGGCCACCGGTGCCGGAACGGTCTGCGCCACGGCCTGCGTCGAGGGGGCCGTCGCGGCGCTGGTGACCGTCGCGGTGCTCGACACCGGCGCGGTGGCCAGCACGATGGCCGCGCCGATGGTGACCAGTCCCGCGGCCGCGGCCGCCGCACCCCAGCCGGGCCGGACCGTGTCGCCGAGCAGGGCGATCCCGACGGCGGACGGGGCGACCACCTCGCCGATCCACAGCACCGCCGTCACCGGGCCGACCTGGCCGTGCTGCAGCGCGTTGGTGTACAGGAGCATGCCGGCCGCCGCGAACGTGACCAGTGCCGCCGTGAGCGGCTCGGAGATCAACGCCAGCGCGAACGCGGGCACGTTCGGCGACTCGGTGGGCATCGGGAGCGTGCGTCCACACAGCGCCGCGCCACCGAACGCCGTTCCCGCCAGCGCGGCCACGACGCCCGGCGAGGAGACCTTGGTCGCGCCCCACCCGATGACCGCCAGCGACACCGCGGCGACGCAGAACCCGAGCCGGACCGCCGGGGACGGCAGCACCGGCTCCTGCGGCCCGGCCGACATCGCCAGCACCGTCAGGGCGGCGATGGTGATCATGACGGCGGCGACGTCGCGGCGGCGCAACCGCGACGACAGGACGAGGCGGGCGGCCACGACGGTGACCGCGAGCGAGCCGGCGAGCACCGACTGGACCTGGTAGACCACCAGTTCCCGCAGCGCGACCATCGACGCCGCCCAGGCCAGCAGGTCGCAGCCCACACCGAGGAGGTAGATCGGATGGCCCAGCGTGCGCACGGTGCCGGTGCTGCGCATGGCGCCGACCGCCTGCAGGATCGACCCGACGCCGTAGCTGAACGCGCCGAAGACGGCCATCGCCAATGCGATCCAGCCCGACAAAGTCATCGCGCTCACCAGCCAAAATTACGCAGCGCTATTACGACATCACTATCCGATGATATGACACGCGGCGGCCACAGGGAACGCCCAATATCGGCGACTATCGAGACGCGCGGCGGGTGAAGCAGCGCGCGAGCAGGCTCGACCCGCCGAACAGCGTCGCCGGTCCCCAGGCCACCACGGCGACCAACGCGACCGCGCCGAGCGCCGCCGACCAGGTGGCACCGGTCGACACCAGCGCCGCCGCCAGCGCACCCTCGCGGGCGCTCAACCCGTTCAGCCCGGGCAGGAGCGTGCCGAGCTGACTCGCCGCGTACAGCGTCGCCACCTGGATCGGCCCGGCCCGGTGACCGGTCGCCGTCACCGCACCGACCAGCAATGCCACGGCCGTGACCTGATACCCCACCGACAGGCCGACACCGACCGCGACCGCCCGCCACCCCGGCCACGCCCGCCCGACCGCCGGCCGGCGCCGGCGCGCGAACACCACCAGCACGGCAACCACCGCCGCGACGACGAACACCGGCACGGCCATCGCGACCGGCAGCGTCACCCCGACGACGGCGGCCGACAGGACCAGCGCGACCCCGCCGATCAACCGGTCGACCGCGATCACGCCGCCGGCGTGCAGCGGCTCCATGCCCGCGCCGACCAGCCGGCTCCCCCGCCACAGATCGGCGCCCACGTGTCCCGGCGACGCCAGGCCGAGCAGCTCGCCCTCGGCGTACGTGCGCAGGTGCCACCACAGGCCGTGCCCGTTGCGGGACACCAGCAGGAACCGCACCGGGCACAGGACGTACTTGCCCACGATCCACACGGCGACGGCGGGCAGCAGCGGCAGCAGCGAGATCCGCGGCACCCGGGTCAGGACGCCGACGGACACCGCCAGCGGCACCACGACGACCGCCACGCGCAACCAGGGGTTGCCGGCGAGGCGGCGGAAGGCCGTTCGGATCCGGTCCGGCAACATCACCCCTCTCGCCGGGCGCTTACCGTCGTTGACCTGTCACTTTAGGTCAAGGACGAGCGCCCGGCGAGCGGAGCCGTCGGCTACAGGGTCTGGAGGATCGGCAGGGATCGCTGCGCCACCGGCCGGCTGGTGCGTCCGGTCGCGGTCCGCTGGGCGAGCGAGAGGCTGGTGTCGTACCCGCCGGTGTGGTCGCCGTAGACCCGGCAGAACCACTGCGTGCGTCCCTCGAGAATCCGCGAGTTGCACGTCGGGGTCAGCTGCGTGATGACCGCCTGGGTGCTGCGGATGAGCACCGGGATCATGCTCGTGTTGCTGACACCGATCCGGCTCCGGACGATCAGCATGATCGGGCCGACCGCCAGGAGCGCGAACCCGAGCTGGTCGGCGGCGGCCTTGTCCGGCCCGGTGGCGAGCAGGCTGTCGATGAGGTTGACGCAGCTGCGCGCCGCCATCGCGAAGGCCTCCTGGCTGTCGCGGCTGTAGGAGTCGAAGTTCTCGAAGTCGAGCACGGCGTCCTGGGCGCAGGCCCGCGCCTGCGCGGCGGCGACCGCGTCGATGCGGGCCATCACCTCCACCTTGGCGCTGTAGATCGCGTTGAGGATCTGCCGCGTGGCGTCCTCCACCGACAGGCTCCCGGCGGTGAACGTCCGGTAGGCGGTGAAGGCGGCGGAGATCACGGACGCGATCGCACCGACCTCGCCCGGGGTCACCGCGAGTTGTGCCTGGCCGGTGGCCGCGAACCGGTCGGCGGGAGCCGCCGCTGCCGGGCCGGCCCCCATCAGGACCGGCCCGGCGGCCACCGTCACGGTGAGGAGTCCGGCCAGCACCCGGCGACCGGCTCGTGACGTCATGACATTCATGGACGACAACGTATGCAGAACCGTTGCACCGCCGTTGCAGCCTCACTCGTTGTGGAGCACCTCGGCGATCGTGAGCCGGGCCGCGCCGCGGGCCGGAACCAGCGCGCCGAGCAGCGCGATCACGAGACCGGCGAGCGCCATCAGCACGAGCGTCGGCACCTGCCACACCTCCATCACCACGTGCGGGAGGGTGACCCGGCCCGCGTCGGCCGCGGCGGGCACGACATACCGGTGCGCGAGGACCCCCAGCGGGATCCCGAGCACGCCACCGGCGACGCCGACGACGGTCATCGACGCGAGCACCATCGTGACCACCTGGCGCGGCGTCATCCCCATCGACTTCAGCGTGCCGAGGTCGCGGCGGCGCTCCCGGACGTTGAGCACGACCGTGTTGAAGACGCCGAGCGCCGCCACCGTCGACAGCAGCAGCGAGAGCACCGTCGAGAAGCCGACGATGATCACCTCGAGGTCGCTGACCTGGGAGGTGTCGTACGCGTCGACCGCCGGATCGGCCGCCCGCACCGCGTCGACGTAGGCCGCCACGTCGCCGCCCGGCCGGAGCTGGACCTGGTACTGCACCTCGTGCGGCAGCACGACACGGTCGGGCGCCAGCCCGGTGAACACCTGCCGGTCCGCGACGATGCCCGCCGGCCCGAACGGGGTGTTCATGACCACGCCGACCACGGTCACCACCTTCTGCCGCCCGTCGATCTCCAGGGTCAGCCTGTTCCCGACCGCCAGCCCGTGTTCCCGCACGAACTTCGACGGGATGACCGTCTCGTCCGGGCCCGCCAGCCAGCGTCCTTCGGTGAGCAGATCCTGGTACCCCATGGCCGAGTAGTCGCCGCTGAGAAAGTTGACGGTCAACGGCTGGGTCTGCCCGACGGTCGCGACCGGCTGGGTGAAGGTGGCGGTGACGCGGGCGGCGTCCGGCAGGCCGCGCAGCAGGGCCTCGACCTCGGCGTCGGTGCGGGTGGTGCGGGCCGGCGCCTCCTGCGGCGGCTGGCCCGGCGCCCCGATCCGGCTGTGACCGTCGGACGGCCGCACCTCGACCTGCCCCGACGCCCGGTCCTGGAGCGTCGACAACCGGCCGAGCGTCGCGGTCAGGCCGGTCGCGAACGTCACGGTGGTGACGCCGAGCAGGACGGCCGCGACGGTGAAGGCGGTGCGGCCCGGTCGCGCGAACGGCAGGCCGAGCCCGAGGGTGACGTGACGCGGCAGCCGGATGCCGGCGAGCCGGCGCTGTACCCGGGTGCCCCGCCCGGTGCGTGGGGCGCTGCCGGCGCTGATCGCCTCGGCGGCCGACAGCCGGTGGGCCCGGACGGCGGGAACGAACGCCACGAGGGCGACGAACACCGGCATCCCGACGAAACCGGCGAACCAGATCCAGGGCGCGACACCGACGCCCACGTCGAGCCCGAACCCGCGGAACCCCTCGTTCACCAGCGGCTGGCCGGCGAAGGTCCCCGCGACGGTACCCAGGACCGAGCCGACGATAGCGGGCACCGACACCATGGCGAGGTAGACGGCGACCACCTGCCGCGGGGTGAACCCGAGCGCCTTGAGGATCCCGATGTGCCGGTACCCGGAGACCACCGCGCCGCTGACCACGTTGCCCACGATGACGATCGCGACGATCAGCCCGAGCACGCCGAACGTGGCGAGGAACGGCACGTAGACCGCGATGTCGGCGGCGACCTCCTTCTTGACGACGAGGTACTGCTGCGCGGCGACCAGCGCGCCCGCCGGCAGCCCGGCCGTGACGGCGGCCAACCGGGCGTCGACCGCCGCCTCCGTGGACACGTCACCGCTGAAGCGGTAGAGCATCTGCACAGCCGTGGGCCGCAGGTCGGTCATCTGCGCGGGCGTCACCCAGGCGTCGGCGGACCCGCTCAGGCTGTACGCCCGGCCGACGAGCGTGAACGGCTTGCCGCCCAGCGTCAGCTGATCTCCGACGTACGGCGGGAACGCCGGGTCGCCGTCACGGGGCGGCTGGTTGAGGACGATCTCGCCGGGCGCGGTTGGCCAGCGCCCCTCCCAGAGGTCCAGCCGGTCGACCGGACCGCCCGGGTCGGCACGCCCGACGACGGTCATCGGGCCCTCCCGCACCGGCCCGGTGGTGCCGGACAGGTCGAGGACGACCTGACCGAACGGTCCCGCCGCGGCCGACACGCCGGTCTTCCGGCCGGTGAGTTGCGCGTCGGTGACCGTGGCCGGGTCGAACACGGCGACGGCGTGCGGCCCGCGCTGTTTCTCGAAGGCCTTCTCGAACGGCGCCGACGACGCGTCGAGCAGCGCCAGCGCCACGATGATCGTCGTGGTGGAGAGCAGCACCACCAGCCCGATGACGAACGTCTGCACCCGCCGGCGGTGTACCGCCGCCCGCGACGCGCGCCATACGGCACTCACGCGCGTTCCAGGGTGCGCTCGCGGGCGATCCGGCCGTCGGCCAGCTCGATCACGCGGCTGGCGCACCGCGTCGCGAGCCGCTCGTCGTGGGTGACGATCAGCAGCGTCTGACCGATCTGGTTGAGGTCGAGCAGCAGGTCCATCACCTGCTCACCGGCGCGGCTGTCGAGCGCGCCGGTGGGCTCGTCGGCCATCAGCAGCGCCGGCCGGTTGATGAGTGCCCGGGCCACCGCGACGCGCTGGCGCTGGCCGCCGCTGAGCGTCGCCGGGTAGGCGTTGCGCCGGTCGGCGACGCCGAGTTCGTCGAGCAGTTCGAGGGCCCGCTTGCGGGCGACGCCGGCCCGCGACCCGGTGAGCTGGGCGGCGAGCGCCACGTTGTCGAGCGCCGGCAGGTCGTCGAGCAGGTTGAAGAACTGGAAGATCATGCCGACCTTGTGCCGCCGGAACAGGGCCAGCTTCGTCTCGTTCAACCGGCCCAGCTCCTGGTCGTGGACGCGCACCGAGCCGGACGTCGGCCGGTCGAGACCCGCGATCATGTTCAGCAACGTGGACTTGCCGCAGCCCGACGGTCCCATCACGGCCACCGCCTCGCCGCTGCGGATCTCGAGCGACACGCCGTCGAGGGCGGTCGTGTCGCCGTACTCTTTGCGGACGTCGTCGAGCCGCACGACGCAGGTGTCAGTGGTCATGGCTGCACGGTAGGGTCGCCGGTGCTGCCCGGTCGTCGTTCCCGGGATGCAACCCGCGGGCGCCGTAGTCCCGGAGATGTACGACGCTGGACCCGGGGCATGATGCGGTCCGGGTCGGGAATCTGTGAAGGTGACCCTATGAAGGTGACGGCGTGGGCTGGCTCGTCGGTGCGCTCGTAACAGCGCTCGGGGTCGCGTGCGCGTCGGCGGCCTGGCTCGGTGTCGCGCTCGTCCGCACGCGTCGGCGACACCGTCGGACGCTGGAGGAGCGCGGCTGGCTCCTCGAACGTGAACGGGAGAGCGCGGCCCGCACCGCCGTCGACGCCGAGCGTGCCCGCATTGCGCGGGAACTCCACGACATCGTCAGCCACAACGTCAGCCTGATGATCGTGCAGGCCGCCGCCGCGCGCGAGGTGCTCACGTCGCTGCCCGACGACGCCTCGGCGGCGCTGTCGGCCGTGGAGCGTGCCGGCCGCACCACGATGACCGAACTGCGCCACCTCCTCGGCCTGCTGGCCCCCGCGGCCGACGGTACCGATTCGACCGATCTCGCTCCCCAGCCGAGCCTCGGCCGGCTGAGCCCGTTGATCGACCGGATCGCGTTCGCCGGCCTTCCGGTGGAGGTGCGCATCTCCGGCGAGCCCCGGCCGCTGCCGTCCGGGGTCGACGTCACCGCCTACCGGATCGTGCAGGAGGCGCTGACGAACGCGGTCAAGCACGGCAGCGGCGGGAAGGCCGAGGTGACGATCCGGTACGCCGAGCGCTCGGTGCGCGTCGAGGTGCTCACCGGCGGTCCCAGTGTCCTGACCGGCGACAAGCCCGGACCGCGCGACGGCGACGGCACCGGGCGGGGTCTCATGGGGCTGCGGGAGCGGGTCGCGGTCTACGGCGGCGACCTCGACGCCCGCCGGCGCCTCGGAGGTGGGTACCGGGTCCGCGCCCGAATCCCGGTGGACTCCTCATGACGTCGCCGAAGGTTTTGATCGTCGACGACCAGGAGCTCATCCGCACCGGCTTCCGCCTGATCCTCACCGCCCGCGGCATCGACGTGGTCGGCGAGGCGGGCGACGGCGTCGAGGCGGTGTCGGCCGAGCGGCGGCTGCAGCCCGACGTCGTCCTCATGGACATCCGCATGCCGACGATGGACGGGCTGGAGGCGACCCGGCGGATCCTCGAGCACAGCCCGCGCTGCCGCGTCCTCATGCTCACCACGTTCGACCTCGACCGGTACGTCTACGCCGCGCTGTCGATCGGCGCCAGCGGGTTCCTCCTCAAGGACGTCACCGCCGACCACCTCGCCGCCGCCGTGCGCCTCGTCGACACCGGCGACGCCCTCCTGGCGCCCTCGATCACCCGCCGGCTCGTCCAGCGGTTCGCCACCGAGCGCGCGGGCGCCGGCGCGACGCCCGCCGTCCACCGCGACCTCACCGCGCTGACGCCGCGCGAGCTGGAGGTGCTGACCCTGCTCGGCCGCGGCCTGTCCAACACCGAACTCGCCGCCGCGCTGACGCTCAGCGAGGCGACCGTGAAGACGCACGTCGCCCGGATCTTCGCCAAGCTCTCGCTGCGCGACCGCGCCCAGGCGGTGGTGCTGGCGTACGAGACCGGTCTGGTCACACCCGGTGACACCTGATACATCGCGGCGTGGTCGGGATGCGGACAGTGACTGATGGAGTGATGTGACGTCACACACCGCTCCGTGACCAGTACGGTCGGCATCACATCTCCGAAGGGGTGGGTGAGCCAGCCATGCTACGAACCAAGCACGTCATCCTGCGGCGCACGGAGACGCGGGAGACCCGGGACGACCCGACGTCGCCGGGGCCGGCCGGAGTCGGACCCGAGTCGGTACCCGTCAAGGTCGAGGTGGAGGCGTTGACGGCCGCCGACGCGGCGGACCTCAACCGCCGCGCCGACATCGAGGCCGTCGCACTGGTCTTCCCCATGAAACTCATCCGTCCGGTCGAACTGGCCGACGAGTCCCAGCCGACCGCGTCGACCGTCGCGTGGGGCATCCCCGCCGTCGGCGCCGACACGTCACCGTTCTCCGGCGACGGCGTCACGGTCGCGGTCCTCGACACCGGCATCGACCCGAACCACCCGGCGTTCCGGGGCGTCGAACTGGTCCGGAAGAACTTCACCTCCGAAGGCGACGACGACGCGCACGGGCACGGCACGCACTGCGCCGGCACGATCTTCGGCCGCAACGTCGACGGCAAGCGGATCGGCGTGGCGCCCGGCGTGGGCACCGCCGTCATCGGCAAGGTGCTCGGCTCGAAGGGCGGCGGCAGCGACGACATCCTGACGGCCATCGAATGGGCGATCGGCAGCGGCGCGCAGGTCATCTCGATGTCGCTCGGCATGGACTTCCCGGGGCTCGTCAGCGACCTCGAACAGGACGGCGTTCCCACCGACCTCGCGACGTCGATGGCGCTGGAGGCCTACCGCGCCAACATCCTGCTGTTCGAGCGGCTGGCCTCGCTCGTCGCGGCCCGGGCCGCCTTCACCGGTCCGTGCCTGATGGTCGCGGCCGCGGGCAACGAGAGCAAGCGCAGCAAGGACCCGGACTTCGTCATCGCGGTGAGCCCGCCGGCCGCCGCCGACGGCATGGTCTCGGTGGCCGCGCTCGGCCCGGATCCGGCCGGATTCAGCATCGCGAGCTTCTCGAACTACGGCGCGCGCCTGTCGGGGCCGGGCGTCGACGTGCTGTCGGCCCGGGCCGGCGGCGGGTTGACCACGATGAGCGGCACCAGCATGGCGACGCCCCACGTCGCCGGCGTCGCCGCGCTGTGGGCGGAGAAGCTGATGAAGGCCAACCAGTTCTCGTTGCAGCGCTACACCGACCGCCTCGTGGGTTCGGCGGTGACCGACGGGTTGAAGCCGGGCTTCCGGCCGGCCGACGTCGGCAACGGCATGGTGCGCGCGCCTCAGAACTGAGCCGGCCACTCCGGTTCGTCGCCGGTGTTGTCGATGATGCCGACGGTTTCCAGGAAGAACGGCGCCGGAGCCGGGTTCCGGTCGACGCGCATGCCGATGCGTCGCATGACGCCGGCCGAGGCCGCGTTGGTGTCCTCGGTGGTGGCGACGATCCGGCGCACCTGCCACTGCCTGAACGCGAAGTCCACCAGCGCGGCGCCCGCCTCGGCGGCGTAACCGTTGCGCTGGTGGGCGGACGCGACGGCCCAGAACAGGCCGACCTCCGGGATGTTGTGCGCCGACGTGTCGGGGTGATGCGGCAGCAGGCCGAACGGCATCATCGACGGCACGAGCCCGGCGAGGCCGACCAGTTCGCCGGTGCTCCTGAGCACGACGCCCCGGTCGCCGTAGGGCATCTGGTGCAGCCGCCGCTGCTGCTCGTAGCCGAGGATCGTCCAGTCGAGCCACCGGGCCCGCTCCGGCCGGGTGCACGGGTTCATGGACAGGTCGAGGTCGAGGATCGCGTGCACGGCGTCGAGGTCGCCCGGTGTGAGTTCACGGACGCGCAGGCGCGGTGTTTCGAGGTCCACACGGTGACTCAACCCGGTCCGGGCCGGCGGGGCCAGCGATTTAGACGGTGAACATCACCGCGACGGCGATCGCGGCCGCGGTCCCGGTCACCACGCGCCGGTACCGTTCGTAGGTCTCGTGGGCGTGCAGCCACGCGATCACCGCCTCGACGTCCGCCGACGGCGGGGGTGGTGGCAACGGCCGCACCGCGGCGATCCGGACGGCCGCACTCGTCGCCGCGGGCCCGGCGGCCGCACCCGTCGCCGCGGGCGGAGCGGTCCAGCGGGCGGGCACCAGGTCGGTGAACACCTCGATCTCGCGATAGTCGTCCGGCTCGACCCGGGTCTCCGGCGAGTCCGGACGCCACGGCGCGGTGCGGCGGGCCAGCGCGACGCCGAGGTACGCCCCCGCCGGATCGGGCCGGCGCAGCCACACCCGCAGGATCTCGAGCCAGCGCCACCGCAGGGCGACGTCGGCCAGCACGTTCGTGCACACCTCGTCGACGTCCTGCCCGGGATTGGCCAGCCGCCGCGCATCGCGTCGCAGCGCCTCGAAACGGCACTCGACGAACCGGCGGTAACCGGGCGCCGGCTCCAGGCTCATCCGCGGCAGCAGACCCGCCACGCATCGATGGTAAGCGCTACCCGCGGTTCGGTACCTTGGTTACCCGGGCGCCGGATTGGGGCGGGCATGGGTCGGATCCCGTCGGTGGCAGGTGGGCTGCTGCTGGCAACCAAGCTGTTCGTTCCCCGGCCGCGTGCCGACCTGGTGCCCCGTCCCCGCTTGATCACGCGACTCAACGCCGGTCTGGCCGCGGGCCGGTGCTCGCTGCTGTCGGCACCGGCCGGTGCCGGCAAGACCAGCCTGCTGGCGGCCTGGCTCGCCCAACTCGACCGCCCGGCCGCGTGGCTCACCCTCGACGACCGCGACCAGACGGCCGACCAGGTGCTCCGCTACCTCGTCGCCGCCTGCCAGGTGTTCGCGCCCGCCTGCGGACGGAAGGCGTCGGCCTGGCTCGAGGCCCAGCCGCCGCCGCGCGCCGAGGTCGTGGTCACCGAACTGGTCAACGACCTGGCCGCGCTGCCCTCCCCCGGTGTCCTCGTCCTGGACGACTACCACGTCGTCCGCGACCCCGCCGTGCACGCCGCGGTCGTCTTCCTGCTCGACCATCTGCCACCTTCGCTGCACCTGGTGATCGCCGGCCGGGAGGACCCGCCGCTGCCGCTGCCGCAACTGCGGGCCCGCCGCCACCTGGTCGAGGTGCGCGCGCCGGACCTGAGTTTCAGCGTCGCGGAGGCGGCCGCGTTGCTGGCCGGGCTGTGCCTGCCGGCGGCGCAGGTGACGGTGCTGGTGGAGCGCACCGAAGGCTGGGCGGCCGGCCTGCAGCTGGCCGGGCTCGCCCTGCACGACCGGCCCGACCCGGCGGCGGTGGTGTCCGCCTTCACCGGCGGGCACCGGCTGGTCGCCGACTACCTGCTGGCCGAGGTGCTGGAGCGGCAGCCGCCGGCGACCCGCCGCTTCCTGCTGGCCACCAGCGTGCTCGACCGGCTGTGCGCACCGCTGTGCGACACCCTGGTGGAGACCGCTCTGGTGGAGACAGCCGACAGCCAGGAGATCCTGGAGGGTCTGGAGCGGGCCAACCTGTTCCTGGTGCCGCTGGACGACGAACGGGTCTGGTACCGCTTCCACCGCCTCTTCGCCGACGCGTCGCGGGCCCGCCTGGTCCGGGAGGCCGGGCCGGAGGCGGTGGCGGCGCTGCACCGGCGGGCCGGCGCCTGGTTCGGACGGCATGAGCTGCTGCCGGAGGCGATCGGGCACGCGTTGGCCGGTGGCGCCGCCGAGGACGCCGTCCCGTGGATCGAGGCGCTGACGCCCACCATGTTCGCGACCATGAGCGTCCACCGGCGGCTGGCCGACTGGCTGGCGGCGCTGCCCGACCCGGTCGTCCGGAGCCGGCCGCTGCTCTGCCTGGCCCGGGCCTGGCTCCTGATCCACCGGGTCGAACTGCAACCCGCCACGGCGTGGATCGAGGCGGCCGAGGCCGCGCTGACGCCCGACGACGCGGCCGCATCAGCGCTGACGCCCGACGACGTGGCCGCGCGCGGCGCGGTCGCCGCCACCCGGGCGTACCTGGCCACCGTCGCGCCGGACGCCGCACCGGAGCAGGCCGTGACGTGGGCGGAACAGGCGCTGGCCGACCTGCCGCCGGCGGAGACGGCCTACCGGAGCATCGCCGGCGTCAGCCTCGGCCAGGCCGCGCTCGCACTGGGCCGGCTCGACGGGGCCGAACGGGCCTTCGCCGGCGCCGCGACGGCGAACCGCGCGGCCGGGCTGGCGCAGGGCGACCTGACGGCGACCACCCAGCAGGTCAGCGTCCTGCGACTGCGTGGCGCCCGCCGGGAGGCGCTGGCCACCGGGCAGGCGGCGCTGGCCCAGGCCCGCGACCAGGTCGTCCCCTCGATCGTCGGGCGGCTGCAGACCGCGCTGGCCGACGCGCTGCTCGACGCGAACGACCTCGACGCGGCCCTGCCGCTGGCGATGGACGGCCTCGCCGCCCCGCGCGAGTTCGGGAACGCGCCGCCGCTGGTCCTGCTCGCGAGCCTGCCCGTCGTCCGGCTGCGCCTCGCCGAGGGCGACCCGGCCGGGGCGGAGGCCGTGCTGGCCGAGGTCCGGCCGCTCGTCCGCCACGGCCCGTACGCCATGGTGGCGCACCTGCTGGCGGCGGCCGAGGCGCGGATCCGCCTGGCCACGGACGACGGCGCGGGCGCCGTCGACTGGGCCGCCGCCGTCGCGTGGGACGGCCCGGTCGGGCCGGCGGCGCTGGCGGACCTGCTCCGGTTCGGCCCCGCCGCCGTCGAGGCGACCGGCGTCACGCCGGCGCGGGTCCTCCTCGCGCGGGGCCGGGCCACCGGCGACGCCGACCTGCTGGACCGGGCGCAACGGCACCTGGACGCCGCCGGGCGGCTGGCGGACGAGTGCGGACTGGGCTGGCTGCGGCCGCGGGTGGCGATGCTCCGGGCGCTGCTCGCCGACGCCCGCGGCGACTCGCGGGGAGCGCTCGGATCCCTCACGGCGGCCGTCGCCGAGGCCGAACGGGAGGGCGTCGTCCGGCCCTTCCTCGACGAGGGCGAGCCGATGGCCGCCCTCCTGGCCGACCTGCGTGGGGCGCGGCCGGCGGGCCACCGAACCGCTCTCGCCGAGCCGTTGACCGAGCGCGAACTGGAGGTGCTGCGGCTGCTCGCGGCCGGACACTCCAACGCCGGCATCGCGACCGCGCTGTTCGTGGAGCTGAGCACGGTCAAGACCCACCTGATCCACCTGTACGGCAAGCTCGGCGTCCACAGCCGCACGCGGGCGGTGGCCCGGGCCCGCGCGCTCGGGCTGCTGAACTGATCCACCCCGTCCTCCACCTTCCGGTTGACGCGTCCGGCCCGGCATCCGGCCAGGCTGACGACGTCCACGACGACCTGGAGGGACGAATCGATGACCACCACACTGCCGACCTTCACGCCGCTGGAGAACAGCCTGTGGCTGACGCTGTGCGCGCGGGCGCTCGACCACCGCTCACCGCGTCCCATCCTCGGCGACGCCGCCGCCGACCGGATCGTGCGCACCCTCGACTACGACTACCGCCGGCTCAACATCGACGCCAACCTGCGGGTCAGCGTCGCCCTGCGCGCCAGGAAGCTGGACCAGGTGGCGGCCGAATTCCTGGCCCGGCACCCGGACGCGGTCGGCCTCGACCTCGGCGCCGGACTCGACACCCGGCTCGCACGGCTGGACGCCGCCGCCACCGTCGACTGGTACGACGTCGACTTCCCCGCCGTCGCCGCCGCCCGGGAGCAGCTGACCCCCGCGCGGCCGAACGGCCACGTCATCGGCGCGGACGTGCGGGACGCGGGCTGGCTCGACGCCGTCCCGACCGACCGGCCCGCCGTGATCGTGGCCGACGGCCTGATGGGGTTCCTCACCAGGGACGAGATGATGACGCTGTGGAACCGGCTCGTCAACCACTTCCCCGAAGGCGAGCTGGTCTTCAACAGCTACAGCCGGTCGGCCCTCTGGCTGGCGCGGCACGCTCCGGGCACGCGGTCGGTCGCCGACCTGATCGCGTTCCCGGGCATGGACGACCCGCGCGAGCCCGAGAGCTGGAACCCGAGGCTGCACCTGGTGAAGGAGATCCTCCTCAGCCGGGAACCCGAGGTCGCCGAGTTCCCGCCGTTCTGGCGCTGGTACCACCGGCTGGCCGCCCGGAGCACCGCGTGGTCCCGCAAGGGCACGATCGTCCTGCGCTACCGCTTCTGATCACCGCGTGTGCAGCAGCGGCTCCATCGGGGCCGGCTCACCCGGGTACACCCGGTGGCATCCGCGCCCGGCCCGTTTCGCCTCGTAGAGGGCCTCGTCGGCCCGGGTGAGCACCGCGTCCAGCCCATCCGGGTCCCGATGCCCGGCGGCGATCCCGATGCTGAGGGACAGCGTGACCGGAGCACTCACCGTGCTGCTCCGGCAGCCCGCCTGCAGGTCGGCGGCGAGGCTGGCGGCGCCGCCGGTCCCGACTCCGGGCAGGACGACCGCGAACTCGTCGCCACCCAACCGGCACAGCAGATCGGTGGCGCGGAGGCGGCCGCGGATCACCCCGACGATCGCCCGGAGCGCCTCGTCACCGGCGTTGTGGCCGAACGTGTCGTTGATGCCCTTGAAGTGGTCCACGTCGATTACCAGGGCGCTGTAGGGGGTCCCGGCCAGGCGGTTCGTCTCGGCGAACAGGGCGCGCCGGTTCATCGCACCGGTCAGCTCGTCATGGTGGGCCTGGAAGTGCAGGGCGGCCTGCAGCCGGGCGCTGTGGACCAGCACGCTGCCCTGCCGCACGGTGACCAGCAGCGTGGCGATCGTGGCCAGCACGACCAGTCCGTTCAGCATCACACCGGACGAGCCCTCGAACGTCTTCCAGATCAGTACCAGGTAGCCGATCACGACGAATCCGTACGGCGCCATCGTGGCCGGCGAGAGCCGCGCCGCGCGCGGCGCCGGTCCCGGCGACGTCGCCGGTTCGCCCGGCTCCTGCCAGCGGACGCCGGCGAGCTGGTCGACGGCCGCCACCGTGAACAGGACGCACCCGATTCCGCGCGCCGACAGGACCACCGGCATCCACGGTCCGGTGATCCTGAGGACGTCGACGACGAAGCCGACCCCGGTCAGGACGACCATGCCGAGCGCGAAGGTCCGGACGGTGCGGGCGACGTGTGGGGCCGGCCGGCCCACCAGCACACCGACCGCGACGGCCAGGATCGTGAACGACAGGCAGAGGACGACGATCTGGCCGACCCGGTCGTCCGAGGGCGTCAGCTCGTTCCAGCGCGGCACCACGATGAACGTCCAGCACGCCATGAAGGCGCCGGTGAAGGCGATCAGGGCGTCGAGCGTCCGCGTGCCCCGACGCCCCGCGGCCCTACCGGCGGACGGGAAGGCCAGCAGGCCGACCACCCCGCCGATGCTGCCCACCACGGCGAACACCGCGCTCAGGGCGTTGTCCATGGCCGCGCCGATCACCACGCTGCTGAACCCGACGCAGAGGCACAACCAGGCGCGCCGGGAACCCGTGTCGAGCCGCTTCCGGCGGCTCAACATGCCGGCCAACACGGCCACCGGCACGTACAGCAGGCTCATGACGGGTCCGTACAGGTCGTCGGGGATGCCCGGCACGGTGAGGACGGCGACACTCAGCGCCCAGAAGAGGACCGCCCAGCCGATCGGGAACGCCGTGGCGAGGCGCTTGTCGGCCATGGCCGCTCCTCCGTGCAGGAATGGTCTCTGTGACCTCTTCGGAACCGCGACGCGGGTCCTGAGCGGATTCTCCGGCCGGCACGACGCCCGATGTGACCCGAGTGATCCGGCGGAAAGCCACGTGAAAGTCGGACGTGTTCGACTGTGTCGTCGATGGCGGACGAAGAAGGGGTTGATGGTGCGCAGAGCTGCGCTTGTGATCGCGGTCCTGGCGCTCGGGCTGGTCGGACCGGCGGTGCCCGCACAGGCGGCCCAGCCGACGTTCGACGAGTTTTCGCGGCTGTCCGTCCGCAGCGCCGGGCAGTACTGGTCCGGCAACCAGGTGGGGGGCCAGTGGGCGTGGAGTCCGCAGTCGGCGACCGAGTCGGGGATCAGCTGGGGCGACCCGGCCACCTGGCCACCGACCTCCATGGAGATGTTCCGCCACGAGGGTGACTGGCTGCTGCTCGACGGTTGGAAGGACAACGGCACCTACTACACGGTGCGGGTGACCCAGGAGCAGATCGGCGACGGCACCTGCGCCGACCTGCGGCCGGTGCCGGCCGCCGGCGGTCGGCAGCACTACGTGCAGTGGACCGTTCCGGCGCAGGCGTACTGCCTCAAGGCCTGGGGCACGATCACCGAGCAGTCGTCGGGCAAGGTGGTGGACTTCGGTCACACGCAGATCTGGTCGCCGCCGGCGGCCTGCGGCAACGCGTATTTCACCGGGCAGACCTGCGTCAAGCAGTGGGAGTCATGGTGGGACAACCGGGGCACCCCCGGCACGCCGATCACGCGCAAGCTCGAACGGGACCAGTACATCGCCCGCGGTCTCGGCATGGCCTTCCGGATCCAGCAGTACTACCCGAGTTCCTGGCGCGCCGACCTGCGCTACTCCTGGACCTGGTGAGCCGGCGCGGCCGCCCGGAGCGGACCGGGTGCCGGGCGGCCGTCCAGCCCGCTCGGATCGACGCTCCACAGCCCGGCGAGCCGCATGACGTCGGACTCGCCGACCAGGACGTCCTCGTCGTGCTCCGGCCGCGTGCCCAGGCCGAGCCCGGCCTCCGCCGGATCGGGGTCGCCGGTCCACCGCAGCACCTCCGCCGACGCGCCGACGTAGGCGAAGCTACGGACGAGCGTGCCGTGCGCGGCCCGCTCCCACTCGTGCTGTTCCAGGCCGCGGTGCGAGGCGTAGCGGTGGACCTCGGTGTCCAGCTCGGCCGACAGCTCGGCGACCGACAGCCAGTCGTCGGCCTTCCACAACCAGCGACCGGTGAGGAGGAGCCAGCGGCTGCCGCCGGCACCCTCCAGCGCCGGGGTGAGCACCACCCGGTCGTCGGTCAGGTAGGCGAGGTCGATCCCGGCGCGCCACGCCACCGGGCCGAGGTCGCGCAGCCCCAGCGCCGCGCGGACGTCCGCCGGCACGCCGTTCCGCACGGCCAGCCACGCCTGCTTCGGGCCGAACCCGACCATCGACTCCCCGTTCACGCTGTTCACGGGGGAAACGCTAGCGCGGGGCGGCGTCGAGCCGGGCCACCTCGTCGTCGGTCAGGGTGAGGTCGGCCGCGGCGGCCGAGTCGCGGATGGTCTCGGGACGGCTCGCGCCCGGAATCGGGACGACCGTCGGCCCCTTCGCCAGCAGCCACGCCAGGCACACCCGTTGCGGGCTCACCCCGTGCGCCTCGGCGACGCGGGCGAACTCGGCGAACCGGCCGCCGAGGTCGCCGGCCCGTCCGATGCCGCCCAGCGGCGAGTAGGGCAGGAACGCGACGCCGAGTTCGGTGCACAGCGCCAGTTCCGGCTCGGAGCTCCGGAACGCCGGCGAGAGCTGGTTCTGCACCGAGGCCAGCCGTCCGCCGAGGATCTCCCACGCCTGCCGGATCTGCTCCGGGTTCGCGTTGGAGATCCCGGCGAGGCGGATCTTCCCGGCGTCGAGGAGGTCGCGGACGGCGCCGACGGAGTCGGCGTAGGGCACGGTCGGATCGGGACGGTGGTGCTGGTAGAGCCCGATCGCGTCGACACCGAGGTGCTTGAGGGACGCGTCACAGGCCGCCTTGATGTACTCCGGCCGGCCGTCGATCGTCCACGAGCCGTCCCCCGGACGGAGATGGCCGCCCTTCGTGGCGATCAGGACGTCGGACGTGTCCCCGCCGTAGCTCGCCACGGCCCGCGCGATCAGCGTCTCGTTGTGGCCGACCTCGCCGGCCCTGAGGTGGTACGCGTCGGCGGTGTCGATCAGCGTCACGCCCGCGTCGAGGGCGGCGTGGATGGTCCGGACGGAGCGCTGCTCGTCGGGCCGGCCCTCGATCGACATCGGCATCCCGCCGAGCCCGATGACGCCAACCGCCACACCGCCGACAGATCGTGTTCTCATGGGTAACCACCCTGACAAACCTCCGCGCCGTCCGCCACCGGTGGTCACCGGACCGGGGCGTCGGGTGCCGGACCCGTACCCGGCAGGACCCGGGGGAACGGGCTGCCGGGCGGGACCCGCCGGAACGCCGTGCCGGGATCCGGGACGATCCGCAGCGGGTACCCCTGGTAGCAGAC
Organism: Virgisporangium aurantiacum; assembly: GCF_016863635.1. GTDB lineage: Bacteria > Actinomycetota > Actinomycetes > Mycobacteriales > Micromonosporaceae > Virgisporangium > Virgisporangium aurantiacum. The sequence continues at coordinate 188,984 of NZ_BOPG01000045.1, read as the reverse complement.
GTAGGGCTTGGACGGCAGCGCCGGCCGCAGCACCTCCCGCATCGCGGCCAACCGGTCGTCGTCGAAGGCGGTGATCGGGCCGGGCGCGCGGAGCACCACCGCCGGGCCGGCCGGCTCCACGATCTCCACGAGAAAACCGTACGGCGCCGCACGGTTCCGGAGCGCGTCCTCGCCGCCGAGACGTTCGAGGTGACCGGCGGTGAGCAGATTGGCCCAGTAGTAGCCGCGGACCCGCTCCCGGGTGATCGGGGTGCTCTCGAACGTGTTGATCCCGTACCAGCACTCGTACGGCGACTGGCCGACGACGCCGCCACCGCCGCGGTCGTAGGTGATCGCGGCCGTGCGCAGGTCGAGCGGGCCGGCCCAGGAGACGACCAGGTTCAGCAGTTCGGCGGCCACCGCGTCAGTCGCGTCCGCGGGCCACAGGTCCATGCTCGACAGCGAGAACCGCAGCGCGGCGTCGGGCTCCTTCTCCGGCCACGGGTGCGACTGGACCTGGAAGTACCAGCGGTGCTGATCCTCGTCGCCCGCGGTGAACATCATTGACGCCAGGTCGACCTCGTTGTCCCGCAGCGCCGCCGCGAAATCGTCGCGGGACTCGCCCGGCCGGCCACCGCCGCGCCCGTCCCGGTTGACCCAGCTGACGTTCCGCAGCCGCATCCGCAGCGGCGTGGTCCGGAACAGCACCTCCGTCATGTCCGCCACGATCCGGTCGAGCCGGTCGGCGAGGTCGGGCTGGGACAGGTTCGAGTCGAGGTGGGCCTGCACGGTCGGCGGTGGCGCCGGCGCCCGGCCCGGCTCGCGCACGAAGTAGTCGACCGCGTCGAACTCGTGCTGGGGCAGCTCCTCCCGCAGGTCGTACAGCGGATCCATGGCCCGTTCCAGCGCCCGCCGGGATTCCTCGTCCACGCCGGCATCATGCCCGGTGCCGGGCGTTCGCGGTGCCCCGCGTTCAGGGCGTCAGGCGGGCCGTGTCGTCCGCGGCAAGTTCCACCGTTCCGTCGGCGGCGAGCTTGCGCAGCGCGGCGCGGGTCGACTGCTCCGCGAACGGCCACAGCGCGCGGTCGACCGTGGCGTAGATGACGGCGACGAGCTGCGCCGGCGTGGCCGGTCCCGCCGACAGGGCCGCCAGAATCTGGCCCTCGCGGTACCGGCGGTGGGCGAGATAGAAGTCGACGACCGCCGTCGGGTCCTCGCGCATCTCCGGCCCGTGCCCGGGATACAGCACCGACGGCCCGAGGTCGTGCACCCGGCGCAGCGAGTCGAGGTACGCCAGCAGGTCGCCCTCCGGGAACGTCACCACCGACGTGCCCCGGCCGAGAATGTGGTCACCCACCAGCACGGCGCCGGTCTCCAGCCGGAACGCCAGGTGGTCGGCGCAGTGGCCCGGAGTGGCGACCACGCCGACGCGCAGCCCGCCGACGGTCACCGTCTCGCCGTCGCGGAGCACCCGGCCGTCGGGACCGGCCACAGTGGACGATCCGGCGGCGACGGTGGCGCCGAGTTCGGCGGCCCACGGCAGCGCCGCCTCGGCGTGGTCGATGTGGTGGTGGGTCACCAGGATCAGGTCGCACGACGCGTCGAGCGCCGCCATCGCCGCGCGCACCCGGGCCAGATGACCGGGATCGGGCGGACCCGGGTCGACCAGCGCGACCGCGCCGGACCCCGGCCGGCCGAGCAGGTAGGTGTTGGTGCCGTCGAGCGCCATCCGGCTCGGGTTCGGTGCCAGCACGCGGGTCACGAGGTCGTCGAGCCGTGCCTCGCGCGGCATCGCGCCGATGTCCGGCACGGCCGGCCACGACAGGCGGGGGTCGACCGGCTCAGACACCGACGTCTCCGATCTGTCGCGGCGACGACGCGGCCACCGGTCTGTTCTCGCCGACCGCGTACAGCAACGTGGACTCCAGGTGCACGCGCGCCTGCTGCTGCACCCGGTCGACGGCACCGTCCGCGATGGACCGCAGGATGCGCTCGTGTGCGCGCACGCCGGTCATCCGCCGGCGGCGGTCGGGGAACTCGCCGGTGAGGCTGGCGTCGCGGGCCCACGCCTCCTCCCGCGACGACCACAGCGACTCCAGCGCGCCGACCACGACGATCAGCGTCTCGTTGCCGCACACCGCAACGAGTTGCTCGTGGAACCGGCGGGCGGCGACGGTGAAACCGACCTCGTCGTCGACCGCGGCGACAACCTCGTCGTGGATGGCCCGCAGCACCGGCAGCACCGTCTCGTGCCGGTCCTCCCGGGCCGCGCACAGGCCGGCGCACACCGGCTCGATGCTCTTGAGGGCGTCGCGCAGGTCGGTCATCGGCACCCCGCGCGACTGCAGCACGAGCCCGACCGACCAGGCCGCGTTGCCCACCCGCGGGGCGTGCACGACCGAACCGCCGAGGTTGCCGCGGCGCACGGTGATGAGACCCTCGGACTCCAGGATGCGCAGCGCCTCGCGCAGCGACGGCTTGCTGACGTTGAACTCGGCGAGCAGGTCCTCCTGCCGGGGCAGGCCGTCGCCGTCCTTCAGGCGTCCGCTGATGATGCGGTCGCGCAACGCGTCGGCGACCATCTCCGCGAGGCGGGGCTGGTGTATCTGCACGGACGCTCCTCGGGTCGTCAGGACAGCCGGCGCTTCAGGTCCTCCCGCAGCGCGGCCTTGGCGAGCTTTCCGCCGTCGGACGTGGGCAGTTCGTCGACGACGACCAGGTGCTCCGGGAACCACTCCCGGCTGACGCCGCGCCCGCGCAGGTGCGCGACGACGTCGTCGAGCGTCAGCGCGACGCCGGCCTTCGGCACCACGTACACGCACACCCGTTCGCCGAACACCTCGTCGGGCATCGCCACCGCGGCGCACCGCACGATTCCCGGGTGGCTGACGACCTCCTCCTCCACCGCGGCCGCGCTGATGTTCTTGCCGCCCCGGATGATGAAGTCGCTCGTGCGCCCGACGACCTTCAGGTAGTCGTCCTCGTCGACGGTGACGAGGTCACCCATCAGCATCCAACCGTCCACTGTGTACAGTTGCGCGTTCGCGTCGGGATCGTCGTGGTAGCCGAGCGAGCTCACCACCCCGATCGACGCCGGGCGGCCGGGGCCGTCGTGCCGGCCGAGCTCCCGACCGTCCACATCGAACAGTCGCACCTCGGCCTCCGGGATGAGCCGCCCGCCGGTGGTGAGCCGCTTGTCGCGCGGGTCGCGCACCGTCGTGTAGCTCTGCACGCCGGTCTCGTTGGAGCCGTACATGTTGAGGATGAGGCTGCCGGTGCGCCGCTCGAACTCCTCCGCCTTGTGCACCGGAACCGCCTCGCCACCGGTGTACATGACGCGCAGCGCGCTCAGGTCGTACCGGTCGAACCCGGGGTCGCCGAGCATCATCACGAACTGCGTCGACACCGCCATGAACACGGTGACCCGCTCCTGTTCGAGCATCCGCAGCGTTTCGGTGACGCTGAACCGGGGCAGCACCACGCTCGGAGCGCCGAGCAGCGTCGGCGTGAAGTGCGCGGTCCACAGGCCGAACCCGAACGGCGCCGGCACCACGCTCATGCAGACGTCGTCGGTGGTGAGCTCGCCGGCGTCGACGGCGAAGTCGTGGTACTTGATCCAGCGCCGCTCGTCGTGCGCGACACACTTGGGCAGGCCGGTGGTGCCGCTCGTCGAGTTCAGCAGCGCCAGCGTGTCCGTGGGCGCGTGGTGGCCGTCGACCCGTCGCTCGGCCTTGGCGAGAACGTCGTCGGGCGCGGCCTCGTAGACGGGACCGTCGGGAACCGGCACGACGTCGTAGGCGGGTACGTACCGGGTCAACTGTGGCAGGTCGGTTCCGAGTTCCCCGAACAGCCCACGGGTGTCGACGTCACCCATGCGGGGCGCGGTGAGGAGAACCTTCGCGCCGCTCTTGCCGAGCAGGTGTGTGAGCTCACGGCGTCCGCTGCGGGCACCGATGCCGGTGAACACGAGACCCGCGCGCAGGCACGCCGACAACGCGACGTGCACGGCGACGCCGTCCGGCAGCCACACGCCGACCCGGTCGCCCGGGGCCAGCCCGAGGTCGAGCAGATGCGCGGCGAGCAGGGTGACGTAGCCGTCGTAGGCCGTCCAGCTCAGCCGTCCGGCCGGCTCGACCATCGCCCACTCGCGGGGCCGGGTGGCGGCCCAGTGCCGGATCGCGTCGTCGAGCGTGTCCCAGCGCGGCACCTCACTCATCGACGCCCCCCGCCGCGCTGTGCAGCACCGACCGCAGCGCGGCCGGAATCGCCGTCGGCTTGCCGTCCGGCCCGACGCACACCATCGTGAGCGACGACCGTGCCACCACCACCCGGTCGCCCACCCGCGTCATCGTGAACCCGTAGCGGTACGACCTGTTCCCGATGTGGTCGACCCGCATCTCGACGTCGATCTCGTCGTACACGGTGGCGGTGGCGACGTACTCACAGGTGGTGCTCCGCGTGACCGGCGAGGCGCCGTGCTCGTCCATCATCCGGTCGATCCGGAAACCCCGCTCGTACGCCCACTCGACGTTGACCCGCTCCATCCACGGAAACCACGCGGCGTAGTAGAGGATGCCGGCCGCATCGGTGTCGGCATAGGTGAGCCTGACCCGCCGCGAAGCGACGACCGGTGCGCTCATCGAACCAGCTCCCTTATGTTCTAAAAGTTTATAACATAAGGCCGGGCAGCCACGGCACCACAACAACGTGGGCGATTTGCGTGTCCGCGTAACGGCGGGTGACGCTCGGTAGCCCGTTTTCCCACAATCAAGTGACGCACGTCATGCTTGGCCTTGACCCGAGGTCAGGGTGGAAGGTTCTCGTATCGGCAGGACGCCGAAGGGAATCGAGCGCTTCGAAGGAGCGAACCACCGTGACCACTATTGTTCCCAACCAGACCGCCAACCTCCAGCGGACGATCGAGGCGATCGTCGGCCCCGGAATCATCGGGATCACGGCCCGCGTCAACGACGAGCGGGGCGAGTGGGTCGGCAGCGCCGGCGCGGCCGAGCTGGGCGGGTACGCGAAGCCGCCCGCCGACGGGCACATCCGGATCGGCAGCAACACCAAGACCTTCACCGCGACCCTGGTTCTGCAGCTCGTGGCTGAGGGCAGGATCGGGTTGGACGACTCGGTCACCGATCACCTGCCCGAGTTCGGGATCGACGAGCGGATCACGGTGCGGATGCTGCTCCAGCACACCAGCGGCCTGTTCAACTTCACCGGTGAGGTCTACGCGGACGGATCGATCGTGCTCGGCATCGCCATGCCCTATGGCCCCAACGGTAAGGAATGGCTGGACAGCCGATTCAAGACGTACCGGCCGCAGGAGCTGGTCGAACTCGCGCTGTCCAAGCCTGCGCGGTTCGAGCCCGGTACGGGCTGGAGCTACTCCAACACCAACTACGTCCTGGCCCGGCTGCTGATTGAGAAGATTACCGGCCGTACCGTCACCGCGGAGATGCAGCGGCTGATCCTGACCCCGCTCGGCATGTCACACACTGTGGTGCCAGATGGCGCGGAGATCGCTGCGCCGCACGCCCACGCCTACTACCGGTACGAAGAGGACGGCGAGCAGCGCACGGTCGACATCACCCGCCAGAACCCTTCCTGGGTCTCCGCCGGCGGCGACATGATCTCGACGACCGAGGACCTCCACACGTTTGTCGCCGCGCTCACCGGCGGCAAGCTCCTCCCGGACGAACTGCGCGAGGAGATGTTCACCCCGCGCTCGACGGGCATCCCGGGCATGGACTACGGGCTGGGGGTATTCGTGCTGAGCACCGACGACGGCGCCACCGTCATCTCCCACAACGGCGCCTCGGCGGGCCACGCGGCGCTCATGTATGCCACCCCCGACGGGGCCAAGACCCTGACCGCCGCCCTGAACTGCGTGGACGACGCGAACCTCACCGTCGCCGCGGCGTTCCGGGATGCCCAGCAGCGCCTCCTCAACGAGGTGTTCGGCGGCGGGCAGGCCGCGTAAACCCTGAGAACCAGGCCCGCGCCGAGCCCGGCGCGGCCGTTCCCGCACCCGGTGCGCGATCGGCGCGTCCGAACCCAAGGCAGGATGAGCAGGTGCGCAACGGAGTCACGATCAGCCAGGCGGCCGCGTTCGTCGGCATCACGATCAAGACGGTGCGGCACTACCACAAGCTCGGCCTGCTCGCCGAGCCCGACCGCGACTCGTCGGGTTACCGGCGGTACGGATCGAACGATCTGCTCAGGCTGGTGCAGGTCCGGACCCTGGCCGCCGCCGGCGTGCCCCTGGCCGAGATCGGGCCCCTGCTCGAAGCCGACCCCGCGCTGTTCACCGCCGCCATCGTCCAGGTCGAGCAGCAGCTCGATGAACGCATCGCGGAGCTCACCGCGCGGCGCGCCATGCTGCACCGGCTCGCCGACGGCGACCGCGCGCTCCTGCCCGACCGCGCCGTGGACATGCTGAAGCGCATGCTCGACGTCGGGTACTCCGAGGACGAGGTCGCGGCCACCAGGGACGGCTGGGTCCTCGCGCGGGCGCTCGTCCCCGAAGGCTTCGACGACTACCTCACCCAGTTCGAACACGCCCTCAAAGACCCCAAGCTCACCGCGTTGACCAGGCGCATCACCGAAGCCGCGGCCTGGGAGGTGGACGATCCTCGCATCGACCGGCTCGCCGCCGACGCGGCCGAGCACTACCTGGCCGACCCCGCACTGCTGAAGACCGTCGCGGGCATGCAGGCCCGCACCGACACCGCGGCCCGCTACACGATGATCGCCCGCCACGGGGACCAGCCGACCCCGACCATGGCACGACTGTCCACACTCTTCGAATCCAAACTCCGCGCCGCCGGCGTCCGAATTCCGAGGTCCGACCCCTAGTGAGCCTTCCGCGTAACGGGCTAGGGACGGTGGGTAGGCGCCGGTCGCGATGGTTGCGACACGCGGAACCTGTGGTGGTGCACCGGAAAGACGCAGAGCCCCGGTATGAGGGTGGTCCTCTCACAGTCCAACTTCATAGGGGTCCGGTCCGCCCAGGCCGCGAACACGACACCACCGCCCTGCGGGAACACGCCGAGATGCTACCCCTGCTGTCCATCTGGACCAACGACCAACTCCGGGTCCTGGGCGATCTGGGCTATGAAGGCGAAGCCGGCACCATCACCATCGCGTTCAAGAAACAACGGAATCCGGGCCGTCGGCGACCGCGGCAACTCTCTGCTCAAGACCACCTTCAAGGCGCTGCGTAACGTCAGCCTGTGCCCCTGGCAGATCGGCAAGATCGCTGCAGCCGCGCTCGTCCTCCTGCACTTCCAACACGGCCGGACCACCTGATCACCCAACGCCACAACCCGCTACGCGGAAAGGCTCAGGGTCCCGAGTCGTTGATTCGGCCGCAGCTCGCCCATCTCCAAGATCTTCTTTTGAGGAAGAAAACTCAAGTGAGACTGCATGTTTGTTCCTCAAAAGGTGATCTTGGAGGGTGTCGCCGGCATTGATCGGCTCGGCCACGGAAGCGGAGGGTGACCTCGCCGGACCGGCATGGCGAAAGCGGGGCATGAGAGAGCGGGACCCATCCTCGACCGCCACCGAACCAACGACTCAGGACACTAGCGGCGCAGGGCGGCGGGTGCGTCCGGCGGCACCGCCGGGTGCGCCGGCGGCACCGGATCAACCGGCACATAAGCCGTACCGAGCGCCGGACGCGGATCCGCCTCCCCCCGGTTGGGCCACATCGACAGGGCCCGCTCGGCCTGCGCCGCGATGGTCAGCGACGGGTTGACGCCGAGGTTCGCGGTGACCGCCGCCCCGTCGACGACGTGCAGGCCGGGGTGGCCGTAGACGCGATGGTACGGATCGATGACGCCGTCCTCGGACGTGGCACCGATCGCCGCGCCGCCCAGGATGTGCGCGGTCACCGGGGTGTCGAACGCCTCCGTGATCGAGCCGCCGGGGATGCCGCCGATCTCCTCGGCCAACGCCTCGCACGCCGACGCGCCGGCCGGGATCCAGGTCGGGTTCGGCGCCCCGTGTCCCGGTGTACTCCGCAGCGACCAGCCGCCGAAGCGGCCGAAGCGGCGACGGTAGCGGGTGGTCAGCGAGTTGTCGAAGGACTGCATCACCAACGCGATCACGGTCCGTGAGGACCACTGCCGCACCGACAGCATCGGCAGGTAGGTCAACGGTTTACGCGCGAGGATGCCGAGCCACCGCAGCGTGCGGCGCGGGCCGCCGGGCACGAGGGCGGTCTGCAGCAGGCCCATCGCGTTCGAGCCGCGGCCGTAGCGGACCGGTTCGATGTGCGTCCGCGGATCGGGGTGGAATGAACTGGTGATCGCCACGCCGTCCGAAAAATCGAGCTTGCGGCGACGGGCGGCCCGGCGCGGGACCGACGCGCCCAGGATGGCCTCGGAGTTCGTGCGGGTCAGTGCGCCGACGCGGGCGGAGAGCGCCGGCAGTGCGCCGGTGGCCCGCATCCGGTGCAGCAGTCGCTGCGTGCCGAGCGCGCCCGCGGCGAAGATCACCTGATCGGCGACCAGCACCGAGGAGCGCCGGCGCACCAGCGCGCCGGTGCGCACGGTCGTCACCTCGTAGCCGGATCCCGACGGACGTACGGACACGGCCGTGGTCAAGGGAAACACTGAGGCACCGGTCTGCTCGGCCAGCCACAGGTAGTTCTTGACGAGGGTGTTCTTGGCACCCAGCCGGCAGCCGGTCATGCACGCGCCGCAGTGCGTGCAGCCGGTGCGGTCCGGCCCCACGCCGCCGAAGTACGGGTCCGGCACCCGCTCGCCGGGGCGGCCCAGGAACACGCCGACCGGCGTGGGGTGGAACGTGTGCCCGACACCCATCCGGTCGGCCACCGCGCGCATCGCGCGGTCCGCGGCGGTCGTCCTCGGATACTCGGTGACGCCGAGCATGCGCTTCGCCTGGTCGTAGTGCGGTGCCAGTTCCGTCCGCCAGTCGGTGATGTGGCGCCACTGCGGGTCGTCGTAGAAGTCGGGCAGGGGTTCGTACAGGGTGTTGGCGTACACCAGGCTCCCGCCGCCGACGCCCGCACCCGACAGCACCAGCACCTTGCCCGCGGCGCCGCGCAGCAGCGTCAGGCGCTGGATGCCGTAGCAGCCGAGTGCGGGCGCCCACAGGAACCGCCGCATCCGCCACGAGGTCTCCGGAAGCTCGTCGTCGGCGAACCGGCGACCCGCCTCCAGCACCGCGACCCGGTACCCCTTCTCGACCAGTCGCAGCGCGGCGACGCTGCCGCCGAAGCCCGAGCCGATCACCACCACGTCGAACCGCATGGGTCATTGTCCCGTCTGTGGCAGCAACACGCCCGGATTCAGGATGCCGGCCGGGTCGACCGCGTCCTTGACCGCCCGCAGCATCGCGGCGCCCACCGGTCCGATCTCCCGCAGGTACCAGGGGCCGTGGTCGGTGCCGACGCCGTGGTGGTGGGTGATGGTGGCGCCGGACGCGAGGATCGCGTCGGCCGCGGCCGCCTTCGCCGCGCGCCACTGGGCGACCGGGTCGTCGGTCTGCGCCGTGACGACGGTGAAGTACAGCGAGGCGCCCGCGGCGTACACGTGCGAGATGTGGCACAGCACCAACGGCGGGGTGCCGAGGCCGGTGAGGGTGCCGATCAGCGCGTCCCGCACGGCCGCGTACGTCTGCGGCAGCCGGTGCCAGAACGTCGCCGTCTCCAGGGTCTCGGCGAGCGCGCCGGCGTCGAGGAGGGCGTCGCGCAGGTACGGCGCCCGGTACCGGCCGTCGAGCCACGCCTTACCGGGCTCCTCCCCCAGCGGCGTGCCGCCGTACTCGCGCAGCCGCGCGTCCACACCCGCGTCAGGGGCGTCCTCCAGGCCGATGATCGCGAGACAACCGCTGCCACCGCCGACCGCGGTCTCGGTCTCGTCCGACAGCCGGAGGACCGTCGGCAGCGGGCCGTCCTGGGCCAGCGCCCGCAGCGCCCGCGACCCGGTCTCGAACGTCGGGAACGACCACCCGGTGTACGAGCGCGTCCGGGGCCGCGGCCGCACCCGCAGCGTCAGTTCGGTGATGACGCCGAAGGCGCCCTCCGACCCGAGCAGCAGCTGCCGCAGGTCCGGGCCGGCGGCCGAGCGCGGTGCGCGTCCGATCTCCAGGTCGCCGGTGGGCGTCGCGGCGCGCAGGCCGAGCACCATGTCGTCGAAGCGCCCGTACCCGGCCGACGCCTGGCCGCTGGAGCGGGTCGCGGCGAAGCCGCCGAGGGTCGCGTACCGGAACGACTGCGGGAAGTGCCCCAGCGTGAAGCCCTCCCCGGCCAGCAGTTCCTCGGCACGCGGTCCGCGCACGCCGGCCTGGAGGATGGCCGTCCGCGAGACCGGGTCGACGCCGACGAGCGCGTCGAGGCGGGCGAGGTCGAGCGCGACCACGCCGGTGAAGCCGTCCCGGACCGCCCGCAGGCCGCCGACCACCGACGTGCCCCCGCCGAACGGCACGACCGCGACCCGGTGGGTGGTGGCCACGCGCAGCACGGCGGCGACCGCGTCGGGCCCGGCCGGGCGCAGCACCGCGTCGGGGGCGTCGGCCGCGTCGCCGGCGCGCAGGCGCAACAGATCCTCGGTGGACTTCCCGGCCGCGTGCGCGAGCCGGGCGTCGGCTGAGGTGTCGGCGTCGGTCCCGGCCTCGCGAAAAGCATCGATGACGCGTGCGGGCAACCGAACGGGTGGCAGCATCTGTCGGTCGGCGGCGGGCCGGGTACCGCGCACGCCCAGCGCGCTCGTGAGAAGGTCACGCACCTCGTCGGGCAGGGCGACCGCGTCGGCGGGATCGCCCCACCGGGCCGGAGAACTCATGCGTTACACTGTGACACATGACGTCAGGATGTAACAGCGGGGCCAACCTTGGGCGCTGACGACGTCCTCCTCGACGCGGCCCGCGACTGCGTCCTCGCCGTGGGCCTGCGCCGCACCACGCTCACCGACGTCGCCCGCCGCGCCGGCGTCTCCCGCATGACGATGTACCGCCGCTGGCCCGACATGTCCTCGCTGATCGGCGACCTGATGACCCGGGAATGGAGCACGCTCGCCCGGGTCTCCGCCGACGAGGCCGACGGCGACACGGCCCGCGAGCGGCTGGTCGACGGCCTGGTGCGCGGCGTCCGCGCCCTGCGCACGCACCCGGTGTTCCGCCGCATCGTCGAGGTCGACCCGGAGATCCTCCTGCCGTACCTGGTCGACCGCCGGGGCACCACCCAGGACCACCTCCTCGACCAGCTCGTCGCGGCGATCGAGGCGGGCCGGGCCGACGGGTCGCTGCGCCCGGCCGATCCGGCGCTGCTGGCCCGCACCGCGCTGCTCACCACCCACGGCTTCGTCCTGTCCGCCGCCACGATGACCGACACCGTCTCCCTCACCGACCTCGACGACGAGTTGCGGCTGCTGCTCGACCGGTACTTCGCGCCATGAGCGGCTCGTCGCTCTCGGCGGCCCGGCGGCAGCGGGACCTGGCCGACCTCGCCGCCGGCAGCACCGTCGACCTGCTCGTCGTCGGCCTCGGCGTCACCGGTGCCGGCGTCGCCCTCGACGCCGCCGCACGCGGCCTGACCGTCGCCGCCGTCGACGCCCACGACCTCGCCTTCGGCACCTCCCGGTGGAGCTCCAAGCTGGTGCACGGCGGCCTGCGCTACCTCGCCGCCGGCCACCTCGGGCTGGCGTACCGGAGCGCCGCCGAGCGCGACGTCCTGCTGCGGCGGACCGCGCCCCACCTCGTCACCGCGTTGCCGTTCGTGCTGCCGCTCACCCCGTCGGTCTCCCGGAAGCGGGCGGCGCAGACCCGGGCCGGGTTCGCCGCCGGTGACGCGCTGCGCGTCGCCGTCGGCACGCCCGCCGCGGCGCTGCCCCGCTCCCGCACCGTCGGCGCCGCCGAGGTGGTCCGGCTGGTCCCGGCCGTCCGCCGGGCCGGCCTGCGCGGCGGGATCGTGCAATGGGACGGCCAACTCGTCGACGACGCGCGGCTGGTGGTCGGCCTGGCCCGCACCGCGGCCGCGCACGGTGCCCGCATCGTGACCCGGTGCCGCGTCGAGGACCTGCACTCCCGCGGCGCGTCGGTGCGGGACACCCTCACCGGGGAGCGGCACGAGCTCCGCGCGCGGGCGGTCGTCAACGCCACCGGGGTGTGGGCCGGCGGTCTCGATCCGGCCGCCCGGCTGCGCCCCTCGCGCGGCACCCACCTCGTGCTCCGCGCGGAGCGGCTCCGGCATCCGGGCGCCGCGCTGATCGTGCCGGTACCCGGCGAGCGGAACCGGTTCGTCTTCGCCCTCCCCCAGGCCGACGGCCTGATCTACGCCGGCCTGACCGACGAGCCCGTCGACGGTCCGGTCGAGGACGTGCCCACGCCGAGCCCGGCCGAGATCGGCTTCCTGCTCGACGTCCTCAACACCGGCCTCGACCCCGCCATCACCGCCGCCGACGTGGTCGGCGCGTTCGCCGGCCTCCGCCCGCTGCTCGCCGGAACGGCCCGCACCACCGCCGAGCTGTCCCGCCGGCACGAGGTGTCCACCTCACCCGGCGGCGTCACCACGGTCATCGGCGGCAAACTGACCACCTACCGCAGCACCGCGCGCGCCGCCGTCGACGCCGCGGTGGCGACCGCCGGCCTGACGGCCGGCCCGTGCCGCACCCACCGGCTGCCGCTCGTCGGCGCGGGTTCACCGGCACAACTCGCCCGGGTGGCGGCACCCGCCCGCCTCGTCGCCCGGTACGGCGTCGAGGCGCCGGCCGTCGTCGCCGGCGCCGCGGGCGACCCGGCACTGCTCACGCCGATCGCCGACGGCGTGCCGGTCACCGCGGCGGAGCTGCTGTGGGCGGTTCGCCACGAGGGCGCGCTGGACGAGTCCGACCTCCTCGACCGCCGCACCCGGGTAGGCCTCGTCCCCACCGATCGCCTGTTGGCCGTCCCCGCCGCCCGCGCCGCGTTGTCGGCCACCACCACCTGACCCCCGCACCCCTTTTCGCGGATCTTGGACTCCTTGAGGTGTTACAGCACCGTCAGGAGTCCAAGATCGCGGATACAGCGGTTGCCACCTCGGGGAAGGTGGGGATCGAGGTGGTGACGTACCTCGGGTCGAACTCGTCGAGGCGGCGGACGCCGCTCTGCAGGCACGCGATGAAGCGGATGCCCGCGCCCCCCGCCGCCAGCGCGTCGCCGGGTGAGTCGCCGACGTACACGCACTCGGCCGGTGTGAAACCGGTGTCGGCGAGCAGTTCGTCGAAGACGCGCGGGTCGGGCTTGCGGAACCGGGTGTTGCCCTGGTGGTAGGCGGCGCTCACGCGTCCGGCGAGCACGTGCTCCGGCGCGAGCATGTGCTCGACCTCCGTCTCGGTGCGCGACGTCAGCAGCATCACGGTGCGGCCGGCCGAGACGAGCGTGTCCAGGGCTTCGAGGTTCTCCGCCGGGATCACGTCCAGTTTGCCGGCGGCCAGGTACTCGCGGTGTACCACCGGGAACAGGTCGGCGAACCGGCGCAGGTCCAGGCCCGGTGACCGGTGCGGCATGGCGTCGAGCAGCACCTCGCCCCAGGTGGACAGGTGCACCGTCCGCGGCATCGGCGGCCGGCCCATCCGGGCGAGGACCTCGTTCTCCAGGTCGAACGAGGCCCCCTCGGTGAGGCACAGGGTGTCGTCGACGTCCACGATCACGGCCCGGATCACAAGCGGCAGCCTAAAGGGAGGTGACGTCCTCGACCGCCGCCGGGTCGACCGCGGCGACGGCGTCCAGCGGCACGCGGGCGCGCTGCGGGAACACGACGGGCGGCGCGGGCTTGGTCGCGTCCACGATCACGGCGGACGACCGGCGCGGGGTCCGGCCGCCGTCGGCGTCGTAGCTCCAGTTGGTCGGCAGCAGGCCGCCCGGCCCGTTCCACTTCGGGATGACCTGCAGGTCCTCGGCGGCGTCGAACCGGGTGCCGATCGCCCAGGCCACCTCGCGCTCGTCGTAGACGTCGATGTCGTCGTCGACGACGACCACGGCGCGCAGGTTCTCCGGTTCGGTGTTGAACGCCGCGAACGCGGCCCGCGTCGGGTCGCTGTCGAACTCCTTGCGGATCGAGAGGTAGCAGTGCATCCGGGCGTGCAGCGGGATGTTGACCGCACGAAGGCCGGGCACCTTCTGCCGCACCGCCTCGTGGATGCTGGCGATCCGGGGCAGGGCGCCCATCAGGCGGTGTTCCCGGCCGGACGCCTGGATGTCCTGGAAGATCGCGTCGCGACGCATCGTGATCGCCGAGACCTCGATGACCGGCTTCGACCCGCCGCCCACGTAGTGACCGGGCCACTCGGCGAACGGGCCCTCCTCGACCCGCTCGTCGGGGAGGATGTGACCCTCGATCACCACCTCGGCACGCGCCGGGACGAGCAGGTCGGAGGTCACCGCGCGCACGACGTCGACCGGTTCGTCGAGGAACGCGCCGGCGGCCTCGTACTCGCCGCCGATGCCGGGAACCCGCGACACCGCGCCCATCAGGAACGCCGGGTGGTGACCGACGGCGATCGCGACCGGCGTCGGCTCGCCCCGCGCGGCGTACCGCCGGTGGATCGTCCCGCCGTCGTGCGAACCGAAGAACCACACGCCCATCCGCCGGCCGTCGTAGACGTGGTGCCGGTAGATCCCGGCGTTGAGCCGGCCCGACTCCGGGTCGCGCATGATCGCGACCCCGGCGGTGAGGAACGGGCCACCGTCCAGTTCGTTGTGGACCGGGATCGGCAGGCGCCCCAGGTCGGCGTCGGCGCCGCGCCACACGATGTCCTGCACCGGGGCACCGGTGACCTCGACGGGCGCGTGACCCGCGCGGCCCTGCCCGGCGAGCGACGACCGGGTCAGCACCTCGACCGGAACGCCGAGCGCGAGCGCCATCCGGTCGTGGGTGGCGACGAGGTTGGTCAGGCAGGGCAGTGACGACCCGGCGACGTCGGCGAACAGCAGCGCCGGGTACTCGTTGCGCTTGTCGTACCACGCGCCGTACGCGGTGACGCCGAACCGGCGGTCGACGGTCGCGGTCACCCGCTTGAGGCTGCCCGGGTCGTGTTTGACGACGTCCGCGAGGAACGTCCGGAGATCCTTGGCCATAGGCGCAGGAGTTTACGGCGCGGCTTGACGGTGCGGCTTGACGACGCCGATCGATGCCGCGAGGATCACAACACCGGTCATCAATCAACATCTATCCACACGATCGAATAGAGGTTGGGATGCGCGCAGCCACCCGGACCGCCACCGCGGCCGTGATCGTCCTCCTCGCCGGCACGGTCGGTCCGGGACCGGCCATGGCCGCGCCCGCCGACAGCCGCCAGCTGGCGTACCGCACCGCCGCCGGGGACTTCGACGTGCCGGAGAGCGTGCTGCTCGCCGTCTCCTATCTGCAGTCGCGGTGGGACACCAATGCCGGGACCCCGAGCACCGTCGGGGGTTACGGACCGATGCACCTCACCGACGTCCAATCGACGACCGCGCGGCCCGACGGCCCGGCGGCGGCGGATCCGCGCGGGGACGCGGCGCGGCCGGCCCTGGTTCCGGCCCCCGCACCGAGAACCACGGCGACGCAGAGCCTCGACCGCGCGGCCGCGCTGACCGGCCTCGACCCGCAGGCGCTGCGCACCGACCCGACCGCCAACATCCGGGGCGGCGCCGCGCTGCTCGCCCGGTACCAACGCGAACTCGGCGCGCCGCTGTCGACCGACCCCGCCGACTGGTACGGCGCGGTGGCCCGCTATCCGGGCGTCGGCGAGGCCGACGGGGCGTTCGCCGACGAGGTGTACGCCGTGCTCGCCGAGGGCGTCACCCGGACCACCGACGACGGCCACCCGCTGCGCCTCGCGGCCACCCGGGTCGAACCGCACCGGTCACCGACCCGCCCCCGGAGCGACGGCGTGGAGTGCCCGGTAACCCTGTCGTGCGAATGGATCCCGGCGCCCTACCAGCAGACCGGACCCGCGCCGAACAACTACGGCAACCACGACCTGAGCGACCGGCCGGCCCGCCAGAAGATCGAGTACATCGTCATCCACGACACCGAGACCTCGTACGACGACACCATCCGGCTCGTGCAGGACCCCACCTACGTGTCGTGGAACTACACGATCCGCTCCGCCGACGGCCACACCGCCCAGCACGTCAAGGCGAAGGACGCCGCGTGGCACGCCGGCAACTGGTACGTCAACGCCAAGGCGATCGGCATCGAGCACGAGGGCTACGCGGCGCAGGGCACCTGGTTCACCGAGGCGATGTACCGCAGTTCGGCCAAGCTGGTGCGGTATCTGGCGCTGCGCAACGGGATCCCGCTCGACCGTACACACATCATCGGGCACGACAACGTTCCCGGGACGCTGCCGACCACCGTGCGCGGCATGCACTGGGACCCGGGCCCGTACTGGGACTGGAACCACTACTTCGACCTGTTGCACGCGCCGCTGGCCGTCCCCGTGGTTCCGCGCGGTGGCACCGTCGTCATCGACCCGGACCTGCGGACCAACAAGCCGCGGTTCACCGGATGCGACACCGACGGGACGTGCCCGGCGCGCGGCTCGTCGGCGGTCGTCCTGCACAGCGCGCCGAGCGACACCGCGCCGCTCGTCAAGGACCTCGGGCTGCACCCGGACGGGACACCGTCCACAATGGACATCTCCGACCACGGCGCGCGGGCCAGTGCCGGGCAACGGTTCGCGGTGGCCGACCGCCGGGGCGACTGGACCGCGATCTGGTACCTCGGACAGGTCGCCTGGTTCCGCAACCCGCGCTCCGCGCCGACGGCCACACCGTCGTTCGGTCTGGTGGTGACGCCGAAACCGGGCCGCGCCACCGTTCCCGTGTACGGCCGGGCCTACCCGGAGCAGGCCGCCTACCCCGAAGGCGTTCCGTACCAGGCCGTGACGCCGCTCCAGTACACGTTCTCGGCCGGCGAACGGTACACGGTGGGCAACCTCCTGCCGTCGGAGTACTACCGGGCCACGACGTTCGCGGGCACCTCTCCGGGCGACTGGACCGTCATCCGCGGCGCGACGAGGTACGTCCAGATCCAGTTCGGGCACCGGATCATGTTCGTCAACCGCGACGACGTTCTCATCCTGCCGTCCTGAGCCGGTCCTCCACCTGCCGGGCCAGGCCGGCGACGCCGTCGCGGACCGTTGCGCGGTAACCGATGAAGAACCGGTTCGCCATGGGCACCGCCCAGGCGGACCGGCGGGCGATGTTGAACACGCGGTAGGTGAGCGTGGTGCGGCTCCCGTCCGGTTCGGCGCTGATCTCGCCGCGGTACCACCAGTGCCCCTGGAAGCCGACGGTGCCGGGCCGATGGTCGACGTCGACGTATCCTCGGCCGCCCCCGAGGAACGTGTCGACCACCCAGCCGTCGTCGATCAGGGCACGGACGGACCCGACCGGTGCGTCCACGGTCGCGTGGGCCTCGTACAGCAGTTTCACGGCGGCTCCTCGAGCAGGTGGTCGACACCGGCGATGGCGTCCGGCGTTCCGGGCCAGGTGAGCCGTCCGGCGTCGAGGTCGGCGATGATCCGCGACACCCACGCGCGCTCGGCGGCGAGCCGGCTCGCCTCGTACTCGGTCTCCAGCAACAGGATCCGGGGAAGGTCGGGCAGCCCGGCCAGGGCGGACCGCGCGGCCTTCGCCCGCCGGTCCAGGTCCCCGCGACGCTCACGGAGGAGACCGGCGACGGTGACCGGTGGCAGGCAGCCGGCGAACGTCAGCGCCGCCGTGAACAGGGTCGAGTCGGGATCCGGTTCGCGCAGCAGCCGGGCCACCCACTCGTCGAGGCGGGCCCGGCCCCGGTCGGCGAGCGCGTAGACGGTGCGCTCGGGCCGCCCGGCGTCCCTCGTCGCGCCGACCGTCCGGATGTCGCCGGCGGCGACCAGCCGGTTGACCGCGTGGTAGAGGCTGCGCGGCAGCCCGGCGACGAACGTCTTGTGGGTCTTCTCGATCAGCAGCAGCATCTCGTACGTGTGCCGCGGCCCGGTGAGCAGCAGGGCGAGCGCCGTCAACGCCACCAGATCCCGGTCCGCTTTCCTCACTAGTGCAGTCTGCACTAGTGCACTCTGCAATAGCAACTCACACGAGCAGGGCGCCCGCGCTCTTCACCCGCCGCACGACCGGCGCCGCCTCGGCCGCGGACACGCCCCGCAGCGAACCGACGCCGGTCGCCAGGTAGTCGTACAACTCGCCGAGGTCGCGGCACGCGACCGCCGCGGAGATGTTGGCCGGTCCGGTCATGGCGGCGGCGTAGGCGATCTGCGGATGCCGGGCAAGAGCATCGGTGACGCGCGTGAGCGCCGACGGCACGACCGTCAGCCACAGCATCGCCTCGGCGTGGTAGCCGAACAGCCGCGGCTCGGTGTCGACGTCGAAGTAAAGGACGCCGGTGCGGCGCAGGTCGTCGAGGCGGCGCCGGACGGTCGTCTCGGCGGACCGGGTCGCGGCGGCGAGGTCGGGGATGCTCGCCCGGCCGTCCCTGGCCAGGGCGGCCAACAGGTGGTGATCGGTCGGGCCGAGAGCGACCGGCGCGGTCGGCGGCGTTGTCTCGGACCATTCGGGACGCAGCGCCGCGACCTCGGCCGGCCCCAGCGCGGCGGTGCGGCCCGGCCATCCGTTGACGCCGGCCACCGAGCGCAGCGTGCAGTGCGCGGTGACGTCGGTGATCCGGGGCGTCCGGGGCAGCTTCTGCAGCAGCAGTTCGCCGTCCTCGCTCTGGGCGCGGGTTCGGGTGATGCAGGTGATCTCGGTGCCGCCGGAGAGCACGGTGACCCAGGACGTGTCGGCGCGGCGGGCGAGCGCCGTCGAGAGCGGGACGGCGGCGTCGGGTGCGCAGCGCATCCGCACCAGCCAGTCGACGTGGCCGAGCGCCGCCGCGTGCGGCAGGCCGACGACGCGCAGCACGCCGGCCAGGCGCAGCCGCCGGTAGCGGCGGGCGATCGTGCGGTCGGAGGTGCCGAGGGCGTCGGCGATCCGGCTGAACGCGGCCCGTCCGTCGATCTGCAGGGCGTGGACCAGTTGCCGGTCCAGGACGTCCAGCGTGAGTGGATCCACCGTCTCACGCTAGCATCGTGTCGGAATCCGCCGAATTGCCGTCGGTTGACGCCGGTAGTCGGGCGCTCTCGGCAGGCTGCCGCCATGCGCAAATGGTTGCCCCTGCTCGCGGTGTCGCTGAGCACGTTCATGCTGCTGGTCGACATGACCATCGTCTCGGTGGCCGTGCCGGCCCTCTCCCGCGACCTGCACTCGTCGTTCGCCGCCCTGCAGTGGACCGTCGACCTGTACGTCCTCGTGCTCGCCGCGCTGCTCATGGCGTCCGGTTCGCTGTCGGACCGGCTCGGGCACCGGCGGGTGTTCATCGTCGGCCTGGTGGTCTTCGCCGTCGCCTCGTTGGCGTGCGGGCTGGCGTCGGGCACCGGCATGCTCATCGCCGCGCGCGGCGTACAGGGCGCCGGCGGTGCGGCGATGTACGCCACGAACGCCGCCCTGCTGACCGCCATCTACACGGGCCGCGACAGGTCGGTGGCGTTCGGCGTGTGGGGCGCGGCCAACGGTGCGGCGGCTGCGGCCGGCCCGGTCCTCGGTGGCCTGCTGACCGAGCACGTCGGCTGGCGCTCGATCTTCCTGGTCAACCTGCCGGTCGCGGTCGCCGCGGTGGTGCTGGCGCGGCTGTCGGTGCCCGGCCGGCCCGGGCGCGCGTCCAACCGTCTCGACCTTCCCGGCGTCACCACCTTCACCGTCGCGGTCTCCCTGGTGGTGTACGGCCTGATCCGGGCCGGCTCGCACGGCTGGTCCGACCGCGTGACGCTCGGCCCGCTCGCCGCCGGCGCGGTGACGGGCGTCGTGTTCGTCCTGATCGAACGGTCGCGTCCCGACCCGATGCTCGACCTGCGGCTGTTCCGCCGCCCGGCGTTCACCGTGCTGATGGTCGGCGCGGCCGCGCTGACCGCGTCCGCGTTCGCCAACCTCGTCTTCGTCTCGGTGTGGGCCCAGACGGTGCTGGGACTCAGCGCGATGGGCACCGGTCTCGTCCTCGCGCCGATGGCCGTGGTCGCGTTCGTCGTCGCCGGCGCGGGCGGCCGCCTCCTGCACCACGTCCCGGCCCGGCACACGATCGGCTGGGGACTGCTGCTCATCGCCGCCGGTACCGGACTGTGCACGCTGGTCGACGCCGACAGCGGCTGGGCGGCGCTGATTCCGGGCCTGTGCGTCACCGGCCTCGGCGTCGGCCTGTGCACGCCGGTGCTCGCCTCGGCCGCCCTCGCCGCGGCACCGCCCGACCGGGCCGGAATGGCCAACGGCGCGTCGAACACGTTCCGCCAGCTCGGTTTCGCCGTCGCCCTGCCGGCCGTCGCCACGCTGATCGCCGGTCGCGCGTCCGATGTTCTCGCCGCCACCGGCGCGCTCCCGGACCCCGACGCGGCCGCCCGCCTCCTCACCGGCGGCGGCCACCGGGGCCTGGCCGACCGCGTACCGGCCGACGTGCTGCGGGCCGCCTACGCCGCCGGCCTCGACCGCGTCTTCCTGGTGAGCGCCGTGCTGGCCGCGGCCGCCGGCGCCGCCACCCTGCTCTTCCTCCGCACGCCGGTCACCGACCGCGCACCGGCCACCGGTCCTGGCTATCCTGCCGTTGTTCATATCGACCAGAGATGAGACGCGATGCCCACGGTGCCCGAGCAGTCGACCGAAGACGAGCAGCGGGACCTGGTCGACGCCATCCGCCGGGAGCTGATCGCCACCGCACCGGCCGGCTGGAAACGCTTCGACATCAAGGCCTGCTTCGTCATCGGGGTCAGCGACCTGTCCGCCATGGTGCTCAACAGGGAACATACGACGGTCGCGTGGGCCATGCCCTTTCCCTTCCTGGTTCAGAAGCATCTGAGCCGGCTGCGGCAGCTCATGTACGTCCCCGGGCGCGGAACGTGGTTCTCGGCCCGGCTGCTGCTCGACGGGCGGGACCTCAGCATCATCTACAACGACGAGCACGACCCGAACTGGAAGCCCGGGATCGCACCCGGCGAGTGGGTGCGTGATCTGGAGTGGTACCCGCGTGACCCCGAGCATGTTCCGGACTGGCTCCGTGGCTACCTGCGCGACGCGGGCGCGCCGGTGCCGCCGGTGCCGCCGGTGCGCCGGACCCCACCGCCGGAACCGCTCGACACGCACGAGCAGCAGCGGCTGCTCGATGCCCTGGTCGACCGGTTCGTGCACGAGTTGCCGACGCACTTCGAGAGCGCCCATGTCAGCGTCGTCGCGTACGGCGACTACCTCGTCACCGCCGGCACGATGATGTCCGCGATCGCGCCGGGCAGCATCACGTCGGTCGCCGTACCGCCCGACATCGACGACCGGTTCCGGCAACTCCGCGCGGCCATGTACCGTCCGGGCGAGGGCGCATGGCTGTACCTCGACGTGTACGTCACGTTCCCCGACGTGTACTCGACCGAGTACAAGTGGTCCTGGGACGAGCTGCGCCGGCCACCCGAGCTGGCCGACTGCGCGAAAGAACTCGAACGGTTCCCCCGCGACCCCGAGCACATACCGCCGTGGATCCGCGCGGCGCTGGCGACGGACCGGACCCCGCCGGCCTGAGGCCGAACCGCCCCGAAAGCGCCGCGCAACTGCGACGACAGCGACCGTCACTACCCTTCTGCCGGCTGCGCCCCCGGTGGCGCGCGGAGGGGGATCGGTGGCACGACGCAAGCGGTTGACGACGAGGCTGGCGGTGGGCGCCGCGATGGTGTTGGTGACGGGCGTCCAGTTGACGGTCACGGCGACCGCGAACGCGGTGGACCGGGACGCGATGGTCATCATGAGCGGTTTCTCCGACACCTTCGACGGCGCGGTGAGCCTGGACCCGTCGTACGGCCTGAACGACTCGCTGGCGGGTCGGCAGAAGGGCAACCGCCGGGGCGCCACCTACACCCGCACCTCCGGTCGCTGGAACAGCAACCAGCCGCCGGCGCCGACGTCCTCGCGGGTCAACCAAGCCGACCATCCCGGCGCGCTGACGTTCTTCGACGGCCACTCGGCGGTCCGGCTGGACGCACCCGTGCAGGTCGGCGTCCTCGGTGCCATCAACGTCCGCACCATTGTCGACCCGGTCACCGGCGACACCACGTCCGGGCAGTGGGCGTCCGTGGTGCTGTCCGCCGACCGGGACAACTCGGGCTACGTCACCAATGCCGCGGTGGACCTGGGGGTGATCGTCCGCTCCGACGGGCGGGCCACGGTGTTCCACGCCGGTACCGCGGTCGGTTCGACCACCGCCCGGCCGGACGCGAACGGTCGCTTCACCGTCACCGTCGCCACCCGGTCGGGCTCCCGGACCGCGAAGGTGACCGTGAACGACACCGTCCTCACCGCGCCGATGGATCGGGCGTTCCCCGCCTCGCCCACGCTGTTCCTCGGCGCCTACCTCGACGACCCCGGTGCGCGGACGTCCTTCTACGGACTGTCGGTGTCGGACCTGAACATGTCCGGGTTGGCGCCGCCGATCGGCTCCGGGCCGGACCACTTCGGCTACTTCGGCGCCCGATTCCCTCCCGGGCCGAGTCACGTGGCCGATGTCCGGGGACGCAGCACGGTCTCCTACATCAGCATCAGCGACCTCACCGGGTACGCGACCGACGTGTTCGACGACTGCGCGGAGAACTCGTGCGTGGTGTACACCGGCTGGGAGTTCTTCACCGGCTGTCCCGGCCCGCCGAGCCCGTGCGATCTGTACCCGAACTACCGGGACCGGTGGCGGCGGCTGGCCGCGGCGGTCGAGCCTCATCTGGCCAAGGTGGCGGCCTTCTATCTGCTCGACGAGCCGTATCACCGCGGGGCCTCGCCGGACGAGGTGGCCGCCGCCGCCACCGAGATCAAGGCGACCTTCGACAAGCCCGTGATGCTGGTCGAGGCCGGCTACAAGGTCCCGACCATCACGGTTCCGGACAACGTCGACTGGGTCGGCTTCGACGACTACTGCAAGCCGATCGGTGAGATCGAGTCGATCCTGCGGACGCTGATCGACCGGACCCCGGGCGGCCAGCGGCTGTTTCTCATGCCGCAGGCGGCGCCCCTGCCCAGTTGCCCGTCCCGGCACCGTACCGACGCCGAACTCGCGCAGCTCCAGTGGGACTACGCGAATCTGGCGGAGCGGTATCCGCGGGTGGGCGGCCTGATGACGTTCGGCCTCTGGGTGGAGGGGACGCAGCCTCCGCAGCTACCGCGCACGATCGACGCGCACGAGCGGATCGCCGCCCGGACGATCGCCCGCTGATCCCCGTGCTCAGCCCTTGCCGTTCTCCGTCAGGATCTCGACGTAGTGCGGGTTGTACATGATTCCCAGCACGTTGCCGAACGGATCGACCACGGAGGCCGACACGAACCCCGAGTCGCCGTGGTTGACGATCGGCTGATACTCCTTGGCGCCCATCGACAGCAGCTTGGTGAACGTCGCCTCGATGTCGTCGACGTGCCAGTGCATGATCGCCCCGCCCGGCTCCGTCGCGGCGTTCGACGGCTGCCAGTTGCGGTGGACCAGACCCAGCTCGTCCTGGAACTCACCGAGCCGGAACTCGACGTATCCGGGGCTGCCGTCGGGGCCGGGCCGCTCGAAATACGGCTCGACGCCGAGCAGCTCCGCGTACCAACGCGTCGCCGCCGTCAGATCGTCGGCCCAGTAGTTGATGGTGGCGAATCCTCGAAGCATTGTGGTTCCTTTTCTCTACACCGGCTTTCGCGGCGAGTCGCCACGCTAGAGGGCCGGCCTCTCGTCGCGCTGTCGTCGGACTTTCCCGAGGTCGATCAGGAATCAAGAAGCACCGGACGGTAGCCGCGCCTAACGTGATTCCTGTGTGCATCACCAGTCAGCACAAGGGAGACAGGAAATGAAGGCGAACATCAGCTCGGTGCTCCTCGGCGTCCGGGACATGGCCCGGGCCAAGCAGTTCTACACGGAGGGCCTCGGCTGGAAGGTGAAGGACGACTACGGCGTCTCGGTGTTCTTCGAGTCGGACACGGGCTCGATCGTCGGTTTCTACGGCCGCGACGGCCTGGCCGACCAGGTGGGCACGAGCCCGGAGGGCAGCGGCTTCAGCGGGCTGGTCCTCACCTACGTCGTCCGGAGTGAGAAGCGGGTCGACGAGATTCTCGCGGAGGCGGAGAAGGCCGGCGCGACGATCCTCAAGCCCGCCGGCGACCTGCCGTGGGGCGGGTACGGCGGCACGTTCGCCGACCCGGACGGCTACATCTGGAGCCTCGGCTACAGCGGCCACTCGACGGATCAGGCGTACGCCGAATAGTGGTGGACACCGCGGGTTCGGCGTCGACACGCGACCGTGTCGGCGCCGAACCGGGTGCGTCAGTCGACCACCGGGCGGGGGCGGATGTTGTCCGACGCGACGAAGCGGCGGAAGTAGCGGGCGGTCTTGTTCTCCCACGGTGGGCTCTTGTCGACGGTGCCGGCGTCGCCGCCCCCATTTGCCGGGGAAGCCACGGATCGCCAGTGCGGCGCGCAGGTCCGGCTCGTCCTGGTAGATGTTGACGCTGGTGCGGATGTCCGACAGGGGCGTCACCTCGATGCGCTTGTCGAACTGCAGCGAGCCGGGTGCGGGCGGCTGCGGGCCGATCGAGGCGCCGTTGTCGGAGGTCTCGTCCTCGGCGTCGACGAAGTGTTCGAGGATGCCGGCGAGGATCGCGGCCACCGGTAGCGCCAACGTGAGCGTGCCCACGACGATCAGCCAGTCCGGCAGGTGCAGCGGAAGGTCGGTGGCGACGTCCTCGAAGTCGAGGATGTCGTGGCTGCCGGCGGTGAGGTAGGTGGCGTGGCTGCCGGGCGCCACGTACACCAACAGGTCGTCGCGGGCCCGGTCGCGGTCCAGCGGCAGGCGTTTCATCGAGTCGATGCCCTGGAACTCCTCGTGCGCCGCGGTGATCACGGTGTGCGGCACGACGTCGTCGACGCCGATCCGGCCGGCGGCGAACGACTCCAGGTCCCGCCGTTCGAACACCACGCAGCAGCCCTCGACGTCGCCCTCGTGCTCGTTCTCGAACGGCGCCGTCCCGTACTCCTTGTAGTCGTTGAACGCGTAGACGAGGTAGTACTCCAGGAACACGAACTGGCGCACCGCGTCCCATGCCTTCTCGACGAAGTGCCACCCGTCCGGAATCCCGGCCAGCGCGGCCCGCTCCCCCGCGTCGTCGCCGGCCTCGTGGGCGGCGATCAGCGCACGGAGGATCTCCCGCATCCGGAATCTCGGGAACCGGACGCGCGTGGTCCGGTCGTCGGGCGCGAAGAACGACTCCTCGGCGTCGAACCCGGACCAGATCGCGTCGATCGGCCGGCCCCGACCGGCCAGCGGCTCCGGCAGGTCGTCGAGTTCCAGTTCGTGCTTGAGCGCCTCCAGCAGGAACCGCAGTTCCGCGCGGACCGTCATCGGCAGGTGCCGGGGGACCCGCGGGTCACCCGGCGCCGGTTCCCCCGCGCCCGCCACGGTCACACTCGCACCGAAGAACTCCCGCCCGGCACCGAGCCGCGCACCGTACGTGTAGACCCCGCTGCGACCCAGCGCGTCGAGGTCGTCCAGGCCGTCGGCGGCGTCGGCGCCGGAGCCGAGCACCCGCCGGGCGGTGCTGAGCGCGGCGTGCACCACCGGCGGTTCGAACAACTCGAACACCGGTTGGCCGTCGGGCCGAACGGTGGTCAGCACGGACACCCGGAACTCGTCCTGCGCGCCCTCCGGCAGCTCCGCGAAGATCTCCGCCGGCACGGTCAACAGGTCGGGGAGGTCCACCGGGTGGAACCGCTCGCGTTCGTGGAACCGCACCTCGGGGAACCAGGCCTCGGCCAGCGCCACCGCCTGTTCGTGGGTCAACGGTCCGGTCAGGTTGTGCCCGCGCGCCTCCGCGAACGCGGTGAAGTCGGCGAAATCGACCATTGTCAGCGTCCTCCTCGAACGGCCTGCGCCCGTTGCCACGCCTGCCCGAACAGGGCGGCCAGCGGTGCCAGGACCTCGGCGTTGGCGTCACGGACGGGTTGGAACGCCTGCCGGCACGCCGGGTCGATGCCGTCGGCGAGCCCGTTCAGTTCGGCGACGAGCGCGGCGTACCCGGCCGGGTCGTCGGCGGCGAGGGAGTCGAAGAAGTCGCCGATCCGGCGGGAGAACGTGTCGGCGGCGGCCGGTTCGCGGGTACCGAGGAACGTGTCGAACGCGCGGGCGGCGTCCACGGCCGCGGCGTGCGCGGCCGCCGAGGCGGGCGAGAACGGCCCGGGCGACTGCCCGCGCCACGACGTCGTGGTCGAGGCGATGAACCGGGACATGAACGCCTGGGTACGCGCCCGCATCTGCTCGTGCACCCGCCGGGCCTGTGCCACGCATCCGGCGGGCGGCGGTGCGCAGCCGATGTACAGCGGCACCTGGACGTCGAGGTCGCGGCGGGAGTCGTCGCGGCGCAGGAACTTCAGGTACACCCGCCGGACCAGGAAGCGTGGCCCGCTCGGCAGCACCTGCGGGTACTTCCCGACGTCGACGCCGCCCAGCTCGACGCTCCGGCCGACCGCGACGCCCGGCTCGTACGCGCGCAACCGCCCGTCACAGAACAGGTGCAGCTGGCCGTGCGTGTGCCAGCGCAGTCGCAGCCGGGTGGGCCGCTGCAGGGACACGTCGAGGACGCCGAGGTCGACCGGGTCGCCGTCCACCAACACGGTGACGCCGGTGCGGACCGTGCCCGGTACGACGACGTTCTCGTGGCTGACGCGGAGCGCTAGCCGGTCGTCGTCGATCGACACGATCGGCATCCGGACGACGGCTCCCGGCTGCGGCAGGTACAGCACGTCGACGCCGAGGTCGACGCCGATGACGTCGCCCGGCGGCTGCTCGAACCGGTACCCGACCGAGCGGCCGAACCCGGTCAGGAGGCCGCGGTCGGCCGGATCCGGTGTCGGCCGGATCACCCGTTCGCCCGGCGGCAGCACGGTCAGCTCGCCGGGCAGCGCCCTGATGTTGCCGAGGTCGCCGTCGAGGAACTCGTGCAGCAGCGCCGGTTTCCAGACGCCGGCCGTCGGTCGCCTCGGCCGGATCGCCGGTGCGCCCGGCGCGGCCGGGAACGACCGGCATCCGTCGACACCCACGTCGAGCGGGTCGCCGGTGCGCGGGTAGCAGCCGATGTCGGGGTTGTCGAGGTCCGGTCGGAACGGATCGAGCGCGCCGAGGTCGGCCGGCAGCCGCACGCCCGCGCCGAGCACCGGACTCGTGTCGGCCGGGCGCAGGTCGTCGTCGTCACGCGGCCGGCCGGTCCGGTTGATCCGGCGGAACCCCGGCTCGGCGAGGAGGCTGTTCGCCTCGTACCCGGGCCGGTACCGGCGGCGGCTCTGCTCGAACAGCACACTCGCCCGCAACCGCTCCAGGTCGGCGAACGTGCCCGCGCGGAACCGCTCGCCGTCGAGCTCGTACGCCAGATACCGCAACGGATCGCGGGTCGCCACGCCGAACCGGTGGTACAGGTTGCCGTCGGTGGGACCCGGGAACGACGGCGGCGGCACGAACGTCAGCGCGATGTCCGCCTCCGGCCCCGGATTGACCGCGACGAACACGTTGTTGAACGAGCGCCGCGGAGACTCGCCGTCGGTGTCGCGGTAGTGCAGGAACGACGCCTGCCCGCGCTGGTCGAAGCAGAGCACGGTGTTGTGGAACAGGTCGTGCGGGCCGAGTGCCGCACCCGCGCCGGTGTGCAGTTGGCCGAAGCGCCACACCTCGGCGTCACCCGGACGGCGCGGCCGGAACCCCCGGGTGCGGCCGCGCAGGTCGACCAGGTTGCGGTAGAGGTACCACCGGGTGGTCCGGTTGTGCGCGGAGAAGCTGAACGCGGTCAACGCCCGGGTGATGACGTTCTGGTGGATCCGCGTCGACGTCACCGCGCCGTCGGTTCCGCCGTCGAATCCCAGCGCCAGCGCGTCGTCCTGCATGTTGTTGATCCAGTTGTGGTGGAACGACACCTCCTGGCCGCTGAGGACGACGTTGTGCCCGTTGAGGAACTCGCAGTGGTGGATCTCGACGGTCCGGTCGCCCGGGTTGCCCAGCAGCAGCGTGTCGCTCGTCCGGTCGCTCAGGTTGTTCGCGACCACCTCGTCGCCGTCGAGAAAGCGGTACCCGGCGGTGCGGTCGGTCCGGAAGGTCCACGTCGGGACGCCGCCGACGAACTGGCAGTGCGCGAACACGACGTCGGTGGTGCCACCCGTCCGCACGCCCCGGGTGCCCGCCCGGATCCGGACGTGGTCGAACGTGACGTGGTCGGACCCGGTGAGGACGATCGTGTTGTCGCCGCCGTGCATGACCGTCAGGTTCTCGAACCGCAGCCGACCCGACCCGCGCACCTGCAGCGTGGTCATGTCCTTCGGGCTGATCGCCAGCGGCACCCGGCGCGGATCGGTCTCCTCCGTGTAGTCGACGACCTCCGGCACGTTGTTGTGGGTGTGGGCGAGGCGGATGTGCACCCGGCCGGTCGCCTGGTCGAAGAACAGGCCGGGACCCATGTAGACCCACGGCAGCCGGTGCCCGAGCGGGTTTCCGTCCTCGTCGGTGGCGGCCGGTCCCGGCCGCGGGTCGGCGTCGTCGACGATCGGCTCGAACGTCTCGTTGGACGCCCGCAGGTCGTTGAGGTTCGAGTAGGTCAGCAACCGCGTGTACGGGTTACGGTCCAGGAACGCCCCGCGGTTGACGAGGTCGCCGGTGAACACGGTCGCCGAGACGTACTCGTCGTCGCGTGCGTCCGGGTCGACCCGCCGGGCGGGGATCCAGTCGTCGTCGTTGGCGCGCGTGCGGAACGCCCTGACCGCGCCGTCGAGGTACGCGTGCTCCCCCGGGTACGACCGGATGACGATCGGATCGTCGGCGCTCCCCCGCACGCCGACGACGTCGACGGGTCCGATGTGGACACCGTTGCGCAGGTTGAGCACGTCACCGGCGACGAGCCCGCGGGCACCCCGGGAGACGGTACGGAACGGTCGCTCGAACGTCCCCGGATTGGTGTCGTTTCCCGAGTTGCTGACGTAGTACTCCACGGTTCCCCCATTCACGCCGATCGCGACGGACGCTATTGGAGGAGAAGCGGCGGACCTACCGCTATGTCTCTTATCGGCCACACCCCTGCAACCACCGGCCACCGCCCGTCCCCGCCGTCCCGCGCGAGTCGATCTTGCAGTTGTGGTGGGCCACAAAGAGTGGCAAATGCGGGCGAACAAGGCACCACAACTGCAAGATCGACGCCGGCGGGCGGCTCACGGTTGTCGATCTTGCAGTTGTGCCCGCCCTTTCGCCGGAATTCGCCCGTTTTTCGGCGGACACAACTGCAAGATCAGCGGCATTGGGTCCACTGTGGACCCGTCCTACAGGTGGCCGTCCTCGTAGTACGGCTCCGCGAAGGAGGTGTAGAAGCAGCCGGTCGTCGGCAGGGTCGCCGGGTTCGGCGGCGTCCGGCCGTCGTAGATCGCCAGCAGGAACGACTGCGGGCAGCGGCTGGTGGACGGGGTCTTGATCCCGATGTGCAGGTGCGGACCGGTGGAGTTGCCGGTGTTGCCGGTGTAGCCGACGAGTTGTCCGGCCGACACCGTGGCACCCGACGTCGCCACCCAGTTCGACAGGTGGCAGTAGATGTAGCGGATGCCGTTGGACGTGATGATGATGCCGCGTCCGCAGGAGCTGTCGTCGACCCGCGACACGGTGCCGCCGGTGATCGCGTACGCCGACGTGCCGGAGCCGACCGGGAGGTCGAGGGCCGGGTAGTCGTGGTGCGGGTCGTCGTACTCGCTGCGGGGCAGCGCGCTCTTCGCCAGCGGCAGCGCGAACTGACCGCCGTAGGCGACCAGCCACTGCCACGTCTCCACGTCCACCGTGGACCCCGACGACGCGGCGCCGCGGGCGGTCTTGAACGAGGTGACCGCGGCGGCCGTGCCCGGACCGAAGATGCCGTCGACGTCGACGCCGAACCCGTGCCGGTTGAGCTGACCCTGGATCGCGCGCACGTGGTCGCCGGTGGCGCCCTCCGCGGCCGGCACCACGAGTTTCACCCACGTGAGCGGGCCGACGTAACCGTCGTTGGTGAGGCCGTTGGCGCTCTGGAACGCCCGGACGGCCGCGTCGGTGCCGGGTCCGAAGATTCCGTCGGCGGTCACGCTCGTGGCGCCCCGTTGGCGCAGCAGCAGTTGCGCCGTCGTGACGGTGATTCCGGAATCGCCCTCGTTGATCGTGGGCCAGGTGGGCGGTGCGGCCGACGCCGGTGCGCCCGGCGCCAACAACACCACGATGCCGGCCAGCGTCGCGACGAGGGTCGCGGTCACGCGGCGCAGCAGGCTTGTGGACATAGACGTCCTTCCCCGTTGTATTGATGGATGCCTCTGTAAGGCAAAGAATTCCTACCACGAGAAGATCGATGAAGGAAGATATTGACGAAGCTCTAAGCCTGACCGAAGGAGATGGACGGGAGAACCACGGCCGGCCGCCGGTTTGTGTGAGTCGCGCACATGGTCGGCGGTCGGCGGCCACCGCTACCGTCCGTCGCGTGTCCACACCACTCGCGGGCCGGGCCGCGCTCGTCACCGGTGCGGCCAGTGGCATCGGCCTGGCCACCGCGCGGCACCTGGCCGCGGCCGGTGCCGCGGTGCTGGTGGCCGACATCGACGCGGACGGCGCGAAACGGGTCGCCGGGGAGCTCGGCGGTGCCGCCTGGATCGCCGACCTCGCGGACCTCGACGCGGTCGACCGGCTCGGCGACTTCCTCGCCGCCAACCGGTTCCCGGCCCCGGACATCCTGGTCAACAACGCCGGTCTCCAGCACGTCGCGCCGATCGAGCGGTTCCCGCCGGAGCGGTTCGGCCGGTTGCTGCGCGTGATGCTGGAGGCGCCGTTCCGGCTGGTCCGGCAGGTGCTGCCGGCCATGTACGAGCGCGGTTTCGGGCGGGTCGTGAACATCTCGTCGGTGCACGGGCTGCGCGCGTCCCCGTACAAGGCCGCCTACGTGGCGGCCAAGCACGGCCTGGAGGGGCTGTCGAAGGTGATCGCCCTGGAGGGCGCGGCGCACGGCGTCACGTCGAACTGCATCAACCCGGCGTACGTGCGGACCCCGCTCGTCGAGGACCAGATCGCGGACCAGGCGGCGGCGCACGGCATCAGCGCCGACGAGGTCGTCGAGCGGATCATGCTGGCGCCGGCGGCGGTCAAGCGGCTGATCGAGCCCGCGGAGGTCGCGGAGCTCGTCGGGTACCTGTGCTCACCGGCCGCCGCGTCGATCACCGGTGCGTCGCTGGCCATGGACGGCGGGTGGACCGCACACTGACATATCCCGGCGGAGGAGGTGGTGGCAGCGGACACCCGTGAGCCCGGCGCATCGGCCGAGGCGTTCCTGGAGATGCTGGTGCGGGAGGCACCGCGGGTCGAGTTCGACCGCCCGCTGCTGGAGGCCCGCGCGGTCGGTGCCTCCGCCGACGCACTGGCGGCGCTCGACCGCGCCCGCGAACTGGCGCTGGAGGTCCGGGCCCTGCTGGACCGGCGCCGCCGGCGCGAGGCGGAGCTGTCGGCCCTGTTCGACACCGTCGCCGACCTCGCGACGCTGCGCGACCTCGACGCGGTGCTGGAGGCGATCGTGCGCCGGGCGCGCAAGCTGCTCGACACCGACGTCACCTACATGACGCTCAACGACCCGGACCGCGGCGACACGTACATGCGGGTCACCGACGGGTCGGTGTCGGCCCGGTTCCAGCGCCTGCGGCTGCCGATGGGCGCCGGACTCGGCGGGCTCGCCGCCCAGCTCGCCACGCCGTTCACCACGTCGTCGTACCTCGGTGACCCGCGGTTCCGCCACACCGAGGAGATCGACACGGCGGTGCAGGAGGAGGGCATCGTCGCGATCCTGGGCGTGCCGATGCGGCTCGGTGCCCGGGTGGTCGGCGTCCTGTACGCCGCGAACCGGACCGCCCGGCCGTTCGAGCGGCCCGAGATCGCGCTGCTGACCTCGCTCGCCGCGCACGCGGCCGTCGCCATCGACAACACCCGCCTGCTCACCGAGACCCGGGCGGCGCTCGCGGAACTGGGTACCGCCAACACGCTCAGCCGGGAGCACAGCCTCGCCATCGAGCGGGCCGCCGACGCCCACGACCGACTCGCCGGCCTGGTGCTGCGCGGCGTCGACGTCCGCGAACTCGCCACCACGGTCGCCGAACTGCTGGGCGGCGCCATCATCGTGCTCGACGCGGGTGGGCGCCGTCTGGTCACCGTCGGCGACATTTCCGACGCGGTCTCCGACGCCGCCCTCGCCGAGGCGGTCGCCGAGGCGCGCGTGCAGGGCCGGGCGGTGCGGCGCGGTGACCTGCGCGTGGCCGCCGTCGGTGCCGGCGGCGAGCCGCTGTGCGCGCTCGCGCTGTGCGTCCCGGGCGAGCTGTCAGAGACCGACGAGCGGACGCTGGAGCGGGCCGCCGTGGTCACCGCGCTGCTCCTGCTCGTGCGCCGGAGCGTCACCGACACCGAGAGCCGCGTGCGCGGCGAACTGCTGGAGGACCTCGTCGTCGGGCGCGGCGACGACCCCGCGGTGGTGCTGGAACGGGCCCGCCGGCTCGGCGTCGACCTGGACCGCCCGCACGTGGTCGTGGTCTTCTCGGCGGAGGCCCGGTACCGCCAGCGGGCGTCGTCGTGGGCGGCGGGCCAGGCGTCGGCGCGCGGTGGCCTCGCCGGCCGCCACGACGGCGACGGTGTGCTGCTGCTTCCCGGCAATGACACCAGCGGGGCCTCCGGCTCGCCCGGCTCCCCTGGCTCCCCCGGCGACGAGGCCCGCCGGGTCGCGCGCGAACTCGGTGCCGTCCTCGGCTCGCCGGTGACCGCCGGCGGCGCCGGACCGGTCGGGCCGGACGAGGTCGCCGCCGCCTACGTCGAGGCGGCCCGCTGCGTCTCGGCGCTGCGGACCCTCGGCCGCACGGGCGACGGGGTCAGCGCCGCCGACCTCGGCTTCGTCGGCCTGCTGCTGGGCCAGGACAACGACATCACCACGTTTCTCGCGGCGACCATCGGGCCGGTGCTGGAGTACGACGCGCGGCGCCGCACGGCGCTCGCCGACACCCTGCGGGCGTACTTCGACACCGGCAGCAGCCCGGCCCGGGCGGCCGAGCGGCTGCACGTCCACGTGAACACGGTCAACCAGCGGCTCGACCGGATCAGCCAGTTGCTCGGCACCCGCTGGCAACGGCCGGACCACGCGCTGGAGGTGCAGCTCGCGCTGAAACTGCACGCGTTGCGCGCGAGCCTGCCCGGGACGTGACGCTCCCACATACCGGCGTGCCGATATGTGGGTCCGGCGTACGTATGGCGCGCGTCACCGCTCTCCTAGCCTGGCCGCATACGTCCCCCGCGTACGAGAAGAGGTTCCCCATGCCTGGGCATCACGGTCGCGCGTTACTCGCCGCGGCGACGGCCCTGCTGGCCGCGCTCGCCGGGTCGCTTACAGGGTGCGGGAGCCCGGAGAAGGCCGCCACGGATGACACCGGGAGCAGCGCGCCGCTGAAGGTCGGGCTCGTGTACTCCAAGACGGGCCCCCTGGCGTCCTACGGCAAGCAGTACCTCGAAGGGTTCAAGGCCGGGCTCGACTACGCCACCGAGGGCACGAACAAGGTCGGCAAGCGCCCGGTCGAGGTCACCGAGGCCGACGACGCCGGCGATCCGGCCAAGGCCGTGTCGGCGGCGAAGGACCTGATCGGGCAGGGCTTCACGGTGCTGGCCGGCTCGACCGCGTCCGGGGTCGCCGTCCAGGTCGCGCCGCTGGCCGCGCAGAACCAGGTACTGTTCATCTCCGGGCCGGCCGCCACCGACGCGATCACCGGGGTCAACGGCAACACGTTCCGGTCCGGACGCCAGACCTGGCAGGACATCCGGACGGCGGCGAGCTTCCTGGGCGACACCGCCGGCAAGAAGGTGACGGTGTTCGCGCAGGACTCCGCGTTCGGACAGGCCAACGTGACGGCCGTGCAAACGGTCCTCGGCGGCGCCGGTGCCACCGTCGACAAGTTGCTGGTACCGGCGAGCGCCACCGACCTGACCCCGTTCGCCAGCCAGGTCAAGGCGCAGGCACCGAACCTGCTGTTCGTCGCGTGGGCCGGGCAGACCGCGCAGGCCATGTGGACCGCGCTCGGACAGCAGGGCGTCTTCGACAGCACCACCGTCGTCACCGGCCTCGACATCACGGCGACCTGGCCCACGTACGGACCGGTGGCGCAGAAGGTCAGCTTCCTCTCGCACTACTTCGCGGGCGCGGCCGGCACCGAGGTGGAGAAGGCGATGACCGAGCGGGTCACGAAGGCCGGCGGCACCGTCGACCTGTTCACGGTGGACGGCTTCACCGCGGCGCAGATGGTGGTGCGGGCGGGCGGTCACGACGACGTGCCGGGGATGATCAGGTCGTTGGAGGGCTGGTCGTTCGACGGCGTCAAGGGCACGGTGACGGTCCGGGCCGAGGACCACGCGCTGTTGCAGCCGATGTTCCAGGTGAAGCTGACCGGCAGCGCGACCGCGCCCACGGCCACGCTGGTGAAGAAGCTCGACGCCGACGCGGTCGCACCGCCGATCGCGGCCAAGAAGTGAGCGTCTTATCGGTGCGGGGTCTCACGTGGACGGTCGGGAGCACCCGGATCGTCGACGACGTGACGTTCGACGTGGCCGACGGCGAGTTCGTCGCGGTCATCGGGCCGAACGGCGCCGGCAAGACCTCGCTGTTCAACCTGATCTCCGGGCTGATCCGGCCGACCGCCGGCTCGGTGACGCTCGACGGGGTCGACCTCACCGCCGCCCCGCCGCACCGGCGCGCGCGGCTCGGGCTCGGGCGCACGTTCCAGTCCTCCAGCGTCTTTCCCGCCCTCACCGTGCGGGAGAACGTCCGGATCGCCGCCGCCAGCCGCGGGAGTTGCCTGCGGCTGTGGCGGCGGGCCTCGGCGGACCGCGCGGCGTCGTCGGCCGCGGAGGCCGCGCTCGACGACGTGGGCCTCTCTTCTCACGCGGCTGACCTCGCCGGAACCCTGTCGCACGGCGACAAGCGCAAGCTGGAACTGGCCGTGCTGCTGGCGACCGAGCCGCGGATCATGCTGCTCGACGAGCCGATGGCCGGCGTCGCGACCGGCGACGTGCCCGCGTTGACCGAGCTGATCCGGGAGATCCACCGGGCGGGGCGACCGGTGCTGATGGTGGAGCACCACATGGAGGTGCTGCTCGGCCTCGCCGACCGGGTCGCGGTGATGCACCACGGCGCGCTGCTGGCGATCGACACGCCGGCGCGGGTCATGGACGACGAGACGGTGCAGCACGCGTACGTGGGAGAGCCTCTGTGATCGAACTGTCCCATGTGGACGTCCACATCGGAGGGTCGCATCTGGTGCGCGACGTGAGCTTCACCGTCCCCTCGACCGGGGTGACGGCGCTGCTCGGCCGCAACGGCGCCGGCAAGACGACGACGCTGCGTGCGATCCTCGGCCTGGTCCCCCGCACCGGGTCGATCACCCTCGACGGTTTCGACATCTCGCGGCTGCCCACCCACGCGATCGTGCGCCGCGGAGTCGGCTACGTGCCGGAGGACCGCGGCGTGTTCGCCGGGCTCACGGTCGCCGAGAACCTGCGGCTCGCCGAGCGCGGGGTGCCCCGCTACGACGTGGTCCACGAGATC
Source organism: Virgisporangium aurantiacum (assembly GCF_016863635.1). GTDB lineage: Bacteria > Actinomycetota > Actinomycetes > Mycobacteriales > Micromonosporaceae > Virgisporangium > Virgisporangium aurantiacum. Next base: position 153,338 of record NZ_BOPG01000045.1, on the reverse strand, counting down.
TTCCCGGAGCTCGCCACGCGGGCCGGCCAACGGGCCGGCACGCTTTCCGGCGGCCAGCAGCAGATGCTCGCCATCGGGCGCTGCCTGCTCGCCGGCAACCGCATCCTGCTGGTCGACGAACCCACCAAGGGGCTCGCCCCGCGGATCGTCAGCGAGGTGGCGCAGGTGCTCGAACGGGTCGCCGCCACGGTGCCGATCCTGCTGGTCGAGCAGAACCTGCCGCTGGTCGCCCGGCTCGCCGGCCCGGCGGTCGTGATCGAGCAGGGCCGCGTCGTCCACAGTGGACCGACCGCGGAGCTCCTTGCCGACGCGGGCCGCACCAGGGCGCTGCTGGGGGTGGGTCGGTGAGCACGGTGGTGCTGCTGTTCCTGACCGGGCTCGGCCTGGCCGCGCTCTACTTCCTCGTCGCCGCCGGCCTGTCCCTCATCTTCGGGCTCGCCGACGTGCTCAACTTCGCGCACGGCATCTTCCTCGCGGCCGGTGCGTACGGCACCTGGTGGGCCGCCGCGCACCTGCCCGGGGCGGGAGCCGAAGGGTTCGGCTTCCTGCTCGCCGTCGCGTTCGGGGTGCTCGCGGGTGCGGTGCTCGCGGTGCTCGTCGAGCTGGTGCTGATCCGGCCGCTCTACGCGCGTCCCATTCACCAGGTTCTCGTGACGGTCGGGCTGAGCCTAGCCGGGGTCGCGCTGCTGCGGGCGTGGTGGGGCGCGGACCCGCTGACGTTCCCGCGCCCGTCGTGGACCCGTGGGACCACGCGGGTGCTCGGCGCCACCGTGCCGAACGACCGGTTCCTGTTGGTGTTCGCGGCGCTGCTGGTGCTGGGCGCGCTGCTTCTGCTGTTGAAGCGCACCCGGCTCGGGCTCGTCATCCGGGCCGGCGTCGAGGACCGGTCGATGGTCACCGCGCTGGGCATCGACGTGCGGATCGCGTTCACCGCCGTGTTCGCCATCGGTGGCGCGGCGGCGGCGCTCGCGGGCGCGCTCGCCGGCGTCTACTTCGGCAACGTCTCGCCGGGGCAGGGCACGTCGCTGCTCATCTTCGCGTTCATCGTCGTCGTCATCGGCGGGATGGGTTCGATCACCGGCTCGGCGATGGCCGCCGTGCTGGTCGGGCTGGTGCAGCAGTTCGCCAACTACTACACCGTGTCCGGCGTCGGCGAGGCGTCGGTGGTGCTGTTGCTCGCGGTGCTGCTGCTGGTGCGGCCGCGCGGTCTGGTCGGGAGTATCGCGTGAAGCGGTGGGTGGTTCCGGTCGCGGTGGTGGCGGCGCTCGCGCTGGTTCCGTACTCCACAGTGGACGTTCCCGGCCTGTTGCCGGGCGCGCTCAACAGCCCGGGCAGCCTGCAACTGCTCGCGTTGTGCCTGCTGTTCGCCGGGTTCGCGCTGAGCTACGACCTGCTCTTCGGCCACACCGGACTGCTCTCCTTCGGGCACGCCCTGTACGTGGCCACCGGCACCTACACCACGAACATCGCGATCAGCCGGTGGGGCTGGTCGTTCGGTGCCGCGCTCGCGCTCACCGCCGTGGTCGGACTCGTGCTGCCCGCGCTGCTCGGCGCGCTCGCGTTGCGGGTCAACGGGATCGCGTTCGCGATGGTGACGCTCGCCTTCGCCGAGGTCGGCTCGATCGTCGTGCTGAGCGACCCGGGCGGGCTCACCGGCGGCGAGGAGGGGCTGTCGCTGGCCGCCGACCGGATACCGGGCATGCTCGTGGGGGTCGTGCACACGGCCAACCTGTACTGGCTGGCGCTCGCGTACGCGGTCGTGGTCGCTCTCGTGGTGCGGTGGGCGGTGGACTCGGAGCCGGGCAGGGTGTGGGCGGCCATCCGCGAGAACGAGCGGCGGGTGGAGGTGCTGGGCCTCGACCCGTACCGGTTCCGGCTGCTGTCGTACGTGCTCTCTGCTGTGCTCGCCACCGCGGGCGGCGTCGTGCACCTGTTGCTGCTCAGCGGGTCCACGCCGCAGACCACCATCTCGTCGTTCACCCTGGGCCTGCTCGTCATGGTGGTGCTCGGCGGTGCCGGTTCCCGGTGGGGCGCGCTGCTGGGCGGCGTGCTGTACACGTATCTCGACCATCGACTGTCCGGACTGTCCACATCGGACGGCCTGTCGGCACTGCCGGACGCGATCCGCAAGCCGCTGTCCGAGCCGCAGTTCGTGCTCGGGCTGCTGTTCATCGTCGCCGTGTATTTTCTGCCCCGTGGGATCGCCGGCGGGCTGCCGCCGGGCCTGCGCGACCGCCTCCGCCGTCGAAAGGCTCTCTCCCGATGAACAGCTTCACCGTCGAGGTTCCGGGTGGTGCCCTGGAGGTGCACCGGTGGCCGGCCCGGGAACCCGGCGCGCCGGTGGTGCTCGTTGTGCACGGGATCACCGCGAACGGACTGTCGTGGGGCCGCGTCGCCGAGCACCTCGACGGTCGGGTGACGCTGCTGGCGCCCGATCTGCGCGGTCGGGCCGGAAGCGCGGCGGTGTCGGGCTCCGCGGGCATCGCGCGGCACGCCGACGACCTGATCGCGGTGCTCGACCACGTCGGTGCCGACCGGGTGGTCGTCGCCGGGCACTCGATGGGCGCGTTCGTCGCCTGCGTCGCCGCGGTGCGCCACCCGTCGCGGGTGCGTTCGCTGGTTCTGGTCGACGGCGGCGTCGGCTTCCCCGTGCCCGACGGCGTCGACGTCGACGCGGTGCTCGCCGCCGTTCTCGGCCCGGCGATGGCCCGGTTGTCGATGACGTTCCCCGACGTCGAGGCGTACCACGCGTTCTGGCGCGACCATCCCGCGTTCGCCGGCCAGTGGTCGGCGGCGGTCGCGGCGTACGTCGAGCACGACCTGACCGGCGAGCCGCCGGCGCTGCGCTCGTCGTGCTCGCTCGACGCCGTGCGCGTCGACGGCACGGCGGTGATCCGCGACCCGGAGACCCTGACGGCGGTGCGCCGACTGCCGGTGCCCGCCGTGCTGCTGTGGGCCAGCCGTGGCCTGAGCAACGAGCCGCAGGGCCTCTACGACGCCGGACGGCTCGCCGCCGCCGGGCTCGACCCGGAGCGGGTGACGGCCTTCGAGGTCCCGGACACCAACCACTACAGCATCCTCATCGGCGACACCGGCGCGCGGGCGGTGGCGGCCCGGATCCTCGCCACATGACCGGGTCCGAACGTGTGCGCCGTACACATTGTCGGTGATCGATGGGCTGCGTAGCGTGCCGTTCATGGCCAGGTCGATCTCCCTTCTCGTCCTCCTCGCCGCCACACTTCTCGGCCCCGTGACGCCGGCCGCGGCGGCGACGCTGACCCCGGTCTCCGGATTCGGCTCGAACCCCGGCAACCTGAGCATGTACAGCTACCGGCCCGACGGACTGCCGTCCGGCGCGCCGCTCGTGGTCGCGTTCCACGGCTGCGGCCAGACCGCGACCGAATACTTCACCAACTCCGGGTGGCGCAAGTACGCCGACCTCTGGCGCTTCGCGCTCGTGCTGCCGCAGACGAGTTCGGCGAACAACTCCAGTTCCTGTTTCAACTGGTTCGAGCCCGGCGACCAGTCGCGCGGGCAGGGCGAGGCGCTGTCGGTCAAGCAGATGGTCGACCACGCCGTGGCGAACGTCGGCGTCGACGCGGGCCGCGTCTTCGTCACCGGACTGTCCGCCGGCGGCGCGATGACGGCCGTGATGCTCGCCGCGTACCCCGACGTCTTCCGCGGCGGTGCCGTGATCGCCGGCATCGCGTACAAGTGCGCCACCACGCTGACGGCGGGCGTGCTGTGCCTGAGCCAACGGCAGAACCGCACCCCGCAGCAGTGGGGCGACCTGGCCCGCGGCGCCTTCCCCGGCTACGCCGGCCGACGTCCGGTGGTGTCGATCTGGTACGGCACCAACGACTACACCGTGGCGACGTTCAACGCCGACCAGCTGCGCGACCAGTGGACGAACGTCAACGGCGTCGGCCAGAGCCCGACCGGAACGCAGGCGCTGCCGGGCAACACCGTCCGCGAAGACTACGGAGCGACGGTCCAGGTCTACCGCGTCAGCGGAATCGGCCACGGCACCCCGGTCGACCCGGGCGGCGCGACGGACCAGTGCGGCACGGCCGGCGCCTACTTCCTGGACTCCATCTGCTCGTCCTTCCACATCGGACGGTCGTGGGGCCTCGACGGCGGCGTCACCCCGCCGACGGACCCGCCGACGACCCCGCCGGCACCGGTGTGCGTGCGGGCCAGCAACTGGGCGCACGTGCGGGACGGGCGGGCCCACGACGTGCTCGGGTCCACCTATGCCAACGGCTCCGATCAGGCGATGGGGCTCACCAACGTCTTCGTGACCCACACGCTGCGCCAGACCGGCCCCAACTTCTGGGTCCTGGCCGACAGCGGTTGTTGACGGATCCCGACGCACAAAACGACATTTGTCGCGTGACTCCCATCGACGTCGTCGTATCGCTTTTCTTACATGGACCGACTCTGATTCCGAGTACGTTCACCCCATCGAGGTCTGTCTTGATGACCATGGGGGGAAATCAATGCGAAATCTCGTCAGGCGCTCCATGCTGTCCGCATCGGTATGCGCGATCACCGTACTCGCGGCCGTCGCCGCGAATACACCCGCCACATCCGCACAGGTCGCCGACGGCGAATGCGTCGTCGCGACGCCCAAGTCGCTGGTGTCGACCAGCACGGAAACGGCGGACGAACACCTGAGCTTCGAAAGCTGGATCACCGGCCCGACCGGGCAGGGCGTCAACGACGCGATCTGGAAGGAGCTCACCACGCGCTACGGCGAGTCCACAAAGGACCAGCCGAACGCCCAGTTGGAGAAAGGGCTCATCGGCACCACGTTCGATCACGTGAAGCAGGCGATCGTGGTCGTCGTCGACCCGAAGCGCATTCAGGTGCCGGCGTTGCAGTCGCAACTGACCACGAGCGCAGCCACCGCGGCCACCGCGCTCGGCGCGGCAAAGGCTCCTGCCGTACGGGTACAGGCCGGCTGCCACTCGGCGACCGACCTGCTCGCGGCCTGGTCCGTGCTCACCGGCCGGTCCTGGCACCCGGACGCCGCCCGGGCGCGGCTCGGAGGCTACCTGGACCCGGCGACGTCGACGTTCCAGATCGGCGTCGACAAGCGGTACCCGGCGGTCGCGGACGCCCTCACGAAGGCACTCGGCGCGCGGGTTTCGCTGACGGTGACCGACGCCGTGCGGTACGGGCGGCTGGACGACGGACGGCCGCACGACGGCGGCGCGGGAATCGGGCTGAACGGCGGAAACTTCTGCACCTCCGCGTTCACGGTGCGACGCAACTCCGACGGCCGGCGGGGTGCGACCACCGCGGGTCACTGCTTCGAGAACAACCAGAACGTCACCTCCGGGCCGAACGCCTACGGCACAACGGCGGGAAAGGCCAACTATCCCGCGTTCGACATGATCTCCATCCTGTCCACGGCGGAGACCTACCGGAACATGATCCACACCGATCCCTGCTGCCCCGTGCGCCGTACCGTCACCGGGCGGGCGAACCCGACGCAGGGCATGACCGGTGTCTGCGTCAGCGGAATGGTGAGCCGCGCACGGTGCGGAATGACGATCCTCACGGTCACCGGTGGTTTCATCTGTGACATCGACGGATGCACGTACGGGCTGATGGAGGGCCGGCGGGCGGACGGCGGCATCGTCGTACGGCCGGGTGACTCCGGTGCGCCCGTCTACACCCGACCGGGTGCCGAGACCGCGACAGCGCGCGGCCTGTTCATCGGCTCGAACGACGGCGGCGTCACGATGTCGGCCGAACTGATCTCCAACGTCGAGTCGCATCTGGGCGTCACGGTCCTCACCGCATAGCCGGATACGGCGCGGAACCAGCGGCGGCCCGGGTGGGGAACCATCCGGGCCGCCCGCCGCGTCTCATATTCGACCGCACACCTCACGGGAGGTACCCATGCGCCGAACGGACACCCTCGTGCCGGCACTCACCGTGCTGCTGGTCTGCGCCTGCGCCAGACCCGCGCCGACCGGAGACCCCGCGCCCACGTCGGAGGTCGCCGCGACGCAGTCCACCGGCCCGGCGACCTTCCCCCTGCCCGACGTCAACGCCGGCGACCTCGGCCAGGCGGCGAAGACACTGCAGGGCGCCGGCCTGGTCGTGCGGCCCCGGTACGTCACCGGCGACACCGCCCCCGCCGGGCAGGTCCTCCGCACCGAACCGCGGGCCGGAACGCCGGTCGCCGTCGCCGACGTCGTGGTGGTCGACGTGGCCGACCCGCTGCCCGACGACGCCGTGAGCCTTCCGGTCCTCGTCGGCCGTCATCCCGAGGTCTTCGTCGGGTTCGCCGAGGAACCCGACGGCACGGTGACGGTCGCGGTCAACCGCGACGCCGACCTCGGCCAGTGGCGACCGCGGCTGGAGGCCGCCGCACGGGGCACGGCACACCGGATCCGGCAGTGCGCGCACACCTGGACGGACCTCGCCCGGATACAGGCCCTCCTGTCCCGACGGGACTGGAGCGACCGTGCCGCCGAGATCCGGTTCGCCACCTCGATCGACGCCCGGACGTGCAGCGTCAGGCTCGCCTCCGTCATGCTCACGGCCGACGAGACGCGACAGCTCACGGAGCGCTTCGGCGACGCCCTGACCATCGACCCGACGTCCGACCCGCGCCGCGGTGGCTGATCCTCAGTCGGGGTCCACCGTGGCGCCGTCGGCCCAGGTGTTGCCCGTCCACGCGTTTCCGGCTCCCGTGGCGAGGAAACTGGTGGCCGGGCCGTAGGCGCCGCACCGGTTGTTCGTCCCCCGCTCGAAGACGTTGTTCCGCACCACGACGCCGGTGGGGTTCGACCCGAACTGCTTCGACGGGTTGTAGCCGAAGCTGCCGCAGTACCCGCCGGGCGTGGCGTGGAAGTAGTTGCCCTCGACGGTGACGTTCGTGATCGGCGCGAAGTCGCCGAACAGGGACAGGTTGGTGCTGCACCCGCCGCCCATGGTGTTGTCGACCGGCGAGCACCACAGGGTGTTGTGCCGGACCACCATGGTCGCGCCGCCGTTGCTGAGGAAGCCGTTGTTGTGGAACGCGTCGTTCGGGTCGTTGTACTGGCCGTGCAGATACGAGTCCTGCACCAGGCAGTTTCCTCCACAGTGGACGCTGTGCTGCCCGCCGGTGATCTCCGAGCCGAGCACCGTCAGGTGGGAGCCGCCGACACCGGCGTAGCTCGTCGCGCCGGCGCGCACCTCCGAGTTTTCCACAGTGACGGACGCGTCGTCGGCGTTGGTCAGGATGGCCGACAGCACCACGCTGTTCCGGAACGTGACGTTGGTGGCGTACACGAGGATCCCGCCGCAGTCGACCACCTTGCCGTCGATCACCTGGTTGTCGGTGCGGAAGTCGCACGAGCCCGTGTACGGGGTCGGCTGCACGCCCGCCGGCACACCGGTGTTGCTCTCGTTCGGGAAATCGCCGGACGGCGGCGGCTGAGAGGTCGATGGCGACGGGTCCACCGCGCCGGACGGGCTGAAGGTCACGTCCACCCAGTAGTTCGTCGCCGCCCAGGTCGACGTCGGAAAGCCGCCGGAGCCGTAGCGGTACACGCCGTTCGCGGTCGCCGGCGCGTGCAGCGGCGCGCGGTCGCGGGCCTGTGCGAAGCCGTTGTTGTCGCCGGAGTAGTGCCCGGTGGCGGTGTGGTACGACACGACGTAGAACCGGTTCGCCGCGATGGTCACCGGTTGCGCGAACGTGGCGGTCTGCCAGCCCGACGCCGTCTCCCCGCTGAACGTGACGGTGGCGAGGAGCGCGCCGTCGCCGTCCCACAACGATCCCGTGTGCGGGCCGGTGTTGGCCGCCGCCTTGTAGAAGCGCACGCCGGTCACCGAGCCGGCGCTGTCGGCCCGGAAGCGCATGCCGAGCTCGACGGCCTGTGCGTCGCCCGCGTCGACGGTGGCCGGCGTGTCGGCGTCCGTCCACAGCGAGACGGTGGTGGTCTCCGCGTGCGAGGACGTCATGATCCCGAACACGGTGACGGCGAACGCGACGAGTGCCACGGTCCCCATGAGTATCCTGCGCTGCCCCACGTCCAGCTCCTACCCCTCGTGATCAGAGGCATCGGAGCATACCGATACGTGGACGCTCAGCGGCGCCCGCGCCGTTTCGGCGTTCGCGCGGCGGGCGCCGGTGCGCGTCCACGAGTGCTGTTCGCGGTTCGCCCCCGGACGATCCCGATCATCTCCTCGACCAGATCGGTGTACCGCTCCCGGGGCCACACCAGCCCGACCGACGACGTCGGCGCGTCGGTGACCACCCGGTGCGTGACGTCGCGGCGCTGGTGCGCGCGGGCCAGCGACTGCGGGACCACGAGCACACCGGCCTCCGCCGCCACGAGCGCGACCGCGGCCGCCGTGTCGGCCGGGCGTTCACCGGCCGGGCGTTCACCCAACGGGGCATCCGGCCACGGGAGGACGTCGTCGAGCGGTCGGAGCAGCGTGTCGTCGGCGAGGTCGGCCATGGTCACCTCGTCGGCGGCGGATACGAGGTGACCGCGCGGCGCGACCACCACCGTCGTCTCGGTGTAGAGCGGCACGGCGTGGAACGTGTCCCGGTCGACCGGCAGCCGGAGCAGGCCGGCATCGGCGTCGGTGGACAGGAGCGCGGCCGCGTCTGCGGCCGCGGTCGGGACCACGTGCAGGTTGACCGACGGCACCCGATCGGCCCACATGCGGGTCCACTTGTCGACGGTGACACCGGGGACGATCACCAGCCGGAACTCCACCTGATCAGGGTACGGGGCGGCGCGAGCCGACGGGTCGCTACCCTGGGACCCGATGAGCAAGACGAAGCAGTCCCAGGTGATGAAGCCGGCCACGGCGGCGCAGAAGCTCGACGTCTACCTACCGGCCACGCCGCAGGAGTTCCGGGACGGCGTCGTGTCCCGCGAGGAACTCGACGAACTCCAACGCAACCCACCGCAGTGGCTGGTCGACCTGCGCCGCGACGGTCCCCATCCGCGCAACGTGGTCGCGGCCCGGCTGCGGGTCTCGAACAGCGGCCTGGCCAGGGCGGGAATCACCGAGCCGCTCACCACGGCGATGATCGAGGAGCTCAACGCCGACCCGCCGGAGTGGCTCGTCCGCGAGCGCGAGACGCACGCCGAGACCAGACGCGAGGAGCAGCGCCTGCGGGAACGCCGCGAGAAGCGCTGACCGGGCTACACCACCTCCACGCTCTCCACCAGCACGTGATGGTCGGAGTGGACCGAGTCCGCGCGGGCGCACCAGCGCCGGGCCTCGGAGCTGAAGATGTAGTCGATCTTCGTGTTGCTGTCGTGGGTGGCGCCGCCCGTGCGCGCCGCACCCTGCTGGTCGCACTCGACGTACCCCGACGTGCCGTTGTAGTACAGGCCGCTCCCCCACACCCACGCGTCCTGGGTGCCGGGCCACTCCGGCGGCTTCACGTTGAAGTCACCGCCGATGACGAAGTTCGGGAACCCGCCGACGAGCGACCTGATCTCGGCGATCTGGTCGTCGCGGTAGTCCCACTCGGGATGGTCCGGGTTGCCGCCCGGATGCGGCGTCAGGTGGACGCTGCACAGGCGGGTGTTCCAGTACGTCGCGGTCGCGCAGAGCAGCGGGCGGTGCATGCCGGTCCACGGTTGGGTGGTGGCGTGGACCTTCGCGTCCGACAGTCCCACCTTGGCGATGACGGCGACGCCGGCCCGGTCGGTGTCGCACGTGATCGGCGACGTCCGGCCGTCCTCCGACCACAGGTACGGCGTGAACGCCTTGTGCCAGCCCGATCCGAGCTCACCCATCAGCTTCGTCAGGTCGTTCTCGCAGACCTCCTGGAGCACGGCCGCCTGCACGAACGTGTTGGCGACGTGGTACTTGACGACGCCGATCTTCGCGTCGGCCGTGCTCGTACACCCCCACCGGATGACGCCGCACATGTTCCACGACATGACGTTGAGAACCTTCGGTTCCGCCGCCCGCGCGACGCCACCCGCCGTCGGGACGACCGCCGCGGTCAGGGCGAGCGCGAGCGCGCCGAGTATCTTGATCACGGGTCGCAACTATAGACGATCACCAATATGTTGGGAACTCAGCGGACCGCCCAGCGTTGCGCACCCGTGCCGTTGCAGCCGTACAGCTGGACCTTCGTGCCGTTGGCCGTGCCGCCCGAGGTGACGTCGACGCACGCGCCCGAGTTGACGTTCACGATGGCACCGGCCGCGGTGTAGGTGAACTTCTGGGCGTTGGTGCCGTTGCAGGTCCAGATCTGGATCTTGGTGCCGTTGGCGGTGCCGCTTCCGTTCACGTCGAGACAGCGGTCGCCGACGCCGCGGAGTTCGCCGGCGGCGGTGCGGGTCCAGCGTTGGGCGGCGGTGCCGTTGCAGGTCCACAACTGGACCTGGGTTCCGTTGGCGGTGCCGGAGTTCTGCACGTCGAGACACTTCAGCGACTGCGGGTTGCCCACCGGCACGCCGACGCCCACCGGCGGCTCGACCCGCAGGCTCGACGGCACCGACCGGAGCGCGTCGTACCAGCGGGCGGCCATCTTGTCGTAGCCGGTGGCGTTGGGGTGGACGCCGTCGGCGAGGTCGGCGGTGGTCAGCGCGGAGTGCATGTCGACGAGGTGGGTCAACGGGCCCTTCTGCGCCACGATCCCCGGGATCGCCCCGTTGTACGCCTGCACCCTGGCTTCGCGGGTCGCATCGGACTCGGGCGTGATGGTCGCGACGAACAGTTCGACGCCGGGCGAGGTCGCGCGGATCTTGTCGATCAGCGCCGACAGGCGGGCCGGCGCGTTGGCGATGTCGTAGTTCTGGTTCATGTCGTTGGTGCCGATGTGCAACAGGACGGTGCGCGGCGCCTGTGCCTGCAGCCAGGCCACGATGTTCGCGTCGAGCTGGTCGATCCGCCAACCGGAGTGGCCCTCGTGGTCGTGGTCGGCGAGCGACGCCGGACCGTTCGCCGACGACCCCACGAAGTCGACGGTGTACGCGCCGGCGGCGAGCCGTTGCCACAGGCCGATCCGGTAGCCGCCGGGGACGTTGTAGCCGTCGGTGATCGAGTCGCCGAGCGGCAGCACCCGCACACCGCCGTTCGACTCGGCCGACGCCGCCGACGGAACCGCCACCCCGACGGCCACGGCCACGAGGGCCGCGGCGGCCAGCGTCACGGTTCGGACGATGCCACGCACACAGGTTCCCATCCGATTGATCTTTGCCGATATCACGGCGAAAGGGAAGCGCCGGACCGGTGTTCGATGGCGCGGACCACGGCCACCATATCGCTGCCGTGCAGGCCCAGCGCGTGGGTCTCGGCGAAGAGCGCGTGGCAGACGTCCAGCAGCGGTGACGCGATGCCGGCCGCCCGCGCGGCCGCGGCGATCAGCGCGTTGTTCTGCAGGACGTTGGCGATCGACGCCTGCACGTCGAAGTCGCCCGCCACCAGCTTGTGCGCCTTGGCCCGCGACACCGCGCTGGCCATCGGACCGGCGTCGAGCACCTGCCGGAACCGGGCCAGGTCGACGCCGTGGCGGTCGGCGAAGTGCGTCGCCTCGGCGAGACCGGTCACCATCGTGATGAGGAACAGGTTCACCGACAACTTCATGACGAGCGCGTTCGGCACCGGTCCGCACACCGCCGTCTCCCGGCACATCGGCGCCAGCAGCGGCCGCACCGCGTCGACGGTCGCCGGATCACCGGCCAGCATCGCCACGAGGTCCCCCGTTTCGGCGGGTTGGCGCGACCCCGACACCGGCGCCTCGACGTACCGGCCGCCGGCCGCGACGACCGCCGCCTCCAGGTCGCGCGAGTACCCGGGCGCCACGGTCGCGGTGTTGACGACCACCTTTTCGGCCAGAGCCACGCCGGTGTCCCGCAGCACGGCGTCGATCGCCGCCTCGTCGGCGAGCATGAGGAACACCACGCCGGCCCGCGCGAACACCTCGGCGGGGGTGGCGGCGACCCGGGCGCCGGCCGCGCGCAACGGTTCGGCGCGGTCGGCCGACCTGTTCCAGACCACGAGCGGCGTCCCCGCCCGGGCGAGGTTCGACGCCATGGGTCGGCCCATCACACCGAGTCCGATGAAACCCACCTGCATCGGGTCATCGTCGGGTGCGGTCGACCGCCGATCCAGAGCCAATCCCGCCGGATTGGTCCGCCGCATTCCGGTTGACTCCGCCGGCCCGCACCGGCACTCTTGCGGGCGTGCTGCCAGACCAGATCGAGCGGGTTCCGGCGTACGGATCCGGCGCCCAGCGCGTCCTCGTGCGTCACGACCTGGTGGGCACCCCCGCGCCGGGTGCCGCGGCCACGGGCCCGGCGGCGCTGGCCACGGTGGCGGCGAACATCGCGTACTACGGCTACGCGCTCTCCGCACCCGCCTACGAGGCACTGGCGCGCGCCGGCGACGACGCGATCGGGGCGTGGTGGGTCGGGCTCGAACCGGTGCTGGCAAAGCTCACCGGCGCCGACCGGCGGATGGACCGGTTCGTCGTCTACAAGAACTTTCCCGCTGAAGTCCTCGCGATGGACGACGTGGCGTACTGGAGCCGGCAGATCCTCATGTACTGGGGCCTGCCGAGCGAATACGTCTCCGAGGAGGAGCGCGAGCGTCCGCCGCTCGCCGACGCGCCCGCGCCCCGGGTGCTGCACGCCGCCGCACCTGACTCGTTGCCGCGGGTTCTCGCCTCGCTCTGCGCCCTGCCCGCGCGCTGGACCGACGACCAGTGGGAGGACGTCGAGTACCTCGTCGACGGGCCGGTCGACCTGGCGACGGTGCCGTTCGTGGAGAACCGGATCCGGCTCGCCGCGCTGATGTGCGCCCGCGGCCTACCGGCCACTGTGGACACTGCCACCGACGTGCTGCGGCTGGCGGTCGCGCTGTCCGACGGCGATGTCGGCCTGCGCCGGCCGAGCCGGTTGCGGCGGTTCGCGCGGCGCGAGCGCCGGTTCCTGCTCGCGATGCTCGAGGGCGCGCCGAACCTCGACGAGGACGTGGCGCGCCGTCCCGAGCGGTTCAAGCGGCTGATGCGCGAGCTGCGGCCGGGCGACTACCGCGACGTGTACCCGCGCGTCGTCGCCGCGTACGACCGCCTCTACCGCGCCGTGCCCGTGCCGACGTTCAACGCCCGGGTCGAGGCGCTGCTCGCGGCCGGCGACCCGGCGGTCCTGACGCTGCTCGCCACCCGGCCCGGCGAGTACGCCCGGCGGCTGCGGGTGCTCGTGCTCGCGTTCGGCGCGCCCGCCGTCGAGATGTTCGCGACGATCACCGGCCGGCTCACCGTCATCCAGCTGTTGAAGCTGCGCGGCTTCCTGTCCACTGTGGACAAACGCCGGTGGCGCATGTACCCGCCCCGCGGCAACTGGAGCCGGGTGCAGGTGGTGGCCGCCGCCCACCTGGTCCGGCTGCCGGTCGACCACCGCCACGAACTGCTGGCGGCCATCGCGGCCGAGCTGACGGCGCGGCTGGAGAAGGCCCCGCCGGTCGCGCTGTCGCCCGCCGTGAGCCGCGTGAAGCTTCCCACCAACGACGCCGAGCTGGCGCCGTACGGTCGGGGCACCGTGTTCCCGATCCCGGCCGGCGTGACGTTCCTGCGGTCGGCGTCCTACTGGCAGTTCGGGGCGGGCGTGCCGACCGGGTGGTTCGACAACAGCTGGAACTTCTTCGACGCCGACTGGACGCCGGTCGGCGCGTGCTGCTGGACCGACGTCCGGTTCGGCGGCCGCACCGCGCCCGGAGCGGTCTTCTCCGGCGACCCGATCAGCGGCGCCGACCGGCAGGGGCGGGCCTGCCAGCTCATCGACCTGTATCCCGAGCGGCTCGCGCGGTCGCGGGTGCGGTACGCGGTGTGGAGCGTGCTCTGCTACTCGGGCAGGATGTTCTCCGAGGCGCAGGACGTGTTCGCCGCCCTGCAGTGGGGCGAGAACGCCGAGGACGGCGCGCTGTTCGAGCCGAGCCGTTGCCAGCTCGCGTTCCCGCTCGCCGGCGACAGCCATACCAAGTTCGTCGCCTACGTCGACGTGGCCCGCCGCGAACTGGTCTACCTCGACGCGAACCTGCCGGCGCACATCGGGTCGGCGGCCGTGAACGGGACGCGGCTGGCCACCAGCATGCCCGCCTACGTCGAGTACCTGGCGAGCCTGCCCAGCGTGCACGACCTGTACCGGCACGCCCCCGCCTCCGACGACGGCATGCCGGTCCTCTACGACGACGCCGACGTGAGCATCACCGGCGGCCCGGCCTACGTGTTCCGGCCGAGCAACCCGGCGAACACCTTCGATGCGGCCGATCCGGCGCGGTTGCTATGATCCGGTGGGAGGCCATGGCGGTCCTTCCTTCTCCTCACGGCTATGCCGTAAGACCAACAGGGCTGCCGCTTTCCTCCCAGGAGCTGATCCGTGGCGCCACGACCGCCCGCCGTTCTCGCCCTCGCGCCGTGGGCCCGCGACGGCGCGTTCCCTCCCGACGTGATGCGCCGGCTCACCCGCCTCGTCGACGTCGACCCCGAGCTGACCCTCACGTCGTTCGACCCGCCGCACGCCGCGCTGGCCCGGGCCGAGATCCTCATCAGCGGCTGGGGCTGCCCCCGCGTCGACGCCGCCGTGCTCGACGCCGCACCGGCGTTGCGCGCCTGCGTCCACGCCGCCGGCACGGTCAAGAACCACCTCGACCCGGTGGTGTTCGAACGCGGCCTGCTCGTGTCGTCGGCCGCCGGTGCCAACGCCGTCCCCGTCGCCGAGTACACGATCGCCGCCGTGACGCTCGGCGCCAAGCGCGCGTTCGCCCGGGCCCGCTCCTACGCCGCCGAGCCGGCAGTCGTGGCCCGGTCACCCGCCGACAGCGGCCTGCTCGGCTGCACGGTGGGCGTGGTGGGCGCGTCGCGGATCGGCCGCCTCGTGCTCGACGGCCTGCGCCGCCTCGACGTCGCCGTCCTCCTCCACGACCCCTACCTCGCCCCGCGCGAGGCCCGGCGGCTCGGCGCCGAACCCGTCGACCTCGACGCCCTGTGCCGGCGCAGCGACCTGCTGACGATCCACGCGCCGGCCCTGCCGGAGACCCGGCACCTCCTCGACGACCGCCGCCTCGCGCTGATGCCCGACGGCGCCGTCCTCATCAACACCGCCCGCGGCTCGCTGGTCGACACCGACGCCCTCACCCGCGAATGCGCGACCGGCCGCATCTCGGCGGTCCTCGACGTCACCGAGCCCGAACCCCTGCCGCCGGGCCACCCCCTGCTCGATATGCCGAACGTGTTCATCACCCCGCACCTGGCCGGCGCGCAGGGACGGGAGCTGCGGCGGCTGGGCGAGTTCGCCACCGACGAGGTCGGGCGGCTGGTGCGCGGGGAACCGTTGCAGGGCGGCGTGGAGGCGCACCAGCTCACGCTGAACGCCTGACCCGGATACGCTGTGGTCGATGGTGCGCTTCGGCTGGGTCCGCGGTCTCCTGGTTCTGATCGGCCTGGGCGTCATGGTGTTCGGGATCGTCCGCGCCGTCGGCCCGTTCCACGACGTCCGCGCGTTCCGCGCCGTGGTCGAGTGCGACCGCCGCGCCGACTGCTTCGGCCGCGAGCCGGGCACGATCGTCGCCCGCGACACCTACACCACGACGAACACCGACAGCGAGGGTCATACGACGACGTCGGTCCACTACGAGGTCACCTGGGAGCGGGCCGACGGCCGGCGCTCCACCCGCGACGTGTCGAAGGACTTCTACGCCGCGGTGCGCGCGGGAATGTCGGTCGAACTGCGGACCTGGCGCGGCGCCGTGGTCGGCCTGGAGGTCGACGGCGGCGAGCAGTGGTTCCAGCCGTCGGTCGGCTACGCGCTGGGCGGCTGGCTGTTCCTGGCGGCGATGGGCTTCGGGATCCTGGTGTGGGGCCTGGCCTTCGGCTTCTGGGACGGCTGGTTCCACCTCTTTTTCCGGCTGTTCTGCTGGGTGTTCTTCGTGTTGCTGCTGGCCGGGGCGACGACCGGTGTGCTGGCCTACGGATTCGCGTCGGGATGGGCACTGGTCCGCGACGTCGTCGGGTTCCTGTTCGCGTTCGGCATCGCGTCGGCGATGCTGCTCGGCTCGCTCGACCGCTGGTGACCCTGACGCGGCTCGATCCTTGACCTTGCCGTCCAGCCCGGCTAGCGTCGGCGCGGACATACGACGTCCTACGTCCTATCTCGACCGACAAGGATGGTGCCCATGGCGTCCGCCTCCGCCCGCGCCCGTTCCCTGCTGCTCATCGGCTGCGGCCTCGTCGCGGTCCTCCCCGGAACCGCCCGATCGGCCGCTGTGGATGCCGCGACCGCCACTGCCGCCGGCGCCCGCTGCGACTCCTCGGTCCCCTACACCTCGGGCACGGAGGGGTACCACACGTTCCGCATCCCGGCGGTGCTGCGGACCCGCACCGCGCTGCTCGCGTTCGCCGAGGGACGGCAGGGCGGGTCCGGCGACGCCGGCGACATCGACCTCGTGCTCAAGCGGTCCACCGACGGCGGCTGCACGTGGGGCCCGCTGCAGGTCGTGTACGACAGCGGCCCGAACACGTCGGGGAACCCGGCACCGGTGCTCACGGCGTCGGGCCGGGTCGTGCTGCTGTCGACGTACAACGGGGGCACGGCGTCGGAGGCGGCCATCATGCGCGGCGAGGTGCCGCCCGAGCAGAGCCGCCGGGTCTTCGCGCAGACCAGCGACGACGACGGAAAGACGTGGTCGGCGCCGCGGGAGATCACCGCGCAGACCAAGGCGGCCGACTGGCGCTGGTACGCCACCGGCCCCGGGCACGCCGTCCGGCTCCGGAGCGGCCGCCTCCTGGTCCCCGCGAACCACTCGACCGCGCCCACCGCCGGCACGACCGACACCGGCACCGAGGCCAAGTACTACGGCGCCCACTCCCTCTACAGCGACGACGGCGGCGCGAACTGGCAGATCGGGTTCACCGACGACAACCCCAACGGCTACGTCAACTCCAACGAGTCGACAGCCGCCGAACTCCCCGACGGCCGGCTGTACGTCAACACCCGCGAACACAACGGCACCGCGCCCGGCAACCGCGCCGACGCCTACAGCCGCGACGGCGGCCGGACGCTGGAGGTCCCGTTCCGTCCACAAGGGACGATCGTCGGCCCGGTGGTGCAGGGCAGCGTGCTCCAGGTGACCGGCGGACCGCTGGTGTACTCGGGCCCCGCCGACCCGGCCGCGCGCGCGGTGCTGACCCTGCGCGTGAGCACCGACGGCGGCGCGACGTTCCGCCCGGCGGTCGCCCTGTCCGGACTGCCGGCCGCCTACTCCGACCTGGTCCAACTGGACGGCGTGGTGGGGGTGCTCTACGAGACCGGCAACTTCGGCGCCAACGAGACCATCACCTTCCGCCGCGTCCCGCTTGCCGCTCTCCGTTAGGCGGGCAGCCGGGGACGCGCGATCCGGAACACCGCGGTGGCGATCGTCTTGGCGCGGCTGTCGTTCACGCCGTCCAGCCACACGATGACGGTGAAGTTGCCGTTCGGGACGTACACGCTCAGCACCCGGTTGCCCTCGCCGGGACCGTAGATCGCCCGGAGCCCGTCGACGGTCAGGGTCTCGTCGCCGGTGCCCGGGCGGAACTCGGTCGTCCGGCCGAAGTCGGCCCGGACCGTCTGGTACTGGCCGGGGAACTGGTACAGGCACTCGTACTCGCGCTCCTCCGCGGACAGGGCGGTGAGGGTGCGCCCCATGACGCTGGAGACCACGGCCGACAGCTCCTCCTTGGTCACGAACTTGCAGTTGCTGCGGGCGTCGGCCTGCGCGGAGGCGGACGCCGCGGCGGCGGCCTTCGCCCCCTCCGACGGCCCGACGCACAGCATCACGTCGATGGTGACATCGACATTGACCACGGGATGCTCGGAGCGCCAGTTCCAGCCGTAGGTGCCGGCGGTGCCGGGAACGTCCTCGCACGGCTTGTCGAACTTGCTGACGCCGGTCTTCCGCCGGAGCACCACCACGTTCGCGCGCGGGTCGGCGCAGTCGAGCCGCAGCGGTTCCTTGTCCGGCCGGAGGACGCCGGCGGTCACCTCCATGTGGAGGCAGTCGCCCTCCTTCGCCACGTTGACCGCCGTCTTCGGGTCGACGCCCTTCTTGCCCAGGCACGCGATCCGCTCACCGGCGGTGAACCACAGCGCCGCGCCCGGCACCTGGGGACACTCCGCGGCGCCGGTGTCGCCCGGCAGCATCCGCAGCACCGTGAACTCGGCCTTCGCGGAACCGCACGGCACGAGCCGGTACGGCGGCTCCTCGTCGTCGGCGGCGCCCACGCAGTCGCCGGCGTGGGCCCGGGTGACGTCGTCGGCCGTGGCCCGCGAGTACGCCCACCAACCGAGCCCGCACACGGCCCCGACGAGCACCACGACGGCGACGCCCGCAGAGATCCACAGCCGTCGGTGCCGTGGCCGCGGCGCGGGCTTGAGAACGTCCCCCGTGTAGAAACTCACCGCGCCAGTGTCGTCCTCCGCCCGCCGGCCGGCAAATGAGGCTCAGAGCTGCGAATACGTCCAGCTCAGCGGGCGTCCGTTCGCGTACGGCATCACCCCGTGGAACGTCTTGCCGGCGAACACCAGCGGCAGGAAGTTGCGGTCGCCCTCCCACACCGGGAATCGGCCGGCGAGCAGATCCGCGACCGCGACCCACTCCAGCGTGCCCTCGGCGCAGCGGGTGAGCGGCGTGCCGGTCCACGACCGGATGCGGAAGATGAAGCCGAGCCACGCCTCGCCGTCGCGGCCGAAGCCGGGCCACGACACGGTGCCGGCGAGATCCATGCCGACCGCGGTGATGCCGGCCTCCTCCGCGACCTCGCGACGCATCCCGGCGCACACGTCCTCGGTCGGCTCGACCTTGCCGCCGAGGCCGTTGTACTTGCCGTAGTGGTAGTCGTCGGTACGGCTGTTGCGGTGCAGCATCAGCACCTCACGCCCGTCGGCGGACAGCACGTACCCGAGAGTGGCAATGACCGCCTGCAATCCGCCGTCCTCCGTCACGCGTCGACCGACATGATCGCACGGCGCCACCCGCCCGGCGAACAGCCCACCTCGCGCCGGAACGCCGCGGCGAACGCCACGTCGGACGAGTAGCCGACGCGGGCCGCCACCGCCGAGACGGTCGCGCGTTCGGCGCGGAGCAGCGTGCGCGCCCGTTGCATGCGGGCCGACTGGAGATAGCGGATCACCGGCTCGCCCACGCGGTCGGTGAACCGCGCCGCGAACGCCGCCCGGGACAGTCCGGCCGTGCGGGCCAGCCCGGCCACCGTCCACTGTCGACCGAGATCGGCGTGGATCGCCGCCAGGGCCCGGGAAACGTACGGGTCGCGCAGGCCGGCGAGCCAGCCCGGCCGCTCGACGGTCTGCGCGTGGTGCCGCAGCGCCCGCACCAGCAGCGCGTCGGACAACCGCGCCATCACCAGGTCGGCACCCGGTCCGCCGTCGAACGCCTCGGCGCTCAACGCGTCGACGTAGGGTCCCAGGCCGCTGCCGCCGGGCACGTGGACGACGGTCGGCAGGCCGCGGAGCGCCGGATGGTCGGGCTCACCGACGACGAACGCCCCGCACACCACCACCGTGTCCACTGTGGCCCACCGATCCGCAGCCGGTTTCCCGGCGTACGCATCGCCACCTCGATCCCGGACACCACCGGGACGGCCGGTGCCGGCACCGAGCGCAGTTCGTGCCCGTCGCCACCCGGCAGGATCACCAGGTCGCCCGCGCCGAGCGGGGTGACCGAGCCGTCGTCGAGGACCAGCTCGCACGTGCCGCGCGCGATGATGTGGACCCCGCGCAGCGCCGGCCGGACCGCGTCGAACCCGACCCGGTACGGGGCACCGAGTTCCAGCCACCGGTACGCGGCGCTCTCGAACCGCAGTTCCCGCAGCAGCAGGCTCAGCACGTCGACCGGCGTCTGGACGAACGCTGTGGTTTCCCGGACGGTCACGCATGGATTGTCCACGCGCCCGGCCATACCGTCGATCGCATGAGCGACATTCTGGGCCTGTTACAGGTCAAACTGCCCGTCACCGACCTCGCCCGCAGCGTCGACTTCTACACCCGCCTGCTCGGCCTGCGGCTCTGGGTCGAGATCGTCGAGGACGGCGTGGTGCGCGGTGCCGGTCTCATCGACCGCGACGGGCGGTTCAACGTCTCGCTGCGCGACCGCGAGGTGTGCGCGTCGACCCCCGACCTCACCGGGTTCGACGTGGTCGCCTTCCGGCCCGCCGACCGGGCCGCCCTGGTGCGGTTGGCCGCGCACTGCGACCGGGAGGGTTTCACCCACAGCGGCGTCGCCGACGGCCCCACCGGCGCCGTCCTCGACGTCACCGACCCCGACGGCACCGTGCTCCGGTTCTACCACTTCACCGCACCCACGGACGGCTTCACCGGCGTGGTGTTCGGCGAGGCCGGCGCCGAACCCGACCACTACACCACCCCCCGCCTGGTCGGAACCCCATGAGTCGATCTTGCAGTTGTGGTGCCCGCCAAACCAGGTCGAAAACGGGTGATCCTGGCACCACAACTGCAAGATCGCCGCGGAGGGGCGGGCGTCAGCGGACTCCGGCGCGGAGGGCGGCCTGGGCGAGGAACCATGGGTTGGCCACGGCGCTGACCGGGACGGCGCGCATGCTCAGCAGGTACAGGCGGGCGGCGACCGCTGGATCGCGGGTGGCGGCGCGGAACAGCAGCCGCTGCACGGCGTCGGGCGGGTTGGCCAGCGCGCCCTTCCGGGCCAGCCGGTCGTGGGCCACGATGAACTTCAGCCGCCGTCGATAGGCGGCCAGGGCCCGCCGCTCCGCCGGGTCGCCGCGGACACGCAGCGCCGGAGCCGGCCGGCCCGTCCGGTCGCCGCCGCCCCCGCCTCCGCCGCCCCCGTCGCCGTCGCCGTCGCCCCCGCCTCCGCCGCCGCCGCCGCGCAGGGCCGGGGCGGTCTCGAGAACCAGCCATTCGGCCGCGCGGAACGCCCAGCCGCAGCCGACCGCCGGTTGCGGGTCGCCGGCCAGCGCGGCGTCGCCGACCAGCACCAGCCCGGGCGCGGGGGTCGGGTCGCGGCGTACGCAGGGGTAGTCGGTCATCCCGATCACGGGCGAGACCCGCGAAGCGCCCGCCAGGTCGGGTCCGTCGGGCAGCGCGGCGACGAACGACTCCAGCGCACCGGCGCGGTCGGCGCGGAAGGCCGGCAGCCGCGCCTTGTCGGGGAACGCGACCAGCATGGTCAGGTCGTCGTCGGTGCGGATGGTGATCGCGACGTCGGGCTCCAGCATCCAGATCCGGTTGGACGCCCGCGACAGTCCCCGGTAGTACGCCCACATGCCGAAGCGGTTGTTCGGCGCCGTGTCGGTCTTCGCGTCGGCGAGGCCGGCGACCGTGGACCGGTAGCCGTCGGCGCCGACCACCAGGCGACCGCGGAACTCGCGCCCGTCCCGGGTCCGGACGCCGGTGACCCGGCCGCCCTCGGTGAGCAGGCCCTCGACGGCCGCGCCGTACACGATCTCCACGCCGGGCGTGCCGGCCGCCACCGACCGCAGCAGCGGGTCGAGCCGCTCGCGGCGCAGGCTGATCGCCTCCGGCGCGTCGGCCGGTGGCACGGACCAGCCGGTGCCGGTCCAGCGTTCGATCCCGCCGGCTACCGCGCCGGCCGCGACCATCCGGTCCCACAGGCCGGTGCGGCGCAGCATCGCCGCGGTGCCGCCGAGCACGAAGTGCCCGCACAGCCCCTTGAACGCCGACGCGTCGCGCGCCTTCTCCACCACCGTCACCGTGAGACCGGCCCGCCCGTACAGCATCGCCGCCGTGCACCCGGCCACGCTCGCCCCGACCACCACCACGTCGCTCCGCATGGCAACACGGTGCCTACCAAGAGAGCGGCGGTCGTCAGTAGTCGGATACTGCACTCGTGACGCAATGGCCCTTCGTCGGGCGATCGGCGCAGGTCGACCGCCTCGCCGGCGCGCTGCGGCGGCCCGGTGGCCTGGTGGTGTGCGGCGGCGCGGGCACCGGGAAGACCCGGCTGCTGGCCGCCGCGCGCGAACGCGTCCCCGGCGTCTACTGGGCGACGGGCGCTCCGGGCGTCCCGCTGGGACCGTTCGCCCCGTTGATCAGGCCCACGACGAGCGTGGAGGCGCAGCTGAGCCTGGCCGCGGCGGCGCTCGTCGCGCGCCGTGGCGCGGTGGCTGTCGACGACGCGCACCGGCTCGACGCCGCCTCCGTCGCGCTGCTCGCCCACCTCGTCGCCAACACGACGGTCCCGGTGGTGCTGACGGTCCGCGGCACCGGCCCGCTCCCCTGGCCGTGGCTGCGCGACCTCGACCGCGTCACGCTCGGCCCGCTCGACCCGACCGAGGTCGCCGAGGTGCTCGAACAGGCGCTCGGCGGCCCGGTCGAGACCGCGCTGGCCGCCCGCCTCGCGGAGCTGAGCCAGGGCAACCCCCTGCTGCTGCGCGAACTCGTCGACGCCGCACGACTGCGGCGCAACGGCGGCGTATGGCGGGCACAAGGCCCGCTCGTCGTCGCCGACAGCCTGCCCGCCGCGATCGCCGCCCGGCTCGACCGGCTGCCGCCGGACGTCCGGGCCACCGCGGAACTCGTCGCGCTGGCCGAGCCGGTGCCGGCCGACGCCCTCGAACACCTGCTCACCGCCGACGAACGCCAAGGCCTCGAAGACGAGCGATTGCTGGCAACCGCGTCGCCGGGCGAGGTGCGCCTGGTCCATCCGCTGTACGCGGAATCGCTCAAAGCCACCGTTCCGCCGCTGCGGGCCCGCGCACACTGCCGGCGGCTGGCGACGCTGCCGGCAACGCTGCCCCGCCTCCGCGTGGTCGGCTGGCGCCTCGACGGTGGTCTTCCGGTCGAGCCGGCGGAGCTGCTCGAAGCGGCCCGGGAGGCGTCCGAGGGTCTCGACCACGAGCTCGCCGCCCGGTTGGCGCGGGCGGCCGTGGCCGCCGGCGGCGGGTTCGAGGCACGGATGGTGCTGCTCGCCGAGCTTCCCTACGAGCAGCGGGGCGACGAGGCGCTCGCGCTCGCGGCCGAGCTCGCCGACACCGCCACGGGCGACGCCGAGCGGGTGCGGGTCGCCTCCGCCCGGTCCAATCTCGATCTTGTCCTGGGCCGGGTGGAGTCGGCCCGGTCGGTCCTCGCGGAGGCCCGGGCCACCGCGAAGAACCCGGCGCTGCGGATCCGGCTGGCGCTGCAACAGGCCGCGCAGGCGTTCTCCACCGGGCACATCGCGCTGAGCCTCGACCACGGCGACGAGGTGCCCACCGACGACCCCGCCGTGCTCGGCCGCCTCGCCATCTCGCGGGTGCGCGCGCTGGCCTGCGCGGGGCGCACCGGAGACGCGATCTCGCTGGGCGAGGCCACGCTCCGCGCGTTGCGCGCGTCGCGGGGAATTTTCGGTGACGCGGTGAGCACCCGAACCGCGTTGGTCCGCATGGCCCTGTTGCAGGCGTACGCGTTCCACGGCCGGATCGCGCTCGCCCGGGAGGTGGGCACCACCGGGCTGGCCGAGGCGGCGGCCACCCCGGGCGGCGCCGCGCTGCGGGCGTACTGGACCCACGAGCTCGGCCAGGTCGCGGTGCTCGCCGGTCATGCCGAGGCGGGCGTCCGCTGGCTGCGGGAGGCGGTCGCGCTGATGCCGATCGCCGGCCTGCCGGCGAGCCCGCACCTGTGGAGCCTCGACGCGCTGGCCGAGGCGTACGCGCTCCGCGGCGACGCAGACAACGCCGCTGCGACGGCCGGACGGCTGAGCGCCGTGCTGCCGGCCGGGTTCGTGCCGCCCCGGTGCGGCGGCGCGGTGTGGTCGGTCGCGGCCACTGGCGAGACGAGCCGGGCGCGCGACCTGGCGCTGGCGCACGCCCGGACGCTGGAGGCCGCCGGGTCCCACCTGATGGCCGGCTGGGTCCTGCACGACGCCCACCGCCTCGGCGCCACCGGCGTCGCGCCGTGGCTCGGGCGGCTCGCCGACCGGTCACAGAGTCCGCTGCTGCGGGCGATGGCGGCGAACGCCGCAGCCACTGAGGCCGCCGCGATGGATCTCGCCGCCCACGATCTCGCCGCTCTCGGCTGCGACCTGCGGGCCGCCGAGACGCTCGTGCGCGCCGGTCACCTGCACCGGGCCGGCGGCCACCCGGCGCCGGCGCTGGCGTCGGCCGCGGCGGCCGACCGCCTGCTCGCCCGGTGCGGACCGGTCCGGAGCGTGCCGGCGACCGTCGCCGATCCGTTGACGGCGCGCGAGCGGGAGGTGGTCGACCTGGCGACGCGCGGGCACAGCGACCGCGACATCGCCGGACGGCTGCACCTGTCGGTCCGCACCGTGCAGAGCCACCTGTACCGGGCCTACCGCAAGCTCGGGATCAGCGGGCGGCAGGAGCTTCCGACGTGAACGTCTGCCGCAGTTCACCCACGCCGTCCATGTGGCTGACCAGGACGTCGCCGGGGGCCAGGAAGCGCGGGGGCGTTCGGCGGTTGCCGACGCCGCCGGGCGTGCCGGTGAAGACGAGGTCGCCGGGCAGCAGGGTGCACACCGCGGAGAGCCGGCTCACCAGGTCGTCGATCGGGAAGATCAGCTCGGCGGTGCTGCCGCTCTGCAGGACCTCGCTGTGTCCGCCGGCCGGATAGAGGACCGACTCGAAGTGGATGTCGTCGCGGTCGGGGAACTCGTCGGGCGTCACCGCGACGGGGCCGGTCGGCCCGAACCCCGGAAACGACTTCGCCAGCGAGAACTGGGGCGGGGTGCCGCGCATCTGGAGCAGCCGCTCGGACAGGTCCTGTCCGCACGTCAGGCCGGCGACGGCGGCCCACGCCTCCGACCGGGGGATGCGGTGGCCGCCCCGGCCGATGACCGCGACCACCTCGATCTCCCAGTCGACGTTGCCGGGCGGCAGGGTCACGGTGGTCACCGGGCCGGTGACGCAGGACGGGAACTTGGTGAACACCAGCGGCGCCGTCGGCGGCGTGAACCCGGCCTCGGCGGCGTGCGGGCGGTAGTTCAGGGCGATCGCGAACACCTGCCGCGGGGCGGGCACCGGCGGCCCCAGGTCGACGTCCTCCACAGCGACCGCGCCGCTCCAGTCGGCGGTGGCGGCCCAGGTGCGCACCGCGTCCCATTGTTCTAGAACGGTGAGGGGCGATGGCCCGAAACCGCCGGTCGCCACATCGAGGGCCATTCCGTCGCGGACCACGACGAAGCGGCCGCGCACCGTACCGAAGCGCATGGTCAGCCGACGGTCGACGAGTAGAGGTCGGTGGAGTACGGCGGCGTATCGTGCGCCGCGCTCCACGGCACCACGTGGTTGCGCAGCACGCCGACGCCCTCGATCTCGGCCTCGATCCGGTCGCCCGGCCGCAGATAGAACTGGAACGGGTCGGGCTGCACGGCGGCGACGCCGGAGATCGTGCCGGTGGTGATGATGTCGCCGGCGCTGTAGCCCTGTGCCGAGTGGTAGGCGACCAGGTGCGGGATCGAGATGACCATCTGCGCGGTGTTGCCCTGCTGGCGCACGTCGCCGTTCACGCTCAGCCGCATCGCGAGTTTCTGCGGGTCGGGGATCTCGTCGGTGGTGACGATCCACGGGCCGATCGGGCAGAACGTGTCGATGCTCTTGGAGAACGAGAACACGCCCGACTGCATCTCGCGGCGCTGGATGTCGCGCGCGGTGATGTCGTTGAAGACGGTGTAGCCGGCGATGTAGCTCTCCGCTTCCTCGGGCCCGAAGAACTTGCCGCTCTTGCCGATGACGATCGCCAGTTCGAGTTCGTAGTCGAGCTCTTTCGTGAGGCCCTCGGGGTAGACGATCGCCTCGTCGGGGCCGATGATCGCGTCGACGTTCTGGAAGAACACGATGCCCTTGTGCACCGGGTGCGACCACTGCACCGCCTGCAGTTCGGTGTGGTGCTCGGTGAAGTTGCCGGCGGTGTGGAAGAACTTCTTGGGGACGATCGGGGCACGCAGTTTCACGTCGCTCAGCGCGATGCGGCGGCCCGTCTCCTCGACCTCGCCGTTGCGCTCGAAGTACTCGCGGGTGGAGGCGCAGTCCAGTTCCACGACGGTGTCGCCGTCGAGGCGGCCGGGCCGGCCGTCGTCGAACGTCACGAGCTTCATGGGTCGCCCCCAGTTCTCATATGGCGAAAGCTGCTTCCGTGGATCGGGAGCCTACACCCGGAACACCCGGAGCTGCACGGCGAGGGCGCGGTAATAGCCGACGAGCGTGAGCACCTCGAACAGCCCCGGCTCCCCGAGCACGTCGAGCGCCCGGGCGTACTCCGCGTCGTCGAGGTCGCCGCGCGCCACCAGGGCGTACGCCGTCTCCGCGACCGCGCCATCGCGCAGGTTGCCGAACCGGCCTTCCCGCAGCGCGGCCAGTTCGTCGTCGGTGAGCCCGGCGTCGCGGCCCTGGCCCTCGTGGGCGTGCCACTCGAACGCGGACTCCTGCTGCGCCGCCACCACCAGGATCGCGATCTCGCGGTGCCGGTCGCTGAGGTGGGTCTCGTAGCGGATCGCCGCGCCGAGCGCCTGCAGCGCGTGGCCGACCCGGGGCTGCAGCAGGAACGCGTTGAACGGGCCTTCGAGCGCGCCGTCGTCGTCGGTGAGCCGGAACCGTTGCGGGCCCTGGGCGCGGCGGCCGCCGGCGATGCTGTCGTAGACGGCGCGCTGATCGTCGGTGAGATCGTGCGGCGGCAGTTTGGGCAGCCTTGTCATCCGGTGACCAGTTTCGAGATCTCGTCGCAGGTGTCGAGCACCACCGGCTTCAGCTCGCGGACGATGCGCTGCGACGACCAGTCGCGCGCCTGCACGGCGAGGTTGACCCCGGCGACGACCCGCCCGCCGGCGCCCCGGATCGGCCCGGCGACCGAGCGCAGGCCGTGCGCCAGCTCCTCGTCCTGCATCGCCCAGCCCTGCTCGCGGATCCGGGCCAGCTCCTGCCCGAGCTCGTCGAGCGACACCTTGGCGTTGGGGCCGTGCTGGGCGGGGAACGACGCCGCGGTGACGCGGGCGCGCAGGTCGGCCTCGTCGAGATCGGCGAGCAGCAGCTTGCCGATCGAGGTGTGCACGGCCGGCAGCGTCGAGCCGACCTGGATGTTCGCGGTGACCAGGTCGGAGTTGCGCAACCGTACGAGGTACAGCACCCGGTCGCCGGTGAGCACGGCGAGGTTGACCGTCTCGCCCGTCTCCTGGCCCAGGCGTTGCAGCTTCGGGGTCGCCAGCGCGACCAGGTCGAGGCTGCGCAGCGCCGCGGTGCCGAGGGTCAGGGTGCGCACGCCGGGCCGGTAGTCGCCGCCCGGCAGGTGGTCGAGATAGCCCTCCGCGGTGAGCGTCATGACGACGCGGTAGACGGTGGGCATCGGCAGGCCGGTGGCGGTGGCGAGGTCGCTCACCCGCCAGGTGGGTCGCTGCTCGTCGAACAGGCTGAGCAGGCGCAGGCCCTTGGCCAGCGCCTCGACCCGGTACTCGGGCTTTTCGGCCTTCTCCGCCATCGTTCACCTTCCTGTTCGGGACCGCGCCCAGCCTAGAAGGGACCGCCTGGACAGGCCCCGACGCCTGGACTACCTTGTCGGATAGTCGCTTTCACAATACGAGAATCGGTCGCCTGGCAACAGGCGGAAGAGGTGGACATGCGGGACTGGCTGTCGCTCGCCGATCGTCCGGCTCTGGTGGCCGGGGCCGGCGGGCTGGGCGGTGCCAGCGCCGTGAGCCTGGCGGCACAGGGTGCCGCGGTCGCCGTCGTCGACGTCGACCGGGCCCGGCTCGACGCGGTGGCGCGGGCGGCGAAGGAGGCCGGCGGCTGCGTCCGCACGATCGTCGCCGACCTGCGGTCGGCCGACCGGTGCCGCGACGCCGTGGCGGAGGCCGTCCGGGAGGTCGGTACGCCGCAGGTCTTCCTGCACGCGGTCGGCCGCAACGTGCGGCGTCCGGTGCTCGACCTCGACGACGGCGACTGGGCCTCGATCGTCGAGCTGAACCTGTCCACCGCGTTCTGGCTGGGCCAGGCGGTGGGCCGCCGGATGGTCGACGCCGGGTACGGGCGGATGGTGTTCGTGTCGTCGGTGTCCGGCCTGCTCGCCCACGCCGACCACGCCCCGTACGCCGCGACCAAGGGCGGCCTCAACCAGTTGGTCCGCGTGATGGCACGGGAGTGGGCGGCGCACGACGTCACCGTCAACGCCGTCGCGCCCGGCTACATCGAGACCGACCTGACCGCCGACTACCTCGACCGCGACGGCAACCGGCGGGCGCTGGAGAGCCTGGTGCCGGCGCGGCGCCTCGGCGTACCCGAGGAGGTCGCCGACGCGGTGACGTTCCTCGCCTCCGACCGTGCCCGCTTCATCACCGGCCAGGTGCTCTACGTCGACGGCGGGCGCGTGCTCGTCTGATCTTTTGAGGAGGGCCTTGTGCCACTGACACCCGTTCCCATCCCCCGCCGCTTCGAGGGCCGCACGGTGGTCGTCACCGGTTCCGGTACCGGGTTCGGCGCCGAGATCGCCGTGCGGGCGGCCGAAGAAGGGGCGCGTGCGGTGGGCGTCCACTACCGCTCGTCGAAGGAAGGCGCACAGCGCACGGCCGAGCGGGTCCGCGCGGCCGGCGCCGAAGCCGTTCTGTTGCAGGCCGACATCGTCGAGTGGGCACAGGTGGCCGCGTTGGCCGAGGCCGCGTTCGACGGGCTCGGCGGCGTCGACGCGCTCATCAACAACGTCGGCGACGTGGCCCGCGACCAGATGTCGTGGCGCGACATCACCGAGGAGTCCATCGACCACGTGCTCGCGGTGGACATCAAGGGGACGATGGCCTGCATCCACGAGTTCGGCAAGCGCATGCTCGACCAGGGCCACGGCGCGATCGTCAACATCGGCTCGACCGTGATCGTGCGCGGCAGCCCCCGCGCGCCGCAGTACGCCGCGGCGAAGTACGGGCTCCTCGGCGCCACCAAGTCGTACGCGCACGCGTTCGCGCCGACGGTGCGGGTGAACGTGTTCGCGCCGGGCTTCATCGAGACCGAGGCGACGCTCGCCCGCGAGGACTGGCGGTCGGGCCGCGGCGACCAGTTGCGCTCGTTGACCCCGCTTCGCCGGATCCCGGGTCCGGCCGAACTCGCCGGTACCGCACTGTTCCTGGCCACCGACGACGCGTCGCACATGACCGGCGGCTACATGGTCGCCGACGGCGGCTACAACATGGTCGGCGCGTGATGTTCTCGCGTGATCTGTCCCTTGTGGACGCTCAGGCGCTGGTGCGGCGGGCGGTCGACAAGGCCGAGCAGCTCGGGTTGCGGGGCGGCGTCGCGGTCGTCGGTGCGAGCGGCGCGCTGGTGACCGCGTCGCGGCTAGACCACGGTGGCCCGGGCGGGATGGCGCGGGCGCGGTCGAAGGCGTGGATCGCGGCGACCCAGCAGATCCCGAGCACCGAGCACCTGCACCGGATGACGACGCTGCCGGCGCCGATCTCGAACGGCTTCGTCGGCGTCTCGCCGGAGGCGGTCTTCCCGGGCGCCGGCGGCATGCCGGTGCGCGACGAGCACGGCGTGGTGGTGGCGGGGATCGCCGCGTCGGGGGCGACGGTGAGCCCGTTCCTCCCCACCGGCGTCGCTCCGGAGGTGGTGTCGGCCGACGGCCGACCGGCCAACCCCGAGGACCTGCTGATCGCGTATGCGCTGGGCGTCCCCTATGTCGGCCAGCACGGCGACGACGAGGCCCGGTGGAAGCAGCGGTTCGGCGACCTCGTGGTGCCGCCGGCCGAGAGCCTCGGCATGGCGCCCGCGCCGGCGTCCACGTCGCAGGCATCACTCGATCGGGCCCGTTCCCTGTGCGACCGTGTCCTGCGGCTGGCCGCGGAGAACGGGCTGCGCGTGAGCGTCGCGGTGGTCGACGCCGGCGGCGACCCGATCCAGCAGGACCGCATCGACGACGCGCCCGCCGCCGGCGTCGACGTGGCCCTGGCGACCGCGGCGACCGCCGCCCGGTTCGGCTGCGACAGTTTCGTGGTCGCGAGTTGGTACGGAACCGCGGTGACGCAGTTGGGCGCGCTCCATCCCGCACCGCTGCTCGCCGCGCCCGGTGGCGTTCCGGTGTTCGACGACGGCCGGCTGGTGGCCGGACTCGGCGTCGGCGGCGCCGATCCGGTGCGCTGCGCCGCTCTGGCCGCGGCGGCGCTCTCGTGACCACGGTCCGCGTCGCCGTGCCGGAGTACGGCGCTCCGGTGACCACGGCGCCCGTCGCCGCGCCGGGGTACGGCGCTCCGGTGACCACGGCGCCCGTCGCCGTGCCGGGGTGCGGGGCGATGGCGTGAGCACCGTACGCGTTGCCGTGCTCGGGTGCGGGGCGATCGGCAGCCTGTACGCGGCGCACCTCGCCCGGCTGCCGTCCGTCGAGGTGTGGGCGGTCGACCCGTGGCGCGAGCACGTGTCGGCCATCGCGTCGGGGGGTCTGCGCGTCACCGGACAGGCCGACTTCGTCGCCCGGGTCGGGGCCCGCACGGACGCCGCGGCGTTGCCCCCGTGCGCGTTCGGCATCGTGGCGACAAAGGCGTTGCATACGCTCGACGCCGTCCGCGCCGCATATACGGCGCTCGATGGCGCGGCGGTGGCGAGCGTGCAGAACGGCGTCGGCAACGAGGAGCAGATCGCGTCCGTGGTGCCCCGGGTGATCCGCGGGACGATCGTGACAGCCGGCGCGGTCACCGAGCCCGGCACGGTCCGGTACGACGCGCCCGGCGACACCTGGCTCGGCCCGTTCGAACCCGCACCGGCCCGCCCCGACGAGATAGCCCTGCTGGCCCGCCTCCTGACGGAAGCGGGCCTGCGGACCCACGCGGTGCCCGACGCCCGGGGTCCACAGTGGACGAAGGTGGTGTTCAACGCCGCGACCAGCCCGCTGGCGGCCCTCACCGGCCTGACCGTCGGCCAGGTGTGCACCGACGCGGAGCTACGCCGCGAGGTCGACCGGCTGATCGCCGAGGCCCGCTCGGTGTGCGACGCCGCCGGCATCGAGCTGAGCCGCGACCCGGCCGAGTCCGTCGAGGAGGCGATCCGCGAGGCGTACGGCCACAAGCCCTCGATGCTCCAGGACATCCTCGCCGGCCGCCCGACCGAGATCGACGTCCTGAACGGCGGAATCGCCGCCGAGGGCCGCCGCGTCGGCGTCCCAACCCCGGCCCACGACACCATGGTCGCCCTGATCCACGCCAAAGAACGCCCCCCGTAGCGCACCCCAACCCGGCGATCTTGGACTCGTTGCGGGGCTATAGGCCCGTGCGGAGTCCAAGATCCGGGGGATGGGACGGGGGCGCGGGGCGCAGGGCATGGACATCTGCCGTGTGGTCGTCTACGTTCTCGGTAATTCGCTTTCAAAGTAACTTTCACTCAGTGAAAGTGACGGCTCCCCCGCCTCAGAGGAGTTCGGTCATGAGTTCTCGAAACTGGCGCTCCCGGCGCGCCCCGTTCGCCCTCGCCCTCGGCGGCGTCGCGTTGTTCCTGACGGCCTGCAGCGGCAGTTCCGGGAGCCCGTCCACGGGCTCGGCCGCCGGCAAGGACCTACCCAAGACCCTGGTGTTCTCCCCGCTCTCGCTCGCCCCACCGGCGCTGAAGGGCCTCTCCGAGGGCGTGAAGCACTACGCCGGCGACAAGAAGTGGGAGGTCATCGTCCAGGATCCCAACTTCGACGCCAGCAAGCAGACCCAGCAGCTCAACGAGGTGCTCAGCTCCGGCCGGGCCGGCGCCGCCTGGGTGATCGCCGTCGCGCCGAAGTCGATGGGTCCGATCCTCAAGACGGCGCAGTCGAAGGGGATTCCGATCCTCGTCAACGGCCGGCCGGACGAGTACGGCTTCAGCGGCCCGCAGCCGGGCATCACGTTCGACTACATCGACTATGCCGCCGGCGGGAAGGCGCTGGGCGAGCAGTTGGGCAAGTGTGTGACCGAGAAGCTCGGCGGCACCGGCAAGGTGCTGTTCGCCGCCAGCACCGAGGGGTCGGCCGGCAAGAAGGAGTTCGACACCGCCGCGCTCGACGCGTTGAAGGCCGCCGCCCCGGGCGCGACCGTCGTGCAGACGGTCATCGCCAAGGACCGGACCCAGTCGCAGACCGACATCGGAGCCGCGTTGCAGGGCAAGCCGGACCTCGCCGCGGTGATGGCGGCCAACGACGAGGGTGCCCTGGGCGCGCTGGGCGCGTTCGCGGCGGCGAAGAAGAACCTCACGTGCGTCACCGATTTCGGTGGGAACGACGAGGTGCTCGCGAGCGTCAAGGACGGCAAGATCTACGCCTCGGTGGCCCTGCAGTTCCAGGCCGACATGGCACAGTCGTTCGACACGCTGGTGAAGATGCAGGGCGACCCCAAGGCGAACGGTGAGGTGCTCATCGTTCCGCAGAAGGTCGTCACGGCGGGCTCATGACGATGGCAGCGGTTGTCGGGCGGACCGACAGCGACCAGGCACACGTGCGGTGGCTCGTGTTCGCCCGCGACCGCGGCATCTTCGTCCTGTGGGCGTTGCTGCTGATCGGGTTCAGCGTCTGGGCCCGGCCCTACTTCGGCACCGTCGACAACGCGATCCTCATCGCCAACGCCGCGGCGCTCACCGCCGTGTTCGCGGCCGGCATCGCGGTGGGGATCATCTGCGGCGCGCTCGACCTCAGCATCCCCGGCACGGCCGCGATGGCCGGCTGCGTGTGCGGGTGGTTGATGACGCACGACGTGCCGGTGTGGCTGGGCATCGCGGCCGGGCTGGCGGTCGGAGTGGTGGTGGGGTTGGTCAACGGGCTGATCGCGTTGCGCGGCTTCAACCCGATCATCGTCACCATCGGGACGCTGTCGGTGCTGTCCGGATTGGCCTCCGCGCTCGCCGCCGGGTACACCATTCCGGGCCTGCTGGGGCTGGAGTTCATGGGTACGCGGCGGTACGCCGGCGTGCCGGCACCGGTGTGGATCGTCGCCGCGCTGTTCCTCGCCGGAACCGTGTTCCTCACCCGCACCCGCGACGGCATCCGGCTGATGGCGGTCGGCGGCAACGCGGAGGCGGTGCGCCGCAGCGGCATCCACAGCGACCGGTACAAGGTGCTCGCGTTCGTCATCAGCGGGTTCTGCGCGGCGCTCGGCGGGCTGATGACGGCCGCGCTGGTCACTGAGGCCAATCCCGCCGCGAATCCCGGGATCATCTTCAACGCGCTCACCGCCGTCGCGCTCGCCGGGGTGTCGCTGAGCGGTGGACGCGGTTCGCTGCCCCGGGTGCTCGTCGGCGCCCTGATCCTCGGGACCATCTCCAACGGCCTGACGCTCAAGGGGATCCAGCCGTTCTGGGCCACCACGGTCACCGGCGCGCTGCTGCTGGCGTCGCTGGGGCTGGAGAAGTGGGTGTCCACAACGGTGTCGCGGCGGCTGGTGACCACCGCCGCGGCGTCGGCACACACCGAGAGCAAGGATCAAGCATGACCGCCGCGCTGGAGCTCCAGGGCATCGACCAGCACTACGGCTACGTACGGGCGCTGGACGGCATCGACATCGCCGTGCGGCCGGGCGAGGTGCTCGGCCTGCTCGGCGACAACGGTGCCGGCAAGTCCAGCCTCCTCAAGGTGATGTCGGGCGCGCACCAGCCCACCAACGGCACGATTCTCGTGCACGGCACGCCGCACCGGTTCTCCGGGCCGAGCGACGCCACGCACGCCGGAATCCAGATGGTGTACCAGGATCTCGCGCTCGTCGACGCCCAGGACATCGCGACCAACCTCACCATCGGCCGGGAGATCCTGCGCCGGGGACCGTTGGGGTGGCTGGGATTCGTCGACCACAAGGCACAGCGAAAGCGGGCGGCCACCGAACTCGAACGGCTCGGCGTGCGGACGGCACCGGTCACCCGTCCCGTGGAGATGCTCTCCGGCGGGCAGCGTCAGGTGGTGGCCCTGGCCCGGGCGGCGACCCGCGTCACCGGTGAACACCACGGTGTGCTGCTGCTCGACGAGCCGACCGCCGCGCTGGGCTACGAGCAGACGCGGCAGGTGCAGGCGCTGATCCGGCGGATGGCCGCGGACGGGGTGGCGTGCGTGCTCGTCACCCACGACCTGCCGCTCGCGACCGGTGTGTGCGACCGGATCGCCGTGCTCAACCGCGGCCGCAAGGTGGCCGACGTGCCGACCTCCGACACGAACGGCGACGAGTTGGTGGGTTGGATCACCGGCGCGCGGCCGTCAATGTACACATAGGACGGTGGAGATGTTTCCGGACGGCTTCCTGTGGGGCGTGGCCACCTCCGGCCACCAGACCGAGGGCGGCAACTCGAACAGCGACACCTGGTTCGCCGAGAACCTGTCGCCCACGGTGTTCCGGGAGCCGTCCGGGCCGGCGTGTGACGGCTACCGGCGCTGGCGCGAGGACCTCGACCTGGTCGCGGGCATGGGCCTGAACGCGTACCGGTTCTCGCTGGAGTGGGCCCGCGTCGAGCCGGCGCCCGGCGAGTTCGACGACGACGCGATCGCGCACTACAAAGCGATCATCGACCGCTGCCACGAACTCGGCCTGGCCCCGGTGGTGACGTACAACCACTTCACCTGCCCGCACTGGTTCGCCGCCCGGGGCGGCTGGCTGGCGCCCGACTCGGCCGAGGTGTTCGCCCGCTACTGCGGCACGGTGACCGACCGGCTCGGCGCCGGGATCGCCTACGCCGTCACGCTCAACGAACCGAACCTGCCCCGGCTGCTGTCGTGGATCGGCCTGCCGGATTTCGTGCACGACCTCCAACGGCAGACGCTCGACGCCGCCGCGAAGGCCGCCGGTGTGGACCGGTACCGGCTGGGCAACGTCGTGGTACCCGAGGAGTACGACGCGATCGAGGACGGCTACGCGGCCGCGCACACCGCGGCGCGCGCCGCCATCCGGGCGAGCCGACCGGATCTGCCGGTCGGGCTGAGCCTGGCCATCGTGGACGATCAGGTCGTCGGCGACGATCCGACCGTCCGCGACCGCAAGCGGGCCGAGGTGTACGGACGGTGGCTGGCACTGGCCGCCGACGACGACTTCCTCGGCGTCCAGAACTACGAACGGGCCCGGTACGACGCCACCGGCCCGGTGCCGCCACCGGACGACGTCGAGCGCAATCACATGGGCTCGGACATCTACCCGCTCTCGCTCGCCGGCGCGGTGCGGTACGCGCACGAGGCCGCCGGCGTCCCGCTGTTGGTGACCGAGCACGGCATCGCCACCGACGACGACACCCACCGGGCCGCGTTCATCGAGCCGGCGCTGAGCGGCCTCCAGGCGGCGATCGACGACGGCGTGCCGGTGCTCGGCTACTTCCACTGGACGCTGCTCGACAACTTCGAGTGGGTGTTCGGCTACGACGTACGGCTGGGCCTGGTCGAGGTCGACCGCACCACGTTCGCCCGCACACCCAAGCCCAGCGCGGCGGTGTACGCGCGCATCGCGCGGGCGAACGCGTGTGCCTAGAGTTCGTCGACCCGGCGGACCACACCCGCCGGGCTGAACGCGGCGAGCATGCCGGCGTACTTGGCCGGATCGGTCGTCTCGCCCTCGTGGATCGGCACCGCGGCCCGCGGCGTCACCATCCGCACGTAGTCGACCGCCTCGGAGAGCTTGAGCCAGGGACCGTCGATCGGCACCGCGAGCACGTCGACCGGCCCCGGCGGTGCGGCGAACGAGTCGCCGGGGTGGAACAGCGCGCCGTCGTCGATCAGGTAGGCGGAGTTGGTGCAGCCGGGCACGTCACCGTAGACGGCGGCGTGCAGTCCACCATGGACGTCCACGGTGGTGCGTCCGAACGTCAGCCGCTCCCCCGGCCGGGCGACGACGGCGTCCGGGAAAACCGCGGCCGTGGCCGTGTCGGGGTCGACCACCAGGCGCGCGGCGGGGTTGGCCGCCAGCAGCGCGGCCACGCGGCGGGCGTCGAGGTGGTCGGGGTGCTGATGGGTGACGAGCACCGCGGTCAGGTCCGTGAGCATCTCGAACTCCGACATCGTGCCCGGGTCGAGGAGCAGCCGGGCGTCGTCGGTCTCCACGAGCAGACACGCGTGCCCGAGGTGGGTCAGCTTCATGGCCGACACCCTACTCTCACTCTCAGAGAACGTGTTACGCGGATCGAAGGAGCGACATGCATCACGTCGGATACTGGGTGCCCGACCTGGCGGCGGCCGCCGAGCGGGCGGCCGGCACGCTCGGGGTCGGACCGTTCCTCGTCCACCGGCACGTCCGGTTCGACTCGTTCCGCCTGGCCGACGGCACGCAGGTCACCGACCCGGCGTACCTCGACCACAGCGCGGCGTTCGCCGCCTGGGGCCCGGTGGTGCTGGAACTGGCCGAGGTGCACAGCGTCGACCCGGCCCTCGCCGAGGCGTACGGCATCGCGTTCGACCGCGTCGGGCACGTCTCCTGGGTCACCGACGATCTCGACGCGGAGGGCGAGCGGCTACGAAGGGCCGGCTGCCGGCCGATCCATACCGCGTCCACCGGCGCCGTGAGCGTCGCCTGGTACACCGGCGGCGACCTGTTCCCGCACCCGATCGAACTGCACCGGGCCGGGCCGCCGATCCTCGGCATGCACGCCCGGCTCACCGCGCTCGCGGCGGGCCGGGACGGCAGCGAGCTACCCCATGAATTGCTCAGACCGATCTGAGGTATGGACCCTCCCCCGCTTCCTCACTACAGTCACCAGACAAGAGTTGAAATGCACTTTCACTCTCCGAGAATTACGGGAGCCGCCGTGACCGTGAACCGACCGCTGCACGTGCTGATCGCGGGAGGCGGCCTGTCCGGCCTCGCGGTCGCCCAAGGGCTCGTGAAGCACGGACACACCGTCGACGTCTTCGAACGCGACGCCGACCTCAACCGCAAGCAGGGCTACTACCTGCACATGAACGCGTTCGGCGGCGAGGCGCTGCGTGCCGTGCTGCCCGACGACCTGTTCGCCCTGTACCAGGCGACGTCGCGCACGACGTACCGCCGCAAAGAGTCGATCGTGCTCAACGACCAGTTCCACGAGCTCAGCTCGCAGCCGCACCTCGGCCCGCCCAACGACGGCGACCCGCCGCACACCGGCGTCCACCGCCGCACGCTGCGCCAGATCCTCAGCGCGAGGCTCGGCGACTCCCTGCACACCGGCGTCGCGGTCACCGGCTACACCGAGGATGCCGAGGGCGTCACCGCCACCCTGTCCGACGGCACCACCGTGCGCGGCGACGTGCTCGTGGGCGCCGACGGCATCCGGTCGGCCGTGCGCGCGACCCGGCTGCCCGAGGTGCCGATCGTCGCGACCGGCATCCGCGGCATCGGCGTCTACGGCCGCACCCCGCTGACCGACGACCTGCGGGACCTGCTCCCGGACGGGCTCACCGACGGCGTCATCATCGCCGTCGACCGGGCGGGCAGCCGGCTCCTGATCGGCACGTTCGACCCCCGGACGCCGGTGCACGAGGCGCCTGCCGCGATCGCGCCCGACGTGACCCTCGACCCGGTCGGGCCGTACGTGATGGTCAGCTGCAGCACGTCGCCCGACACGGTGGTGCCGCCGTCGGCCGAGTGGACCGCCGAGACCCCCGCGCTGATGCGCGAGTCGATGACCCGCACCGTCACCGGTTGGCACCCGGCCGCCGCCGAACTCGTCGGTCGGATGGAGCTGGACTCGATCTTCATGATCCCGTTCGGGTTCGTGATGCCGGCCGAGACGTGGGAGCCGTCGCGGGTCACGCTCGTCGGCGACGCGGCGCACGCGATGCTGCCGACGCTCGGCATGGGCGCGAACCTCGCACTGCGCGACGCGCAGCAACTCGTTCAACGGTTGGCATCCGCGACCGACGTGGTCGCCGAGATCGGTGCGTACGAACGGGACATGCGGGAGGTCGCCTACCCGTTCCACCGCATGACGCTCGATCACGACAAGAACTTCGGCGGCGGCGCCCTCCAGAAGGCCGGATGAGACTCGTCCTGCGCGGCGACGACGGGTACGAGGAGGCCCGCGTCGGCCGGGTCTTCAACGCCCGGCGGCCCGACCGCTACCCGGCCGCGGTCCTGCTCGCCGCCGATGACAACGATGTGGTGACGGGCGTGAAGCTCGCCCGCGAGCGCGGGTGGCGGGTGAGCGTGCGGTCGGGCGGTCACTCGTGGGCCGCGTGGAGCGTCCGCGACGACGCGCTGCTCATCGACCTCGGCGCGCTCACCGCCGTCGACTACGACCCGGCCACCGGGATCGCGACGGCCGGCCCGGCGGCGCAGGGCGGGCGCGAGGTCGCCCCGCTCCTCGCCGGGCACGGCCGCGCGTTCCCGGTGGGGCACTGCCCCGGCGTCGGCCTCGGCGGCTACCTGCTGCAGGGCGGCCAGGGCTGGAACGGGCGCAGCGTCGGCTGGGCGTGCGAGAGCGTGGTGGCCGTCGACGTGGTGACCGCCGAGGGTGACCTCGTGCGCGCCGACGCCGACCAGAACAGCGACCTGTACTGGGCCGCCCGCGGCGCCGGCCCCGGATTCCCCGGCGTCGTCACCCGGTTCCACCTCCGTACGTATCCGCTGCCGCCGCACATGTGGCACGACACCTGGACGTTCCGGCTCGACGACGCCGACGTCCTCCTGCACTGGCTGCACGACGTGCTGCCGACCCTCGACCGCCGGGTGGAACCGGTGCTCGCCGCCACCCGGCTGCCCGGTGTGCCGCTGCGGCCCGGGATCGCGCATCCCGGCACGGCTCTCCTGTTGCACACCACGGTCATGGGCGACTCCGTCGACGAGCTCGCGGCCCTGCTGCGCCCGTTCGACGACGGGCCGCTCGCCGGCCGGGAACTGGGCCACGTCCGCGGACCGACCACAGTGGACGACGAGAGCGTCGCCCAGGCCACCCAGAGCCCGGACGGTTACCGCTACGCCGTCGACTGCACGTGGACCGACGCGCCGGCCGGCGTCCTCGCGCCGCCGCTGACCCGGCTGTGGCGCGAACTCGACACCGAGCACTCGTTCTCGATCTGGTACGGCTGGGCGCCCTCGAAACGGCTGCCCGACATGGCGTTCTCCGTCGAGGGCAACGTGTACGTCGCCACCTACGCGATCTACCCGGACGCCGCCGACGACGAGAAGTACCGGTCGTGGGTGCACGACCGGACGGCGGCCATCGCCCGGCACGGCGGCGGCGGTGTCTATCTCGGCGACACCGACTTCACCCGGCGCCAGGACCGGTTCCTGTCCGACGCCAACTTCGCCCGGCTGCGGGAGATCCGCGCGAAGCGCGATCCCGACGGGCGGTTCGTCTCGTACCTGGCCGCCGATGCCCAGGGGCTGAACGCGCATGCGTCTTGACCACGTCGGGCTCTCCGTGCGGGACCTCGACGCCGCGTCCGCCTGGTACTGCACCGCGTTCGGCTACGCGCGCGAGGTGGTGCTGCGGGTCGACCCGATCGACCTCGACATCGTGATGCTGATCCATCCCGTCCACGGCGACCGGCTCGAACTGCTGCACCGGCCGGGATCGGCGCCGGGGCTGCGGGCCGCCGATCCGGCGCGGGCGGCGCTGTCGGAGTCGTTCGGGCACATCGCGTTCGACGTCGCGGACCTCGACGGCACGTACGACCGCGTGGTCGGGCTCGGCGCGCGGGCGGTGTTCGCGCCGCGTCCGTCGCCGGAACCCGGTGTGCGGATGGCGTTCGTGGCCGACCCGGAGGGGAACCTGGTGGAACTGCTGTCGCGCGGAGGTGCCGCATGAAGGTTCTCGGGCTGGGCGCCGGCGTGCCCGGCGGGAGCGCCGAACTTCTACTCACCGCCGCGCTGCGGGCGGCCTCGGCGACCGGTGCCGACGCGGAACTCGTGCGACTGTCCGATGTGGACATGTCCGCCGACGGCGACTGGCTCTGGGACCGGCTCGTCGGGTGCGACGGGCTCGTCGTCAGCACGCCGATCATGTCGCGGACCGTCGCGGCCGGGCTCAAGGTGCTCGTCGACCGGTTGCTCGGACCGAACGCCGACGCCGCGATCATCGAGCACCTCGTCGGCGTGCGGCGGGCGGGCACCGAACCGGCGGTGCCGTTCCGGGTCGACGAGCGGGTGCTCAAGCCGAGGGTGGCCGGGTTCCTCGCCGTCGGCGGATCGCTCACTCCACAGTGGAAGACCCTCGCCCTGCCGATCCTGCACACGCTGACGTTCTCGATGCACATCGCCGTCGTCGACCAGGTGGTGTTCGGCGGCGCCGGCACCCCACGGTCGATCGTCCTCGACGACGCGGCCATGGCGCGCGCGGAACGCCTCGGTGCCACCGTCGCCGGGCAACTCGGCCGGGCCTTCGACGAGGCCGAGTACCGCGGCGAGCCCGGCCTGTGCCCGATGTGCCACCTCGACGTGATCACGCTGCGCGGTGCCGACGTCGCCTGCGCCACGTGCGGCGCGCGCGGTTCGCTGCGACCCGACCTCTCCGTCGAGTGGACCGACCTCGACGCGTCGGTGCTGTCGATGGCCGAGAAACGCGCCCACGCCAGGGAGATCCAGGAGACCGCGGCCGCGCACGCCGCCCGGCGCGCCGAGATCGAGGTCCGCGTGGCCGCCCTCGGCGGTTTCGACCGGATCGTCCGCCCGTGATCGGTCTGCGGGTCGAGCATCGTGGGCTTGTGCGGGCACTTTTTGCAGTCCTGGCTACAAAAAGTGTCCGCTCAAAGCGGACGCCGCCTCCGGCACCCGTGCGGAGGACAAGATGACGCATCAGAGGGGAAGTCCGTCCACGTCGTGGCACACACGAATCTCCCCGTTCATTGAATCCGACCAAAGCAGGCACGCACACGCACACGTGGTGGTTGTCGTGCCCGTCCCAACGAGTCGATCTTGCAGTTGTGGTGGCCGCAAAAAGGGTCAAATGTCGGCGAACAAGGCACCACAACTGCAAGATCAACGCCGGAGAACAGTCCTCGGCCCTCGATCTTGCAGTTGTGCCCACCCTTTCGCCGGAATTCGCCCGTTTTTCGGCGAGCACAACTGCAAAATCAGCCACGCGGGGTCCGCTGTGGACCCACTACATGAACAGTTACCTCTTCCAGAAAAGTTGATCACTCGCACCAGTGGGGACCCGTCGTGATCGGTCTGCGGGTCGAGCATCTGGACCACCCGTTGGGCATCCACACGCGTGCGCCCCGGTTCTCGTGGCGGCTGCCCGCCGGCGGCGCGCGGCAGGTGGCGTACCGGATCCGCACGAGCAACGGTTGGGACACCGGGCGGGTCGACAGCGACCGCAGCGTCCTGGTGCCGTACGAGGGGCCGCCGCTGGGCTCGGCGCAGCGGGTCACGTGGCGGGTTCGGGTGTGGGCGGACACGGGCGACCTCGGCTGGTCGTCGGAAGACTGGTTCGAGATGGGGCTGCTGCGCGCCGACGACTGGACGGCGCGCTGGATCCAGCCGCGCGAGGACGAGGTGCCGCCGCCGGGTGAACGTCCGGCGCACCTGCTGCGCACACTGTTCACAGTGGACGGTGGCGGGCCGGCACGCCTGTACATCACGGCGCACGGGCTGTACGAGGCGTTCCTCAACGGCGTCCGGGTCGGCGACGCCGAACTCACGCCCGGCTACACCCAGTACGCCAGCCGCCTCCAGGTGCAGACGTACGACGTCACCGACCTGCTGCGGCCCGGCGCCAACGCGCTCGGCGTCGTGCTCGCCGACGGGTGGTTCCGCGGGCAGACCGGCGCGCTGCGCTCGGCCGACCAGTGGGGACACCACGTCGCGCTGCTCGCCCAGCTGACCGTCGACGGCGTACCGGTCTCGATCACCGGTGCGCACTGGCGTACGGCGCCCGCCCCGATCGTCGCCGACCTGATCGCCGGTGAACAGACGGATCTGCGCTCGATGCCGACGCGGTGGGCGTCTCCTGTCTTCGACGACGCGGCCTGGACCGGCGCGATCGGGGCCGACCACCGATTCGATATTCTCACCGATTCCCCGGCACCGCCGGTGCGCCGCGTCGAGGAGCTCGCACCGGTGGCGGTGACGCGGCCCGCGCCCGGGCGGCAGGTGGTCGATCTCGGGCGCGCCATCAACGGATGGGTGCGGTTGCGGGGCCTCGGACCGGCCGGCACCCGCGTCGTGCTGACCCACGGCGAACACCTCGACGCCGACGGAAACGTGACCACCGACCACTTGCGGCCCGCGTTCCCGTTCCTGCCCGCGCCGCTGCCGGCCGGGATGGTCGACGCGGTGGTGTCGACCGGCCGTCCACATGAGACATTCGAACCGCGGCGGACCACGCACGGGTTCCGGTACGTGCAGCTCGACGGCCACGCCGCCGACGTGACCGGCGTGGTGGTGCACACCGACATGCGCCGCACCGGCTGGTTCTCGTGCTCCGACGAACGCCTGAACGCCTTGCACGAGGCGGCATTGTGGAGCTTCCGCGGCAACGCGTGCGACATCCCGACCGACTGTCCACAGCGCGAACGCGCCGGCTGGACCGGTGACTGGCAGGTCTTCGTGCCGACCGCCGCGTTCCTCTACGACGTGGCGGGGTTCGCCACCAAGTGGCTGCGCGACGTCGCCGCGGACCAGTGGGACGACGGCACGGTCGCGAACATGAGCCCGTGCCCGCCCGCCGAGGGTCGCGGCTCGACAGTGGCCGGGCTGAACGGATCGGCGGGGTGGGGCGACGCGGCGGTGATCGTGCCGTGGGAGCTGTACCGGGCGTACGGCGACGAACGGATCCTCGCCGACATGTGGCCGGTGATGACCGCCTGGCTCGCACGGGCCGCACGGATGGCGCGCACCGGAAGGCATCCCGACCGCGCCGCCGCCCGGCCAACGCCCGCCCCGCACGAGAAACACTTGTGGGACACCGGTTTCCACTGGGGCGAGTGGCTGGAGCCCGGCGGCTCGAATCCCTTTTCCGGCGCCGACATGGGTGACGTCGCCACGGCGTATCTGTGCTATTCGGCGGGGCTGACGGCGCGGATCGCCGATATTCTCGGATCTGACGCGTCCGGGTATCGCGAGCTGGCGCGGCAAGCGCGCGATGCGTGGCGGTGTGAATTCATGGGGACGGACGGGAGGCTCGCCCCGGACACCCAGGCGAACCACGTGCGGGCGCTCGCGTTCGACCTTGTGCCAGCCGGCTCGCGGTCCGCGGTGGCGGCGCGGCTTGTCGATCTGGTGCGCGCGACAGGAACGCACGTGGGCACCGGCTTCCTCGCGACGCCGTACCTGTTGCCGGTGCTGGCCGACGCCGGCCACCTCGACGTCGCCTACGACCTGCTCCGCCAGGACACCGAGCCGTCGTGGCTGACGATGATCGACCGCGGCGCCACGACGATGTGGGAGCGCTGGGACGGCGTCGACGCGTCCGGTGTGGCGCACGAGTCGCTGAACCACTACGCGAAGGGTGCGGTGGTCTCGTTCCTGCACCGGTACGTCGCGGGCCTGTCACCGGTGGAACCGGCGTACCGGCGGTTCCGCGTGCGGCCACGGCCCGGCGGCGGGGTGACGTGGGCTTCGGCCGAGCACGAGTCCCCGTACGGGCGGATCTCGGTGCGCTGGACGCTGGCCGACGACGTCCTGGCGGTGGACATCACCGTGCCGCCGGGCACCACCGCCGAGTTCGCCGGGCGTGAACTGGCGCCCGGCGAGCACCGTTGTGCCGTACCTCACAACGGTGGCAAAGGCCGCAGACCGTAACGCTCCACCGGGGCCTGCTGCCGGCGTCTGCGAGGATCGCCGTGATGCGTGATCAGCAAACCGTCGTGGCGCCCCGGCCCCGGACCCGGAAGTGGGTGCGGGCCGTCGTCGTGGTCGTCGCCGTGGTCGGCCTGGCGGTCGTCGGGCTGCGCGGCCGCCTGCCGGCGCCCGCCGACGTGCTCGACGCGACCGCCGGGATCGCGTACCCGTGGGCGTTGTTCGCCGCGTTGCTGCAGGTCGCGTCGATCGCGGCGTTCGCGTTGCAGCAGCGACGGCTGTTCGACGGCCTCGGCGTGCGGATCGGGCTGCCCCGGACGGTGGCCGTGGTCCTGGCCGGCACCGCCCTGGCCAACACCATGCCGGCCGGCGCGGCGGTCGCCACCGCGTACACCGTACGGGAGTACGGACGGGCCGGCGCCACCCACGAGGTCGCGGTCGCGTCGGCCGTGGTGTCGGGTCTCGCCTCCATCGGCGGGCTGGCCGCGCTGTACGCCGGTGGCGGTCTCGCGCTCGCCGGCGTCGCCACCGGCGGCCCCCAGT
This sequence comes from Virgisporangium aurantiacum, assembly GCF_016863635.1. Taxonomy (GTDB): domain Bacteria; phylum Actinomycetota; class Actinomycetes; order Mycobacteriales; family Micromonosporaceae; genus Virgisporangium; species Virgisporangium aurantiacum. Next base: position 109,229 of record NZ_BOPG01000045.1, on the reverse strand, counting down.
GGCAGCCGCTGCTCGTGGTTCTCGTGCTGGCACTCGTGACGGCGGCGGTGGTGGCGGCCGGACGCCGGTTCCCCTCCTCGGCTACCGACAGCTCCCCGGCCGACGGTCGACTCGTCCGTTACCTCCGGATGGCGGCCCGGTCGGGCCGGGACGCGTGGCGGGCCGGTGCCGGCCTGCGGACCCGCGACTGGGCGATCGTGCTCGCCTACGCCACCACCAAATGGCTCGCGGACCTGGCGTGCCTGGTCGCCGTCGCCCGCGCCCTCGACCTGCCGGTCTCCGTGACCGCGATGGCCGGGATCTACCTCAGCGTCCAGATCGTCCGGCAGGTCCCGCTCACGCCGGGTGGCATCGGCGTCATCGAGACCGCGTTCGTCACCGGCCTGACCGCCGCGGGAGCGGCCGCCGCACCGGCCGCGGCGGCCGTCCTGATCTACCGGCTGCTGTCCTGCTGGCTGCTGATCCCGGCCGGCGGTGCGGCTGCGGTGCTGCTCCGCCGTCTCGGTAGGTGAACGTCCGCGGGAGATTGGCTTTGCGTGGCCGGTGGGAAACATCGACGTGTGGACGTACAGGATTATCTGATCGCCATCGTGTTCGGCGCGGTCCTCGGGGTGGTGGCCCGCATCCTCATCCCCGGCAAGCAGCGCATCGGTCTCATCCTCACCGTGCTCATCGGCATGGGCGCGGCCGTCGCCGGCAGCTGGATCGCCGACCGCTGGGACCTGCACAGCGGCGCGACGTTCGACATGATCGGCCGCACCCTCGACTGGCTGGTCATCAGCATGCAGGTCGGCATCGCGGTGGTCGGTGTCGCGGTCGCCGCCGTGCTCATGCGCGTCTTCGACACCGACCGGCGCGAGGGCTAGGGATTCAGGCCCTGGGCTGCGCGGCCCGGCGGGCGCGGTAGGCGTTGACCGCGGCCCGGTTGCCGCAGCCGGAGTCGCAGAAGCGGCGGGACCGGTTCTTCGACAGGTCGACCAGGACCGCCCCGCAGTCGGGGAACTCGCAGATCCGTAGCCGCCGCAACTCCCCCTCGCGCACGACGTCGACCATCGCCATCGCCGCCTCGACGGCCATGCGGTCGGCGAGCGGTGCGTCGAGCGGAGTCGCGTGCAGGTGGTAGGGCCAGTCGTCGTGCCGCACGAGTTGCGGGAGCGCGGCGCCCTGGCGCAGCAACGCGTTCACGATCTCGACGACCTCGTCCTCGTCGACCTCCCAGATCCGGCGCAGGCGCGGCCGCAGCGCGCGCACCGCCCGCAGTTCGGCCTCCGTGCGCTCGTGGCGACCGGAGAAGCGGTGCCGGGCGACGAACGCGGCGAGGACGTCGGGATCGGTGAGCCGCTCCTCGCCCTGGTCGTCGGTGTTGATCAGGTCGACGACGGCGGCCAGGGACAACTCTGTGTCATGAGCAAAGACCATGTTGACTCCTGTCACCTAGTCCGGCTACTGTCATGAGTGTAGCTAGCTTTTGCTCATTACTCGCTGTTCACGGAGGTACCGATGCGTCCCGAACGTACCGCCGCCACCGGCCTGGGGCTGGCCCTGCTGTCCGCCGCCACGTTCGGCACCTCCGGCATCTTCGCCCGGTCGCTCATCGACGCCGGCTGGTCGGCCGACGCGGCGGTGGCCGCACGCATCGGCATCGCGGCGCTGGCGCTGGCGGTTCCGGCCCTCGTCGCGGCGAAAGGGCGATGGGACGTGGTGAAGCGCACCGCCGGCACCATCGGCCTGTTCGGGCTGCTGGCCGTGGCGGGTGCGCAGGTGGCGTTCTTCAACGCCGTCCGGTACCTGCCGGTCGGGGTGGCGTTGCTGATCGAGTACTCCGGGATCGTGCTCGTGGTGCTGTGGATGTGGGCGGCGCACGGCCAGCGTCCCCGCCGCCTGACCGTGGCGGGCGCCGTCACGGCGCTGCTCGGGCTCGTGCTGGTGCTCGACCTGACCGGCACCGGGCGCATCGACCCGGTCGGCGTGCTGTGGGGCCTCGGCGCCGCCGTCGGGCTGGCCGCGTACTTCGTGCTCTCCGCGCGGATCGACCCGGAACTGCCGTCGACGACGCTCGCCGCGGGCGGGATGGCCGTGGGCGCCGTGGTGCTGCTCGCGCTCGGCGCCGCCGGCGCGCTGCCGATGCGGGCCACGTTCGGCACCGTCGAGTTCGGCGGCACCCGCATGAGCTGGGTGGTACCGGTCGTCGGGCTCTCCCTCGTCGCGGCCGTGGTGTCGTACGTCGCCGGGATCGGCGCCGCCCGCATTCTCGGCGCGGCCCTGTCCTCGTTCGTCGGGCTCACCGAGGTGATGTTCGCGGTGCTGTTCGCGTGGATCGTGCTGAGCGAGCTTCCGTCGGTGGTGCAGGGCGCCGGCGGCGCGCTGATCGTCGCCGGGATCGTGCTCGTGCGGGTCGACGCGCTGCGCGCCGACAAGCCTCAGCCGAACGCCTCGACCCCGAGAACGTTGAGCAGGGCCAGCTTGTCGTAGCTGGCGGTGCCGGGGGTGGCGGTGAAGACGAGCAGGGACTGCGCCTGGTCGGGGTCGTGGAGGCCCTGGCAGAACAGTTCGAGCTCGCCGACCTCGGGGTGGACGAACCGCTTGGTGCCGCCCCAGCCGAGGCCGACCTCCTGGCGTTCCCACAGCGCGGCGAACTCCGCGCTCGCGCGGAGCAGGCCGGCGACCAGGAACGAGGCGCGCGACCGGGGCCCGTCCCGGCCGGCCGCCGCCCGCAGGAGCGCGACGTTGAGACGGCTGTTGTGCTGGTGCTCCGCGGGGTGGTAGCGATCGCGGGCCGCCGGATCGGTGAACCAGCGGTACGGGGCGCTGCGGGCCGGGCCGGTGTAGCGGGTCTGGTCGCCGAGCAGGGCGACGGCGGGCGGGGTCTGCACCAGCGTCTCGCCGAGCGGGCCCATCACCTGGGCCGGGGTGTCGCGCAGCCGGTCGAGGACCCGCATGATTCCCGGGCTCACGTGCTCGCCCCGTAATCGCTCGTGGGAGCGGTAGCCGCACAGCAGGAACAGGTGGTCGCGTTCGGCGGGCGTCAGGCGCAGCCCGCGGGCGAGGGCGGCGGCCATCGGCTGTGACGGCTGCGGCCCGTGCCCGCGTTCGAGGCGGGCGAGGTAGTCGACGGACATGCCGCACAGGTCGGCGACCTCCTCGCGGCGCAGCCCACGGGTGCGCCGGCGCGGCCCGCGGCCCAGCCCGACGTCCTCGGGTTGCAGCGCCTCGCGCCGGGCACGCAGGAATGCGCCCAACGCCGCGCGGTCGATCGTCTGCATGGTGCGATCGTCGCAGCCGTCGCCGGCCGCAACCAGTGACCGCCGATCAGTGGATAAGCGGTCCCTTCATCCGGTCCGCGCGCGGGCGTCCACCTGGACCGCATGACGAAATGGACAGCGGCCGACCTGCCCGACCTGACCGGCCGCACGGTGCTCATCACCGGTGCGGGCAGCGGCATCGGCCTCATCACCGCCCGCGAACTGGGCCGCGTCGGCGCGCGGGTCGTGCTGGGCGTGCGCGACCCGGAGAAGGGTCACCGGGCCGTCGCCGGCCTCCGCGGCCGGTTCGAGGTGCGCCGCCTCGACGTCGCCGACCTCGGCTCGGTGCGGGGGTTCGCGCGGGACTGGACCGAGCCGCTCGACGTCCTCATCAACAACGCCGGCGTCATGGACGTCCCGGCGGCCCGCACCGCCGACGGCCTCGACGTGCAGACCGCCACGAACTACACCGGTCCGTTCGCGCTCACCAACCTGTTGCTGGAGCACGTCACCGACCGGGTCGTCAGCGTCACCAGCCAACTGCACCGCCAGTCCCGGCTCGACGTCGGCGACCTCGACTGGCGGGCCCGCGAGTACCGCCCGATGCACGCCTACCGCGACTCCAAGCTCGCGCTCGTGCTGTTCTCCCTCGAACTGCAGCGGCGGCTGGCCGCGTCGGGCAGCCCGGTCCGGTCGGTCCTCGCCCACCCCGGCATCGCGACGACGACGCTCGCGGCCCACTCGCGCTCCAACGTCATCAACCGCCTCCCGTTCCTGCTCAACGACTCCGAGCACGGCGCGCTGCCGGTGCTGTACGCGGCGACGCAGGACGTGCCGGGCAACGCCTACGTCGGGCCCGACGGTTTCGGCGCAATCAAGGGCCATCCCGCGCTCGGCAGACCCGCGCGGGCGGGGCTCGACCCGGCCACAGCCGGCCGGCTGTGGCAGGCGACCGCCGCGCTCACCGGGGTCGGCTCGTGAGCGCGCTAGTCGCGCGGGGCGGGCGCGTGGTAGCCCTCGAACAGCGGGCCACCGGCGCCGCCGAGCACCCGTTCGGCCAGCGGCCGGGGGTCGTCCCGGGCGGCGAGCCACTCGGCGGCCAGGTCCGGGGCGAGCTCGCGGAGGTCGCGCAGGAGCCACTTGCCGGTGCCGATCCAGCGGCCGGCGAACGCCAGCGCCGCCCGCGCGGTCTCGGTCCACAGGGCGGCCGCGATCACGGCGCGCTCCCCCGCGTCGACGGCGTGGATGAGGTCGTCGAGCAGGTCCGTCATTACGTACCGGAGGCGGTCGTGCTCGGCGCCGGTCAACGGCGGCGGTCCCGCGGCGAGAACGCGGGCGCACCGGGCCGGCAGGTCACCGGGGTCACCGAGCAGCGGAACGCCCTGTGCCAGCATCCGGTGCGTCGACGCCTTGCGGGCGGCCAGCTCCAGGTCCAGGTAGCGGGCCAGTTGCTCCGGGGTGTGGACGAACAGCTCGACCGGCCAGCCGCGGAAGCGCAGGGACTCCCGGTAGCCCGGCCCGTCCTCCCGCAGCACCACGATGTCCAGGTCGGAGCCCGGGGTGCGGTGCGGGCCGAGCACGCTGCCGGTCAGCATCGCCCAGGTCGCGTGCGGAAACCGGGCGGCGACGAGGTCGGCCGCGTCGGCCATCGGATCCATGCCGTCATGCTTCCGTACCGGTCTGGGAATCCGCTCGCCCAAGGCCCGCCGGTCCTCTAGACATAGGCTGCGATCAGGGGACGCAGACCGGGAGGAGCAGGCGCATGGACGTCGGACAACGGGTGGGTATCGACTCGGCCGAGGAGCTTCGGGCTCTGCTCGGCGAGGTGATGGGACGGGCGGCCACCAAGGAGCGGGTGGTGCTGCATCCGCGCGACCGCGACTGGCTGGCGGCGTCGCCGTTCTGCGTCATCTCGACCTCGGCCGCCGACGGCACCTGCGACGCCTCGCCGAAGGGCGACCCGCCCGGCTTCACGCTGGTACTCGACGACACCACGATCGCGATCCCGGAACGGCCCGGCAACCGCCGCGCCGACGGGTACCTGAACATCCTGAGCAACCCGCACATCGGCCTGCTGTACCTGATCCCCGGCCGCACCGAGACGCTGCGGATCAACGGCCGGGCCCGCCTGGTCCGCGACGCGCCGTACTTCGACCGGATGGTCGTCAAGGGGCACCGGCCGATCCTCGCGGTCGAGGTCGAGATCGAGCAGATCTTCTTCCACTGCGCGAAGGCGTTCCTGCGCTCGGAGATCTGGAAGCCGGAGACCTGGAACCCCGACGTCCTGCCCAGCCACCCGAAGCTGATCAAAGAGGTCCAGTCGACGCCAGAGTCGCTGGAGGAGTTGGAGACGTACTACGGCGAGCAGTATCTCAAGGGGTTGTACCGGCAGAAGTAGGCCGAGGCGGCAGGAGGGCGAGGTGCTCCTCGCGGACCAGGTCGTAGCGCAGCGCCATCGACACCAGCGCCTCGCGTTTCCACTCCATGCGGCGGCTCTCCGGGAGGTTGGCGCGCTCCCGGATGCGCAGCTTCTCCTGGCACAGGTACCCGACGTGGTAGCCGGCGGCCGCCCGCGTCATCACGGTGCCGCCGCGGGTCAGGCGGTCGCTGATCTCGGCCAGGGTCGGCAGGGCGACGGCCGACTCGCCCCGTAGGCGCGGCTCGCACAGCGCGACCAGCACCTCGAAGTACCGCGCGGACTCGTCCAGCGAGAACGGCGACAGGGTGGTGGCGCCGGTGCCGCCCGACCGCGGATCGGCGAACGTGTGCTGCGGGGCGTACACGACGAGGTCGATCGTGCGGCCGGCGGCCGGGATGGCGAGGCGGCTGATCTCGAACGGGATCGGTGCGGCGAGGCGGCGGGGCCGCACCTTGACGTACTCGCCGCCGCCCTCCAGGTTCTCCACGACGTAGCTCGACTCGTCGCCGAAGTTGCTGAGCAGCCAGAAGTCCTCGGCCGCCACGATCTCGCCGGCCAGGCGCGACACCTCGGGCACGGCGAGGGCGACGTCGACCGGGGTGCCGTCGGCGCCGCGGCCGAACGTGAGCCGGTCGCCGGGGGCCAGGCGGCGCACGTCGGCCGGGGTGCCGCCGGGAGTCTGGACCAGGATCGTCTCCACGTTGCCGAGACCCTACGGGACCCGGCACGGGCGCGTTACCGTCGTGCCGACGATCACGACTGTGAGCCCGAACCTGAGGCGGACCGATGGCTGACACCGCGCTGCTCGACGTGCCGATCGGATACCGGGTCGCCGGATTCGAGGTGACCGGCCCGCTCGCCAGCGGAGGCTGGGGAGCCGTGTACGCCGGCCGGGCGTGCGACGACCACCGGCGCGAGGTCGCGCTGAAGTTCATTCCCGGCGCCACGATGTCGTCGGGGCTGCGCGCCGACATCGTCGGCCGGGAGGTGCGGTACGCGCTGACGGCGGACCACCCGAACCTGGTCCGCGGCTTCGGCGCCCACCTCGTCACCGACAGCGGCCACCCCGCCCTCGACGGCAGCGTCGTGTTGATCATGGAGCGGGCGCGGGGCAGCCTCGCCGACGCCCTCGACGCGACACCCGGCGCACCGCTGGCCGACGCGACGGACATCCTCGCCGGCGTCTGCCGGGGGCTGGTCCACCTGCACCGGCGGAACGTGGTCCACGGCGACCTCAAGCCGTCCAACGTGCTGTTCGTCGATGGACGGGTGGCGCTGGGCGACTTCGGGCTGAGCACCGAGATCGAGGGGACGCACGGCTACGGGCCGCATCTCGGGTCCGTCGACTACATGCCGCCGGAGTGGTGGTCGGAGCCGCTCGACGAGCACGGTGCCCGGGTGCGTCCCACGCAGGACATGTGGGCGTTCGGCGTGCTCGCCTACCGGGTGCTGGGCGGCGTCGGCTGGCCCTTTCCCGGTCAGACGCCGCGGGCCCGGGCCCTCAACGCGGCGGCGGCCGCGGCGCCCGCGCTGGACTCCGTGCCGGCCGCCTGGCGCGCCATCGTCCGCGACTGCCTGGCGCCCGACCACGCGGAGCGCGCCCGCCATTCCAGTGCGAGCATCCTCGCGCGCATCGAGGCGCTCCGGGCCACGGAACGGCAGACGGATCAGCTCGAGGTGCCGACGGTGGAACCGGCCGACCGCGTGCCGATCAGGAAACCGAGGCGGCGGCTCGCCGTCATCGGTGCGGCAATGCTGGTCGCGGTGGGTCTGGCGGCCACCGCCGTCTCGACAGGCGCGAACCGGGGCGCGGACAGCGGAGCCGACCGCGCCCCGACGACGGCACGGCCCACCGACGGTGCCACCTTCGTCCCCGCGGCGCGGCCCGACGACGGCCGGCTCAGTTCCGACGGGCTCCTCGTGGACTCCGGTGTGCCCACCGAGTACTGGGGCACCGTGCGGCCGGACGAGCACGTCGCGGTCACCGATGTGACCGGGGACGGCCGTCCCGACGTGCTCCTCGCACGGACCACGGCCGGCGGCACCGAGGTCCGGATGTGGTCCGGCGACGCCCTCACCGGCCCCGGCCGCCAGGTGCTGCGCACCACCGAACGGATGGACGCGCTCGGCGTGGCCGCCGGCGACGTCACCGGGGACGGGCACGGCGATCTCGTCGCGTACCACCGCGGCCCGGCCGGAACCGCCGAACTCGCGGTGTGGACGGGCGGCCCGAACGGCATCGACCCGGAGAAGACGGTCGTGTTCACCAACTCGGTCACGATGGCGAACGCCAAACTGGCCGTCGGCGACGTCACCGGCGACGGCACCGCGGACATCGTGCTCGCCCGGGCCGAAGGAGCCGCGACGACGCTGCACCTCGTCGTCGGTGGACCCCGGCCGAGCGGCGCCGGCAACCGGGTGGCGCGCATCGACCGGCCGCTCGCGGTGAGCGGGATCGCCGTCGCCGACGTCACCGGCGACGGGTACGCCGACGCGCTGGTGCGCAGCCGCGACGCGGCCGGACGCGGCGAGCTGCACGTCGCCGAGGGCAACCGGGCCGGCTTCGCGGAGGAGATCCTGACGCCCATGCGGGTCAGCCCGGAGCACGCCGGCTCGATGATCGTCGCCACCGACGTGACCGGCGACGGCGCGCCCGACGCCGTCCTCGGCCGGCCGCTGCCCGCCGACACCGGCGCCGTCCAGGTGAGCCGGTTGGCCGGCGGCGGCCGCACGCTCGGCCCGGACGAGATGGTGCTCGTCGTGGGGCTCAGCCGGCTCGTGATCTGACCGGCACCCTCGTCGCGACGAGGACCGCGCGGCACCCCCGCCGGTGCATGCTGTAGACCGCCACCGGCCGGCGGGAAATGCGAGGAGACGCTGTGCGTTCGCCGTTGCTCAAGGCCGCCGCCACCGGCTGGGTCCGCCAGGGTGCCTGGGCGGTCCTCGTGCTCGCGGCGTTCGCGGTGGCGTCGCTCGCGGCGGCGTCGGCACCGGTCCACAACGAGGCCTCGGGCAACGCGGTGTTCGCCGAGCGGCTCGCGGCGGTGCCGCCGACCGCCGCGCAGAGCGAGGCCGCCGTCGTGCGGCTGAGCACCTCGTCGTCCCCCCGCAGCGCCGACCAGCAGCAGGCCGTCCGCGACCTGCGGGCGATCCCGAACCTCACCGGGCCGCGGCTGGGCGGCGGCTCGGTCGGTGCCGAGCTCGCCGGCCAGGCACCGTGGAATTCGGTGGTGTCGATTCGGGGACGCGCGGAGCCCGCCCGGCTGTTCGCCGTCGAGGACCCGGCGAGGGCCGTCGTGCCCGTGGCCGCCGCCGGCGGCGACGGGGTGTGGCTCCCGCAGCCGCTGGCCGACGACCTCGGCGCGACGGCGGGCGACCGGGTCACGTTCACGGTGACGTTCGCCGGCGCGCAACGCGGCGCGGAGGTCCGCGTCGCGGGCGTCTACGCGACGACCGGCCGCCTGCCCGCCGACCCCGATGGTGGACGCTCGTGGGCGTCCCAGCGTTCGAGCCTGCCCGCCGACCCGACCGCGAAGACGCTGTCGGCGTTCCTCGTGCTCGCCGACGTGGCGACCGTCGAACGCCTGGCCGCCGACACCGGTGACCGCATCCTGTGGTGGGCCGACGCCGACCTCGCGCCCGGCACCACCCTGGCCGGCGCCCGGCGGACGGCACGGGAGATCGAGCGGCTGCGGATCCGCACCGCCCAGCAGGTCACCGCCGGCGCGCCCTCGGTCGTCACCCCGCACGTGATCAGCGGGATCGGCCGCGTCGCCGACGAGGCCACAAGCGTGGCCGACGGCGTGGAGGCCCGCATGCGGACGGTGGAGTGGGCCGCGATCGCCGTCGGGCTCGTCTCGGTGCTGGCGGTCGGGCTGCTGTCCGTGCGCCGTCGGGCGGTGGAACTGCGGCACGTGGTGGGTACGGGCGTCCCGCCGCTGTCCGTCGGCGGGCTGTGGTTCGTGGAGCACCTCGGTCCCGCCGTCGTCGCCGGTGCGGCGGGGTGGGCCGCGGCGTGGGGGCTGCTCGTCCGGTGGGGTCCGCCCGGCGCGGTCACCGGCGCGTCGCTGGTCCCCGCCGCCGCGGCGGCCGCGCTGATCGGCGTCACCGGATCGTTGGCCGCGGCCGGAGTCGCCGCCGTGACGGCGGCGCGGCGGGTGCGCCCGGCGCCGCCCGCCGCGCCCTCCCGACCGCGGCCGTGGGGGCTGCTCGTGGTGGTCGCGGCCGCGGTCTCCACGGTGGGACTGTGGGGGTCGGCCCAGGCCCGTGGCATCGACCGGGCGGTGCCCCTGCTGGTGCTCGCGGCCACGGGCGTGCTGACCGGCATGCTGCTGGTGCGGCTCGCGGCGCTGCGCCGCCGGCCACGCGGAGGGAGCCCGCCGCGGATCGTGCCCTGGCTGGTCCGGCGGCGGTTGGCCGCCGGCGGGGAGCGGGCGCTCACGGTGATGGTGCTGACCGCGGGCTTCGGCATGCTCGCGTTCGCCCTCTGCGCGATGGACGCCGTGGCGGTCGCCACCGACGACCGCGTCGCCGTGCGGGCGGGGGCCGAGGCGGTGGCGCAGCTTCCCGGCTCGTGGCCGCTCGACCCCGACCCGCCACCGCCGCCGGACGGCCCGCCGGCGGGCGAGGGTCTAGTGCCCGGCCTGCGCACCCCGCCGCTGCCCCCGCACGCCACGTTCGTCTGGCGCATCGACGCCGACACGACGCTCGACCACGGCACGCGCGACGTGGTCGCGATCGATCCGGGCCGGTTCCCCGGCGTGGCGTCCTGGGGGCGCGGCACCGACCTGGCCGCCGCGCGTCGGGCGGTGCGGCGGCTGGCGGCGGTCGATCCGGCGACGGCGGTGCCGGGCCGGCCGGTACCGGCGATTGTCGTCGGTGACCCGGCGCTCGCCGGCGTCGACGACGTGCCGGTCGACCTCGGCCCGTGGCAGGGGCGGCTGGACGTCGTGGCGCACCTGCCCGCGTTTCCGGGCCTCGGCGACCGGCCGATGATCGTCGTTCCCGATCTGGTCCTGTTCACGCATCTCGGCCGGTACGACCCCCGGCTGCGGGAGAGCGTGACCATGACCGGCGGGCTCCTGGTGCGCACGTACCTGTGGTCGTCGGCCGGCACCGCGGGGATCGACGAGGTGCTCGCCGGTCGGGGCGTCCAGCCCGAGCGGGTGACCACCGCCGCGCAGGCGCGGCAGAACCCCGGCATCATCGCCGCCGACCGGACCCGCGGGTACCAGTTGTCGGTCGCCGCGTACCTGGCGTTGCTGGCCGTCGTCGCGCTGTGCGTGTTCAGCGAACGGACGGCGTCGGCGGCCCGGCCGGCCGATCTCATGCTGGCCCGCGTCGGGGTCGGCCGCCGGCGGGTGGTCGCCGCGCGGGCGGCCGAGCTGGCGGTGCTCGTCGCGGCCGCGCTGGCCGGTGCGGTCGCCGGCCTGGCGGTACTGGCGCCGCTGGCCGCCCGGCTGCTCGACGAGGACCGCACGCTGGTGCCGGCGATGCGGTTCACCGTTCCGCCGGAGGCGGTTCTGGGACCGCTGGCGGTCGCCGTCGTGGCCACGGCGGCCGCGACCGGGCTGGCGCTGCTGCGGGCCCGGACCCGCGAGGAGGAGGCGTACCGTGCCGGCGACTGAGGAGGTCCTGCTGATCGGGGCCGAACTGCTGCAGCTGTACCCGGCGCCGACCGGCGCGACCCAGGCGCTGCGCGGCGTCGACGTGTCGATCCGGGCCGGCCGGATGGTGGCGATCACCGGGCCGTCGGGCAGCGGCAAGTCGAGCCTGCTGGCGATCCTCGCGCTGCGGGAGCGGCCGGCCGGCGGCGAGTTGCGCTGGCGCGGCCGGCCGGTGGCGACGCTGCGCCGGCGCGACCTGCACCGGATCCGGCAACGCGAGATCGGCTGGATCGCCCAGCGCCCCACGCACAGCCTCCACCCGCAGCTCGTCGCGAGCGACCAGATCGTCCAGGCGGCCCGGATGCGCGGCGTGCCGGCCGACCCGGCGGGCGTGCTCGGCTCCGTGGACCTCGTCGCGCGGGCCGCGGCCCGGGTGCCGGCGCTCTCCGGCGGTGAGCAGCAGCGACTCGCGGTCGCCGCCGCGAGCGTCGGGCCGCCGCTGCTGATCGTCGCCGACGAACCGACCGCGGAACTCGACGACGAGACCGCCGACCTCGTGCTGTCGCGGCTGCGGCAGTGCGCCGACGCGGGCACCGGCGTCGTGCTGGCCACCCACGACGCCCGGGCGGTCGCCCGCGCCGACACGGTGCTGCACCTGCGTCGCGGCGTGCTCAGCGGGACCCGCGACGCCGGCCGCGCGCAGGAGACGGCCATCGACCCGCTCGGCCGCGTCCAGATCCCCGACGAGGCGCTGCCGATGTTCCCGGACGGCCGCGCCGTGTTCCGGATTCGCGACGGGCACCTGGAACTGCACCCGCCCGGAGACCCGTCATGAGCCTGCTGCGGGTGAGAGCGGTGACGCACACGACGATCCTGCGGGACGTGGACCTGCGGCTCGACGGCTCCCGCGTCGCGGTGCTGGCCGGGCGGTCCGGGTCGGGCAAGTCGACCCTGTGCCACCTCGTGGCCGGCGTCATGCGCCCGAGCACCGGGGAGGTGCTGGTCGCCGGCGAGCCGGCGCACCGCGTCGACGACTGGGCTGTGACGTCGCTGCTGCCGCAGCGGCTGGCCCTGTCGGCCGAGATGACCGTCGCCGAGAACGCCAGCCTCCCGGCCCGGCTCCGCGGCCGCCCCGACGACCCGGACCTGCTCGCCCGTCTCGGACTCGACGGCATCGCCGACCGCCCGGCGGGCGCGACGTCGCTGGGCGAGCAGCAGCGCACCGCGCTGGCCCGGGCACTCGTGCTGCGCCCGGCGGTCGCGGTGCTCGACGAGCCGACCGGCCACCAGGACGACGAGCACGTGGGCCTGATCCTGGACGCGCTGGTCACGGCCGCCCGGGCGGGCACGCTGGTGCTGGTGGCGACCCACGACCAACGCGTCATCGACATCGCCGACGACCGCATCCACCTGAATTCCGGCCGCGTGTCCGATCAAGCAGGCTAGGCCCGACGTTCGACCTGCAGGTGGAACTCGTCGACCTGCCGGACCACCTCGACCAGGCGCTCGAAGTCGACCGGTTTGAGCAGGTAGCAGTGTGCGGGTACGCCGCGCCGGCGCAGGATCGACTCGTCGACCGGAGCGGTCGTCAGCACGGCGACCCGCAGGTCGCGGAGCGCGTCGTCGGCGCGGATGAGATCGAGGAGGGTCAGGCCGTCGATGCCCGGCAGGTTGAGGTCGAGCAACAGCAGGTCGGGCCGGGCCGCCTCCGCGTACGGCGGGTCACGCCGCAGGTAGTGCCACGCGCTGTTGCCGTCGGTGAGGACCGTCATGCGGTTCGCGATCCGGTGGTCGGCCAGCACGTCGCGGGTGAACTCGATGTCACCGATGTCGTCGTCGACCATCAGAATCTCGACGCGATGGGTTTCCACAAGCGCCACCCTAATCCATGCAGTGTGCAACGGTCCGGTTCGGTCTCAGGCGACCTCGTCCGAGACGACCTCTTCGGGCGCGGCCGGCCAGCCGAGCCACCAGTCCTGCTCAGGCACGTCGCCGGCCGCGGCGGCGAACGCCCGCAGCGCCGGCGCGACCGCGGGATGCCACACCTCCGCCGTCGCCGCGACGACGGCCGCCAGCTCCCGCCGCCGGTAGCGCATCACCCGGTCCACCAGGTGCCGCCCGGCGGCGGTCAGCGTCAACCGGACCACCCGGCGGTCGGCCGACGACCGCTCCCGGCCGACGAGACCCTTGCGGATCAACCGGTCGCACATCCGGGTACCCGTCGACGGCGCGACGCCGAGTTCGACGGCGATGTCGGCGACCTTCTGCGGCCCCCGCGAGGCGAGCACGACGAGCGCCCGGTACTGCGGCAGCGTCACGTCGGAATCGACGTCGGCGACCGACCGTGCCGCGATGCCGACCAGCGCCCGGCTCGCCGCCAGCAACGCCTCGACCGCCTCCGACGACACGTCACCGTCACGGCTGAACATCCCGGCAGTCTCCCACAGCCGATATGTACGGTGTCCTCCGTGAACATGTCGCAACCGCTGCGGGTGCTGCTGGTGGAGGACGACGTCGCCGACGTCGCGTTGGTCACCGACGCCTTCGCGAGCCAGGACCTCGCGAGCGACCTTCACCACGTCGCCGACGGGGTCGAGGCGTTGGCGTTCCTGCGCCGGGAGGACCCCTACCCGGACGCGCCGCGCCCGGACCTGATCCTGCTCGACCTCAACATGCCCCGCGTCGACGGCCGGCAGGTCCTCGCCGAGATCAAGGCCGACGACAGCCTCAAGGCCATCCCGGTGGTCGTGTTCACCACCTCGGCCGCCGCCGACGACGTGGTGACCAGCTACGGCGCGCACGCCAACGCCTACGTCACGAAGCCGATCGACCTCGACGACTTCGAACGCGCGCTGGCCGAGATCCGCGGCTTCTGGGGACGCACGGTGACACTTCCCCACGATCCCCCGACGGGCACGTAAGGTAGGGGACGGTGTGCCGGGAAGTCTGGTCGGCGATGTCGTCGCCGTGCCGTCCCGAGGAGCCGTATGCCGCCCCGTCCGTTCCGTCACCTCCTCTCCCGGGGGAGCTGGCCGGAGGTCAGCCGCGTCGGTGACATCCTGCGCACCGAGTCCGTCGGCGGTGTCCTCCTGCTCGTCGCGGCCATGGTGGCTCTGGCCTGGGCGAACTCGCCGTGGCGCGCGGCCTACCACACGCTGAGCGGCACCCGCGTCGGTCCGGCCGCCTGGCACCTCGACCTGACGCTGGCCGAGTGGTCCGCCGACGGTCTCCTCGCGATCTTCTTCTTCGTCGCCGGCCTGGAACTCAAGCGCGAGTTCGTCGCCGGCGACCTGCGCGACCCGCGTCGCGCGGCCCTGCCGGTGGCCGCCGCCGTCGGCGGGATGATCGCACCGGCGCTGATCTACGTCGCCGTCGTCACCGCCCGCGGCGCCGGCGACTCCCTGGCCGGCTGGGCCATCCCGGTCGCCACCGACATCGCGTTCGCGCTGGCCGTCCTCGCCGTGATCAGCACCCACCTGCCGGCCGCCCTGCGGACCTTCCTGCTGACCCTGGCCGTCGTCGACGACCTGCTCGGCATCATCGTGATCGGCGTCGTCTACACCGACGACCTGAACCTGCTGCCGCTGGCGCTCGCCATGGTGCCGCTGGCGCTGTTCTCGCTCGGCCTGCGCACCCGGTTCCGGTGGCGGTGGCTGCTGCTCGTCCCGGCGCTCGCGACCTGGGTGCTCGTGCACGAATCGGGCGTACACGCCACGGTCGCCGGCGTCCTCCTCGGCTTCGTCGTGCCGGTGCGCGGCGACGGCACGACGGCCGCCCGGCTGGAGCACCGGTGGCGCCCGGTGTCGGCCGGCGTCGCGGTGCCGGTCTTCGCGTTCTTCGCCGCCGGCGTCACGGTCCTCGGCACCGGGCCGCTGGTGGAGACGCTGGCCACGCCGGTCACCGTGGCGGTGGTCGTCGCGCTGGTGGTCGGCAAGACCGTCGGCGTGCTCGGCGCGACGTGGGCGACGCAGCGGTTCACCCGGGCCCAGTTGTCGAGCGACCTGGGCTGGTGGGACGTCTTCGGCCTGTCCCTGCTGGCCGGGATGGGCTTCACCGTGTCGCTGCTCATCGGCGAGCTCGCGTTCGGCACCGGCGACGTCCGCAACGACCAGGCCAAACTCGGCATCCTGCTGGGCTCGCTGCTGGCCGCCCTGCTCGCCGGCGTCGTCCTGCGGATCCGCAACCGGCGCTACCGCGACATCCGCACCACCGAGGAACTCGACCTCGACGCCGACGGCATTCCCGATATCTTCCAGACCGAGAAACCCGACCCCTGACCGCCGAACAGAGGGAACACCATGGAACCACCGGTCTTCGCCAGCACCGTCGGACAGATCGTGGAGCGCAGCGCGCGACGGACGCCGGACCGGGTCGCGTTGACGTTCGGCGACCGGTCCTGGACGTACCGCGAGCTGGACAGGGCCACCGGGCGGGTCGCGGCGGGGCTGCTCGCGCTGGGGCTCTCGCACGGTGACCGGGTGGCGGCGTACGGGAAGAACTCCGACGCGTACCTGCTGCTGTTCCTCGGGTGCGCGCGGGCCGGGCTGGTGCACGTCCCCGTGAATTTCAATACGTTCGGCGCGGAACTCGCGTACCTGTTGACGCAGTCCGAGCCGGCGGCGGTCTTCAGCGACCAGGCCCTGCGGACGCACGTCGACGCGCTGAACCTCGGCGGGTCGCGAACGTTCGACGAGGTGCTCGCCTGGGCGACCGGCGACGGCGTGGTGCACCGCGAGACCGGCGTGGCCGACGACGATCTCGTGCAGTTGCTCTACACCAGCGGCACGACGTCGCAGCCGAAGGGCGCGATGCTCACCCACCGGGCCCTCGTCCACGAGTACGCCTCCTGCATCGCCGCGCTCGACCTGCGCCCCGACGACGTGCCGCTGCACGCGCTGCCGCTGTACCACTCCGCGCAGATGCACGTGTTCCTCATGCCCGGGCTGGCTGTCGGGACGACCAACCACCTGCTGGAGGCGCCGGTCGCCGACGAGATCCTGCGCCGGGTGCCGCGCGACGGCATCACCTCGTTGTTCTTCCCGCCCACGGTCTGGGTCGGGCTGGGCAACCATCCCGGTGTCGCCGACGCCGACCTCAGCAGCCTGCGCCGCGCCTACTACGGCGCGTCGATCATGCCGGTGCCGGTGCTGGAGAAGTGGCAGAAGCTGCTGCCGCAGGTGGGTTTCTACAACTGCTTCGGCCAGTCCGAGATCGGGCCGCTGGCCACCGTGCTGCGGCCGGAGGAGCACGCCGCCCGGCCCGACTCGATCGGCCGGCCGGTGCTGTTCGTCGAGGCCCGGGTCGTCGACTCCGACATGAACGACGTGTCCCTCGGCGAGGTCGTCTACCGGTCGCCGCAGCTGTGCCGCGGCTACTGGGGCAAGCCCGAGGAGACCGCGGAGGCGTTCGCCGGCGGCTGGTTCCACTCCGGTGACCTGGTGCGCGTCGACTCCGACGGGTACCTGTTCGTCGTCGACCGGATCAAGGACGTCGTCAACACGGGCGGGGTGCTGGTGGCCTCGCGCGAGGTCGAGGACGCCCTGTACGCGCATCCGGCGGTCGCGGAGGTCGCCGTGGTCGGGCTGCCCGACCCGCGCTGGATCGAGGCGATCGCGGCCGTCGTGGTTCCGCGCGGCGAGGTGACGCCGGACGAGCTCATCGCGTTCGCCAGGGAACGCCTCGCGGCGCACAAGGTGCCGAAGACCGTCCACCTGATCGAGGCGCTGCCGAAGAACCCGTCGGGCAAGCTGCTCAAGCGCGAACTCCGCCAGCGGTTCGGCGGTTCCGGCTCCGCCCTCGGATAGGTCGTCTACGGGACGACGATCACCGGCCAGTGCCCGGACCGGACCAGCCGCACGGCGACCGACCCGGTGAGCCGGTGCAGCGCGCTCACCGACCGGCCGACGACCACCGCGTCGGCCCGCAGCTCGACCGCCGCCCGGGACAGCTCGGTGAACGGGTCGCCGTAGCGGACGAGGAGTTCCAGGTCGAGGTCGTTGAGCGCGCGTTCGCGCTGGATCGCGGCCCGGAACTCCGTCTCGACGTCGTTCTGCGCCGCCATCGCCGCCGCGACCGTGACCCCGAACGGGTCGGCGATCGACAGCATGCCGCTCGCCGACGGCCGCACGTAGACCGCCACCACGCGCGAGTCCTGACGCCGGGCCAGACCCACGGCGTACGCGGCCGCCCGCAGTGAGGTGGCCGAGCCGTCGATCCCGACGACGATCACCCCGTGCGCCATAGACGCTCAGCGTAGTGACCGGCCCCGTAATCTGGGCACCGTGGAATTGAAACCTGTCGCACCCACCGCCAAGATGCCGGCGGAGAGATTCACCGGCGACGTCTACATGACCCCGATCTTCGCCGGCACCGGCCCGTCGCGGTTGACCGTCGCGCTGGTGCGGTTCACCCCGGGCGCCCGCACCAACTGGCACTCCCACGCCGTCGGGCAGACGCTGCACGTCACCGAGGGCGTCGGGCTGGTCGGCACCCGCGACGGCACCGTGTTCCGCATCCACGCCGGCGAAACCGTCGTCTGCCCGCCCGACGAGGACCACTGGCACGGCGCGGCCGCCGGCACGTTCATGAGCCACCTCGCCATGCTGGAGGCCAGGCCCGACGGCGGCGACCCGACCACCTGGCTCGAACCCGTGCCCGAGGAGTACTACCGGAACGCCGACGGTCACCCGAACGGGTGACGGCATGCCACCGTCCTCAATGGACAGTCCAATTCGGACGGTCGCGCCCGCGCAACTGTCGGCACGTGCGCGGGGTGTTCGATCCGCCGACGGCGGGTATCCGGAGTGCGTGGCGCACCGACGGGTTCGGCCGACCCCCACGTTCGACGTGCGGGTGGAGCCCGACGGCGATCGGGCCGTCCGGGCGGTCGTCGTCGGTGACCTGGTCGCCGTCACCGCCGACGCGGTGTTCCACGCACTCACGGAGGCGTTGACGGCCGGCAAGCCGGAACGGATCGACGTCCATCTCGGCGAGGTACGGTTGCTCGACACCGTCGGCATCGGGGTCCTGCTCGCCGCCCGTAACCGCGCGACATCGCACGGCATCACTTTCCGGGCGTACGGCGCGGTCGGCACGGCCCGCCAGGCACTGGAGACCGCCGGGGTGTTCGGGCTGCTCGGAGGCTAGGAAATGAAATGTACCTTCGACGCCACCTCACCCGTCGCCGTCATCACCGTCGGGGGTGAACTCGACCTGGCCGGCACCGCGATCCTGCGGGCGGCGGTGCTGAAGTGCCTGGCCGCGCAGCCGCGGGCCGTCCTGATCGACGCCGAGCGGCTCACCGTCGCCGCTGAAATCCACCTGACCGCGCTGGCCGCCGCCGCCCGGCACGCGGCCGGCTGGCCGTCGATCCCGGTGCTGCTCTGCGCGCCGTCCGCGGCGATCGCGGCGGCGGCGCACCGGTCCGGCATCGACCGACTGGTGATCATCTGCGCCAGCCTGGCGGACGGCCACCGGCGCGTCGCGCAGCGGACCCTGCCGTCGCGGGTGTCGAAGACCTACCCACCGGTGCCGGGGTCCGTCGTCCTGGCCCGGGTCCTCGTCACCGACGCCTGCCGCACCTGGCGGCTGCCGGACACCTCGACGCCCGCCGAGATCATCGTCGCGGAGCTGATGGCGAACGTCGTCCGGCACGCCCGCACGCCGGGCCACCTGGTGGTCTCCCACTTCGCGCGCGTTCTGCGTCTCGCCGTCAGCGACCGGTCCCCCGAGCCGGCGCGCCTCGTCGGCCGGGTCGGCCCGGAGATCCTCTCCGGACGCGGCCTCCTGCTGGTCGACACGCTCGCCACCCGCTGGGGCTGCACACCCACCGCCGACGGCAAGGTCACCTGGGCCACGCTGCCGGCCCGCTGACGGCACTCACGCGCGGCCGGCGAGCGCGGCCAGGTCGAGGCCGGGGTCCAGGGTGCCGTACTCGAACGTGCGGTCCGCGCCCAGCCGGCCGGCGACGAACGCGTCCGCCACGGGCGCCGGGGCCTCGCGGATCAGCACGGCGGCCTGCAGCGCGAGGGCAAGCGCCTCGACGACGCGGCGCGCCGTCCCGGCAGCCGCCGACGGGTCCGCCGCGACCCGGCCGAGGAGCGCGCGGGTCATCGTGACGTGGGCATCGAAGGCGCGGTGCACGCCCAGCGCCGAGGCGATCTCCCGCTCGACGGCCTGTACCGATTCGGGTTCGCGGGCCATGGCGCGCAGGACGTCCAGCGCGATCACGTTGCCGGACCCCTCCCAGATCGCCATCAGCGGCTGCTCGCGGTACCGGCGGGCGAGCGGGAAGCCCTCGGTGTAGCCGTTGCCGCCCAGGCATTCGAGCGCCTCGTAGGCGTGGTTCGGCCCGCGCTTGCAGATCCAGTACTTGGCGACCGCGGTGGCCAACCGGCGGAACGCGACCGACTCGCGGTCGTCGTTCTCGTAGGCGGCCGCGAGCCGCATCGCCGTCCACGTGGCGGCCTCGGCCTCGAGCTGGAGATCGGCGATCACCGCGGTCATCGCGGGCTGGTCGATCAGGAGCCGGCCGAACGCGTGACGGTGCCGGACGTGCCAGGCCGCCTCGGCGACCGCCTGCCGCATGCCCGCGGTGCTGCCGAGGATGCAGTCGAGCCGGGTCTGGGTGACCATCTCGATGATGGTGCGCACCCCGCGGCCCTCCTCGCCGAGCAGCCGGCCGGTGGTTCCGTCGAGCTCGATCTCCGACGAGGCGTTGGACCGGTTGCCCAGCTTGTCCTTCAGGCGCTGGATCCGGAAGACGTTGCGCCCGCCGCCGGGCAGCACCCGCGGGACGAGGAAGCACGACAGGCCGGCCGGTGTCTGGGCGAGCACCAGGAACGCGTCGGACTGCGGGGCGGAACAGAACCATTTGTGACCGGTGAGCAGCCACGTGCCGTCACCCGCGTCGACCGCGCGCGTGGTATTGGCGCGCACGTCGGAGCCGCCCTGCTTCTCGGTCATCGCCATGCCGAAGATGGCCGACTCCTTGGTCTGCGGATCGCGCAACTGCGGATCGTAGTTCCGCGAGTAGACCCGCGGCAGCCAGAAGTCGGCCAGGCCGGCGTCGTACCGCAGCGACGGCACCACCGCGTGGGTCATGCTGACCGGGCAGCCGTGGCCCGGCTCCACCTGGCCGAACAGCATGAACGTCGCGGCCCGGGCGACGTGGCCGCCGGCGCGCGGCTCGGCCCAGCAACTGGTGTGCGCGCCGTGCTCGATCGCCGCGGCGATCACCCGGTGGTAGGCCGGGTGGAAGTCGACCGCGTCGACCCGGTTCCCCCACCGGTCGTGGCTGGCGAAGACCGGCGGATGCGTGTTGGCCAGCTCCGCGTCCCGTTGGAAGTCCTCCCGGCCGACGAGCGCGCCGACCTCGCCGAGATGGCCGGTGGCCCACTGCGCGTCGTACCGCTTGACGGCCTCGACCAGCGCGGTGTTGGTCAGGTACTCGTTCAGCCCGGTTCGCGCCGGTGCCTGGTTGCCGACCTCGTGCGTCATGCTCACGGCGTCTCCTCACGGTCGTGGACCGGAACGCCCAGCGCCCGGAAGCAGAACCGCTCGATCTCGTCGAGCGTGCCGGGCGCCGGTTCGGGGCTGTCGGGGCGGAGCCATCCGATGAGCGCCTCGGAGACGGCACCCATCACGGCCGACGCGGCGAGCCGCGCGTCCTGCGGCACGAAATCGCCGTCAGCCAGGCCGGCGCGGATGATCTCCTCGCCCAGGTCGGTGTAGAAGCGGCGGTACGTGAGCCGTTCGACCTCCACGGCCGGGTTCACCGGTTCGAACAGCAGCGCCCAGGCCATCCGCCGGCCCTGCAGCGCCCGGCCGCCGAACGTCCGGATCAGGGCGGCGAGGCGGTCGGTGGCCGGCCGGTCGGTGCCGGTCACGGCCGCCCGCACGACGTCGATCTCGTGACCCGCCGCGCTGCGGAACACCTCGGCCAGCAGCCCGTCGCGGCTGTCGAAGTACGAGTAGACGGAGCCGACGCTGACCTGCCCCCGCGTGGCGACCGCGGCGACGGTGGCCGCCGCGAACCCGCCGGAGGCGACCAGCGAACGGGCGGCGCGGAGCAGGCCGTCGCGCTTGTTCTCGGCGTTCTTCCTGGTGGACGCGGTCTGCCGGTACGGCACTAAAGAAGTGAATCACGCTTCATTTCATGGCGCAATCAGTTCGCCTGGGCGACGACCCGCAGGGTGATCGTCGTGCCGTTCGACGAGCTGTTGATCGTGAGGTCGTCGCACATCCGGGTGGCGAGCCACAGCCCGCGGCCGTGGGTCCGGTCCGGCGGCGGCAGATCGTGCGGAATGTCCCTGTTCCAGCCGGGGCCCCGGTCGACGACGGTGACCGTCACCGAGCCGGCGGCCGCGGAGATCGCCACCTCGGCGGTGCCGCCGCCGTGCTGGATGGCGTTGATGACGATCTCGTTGACGGCGAACGTGTACCGGTCGGCCCGGTCGGCGTCGAGGCCGGCCCGGCGGGCGGCGTCGTTGACGTGGTGCCGCAGTTCCGCGAGCTCCGGAGCGGTCACCCGCCAGGACCCCTCGGGTTGCCCGGGAACGGTGAGACCACCCTCGTCACCGGGGATCTCGTTCACTGCGGCGTTCACCGTGCGCAGCTTAACTCGATCCCCTGGCCGGCGCGCGCGCACAGGGCCCGGCCGGGACTAGAGTCTGTGCCATCGCGATGCGGCGGGGAGAGGGGGGCGGTGTGGAGTTGACGTTGTCCAGCCACCGGGTGCTGGAGACCGTGACCACTGCGGTGAGCGGCGACATCGACCTGTCCAACGCCGACGAGCTGGAGCGTCACCTGGCCGAGCAGCTCGCCGGCGACGCGGGCACCGTCGACCTCGACCTCACCGACGTGCTGTTCATCGACTCCGCCGGAATCAACATCCTCGTCACGGCCCGCCGGCGGGCCGACGAGATGGGGAAGACACTTCGGGTGACCGGTGCGAGCGGCCTGGTGCGGGAGCTGCTCGAAATGACCGGTGTCTGGCAGTACCTGTCCGATACCGCGCGGTGAACACAGACCTGTCGATGAGCGAGGAGAAGCTGCGCCGGTTGCAGACGGTCACCGACGCGGCGCTTTCCCAGCTCGGCCTCGAGGACCTGCTCGACGAGCTGCTCGAACGCACCCGTGACCTGTTGTCGGCCGACACCGCGGCCGTCCTCCTGCTCGACTCCTCCGGCACCGAACTTGTCGCCACCGCCGCCAGCGGCCTGGAGCGGGAGGTCCGGCAGGGTGCGCGGTTCCCGATCGGTCAGGGTTTCGTCGGCACCGTCGCGGCCCGCGGCGAGCCGGTGATCGTCGAGCACGCCGACCGTGTCGACGTCTCGTCGATCCTCGGTGTGCCGATGTTCAGCGCCGGCCGGGTCATCGGCGTGCTGCACGTCGGCACCCAGCACCGGCGACACTTCACCCCCGACGACGTCGAGCTGCTGCAACTGGTCGCCGACCGGGCCAGCCTGGCCACCCAGGCCCGCCTGTCCCGCCTCGACCGGGCCACCACGCTGGCGCTGCAGCGCAGCCTGCTGCCGTCGCGGCCGCCCGCGGTCGCCGGGCTCGACGTGGCGGCCCGGTACGTGCCCGGTGCCGAGGTCGGCGTCGGCGGTGACTGGTACGACCTCTTCGCGCTGCCGTCGGGTCACGTCGGCATCGTCATCGGCGACGTCGCCGGCAACGGCCTGCACGCGGCCATCGTGATGGGCCGCATCCGCAGCGCGCTGCGCGCCTACGCGCTGGAGACGCCCGACCCGGCCGAGGTGCTCACCCGCCTCGACCGCAAGGTGCAGCTGTTCGAACCCGGCGCCATGGCCACGGTCTGCTACGCCGTGCTCGACCCGCGCGACGACTCGCTGGTCATCTCCAGCGCCGGGCACCTCCCGCCGCTGACCACCGCACCGGACGGGTCCATCGGACGGCTCGACGTGAAGCCCGACCCGCCGCTGGGCGCGTATCCGGGAGTGGCCCGACGGACCACGACCGCGACCCTTCCGCCCGACGCCTGCCTGTTCCTCTACACCGACGGGCTCGTCGAGCGGCGCCGCGAGTCGATCACCGTGGGGATCAACCGGTTGGCCGACGTGCTGCCCCGCACGTCGGCCGACGAGATGTGCGCCACCGCCATGGCGGTCCTGCTCGGTGACCGGCCGGCCAGCGACGACGTCGCGGTTCTGGCGGTGCGGCGGACGGCTACCGCTGATCGTCCCATTGGCGTAGCTGGGCGTTGATCTCCCGCTCGTAGGCGGCGTCGTCGCGGGCGTCGGCCGCCTTGTCGCGGTCGTCGGCGGCCTTCTCCCGCCCGTTGGCCAGCTGTTCCCGCTCGTCGGCGCGCTGCTCGCGTTCGTCGGCGCGGCGCTCGCGGTCGTCGGCGGCCGCCTCGCGCCGGTCGGCCCGCCGGTCGCGCAGCTCGGCCTCCCGCCACCACCGGCGAAGGTCGCGCTCGCGCTCGTTGGCCTCGGTCGACCGTTGTTCGAAGTCGATGTCGCGCTGATCGGCCTCGACGTCGCGCACGTCGGCGCGACGCTCCCGGTCGGAAAGTTCGGATTGGCGATCGTCGTCGCGACCCACAGCGTGATGATACGGACGATCGCGTCCCGGTCGCACTCGCCCACGGTAACTTGACGTCCATGGTGAGGGTATGGCCGGGTTCCGCGTATCCGTTGGGTGCGACATACGACGGGGGTGGCACGAACTTCGCACTCTTCTCGGAGGTCGCCGATCGGGTGGAACTGTGCCTGTTCGACGACTCGGGCCGGGAGACCCGCATCGACCTGCCCGAGCGCGAGGCCCTGGTGTGGCACGGCTACCTGCCCCGCGTCGGGCCGGGGCAGCGGTACGGCTACCGGGTGCACGGGCCGTACGATCCGGCCGCGGGGCTACGGTGCAACCCCAACAAGCTTCTCCTGGACCCGTACGCGAAGGCGATCGACGGGGCCGTCGAGTGGAACGAGGCGCTGTTCTCGTACCGGTTCGGCGACCCCGACTCGGTCAACGACGACGACTCCGCGCCGTACACGCCGCGCTCGGTCGTCATCAGCCCGTTCTTCGACTGGGAGAATGACACGCCGCTGCGGATCCCGTTCCACCAGACCGTCATCTACGAGGCGCACGTCAAGGGTCTCACCATCAACCACCCGCGGATACCGGAGGACGTGCGGGGCACGTACTCGGGCCTGGCGCATCCGGTGATGATCGACCATCTCAAGCGGCTCGGGGTGACCGCCGTCGAGCTGATGCCCGTGCACCAGTTCGTCCACGATGGAGGGTTGCTCGACCGGGGCCTGTCGAACTACTGGGGCTACAACACGATCGGGTTCTTCGCACCGCACAACGGGTACTCGTCATTCGGCGGCGACGACGGCCACGGCGGGCAGGTGCAGGAGTTCAAGGCGATGGTGAAGGCCCTGCACCGGGCCGGCATCGAGGTCATCCTCGACGTCGTCTACAACCACACCGCCGAGGGCAACCACCTCGGGCCCACGCTGTCGTTCCGCGGCATCGACAACCCGGCGTACTACCGGCTCGTCGACGACGACAAGCGCTTCTACTACGACACCACCGGCACCGGCAACAGCCTCAACGTGCGCCACCACGAATCGTTGCGGCTGCTCATGGACTCGCTGCGGTACTGGGTCAACGAGATGCACGTCGACGGGTTCCGCTTCGACCTCGCCGCCACGCTTGCGCGCGAGTTCCACGAGGTCGACCGCCTCGCGGCGTTCTTCGACCTGGTGAACCAGGACCCGGTGGTGTCGCAGGTGAAACTGATCGCCGAGCCGTGGGACGTCGGCGACGGCGGCTACCAGGTGGGCGGCTTCCCTCCACTGTGGACGGAGTGGAACGGCAAGTACCGCGACACCGTCAGGGACCTGTGGCGCGGCGAACCCGGTGTGCTCGGCGAGTTCGCGTCGCGCTTCACGGGGTCACCCGATCTGTACGAGATCGACGGCCGGCGCCCCATCGCGTCCATCAATTTCATCACCGCGCACGACGGCTTCACCCTGCACGATCTGGTGTCGTACAACGAGAAGCACAACGACGCCAACGGCGAGGGCGACCGCGACGGCGAGAGCCACAACCGGTCCTGGAACACCGGTGCGGAAGGGCCGACCGACGACGCCGACATCGTCGCGCTGCGCGGCCGGCGGGTCCGTAGCTTCCTCGCGACGCTCCTGCTGTCGCAGGGCGTCCCCATGATCTGCCACGGCGACGAGCTCGGCCGCACCCAGCGCGGCAACAACAACGTCTACTGCCAGGACAACGACCTCAGCTGGATCGACTGGACGGCGGCCCGCGACGAGGAACCGTTGACCCGCTTCACCGCCGGCCTGATCCGGCTCCGCGCCGAGCACCCGCTGTTCCGCCGGCGCCGCTTCTTCGACGGGCGCCCGGTCGGCGACTCCGGCGCCACCGACATCGCCTGGTTCCGCGGCGACGGCGAGCCCATGACCGACGGGGACTGGACCGCCGACGACGCCCGGACGCTGACCGTGTTCCTCAACGGCGAGGGAATCCCCGAGCCCGACGCGCTCGGCGACCAGATCGTCGACGACTCGTTCCTGCTGCTGTTCAACCCCCTGCTGGACGCGGCGGCGGTCACCCTGCCCGACGAGCGGTACGGCCGCTCGTGGCAGGTCGTGGTCGACACCGCCGACCCGCTGCTGGCCGGCCCCGAGCGCACCGCCAGCATCAAGGCCGGCGCCGCTGTCGAGGCCCCCGGCCAGACGGTGATCGTCCTGCGTCGCGTCTACTGAGATGCATGACCGAGGAGACCGGCCGGGCCGGGACGCACGGCCCGCCTGAGGAGCCGTCCGATCTCGGCGCGCGCTCGTGGTGGCGGGTGCTGGTGCGGACGATCCTGGAGTTCGACCGCGACCACCTGTTCGACTGGGCGGCCGCGTTGACGTACTACACGCTCCTGTCGATCTTCCCCGGGCTGCTGGTGCTGATCGCCGTGCTCGGGCTGCTGGGCCAGCAGGCCATCGATCCGTTGCTCGACAACGTGCGGGCGCTGACCCCCGCCCCCGCGCGGGAGATCCTGGACGCCGGCGCGCGGAGCCTCACCGAGGCGCAGGGCATGGCCGGGATCTTCGCCGTGGTCGGCGCCCTCGGCGCGTTCTGGTCGGCGTCGGGCTACGTGGCGGCGTTCATGAGCGCGTCCAACATCATCTACGACGTGCCGGAGGGCCGGCCGCTCTGGAAGACGGTGCCGATCCGCCTCGGCGTCACCGCGGTCATCGGCGTGATGCTCGTGCTGAGCATCGTCATCGTCGTCTTCACCGGCCGGCTCGCCGAGGTCGTCGGGCGCGCGCTCGGCGCGGGCGACGCGCTGTTGACGGCGTGGAGCATCGCCAAGTGGCCGGTGCTGCTGGTGCTGGTCGGCCTGATGCTCGCGCTGCTGTACTGGGCCTCCCCCAATGCCCGGCAGGGCGGTTTCCGTTGGATCAGCCCGGGCGGGATCCTCGCGGTGGTGGTGTGGATGGCGGCGTCGTTCGGGTTCGCGCAGTACGCCAGCAACTTCGGCTCCTACAACAAGGCGTACGGCACGCTCGGCGGGATCATCCTGTTCTTCGTCTGGCTCTGGTTGTCGAACGTCGCGGTGCTGCTCGGTGCCGAGTTCGACGCCGAACTGCACCGCGGCCGGGCGATCGCCGCCGGGCACCCGGAGGACGAGGAGCCCTACCTGGAACTGCGCGAGGAGCCCGACGACGGGTAGAGCCGGGCCATGGCGTGGACGGTCTCGGTCATGTGGACGACGAGCCGCTCCGGTGCGACCGCCCGGACGCCCGGTCCGAGCCGCAGCAGGATGTCGGCGAGGTGGGGCACCGTCTCCATCGGGATCGTGGCGCGTTGCCAGCCGTCGGGGCCGTCCGGCGTGAGCGTGCGCAGCGCGGCGCGGGCGGCCTTCGGGCCGAGCATGTGCGGCAGCGCGGCGATCGCGTCGGGGCTCAGGCGAACCACGGCGTTGGCGTCGGTGTCGGTGTGGTCGAAGTGCTCGTACCGGTCGACGTGTGCCTGCCAGGCGGCGGCCAGCTCGAAGCCGTCGGGCCGGGTGAAGTGGTCGGGCAGTATCCGCAGATCTTCGATCGAGGAGACGCGGTAGGTGCGCGGCTGGTCCTTTTCCGTCGCCACCAGGTACCAGACACCCGCCTTGAGGACCAGCCCCAGCGGGTGCAGCCGGCGGGTGACCGTGCCCGGCCGGGGCGACCACCGCCGGTACCGGATCTCGACGGCCCGGTCCTGCCAGAGCGCCTCGGCGACGGCGAGCAGGTGCGGAACGGCCTCCGGCTCCCGGTACCAGCCGTGCGCGTCGAGATGGAACCGCTGCCGGATGCGCACCGACGCGTCGCGGTAGGAGGTGGGCAGCGCCGCCATCAGCTTGAGTTCGGCGGCGGCGACCTGGGCGCCGAGGCCGAGTTCGGCGGCCGGCTGCGGCAGGCCGGTGAGGAACAGCGACTCCGCCTCGTCGGCGGTCAACCCGGTGAGCCGGGTGCGGTAGCCGTCGACGAGCTGGTAGCCGCCGGTGGGCCCGGGCTCGGCGTAGATCGGCACGCCGGCCGCCGCGAGCGCCTCGACGTCGCGGTAGACCGTGCGGGCGGTGACGTTCAGCTCCGCGGCCAGTTGGGACGCGCTGAGCCGCCCCCGGTTCTGTAGCAGCAACAGCAGGGACAGCAGCCGACTCGCACGCACGTCGGCAGTGTGCCAGCTACCCCTGACAGAAGATGTCAGGGGTAGCCCGCGACGATCACCGGTATGAACGACTTCGACTTCTTCATCGGCTCGTGGACCGTGACCAACCGCCTGCTCACGACCCGGCTCGCCGGCAGCGACGACTGGGTGACGTTTCCCGGTCACTCCACGTGCCGGCCGATCTTCGGTGGCGGCGGCAACACCGAGGAGATCGTCTTCCCGACGCTCGACAGCAGCGGCTTCACGCTGCGCCTGTTCGACGTCGAACGGAAGGAGTGGTCGCTGCACTGGGCCAGCAGCCGCACGGGCCTGCTCTCCCCGCCGGTCGTCGGCACGTTCACCGACGACGGCGGCGAACTCCGTGGCGACTTCTACGGCGACGACGTCCACGACGGGAAGCCGGTCAGGGCCCACTTCATCTGGTCGGACATCACGCCGACGTCGGCACGGTGGGAGCAGGAGTTCTCCGCCGACGGCGGGCAGACGTGGGAGTCCAACTGGGTCATGGAGTTCACCCGCGCATGAGTGCCGTCGACCTCTCGGCGGTCGGCAACGTCGTCGACCCGGACTACCGGCACGTGACGAAGACGGTGACCCCCGCTCCCCCGTTGACACTGCCCGACGCCTACCTGAAGTGGTACCTCCTGCACCGACCCGACCAGGTCGTCGACCCGGCCGTGGCCGACGAGGCCCGCGCGCTCGTCGCCGACGAGGTCGCCGCGGACCGGTTGCCGATCTCCGGCGACCTCGGGTTCGTCATCCACCACCTCAGCGGCGAGCGCGTCCACCTGCTGCTGGTGTTCACCTGGCGGGACAACAACGAGATGTGGGAGACCACCTACGTCAAGGACGACGGCCCGTTCCGCCCGCTGCCGCAGACGTCCCACCGTGGGGTGATCTGCGTCTGGGAGTTCGGCCCGGTCGCGCACGAGCATCATGCCTGGACCCGCTACCTGCGCTCCGATCGCACCACCGCGGCCAAACGCGCCTACGCCGAATCCCTGTACAGCGGCCCGATCTAGGCGTTCGCCCGGCGCAGGCGCTCGGCGGCCTGCGCGCGGACGGCGGCACCCGACACCGGCGGGTCGCCGTGCACGGCCTCCCAGCGGGCGTTGTGCGCCGCCGGCCACAGGCTCGCCGCCCACGCGATCTCGTGCTCCTCGTCGGTGAACCGGCGTCCGCGCAGGTCCTGGTAGGCGGCGAGGAACGCGACGGAGCTCTCGACCGGGGCGAGCGTGGGCGGCGAGGCGCTGGCGAACGCCCCGCTCGCCGCTCCCGCCAGCGCCGCCTCCGGCATCCACGCGAGGCTGTCCCAGTCGTGCACGGTCGAGACCTCGCCGTCGCGCCAGCGCAGGTTCTGCGCCTCGAAGTCGGCGTGGCCCAGCACGCACGGCAGGTCGGCGGCCAGCAGCCGCCGGCGGGCGCGGGCGGCCGTGTCGACGACGTACGCGGGCACGGCGCTCTGGTCGCGACCGTCCACCTCGTCGAACGCCGGCCACAGGCCGGGATCCGGGTGGTCCCACCGGACCCAGCGCGGGTTGGGCAGCGGCGGCGCGACCGTCAGGTCGGCCAGCTCCGCCATCAGGCGGGCGAAGACGGTCGCGTAGCGGACGGCGACGTCGGGCGTGTCGCCGGGGAGCGGGTCACCGCCCGGCCGGTACTCCTCGGCGTGGACGGCGAGCGGACCCACGCGCACGGCGGGCGTGAGCGGTCGGGCGCACGGGAACCCCCGGTCCGCCAGCCGCGTCTGGGCGTCGACGCACGCGGCCACGCGTCCCCCGTCATCCCGCATTTTCACCACGACGGCGCGCCCACCGGCCAGCCGCAGCCCGACCACCGACGACATCTGCCGCAGCGTGAACAGCACGCCGGCTGGCCGGTCACCCAAATGGTCGACGCACCAACCCGGCAACCATTCAGGCATGTCAACCACACCGGTGAACTTTAGGAAACAAAAAAGCGACCCCCGATCGGGGTCGCTCTTGAGCAGGTGGATGGGCACCGCCCCAGGGTGACTGGGGCGGTGTCCGGTTCACTCAGAGGGCGCGGATGTTCGCCGCCTGCGGGCCCTTGGGACCCTGGGTGATGTCGAACTCGACCCGCTGGTTCTCGTCGAGGCTGCGGTAGCCGCTCGACGCGATCGCGGAGTAGTGGGCGAAGACGTCAGCGCCGCCGCCGTCCGGGGTGATGAAGCCGAAACCCTTTTCCGCGTTGAACCACTTGACCGTACCGACAGACAATGTATTGCTCCTTGCAAGGCAATGGAAACCACACTGCGTGGCCTCCGTGTCACCGCATCGATCACCTTGCTCCGGCAATGCCGGCCATACCAATACGCGCCCGGTGTTTGATACCCACCAGGCGCGGCAAAGTATTCGGAAAACCAACTGCAGCGGAGTCAATGTAGCACGAAGAGCACCAACCGCGTCGCGTAAGGTCGGAGAAAGGCCGCATAAAGTTCCGGGGCCGGCGGACATCCAGCGAACCGAGGAGAATTCATGCCGATTCCGGCTGTCACCATCCAGGACACCGTCCATGATGTGGTCGTTGCTCCAGGGGTGGTCGGTAGCGACGGGATCCGCCTCGTGCCGGTGGTTCTGGTGCCGGAAGTCCGGCTGCACCTCGCCGACGACACGATCCTGCTGTGGGCCCGGCTGGAGGCGCAGGTCGGCAACCGGATGCCGTCCCCGTTCTGGGCCGACGCGTGGCTCGGCGGCCAGGCCGTCACCCGCTATGTCCTCGATCATCGCAACCTGGTCGCCGGCCGGCGGGTTCTCGACGTGGCGTCCGGTTCCGGCCTGGCCGCGATCGGCGCCGCCCTGGCCGGCGCGGCCGAGGTGACGGCCAACGACATCGATCCGTACGCGCTGGCCGCCGTCGAGATCAACGCCCGCGCCAACGGCGTCGACGTCGCCGTGCGTGGCGACGACATGCTCAGCGGCGACGGCGGCGACGCCGACGTGATCCTCGCCGGTGACGTGTTCTACAGCCCCGCCATGGCGTCCCGGATGATGGGCTTCATCGAACGGGCCACCGCCCGCGGCGCCACCGTGCTCGTCGGGGATCCCGGCCGCGACCACCTGCCCCCGCACCGGTTCCGGGAGCTCGCCGGCTACCCCGTCGCGGCGGCCGGTGCGGCGCCGGACGCCGAACGGACCTGGGTCACCGTCCTCAAGCCGACGTAGCCTCGGTGACGTGAGTACCACGACCATCGCCCTCGGCGACCGCTTCGCCCGGGACCTGCCCGAACTGGCGGTGCCGTGGAAGGCCGAGGCCGTGCCGGACCCGCGCCTGCTCGTCCTCGACGAGGCGCTCGCCGCCGACCTCGGCCTCGACCCGGCCTGGCTGCGCACCGACGCCGGTGTGCGGTTGCTGGTCGGCACCGGGGTTCCCGAGGGTGCCGCACCGGTGGCGCAGGCCTACGCCGGGCACCAGTTCGGCGGGTTCTCGCCGCGGCTCGGCGACGGCCGCGCGCTGCTGCTCGGCGAGTTGACCGACAGCCGTGGCGAGGTCCGTGACCTGCATCTCAAGGGCTCCGGGCGCACGCCGTTCGCCCGCGGTGGAGACGGGCTCGCCGCCGTCGGGCCGATGCTGCGCGAGTACGTCGTCAGCCGCGCGATGCACGGTCTCGGCATTCCCACCACGCGGTCGCTCGCGGTGGTGGCGACCGGGCGCACCGTCCACCGCGAGACGCCGCTGCCGGGCGCCGTGCTCGCCCGGGTCGCGAGCAGCCACCTGCGGGTCGGCACGTTCCAGTACGCCCGGGGCACCGGCAACGCCGACCTGCTGCGCCGGCTCGCCGACCACGCCATCGCCCGGCATCATCCCGCGGCCGCCGACTACCGTGCCCTGTTCGACGCCGTCGTCGCCGCCCAGGCGTCGCTGGTGGCCCGGTGGATGCTGGTCGGGTTCGTCCACGGGGTGATGAACACCGACAACATGACGATCTCCGGCGAGACCATCGACTACGGCCCGTGCGCTTTCATGGACGCGTACGACCCGGCCACCGTCTACAGCTCGATCGACCACGGGGGCCGGTACGCCTACGGCAACCAGCCGATCGTCGCGATGTGGAACCTCGCCCGGCTCGCCGAGGCGCTCCTCCCCCTGTTCGACGAGGTCGAGGAGAAGGCGATCGAGCGGGCGATGGAGTCCCTCGAACGGTTCAAACCCCTGTATGACGCCGCCTGGGCGGCCGGAATGCGCGCCAAGCTCGGCCTCCCCGCGGGCCTCGACGAAACCGTCGCCGTCGCGCTGGCCGAGGAGCTTCTCACGCTGCTGCGCGACGGCCGGGCCGACTACACGTCGTTCTTCCGCGACCTCGCCACAGCCGCCCGGGGTGCCGCCGACCCGGCCCGCAGCCACCTCCTCGACCTCGCCGCGTTCGAGCAGTGGCGGGAACGCTGGTACGCCACCGGTCCGGACGCCGACGCGATGGACCGGGTCAACCCGGTGTACGTCCCGCGCAACCACCTCGTCGAGGAGGCGCTCGCCGCCGCCGTCGTCGACGACGACCTGACGCCGGTGGAGCGGCTGGTCGACGCCGTGAGCACCCCGTACGACGAACGCCCGGGCCTCGACCGGTACGCCGCACCCGCCCCGCCCGACTTCGGCGCCTACCGGACGTTCTGCGGTACCTGAACCCACGCACTCAGCTGGCTACCGAGCTGGCGGAAGCCCAGCGCCCGGGCCACCCGCCGCGACGGTTCCGGGCGGGCCCGCCACTGCGGCAGCAACCCGTTCCGCAGCCCGTCGGCGACCGCCGCCGACGCGACTATCCGGGCGAGCCCGCGCCCGCGCAGGTCGGGCGCGGTGAGGACGCAGATGTGGGCCATCCCGCCGGGCCACCACTCGTAGCCCGCCGCGGCCACCGTCCGCGTGCCGTCGCGGACCACGAACGCCGGTGACGTGATGCCGCGCAGCCCGCACTCCTGCGCGTCGGCGTCCGACACCGATGCGAGCAACGCGACGAGATCGGGATGGTCGCGGGGGATCCTTTCGACCGCCGCCGACCCGGCCGGACGAAACTCCCGCTCGTCGAGGTAGGCCAGCGTGGCCGGACCCAGCAGGTCGACGACCGGCACCGCGGCACGGAACCGGTCGGGGTCGGTCAGTGCCGGGACCGGCACCCCGCCGAGTGCCCGCCGGACCGGCGCGGCCACGCCGTCGGCCGGCACGGTGGCGATGGCGGCGTCGCCGATCGCGACGATTCCGACCCAGCCCGGCGGGCACAGCAGCGACCCGCCCGCCACCACCACTTCGGCACCACCGGCGCCGGGAAAGGCCACCGGCACGCCGGCGAGTTCCACCCAGACCCGACGGGCCCGGTCGATCAGCGGATCGTCACCCATCGACCCATGGTCGGTGCGGACGCGTGTGCGCGCGACCGGGTTTCCGCACCACCGGATTCCGCACTGCTAGGGCCCGAGGTACTCGGGCAGGATCGACGGCGGGATGGGGCCTTTGTTCCGCCGGCCGCTGCCGGTCTCCTCCCAGGCGTGGGCGAGGATGCCGATCGTGCGGCTCAGCACGAACAGGCCGCGGGCCAGCGGCGCGGCGAAGCCGAGTTCGGCGTAGATGACCGCGGTGGCGCCGTCGATGTTCATCGGGACCGGCCGGCGATCGGGCCGGTCCGGATCGGGCCGGTTGAGGAGCGCCTCGACGGACCGGGCCGCCGCCGCGAACCGCCCCTCGACGACGCCGTCGGCGACCGCCTCGTCGACGAGCGCGAGCAGCGGGTCGCGGCGCGGGTCGACGGGGTGGAAGCGGTGGCCGAAGCCGGGCAGGTAGCGCGACCGCTCCCGCCAGGCGGCCACCACCGTCGCGGTCGCCGCGTCGAGGTCCGCCCCGTCCGCCTGCGCCGCGCAGATGTCCTGCAGCAGTTCCACGCACTGCTGGCCGGCACCGCCGTGCGAGTCGCCGAGCAGGTTGACCCCGGTGGCGATCGCGTTGTTCAGGCCCACCCCGCAGGTGGCGGCCATCCGGGCGGCGGCGATCGACGGCGCCTGCGGCCCGTGGTCGACGCCGGCGACCAGGGCGGCCTCGAGCAGGACCGCCTGCCCCGGAGCCGGCGGTTCGCCGCGCAGCATGAGCCAGATCATCTCGGTGAGGCCGACGGTCCCGATGAGGTCCTGAATCGGCCTGCCGCGCAGTTCGATGACTCCCGGGGCCATCCGGATGATGGCGGTCGACCACCACCGCGCGGACTCCTCGCTGCTTGCCTGCACCGCTCCGCCTTTCCGGATCACCCCTCGCCGCTTGACGTGGGACATGATCGGGCGAGATAACTAACGTACTAGTTCGTACAACAAGGAGGGCCTATGGAATCCGCGACTCCGGCGGCCCGCCAGCGCTTCACGATCGCGGGCAGTTCCTCGTTGTGTTCGCCGAGCAGCGGCGCCGCCCCGTCCGGGTGCTGCGGCTCGCCGTCGACGAGGACGCCGGTGCCGCTGAGCCGCACCGCGCGGCCGTCGGGCGCCCCATCTGCCGCCCGGCCGGGGAACGGGACCTCGGTGAAGAACCGCCGGTGGGCCAGCTGGTCGAGCTCCACCGCCTGGGGAACGGTGAGGATGCGGGCGGCCGGCACGCCCACGCGGTTGAGGTCCTGCTCCCACTCCAGCGCCGTCCGCTGCCGGAGCGCGGCGTTCAGCTCCCGGTTGAGCTCGTCGCGGTGCGCCTTGCGGGCGTCACGTTCGGCGAACCGGGGATCGGTGACGAGGTCGGGCCGGCCGACGCACCCGCACAGCCGCTCGAACTGCTCCTGCCGGTTGGCCGCGATGTTCAACGGACCGTCGGCGGCCTCGAACGTGCCCGACGGAGCGGCGGTGGGATTTTGATCCCCCATCGGCTCCGGCGCCACGCCGCCGACGAGATAGTTCGACACGGCCCACCCCATCGCGGACAGGGACGCCTCGAGCATCGACACGTCGAGCCACCGGCCGAGCCCGTCGCGGTGCCGCCCGGCGATCGCCGCGGTGACGGCCAGCGCCGCCATCAGCCCGCCCACCGAGTCGCTGACCGGGAAGCCGACGCGCAACGGTGCGACGTCGGGCGTCCCGGTGATGCTCATCATTCCGGACAGGCCCTGCACGATCTGGTCGTACGCGGGGGCCTGGCTCATCGGTCCGTCCTGGCCGAAACCGCTGATGGCGCAGTAGATGAGGGACGCGTTGAGCGCGTGCAACCGCGGCCAGTCGTAGCCCATGCGGGCCAGCACGCCGGCCCGGTAGTTCTCCACGAGCACGTCGGCGACGCCGATCAGCTCCTCGAAGGCGGCCCGGCCGGCGGCGTCCTTGAGGTCGAGCTCGACCGACTTCTTCCCGGCGTTCTGGGCCAGGAACGACGTACCGAGGCCGACGCCGTTCAGCGCGGGATCGGGCCCGAGGTGACGGGCCAGGTCACCGGCGCCGGGGATCTCGACCTTGACGACCTCCGCACCGAGGATCGCGAGCTGGTACGTGCAGTACGGCCCGGCGAGGACGTTGGTCAGGTCCAGTACGCGGATCCCGGCGAGCGGTCGGTGCGCCATCGATGGCCTCCTTTACAGCGGCATTCCGAGCGGGTGGTCGAAGCCGCGTTCGGACAGTTCGCGGGTGATGCGCCGGAGTTCGGCGGCGAACTCGTCGACCCGGGACTCGGTGAACCGCAGCGTCGGGCCGCTGAGGCTGAGCGCGGCGACCACCGCACCCGACCGGCCGAGGATCGGCGCCGCGACCGCCGACAGGCCCTCCTCGCGCTCGCCGTGGCTGACGGCGAACCCGCGCACCGCGGCCTCGTCGATCCACTCCCGCAGCCGCCGCACGTGGTTCGGCCCGTAGGGCGAGCCGCGGGCGATCCGGTCGAGCAGCGCCGGGTTGGCGTCGCGCAGCAGCACCTTCGCGGTGGCGCCGGCCCACAGCGGCAGTTCGTCACCGACGTGCACCACGTGGCGCAACGGTTGCGGGCTCTCCTGCTGGGCGATGCAGACGCGGTACACGTCGCGCACGACGTAGACGTTCACCGTCTCGCGTTGGCGGGCGGCCAGGTCGCGCATGCCCCGTTGGGTCTCCGGCGGGAGTTCCCAGCTGCGCTGCGCGAGATGCGCCCACCGCCACAGGCCGGGACCGGCCATGTAGCCGCCGGTCGTCGCCCACAGCAGGCCCGCCTGCTCCAATGTGGACACCAGCCGGATCACCGTGGTCTTGGCCAGCCCGGTCGCCTCGACGAACTCCCGGATGGTCACGATCGGCCGCTCGGCCGTCAACAGGGTCAGGATGTCGAGGGCCCGCTGGACGCTGCGGACCCCCTGCTGGTCGGTTCCTTCGGCGTCGGCCACCTTCACGGTTCCTCACTTTCCACACGTCCGTGTCGGCGACGATTCTCCCGCTTGCCGTGTGCCGGCTCCCATCCGTCTGTCCCTCTTGCCAGAACCGGCGGACGCCCGTACGTTACAGCCAGTCCGTACAGCGGTCTAGTGGTACCACCCAGCGGACCAATAGTGGACCTCTAGGAGCGGCCCGTGCTCACCACCATCCTCGAACCGACCGCCACCGATCCGGCCGGCATCGCGACGGCCCCGGCGCTGATCGCCGGCGCCTGGATCCGCACTGACGACCGGGGCGGTCCGGCGCTCGACCGCACCGGGCCGTACGTCCGGCGGACGGTGAGCCGCGCGGCCACCACCGACCCCGCGGACGTGGCACCGGTCGGCGCCTACGCCCGCGCCGCCGCCCGCCGGATCCGCCGCCTCGCCCCCGCCGCCCGCGCCGACATTCTGGACCGGGCGGCCCGCCTGGCGGTCGAGCGGCGCGACGACGTGGCCCGGCTCATCGCCCTGGAACTGGGCAAGCCGCTCAAGGACGGCCGGGGCGAACTCGACCGGGTCGCGGACACCCTGACGGTCTGCGCCGCCGAGGCCCGCCGCATCGGCGGCGAGGTGCTGCCGGTCGCCGGCTGGGCACGCGGAATCGGGAACACCGCCCTCACCTACCGCGCGCCGGCGGGGGTGGCGCTCGCGATCACCCCGTTCAACGCGCCGGCCAACCTGTTGGCGCACAAGCTCGGCGCGTCGTTCGCGGCCGGCAACACCACCATCGTCAAGGCACCGCCGCAGGCGCCGGCCACCTCGGCGGCCGTGGTCGCGATGCTGCTGGAGGCCGGCGCGCCGGTCGAGGCGGTGCAACTGCTGCACGGCGGCGGCGACGTCGGCGCCGCGCTGTGCGGTCTCACCGACGTCAGCGTCGTCAGCTTCACCGGCAGCGCGGCGACCGGCGCGGCGGTGGCCCGGGCCGCCGGCGCCAAGCGGCTGGTGCTCGAACTCGGCGGCAACGCCGCGACCATCGTGTGCGAGGACGCCGACATCGCCGCGGCGGCGACGGTGTGCGCCCGCACCGGATACTCCAACTCCGGCCAGAGTTGCATCTCGGTGCAGCGCGTCTACGTCCACCGCTCGCGCTACGACGACTTCGTCGACGCGTTGACGGCGGAGGTGGGCCGCCTCGTCGTCGGCGATCCCACCGACCCCGGCACCGATGTCGGGTCCATGGTGGACGATGCCGCGGCCGAGCGGGTCGTCTCCTGGGCCGCCGACGCGGTCCGCGGCGGCGCCCGGATCACCATCGGCGGTGACCGCGACGGCGCGACCGTGTTCCCCACCGTCGTCGCCGGCCCCGCGCCGGACGCGTCGGTCGTCGTCCACGAGGTGTTCGGTGCGCTGGTCGCCGTGCTGCCCTACGACGACTTCGACGCGGTCGTCGAGGCGTGCAACGCCAGCCGCTACGGCCTGCAGGCCGGCCTGTTCACCCGCGACATCGGCCGCGTCCTCACGGCGTGGCGGGAGTTGGAGGTCGGTGGGCTCGTCGTCAACGGTTCGTCGAACTTCCGCCTCGACCACGTGCCGTTCGGCGGCGTCAAGGACTCCGGGTTCGGACGGGAGTCGCCGGGACCGATGGTCGAGGACTTCACGGTCGTCAAGACGATGCTGCTGCGCGGCATGTCGATCTGGGGAGAAGAACTATGAGCGACCTGACGGGCGCGCTGGCCGTTGCCCAGCAACTGAAGGCGTACGGCGTGAAGTACGTCTTCGGCACCTGCGGGCACACCAACATCGCACTGCTGAGCGCGTTCGAGGAGGTCGGGGTCGACTTCGTCATCGCCCGCCACGAACAGGCCGCCGCGCACGCCGCCGACGGCTACGCCCGGATGTCCGGCGAGGTCGGCGTGCTGCTGGTACACGTCGGCCCGGGGATGATGAACGCCGTCACCGGCGTGGCGACCGCGGCGATGGACTCGGTGCCGCTGGTGACGATCGCCGGCGACGTGCCGTCGTACATGTACGGGCGGCACCCGCACCAGGAAGTGAACCTGCACACCGACGCCGACCAGACCGCCATCTTCCGGCCGTTCGTCAAGCGGGCCTGGCAGGCACACCGGGTGGAGGACGTGCCGCGGTTCCTGGAACGGGCCTTCTGGACGGCGACGTCCGGGCGGCCCGGTGCCGTGCTGCTCGACGTCCCCATGGATCTGTTCTCCCGCCCGCTTCCCGACGGACAGTTCCCCCTCCCGCGGACCGCGACCGCGCCCGCGCTGCCGGCCGACGACGCGCACCGCATCGCCGCGCTGCTGGCCGGTGCCGAGCGGCCGCTCGTCTATCTCGGCGGCGGCCTGAAGTCCACAGTGGACCTGACCCGGCTCGCCGAGCATCTCGACATCCCGATCGCGCATTCGTTGATGGCCAAGGGAGCCGTGCCCGACGCGCACCCGCTGGTGCTGGGAATGCCGGGGTTCTGGGGCATCGAGACCACCAACCGGTACACGCTCGAGGCCGACGTGGTACTCGCCATCGGTACGCGGTTCGCCGAGACCGACGCCAGTTCCTGGGATCCGGCCTACACGTGGCGGTTCCCGCCGTCGCGGCTCATCCAGATCGACATCGACCCGGCCGAGATCGGCCGCAACTTCCCGGTCGAGATCGGTGTCGTCGCCGACGCTTCCCTTGCCGTGAAAGCGATTCTCGAATCCGTCGTCGGGCATCCGGCGCGGAGCCGGCCGGAACTGCGTGCCACCATCGCCGCGGCACGCGAGGAACTCTTCGCCGGCAGCGCCGAACGCGGGCGCAGCGACCAGTTCCCGCTCCGCCCCGAACGCATCCTCGCCGACGTGCGCGCCGCGCTGCCCGCCGACGCCGTGCTCGTCACCGATGTCGGCTGGAACAAGAACGGGGTGGCGCAGTGCTACCCGCTGCCCGCCTCCGGCCGGTTCATCACCCCCGGCGGCGCGTCGACGATGGGGTTCGGCCCGGCCGCCGCGCTCGGCGTGCAAATGGCCGAGCCCGACCGGGTCGTCGTCGCGCTGATCGGCGATGGCGGGATGAGCGCACAACTCCCGGCCATACCGATGGCCGTCGAACGCGGGCTACCCGTCATCTTCCTGGTGATGAACAACCGCGCCCACGGCACGATCGCCGATCTGCAGGCGGCCAACTTCGGCCGCAGCTACGGGTGCGAGTTCCGCGATCCGGACGGCAACCCGTACAGCCCCGACTTCGCCGCCCTCGGCCGCGCCTGCGGCGCCGACGGCTACGACATCACGCGGCCCGAGGACCTCGTCGCCGCGCTCCGCACCGCCGTCGAACGCCGCCGACCGGCGGTGCTCGACGTGCCGATGGTCAACGAACCGGTACCCACCCCCGGCCACTGGAACATCAAGGACATCTACCGGGGCTCGTTCGCCCAGCCCTGAAACCCCACCACCACACCACCACCGTCCACACAGGAGTGACTATGTTCAAGCCCCTCCTCGCCCTGATCCTCGCCACCCCGATCTTCCTCGCCGCCTGCTCCGCACCCGGAAGCGACAACGACGACAAGGGCTCCGGCGAAGGCCCGATCAAGATAGCCGTCGTCAACGCGCAGAGCGGACAGCTCAGTTCGCTCGGTGCCTGGGAACACAAGGGCGTGAAGCTCGCCGCCGACGAGTGGAACAAGGCCGGCGGCATCAACGGCCGGAAGATCGAACTCGGCGTCTTCGACGACCAGGGCGACCCGACGGTCGGCACCAACCTGGCCCGCAAGATCGCCAGCGAGGGCTACATCGCGATGCTGGGCACCGCGGAGAGCGCGGTCACCATCGCGATGGCGCCGATCCTGCGCGACTCGAAGATCCCGAACATCACGTCCGGACAGTCGCCGGGCCTGGTCGCCGTCAAGAGCCCGTTCCTGTTCCTCAACGGCCCGACCAGCACGACGTACGACGAGACGCTCGCGAAGTACATCGTCGACAGCAAGGGCATCAAGAGCATCGCGATGATCACCAACAACGGCGGCTACGGCAAGGGCGAGCACGACGCGTTCCTGAAGGCGTTGCAGAGCCGCGGCGTCACGCCCCTGGACGACCAGATCGTCACCGGCGACCAGAAGGACTTCAGCGCCGCGCTCACGACGATCCGCCAGAAGAGCCCGCAGATCATCTTCATCGGCGCCGAGGAGGTGCAGTCGGGGCTCATCGTCAAGCAGGCCCGCGACCTCGGCATCACGGTGCCGTTCGCCGGTGCCGCGCCGCAGGGCACGCCGGTGTTCGCCGACACCGCCGGCGCGGCCAACGTCGAGAACACGGTGGTGTCCTCGCCGTACCTGAGCAACGACATCAGCGACGCGTCGAAGAAGTTCGCCGCGGCCTACAAGGCGGCCTACAACGAGGAGGCCGAACTGCACGGGGCCAAGGCGTACGACGGCGCGCAGATCCTGTTCACCGCGCTCAAGAACAGCGACATCGCGACCGGTGAGGAACTCGCCAACGCGATCCGGGCCACCAAGCACGACGGGCTGCTCGGCGACTTCGCCTACGACGACACGGGCGTGGGCATCTTCGCCACCACGATCGGCCTCATCAAGGGCGGCAAACTGGCGGCGGCCGGCTGATGCAGGTTTTCCTTCAGACGTTCATCGGCGGGGTGAGCCTCGGCGCGATCTATGCACTGGTCGCGCTGGGGTTCTCCCTCGTCTTCCGGACGATGGGTCTGGTGAACTTCTCCCACGGCAACGTGGTGATGATCGGCGCCTACATCGCGTCGACGTTCTACCTGACGGTGAAGCTGCCGTTCGCGCTCGCGATGGTGGTGGCGCTCGCCATCACCGGTCTCATCGGGGTGTTCATCGAACGGGTGCTGCGACCGTTGGAGAACAAGGACTTCGACCTGATGCTCATCGGCACCATCGGGTTCGGGATCGTGCTGGAGGCGCTGGCCATCATCATCTGGGGCGCCACCGGGCGGGCCGTGCCGAACCCGGTGGCCGTCGCGCCGATCGAGATCGCCGGGTTGCGCATCCGCACGTACGACCTCGTCGTGCTCGCGATCGCCGCCGCGGCGACGGCACTGCTCGTCTACTTCCTCCAGGTCACCAAGCGGGGCGCGGCGATGCAGGCGGTCGCCATGGACCACGAGGCGGCCACCGCCGTCGGCATCCACGTCGGGCGCAGCAACGCCATCGCGTTCATGCTCGGCGCCGCGCTCGCCGCGCTCGCCGGCGGCCTGGTCGGCCCGCTGCTGTACGTGAGCCCGGCGATGGGCGGAACGCTGGGCATCAAGGGCTTCGCCGCGGCGATCCTGGGCGGCTTCGGCTCCATCCCCGGCGCGATCGTCGGCGGCCTCGCGATCGGCGTCCTGGACTCCTTCGCCGCCGGGCACTTCCAGGGCTACAGCGAACTGGTCACGTTCCTCGTGTTCACCGTGCTCATCATGGTGCGCCCGATGGGCATCTTCGGGGAGAAGACGGTGAACCGGGCATGAGCCAGAGCACAAAACTCCGACTCGGCTCCGTCGCCGTCATCGGGATCCTGGCGTGGTTGCTGCCGTACCGGCTCGACTCGTACATGATCCACGTCGCCAACGTCACGATCCTGTTCGCGATCCTCGCGATCGGGCTCGGGCTCGTAATGGGCATCGCCGGGCAGATCAACCTCGCCCAGATCGCGTTCTTCGGCGTCGCCGCGTACGCCACCGCGATCCTCACCACGCGGGAGGGCCTCGGCTTCTGGACGGCCGCCGCGTTGGCGATGCTCATCTCCGCCGCCATCGGCGTGCTGATCGGCACTCCCGCGCTGCGCATGCAGTCGCACTATCTCGGCATCGTCACGCTCGGCCTGGCGCTGGCGCTCATCAACTGGGTCACCAACGCCCACGTCGCCGGCGGAGCCGAGGGGATCACCGGCATCCCCGCACCGGAACTGCCCGGCATCGACCTGCGCGACGACTACTTCTTCTACTACCTCGAACTCATCGTGTTCGCGCTGGCGCTGGCGTTCGGCCTGTTCGTGGTGCACACCCCGCTGGGACGCAAGATGCGCGCGATGCGCGACGACTCGCTCGCCGCGGGCGCGGTCGGCGTGCAGGTGCCGCAACTGCGAATGACGGCGTTCTTTCTGTCCAGTGTGTACGGTGGCGTCGCCGGGGTCCTCTACGCCGGACTGATCCGTTACGTGGCACCGGAAACGTTCAGCATCGCCAACATGTTCCTGCTGCTGGCGATGGTCATCATCGGCGGCCGGCAGAGCCTCGTGGGCTGCGTCGTCGGCGCGGTCGCGCTGTCGTTGCTGCGCGAGGTGCTCGTCGACTACCCGACCTACGCCCAGGTGATCTACGGCTCGGTCGTGGTGCTCACGGTCGTGTTCGCGCCGACCGGTCTCGCCGGTCTCCCCCGCCGCATCGCGGGCCGGTTCCTCCGGCGGACGGGCGAGATCCCGAAGCTCGGCCCGTTCCGTCCCTTCCCCGAGGCCGAGGCGCCGGCCGAGGGGGAAGTGCTTCAAGTGGACGCGGTGAGCATGCACTTCCGCGGCCTCAAGGCGCTGCAGGACGTGTCGTTGACCGTCGGCGCCGGTGAGATCCGGGGCATCGTCGGCCCCAACGGGTCGGGCAAGACCACGCTGTTCAACGTCGTCAGCGGGCTGTACCGGCCCACGTCCGGTCGGGTGCTGCTGGCCGGGCGCGACGTCACCAACGCCCGTCCGCACGTGCTCGCCCGGCTCGGGGTCGCGCGGACGTTCCAGAACCTGCGGCTGTTCCGGATGCTGACCGTGCGGGACAACCTCCTCGTCGCGCTCGACCAGACCACCATCCTCAGCAACTGGCGCTACGCGCTGTGGCCGGTCGGGGTGTGGCGGCACGACCGCGCCCTGCGCGCCCGGGCGGGCGAACTGCTCGACCGGTTCGGGCTGGCCGCGTTCGCCGGCTCCGCGCCCGGCGAGCTGCCGTACGGCACCCAGCGCCGGGTCGAGATCGCGCGGGCGATGGCCCGCCAGCCGCGGCTGCTGCTGCTCGACGAGCCGGCCGCCGGCCTGAACGGCGAGGAGGTGCGCCAGCTCGGCGAGATCGTGCGGTCGATCCGGGCCAGCGGCGTCACCGTGGTCATCATCGAGCACAACATGGGCCTGGTGATGTCGTTGTGCGAACGGGTCACGGTGCTCGCCAGCGGGCGCGTCATCGCCGACGGCAGCCCGGCCGAGGTGGCCCGGGCACCGCAGGTGGTGGAGGCGTACCTGGGTGACTCGGCGATGTCGGAGGACGTGCCCGAGGCCGTCGAGGAAGAGGTGACGCAATGACCGATGTGACCGCGCCGAAGACGTCCACTTTGGACTTCAGCGTCGACGGGCTCACCGTCCACTATGGAGGGGTGTGCGCGGTCGACGGGATCGGGTTCACCGTGCCGGCCGGCGAGTCGGTCGGCGTGATCGGTGCCAACGGCGCCGGCAAGACCTCGACGCTCAAGGCCGTGATGGGTCTGGTGCCGCGGCGGGTGACGTCGATGCGGTTCGGCGACAAG
Organism: Virgisporangium aurantiacum; assembly: GCF_016863635.1. Classification (GTDB taxonomy): domain Bacteria; phylum Actinomycetota; class Actinomycetes; order Mycobacteriales; family Micromonosporaceae; genus Virgisporangium; species Virgisporangium aurantiacum. Next base: position 65,476 of record NZ_BOPG01000045.1, on the reverse strand, counting down.
GACCTGAGCCGGGTCAAGGCGCGCGACATGGTGCGGCACGGCATCGGGTACGTGCCCGAGGGCCGGCACGTGTTCCCCGGGTTGCCGGTCGAGAAGAACCTGTTGCTCGGTGCGTACGCCCGCCGCTGGGACGCCGCGACCCGGGCCCAGCTCACCGAGATCTACGAGCTGTTCCCGGTGCTGGGTGAGATGAAGGACCGGCTCGCCGGCGCGCTGTCCGGCGGCCAGCAGCAGATGCTGGCGATCGGGCGGGCGCTCATGTGCAAGCCCCGGTTGCTGCTGCTCGACGAGCCGTCGATGGGCCTGTCGCCGATCCTCGTGGAGACCATCCTGGGTGTGCTGCAACGGCTGAACGGACAGGGGTTGAGCATGCTGCTGGTGGAGCAGAACGCCAAGCTGACGTTCGAGGCGACCACGACGTGCCTGGTGATGGAGCACGGCGAGGTGGCGATGCGGGGCCGGTCCGCGGATCTGACGCACGATCCGCGGGTCCGGCGGGTCTATCTGGGTCTGTGACGTCAGTACACCTCGACCTTGCCGGTCGAGCGCGGGCTGCCCGGGTCGTTGAAGAAGTACTCACCGGCCCGGGTGAACGTGTACTGGAACGACTGTCCAGGGTGGAGGGTCACGTTGAACAGGCCCTCGAAGAACTGGGTGACGCCGCGCGGTCCGGCGTTGGTGGCGGGGTTGGTGAACGTCACCGTCGTGCCGACGGGCACCCGCAGGTGGGTCGGCGCCATCGCGTTGACCCCGAACGATTCCGTGCCGCCGACCTGGCCGCCGCTGTACGTGCGTCCGATGACGACCGTGTTGCCGACCACCGCGCCCTCCACCGGGGCGCCCTGCACGGGCCGGCGGATGACCGGTGGCGCCGGCGCGGGAACCGGGTCGAGCCGGCCGCCGATCCGGAACGCCCACAGGTAGTCCCCGCGCGGGCCCGAGTTCCCGTACGGGATGCCGGTGCCGCCGGCGTAGACGGCGAGGTACTCGTCGTTGCCGACGCGGTACATGATCGGGCTGGAGCTGATCGCGGCGCCGGTCTGGAAGCGCCACAGTTCGCGGCCGGTCCGCGCGTCGAGCGCGAGCAGGTTGCCGTCGGGCTGGCCGATGAACAGCAGATCCGACGCGGTGGTGAGGATGCCGTTGCCGTGCGCCAGCGAGTACGGCATGCGCTTCTTCCACGTCACCCGGTTCGTGCTGACGTCGACCGCGACGACGCCGCCGGTCTGGTACTCCCCCGGCGGCCGCAGCCCGTTGCTGGCCTCGGTGAGCGAGTGGGCCGCAGCGACGTAGCCGTACCCGGTGTAGACCAGCCCGGTGCGGTGGCTGAACGACAGGTGCGACCAGTCGCCGCCCCCGCCGTGGCCCGGGATCGACAGGATCGGCACGTCCCAGTGCGGCGTGTACAGCGCGCCGGTGACGTAGTTCGGCACGGCCCGGTTGGGGTCGCCGGGAACCTCGGTTCCCAACGGTTGGTCGACGGGGCGCTGCTCGGTCCAGCCACCCTGCACCGGGAACGGCTGGGTCGGCCAGGTCTTCTGTCGTGGCTCCTGCGGCACCGGGCGCTCGACGATGCCGAGCGGCGCCGACCCGTCGACGCGGTCGAGGACGAAGAACATCCCGGACTTGCTGCCGTAGACCACCACCTTGCGGTTGCGGCCGCGGATGCGCACGTCGGCGAGGACGGGCGCCATCACGTTGTCCATGTCCCAGATGTCGTGGTGGATGGACTGGAAGTGCCATTTGTAGGCGCCGGTGCGCAGGTCGAGGGCCACCAGCGAGTTGGCGAACAGGTTCTGCCCGCCTCGTTGCGAGCCGTCCTGCGAGGAGTTGAAGCCGCGCGCGTTGCCGAACGTCCAGTAGGTGAGCCCGAGTTCGGGGTCGACGGCCGGGTGGATCCACGGCGTGGCGCCGCCCTCCGTCCACGACTCGCCCTCCCAGGTGTCGTGGCCGAGTTCGCCGGGGCCGGGGGTGCCCCAGAAGTGCCACTTCACGTCGCCGGTGCCCGCGTCGAACGCGACCGCCGCGCCGCGCGGGCCGTCGTTGGTGCCGCAGAACAACATGCCGTCGCAGTAGACGACGGCGACCTTCTCGATGTTGCCGAAGCCCTCGACCTGACGCTCCCACACGACCTGACCGGTGGCGCGGTCGAGCGCGATCACGTAGTTCTCGTTGGACTTGGTGAACACCTTGCCGTCGCCGACCGCCACGCCGCGACGCACCAGCGTCCCGCGCGTCTGTTGGTAGCGCCACTTCGTCTGCCCGGTGACGCCGTCGACGGCGATCACGTTGCCGAAGGCGGACTCGATGTAGATGACGCCGTCGACCACGACCGCGGTGCTCTCGTTGTTGCCTTCGGTGATGCCGCCCTCGATGCGGTTCAGCCAGGCGCCACGGAGGTGCCGGACGTTGCCGCGGTCGATGCGGCGCAGCGAGCTGTAGTTCTGGTTGCCGAGGTTGCCGCCGACCTTCGGGAAGTCACGGTCGCCGGGGGTGTCGAAGCGGGCCAGGTCGGCCGCTGTCGGAGGTTTGTGGCCGGCGTCGGCCGGGCCCGATACGGACTGACCGACGGCCGTCGCGGCCGCTGCCGCGGCGACGCCTTTGAGGACGTGTCGGCGGTCGATCTGCACCATCTGCATCACCTGGAGTCCCACTAGACGGATCAATAGGTTCACTAGACGGTCACACTAGGCCGAGCTTGTGTTCTATTGCTAGTGGCAGGAACCTATCGCTATATTCAGCCGCACTGATTCGACACAGAAGGTCCGCTAGATGGACCTGGAGGTGGTCACATGCCCACCACGCCGTCACCGGGCTACCGCCTCACGATCGCGACCGGCTGCCTGTCGGGCGCCCTCGACGACAAGCTGGCCGCGGCCGCCGCCGCCCGGTTCCACGGGATCGAGCTCTTCGACCGCGACCTCGTCTCCTCCGCGTGGTCACCCGCTCGGATCCGCCAGGAGTGCGCGCGGCGCGGCCTGTCCATCGACCTCTATCAGCCGTTCCGTGACTTCGAGGCGGTACCGCCCGACCTGTTCGCGGCGAACCTCCGCCGGGCCGAGCGGACCTTCGACGTCCTCGAACAGCTCGGCGCCACGACGCTGCTGGTCTCCTCGACGGTCGCGGCCGAGGCGGTGGACGACGACGACCTGGCCGCCGAACACCTGCACACGCTCGCCTCGCGGGCCGAACGGCGGGGCATCCGGATCGCGTACGAGGCACTGGCGTGGGGGCGGCACGTCAACAGCTACCGGCACGCCTGGCGGATCGTGCGCCGGGCCGACCATCCGGCGCTCGGGCTGTGCCTGGACAGCTTCCACGTCCTGTCGCTGACCGACGACCTCGCCGGCATCCGCGTCATCCCGGGGTCGAAGGTGTTCCACCTGCAGCTGGCCGACGCCCCGCGGCTGACCATGGACCCCGCCGAGTGGAGCCTGCACCACCGGCAGTTCCCCGGTCTCGGCTCCTTCGACCTCACCGCGTTCACCGCCGCGGTGCTCGGCACCGGCTACGACGGTCCGCTGTCGCTGGAGGTCTTCAACGACGTCTACCGGCAGGCGGATCCGCGCCACGCCGCGATCGACGGCATGCGCTCATTGCTCACCCTCCAGGAGTCCGTGGCGGCGGCGGACGATCGTCTGCGGTCCGGCGACCTGCCGCCCGCGGCCGGGCTCACCGGGCACGCGTTCACCGAACTCGCCGTCGACGACGTCTCCGGTCCCCGCGTCGCGCGCACCCTCACCGCGCTCGGCTTCGCCCACACCGGCCAGCACCGGTCGAAGCCGGTCCAGCTGTGGGAGCAGGGATCGGCCCGGATCCTGCTGAACTTCGCCGCGCAGCGCACCGTCGCGCCCGGCACGGCGACGATCTGCGCGCTCGCGGTGGAGAGCACCGACCCGCTCGGGTCCACCCGCCGGGCGGAGCGGCTGCTCGCACCGGTGCTGCCCCGGCTGCACCAACCCGAGGAGGCCGAGCTGATGTCGGTCGCGGCGCCCGACGGGCGCGCGGTCTTCCTCGTCGGAACCGACGCCTGGCTGACGGACTTCGTGCCGACCGGCACGCCGGCCGCGGGTGGCGGCCGGATCACCGGCACCGACCACGTCCTGCTGACCGACCCGCTCGACGACTTCGACGAGACCACGCTGTTCTACCGCGCCGTCCTCGGCCTGCACGCCGCCGGAACCACCGAGATCGCCGCGCCGTTCGGGCTCATCCGCAGCCGGGCCGCCACCGACCCGACCCGCCGGGTCAGGATCGCGCTCAACACCGCGCCGCTGCGGCGCGGCGACTGGGCCCCGACGATCCCCGACCCGCAGTACGTCGCGTTCGGCTCCGACGACGCGATCGCCGGTGCCGAGGCGATGCACGCGCTGGGCGCGCCCGTGCTGAAGATCCCCGACAACTACTACGACGACCTCGACGCCCGCTACGAACTGCCGCCGGACCTGCTGTCGGCGCTGCGCAAGCACTCGATCCTCTACGACCGCGACGAACACGGCGAGTACCTGCACTTCTACACCGAGATGCTCGGGTCACGCGTGTTCTTCGCGGTGGTGCAGCGCATCGGCGGCTACGCCGGCTACGGCGATCCGGCGAGCGTCCCGGTCCGCATGGCCGCGCACCGGGAACGCCGGCTGCTCTCCCTGCGCTCCGGCCGCGACGCGACCACGCCCCAGAAACACGACTACTCCCTGGCCCACCTGACGGCGCTGAGCCTCTCGCCGCCGGAACTGATCGACGCGGCCGCCGACGCCGGCTACCGGTACGTGGGCCTGCGACTGACCCGGGTGACCCCGCAGGAGCCGCACTATCCACTGGCGACGGACCCGCAGCTGCTGCGCACCACGAAGGTGCGGCTCGCCGCGACCGGCATCGAGGTCCTCGACATCGAACTGGCGCGGATGAGCCCGCAGGACGACCCCCGCGACTTCCAACGGATCCTCGACACCGGCGCCGAACTCGGCGCGCGCCACGTCATCACCCAGCTTCCCGACCCGGACCGGTCGCGCAAGACCGACCGGTTCGCCCAGCTGTGCGAGATGGCCCGCCCGCTCGGGCTGACCATCGACCTCGAGTTCCCGTCCTGGACCGAGACACCCGACCTCGGCGCCGCGGTCCGCGTGCTGCGCGGCGCCGGCCAGCCACCCAACGCCGGAATCCTCGTCGACCTGCTGCACTTCGCCCGGTCCGGGTCGAGCCTCGCCGACCTGCGGCAGCTGCCGGCGGAGTGGTTCCACTTCGTCCACGTCTGCGACGCGCCGCCCGGCGTGCCGGTCACCACCGACGGTCTCATCCACACCGCGCGGTTCGAGCGCCTGTTCCCCGGCGAGGGCGGCATCGACGTGCCCGGCATCCTCGACGCGCTGCCGCCCGGGCTGCCCTACGCGCTGGAGATCCCGCGCGCCACCCTCGTCGCCCAGGTCGGCGGCAAGGAGCACGCCCGCCTGTCCATCACCGCCACCCGCGACTACCTCAGTCAGGAGTTCCGTTGAAACGCAACCTCTTCCTGCACGCGGCGCTCGGTGCCGCGCTCATCGTGCTCGCGACATCGGTACCCAGCTCCGCCGACCGGCCGAAGGACAGCGGGGCACAGAACCTCGGCACGCCCGACTACGGCGTCTGCCGCGGCACCGACCCGGAGTGCTACCACGACTGGGGCAACTTCGATCCCGCCACCAACGGCTACCGCGTGCTCGTCTACAGCCGCACCGCCGGCCCGCGCCACGCCCACCTCGGACCGGCGCTGCCACCCGGCCTCAACCCGCCGCTGGCACCCGAGAACGCGGCGCAGAACGCGCTCGTGAAACTGGGGCAGCAGAACGGTTTCGCCGTCGACTGGACCGAGGACGTCACCCAGCTGAACTCGCCGGCGCGGCTGTTCCGCTACAACGCCGTCATCTTCATGAGCACCACCCGCGACACCCTCGACGACCCGGCGCAGACCGCGTTGCGCCAGTACATCCGCGGCGGTGGCGGCTTCGTCGGCATCCACAACGCGTTCGGCACCGAGTACAACTGGGAGTGGTACGAGGGCCTGCTGGGCGGCGCCAACTACTACGACCACGGGCGCAACCAGCCGGGCACCGTCGTCACCCAGAGCCGCCGCGACGCGTCCACCGCCGGCCTGCCGGCCCGCTGGGACTTCGCCGACGAGTGGTACAACCTCGTTCCGTTCCCCAGCCGCGTCCGCGTTCTCGCCACCGTCGACGAGTCGACGCTTCCCGGCGGCGTGCGGGGCGGCAGCGGCCACCCGGGCCACGGGCGCAACCACCCCGTGTCGTGGTGCCAGTACTACGACGGCGGACGCGCGTGGGTCACCACGCTCGGCCACGCGGTCGAAGCCTGGACCGACGCCCCGATGCCCGGCGACGACCACTTCACGCGGCACGTGCTCGGCGGCATCGAGTCCGCCATGGGTCGCAAGCCGTTCTGCCGATGAAACTCCTCATCCTCGCGTTGCTGGCCGGTGAGCTGTCGGCGCCACCGGCCCGGGCCGCCGAAACGGTTCCCGTCCCCGCGGTCTCCGCGGCGGTTCCGGGCGCGGGCTTCTTCGCCAGCGACCTCGACCTCGCCGGCCGCGGCTACGTGGAACAGGAGTTCTTCTACGGCGGACGCGCGAACGTCTACGACGCCACCGTCGCGCCCGGCATCGGCGCCCGGCCGACGCCGTCGCCGACCGCGAACATCGTGTCGGCCGACCATCCGTACCGCACCCGCATGGTCGTCCGGCGACCCGCGCGGGCACAGGACTTCAACGGCACCGTCGTCGTGGAGTGGCTCAACGCCACCAGCCAGTACGACGTCGAGGCGCTGTGGTTCCGCACGCACGAGTTCCTGATGCGCGACGGCTACGCCTGGGTCGGCATCACCGCGCAGAGCGCCCCGATCACCAACCCCACCCTGGGACTGAAGGCGTTCGACCCGCAGCGGTACGGGTCGCTCGACCTCACCGACGGCGGCACGCTCACATCCGGCGATCCGCTGTCCTACGACGTCTACGCGCAGGGCATCCAGGCCGTCCGGCACGCGGCGGTCCTCGGCGGCCTGCGGACCCGGGTCAGGACCGTGGTCGCGGCCGGCGTCTCCCAGTCCGCCGGCCGGGTATCCGTGTTCACCAACGCGATCCAGCCGCGCGGCCGGGCCGTCGCCGACGCGGTGCTGCTCTACGTCGGCGGCGAACGGATGCGCGACGACCTGCGCCTGCCGGTGTTCAAGGTGCTGTCCGAGACGGAGTTCGCCAGCCCGCCGACGTCGGGTGCCAACGAGATCAGCTCGCTGCAGCCCGACACCGGCCGCATGCGTACGTGGTCGGTGGCGGGCACGTCCCACTCGGACTGGGCGTCGTTCGCCGTCCGCTACGCCCTGCTGAAGCGCGACCAGCCGACCGCGCCGCTGCGCGACACCTGCGCGCGGCCCAGCCGCAGCCGCATCCCGGACCGCTACACGCTGTCGGCCGCCACCGACCACCTGGTGCGGTGGGCCCGGCACGGCGTCCCGCCACCGACCGCGCCGCCGATCGCGCTGGCCGCCGACGGGACAACGGTGCGGCGGGACGCGCACGGCAACGCCCTGGGCGGGCTGCGCCTGGCGCCGTTCGCCGTGCCGGTGGCGCTCGACACGGGCGTGAACGAGAACCCGCCGGGCGGTACCGGGTTGTGCTTCCTCAACGGCACGCACGTCCCGTTCGACCGGGCGACCCTCAACGCCCTCTACCCGACCGCGTTCACCTACCGCTGGCGGTTCGCGGTCGCGGTGGCCGGCAACGTGCGGGCCGGCTACGTCCTCCCGGCCGACGCGGCCGAAATGCTGCGGGACGCGCAGGCGTCACTCGCGGGCCGCGACCTGGAATGCGGGCCGCTGTGCGCCAACGTCGCCCAGTTCCCGATCCAGCCGTCGACCCAGCTCCTGCGCGACCACACCGCGTTCCTGTACCTGCGCGGCGGCGAACCGCTCCTGCGCACCCTCGACCGGGCGACGCTCGCGGTGGCCCGGGGCCGCAACGCGGAGGCCGTCCGGTTGCTGGAAACCTACCGCGTCCAGCTCCGCACCACCCCCGCGACCGCGGGTCAGCTCCAGCTCCTCGACGGCTACGCGGCCGAACTGATCGCCCGGCTCGCCTAGCGGTCGATCATCCGTTGCATGTGTTCGGGGTAGCGCTCGCCCTGGACGTCGACGCGGTCGGCGGCGTCGGTGATCTCCTTCAGGTCGTCGGAGGTCAGCTCGACGTCGACCGCGTCGGCGTTCTCGTGGAGCCGGGCGATCTTCGTGGTGCCGGGAATCGGGACGATCGTGGGGTGCTGGGCCAGCAGCCACGCCAGCGCGATCTGGGCGTTCGTGGCGCCCTTGCGGGCGGCGATCGCCGACAGCAGGTCAACCAGCGCCTGGTTGGCGATCCGGGCCTGTTCGGTGAACCGGGGCAGCGTGTTGCGCACGTCGGAGTCGCTGAACGCCGTGCTGCTGCTGATGGCACCGGTCAAAAAGCCTTTGCCCAGCGGGCTGAACGGGACGAACCCGATGCCGAGTTCGAGCAGCGTGGGCAGGATCTTCTCCTCGGGCTCGCGCCACCACAGCGAGTACTCGCTCTGCAGCGCGGCGACCGGCTGCACCGCGTGCGCGCGCCGGATGGTGTCGACGCCGGCTTCGGACAGGCCGAAGTGCTTCACCGTGCCGGCGGCGACGAGGTCCCGCACCGTGCCGGCGACGTCCTCGATCGGCACGTCCGGGTCGACGCGGTGCTGGTACAGCAGGTCGATGCTGTCGACGCCGAGCCGGCGCAGGGAGTCCTCGACGGTGGCCCGGATGTTCTCGGGGCGGCTGCTGAGGCCGGTGTTGCGGTCGCCGTCGAAGGAGAAGCCGAACTTGGTGGCGATGACGACCTCGTCGCGGACGGCTGCCAGGGCCCGCCCGACGAGCGTCTCGTTCGTGAACGGACCGTACATCTGGGCGGTGTCGAAGAACGTGATGCCACGGTCGACAGCGGCCCGGATCAGGGCGATGCCGTCCCGATCGTCGACGGCCGGGCCGAAGGCGTGGCTGAGGCCCATGCAACCGAGACCGATCGCCGAGACCTCCGGACCGCCGGTACCGAGTTGGCGCGTGATCACAATGCGCTCCTTACGAGAAGTAGGTGGGCAGGCGTGGGGTGTAGGGGTCTTCGAGGGCGGCCACCTCGTCGTCGGTGAGCCGCAGATCGAGCGCGGCCACCGCGTCGGCAAGGTGATGCGCCTTCGTCGCACCGACGATCGGGGCGGACACCACCGGGTTGCGCAGCACCCACGCCAACGCCACCTGCGCCATCGACACCCCACGACGCTCGGCGATCGCCTGCACCGCGTCGACGATCGCCCGGTCACTGTCCAGGAACAACGGACGACCGAACATGTCCACGGTCGGGTTCGACTCCCCCCGCGTGGTGCCCCGCCCACCCCACGGACGGGTCACCAGACCCGCCGCCAACGGCGACCACGGCAGACTCCCCACCCCCTGATCGGCGAGCAGGCCGAACATCTCCCGCTCCTCCTCCCGCTGCACCAGGTTGTACTGATCCTGCATCGACACGAACCGCGTCCACCCGTGGGCGTCGGCGGCGTGCTGCATCTTCGCCAACCGCCACGCCCACATCGACGACGCACCCAGGTAACGGGCCTTGCCCGCCTTCACCACGTCGTGCAACGCCTCCATGGTCTCCTCGACCGGCGTGTCCGGGTCGAACCGGTGGATCTGCAACAGGTCCACGTAGTCGGTGCCCAGCCGGGCCAGGCTCGCGTCGACCTGCTCCAGCACCGCCCGGCGGGACAGGCCACCGCCACCGGGGCCACCGTGCATCGGCCAGAAGATCTTCGTCGCCAGCACCACGTCATCGCGGCTCGTGTACTTCCTGACCGCCCGCCCGACGATCTCCTCCGACGTACCCCGGCCGTAGACGTTGGCCGTGTCCCAGAACGTGATCCCCAACTCGACCGCCTGCCGGAACAGCGGCCCGGCGGCGTCGTCGTCGAGGGTCCAGTCCCGGCCGGTGCCGGGAGCGCCGAAACTCATACAGCCCAACACGATCCTGCTGATCTTCAGACCGGAGCTGCCCAGACGCGTGTATTCCACGATGCTTCCTTATGGTTGGTCGGCCCGGACGGCGTCCAGACCTTCGGGGGACGCGGCCCAGCTGGCGAGCAACCGGAGGCCGTCCTCGGCGGCGCTGCCCGGCGCGGCGCTGTACGCCACGAGCACCTGGTCGGTGTCGCCGGACAACGGCAGCACCTCGGCCGCCAGCTCGATGTCCCCGATCACGGGGTGCCGGAACCGCTTGACGACATTCCGGTGGACGTAGACGTCGTGCGCGCCCCACCAGACGCGGAACTGGTCGCTGCGGGTGGCCAGCTCTCCGATCAGGTTGGACAGCTCCCGGTCGTGCGGGTTGCGGCCCGCCTCCACGCGCAACGCACCCACCGAGTCCCGCGCCACCCGGTCCCAGTCCGCGTAGAAGTAGGGCGCCCGGGCGTCGAGGAAGACGAACCGGGCGGTGTTCGCCGGCGCGAACCCCGCGGCGAAGATCGGTGCGTACAGCGCGCGGCCGAGCGGGTTGGTCGCCAGGATGTCGAACCGGTTGTTGCGGACGAACGCCGGGACCATGGTCATCCCGGCGAGCAGGTGCCGCACGGCGGGCCGAACCGCGGCCGGTGCGGGCGACCGCTTCGCGCGGGTCGACGGCGACGCGTTGGCGGTACCCGCAAGAGCGCGCAGGTGGGCCCGCTCGGTGTCGTCGAGCCGCAGCGCCCGCGAGACCGCGTCGAGCACGCTCTCCGAGACGCCGCGCAGGTTTCCACGCTCCAGCCGGGTGTAGTACTCGACGCTGACCCCGGCCAGCGCCGCGACCTCGCCCCGGCGCAGCCCGGCCACCCGCCGGTCGCCGTAGGCCGGGATGCCGGCCTGCCCCGGGCTGATCCGGGCCCGGCGCGAGGTCAGGAACTCGCGGATCTCACTGCGGTTGTCCACCACCCCACCGTAGACACGCCCGCGGGCGGCTGGGGGTCACTGTCATTACCCGTCAGCACCGTCATTGGGCCACCTTGAACAGCTCGTTCAGTTGCTTGTTGAGCTTGGTCAGCGACGACACCGGCTCGCTGCCGATGTAGATGGCGTCCATCCGCGGGTTCATCAGCGCGACGATGTCGGCGGCGTTCGTCGTGACGGGGAACAGGAACGTGGTGCCGTCCTTCACCTGGTCGGTGAACGGGGTGACGTCGAGATTGCGCTTGGTCTTGTTGAACGCGACCGCGAGTTCCGTTCCGGACGGCCGGGCCGGGAACACCACGCCGGACTCGCCGATGATGTTCTGGCACCGCTCACCCGACATGAACCTGACCCACTTCGCCGCGTTGTCCGGTTGCTTGGAGAACTTCGTCACCGAGTCGGCGAGGCCGTTGAACATGGAGGCGCGCTTGCCGGTGGGGCCGATCGGCGTCGGCGCGATGCCGATCTCGAGCTTCTTGCCGGCGCCGTCGGTGAGGTTGCTGAACGTCGAGATCATCCACGAACCGCTCAGGCCCATCGCCGAGATCCCGGACTGGATCTGCTTGTCGGTGCCGACGGAGTTGGCGCCGCCGATCTCGGCGTAGGTGGGCATGAATCCCTTGCGTACCAACCCGAAGTACCAGCTCAGCGTCTCCTGGAACGGGCGCTGGTCGAGGTTGAACGTCGTTCCCCACGGGTTCCGGTCGGTCGCCTGCCAGCCGGCGCTGCCGGTGAACGCCGACCACTGCGTCTGCCCCCAGCCGGCGCCGCCGGAGCCCTCGGCCGCCAGGCCGTGCAGCTTCACCCGGTTCCTGTCGAACCCGGGTTGGTCGCCGCGCACGCCCTTCTCGTCGATCGTCAGGTGCGCGACCAGTTTCTCGAACGTGCCGCCGTCGCGCGGGTTCCAGGTGAGGTCCCGCAACGTCGCCGGGTCGACGCCGGCGGCGCGCAGGGCGGCGGCGTCGTAGAACAGGGCGATGGTGTCCCAGTCCTTCGGCGCGCCGTACCGCTTGCCGTCCTTGCCCTTCCACAGTTCCGCCAGCCCCTGCTGGTAGTCGCCGTCGCTGATGTCGCTGGTGGGCCCGAGGTCGTCGAGCGGTCGCAGCACCTTCAGGTCGACGTACTGCGCGAACTTCGACAGGTGGTCGGTGAACACGTCGGGCGCGGTGTCGGCGATGAAGCCGGCGGTGAGCTTGGACCAGTAGTCGTTCCACCCCACCTGGCTGATGTGCACCCGCAGGCCGGGATTCTCCTGCGCGAACGCGTCGGCGCACTTCTGGTAGCCGGGCTGCTGCGCCGAGTCCCACAGCCAGTACTCGATCGCGCCGTCCTCACCGCCCGGTCCGCTACCGCATCCGGTGAGCAGGCCGAGCCCGAGGATCGCGGCGGCCGTCAGCTGCTTGATCATGCCCGCCGCCCCTCACTTGATCCCGCTGAAGCCGATGGAGTTGACGATCCGTCTGGCGAACGCCATGAACAGCACCAGCATCGGCAGCGCGGCGACGAGCGTGGCGGCCATCAGCCCGGCCCAGTCGGGCCCGGTCTGCGGGGTCTGCGACTTGAAGACGCCCAGCGCCACGGTGAGCACCCGCGAGCTGTCGGTGTAGCTGACCATCAGCGGCCAGAAGTAGTCGTTCCAGGAGGTGATGTAGGTGAGGATCGCCAGGGTCGCCAGCGGTGCCGACGACATCGGCACGATGAGCGTGAAGAAGACCCGCACCTTCGACGAGCCGTCGACGAGCGCCGCCTCCTCGACCTCGCGCGAGATACCGAGGAAGAACTGCCGGAGGAAGAAGACGGCGAACGGTGTCATGAGCATGGTCGGCAACGCGATGCCCAGCAGCGAGTCGATGAGCCCGAGTTGCTTGATGAGCACGAAGTTCGGCAGCAGCGTGAAGATCGCCGGGATCATCAGGCCGGCGAGGAAGAACCGGAACACCGTCTCGCGGTGCCGCCACTTCAGCCGCGCGAACGCGTACGCCGCCATGGCCGAAAAGAACACCTGCCCGACGGTGATGAGCGTAGAGACGATGATGGAATTGAACAGGTAACGCCAGAAGTTGATGGGCTGTCCGGCGCCGCCGGCGTCGATCGCCTCCTGCCCGGTCTGCACGCCGAACACCCGCTCGAATCCACCCATCGAGGGCTGCACGGGCAGGAGGCTGTCGGAGTTGGCGTAGATTGCGTTGTTGCTCGACAACGCGGTGCGCAGCACCCAGTAGAACGGGAACAGGCTCGCGAGGATCACGGCGATCATGAAGGCCCACGCCAACGCGCGTCCGATATTGAGGTTCTTCATGTCGCCTCCTCAGTCCAGATCGGACGTGTCGGCCCGGGCGACCCGGTACTGGACGAACGTGATGACGACGAGCACGAGCAGCAGCGCCACCGACATCGCCGAGGCGTAGCCGAACTGGAAGCGCCCGAACGCGACGTCGTAGATGTAGTACTGCAGCACCCGCGACGAGTCGACCGGCCCGCCGCGCGTGGCGATCGCGACGGTGTCGAACACCTGGAACGACCCGACCACCGTGATGATGAGCACCAACGCCAGAATGGGGCGCAGCAACGGGACCGTGATGCTACGGAACATCCGCACCTCGCTGGCGCCGTCGATGCGGCCCGCCTCGTAGACGGTCTCCGGAATCGTCTGCAGGCCGGCGAAGATGAGCAGCGCGGTGTATCCGACGTGCCGCCACACGTTGATGACGGCGATCGTCGGGATGACCCACGTATCCGAGGACAGGAACGGGATCCGGTCGAAGCCGAGCGCCGCGATGACGTTGTTGCCGATGCCGAGCTGGTAGTCGAGGATCCACAGGAACACCATCGCCGCCACCACGTTCGACACAAGGTACGGCGTGAGCACGATGCCGCGCAGCCAGGTGCGCTTCGTCAGCCGCTGCATCATCACCGCGATCACGAGCGCCAGCGCGGTCTGCAGGCCGATGTTGATGACGACGTAGTACAGCGTCACCTTCAACGCGTTCCAGAACACCGGGTCCTGCACCATGCGGACGTAGTTGTCGAGCCCGGTGAACTCCGGCGGGGTCAACAGGTTGAACTTCGTGAAGCTCAGGTAGATGCCGCGCAGCGTCGGCCACACCATGAAGACGAGGAAGCCGACCAGGGCGGGCAGGATGAACGCGATCGCGAGGCGGGTGTCGTCCTTGGGTTTGCGGGACCGGTGTGCCGGGGGCACGGGCAACACCTTGGCGCGCTCGGTAGCGGTGACCATGGTTCCCCCTAAGGTCACTTATTTTCAAGCAGATTGAAAATAACCCGAGGGAACCGGTAAGACAAGGCGCTGCGTAGTCTTGTCGCGTGGTCCTGTCCGCCGCGGAACTGGCCGTCACCCGGTACCTCCTGGTTCACGGGCCGGCGACGCGCGCCGTGCTCGGCGACCATCTCCAACTGTCGTACGCGTCGATGTCGCGGTTGGCCCGGTCCCTGCTCGGTGGCGGCATCATCGCCGAGGACCTCGAACCGGAACCGGGCGTCGGCCGGCCCCGTCAGATCCTGTCGGCGGTGTCCGGCGCCCGGCACGTCGTCGGCTGCAAGCTCACCGGTGACACCGCCTACGGCGTCGTCTGCGACATGTTCGGCGAGATCCGGGCGACCGCGCGGGCCGCGTTACCGGCGCGCGACAGCGACGGCGCGGTCCCGGTCGCCGCGGCCGCGAAGACCGTCGCGCAACTCGCCGGCAAGCTCGCCCGCAAGGTGCCGTCGCTCGACGGGATCGCCGTGTCCGTCGGCGGCATCGTCACCGACCGGACGATCGTGCGGGAGGGCACGTTCCTCGGCTGGCACGACACCGACTTCGCCGCACCGCTGCGGCGGCGCACCGGACTGCCCGTGGTCGTCACCAACGACGTCACCGCGCTCGCCCGCGAGGAACTGTGGTTCGGGGCCGGCCGCACCCACGCGACGTTCGGTCTGATCACCATCGGCGCCGGCATCGGCTTCGGCGTGGTGCGCGAGGGCGTCGTCGTCGAGGAACTCATCGACAACGGCCACCTGCTGGCCCACGCGCCGCTCGACGGCCGCGGCCCGCGGTGCGGCATCGGTCATGCCGGGTGCGTGGCCGCCTACCTGAACCGCGAAGACCTCGAACACCGGCTCTCCCGGCCGGTCACCTTCACCACGCTGCTCGACGCGCGCGCCGCCGGCGACCGGGCCGCCGCCCGCGCGCTCGACGACGCGGGCCGGGCACTGGGCCACCTCGCCGCGACGTTCGCCGGCGCCCTGCAGACCACCCGCATCGTGCTCGCCGGCGAGGACGTGGCCGCGATCGCCAACTCCGACACCATGAACACCGCTGTCGCCGACCGGCTCCGCCCGGGCCCCGGCGAGTCTCAGCGGTGCGCCCTCGACATCACCACCGCCCCGCTGAGCTTCAACGACTGGGCCCGCGGCGCCGCCGTGGTCGGCATCCAGCACATCCTCGGCGCGCTCTGATACTGCAACCGGGTGCGCCCGTTCCCGCGGCGGCTCTGCCGGAGTGACTGACGTCGTCAGGTCGGCCGCTCAAGATCACCGTCCGAGGAACAAACCTGAAGTCCTACTGCGGGTTTCTTCCTGAAACGGCGATCTTGGCGACCGCGGACCCGCACGCCGCCCACGTCGTCCTCCGCCGCGGCGATCGACGAAGGGTCGACCGCGGGTGTGGCTGGAGTCTAGGTCCAGAGCGCGGCGACCGCGGCGTTGGTGAACGCGAGCACGCCGATCGCGGCGAACTGCGTCCGGTTGCCGGCGCCGCCGCGGCGGGTCGTCACCGAGTAGACGCCGAACAGGGCGGCGATCAGCACGGCGATGCCCAGCTTCACCGCGAGTTTGGCGTGGTTCAGTTCGATGTCGTCGGGGAACGGGATCGCCAGCAGCAGGCCGCTGCCGATCGCGGCGCCGAGCCCGATCCGCATGATCACGCTGAGCTCGTAGCGGCCCGCGACGAACTGCGCGAGGAAGCCGCCGAGCAGCATCGCGAAACCGACGAGGTGCACCAGCACCAGAATGGACCGCAGCAGGGTCATCACGTCTCCTCAGGTCACGTCATCTGCATGACGCGCCGCACCGGGCAAACGTGACCGGATTCAGGACCGCAGATACAAGAGGACGGCGAGGACCCGCCGGGACTGGCTGCTGGCCGTCGGGATGCCCAGTTTGTCGAAGACGGTCGACACGTACTTCTCCACCGCCCGCAGCGTGATGACGAGCCGGTCGGCGATGCCCTGGTTGGAGTGGCCGCTGGCCATCAGTTCGAGCACCTGCCGCTCGCGCGGGGTGAGGCGGCCGAGCGGGTCGTCGACGCGTCGCTTCGACAGCAGCGTCGACACGATCGACGGGTCGATGGCCGAACCGCCGCGCGCCACCCGGCGCACCGCCGTGAGGAACTCGTCGACGTCGCTGATGCGGTCCTTGAGCAGATAGCCGACGCCGTCGGCGGAGTCGGCCAGCAGCTTCATCGCCAGCCCCAGCTCCAGGTACTGCGAGAGGACCAGCACCGCCACCGACGGATGGCGCTGCCGGATCTCGACGGCGGCCCGCAGCCCCTCGTCCTGATGGGTCGGTGGCAGCCGGATGTCCAGGATCGCGACGTCGGGGAGCTCGACCGCCATTTCGCGGCGCAGTTCGTCGGCGCTCTCGCACCGGGCGATCACCTGGAACCCGCCGTCGGTCAGCAGTCGGGCCAGCCCCTCGCGGAGCAGCACACTGTCCTCGGCGATCGCCACCCGCATCACGGCTTCTCCTCGACGTCACAAGGGATCTCGGCGCGGACCCGGGTGCCCCGGCCGCGCGGCGTCCACACCCGCAGTTGGCCGCCGAGCGCCTCCACCCGGTCGGCCAGGCCGCGGAGACCCGTGCCGCGTTCGGTGTCGGCGCCGCCGACGCCGTCGTCGACGACCTCCACCACCAGCCGCCCGTCGCCGCGGTCGACGTCGACCGAGCACCGGGTGGCCTGTGCGTGCTTGCCGATGTTGGCGAGACTCTCGCAGACCACGTAGTACGCGGCGACCTCGACCGTCTCGGCGAGGCGGCCGTCGAGCCGCACCGTCAGCCGCACCGGGACGGCCGCCCGCGCGGCCAACGACTCCAGGGCCACGGCCAACCCGTGGCCGCTGAGCACGGCCGGGTGCAGACCGCGGGCGACGTCGCGCAGCTCGTCCAGCGACAGCGCGATCTCGCGTTTCGCCTGGGTCAGCGCGGCCCGCGCGGCGGGATCGGATCCGAGCTGCCGCTCCAGCACACCGAGGTCGAGCGACAACGCGATGAGCCGCTGCTGCGCCCCGTCGTGGAGGTCGCGTTCGAGGCGCTGCCGTTCCCGCTGGCCGGCCTCCAGCACGCGGGCGCGGGAGCCGCGCAGCTCCTCCAACCGGGCGTGCAGGTCCGACCGCAACCGGCCGTTCTCCAGCGCGATGGCCGCTCCCGCGCTGACCGCGTCGAGCAGGTCGCGCTCGTCGGAGAGGGACGGGTCGTGCACGAGCGCCGCGACCGGTTTGCCGTCGCGCTCGATGACGGTCGCGGCCCGGCCCCCGTCATCGGCGCCGTCGCCGTTCGGGAGCGTCACCGGGCGGCCGGCCTCGTCGGCCCAGGACGCGTACTGCGGAAGCCAGTACACCAGCGACAGCGACGGGTCGCGCAGCGCGCGGGCGAGTGCCGCCCGCAGATCGGTGGGGTCGTCCCGCAGTCGCACGAACAGCTCCGCCCCACCCACCCGGCCGAGATGGGCGTCGAGCACCCCGATCAGGAACGCCACCGGTGCCAGGCCGAGCACCAGCAGGCTGAGCTGCTGCACGACCGGGAACCCCGGTCCCGGGGCCAACCCCATCAACAGCAGGGCCGCGATCATGATCAGGCCGAGCGCGAACACGTCCAGGATCAGCGTCGCGGTGCGGCGCCGCGGCCGGCCGCCGGCCAGCCGACGCCGCACGATCACCACGAGACCCGCCAGCGCCGACCCGCTGAGGACGACGAGGATCCCCGCGTGCACCGCGTCGCCGACCGCGGGCAGGTCGACGACCGCGAACGCGTTGTCGGACCCGAACGACCCCAACGCCATGACCGCCACCTGACCGACGATCGTCACCACATACCCCGTCGCCACGAGGACGCGGTCGAGGCGACCGGTGAGCCGCCCGTCCGGAAACGCCAGGAAGACGTGCAGGAACAGGACCAACGGCAGCAGGTCCAGGACCTGCCCCACGGAGTGGACGACCACGTTGTCGGCGCGGCCGAGGGTGGTCAGCGCCATGCCGAACCCGGCCGCGACCATCAGCATGCCCAGCCGGCTGCCCGGTCGTCGCCACCACGCGAGCAGTCCACAGAGGACATAGATCGAGATCATCCAGGCGAACAGCAGCGCCGGCCCCCACGGCGCGTCGACGCGCCCGCTGGTGAACGCGAGCCACACCGAACCGAAGACGGCGAAGAGCGTGCAGACCGCGATCGACCCGGCCGTCGCCCGGCTCAGCGATGCGTACCCATCGGCGATCATGACTCTCCCAGCGTCCTGCACACGGTACCGCCGGGAAGAAGCACTCTCCACTATGCGGGCAGCGGTTGGCCGGGGCAGTACCGCGGCGTCGCGGGCAGGACGCCGTGCGCCAGGAACGCCGTGACGGTGTCGTTGCCGCACCGCGAGTCGGTGATCAGGTAGGCGCCGTGGCCGCCCTGGTCGATGCTGACCATCGCGGCGGCGGAACCGAGTGCCCGCAGCAGGCCGAGCGCGCCGATCCACGGCGTCGCCGGGTCGCGCAGGTTCTGCACGATGAGCACGTTGCGGCGACCGCCCGGGGTCACCCGCACGGGCGGCTCCGGCGGCGGGTACGGCCAGAACGCGCAGACGCCGACGTTGGCCGGTTGCCCGGCGGTCGCCGGGAACAACCGACGGTCTACCGCCACGTTGCGGCGGTAGACGTCGACGTCGCGGGGCCAGGCGACGTCGTTGCAGCCGATCGCGGCCATGATCGAACTCTGGTTGTCGGCCGGCACCTCCGGCCAGGCGGCGAGGTGTGGCTGAGCCGGCGGCGCGGCGAGGCGAGGCGCAGCCGGCCCCGCGCCGGCGGTGCCCGCCAGGTACTGCCACGTCGCCGCCAGGGTGGGGAAGTTGCTGTCGCGGTAGAGCTGGAAGTGGGTGTACCCGCGGAGCACGTTGCCGTTGACCACGGTGCCGTCCGGCAGGGTGACCGGGGTGACGTCGAAACGTGCGGCGAGGGCGTCGAACGTCGCCCGGACCGCAGCGGCCGTGGCGCCGAGGCCGTAGGTGGCGTCACGCGCCGCCGCCCAGCCGGTGAAGTCGGGCAGCCGCAGTTCCACGGCGGGTCCGAGCAGCAGCTTCTGCGCGTACCCGTACCGGGCGGGGTCGATGGCGCTGTCGAGCACGAACCGGTCGGCCCGGTCCGGGTACCTGGCCCGGTAGACCGTGCCGAGATAGGTGCCGTAGGAGTAGCCGAGGTAGGAGATCCGCCGCTCCCCCAGGGCCCCGCGGATGCGGTCCAGGTCCCGCGCGGTGTTGGCGGTGCTGATGTGCGGCAGCACGTCGCCGACGTGGACGGCGCATCCGGCGGCGGCCGCGCGCACCGCCGCGGCGGTGCGGTCGATGGATCCGTCGGGGTCCGGATAGTCGAACACGTCGGGCGGGATGTCGGTGGGGATGTGGCAGCTGATGGGTGCGCTGGACCCGACGCCGCGCGGGTCGAAGCCGATGAGGTCGTACCGGTCGAGGATCTCCGGCGACATCAGCGGTGCGTACATCGAGGGCAGCTCCAGGCTGATGTCACCGGGTCCGCCGGGGTTCAGCACGAGGACACCGCGACGCAGGCCCGGTTTCGCGGTGCGGATCGACGAGACGACGACGCCGATGCTCCGCCCGCGCGGTGCGCGGTAGTCCAGCGGCACCCGCACGGTGGCGCAGCGCATGCGCGGGTCGGGCTCCGCGCCCACCCGCGACGGCGGGCAGTCGCCCCACGCCAAGCCGGTTCCCCCGGTGGCGGCGGACGCCGGTGCCGGCAGCGGCAGCGCCGCGGACAGCAGCACGGCGGCCAGGAATCGCTGACCCTTCAACGGTTTCTCCTTGTCGCGGGTGCCGGGCTCAAGGGTCGAGATGCAGGTGGCCGTCGCTGGCCGCCTTGATCTGGCGGTCCAGCGTGGCGCGCGGGACGAAGCCGAGAACGCCGGAGATCTCCGCGCCGCGCAGGTCGGCGCCGGCGCCGGACAGGTCGAACCGCAGCGACGTGCAGGCGCCCGGCGAGACGTAGTAGATCCGGTCGGTGTAGCGGGTGGCGCTGGTTCCCGGCCGGTCGTAGCGGCGCATGCCGTCGAACCGGCTGGAGACCTCGCGGGCGGCGCCGAGGTCGCAGTCGGCGGCGAAGTCGAGGGTGGCGGTGTCGTCGTCGCGGCCGTAGCGGTGGGTGAACTCGATGCGGGCCTTGCCGTTCACCACCTCGAAGACGGTCATGAGCCAGTCGGTGACGTCGTCGTTCAGGCACGGGACCGCCGACGCGGTGGGCACCGACTGGGCCAGCAGCACCTGCATGCCGCTGGGCTCGTCCGGTGGCTGCTGGCACCGCAGTGGACGGGTGGCCGGATCGGGCCCGTCGGGTCCGATGTAGACGTCGCCGCAGCCGCCCGTCGCGAGCAGCAGCAGCGCCGTGATCAGTGCGAGACGTGTGTTCACAACGGACTGTCCAATAGCTCGATGACGACGATGGCGGTGATCAGCCCCACGAACAGGGCCCAGACGGTCAGCGCGATCCGCTGCATGCTCCAGCGTTGGATGCGGATCGGCTGCGGCTGGCGCGGGAGCAGCGCGCAGAACTCGGCGTGCAGGTCCTTGTGCCGGGCCCGCATCATCGCCCGGAGCTGCGACGGCATGGTGAGGCCGCGGGTGGCGGCGAACGCCTCGACGATCTCGTCCACCGTGAACTTGGCGGTGGCCCGCTCGTAGACGCGTTCGGCGTCGGTGCGCAGGGCGAGGACAAGCATCATGTTGCCGAGGTCGACGGCCTGCCGCCACGGGCTGGGCCGTACCTGCCCGAACGCCGAGTCGATGACGTGCAGCGTGCCGTCGCGCACCATGAGGTTGGCCGGTTTGATGTCGCGGTGGGCGAGGCCGGCCTCCCACAGCTGCCGGACGATGTCCAGTCCCTGGTCGATGATCGCATCGTCCACATCGGACTCACCGATCTCCGTGGCGCCGTCGAGCATCTCGGTGACGAGAAGGTACTCCCGTTCCGGGGTGATCTCGACGATGCCGTACGGGTGGGGCACGGGCAGGCCGCCGTCGCGCATGACGCGGAGCATGTAGTCCTCGTACTGCACCAGTCGCCGGACGGTGTTGAACGCCTTCTCGTCCTCCAGCCGCCCGTACATCAGCGTGCGGCCGAGCTTGTACCAGCGGTCGGAACGCATGTGATTGACGGCGTACAGCTTCGCGAACAGGTACGTCTCCGGCTCGCCCTTCACGGTGACCCGCATCGGCGTGGAGCCGCCGGAACCGGCCAGCCCGACCGGCTTGATCTCCACCGGGATCACCCCGAGCTGGTCGTTCAGCGCCCGCTCGATCGCCTGCAGCCGGCGGCCGGTCAGGTCGAGGTGCGCGGTGCGGCCGCGCCGGTAGGAGACCGGGTACACCGACGTCGGTGTGAACAACCGGAACGCGGCCAGCGGGATCGCGACCCCGAACACCACCCCGTTCAGGACGTCGGTCGGCGCGTCCTGGGCGAGGTACAGCCGGGACAGGGCGGTCACGGCGACGACCGCGCCGACGACGAGCTTTCCCCACTCCCGCGCGCGGCCGGCGGGAACCAGCGCGTACAACACGTTGACGCCCACCGCCGCCAGCACGGCCATCGGCCGCGACGGCATGGCGAAGCCCTCCCAGTCCCCCAGGATCTCCACCCCCACCGGGCGCGGACGTTGGATCAGGCCCGCCGCGACCTCGGTGACCGTGGTGACCGCGAGCACCGCGCCGATCCAGACGAACAGGTGCCGCCACCGCCGCCACACCAGCAGAATCACCAGCGCGACCCACCACGTCACCAGCAGCACGTGCGAGGTCGCGGGCTGGCCCGCCACCTTCATCGCGGTCGTCAGCCAGGGCGTGCGCACCGCGCTCAGCCACTCCAGCACCCGGTGGTCGAGCACGACGAGCCACAGCGCCGCGCGCGGCCACACGGCGACCACGAGCCAGTAGACGATGATCGCGGCGGCCACCAGCAGCCAGCCCCAGCCCGACGCGTTGAGCTGGTGCGGCAACGGCGGCGCCTCGCCGGACGGGCGGCGGCGTGGACTCTTGCGCGTCGGCGCGGGCCGCGTCACGTCTCCACCACCGTTCCCGAGTCCGACAAAGGTGGGGCGGAGTCGAGCCAGGAGCGCTTGCGCCGCCAGTACAGGTACGTGAGGCCGCCGATGGCGATCGGCAGCACGAACGTCAGCAGTCGGTGCAGGAGGACCGCGGCCACCACGGCGGCGTCGTCACCGCCGGCCCGGGTGAGCCCGGTGATCAGCGCCAGTTCCACCACGCCGACCCCGCCGGGCGTGATCGGGATCGCGGTCACCAGGCGGGCGAAGGCGAACACCACGAGGACCTCGGCCCAGCCGACCTGCCGGTCGGTCACCCCGGTCACGCGCAGCGCCACGAGCAGCACCAGGTACAGCGAGAGGTGGCTGACCAGTGTGCTCACCGTCAGCGCGTGCCACCGGTGCCGCACCAGACCGATCACCCGGCCGCGCCACTTCGTCACCGCGAGGTCCCACCCGTGCACCGGGCCGCGGCGGGCCAGCCGCAGCAGCGCCGACGCCCACCGTCCGGCGGTGATCCCGGCCCGCGCGGCGAACGTCTCGCTGCGCAGGATCAGCGCGAAGACGGCGACCGCCGCGATCAGCGCGACCAGGCCGATCGTCGCCGCCGTCGTCCGGCCGCCGCCGGGACGGCCCTGCAGCACGACGATCGCCAATGCCAGCACCGGCATGCCGAGCTTGATGAAGTTGTTCCAGATGCCGGTGACGACCACGAACAGCGTGCCGCGCGACCGGGAGAAGCCCCACGAGGACAGCATCGTGTAGGTGAGGCCGACCGCGACCGCTCCGCCGGCGGGCACCGCGTTCGACACCGCCGTGGTCGACTGGGTGAGCACCGCCGCCTGCGGCAGCCGCAGTCCCGGCGTCGCGACCACCACGACGAACCAGTACGTGAGCAGGTTCCAGGCGGCGGCCAGGAGCAGGATCGCGATCTCTGCCGGCGTCAGGTCGCGGATCACGGCCGTCACCTCGGAGAGGTTGGCGAACTGCCGGAAGACGAACCAGATGATGACGCCGACCAGGGCGACCGACACCGCCACCTGCGCCACTCGACGCGCGGCGGGCGAACGGATCACATTCCAGCGGCGTTCCATGCATCGACGGTCGCCGACGGACGCCGTTCGGGGAAGCCGGCCCACCGGTCGCCGGGAGTACGGGTTTCTGGTGTACGCCGCCAGAAACCCGTACCGGCCGGGCACCGGCCTGCCGGCTTCCGCCGGTCGCCCGGACCGGCGACGGTGGCTGGATGAAGAGCCGCGTCATCCAGGACGACCCCGACGACGACGCGTCGCCACCGGAACAGCGCCCGGCCGGACCGTCGCCGGGGCCGGCCCCGCGGAGCCGGCCCCGGCTGCTCGCCCGTATCCTCGCGTGGTTCCGCCGGGACCGGTGACCCGCGTCAGCGCGTCGACGTGGTGAACGTGTACGTGCCGGACGGGACCCGGTAGACGGCGTGGCCGCCGTCTACGTGGACGAAGTCGGCCCGGGTCGGGGTGGGGCCGGGTCGGCCGCCGAGCGTCGGCACCCGGACCTCGGCGGTGGTGTTCGTCGGAACGGTGACGGTGAGCCGGAACCCCGTGCTGCTCCGGGTCCATTCGGAGCGGGCGGTGCCCTGCGGGGTCCGGTAACTGCCCGTCACGTGGGTGAGGTCGCCGACGACCGTGGGTTGGATGACCAGCTGCCGGTAGGCGACGGAGGCCGCGCGGATGCCCGCGAGTCCACTGTGGAACCACTCCTCGATCTGGGCGAGGATCATGTGGTTCTTCGAGTCGCCGCGGTTCCACCGTTCGCCGACGGTCGTCATGCCGCCGGGGTTGGCGGTGGTCGGCTGCAGGAAGAACCCGTAGCTGGGCTGGTCGTCCTGCTGCAGAAGGTCCCAGAGGACGTCGTCGCGGCCGCCGGCCGCCAGCGCCCGCACCGTCGGCGCCATGCCGATGGTGCCGCCGCTGAAGTGCGGGCCGGTTCCGTTGGGGTGGAAGGCGTATACGAGTTCGACCAGGGCGTCGAGCACGGCGCCGCGTTCGCCGTCGGGCACGAGGCCGGCGTCGAGGGCGAGCGCCTGCGCGGTCTGGGTGGCGCCGGTGGTGCCGGCGTTCCCGTCGGTGGTGTAGCGGCGCAGGGTCGTGTTGTAGAAGGCCGCGTTGAACGCCGCCCGGATGTCGGCCGCCCGCGCCGTGTACCTGGCCGCGTCGGCGTCGTGACCGGTCAGCGCCGCCATCGTGGCGAGCCTGGTGGTCATCACGTAGTAGCCCCACGTGCCGGTGATCCGGCCCGAGGTCTGGTCGGCGGCGACCCAGTCGGCCAGTGCCGCGTCGACGATGTGTCCGACGGCCTTCTGCCGCTCGATGTAGTCGGCGAACCTGACCATGTTGTCGTAGTACCGGGTCATCGTGCCGGTGTCGCCGTACAACTCGTAGAGCATCGACGGCACCAGGATGATCGCGTTGCCCCAGTTGATCTCGTCGCCGAACCGGCCCGCGTAGCCCCAGTCGTAGACGGGTGTCTTCAGCGCGACGTTGCCGGCCATCGGAGTGTCCGCAATGGACTGTCCCTCGACCAGGTGCCGCATCGTGGTGCGCAGGTACGCGTCCAGTTGGTGGTTGCGGTGGATCGCGCCCATCGGCATCGTGTAGTCGGCCGGGTACGACAGCTTCTCCCGGCCGGGGCAGTCGGTGAACACCGACATGACGTTGCCGGCGAAGGAGTACCGGGCCATCGTGTGGATCCGGTTCACCCGCGCGTTCGACGTCGTCACCTCCCCCGCCACCGGCGTGGCCGCCTGCAGCCGCAGCCCGGTGATCGTCTCCGCCGTCGGCACGTAGCCCGCGGGCAGGCCGGTCACCTGGACCCACTGCATGCCGAAGTAGTTGAACTCCGGGTGCCACGTCTCCCCGCCGGGCGTCCCCGCGGTCGTGTACGTGTTGAACAGGTCGCGGCCGCGGCCGCCGCCACCACCCATCAACGACGCCTGATCCACGGTCCCGTCGGGAGCGAGGGACTCCGCCGGCGACATGCGCACGACCGTGCCGGCCGGAACCCCGCCGCGCAGGCGCAACCGCGGCCAGCCGACGATGTTCTGCCCGAAGTCGAACACCCACGTGCCCGGCACCGGGTTGGTCACCGAGACGGGGGTGAACGTCTCGACGACCTTCACCGGTTCGGCCGTGCGGGCGACCAGCCTCGTCGCGAGGTTCGGTGCCGGCGCGATGCCGGCGTCGATCCACCCGGTGGCGGTGCCGTCGCGGCGTTTCGCCGTCGCCGACAGGTCCGCGTCCGGCCGGTCCCAGCCGGGTTGTTCGCGGCGGGCGTCGTGGTCGGCGCCGGAGTACCAGGCGTCGGTCACCAGCGCGCCGAGGGCCGTGCGCCACCGGCGGTCGGAGACGACGACCTCGCTCCGCCCGTCGGCGTAGGCGATCTCCAGCCGGGCGATCAGCCGCGGCGTCACCGCCGCGCCCGCGCTGGGGTCGCTCGCGGCGATGTTGTTTCCGGACGCGGTGACCGACGCGCCCGCCGGGTGCGGCTTGGACAGCGCGGGCGTGACCGTGATGTCGGTGGCGCCGATCGCGGTGATGACCCGGGACTCCAGGTTGTCGCCGCCACCGCCGGTGTCGACGTTGATGGTTCCGCCCACGTGGTAGTTGGCGACGGTGTCGAGCGTCACGACGGTGGCGCCCGGCGGGGTGTCGGCGGCCAGCACACCGGCGCCCTTGAGCTGGCTCTGCCACCACGAGTACGGCGCCGTACGCCCGACCGCCGGGTTCGTGACGCTGCGCCGCACGTACGCCGGCCCGTTGCCCAGCCGCACGCCGACGGTGTTCGCGCCGCGCCGCAGGACGTCGGTGACGTCGTACGTGCGGTACTCGCTGGACAACTGGTAGTTCGAGTTGCCCGGTGCGAGGACCTCGTCCGTCAGGACCCGCCCGTTGACCGTCGGCGCGTGCAACCCCACGCCGGACAGGTACAGGCGGGCGCCGCGGACGCGTCTGTCCACAGTGAACTGACGCGCGAAGACCGGCATCGGCTGGCTCTCCGCGCGTCCGGGGTACTCGATCCAGCGCGCGTCACCCCAGTCCTCCGGGCGCAGCAGGCCCATCTCCCACGACGACGGCCGGCTCCAGTCGGAGACGCGGCGGCCGGCGTCCCAGACCCGCACCTGCCACGCCACCCGCTGGCGGGAGGCCAGCGCCTTTCCGGCGTACCGGATGCCGGCCTGCGCCGACGAGGCGACCCGGCCGGTGTCCCACAGGTGCCGGCCGGTCGTCCGATCCGTCACCCGGATCTGGTACGCCGTCTGCCGGTCGCCCGGACACACCGGCCGCGATCCGCACCCGGTCTGTACGATCTGCCAGCCCAGAACCGGGGTGGTGTTGTCGATGCCCGGCGGTACGTCGGTGCGGCCGTCGACGCTGAGGTCGACGACCTCGACGTCCGGTCGCGATCCGGCGGACGCGGGCGATGGTGGTGCGGTCACGATCAACGTCAGCGACAGTCCCAGTGCCGCGAGCAGGCGCATCGGGTCACGCTCCGGCCTTGTAGTCGGCGTCCATCGCGGCGAGGACCTTGTCCGGGGTGGACTGTCCACTGAAGATCTCCTGCAGACCCGAGAGCATGGTCTGCTGCACCTTCGCGTTGGGCCACAACTGGTCCATGAAGGGCACCGTGCGGTTGCCGGTGATGAACGTCGACACCTCGGCGAGGGCCGGGTCCACCGTGGAACCGCTGTCGGGCAGGGACGGCAGGCTGCCCTGCTTCTGGTTGAACAGGCTCATGCCCGCCGGCGACATGATGTAGGTGATGAACTTCAGCGCCAGGGCCTTGTTCTTCGCCTTGGCGTTGACGCCGTAGCCGGCGCCGGCGGCGGCCGGCATGATGACCCGTGCCGGGTCGTCGATCGCCGGCAGCGCCTTGAGGGTGAAGGTGCCGGCCGGGTTCTTCTTCTTCAACAGGGCGACGATCCAGTTGCCCTGCACGATTCCGAGCGTCTTCCCGGTGGCGGCCAGGTCCTGGCTCGCCTCGTAACTGGTGCCGAGCGGGTTCTTCTGGAAGCAGCCGGTGCGGTCCATCTCGAGGTACTTGGCCATCGCGGTCTTCCACGCGGAGTTGGCGAACGTGGCCTGGCCGGCCTGCATCTTCTTGTCGAAGTCCTTGTCGTCGGCGTAGACGGTGGTGGCGACGAGGGCGTAGAGGACGATCTGGGTCACCCAGTTGTCCTGCAGCCCCAACGCGAACGCCGGTGTTCCCTTCGCGGCGGCGTTGCGGCAGAACGTCAGCAGGTCGGTGTACGTCGCCGGCGGGGTGAGGCCGGCCTTGGTCATGGCCTCCTGGTTGTAGACCGCGCCGATCCCGTTGAGCCCGAAGACCGCGTTGTAGGTCTTCCCGTCGTACTGCGCGACGCTCTTCACCGCCGCCGGGTACCGGCCCGCCCACGGCTGGTCGGAGAGGTCGAGCAGGTATCCCGGCTTGGCCACCACGTAGGTCGCGCCGGGATTGCCGTTGCCCGGCCACACCGACATGACGTCGGGCGCCGTGCCGGACGACAGCTGGGTGCGGATCTGTTGCTGGTACTGGTCGGCGCCGCTCGTCGTGAAGTTGACCTTGACGCCCGGGTTGGCCGCCTCGAACGCCTTGACGACGTCTTCGATCGAGCCCTGGTCGACCGACGCGAGGGTCAGGGTCTTGTCGTCCGAATCGGAGCCGGCGTTGGTGCCGCCGCTGCAGGCGGCCATGAGGCTGGCGGCCGCGAGCAGTAACGGCAGGACGGATTTCTTCATGGTGTCTCCCGCGGGGTGGGTGGTGGGTGGGTCATCCGCGCAGCCCTCCGGCGAAGCCGTTGATGATGCTGCGTTGGAGCGCGAAGTAGACGGCCAGCACCGGGATGATGCTGATGACGAGGGCAGCGAAGATGAGGTTCCACTCCGACACGTACTGGCCGACGAACCCGGCCAGCGCGACGGGAACCGTCTGCTGCGCGCTGCCGCTGAGGTACAGCAGCGGGGTGAAGAAGTCGTTCCACACCGCGACGGTGTTGAGCACCAGCGCGGTGACCGTGACGGGTTTGAGCATCGGCACGACGACGTACCGGAACGCCTGCAACGGGGTGCAGCCGTCGATGAGGGCGGCGTCCTCGAAGTCGCGCGGCAAAGCGCGCAGGAAACCCGTGTACAGGAACGTGGTGAACGGCACCTGCAGCCCGGAGTAGAACAGGATCAGCGCGTACGGGGTGCCGAGCAGGCCGAGGTCGCGCATCGTCTGGTACAGCGGCAGCGCGGCGAGCTGGAACGGCAGGATCAGGCCCAGCATGATGAGCAGGAACATGCCGCGCGACCACCGCGCGGTCACCCGGGCCAGCGGATAGGCCGCGAGCGAGGAGACGACGAGCACGACGAACACGCTGCCGACGGTCACCAGGGTGCTGTTGACGAGCGCGCCGCCGAGCGCGCCCTGCTCCCAGGCCTGGGTGAAATTCTCAAATGTCGGCGACGTCGTGGGCCGGATCGGTGACGACGTGTCCGACGGCGCCCGCACGGCGAGGTTCACCAGGACGTACACCGGGAACCCGATGACCGCCGCGACGGCGACCATCACCAGTTCCAGCCCGAAGGTGCGCCAGCGGTAGCGGTTCATGACACCCGCCGTTCGCCGCGCGCCAGCACCAGGTACTGCCCCGACGACACCACCGCGACGATGATCGTGAGGACCACCGCGAGCGCGATGCTGTACCCGAACTCGCCGAGCGTGAACGCGTCCTTGTAGATCAGCGTCGACAGCGTGTCGGTCGCGTGTCCCGGGCCGCCGCCGGTGAGCGCGTACACCTGGTCGAACAGCTTGATGCCGCCGATGATCGACAGCATCAGGTTGATCGTGAACGCGGGCGCGAGCAGTGGCCGCGTCACCGACCAGAAGAGCCTTGTCGGACCGGCACCGTCGATCGCCGCGGCCTCGTACACCTCGCGCGGGATCGACTGCAGGCCGGCCAGGAAGATGACCATCGAGTAGCCGGCGAACTGCCACACGATCACGGCGACGATCGACCACAACGCCAGTTGCGGGTCGCCGAGCCAGTCCTGCTTCCACGACTCCGGCCCGATCGCACCGATCAGGCTGTTCACCGCCCCGTCCGGGCCGAGCAGGTTCCGCCACAGGTACGCGGTGACGATCGGCGTGATCACCGCCGGCGCGAACAGGAACACCCGCAGCACGTTGCGCGATTTGATGGCGGAGTTGACGCCCAGCGCCAGCAGCAGCCCGATCCCGTTCTGGACGACCGTGATGGCCACGGCGATCAGCAGCGTGTGCCAGATCGCGGCCTTCGCGTCGGGATCGCGGGTCATCTCGACGAAGTTGTCGAGCCCGACGAACGAGAAGTTGGGGTCCAGGCCGTCCCAGTCGGTGACGGCGTACCAGACGCCGCGGGCGCTCGGCACCAGCACCACGAACGCGAAGAGCAGCATGGCCGGCAGCAGGAACCACCACGGCGGGTTCGGGCGGGCCCCGCGCTTGGCCGGATGAAACGTTTCATCCGTATCGTCTGTGGGTAACGTTTTCCAAAGCATTGCGGCGACCCTAGGAGGTCAGCGACGACGCCGTCAAGGGCGACGTCCACGCGAAGGCGGTGTTCACTGTCAACGTTGCCTACGAGCTAAGATCGCGGGGAACGTTTCCCATCACCACTGAGGACCCATGGATCGCTCGGCACCGCCCCGGCGGGTCACCATCGTCGACGTCGCGCGGCACGCCAACGTGTCGACGACCACCGTGTCCAAGGTGCTGCGCAACGCCTACGGCGCCAGCCCCGCCATGCACCAGAAGGTCCGCAAGGCGATCGCCGAACTGGGGTACCGGCCGCACGCCGCCGCACGCGGCATGCGCGGCCAGACCTACACCATCGGCGTCATGCTGCCCGACATCCGCAACCCGTTCTTCGCCGACATCCTCGACGGCGTCAACGAGCAGCTGACCGACACCGAGTACCAGGTGCTGCTCGGGCGCGGCTACAACGGCGAGGCGGCCGAGGAGCGCGTCACCGACACGATGCTCGACCACCAGATGGACGGCGTCATCCTCATCGCCCCGGTGTCGTCACGGGCCCGCCTCGACCACATCGCGGCCACCGTGCCGATGGTCGTCGTCGGCCGGCACGCGCGGTCGGCCGCGTACGACTCGGTTGCCGACAACGACACCGCGGGCGCCGCGCTCGTGGTCGAGCACCTGGCCGGCCTCGGCCACCGCCGCATCGCCCACATCGAACACCACGAGACCGACCGCGACCGCCTCGCCGAGATGCCCAACGCGATCCGCGCGCAGGGCTACCGGCAGGCGATGCACGCCCACGGCCTGGCCGACGAGGTCGACATCGCGTCGACCACCTACACGCAGCAGGGCGGCTACCTCGGTGCGCGGCAGCTGCTCGCCCGGCCGGTTCGCCCCACCGCGATCTTCGCCGGCGCCGACATCGTGGCGATGGGCGCCATCCAGGCGATCGCCGAGGCCGGCCTCTCCGTACCCGACGACATCTCCGTCGCCGGCTACGACAACACCATGTTCGCCGCGTTCGACCCGATCTCGCTGACCACCGTGGACCAGGCGGGCCGCCAGATCGGCGCGAACGCCGCCCAGCTCCTGGTGTCGCGGATCGTCGACCGCGGGCGCCGCTCGACCCAGGTGACCCTCTCCCCCACGCTGGTGGTGCGCCGCACCACGGCCGCACCCCGGGAGGAGTAGCCCGCGCCCTCGCCGGGCGCCGGGCCGGTCGACGGCCTAGGATCCGGCTCGTGACAACTGACCCGCCCCCGCTCCAGGTTCTCGTCGTCGAGGACGACCTCGGTGACGTCGCACTGGTGGAGGGCGCCTTCGCCGAGCACAGCGTCGCCAGCGACCTGCACCATGTCGCCGACGGCGCCGAGGCCCTGGCGTTCCTGCGCCGTGAGGCGCCCTACGGCGACGCGCCGAGGCCCGACCTGATCCTGCTCGACCTCAACATGCCCCGCGTCGACGGCCGCCAGACGCTGGCCAACATCAAGTCGGACGACGACCTGAAGTCGATCCCGACGATCGTGTTCACCACGTCGGCGGCGGAGAACGACGTCTCGTCGAGCTACGACGCCCAGGCCAACGCCTACGTGACCAAGCCAATCAACCTCGACGACTACGAGCGGGTCGTGAGCGAGATCCGCAACTTCTTCGGCCACACCGTCGCGCTGCCACGACGGGTGGCCTGACCTCTTTCCGCCTCAGGATCCGGGCCTGGCGCGCTCCTCCGCGCCGGCGGCCGGCTCGACGTCGAACGGGTGGCGCAGCCGCCGCATGGCCTCCGTGCTGCCGTCGACGGCCGGCTGGTCGGGCTCTTCGGCGGCCGCGCCGCCGGGGGAGATGAAGATACGAGCCCGTTCGTCCGATTCACTCATGTGGCACCTTTCCGGTGACTGGTGTGCGCCTGAGCGCGCGGCCGGGCCCCCATGGCACACCACGGGTGCCGACCCGAAAACGTGGTAGCCCTTCGCACGGGCGGGATGTCATCGCTTGGACGGCGACTGCGGCTCAGTTGCCCGGACAAGCGGGATGAGGGGTTCCGCCATCGCACCTCAGACTACCGGACCGGGACGACAGTCTTCGGTAACCGGGCGGACCGGGCGACCTTTGGTGCCTGGTTACATTGATTTGTCCTGTACCGGCCGTACGGATTTGCACCCCGGGACAGCGGCGGCCGACGGCGTCAGGTAAGGCTATGCACATGACGGTACTGAGCAAGGGCGCGAACACGCCCGTCCGGACCGCGGCCGTGCGGGCGGTTCTGAGCTGGAGCCCCGGGCCGAGCGTGCCCGACGTCGACGCGTCCGCGCTGCTGCTCGCCGCCGGCGGCAAGGTCCGCAACGACGCCGACTTCGTGTTCTACAACCAGGCCCGGCACGCCTCCGGCGCGGTCACGCACCTCGGCAAGGAGTCCAACGGCGGCCGGCAGGTCGACGCCGTGCGGATCGACCTCGACCGGGTCGAGCCGCAGATCGAGAAGGTGATCATCGCCGCGTCCTCCGACGGCGGGACGTTCGGGCAGATCACCGACCTGAGCCTGGCGATCGTCGACGCCGCGTCCGGTGCGGAGCTGGCCCGGTTCGCCGACATGAAGGCGTCGACCGAGACCGCGTTCGTCGCCGGCGAGCTGTACCGCCGGGGCGGCGAATGGAAGTTCCGGGCCGTCGGGCAGGGTTGGGACTCCGGCCTGTCCGGTCTGGCCACCGCCTACGGCATCAGCGTCGACGACGACCCGGCGCCGGCCGCCGCCACGCCGCCGGCCCCGCCCGTTGCGCCGGTCGCACCGGTCGCGCCGCCGGCCCCGCCCGCACCGCCGGTCGCACCGCCAGCGCCGCCAGCCCCGCCGGTCGCACCACCAGCTCCACCGGCCCCGCCCGTGGCACCGCCCGCACCGCCGGTCGCGCCCGTGGCACCCCCACAGCCGGCCCCGCAGCCGGCGGCGCCCCAGCCCGCGGCCAAGGTGACCCTGACCAAGTCGGCGTCCACCGTCTCGCTGACCAAGGGCGGCGCCACCTCCGGCCTGTTGCGGGTCAACCTGAACTGGAACGCCCGGCCCAAGCGGGGCCTCTTCGGCCGCGGCGGCGCGATCGACCTCGACCTGGCCTGCCTCTACGAGCTCATCAACGGGGCCAAGGGCATCGTCCAGGCGATGGGCAACGCGTTCAAGGGCCAGCATCTGGTCGGCGACGATCCGATCTGCTGGCTCGACGGCGACGACCGGTCCGGTACCAACACCGCCGGCGAGAACCTGTTCATCAACCTGAAGTACGCGCCGCTGATCAAGCGGATCCTGGTCTTCACGTTCATCTACGAGGGTGCGCCGAACTGGAGCGCCGCCGACGGTGTGGTCACCCTGTTCCCGGTCGCCGGGCCGCAGGTGGAGGTGCGCCTCGACGAGGCCGACAACACGGCGCCCACGTGCGCCATCGCCCTGATCACGTCGAACAACGGCGAGGTGACGGTGCAGCGCGAGGTGCGCTACCTCCGCGGCTACCAGGACGTGGTGGCCCAGGCGTACGGCTGGGACCTCGACTTCAAGGCGGGGCGCAAGTAACGACTGCGGCTTGACGCGTCACCGGCGGCCGCCGCCCATGCGGTTGCCGCCGGCCGCGGCCTGGCCGGCCGTCACGGTGGCGGCCACGGTGGCCGAACCGAGGGTGCCGCCCTCGGCGAGGCCGCCCACGCTGGCACCGGTCGCGGTTCCCCCGGTGCAGACGGTGTACTGGGTGCCCGTGGTGATGCCCGGGCCCGAGTAGACGATGTTCTGGATCGTCTTCGCGGTGACGAACGTGGCCAGCACGGTGCCGTCGGCGGTGGTGACCTGCACGGTGGTGCCGGCGGGCACGGCGCTGGTGAGCGTCGCCGAGATCCAGCCCTGCGCGGAGTCGGCGGCGGGGCTCACGACCATGCCGGCGCTGCCGGCCGCGACCAGGACGCCGCCGCTGATCGTGAAGCTGCCGTTGACGTCCAGCGCGCCGTTGCCGCTGCGGGTGGGGCCGTTGACCACGACGGTGCCGCCGGTGATCTCGGCGGTGCCGTTGGAGTCGAAGCCGTCGCCCTCGGCGTTGATGACGAGGGTGCCGCCGGTGATGCTCGCCTTGTACGGGCCGACCTGCTCACCGCCGCCACCGCCCCCACCGGTGGTGCTCTCACCGGACGCGTTGAGCCCGTCGTCGCTGGACACGATGCCGACCCGTCCGCCGTTCACGACGATCGCCGCCGACTCGATGCCCTCCACCGACCTCGTGATGTCGACGGTGCCGGCGTCGACGACGAGCGCGGTCTCGG
This sequence comes from Virgisporangium aurantiacum, assembly GCF_016863635.1. Lineage (GTDB taxonomy): Bacteria > Actinomycetota > Actinomycetes > Mycobacteriales > Micromonosporaceae > Virgisporangium > Virgisporangium aurantiacum. The sequence goes on along the minus strand of NZ_BOPG01000045.1, from coordinate 31,354 downwards.
CGTGCACGCCGTCGTCGCCGGCCGCCAGGGTGAGCGCCGCGCCGTTGAGGTGGACGGCGCCGTCGCCGTGCACCGCGTCGTCGGTCGACTCGACGGTGATCGTGCCGCCCTCGAGGACGGTGATCACCCCCGATTTCACACCCTTCGTGGACGCGTCTGAGCCCGCCGCCGTACCGCTGCCCGCGTCGACGTGGATCGTGCCGCCGGTGGTCACCAGGTCGGTCGCGGCGGCGATGCCGTCGCCGCCCGCGGTGATGTCGAGGGTGCCGCCGCTCACCGCGACGTACCCGGCGCCGGCGTCGTCGGCGTTGTCGGCCGTGAGCCCGTCGCCGCCGGCGGTCACCGTGATCGTCCCGCCGGTGACGACGAGCGAGTCCTTGCCCCGGATGCCGTCGTCGGCGGCGGTGACGGTGATCGTGCCGGCGGTGATCGTCAGGTCGTCCTTGCCGGTGATGCCGTCGTTGCCGTTGCCGTGCACGGTGAGCGCGCCATTGCCCCCGATCGTCAGGTCGGCGGCGCTGTAGAGGGCGGCGTTGATGTCGGCGTCCGCGGCGTAGGAGGTCGTATCCGAAAGAGTGTTGGTGCTGCCGTCGGCGAGGATGACGGACACGTTGCCGGCCGCGGTGACGGCGATCGCGGCGCTCGTCGAACTGGTGACGGAGGCGTTGTCGAGGACGAGCTTCACGTCCGCGTCGCCGGCGTCGACGACGATCTGGCCGTCGGTGAGCGTGCCGGTGACGCGGTAGGTGCCGGCGGCGGTGACGGTGACCGTGCCGCCCTTCACCGTGGCGCCGGTGCCGCTGACGGTCGCCGAGGTGCCGGACAGGGTCACCGTGGTGGCGCCGTCGGCGGTCCACGTGGTGTCCGCGGCGTCGGCGCCCTCGTTCGCGGCGAGGACCGCGGCGGCGTTCTGCGTGGCGTCGGCGGCGGCCGCCACCGCGGCGGCGGTCGTGCCGGTGGGGGCACCGGCGTCGGTGGTCGTGGAGCCGCAGCCGGCGAGGGCCGCGGTGGCGAGCACCACCGAGGTGACGGCGGCGAGGACGCGGGTACGGATGCTCTTCATCGATGCTCCTGATCGGTGACGCGGGCAGAGGCGCGGGCAGGGGTGCCGGCGGGGTGCGGGAAGTGGCGGCGCAGGACGGGCAGCCAGCGGTTGGCCGGCAGATCGCCGCGCAGGGCGGCCATGCCGGTGCCGTACTTCGACATGGGGCACGGCCGGTGGCCCAGCCGCCAAAGGATCCGGTCGACCTCGCCGGCCGCTGAGCCGGCCGCTGAGCCGGCCGCTGAGCCGGCCGCTGAGCCGGCCGCTGAGCCGGCCGCTGAGCCGGCCCCGAGCGCGGTCTTGGTCTCCATCACGACCCGACCCGGCAGCTCGATCCCGGGACCGTCCGGCAGCGACCAGGACAGCTCGGTGTCGATCGTCACGCGGGTGCCCGAGTCGGGCAGGAAGAGGGTCGAGCGGTCGTACCGGGTCGACAGGGCTGGGCCGAGCAGCGCGCCGCACGTGGCCACGCCCGCCGCGGTGAGGGCCAGGTCGACGTAGCGACGGGCGCCGGCGTCGAAAGACCGGACGGGCGTGCGGTCCTTGACCGTGACGCCGCGCGGCCCGCGCGTCTTGACCTCGGCGAAGCGGTCGCCGTTGTCGAGGTAGGTGCGCACGCGGACCTTGAAGCGGCGGCGCCGGCGGCGGGTGGCGCCCAGGTAGGCGTCCAGGCCCGGGGTGTCGAGGTAATCGGACCGGTAGCCGAACCGGCGGCGGCCGGCGATCTCCAGCACGCGGGTGCCGGTCGGCAGCTGCCGCAGCACGTGCGGCAGGACGTCGGCGGGCAGCACGTACTTGCGGTCGACGCGCGTCATCAGCGCGCCGCCTGACTGCAGTTCCGCCAGGCCGATGGGGCGGAAGTCGTCGAAAACCGGGGACGCTGCGGGCGTCACATACATCGGCGCGATCACGCCGCACCGACGGTTTCACGCCGGGCCGACGAAGCCGCCGTCGGCAGCACGAAGCGGACCTCGACCAGCGTGGTGTCGTTGACGCCGTCGACGTGCCGGACGATCAGGTTGACCACGCGGGCGCCCAGGGTGCCCTCCAGGTGGGCGCGCAACGCGGTCTCGTCGGTGAACGCGCGGTCGAGCAGCATCGTCTGGTTGCGGTGCCGGCCGAAGAGCCACGGGTGGTCGCCGACGAACAGCGCCGCGACGATCAGGACCATCAGGCCGGCGGTGAGCCCGCCGAGGGTGTCGCTCAGCCCGGCGAGCAGGCCGAGGGCGAGGGCGGCGAAGTAGTAGGCGATCTCGTGCTGGGCGATCTCGCTCGACCGTAGCCGGATGATCGACAGCACGCCGAACAGGCCCAGGCCCAGCCCGGCGCCGACCGACGACGAGCCGAGCACCATCGCGGTGGCCAGCACGCCGACGTTGATGCCCAGGAACGCGGCCACGAGGTCGCGCCGGTGGTGCCGGGGGAAGTACACCCCGAACGTCAGGACGGCGATGGCGACCAGGTCGACACCGATGATTTCCAGCTTGCCCACGGCACATCCTTCAGTCGCTGTTCAGGTCGTGTTCATCTGACCGGCCGTGGCTGTGCGCCGGCTGTCAACGGGCTGTCCGCTCGTGAAGACAAAGAGCCGTTGAATGCGGAAACTGACCACGAAAAGCACGACGTCGGTGACGAGCTTCGCCGCGGGTAGCGGGAGGCTCACGGCGGTGAGGGCGGCGAGCAGTCCGTAGTTGGCGAGGGCCAGGATCGCGACGAGCGCCCAGTAGCGCATCACATGGCCACGATGTGTCGTGAACACCAGGCGGCGGTTGACGGTGAAGTTCACCGTCGAGCTCACCGCGCGGGCGGCCAGCACCGACGGCAGCAGCGCGCCGGTCAGCGCGTGCAGCATGAACAGCAGCGTCGCGTCGAGGGCGGCGGCCAGCAGCGACGAGGCGGCGAAGCGCACCAGCGGCGCGTACACCCGCGCCGAGTCGACCAGCGGCCGGAAATGCGACGACGCGTTGCCGTGCAGGTAGACGGTGGCGATCGGCACCTGCTCGACCGGATGGCCCGCGCGGGCGGCCAGCAGCAGGGCGCGCATCTCGTACTCGAACCGCTCCCCCGGCACGTTCTGCAGCCACCCGAGCAGGTCGGGCGGATAGCCGCGGAGGCCGGTCTGGGTGTCGGGGACGCTCTCGCCGGTCACGGCCGTATAGAGGACGCGGGTGAGCGCGTTGCCCAGCCGGCTGCGCACCGGCACCGGGCCGGTGAATCGGCGCACGCCGAGCACGGTGTGCCCGGTGTGCGCGACGCGGTCGGCGACGGCGAGGATGTCGGCCGGCCGGTGCTGGCCGTCGGCGTCGGCGCACACCACCGCCTGCCCGGGGTATGCCTGTGACGCATGACGGAAGCCGGTCTTCAGCGCCGCGCCCTTGCCCCGGTTCACCGGGTGGGTGAGCACGGTGCAGCCCAGCATCCGCGCGGCGGCGAAGACCTTTTCGTACGCGGGTCCGCTGCCGTCGTCGACGACGACGACCGCGGTGCCCGGGGCGGCCCGGCTCAGGTCGACCACCAGGCGGAGGAGGCGCGCGTCCGGCTCGTAGGCCGGGATCAGGACCATCACCTGGCGATGTAGAGGATGTCGGAGGTGCCGCGCTCGTCGCCCTTGCCCAGCGGGTTGTTGACGAGGTCGCCGTCGAACACCATCGTCGAGGAGCCGCCGCCGTCGAGGTTGTAGGCGGTCGTCGCTCCCAGGCTCCGCATCAGTTCGGCGAGGCCGGTCATGGTCAGGCCGGCGCTGTAGCCGGGGCTGCGCCCGTCGACGACCACGAACACGAGATGGTTGGTGTCGACGACGCCGATCGCGGTGCGCGGCTGGGCGCCCTGGATGGAGTGGTTGCCGACGTTGGTGTCGACCTCGACGTCGTCGATGCCGTCGACGATCTCGCCGTTCTCCAGCAGGGCCGGCCCGAACGAGAGCGTGTTCCAGACGCCGTCGGCGACCAGTTGCTCGGCGGTGGTGGCCGTCTCGTCGTAGACCTGCACGGTGCCGTCGCGGTAGAACGCCAGTCCCTGCCGGGCGCCCTCGTCGCGGTACACCACGCCGTTGCGGATGACGATGCCGGTGTCGCGGAAGCCGTAGTAGTCGCCGTTGATCGCGAACACGGCGTCGTTGTCGGCCGCGATGGCGGAGGTGTTCGCGACGATGTTCGTGCCGAACTCGTTGTCGGCGAACGCCGATCGCAGCCGGGTGGCGTCGGTGAGCACGACGTCGGCGACGTAGTAGGTGACCGTCGACGAGCCGCTGCCGGTCGTGTGCGTCGACACGGTGACGGTGGCGTCTTTCGACGTATAGGTCGCACCGGTGACGGTGCCGTCGCCGGGGCTGGCGGCACCGCCGGCCGATTGGGCCGCCTCGTACGCGGCGACGTCGGCGATCTGCACGTGGTCGACGACGTAGCGGTTGACCGCCCACGCCGTGCCGCCGCCGGCGGTGAGGACGAGCGCCGTGACACCGGCGACGACAGACCGGCCGATGCGGCCCTTCGGGAACCAGGAACGGGTCATCCATCGTGGATACGGGCCGGACTTGTGCGCCGGGTGTGCGAATGCTGTGCTTTTCAGCTGCGCAGCGCGCGGTCCACCCGGTCGACGGCGTCGCCGAACGGCCGCGACGCGACCACCGGGACGCCGGCGTGCGCGGCCAGTGCCACCAGCCGGGCGTTGAAGAGCGCGCTGACCCGGGCCCGGATCCGCTGTTCGCCGGCGGCGGGCTCGCGCCGGCGGAAGTTGTCGACGATGCGGTCCTCGTCGGATTCGTCCATGACGACGGCCCGCGCGCCGTCGAGCCCGGTGACGAGGTCGGGCGTGAGGTAGTCGCCCTCGATGACCGCCGGTGCCCGGAACTCGAGGTGATCGGCGACGACCGCCCGGAACCCGGGCGCGAGCTCCGCGGCCACGGCGAGGGTGTGCTCGACGATCCGCTCCGGTTCCCAGGTGCGCGCGGTGGGGTCGGTGTGCCAGCGGTGCAGCACGGGGTGCGTGGCGGGGGTGGTGAGCGCGGTCAACGCGGTCACGATGTCGTCGGCCTCGATCAGTGGCACTCCGAACCGGGCCGCCAGCGGACGGGCGACGCTGGACTTGCCGACCCCCGACGCGCCGCAGACCACCGTGATCGTCCACATCATGCGGCGACCCGTGACCAGTCGAGCATGCGGGCGCCGAGCACCGCCGTCTCCAGGGTGTAGCGGTGGTCGGGGTCGGTCGGGTCGTGACCGGTGAGCCGGTGGATGCGCGCCAGCCGGTAGGTGAGCGCGCGCACGCTCAGGTGCAGGTCGCGGGCCGCCGCCGTGGCGTTGCCGGCCCGGAAGTAGGCGGTGAGCGTGTCGAGCAGCGGCTGGGGGCCGCCGCGCGCGTCGCGCAACGGCGACAGCACCGTGTCGACGAGGTCGACCATCGCCGCGCGGTCGCGGCCCAGCACCTGGTACACGAGCAGGTCGGCGCCGAGCAGGTGCCGCGCGGACACCCCGAGGCGGCCGGCGAGTTCCAGTGCCGTGCGCGCCTCGTCGTACGACCGCGCGACCCCGCCGGGCCCCGGTTGCGGCCGGCCGATCCCGATCGTTCCCGGCCGTTCCCGGCCAACGGCGGCGAGGATGTGCCCGTACAACCCGGTGCCGTCGGTGCTCTGCACGACGCACACCAGCAGCCCCTCCTTGGTGGCCACCAGGACACCGGTTCCGCCCAGCCGGGCGCGCACCGCCTCGGCCAGGCCGTGCGTGTGCTCGGCGGCGTCGGTGAACGGCGGATCGCCCCGCACCACGGCGACGACGTGATGGGCGACCAGGTGCAGCCCGAACCGCCCGGCCCGTTCGGCCAGCCGGCCGGGGTCGGCGCCGTGCAGCAGGTCGTCGACGAACTCCCGGCGCTGCGCCTCCTCCGCCCGGATGGCCGACCGCTGCGCGTCTTCGTAGCCGTCGGCGAGCGCGACGACCGCCTCGTTCGCCGCCCGCAGGACGGCCGCGGTGACGTCGTGCCGGCGCGGCGTGTCGCCGCCCGGAAGGTCGGTCCACGCCAACCGGGTGGCGCCGAGGTAGACGTCGACGAGCGTGCGGAGCGGAACGTCGTTCTCCGCCGCGCGACGCCCGAGGAGCCGCCGGTCGTCGTGTTCCTTGCGGGTGAGGCCGCGCCCGGTGCGCCGGACCTCGCGCAGGATCTCCAGATAGCCGTCGAGGAGACCGGGATCGGTGCCGCTCGCCGCGGCCGCCCGCCGGACGATCGACGCGATGGTCTCTCGGCGACTCGGCATCCTCGCCCCCTTCGTTGCCGGAACTCGGCAATGAATCGACCCCAACCGTAGCCGACCCGGAGCCTACCGACCGCATCCACCGTCGGCGATTCTGAACGCGACAGAGACGGGAGGTGAGAAACGTGACCAGTCTTCTGAACGTGATGCGGCGCCTGCGGCCGCAGCACCCGCCACCGTCCAGAGTGGACTTCGTCGGCCGGTCCTGCGTGGTGTGCACCGGCGAGGTGAGTCCCGAATTCGGCCAGGCCGAGGTGACCGACGACGACGGCTCCGTCACGACCATCCAGGTGCGGCTCACCGGGTACGCGGTCGGCACCGGTTGGGTCGGCCTCATCTACGACTACGACACCGAACGCGGGGCGTTCTGGATCACGCCGGCCCAACCGGCGTTCTGATCACTCTGTCCACATTGGACCCACCGACGGGCTCGGCCGGTCGATGGTACGGGCAGTCTTTTCGGCCGGGGTAGGCACCGTTGCCGGCGACGCCGTCGCCGGTGCGGTTTGATGAGATCATGACGACTTCGATGGCGCCCTCGCGCGCGACGGTCGGCAGCGACTTCGCCGTTCTGTCGCGCCGGATCACCAGCGCCGGGCTGATGCGGCGCCGGCCCATCTACTACGCCGCACGGCTGTGCGTCGTCGCTTTCATGTTCTTCGGCGGGTGGGCGGCGTTCTTCCTGATCGGCCCGTCCTGGTGGCAACTGGCCACGGCGGCGTTCCTGGCCGTCACGTTCACACAGGCGGGGCTGGTGGGGCACGATCTGGCCCACCGTCAGGTGTTCCGCACCAGGAAGCCCGGCGAGTTCGCCGGTCGACTGATCGGCAACCTCGGCATCGGGATGAGCTTCGGCTGGTGGACCGACAAGCACACGCGTCACCACAACAATCCCAACCACGACGACCTCGACCCCGACGTGGCGCCCGCGGTGCTCATCTGGGCCACCGAGTCCGCTGTCGGCCGCCGTGGCCTGAAAGGGTTCATCACCCGGCACCAGGCCGGGCTGTTCTTTCCGCTCCTCACGCTGCTCGCCCTCGACCTGAAGGTGGAGAGCATCAAGGCGGTGCGCAACGGCACGGTGAAGCGTCGGCAGTTGGAGGGCATTCTCCTGCTCCTGCACGCCCTCTTCTACCTGTCGGCGGTGCTGCTGGTCCTCTCGCCGTTGCAGGGGGTCGCGTTCGTCGTCGTGCACCAGGCGCTGTTCGGCGTCTACCTCGGCATGACGTTCGCGCCCAACCACAAGGGGATGCCGCACCCGACCGGCGACGAGGATTTCCTGCGCAAGCAGGTGCTGACATCGCGCAACGTCGACGGCAACTGGCTCACCGACGCGGCGCTCGGCGGCCTGAACTACCAGATCGAGCACCACCTGTTCCCCGGCATGCCGACGCCCAACCTGCGCAAGGCCCAGCCGATCGTGCGCGCCTTCTGCGACGAGGTCGGTGTCTCCTACGAGCAGACCGGTCTCATCAGGTCCTACCGGCAGGCGCTGCGGTACCTGCACCACGTCGGCGCGCCGGCCCGCGCCGAGCACGAAGCGAGGCGCTAACCGGTCGCGCTCAGGGCGTCGAGGAACTCCCGTGCCCACCGGTCGACCGTGTGCGCGCGGACGGTGGCTCGCATCGCGCGCATGCGCGTCGCCTGCTGGTCCGGTGAGGCGTCCAGCGCGGCGCAGATCCCCCGCTTGGCGTCCTCGACGTCGTGCGGGTTGACCAGGAACGCCTCGCCCAGTTCGGCGGCGGCGCCGGTGAACTCGCTGAGCACCAGCGTGCCCCGCTCGTCGATGCGGGCGGCGACGTACTCCTTGGCCACCAGGTTCATGCCGTCGCGCAACGGCGAGACCACCATGACGTCGGCGGCCAGGTACATCGCGACCAGTTCGGCCCGGCTGCGGGACTGGAACAGGTAGTGCACCGGCGCCTTGCCGACCTCGCCGAACTCGCCGTTGATGCGACCGACCTCGCGCTCGACCCGCTCGCGCAGCTGCTGGTACTGCGTCACCCGCAGCCGGCTCGGCGTGGCGACCTGCACCAGCACCACGTCGTCGTTCGACAGGCTGCCCTCGGCCAGCAGTTCGCCGTACGCCGCGAGCCGCTGCTCGATGCCCTTGGTGTAGTCGAGGCGGTCGACGCCGAGCAGCACCCGCCGGTCACCCAGTTCCTGCCGCAGCCGCCGGGCCTGCGCCTGCACCTCGGTGTCGGCGGCCTCCGCCTCGATCTCCGCGACGTCGATCGAGATCGGGAACGCCCCCGCGGTGACGGTGCGGCCGTCGACCTCGACGCGGTCCTCCTTCGGGTCCAGGCCCAGCAGCAGGCGGGTCAGCTGCAGGAAGTTCTGCGCGGCCAGGGGACGCTGGAAGCCGACCAGGTCGGCGCCGAGCAGCCCGCGCAGCAGGTCGGCGCGGCCGGGCAGCTGCATGAACAGCTCGACGGGCGGGAACGGGATGTGCAGGAAGTACCCGATCCGCAGGTCCGGACGCCGCTCCCGCAACATGGCCGGAACCAGCATCAACTGGTAGTCGTGCACCCATACCGTCGCGTCCGGCGCCGCGAATTCGGCCGTCGCGTCGGCGAACCGGCGGTTGACCGTGTGGTACGCCTCCCGCCACTCGCGCTGGTGCACCGGTTGCTCCACGGCGTCGTGGAACAGCGGCCAGATCGTCGCGTTCGACTGGCCCTCGTAGTAGCGATCGACCTCGTCGTCGCTCAGCCCCACCGGGCGCAGGAACATGCCGTCGAACCCGAACGGCTCGGGCACCTCACCGGGCGCACCGGTCCAGCCCACCCAGGCGCCCTTGTGCTGCCGCACGATCGGATGAACGGCGGTGACGAGCCCACCCGGGCTGCGCCGCCACTCGCCGTCCTCGGCCGCGTCGACCGGCAGCCGGTTGGCCACGACAATGAACTCGTACTCACCACTCACGCACGGGCTACTACCCAGAACGGCGGTCCGCAACGCCGGTGGGCTGACGCGGTCTCCTCGAGTCGCCGCCCCCGGCCACCGCCGGTACGGTGAGGTCTCAAGCCTTCGGGTCCCCGGCTCAAGAAGGCAGAATGATGGCTCCGAACCGCGATCTGAAGGTCACGATCTCCGCCGACGGCACCGAGGTGCGCGTGGCGCTCGACGGAGATCTCGACTTCCAGACGCACGGCCAGTTGACCGAGGCCCTCGAGCCGCACACGGGCCGGGCGAAGACGGTCGTGCTCGACCTGTCCCGGCTCATCTTCTGCGACTCCGCCGGCCTCGCCGCGATCATCAAGATCTTCAAGGCCACCGGGTCGAACGGCGGCCTCGTGCTGCGCGACCCGACCCTGCGGGTCATGCGCCTGTTCGAGGTGACCGGCCTGGACCGGGTGTTCACCATCGCCTGGTCGTGATCCCCCGCCCGGTCACGCCGCGGCGTGGACCGGCACCTGGAACACCGGCTCGGCGGTCGGCCGGCCGAAGTAGTAGCCCTGCGCGTACCGGTACCCCATGCGGTACAGCTCGTTCGCCTGTTCGGCGGTCTCGACGCCCTCCGCGACGGCGGTCAGCCCGAGCCCGGTACTGACGCCGATCAGCGCCCGGGCGATGACCGACTCGCGGCCGGCCACGGCGATGCCGTCGACGAACGACTTGTCGACCTTGAGGATGTCGACCGGCACGGTCTGCAGCAGGCCCAGCGACGAGTAGCCGGTCCCGAAGTCGTCCAGCGCGATCCGCACGCCGTGCCGGTGCAGGTCGTGCAGCGCGTCGATGGCCTTCCCGCCGGTGAACACGGCGGTCTCGGTCACCTCGACGGCCAGGCACCCCGCGGGCAGTCCGGTCTCGGCCAGCGTCGCGATCACCATGTCGGCGAAGCCGGGCTCGGTGAGCTGCCGCGGCGACACGTTCACGCTGATCCGCTGCGGCGCGTGCCCGCCCAGCGTCGTCCGCCAGAGCTGTGCCTGTGCGCACGCCGTACGCAGCACCCAGGCGCCGAGCTCGACGATCAGCCCGCTGCGCTCGGTGAACGGGATGAACGTCGCCGGACCCACCTCGCCCAGCTCGGGATGGTCCCACCGCACCAGCGTCTCGACGGCGACGGTCCGGCCCTCCGGAAGCTCCACGATGGGCTGGTACACCAGCCGCAGCTGACCGGTGTCCAGCGCGATCCGCAGCTGCGCGCCCAGCCGGGCGTCCTCGGCGGCGCGCTCGTCGAGGTCCGGCCGGTACCGCAGCGCCCGGCCCCGGCGCTCCTTCGCCGCGTACATCGCCACGTCGGCCCGGCGCATGATCTCCGCCGGGTCGGTGCCGCCGGTGCTGTCGGCGACGCCGATGCTGGCGCCGACGAGCAGGTCGTTGCCGGCCACCGACACGGGCTCCTGGAGCGCCTCGGCGACGCGGTCGACGACCCGGTCGGCGGTCGCCGCGTCGGCACCGGGCATCAGGACGGCGAACTCGTCCCCGCCCATCCGGGCGACGGTGTCGGTGGGCCGCACCAGCGCGTTCAGCCGCTGCCCCACGACGGCGAGGAGCTGGTCGCCGACCGGATGCCCGAGCCGGTCGTTGACGGTCTTGAACCCGTCCAGGTCGATCAACGCCAGCTGGACACCCTGATGCGCGGCGATGCCCAGCCGCTTCTCCAGCAGCCGCCGGTTCGCCAGGCCGGTCAGGTCGTCGTGCATCGCGAGGCGGCTCAGCTCGTCGGACTGACACCGGACCTGCCTGACGAAGCCGCCCAGCCGCACCAGCAACAGGCCGAACAGCACCACCGCGGCGGTGCCGATCGCCAGCCAGTCCACCTTCGTCCCCAGCGCGCCCTGGATGAACAGCAGCCCGGGGGTGAGCAGGAGGCTCGCGGCGAGGAGCACCAGCCGGCCGGGGCCGACCGCGGTCGCGTCGGCGGGTCCGCCCCCGGCGATCCGGGACATGGACGGGTGCAGGGCGGCGGTCGTCCACAGCACGTAGGAGAGCAGCCAGCCGGCGTCCAGGAGGCCACCCTCGTAGGACGAGTGCAGCGACATTACGGAGTAACCGACGTCGGAGCCGAGCAGCAGCGTCCCCGCCCAGCCGAGGAGCCGGAAGGCCGCGGTGCGGATCCCGCTACCGGCGAAGGCGCGCAGCAGCATGACCAGGATGACCACGTCGGCGGCCGGGTACGACCAGCCGATGAGCCGCTCGGCCATCGACGTCGACGTGTCCTCGGCGATCGGCCGGATCACGAGCACCCAGAACACCAGGCCCAGCCCGGTCGCCACGATCGCGGCGTCGACCAGCGAGGCGACGTCGCGGCCGGTGCCTCTCCCGGACCGGTGCCGCACGAGCAGGACGAGCCCGGCGAGCAGCATCGGGTACGCGCTCAGGTAGAAGGCGTCGGCCACCGAGGGGTACGGCTCCTCGTGCAGCCCGTAGACGTAGTAGGTCCAGATGATGTCGCCGACGACCCAGGTGCCCTGCCCGGCCGCGAACCAGTACCAGATCCACGGGCGGGCGGGCCGGTTCAGCCGCACCCCGACGAGGATCCCGACCGCCGAGGCGGCACCGATGACCTCGTACAGGACGCTGGCCGTGAGCCCGTCCGGCAGCTGCAGGTAGACCGCGACCGAGGTGATCCCGCACAGGAGCCACCCCAGCCACACCCGTTCACCTGTCCAGCTCCGCACGCCGGACCGATCGGCGGCGACCGCTCGACGTTGAGGAGTTTCACCGTGGGTCAGGTCACACGGGTCACCGCGTCCAGTGCGTTCTCCGCCTGGGCGGCCAGCCGCGCCACGAGCTCCGTGGCCGAGGGCGCGTCGGTGATGAGGTCGACACCCTCGCCCGCCCAGCGGGGCAGCGCGGGAATGGCGCCGCGGGCCAGGTCGTCCGCGTAGTCCCGCCGGGCCCGCTCGTCGGCGGCGATGTCGGCCTCGCGGCCGCGCCACCGGTCGAGGTACGGGTGGCCGAGGGTGCGGGCGGTGTACGCCGACGGCCACCGGGAGCCGCGGGCGATGTCGAGCACGCTGTTACGTTCGGTGTCCGCCCCACGCGCGTCCACGATCGCTTTGACGGTCGCGGCGTCGACCAGCGCCTCGGTGGTCGCCTGGAAGCGGGTCCCGATCACGGCGCCGGCGGCACCCAGCGCCAGCGCGGCGGCCACCCCACGGCCGTCGGCGATCCCGCCGGCGGCCAGCACCGGGACGGGCGCGGCGAGGTCGACCACGACGGGCACGAACGGCAGCGTCGACCGCCCGCGCCGGGCGCCGTGGCCGCCGGCCTCGGTGCCCTGCGCCACGATGACGTCGGCGCCCAGGTCGACGGCCCGCCGCGCCTCCTCGTCGTCGGTCACCTGGATGATCAGGACCGCGCCCGCGGCGCGGACCAGGCCGACGTACGGGCCGGGATCGCCGAACGAGAGCATGACCGCCCGCGGCCGGTGCGCCAGCGCGCGCTCCACCGCACCGGCGTCGATCGCCCAGGTGAGGAACCCGATGCCCCAGGGCCGGTCGGTGCCGGCCGCCACGATCGCCAGTTCCCGGGCCATCCACTCCGGATCGCCGTTCGCGGCGCCGAGCATCCCGAGCCCGCCACCGCGCGAGACGGCCGCGGCGAGCGCGCCACCGGCCGACCCGCCCATCGGCGCCAGCATGATCGGATGCGGAATGCCGAACAGGTCGGTGAAGGGCGTCGGGAGCATGCATCATCATCGCCCGGGAGATCGGCGAGATAGAGTCGGTATCAATCCCCAGACGACAGGTGGTGTGGAAACTCGTGTCCGGAACGGCGACGACAGCCCCGGTGGTGACGGTGGCGGGCCAGGCGGCACGGCGACGCACGTTCGCCGTGATCAGCCATCCCGACGCCGGTAAGTCGACGCTCACCGAGGCGCTGGCGTTGCACGCCCGTGCGATCGGGGAGGCCGGCGCCGTCCACGGCAAGGCGGGACGCAACGCGACGGTGTCCGACTGGATGGCCATCGAACGCCAGCGCGGCATCTCGATCAGCTCGACGGCGCTGCAGTTCGCCTACCGCGACGCGGTCATCAACCTGCTCGACACGCCGGGGCACGCCGACTTCTCCGAGGACACCTACCGCGTCCTCACCGCGGTCGACTGCGCGGTGATGCTGCTCGACGCCGCGAAGGGCCTCGAACCGCAGACGCTGAAGCTGTTCGAGGTGTGCCGGCACCGGCGGGTTCCGGTGATCACGTTCATCAACAAGTGGGACCGGCCCGGTCACGAGCCGCTCGCCCTGCTCGACGAGATCGAGCGGCGGATCGGGCTGAAGTGCACGCCGTTGACCTGGCCGGTCGGGATCGCCGGGCAGTTCCACGGCGTCGTCGACCGGCGCACCGGCGGGATGGTCCGGTTCGAGCGGAGCCCGGGCGGTGCGACCGCCGCGATCGAGGAGCACCTCGCGCCCGCCGGAGCGGCCGAGAGGTTCGGCCCCGACTGGCACCGCGCCGTCGAGGAACTCGACCTGCTCACGCTCACCGGCGCCGACCACGACGAGGCCGCGTTCAACGCCGCCACCACCACGCCGGTGCTGTTCGGCGCGGCGGTGGCCAACGCCGGCGTCCGGCAGCTTCTCGACGTCCTCGTCGAGCACGCCCCGCCGCCGCGCCCGCGCCCCGACACCGACGGGCAGGCCCGGGCGATCGACGCCCCGTTCTCCGGGTTCGTTTTCAAGATCCAGGCGAACATGAACCCGTCGCACCGCGACCAGATCGCGTTCGTCCGGGTCTGTTCGGGACGCTTCGAGCGCGGCATGGTCGTGACCCACGCCACCACCGGCCGGCCGTTCGCCACCAAGTACGCCCAGCAGGTGTTCGGCCGCGACCGGGAGACCCTCGACGAGGCGTACCCGGGCGACGTGGTCGGCCTCGTCAACGCGACCGCGCTGGCCATCGGCGACACGCTGCACGCCGGTCCCGTGGTCAGCTATCCGCCGCTGCCGTCGTTCGCGCCGGAGCACTTCGCGGTTCTGCGGGCCACCGACTCGTCGAAGTTCAAGCGCTTCCGCCGCGGCATCGAGCAACTCGACGCCGAGGGCATCGTGCAGGTGCTGCGGTCGAACGCCCGCGGCGACCAGGCGCCGGTGCTGGCCGCGGTCGGCCCGATGCAGTTCGAGGTCGCCACGTACCGCCTCACCGTCGAGTTCGGCGTGCCCACCGAACTGGAGCACCTGCCCTACCGCATGGCCCGCCGCACCGACCCGGCCGGCCGCGACACGCTGCAGACCGAACGCGGGGTGGAGGTCCTCACCCGCGACCGCGACAACGCCCTGCTGGCCCTGGTGCTGGACAAGTGGCGGCTCCGGGCGCTCGTCTCCGAGTACCCTCGCCTGGTGCTCGAACCGCTGCTGGCCGACGCGTCCTACGAGGCCGTCGCCACGTAGACGGTGTTGGCCGACTCCCCGCCCTGAACCGGATTCGCGAACGTCACCACGTGCGCGACGCTGGTGGCGAACACCTCATCGAGGGTGGCGGTGAACTCCGGGTCGGGCGGATCGTTTGACCACAACGCGAACACCCCACCCGGATACAGGTGCCGGGTCAGTGCCGTCAGCCCGTCGACGGTGTAGAACGCGGCGTGGCCCGGGTGCAGCAGATGCCGCGGCGAGTGGTCGATGTCGACCGCGACGACGTGGAAGCGACGCCCCGGCGCGTCCGGGTCGAAGCCCGCACCGGCCGCCATGGCGAAGAAGTCCCCGTGCACCAACCGGCTCCGGTCGTCGGCGGTCAGCGCCGCGGCGAAAGGCAGCAGCCCGTCCCGGTGCCATCCGATGACCTCTGCCACCGCGTCGACCACCGTCAACGACGCCACCCGCGGGTCATCCAGCACGGTGCGCCCGGTGAACCCCAGTCCCAGCCCGCCGACCACCACGTCGATCGCGGCGCCCGGATGCGCCGCGAGCGCCAACCGGGCCAACTCCACCTCGGCGACGGTGAACAGGCTCGACATCAGGTACTCGTCGCCGAGCTTGACCTCGTACACGTCGGTGTGTGAGACCGGATCGACCCGCCGCCACAGGCTGATGTCACCCATTCGGGTCCGGTGCCAGGCAAGCTCCTCGAACCGCACACCCATAACGCCCCACCCTACGCACCTGGGGCGGCCTGGCGTCCGCCGGTCGGCGTGTGGCATGATCCCGCGGGGGGCAAATCGACATCCGTCACTTGGATTGGAGTTCGATGCGTCCCCTACGCCTCTTGGCCGCTGCCGCCCTGTCGACGCTGGCCACCGCCGTCGTTCTGGCGGCGCCGCCCGCGTCGGCCGCGGTGGCCGACGGCGCGGTGTTCAACAACCCGCTCATCGCCGCCGAACAGTACAAAATCCGTGACCACGTGCGGTCGCTCATCAACGGTGCGCCGGCCGGGTCGACGATCACGATCGCGATGTACCACTTCCGCGACACCGCCGTCGCCGCCGACCTGGTCGCGGCGAAGAACCGCGGTGCCAACGTGCGGCTCGTGGTCGACTACTCCGACGCCGCGCAGGCCGCGGTGACCACGCTCATCTCGGCTCTGGGCAGCGACCGTACCAAGCCGTCGTTCCTCGTGCTCTGCACCCAGAACGCCGCCTGCATCGGCAACGCCGGCACGCCCATCATGCACAACAAGTTCTTCCTGTTCTCCAGCACGTCGGGCTCCGCCAACGTCGTGGTGCAGTCGTCGGCGAACCTCACCACGGAGAACGCCACGAAGTTCTGGAACAACGCGGTGACCCTCGTGGGCAACACCGGGCTGTACAACGCCTACGCGTCCTACTTCACCGACCTCGCCGCCAAGGCGAAGACCTCCAACTACTACCGGACCGTCGGCAGCGGCAACGCGAAGGTCTACTTCTTCCCGCGGTCGGGCTCGGACGAGTCGACCGACACGGTCTACAACATGCTGAACGAGAACATCACCTGCGAAGGCAACACCACGGTCGGCACGCAGGACACGCACCGCACGATCATCCGCATCGGCATGTGGTACTTCAGCCGCGACGACATCGCCCGCCGGCTCCGTGAACTCGCCGACCAGAAGTGCTGGGTCGACGTCATCTACACCACCATCGACGCCGGTTCGCTCGGCCATCTCACCAACCACTCGCGGATCGCGTTGTACCAGTTCCCGGACAACGCCGGCAACCCGTACGTCATCCACTCCAAGTACCTGCTCATCGAGGGCACCTACGTCGGTGAGAAGGACACCAAGTGGGTCGTCACCGGCAGCCACAACTACAGCACCGCCGCGCTGCGCGAGAACGACGAGGCGATGGTGCGCATCAAGTCGAACCCGATCCACGACCAGTACCGGGCGAACTTCCGCACCGCCCGCGACGCGGCCAACGTCGTGGAGCCCTCCGCCGCTGGCTAGACCTTGCGGTGCATCCGGTAGTGCAACACGAGGAACGGCAGGCCGAACACGGAAAAGGCGTGTTCGGCCCGCAGTTCCCCGTCGGTGACGTGGACGTCGAGTTGTTCGGCGAAGCCGTGCACGGCAACGGCGGTGAGGTCGCGGCTCTCCGGGTCGACGTAGGTAAGGTAGTGGCCGGGGTGCTCCAGGTTGCTGCGACTGGTGAGGACCAGCCCGCCGCCGGGCCGGTGCCGCGGTTGCAGCGTCGCGGTGAAACTGCCCTGTGGCACCGGGAATCCGACGCTGACGTAGCCGCGCCCGTCGTGCCGGTACGTGGTGTAGATGCCGACGTAGATGGGTTCGTCGGTGTCGGTGAACGAGCGGATCCAGCCGCGCACGGCCACGTCGGACCGGTCGGGCAGCGTGATGGTGTCGATGCGGCTGCGGATGCCGCGCTGGGTCTCCCGCTGGTTCGTCGGCACGTTCGCCTGGCCGAGCGGACGGGCGACCAGCGTCCGGTAGAGCAGGTAGCCGGGACGCACCCACAGCCGCCACTCCGGCACGATGTCGAGCCGGAACCGGGTGGTGTGTTCGTAGAACTCGCGCACCCGTGTGTCCACAATGGACGGATCGAAGTCGGGACCGCGCAGCTCGTCGAGCGAGGCGACGATGCCCACGTCCGGTGCGTCGGCCACGTACCGGCCACCGATGACGTCGGCGAGCTGCCTGACGTACCCCGTGCCCACGTACCGCGACCGGGCCTCAAGTGGCACGACGAACGGCAGGTCCTCGGCGCGCACCCGGTCGGCGAGCAGGGTGACCTGCGCGTCCCGGAACACCAACGACGACGCGACCCGGTAGGCCAGCATCGTGGCGCTGGCGACGACGGCCGCCGGCACGGGGCGACGGTTGGCGGCCAGCGCCCGCCCGACCGCCGCGCCGAACACGGGACCCAGTAAGACCTTTTGTGGACGCACACCCAGCAGCCCGCCGAGCGCGCCCGTCGCCGCACCGACCGCCACCGGGCCGGCACCGGTCACCCGGCCGGCCGCCCAGCCGAGCGGGGCGACCAGCGCGGCGCTCGTCGCGATCCGTTGCCACAACGGGGGAATCTCACCGGGTTTCTGCCGCGCTCGGGCGATCCGCTCCGAGACCGCCAGCCCGGCCGCGCCGGCGAGCGCGCCGATGCCGGCCGCCCGCGCGCCCCGGTGGGCCGCGAGCGCCGCACCGGCCACCCCACCGATGACGGCCGCGGCGGCGACCGAACCGTTCCGCTGCCCGCTTCCCGCTGTCACCGGCCCAACGTACGTGGACCACCGGTTCCGCTCAACATCACCGCGCGGCCGCCGATCGGGCCCACGGGGACTCCCCGGAGAGGGGCACCACGATGACGTCCGCAGATCTGCAGCACACGCCCAGGCACAGCGCCGACCACACCGGTTACCACGGTGCGCACGCGGCGCACGGTTCCGACCACGAGCCCAACGTGCACCACGGCCAACGCTGGTTGATCCTGGGCGTCCTGGGCCTGGCCCAGTTGATGGTGGTGCTCGACGCGACCATCGTGAACATCGCGCTGCCGTCGGCGCAGGCGGATCTGGGCTTCTCCAACGAGAGCCGGCAGTGGATCGTCACCGCCTACGCGCTCGCCTTCGGCGCCCTGCTTCCGCTCGGCGGCCGCATCGGCGACCTCGTCGGCCGCAAGACCACGCTGCTCATCGGCCTCACCGGTTTCGCGGTCGCCTCGGCCGTCGGCGGGGCGGCCGGTGGCTTCGGGCTGCTGGTCACCGCGCGGGCCGCGCAGGGCGTGTTCGGCGCGCTGCTCGCTCCGGCCGTCCTCTCGCTGCTCACCACGACGTTCACCGACGCGAAGGAGCGCGCCAAGGCGTTCGGCATCTACGGCGCGATCGCCGGCGCGGGCGGCGCCATCGGCCTGCTGCTCGGCGGGATGCTGACCGAGTACCTGAACTGGCGCTGGTGCATGTACGTCAACATCGTCTTCGCCGTCGCCGCCGGGATCGGCGCCACGATGCTGCTGCACAACCAGCACGCCGACGGTCCCCGGCACCGCCTCGACATCCCGGGGACGCTCACCGTCTCCGGCGGCCTGTTCTCCCTCGTCTACGGCTTCGCCGAGGCCGAGACCCACGACTTCGACGACGTCCACGTGTGGGGGTGGCTGGTCGCCGCCGCCGTGCTGCTGGTGGCGTTCGTCGTCATCGAGACCCGGGTGGCCCATCCGCTCGTGCCCATGCGCGTCCTCGTCGACCGCAACCGGGGCGGCGCCCTGCTCTCCGTGCTGACCGTCGGCGTCGGCATGTTCGCCGTCTTCCTGTTCCTCACCTACTACCTGCAGCAGAACCTCGACTTCACCCCGATCGGCAGCGGCGTCGCCTTCCTGCCGATGATCGGCGCGCTGGCCGCCACCGCGACGACCGCCACCAGCCTGGTCGTGCCGCGGCTCGGGCCCCGCCCGCTCGTCCCGACGGGGTTCCTCGTCGCCGCCGCCGGTCTGCTCTGGCTCACCCGCCTCGACGTCGACTCGACCTACCGGTCGAGCGTCCTCGGGCCGCTGATCGTCGTCGGGGTCGGCATCGGCCTGGCCATGGCGCCGGCGATGACGGCGGGGACGGCGGGCGTGCACGCGTCGGACGCCGGGGTGGCCTCCGCGCTCGTCAACACCGCCCAGCAGGTGGGCGGATCGGTGGGTACGGCCGTGCTCAGCACCATCGCCGCCGGCGCGCTGGCGGACAACCTCGCCGGCCGGGCGCCGACGCCGGACGTCGTCGCGGCGGCCACCGTCGACAGCTACACCACAACGTTCGGCTGGGTCGCCGGGTTCTTCGTCGTCGGCGCGGTCGTCAGCGGCGTGCTGCTCCGCTCCGGACCACCGTCGACCGACCCCCACGCCGCACCCGGCGGCGTCCACATGTGACCGCTCGACATTCCCGCACCGGCGGGATCCAATGGATTCCATGCCCGTCGAACTGATCAATCCCGAAGGTCTACCGACACCCGGCAACTACGCCCAGATCGGCCTCGCCACCGGCACCCGCACGGCATACATCTCCGGCCAGGTCGCCCGCGACGCCGACGACAACACGGTCGGCACCGGCGATCTCGCCGCGCAGGTGGAGCAGGCGCTCACCAACCTCAACATCGCGGTCACCGCGGTCGGCGGCACGTTCGCCGACATCGCGAAGGTCACCGTCTACGTCGTCGACTGGACGCCCGACAAGATGGACGCGATCAACGCCGGCGCCCTGCGGGCCGCGGAGCGGCTGGGCATCGACCCGGTGCGGCCCGCCACCCTCGTCGGCGTGCCGGCCCTCGCCGAGCCCGACCTCCTCGTCGAGATCGAGGCCGTCGCCGTCCTCGCGTAATCGACGCGCTGCGCGAACACCTCGACCTCACCGGCGCCAAGAAGGGCTGCGACCACGCTGCGGGGCCTACCCGAACATCGTCGCGGCGATCCGGGCCGTCTCATTGAATCCGACCAAAGCGGACACCCGCACCCAACCGGATCAGTGGACGGCGACGGTGAGCAGCACGACGGAGTCCTCCACCGCTTCCAGGGCGTGCCGCGTGTCCGGCACCTCGATGAGGTCGCCGGCGGAGCCGTCGCAGGCAGACTCGGCGGTGACGAGCTGGACCCGTCCCTCGAGCACGTGCACCGTGGCTTCGCCGTTACTCTCGTGTTCGTCGAGGCGCCGGCCGGCGACGATGGCGATGAGCGTCTGCCGGAGCGACCGGTCGTGGCCGCCCGCGATGGTGTGCGCGCTGCGACCGCTGGACGCGTTACGGGCCAGGCCGAGGTGCTCGACCCGCAATTCGGTAAGCGATGTCCGATTCACGGCCACGTGCCTACCCGGCGCCCGCGGCGGCAAACCGTCACTCCGCCGGTAGCAGGCCGGCGGCGCGGAACGCGCGGTCGTAGATCTCCCGGATCACCTGTTGCTTGCGGGCGTTGTACTGCATGACGTGCTCGCCCGCCGCGTTGGCTGCCGCCGCCGCCTCGCGCTTGGTGTCGCGGTAGAGCGCGAGATCGTCGGGGTGGGTGAGCAGCCAGTCGCGGAACATGCGTTGCCGCACCGGTTCGGCCGCGTCGGGCCCGAAGACGTGCAGGTTGCACTTCGGGTCGTCGTGCGCCAGGCACCGGTGCTCCTGCCACCACGGCTCGCGGACCACCAGCGTGAAGCCTTCCCGCTCCAGGTCCGGCAGGTACGCCTCCTCGTCGGCGGAGTCGGCGACGATCAGGCCGACGTCGATGATCGGCTTGGCCGGCAGCCCGGCCACCGACGTGGAGCCGATGTGCTCGACCACGAGTGCCCGGTCTCCCAGCGCGGTGCGGATGCGGGCCGCCAGCGTGGCGAAGCGTTCCGGCCAGGCCGGGTCGGGGTCGACGACGCGGATGTCGGTGCGGGGGCGGTACTCACCGACCCACGGGGACAGCCCGTCGGGCGGCGGCGAGTCGTCGTGGCGGGTGATCTGCTCAGGTGTGGGCATTCGAAGCAGCCTAAGCCATCCGCGCCGGCGACGGCGCGGATGGCCTGACTTACGACAGCAGACTTCCTACGAGACCGGAGCGCCGAGGCGCTTGGCGTTCAGCGCGCCGTTGCCGTGACTGGTCGGCAGCAGGTTCGCCGCGAACGCCGCCTCCAGCCGCTGCTGGGTGGCGACGTCGTAGCGGCCGAGCTTCATCCAGCCGTCGGTGTACCAGCCGACGTCCTCGGTACCGGTTCCGTCGAGCCACGCGGCGTAGCGGTTCGCCGCGGGCCACACGGCCCGGTTGAACGTGACGACCAGAGCCTCGACGTCGAGCTGGCTCCAGTCGGCCAGGCCGAGGTCACGCGCCTCGACGATGAAGGCCACCACGTTGTTGCCGTGCGACACGTCGGAACCGGGCCGGGAGAAGTCGTTCCAGTCCCAGTTCCAGAAGTACGCCCCGTCGATCGTCGGGTGCTCGACGAACTGGCCGTGCAGCGAGGCCCCGCCGTAGTTCGGCAGGCTGTAGTTGATCGCCTCGAGCACCTCGCGCTCGCGGGCGAGGCGGGTCGCGTTGGTCGTCATGAGCGACAGGTTCATCGCGATGTACGCCCAGTGCGCGGCCATGTGCGTGTTCGACCGGTAGATGTAGTCCTCGACGCCGCGGGTGTACCACTTGTCGAAGATGTTCACCTCGGCGAAGGCGAGCAGCTTGTTGTACTGGTTGCGGTAGGTGGTGTTGTTGTACAGCGCCGGCGTCTGCTTGATGACCAGCAGCAGCCGGGTGATGTAGCGCCAGGCGTAGCTCTCGTAGAGCGGCTCCTCGGTGCCGGACGTGTCGTTCTTCCACGACACCCAGCCCAGGTAGGAGTCCCCGAACGCCGCCGGCCCGAGCGTGCTCGACTTCTTGGCCGTGGCCATCACGTTGTTGGAGCGTTGCAGGGCCTGGTCGAGGTAGCGGGTCTTGCCGGTCGCCCGGTACAGGGCGGTCGGGTCGTCGATCCCGTACGCCAGTTCGTAGTGGTCCCACGAGTCGGCCGACCGGCTGCGCGGGAGGTAGTACTCGTTGTCGAAGTCGAGCGCGTCCAGATACAGGTTCTCCCACCAGGTGATGGACTTCAGCGTGGCGGCCGCCGCGGGCTGCGCGGTGAGCGTCGCCAGGCCGCTGACGGCGAGAACGACAGTAAGGAGCCCGGCCACCGCCGTGACGGCGGACCGGGCTCTTGGACGCACGACATCGATGATCCCCGTTATCATGCGTGCACCGTACCAAGCCGTCGAGCCAACCGAAATCATGGAACATCATCAATATGTTCGGCCCCAGTTCCGGCTGCTCTACACCGCCCTCGTGGTGAGCATGGTCGGCGACTCGTCGATGATGCTGGTTCCACCGATCGCGATGAAGGACCTCACCGGCTCGGCGGGCGCGGCCGGCCTGACGGTGATGTTCTTCATGCTGCCGATCTGCGCGGCGCCCGCGTTCGGCTGGGTCATCGACCGGTTCCCCCGCCGGACCGTCCTCGTCGTCGCGTGCGTGCTCTCCGGTACCGCGCTCGTACCGCTGCTGACCGTCGACGACGCCGGTGACTGGTGGATCGTCTACGCCGTCTCGGCCGCGATGGGCGCCTCGTACGTGTGCGTGTTCGGCTCGGTGACCGCGCTCGTCAAGGACCTCGTGCCCGAGCACCGGCTCGCCGCGGCGAACAGCGCCATCCAGACCGTGCGGCAGGGACTGCGCCTCGGCGGTCCGCTCCTCGGCGCCGCCCTGTACACCGTCGCGGGCATCGGAGCGGTCGCGCTGCTGAACCTGGCCAGCTTTCTGGTGGCGGCGCTGCTGTTCGGCCTGCTGCGGCCCGAGGCGCCGGGCCCGCCGCGGTCGCGGTTCGTGCTGTGGACCGAACTCACCGCCGGGGTGCGGGTCATCGCCGGCAGCGCCGCGATCCGCCGCAGCGTCGTGGCCATCTGCACGATGTTCGTCGCCGGTGGCGTCACCGAGTCGGCCATCTTCGTCGTCAGCGACGGCCTGGACCGCCCGCCGGCGTTCGTCGGCGTCCTGGCCGCCATCACCGGCATCGGCGCCGTCCTCGGCGGCCTCGCCGCCACCAGGCTGATCAGCCGGCACGGCGAACTGGGCGCGATCGGCGCCGGAACGGCGGTGCACGGGCTGGCCGTCGCCGGCCTGTCGATTCCCGCGCTGCCGGCCGTGGTCGTGGCGGCCGCGGGCACCGGTGTCGGGCTGACCATCCCGTTCATCGCCCGCGTCACGCTGCTGCAACGGTCGACGCCGGCATCCCTGATCGGCCGCGCCACCACCGCGTACGACGGCATCGGCGGCATCAGCCAGGTCGTCGCGATCACGGGCGGCGCCGTGCTGGTCGGCGTCGTCAGCTACCGGATCCTGCTGCCGGCGCTCGGCGCGCTGGTGCTGGCCGCCGCGGCCTACACGTGGCGCGGCCGCGGCTGAATCACCGCGCCGGCGCGGCCGCGGCTGAGACTCACCACGCCTTCGCAGGCGCTACCGACCTACCACGCCGGCACGGGCATGGCGATCGTCGACGGCTGCACGGGTCGCGCCAGGACGCCGCGCACCGCACCGTGCCGCTCCGCGTCCGGGCGGGCCTCGCGGGCGACCCGCACGAGTTCCCGCCGCGCCCGCGCCGGCCGCCACCGCAGGTACGGATCGCGGCGGAGCAGCCCGGCGAGGACCGCGGCCAGGTCGTCGGCGCACCGGGGCGGATCGGGAGCCGAGTCGCGCAGGGCCGCCAGCGTGTCCTCGACGGAGTCGCGGTCGAACGGGCCGCGACCCTCCACCGCCGTGTACAGCGTGGCGCCCAGCGAGTAGAGGTCGCCCTCGGGCAGCGACAGGTTGGCGCTCGCGCGCTCCGGCGGGACGTACTGCGGCGTGCCGAGCGCCGGTGCGTCATCGGCGGGCTGCCCGTCGCGCAGCGCGATACCGAAGTCCGCGAGCACGACCCGCCCGTCGTGTCCGATGAGGACGTTGCCGGGCGTCACGTCGCGGTGCAGGACACCGGCCCGGTGCGTCGCGGTGAGCGCGTCCAGGACCGCGATGCCCACCGCGGCCACGTACCCCGGCGGCAGCGGACCGTTCCTGGTGAGCAGTTCCCGTAGCGACCAGGACGGGACGTGCTCCATGACGATCCACGGCCGCCGCGACGCGTCGACGACGTCGAGGACGCGGACCACGTTCGGGTGGTTGATCCGGGCCGCCGCGCGGGCCTCGCGGAGCACCCGGTCGCGCAGTCCGGACAGGTCGCCGGCCGCGGCCGTCTCCTTGAGGGCGACCTCGCGGCGCAGGGCGCGGTCGTAGGCGAGCCACACGCAGCCCATCCCGCCGCGCCCGATCACCGCGCGCAACTCGAACCGGTCGCTCACCACGACGTCGATCCCGCACATGTCAGTCACCCCACCGGCTGTTGTCCTGATATACGGGCGATGGCGCGGGGTGGTTCGCTCGATCACCCGATCAGTGCGTCTCGGTCCGGTCTCAGCCCAGCCCGGCCCGCAGGGCCGCGACCCGGTCGACCGCCGCCTGGAAGGCGACGCGGTCGAGGCTGCCGGCGGTCAGCGCGTCGGCGAGGGCGACGGTGGCCGACTCGCCCTGTGACACGTCCCGGGCCGAGCACAGGATCAGGTCCACCCCGGCCGCCGCGGCCAGCACCGCGCGTTGCGCCGTGGTGCCGTACGGCTTCAGCGCACCGGCCTCCAGCGCGTCGGTGATCGTGACGCCGCCGAACTTCAGCCGTCCGCGCAGTTCCGAGCCGACGACCACCGGCGACAGCCCCGCCGGGCGGCTCGCGTCGAGGGCCGGGTACACCGCCCAGGACAGCATCACCAGCTTGACGCCGGCGGCGATCGCGGCCGGGTAGGGCACTTCGTCGCGGCCGCGCAGGGTGGACAGGCCCACGGTCAGCGTGACCGGCCCGGCGTCGGTGTTCTTTCCGCGCGCGGCCGAGCCGAGACCGGGAAAGTGCTTCGCGGTGGCCGCCACGCCGGCCTTCTGCTGGGCGGCGGTGAAGTCGACGCCGAGCGTGGCGACCCGCTGCGCGTCGTTGCTGTAGGACCGCTGGGCGCCGTCGATGAAGTTGCCGGCCGTGTCGTAGACGTCGAGCACCGGGGCGAGGTTCACGTTCATGCCGGCGGCGGTCAGCGTCGAGGCCGCGGCCGCACCGGCACGCGCGGCGGCGGCCCGCGCGTCCGACGACCGCCCGATCTGCTTGGCGGAGTCGACCGGTTGACCCGGCAGCCGGCGGACCTGCCCGCCCTCCTGGTCGGTCATCAGCAGCAGTGGGGCGGCGACCGGGCTCTGCCGCTGCGCCGCCCGCAACTGGCCGACCACGCCGGCGATCTGCGCGGTACCGGAGATGTTCTCGGCGAAGAAGATCACGCCGGCGGCCTCGCCGGTGCGGATGTGCTCGAACAGGCTGGCCGGCGGGGTCAGGCCGGGGTACGAGTAGACGATCCGCCGGCCGGCGGCCTGCCGCGGGGTCAGCGCCGGTGCGGCGGAGGAAGGGGACGCGACGGGAGGGGACCCGGGAGGGGACGCTGACAGGGTGCCGCGGGCGCCCGTCCCCGTCTCCTTCGAAAGGACGCGGACCGCGACCACCGCGACCACACCGGCCACGACCACCGCCGTGCCCAGCGCGACCAGCGTCCACCAGCGGGAGAGGGCCATCCCGACCAGCGTAGGCCGCTACCCGCTCAGGGGCGGCGGCCCCACGCCGTGGCCAGGGCCGTGGACAGCCACCGGGACGCCGGCTCGGACGTGAACGCCAGCGCGTCGGCGACGTCCCCTGGGGACAGCAGGCCGGCCGCGATCAGCCGGTCGCCGACCTCGCGCAGCGTCAACTCGTAGAACGCGGCCTCCGGGCTGCCGCCGCGGACGAACCGCGCGGTCAGCTCACCGTCGACGTCGCGGAGCCCCGCCGCTTCCAGCGCGTCCGGCAGGTCCAGGCCGAACGCGGAGTCCGCGCCGACCGCGCCCAGCCCGGCGGCCACGGCCATCAGCGCCCGCACGTACGCCGCGGCGTTGGCGTGCGGCTCGGCGACCCGCGCCGTCGCCACGCGCGTCACCTCGCCGAACACGACGTCCTCGAGGACGAGCAGGCCGCCCGGCCGCAACGCCGGGACAAGCCGCGCCACGACGTCGCGCCGGTCGGCCAGGTGCTCGATGACCGCACGGGCGTGCACCAGGTCGAACCCGCCGTCGGGCAGCGGGTCCGTGACGATGTTGTGCCGCCGCACCTCGACCGGCGCCGGCAGGTCGGTGAGGAACCGGGTGTCCAGGTCGGTGGCGACCACGCGGCCGGTGGGTCCGACCGTGGTCGCCAGCCATCGGGCGATGCTGCCCGCGCCGGCGCCGATCTCCAGGCAGTGCCAGCCCGGCGCCACGCCGAGCGCGGTGAGGTGACGGATCGACACCGCGTCGAACTGGGCGGACAGGCCGCCGAGCCGGGCCCGCTCCCGCTCCGACGCCTGGTCGAAGATGTAGGTGTTCTGTGCGGCGGTCATCGCTCGACGGTGGTCCCGCCGGGGTCGCGGCCGCAACGCAGGCGTCGTCAATGTGACCGCCGGGAGCGCTCAGGGTGCGAGCCGCGCCGCGTGGGTGGTGTGCTGGTCGGTGGCGAAGCGCAGAAAGTCGAGGATCTGCCGGAGCGCGGCGTCGTCGAGCCCGGCCAGGTACGCGCCGCCCTCGGTGACGACCGGGCCGTAGAGCTCGCCGATCAGCCGGGTGGCCTCGGTGGTGGCGTGCACGGTGACCCGGCGGCGGTCGGTGGCGTCGCGTTCCCGGGTGACGTATCCGGCCCGTTCCAGGCGGTCGATCGCGGTGGTGACGCCGCCCGTCGTCAGGCCGGCGGCGGTGGCCAGTTCGCCCGGGCTGAGCGGCGCGTCGGTGAACACGAGTTCCAGGCAGCGCATGTCGGTGCGGTTGAGCCGGAGCCGTTCGGCGGCCCGCTGGTCGACCAGGTCGACGGCCCGTTGGTAGGCCTGCATGGCGGCGCCGATCTCGGCGATGAGCTGCTCATCGGGCATGGCTAGAAATTCTAGCTAATCCGAGATAGCTTGGGATTCTAGTCGCTAGAAGTTCGAGAGGTTCCTCATGTCCCCTCATGTCATCGTCATCGGCGCCGGAACCGGCGGCATGTGCCTCGCCCACGGCCTGCGCCGCGCCGGCATCCGGGTCAGCGTCTACGAACGCGACCGCACCCGCCGCGACGGGCTGCACGGCTACCGCGTCGGCATCGACCCGCACGGCAGCCGGGCCCTGAAGGAGTGCCTGCCGCCCGACCTCTACCGGACGTTCGTCGCCACCTGCGCCCGCGAACCGGAGACGTTCGCGTTCCTGGACGAGCGGCTGCGTCCGGTGCTGACGCTGCCGCTCCGGCTCGGGCTCGACGACGTGAACGGCGAGAAGTCGGTCAGCCGGATGACGCTGCGGCAGGTCCTGTTCACCGGGATGGAGGACGTCATCCACTTCGACCGGACCTTCACCCACTACGAGACCCGTCCCGACGGCCGGGTCACCGCCCACTTCACCGACGGCCCGCCGGCCACCGGCGACCTGCTGGTGGCCGCCGACGGCACCAACTCCGCCGTGCGCCGGCAGTACCTGCCGCACGCCCGCGTCGAGGACGCCGGCATCCTGGCCATCTCGGCGAAGGTCCCCATCACCCCCGAAACCACCGAGCTCGTCCCGGCGAACCTGCGCCCGGGAATCGGCATGGTCCTGGCCCCGCACGGAATGACCTGCATCCTGCACTGGATGCGGTTCCCGTGGGACCGCGACGGCTCGGTCACCAACGACGCCGAACTCCTGGCCGGCTGGCCCGGTCTCCTGTTCGACAACACCCGCGACTACATCAACTGGGGCCTGGCCGCTGCCACCCGCCGCTTCCCCGCCGACGTCATGACCCGCTCCGGCGCCGACCTGATCGACCTCGCCCTCGCGATGACCCCGACGTGGAGCCCGCGGCTGCGGCAGCTGTTCCGGCTCGGCGATCCGACCACCACGTTCGTCGTCACCGTGCGCACGTCGGTGCCGGTCGACCCGTGGCCGAGCACCGCGGTCACCCTGCTGGGCGACGCCATCCATACGATGACGCCCGGGCTCGGCGTCGGCGCCAACACCGCCCTGCGCGACGCCGCCCGGCTGGTCCGCCAGCTCACCGCCGTCCGCGACGGCGCGAAGCCACTGCTGGCGGCGGTCGCCGACTACGAGCGCCGCATGATCGAGTACGGGTTCGCGGCCGTCGAGGCGTCGAAGGAACGCATCGGTGGCGACCAGCTCGTCCACAAGCCGGTGCTGGGCCGGGTCGCGCTGGCCGGGCAGCGCACGTTCCTGCGGATCGCCGACCGCGTCCCCGCGATCAAACGCAAGATGACCGACGACCTGTACCGCAGCCGCGGCGCCGACGACGACACGGACCTCCTCAGCTGACCGTCGGCGATGCGTTGCCCGCCGAGGGAGGATGAGGGGGTGTGTACCGTCCTCCTGAGGTTCGAGCCCGGCGCGCCGTGGCCGTTGCTGGTCGCCGCCGTTCGTGACGAGTTCGTCGGCCGGCCGTGGCGTCCGCCCGCTCCGCACTGGCCCGGCACGACGTACGTCGGCGGCATCGACCTCATCGGCGGCGGCACCTGGCTGGCCGTCGACCCCGGCGCTCCGGCGTTCGCCGCGCTGCTGAACGGGCCGCCGCTGCCCGCCACCGCCGCCGCCCGCCCGACCCGCGGCACGCTGGTGCTCTCGGCGCTGGAGACCGGTCGCGCGCCGGCGGACGCCTCGGCCTACGACGCGTTCCATCTCCTGCTGGGGACGCTGGACCGTTGCGACCTGTGGTCGTGGACCGGCGACGAGTACACGCACCGGGAGGTGCCGCCCGGCGCCCACATCGTGGTGAACCTCGGCCTCGACACGACGGCCGACCCGCTGATCGCCCACTTCGCGCCGCTGCTGGCCGCCGCCGGCGACCCGGACCCGAAGCCCGGCCGCCCCACCGCCGACGCCTGGGAAGCCTGGATCCCCCTGCTCGACGGCGACGGCCTGGACCCGGCCGACGACCGCGCCCTGATCGTGGCCCGCGAGGACCGCGGCGCCCCGTACGGCTCGACGTCGGCGACCCTGCTCGCCCTCCGCGACGGCGCTGTCCGCTACGACTTCACCGGCAACCCGGGCCCCGACGCGGTGTGGCGGGAGATACCGGTCTAGGGCCTCGCCAGCCACCAGATGTCGTGCGTCGTGTCCGCCGCCGCCTGCCCGTCGATCTCGAGCTTTCCGGCGTCCTCGAACTCGACCACCAGGCCGGCACCCGACCGCGCCGCGCTGGCCACGGTTCTGCTCAGCACCCGGCAGAGCGTGAGCAACCCCGATTCCGGTTCGTCGGCGTCGAGGTCGAAGCGGGTCGCGCCGAGCGTCCAGCTCGTGTCGAGGAACAGGCGGACATACTCCGGCGGTGTCGGCTCGTTGTCGCAGAAGGTGAGGAACAACCCCGTCTGGCTGAGACCGACCTCCGTGACGAAGGAACCGGCCCGTGGCAGTTCGACCGGTTCCCTCGTCACGTGTTCAGCTCCTGCCTAATCCAGTTCGACGTGCGTGAGCCCGCGGCGGACCTGTTTCCAGTTCCCGCTGAAACCCTTTGGCGGCTGGGGTTGCTTGCCGGTAAACGGGCTGATCGCGTTTCCGTGCGAGTCTTCGAACGAGGCGCGCAATCCGGCCGGACCCGACGGCTGCATGATGCGGATGGTCTCGCCGTTCGGCAGATTGTAGCCAATGCCCGGTGAGTTGGTCTGGAAGGAGCTGAATCCCGGCTCCCCGGCGTCGACCGCGTCCTGCAGGCCGCGCTGCAGTCGGGCCGCGTTGGTCGGGACGGTGGTGCCGTCCGCGCTCGCGATCATCGTCGCGCGGCGCGGTGTGGACGGCTGCGCGGCGGGCTGGCCGCCTCCGCTTCCGACGCCCGTCGGGCAGTTGTGGACGAGCACCGGTGTCGCGCCGGCGACCACGTAGTACGTGTGGATCTCGTTGACCGTGAGGTCGTGCATCTCCCGGTCGCCGGTGTAGTTGACGACCGACTCGACGACCGGTGTGGTCGGCGCGGCGGTTGCCCGGTCGGGCGTTGCGGCCTGTGCCCCGAAGAGGGCGGCGCCGACGAGCGCGCCGGCGGCGACGAACTGCTTCGCCTTCTCGTTCCAGAACGGGTGGTGCTGCGTCGTCTCGACGGTGTTCTTCTTGCCGTCGGCGGTGCGGACCGTCAGGTTCGTCAGGTCGCGGTCGCGGTTGATGTGGTGCCAGGTGACCGTGCGGGCCACGGTCTTCCCGGTCGCCGGGTCGGTCGCGACGACCTTGTCACCCACCCGGATCTCGCTGATGGCCTTCGTCTTGCCGTTGGCCATCAGGACCTTCGTGTCGGGCGAGAAACTGTGCCCGCTGCAGCCCCGGGTACGGCCGGCGCTGGCGGCGCCGATCGCGGTGCTCATCGCGACGCCGCGGAGGTCGACCCGGCCCGTGGTGGCGAACTGGGTGACGGCGTCGCCGACACCACCCGACACGCCGCCCGCGAGCATGCGGCCGCCGAGCGACGCGGCCATCGGACCGAGCTTGCCGGCCACGGCACTGGCGAGCCGGCCGCCGATGGCGCCACCGAACGCACCCGCCGCACCTTGCAGCGCACCGGTTCCGAGCGAGCCGAACGCGTCGCCCCAGTTGTGGATGTTGCCCTGCGCGGCGTCCTTGGCCAGGTTGATGATCGCGGCCGCACCGACCATGCAGGCCACCGCACCGGCACCGGCCGTGGCGGCGGTGCAGGCGATACCGGCGACGATGCCACCGGCGATCGCGGCCACCTCGATGATGACGTTCTTGTGGTCCTTCACCCACTTCTCGGTGGCGTGGTAGGCGTCGCCGACCTTGGACGCCGCCTTCTTCACGGCTCTCACGGTCTTCGCGACGATCTTCTTACCGGCCTGCTTGATCCGGTTGTACGCGGACTTCAGCTTCTTCTTCGCCGAGGCGACCTTCTTCGCCACCCACTTCTTCGCCGCCTTGACGAACTTCTTCACCTTGCGTTTGACGGCGTTGTACTTCTTCTTCACCCACTTCTTGGCCTTGTGGTAGACGTGTTTCACGAACCGTTTGGCCTTGGAAACGACCTTCTTGATGGCCTTCTTGACCTTCTTGACGACCTTCTTCACCTTCGCCTTGGCCGCCTTGTACGTCTTCTTCACGGTCGTCACCGCCCGCGAGACGTACGACGTCGTGGCGTGGTAGACCGCGGTCGCCTTCTTC
>NZ_BOPG01000044.1 GCF_016863635.1 Virgisporangium aurantiacum | reverse complement strand
TGGCGGCGAGTTGGTGCTCGCGGGTGGACGCCACGGTCTGGAACGCGACCCGGTGGCTGCCGGCCAGCAGCAGGGCCTCGCCGCGTCCCGCGGACAGCAGCATGCGGGCTTCGCCCCCGGTCAGGGCGAAGGTTTCGGCGATCAGGTCGATCGCCTGCGGGGCCTGACGCATCAGGATCTGAGTGGCGGCGTTGGCGATGACCGCCTGCCCGAGATCGGAGCCGAGCAGGTCGGCGGCGTCCTGGGTGACCACCGCGACACCGGCACGCCGCTTCCTCGCCGCCTTGGCGAGCCGGTACAGGAATTTGGCGCCTTCATTTTCCTTCAGCAGGGTCCAGGCTTCGTCGACGACGACGAGCCGGCGGGCCCCGAGCTGACTGGCACCGAACCCGGATGTCCCGCCGTTTGGGCGGGTGTTGGTGGGTACGTCGACGTCACGCCAGATCGCGTCGAGCGCCAGCAGCATGCCGGGGGCGCGGAGTTCGTCGGCGAGTTGCCGGGTGGACCACACCACCAGGTGCCCACGCGGCCGGAACGTCGTGGGACCGTCGAACAGATCCCGAAACGATCCGGTCGCCCAGGGCGACAGACGCGCGGCGAGCGTGGCGGAGGCCGGGTCTGCGGCGTCCTCCAGGGTGGTGGTGAGGTCGCGCAGCAAGGGTGCCGGCCGGGCCCACGTGTTCGGGTCGTTGTTGATGCCGGCGGCGGCGTAGGTGGCGCTGATCGCCTTGTCCAACGCGGCCCGCTCACCCGGTGGCGGCTGCTCGCCGAGCAGCACCGCGACCAGGGTGTGGAGGAACAGCGCCCGTCTGGTGAGTGCGTCGGCGCGGCGGTCGCCGGGCGGGATATCGAGCGGGTTGATCCGGATGCCGGGGGCGCCGAGCTGGATGGCGGTGCCGCTGACCGCTTCGGCCAGGCGCAGGTACTCGTCCTCGGGGTCGATGATCGACACCTGGACCCGGTCGTACAGCGACCGCAGAACCTCGCACTTGACGAGGTAGGACTTGCCGGCGCCGGAGCGGGCCAAGACGACCGAGTTGTGGTTTTCCTGCGCCCACCGGTTCCACCACACCACCCCGTTGGACGCGGTGTTGAGCCCGTACAGGACACCGCCGGATGGCACACCGTCACCGGGCAGCGGCGCCGGCAGGTCCGCCGACGCCAGCGGAAACGCCGCGGCGAGGGCGTCGGTGTCGAACACCCGCCGCATCCGCAACGAGTCCACACCCAGCGGCAGGGTGGAGGTCCAGCCCTGCAGCTGCCGCCACGTCGCCGGTTGGGTGTCCAGCAACACCGACGATGCGGCGGCCCGGACCTCGGCGACCGCCTCGACGAGCTCGTCTTCGGTGGGGGCGTGCACGCACAGGTAGTGCCCGGCGCGGAACAGCCGCGCCGAGCCGCGGGCGACCCGGTCGGCCAGGTCGGCGGCGTCCTCAGCCGCGGCGTCGGTGACCGGGTCGCCGAGGCGGCCCTTGTCGAAGTCCAGCCGGCGGGCCGACTCCAGCCGGGCCCGCTGGGTACGCAGTTTCGCCGCGGCACTGGCGCCCGGGATCGGCTCGATGTGTTCGACCCAGTCCAGGCGCCCCGGCCAGGACAGCAGGATGTCCGGCCAGGCCAGGGAGAGCTCCGGCGGATAGCCGGTCATCGCGGCGACCGCGGCGTAGCCGTCGCCGAGGATCAGATGCCTCGCGGCGACATCGACGGCGGCCGGGCCGATGACCGCGGCCACCTCGGCCGCCCCGTCGGCCGCAGTGCCGCGCCGGCCGACCCGCCGGCCGAACCGCCGACGCTGCGGTCCAGTCTCGACCCGGCCGCCGGCACTGCTGCCGGCACTGTTGCCTGCGCGGGCGTTGCGGTTTCTGGTCAGGATGTTCACAGTTCCTCCGGATAGGGCTCTCCGGTGATCGGGGTGTGTGGGGTGGCGCGGGGCCAGCTGGCGTCGCCGCCGGCGTAGGGGTCGACCGCGGCGGTCAGCACCGCGAGGGCGGTGGGGCCGTCCAGCACCCGGGTCTGCGATCCGAGGGCGGCCAGAGCGGTGGCGGTGTGTTCGGCGCGGCGCATCGCCTCGGCGGCGGCGTGCGATCCGGTGGCCCGGCAGGCGATGGTGACGGTGCGCCACAACGGATCCCGCCGCTGGGCGATGTCGTGCAGGAAACGGGCGTAGTCCATGGCCGCGTCCGCGAGAGACGGATCGGGCAGGGACTGCGCGGCGTCGGCGACCCGTTGGGCGTGACCGGTCAGGTCGACCCGCTGCGCGGAGACCACGACCTGGACCGGGCCGGTCAACGAGTTGAGCCACCGGCCGTAGCCGGCGACCATGGCGGCCTGCTCCGCCGTCGTGCGCAGGCCGATGTTGACCGTGGACGCCGCGACCAGCACGGTCGCGGCGCCGTCGGTGAGGGTGATGACGCCGTCGTCGCTGATCGCCTCGGCAGGCAGCCGCAGCACCTGCGGACGCGGACCTGGCAGGTCCGCGGCGGCCGGTGCCCACGCCGGGACGGCGTCGATGCCGTCGGCGGCGGGGACCTGCCGCTGCGGACCGCGCCGGGAGCGGATCGCGGCCCACAGCCACGCATCCAGCGGCAGCCCGTCACGGCGGCCGATCGCGAGGACGGCCGTCACCCCGGCGAGCGGGATGACCACGACCGCGAACACGGGCAGCGGCAGCCGGCCGCCGAGCGCCTGCCACAACAGGTAACCGACGGCCGCGGCGGTGGCCAGGATGGCCACCTGCCGGGCGGTCAAATTCCACAGGATGCGGTCTGGAGCCTCGACATCGGCGGGAATACGGGCATTAACCTGAACTTCACTGTCCACAGTGGACTCCGTCGAAAGTTGATGATGGTGGATTGAAGACCTGGTGGCGCCCGCCGGGCCGGCACCACACCCACCCGGCGGTGCCGGGCGAGTGCCGGACGAGTGCCGGGTGGATGCTGGTATCCCGTGTGAGTGCTGTCGGTCAGGGCCGGCGGGGTGAGCGGTTCCATGGACCGGTGACCGGCGGCCGTACCGGCCGGACCTTGGGCATCGCCGTGGCCGGATTCAGACCCGGCGGCACGACCTGGCGAGGCGCCGCAGGTGGCGGCGTCACACCGGCGCCCCGCATCGATGGACGGTTCCAGGGGCCGGTGACGGGCGGCCGTACCGGGCGGGTCTTGGGCATCGCGGTGGCTGGATTCACACCCGGCGGGATGACCGGGCGGGGCCCGGTCGGTGGCGACGTCGCCGTGACACCGGCGGCCCGGATCGGTGGCCGAGTTGATCGCGGCGTCGATCGCGGCGTGGACCCGGTCGATGCGCCCGCGGCAGAACTGGCCGATGTTGACCTGCGACCGCCCGTCGCCAGGCCGGCGGCACCCCCGCCGCCGGGGGTCGGTCGGGGCATGCGGGACTTCCAGAACGGGATGATCGTGGTGGCCACCGACCCCGGCGGATTCATGGCCCCACGGCCACGGCGGGCGGCCGAGGCGGCGGCCCGGCCACCGACGGGAACGCGGGCGATGGCGGTCACTGCCTGCATGAGCAGCACCCGGGCCATCGTGACCGCCCCACCGCCGTCACCGCCGCTGCTGACGTGACGGCGGACGAGGGCGGGGATGCGCACGACGACCCACAGCAGGCAGCACACGATGAACAGGTTGATCATGTTGTTGCTGTCCGCAGGGAGGCCGAGGGCGGCCAGGTTGGCGTCGGGGTCGAGGAAGATGTCCACGGTGACGTGCAGGGCCAACGCCTGCAGCGTCACCGTGGCCAGACACCCCAGACCGGTGCGCCACCACAGCCGGGCGATCGGGTCGGTGAATGGGGTGGCGTGGCAGGCCAGGGCGAGCGGGGCGACCCCGAACCAGACGATCAACACGCCGAGGCGGGCCAGCCACAGGATCACGAGCATGCCGGTCAGGCCGGCGACAATGAGCCCGAGCACAGCCAGCAGCAGTGCGCTGGTGGTGTCGATCCGTGCCGTATTCAACACCCGCAGGATGTGTTTGAAGGAGTCCTGCGAGCGCAGGCTGTCCCCGGTCAGCGCCTCGGTCAACGAGTTCGCCCCGGCGACCAGGCCACGGCACAGCGGGGTGGCGAAGTTGGCGCCGAGAAAGCCCAGTAGCAGCCGCGGCGCCAGTTCGCCGATGCCGTAGCGGACCTGAATACTCCCGTGGGTCATCACCGTGGCCCCGGCAGTGATGACGGCCAGCACGAAACAGGCGTTGACGATCAGCGTCGACCGGTTGCTCAACGCCGCGACCTGCGGCAGCTGGGATGCGTCCGGGGAGATGAACATGCCCGCGTCGAGCAGGTCCCATAGCGCGGTGATCAGTTGCCCCGCCGCGCCGCCCAACGCGGCGAGCATGCCCTCGAACAACCAGTCCATCGCCGGTCAGCCGCCGAGGATCTTGTTGAGGATGGTCAGGATGACCGGTGCCAGCAGGGCCAGCGCGTAGCCGATCCCGGCGGACTTGAACGAGCCTTTGGCCCGTTCGACCTCCTGCGGATCACCACCGGCCATCATGTAGCGGGCGCCGCCGACGGTCAGGAAGAACGTCGCGACCGCGGCGATGATCCCCATGATCCACAGCCGGGCGTTGTTGATCACGGTGGGTAGGTCCTGTGGAGTAGGCGGTGCCGGCGGCGCAGGCTCGGCCCGGGCCGGATCTCCACCGACCAACAGCAGCAGGGTCGCGGCGATGCAGACAACCGCGACAACGGAGACGATCGCCGGCGTGCTGGCCGGTGTTGTGGCCGGTCTGCTGGCGCTGGGGTTGACGGCGTCGACCTGGAGCCGCGTGAGCGCGCGGGTGACGGCGTGGCTGCGAGTGCGGTTGGGGTTCATGGGTGGTTTCCACCTCCCGCCCCACCGGGGGTGGGGCGTGTCCGGAATGGATGGAGGCGTCACTCAGGAGTCAGGGATGCCGGCCGTGGGAGCCGTGCTCCTTCACAAGCCGCAGAGGAAATAGGGGTGAACAGGCCCACTGCCGGCCAGCCGGCACCCCTGCCCTTGGGTGGCGCGGGGAACCACCAACCCGGCCGCCCACCGTGGGACGGCTCTTCCGGTGATTCCTTGCCAACCAAGGGCTCCGGTTGGGTACCCAACACAGCACCCGCCCGCGTTCGGGCACCCAACTGACCCAACTGATCCAGCCCGCACCCGCCCGGGCCACCCAACCGGGCGCCGAACAGTCGCCGTTCCGGGGGGCCGTAAATGCAAAGGCGGGGCGACGACCCCTGCTCGGGTCGTCGCCCCGCCATGCGGCGCAACCGTGGTGTGTCAGGCGGCAGCGCCGGTCATCTTCGACGTCCGTGGCGCCGCCGCTGTGTTGGCGGACGGCGACGCTGGCCGGCCGGCGCGACGCCGCGCCGACGCGGCGTTGGCGGCGCGGCGCTTGCGTACCTGCTCTGGCAGCGCATGCGGTGCCCAGGTCAGTTCTCCGAGGCCGATCGCCTCGGCCAACCTGCGCTCGGCCTTGCGTCGCCACGCGGCGGCCAGCGGCACGCTGATGCCGAGCTTGTCGGCGACCACCCGCAGCGGGACGTCTTC
Organism: Virgisporangium aurantiacum; assembly: GCF_016863635.1. Taxonomy (GTDB): domain Bacteria; phylum Actinomycetota; class Actinomycetes; order Mycobacteriales; family Micromonosporaceae; genus Virgisporangium; species Virgisporangium aurantiacum. The sequence goes on along the minus strand of NZ_BOPG01000044.1, from coordinate 252,866 downwards.
CAGGCGGGTGGCGGAGATCAGCAGGTGTTCGTCGGGGTCGATGACCGCCAGCGCGACCGCGCGGGCGAGGACCCAGTCGGGGTGGTCCCACGGGTGGTGCGGTGGCACCGACCAGGCGCCGCCGACGTGCACGATGTCGGTGTCCTCGTCCCACTCGCGGGCGGCCTTCACCGCGCGGGCGCCGGCGTCGATGAGCCGCCCGCAGATGCGTGGTTCGTCCAGGTCGACGGTGCGCAGCCGGTCCAGGAAGCCGGTGAGGAGTTCTGCGTCGAAGTCGCTGGTGTCGCCGTGCCAGCCGGTGGCCAGGCGGCCGGCGGCCCGCCGCAGCCCCGGCATGGCCAGGCCCACCGCGGCAATCACCCAGTCCGGGCCGCCCTCACGGGCGAGGAGCACCACGTCGCGCCACACCCGGTCGCGGACCGGGCGGGAGGTGGACTCGGAGATGAGCAGGCGGCGCAGTTCGCCCAGCGGCAGGCTGCGCGGCGGAAGGCCGGTCACGCCGCGGGCGTCGAACACCAGCGGCGGGTCAGGGTCGCAGGTCAACCACTCGAACGCGCGCTCGGCCGCCGCGAGGGGCGACGCGGGCCAGTGATTCGATGAGGTCTTCGCCATGGTGTGCTCCCGGTCTCGGGTCTCGGGTCTCGGGTCTCGCACGCCGCCGGCGGGCGGCTGCGCGGGTGTCGCCTCCTATCGGCGCACGCCGACCCAACGGGTTGGCCAACCAGCACCGGCGGAGGTCGATCACGGTGCGGTGGGCCGGACGCGGCCGTGGTTGGTGTGTTGGGTGCAGCTCAGCCGCGGGTTGACCGTCCACCCAACCGGTGCCGCCCGGGGTGCGACCGGGTGGCGGCAGAGGGCGGCCTCCGGACGGCTTTGCGCAGGTCAACCCGGTCGTGTTGGGTCGGTTGGCGCGCCGCTACCCAACCAGGCCCGCCGAGGGCGGCCGGGACACGGTCGAGTCCGCGCCGACGGCCCGCTCACCCGCCCAAGCGGGCCGCTCGGACGGGTGGCCGGTTGCCGGTCCGGCGCCCGCCATCCGCGGACCCACGCCGCGCCTGGACCGGCTTTCCGTGCGGGCGGAACCGCCCGGGCCCAGGCGCCGGGACCGGTACGGTCCTACGTCAGGACCGTACCGGTCCTGGGCCGGTCCCCGACCGCGTACCGCCCAGGACCGGTAGCGGTACGCGGTCCGGTCCTGGGGGTGCCGAGCCGCGGCGTACCGCACGGCGGGCGGTACCGGTCCGGGACCGCATCAGGACCGGTCCCGCACCGCGGTCCCGGGGCGGTCCAGGACCGCCGGGACCGGTCCAGGACCGCACCGGGACCGCACGCGGACCCTTGCCGCCGACCGGTCCGAGCGCCCGACGGACAGGAACTCGCCCGAGTCGCAGGGCCAGACGCTCACCGACCTTCCGACTACCGTCAGCGATCGATCCGGTGGCGATGGAATGCGCGCACAGCCTGCGCCGGAGTCCTCGATCAACCACGACGCCGCGCCGGCCGCCCGCGCGGGCAACACACGTGGCCCGACCCAACCACCCGCATAGGTTGCGAGCTGCTAGTGGCTTGAGTCGCTGCCCGCGGCGGTGGCTTCGGCAAGGGCCACGCCGAACGCCTTGAGCGCCCTGTGCCGCGGCCCCAGGGACCGGGCACGCCAGCCGCCGTCGCGCACTGTCCGTGACGGCCCGGCGGTGCGGGCTCCGGTCAACCGGGGTGTGCCACGCCCGGGAACGCGTCCGCGGCGAAACCTCCGGACGGCGGTTCAGGACCGGTCCTGGCGCCAGGACCGGTCCTGAACCGCGGTCCCGGGACCGGTACCGCGGCCGGTCGCCGGACCACCGACCGGTCCTGGCGACCGGTCCTGGCGACCGCAGCCAGGACCGGTGTCGGGACCGGACCGGTACCGGCGCCGGTCCCCGAACCGGCCACCGGTACCGGTGCGGGCCGTGCGGTGCGGCCACCGGGATCGGCGGCACCGTCGGCGGGCCGGGGTGTCCGGGCCGGCACGGGACCGCTGCCGGAGGATGATCCACAATCGCCAGCACCCAGGCGCCGTTGCGCCGCTCCGACAGACGCCAGTTGGGTCATGCCAGTTGGATCAGTTGGGTACCCAACGGGGTACCCAACTGGCCAGTTGGGTACCGGGCCCGGTGCCGGTTGGGTAGCCGGTGGCCAACCGGCGGCGGCGGTTGGGTTCGCGCTCCGCCGCCCAGTTGGGTTGCAGTTGGGTGCCCGGCACGCCCTGACCGCTGCGGGGCGGGGCCAGTTGGGCCATGCGTTGGCGTGAACAGAGCCCATCCGGCGCGGGAGCCATACCCGCCCATGACTGCACCGCACGATCCCATCCGCGACGCGCCGCACAGCCGCGCCCGCGACACCGCCGGCCGCAATGTCGTGGCCGAAGATCCGCTCGGCCTGTCGCAGCTGATCGCCAGCGGCGTCATCGACGTCGTGCCCGGCGATCCGCCGGTGCCGATCACCGTCTGGCGCGTCGCCGACGACGGCGACCCGTACGGCCACCACCACAGCGACGGATTGACCGGTCGTACCGCCCAACTCCTCGTCGGCCTGTACACCCGGGTCGGCGACACCATCGTGTCCCTCGGCCACGACCCGGCCATCGCCGGCGCGGCCGGCGCAGGCGGACGCCGCTACCTGCCGGTCGACGCCACCGACCGGCTCGCCGACCTCGACCACGTGGCCGGCACCGTCCAGATGATCATGCTGCCCTGGCCACCCGCCTCCCGGGACGGCGCCGGTGTGTCGGGGCCGGCCGTGGCCGGGCCGCCAATGGAGGTCGCGGCGATGGTGGACCTGTTCACCGCCTGCCGGATCCTGCTCGCCGCCGACGGCTACACCATCGTCGCGGTCCCACCGGTCACCGCGGCGAACGTCGCGCACCTGTGGCAGCTGGTCCCCGCCGCCCGCCAGGCCGGGCTCGGTTGGGTGGAACAGATCGTCGCGATCACCGCCGACGTCGACGGCGACCGGCTCGACGTGCCCGCCGCCCCGGCCGATGCGGCCACTCTGCGCCTGGCCGACGACCTCGTCGTGCATATCGACCTCTATGTGTTCGTGATACGGGGAGGCCGCCATGGCTGAGCCGCGTCGCGGGCATGTCGCCCTGCTCGACCCGGCCAGCGCCAGCGGCGTGCTCGGCGAGTTGCCGGCCATCCCGGCGACGGTGGATCCGAGCCTGCGGGTGTCGGTGTTGATGGTCGGGCAGCGCAGCCTGGCCGCGCAGCGTCGCGGCCGGTTCGTCGCCGGTTCTGGGGCCCACCCGGCTCGGATGGCCCCCGATCTGGCCAAGTCGTTGATCGAGGACTACACCGATCCCGGCGACTGGGTCCTCGATCCGCTCGCCGGCGTCGGTACCACCCACGTGGAGGCCATCCACGTCGGCCGGCACGCGTTCGGGGTGGAGATCGAACCGGGCTGGGTCGCGTTGGCCCGGGCCAACATCGCCCTGGCCCGAAGTCAGGGCGGCACCGGCACCGGGCGGATCATCACCGCCGACGCCACCCGGCTGCCGCGCGGCATCCCGACCAGCCTGCGCGGCCGGTTCCAACTCGTGCTCACCTCGCCGCCGTACGGGCGGACCATGCACGGCCGGGTCGAGCACCGCCGCGGCCCGCTGACCCGCTTCCACAACCAGTACGGCACACCGGACGCAGCCGGGCACCCGGCAGAACAACCGACCAACCTGGCCCACCGTCGACGGACCGGGCTCCTCGACGGCATCACCGCCGTCCTCGACGGCTGCTGGCCGCTGCTGGCCCCCGGCGGCTTCCTCGCCGTGGTGTCCCGGCCGTGGCGACGCGACCATCTGCTGCACGATCTGCCCGGACAGATCCTGCGGGCCGCCGTCGGCGTCGGGTTCGAGTTCGTCCAGGACCGCAAGGCCAGCCACGCCGCCGCCCGCGACGGGCGGCTGCTGGCCCGGCACTCCTTCTACCAACTGCACGTCACCCGCCAGACCCGCGCCAAGGGCCGCCCGGCGCTGCTGCCGCAACACGACTACATCGCCATCCTGCGCCGGCCCTCCGACGCCGACCCGGCCGGGCGCCGATGAGCCGCCCGAAGCCTTCCCCCGTACCGCCGGACGGCGTACCGCCGGGCCAGGCGCCGGACGCCTCCGTCGCTCGGCGGATGTCGTCGAATGGGCGCGAGTCGCGCTACCGTGCCCGCCCCGCCGCAGCCTCGGCTGCCGTGGCAGCCGGGCCGCCGGCAGGAGCCGGGACGCAACGGCGGGTCCTGCGCCCCGTTCTGACCGAGCCGGACACCGCGCCGATGAACGCCGACCAGCACGAACAGGCCGTCAACACGCTCGCCGCGATGATCGTCGCCTGGTGGCGACGGTCCCCGGCAGCAAACCCCAGCCCCGATCCGGCACCGGGCGATCCGCCCAGTCCCGATCAATGACCGGTCCCGATCAATGACCAGAGGAGTCCTCATGGCCCAGCCCACCAACCCCCACCGGCCGCACGACACCCGGGACCCCGCACCGATCCGGGTCTCCACCTACGTCCACGGCCGCCACGACGACGCCATCACCCGGCAGCAGGACACCCTGCTGGCCTGGATCGCCGACCAACCCGGCTACCAGCTCAGCGGGCAGTACGTCGACATGCGCCCCAACCAGCAGACGCCGCGGTTCGGCCTGCGGCGGGCGCTCGTCGACGCCCGCACCGGCCGGTACGACGTGCTGCTCGTGCATGACTTGAGTCGGCTCACCCGGCGCATGCCCGAACTGGCTCGCATCCTGCACGCGCTGGACCGGGCGCGGGTCGTGCTGCGCTCGGCCGACGACACGGTCGACACCTCCAGCCCGGTCGGGCGGCTGTTCGCCCGCATGGTCGTCGCCTTCGCCGACTTCGACATCGCCGCACCCCGGCTGCCCAGCAGCGCACGAGGCGGCCGGCGCCGACCCACCCGCGAGCCCCGCAGCCGCGATCGGGACCGGTCCGGCAGGCGAAGCACGGCGGAACCCGAGTAACCCGCAGTGGGGTCGGGCCGGTCCCCGGCCCGACCCCAGGAAGGCCCTTCCAGGAGTCGCATGGCCCGACGAACCAGAACCCGCGCCGTCGCCCGCGCCGCCGCCGGCGTCGGCGTCGATGCCGAGCTGCGGGTGGCGATCTATCTGCGCCGCTCCACCGACGACGAACACCAGCCGTTCTCCCTCGACGCCCAACAGACCCGGCTGCACGCCTACATCAACTCCCAGCCCGGTTGGCGGCTGGTCGCCACCTTCACCGACGACGCCTCCGGCGCCACCCTCGACCGGCCTGGCCTCACCGACGCCCTGACCGCCGCCGGAGCGGGCGCGTTCGACATCCTGCTCGTCCACCGCGTCGACCGGCTCACCCGCCGCATCCGCGACTTGTCCTACCTCGTCGAGCAACTCGACAAGGTAGGCGTCGCGTTCCGCTCAGCCACCGAAACGTTCGAAACCGCCACCCCGGCCGGCCGCATGATGGTCCAGATGCTCGCGGTGTTCGCTGAGTTCGAACGCGCCTTGATCATCGAGCGGGTAGTCGGCGGCATGGAACGCAAGGCCGCCAAAGGCAAATGGACGCTCGGTACCACCCCGTACGGCTACACCATCGACCCCGCCGAACACACCCTGCTGCCCCGCGAGCACGAGGCGGCGATCGTCGCCAAGATTTTCCACCTCTACACCTACCGGCGCCTCGGCACCCGCGCCGTCGCCGCGGACCTCAACCGCCGCGGCCTGCACCGGCGCAGCGGACGCCCATGGAGCCACAAGACCGTCACCGACGTACTGATCAACCGCGCCTACCTGGGCGAGGTCCACTTCCGCACCGTCGTCGTCGAACGCGCGCACGAGCCGCTGATCGCGCCGGAGACGTTCGAGCTGGCCGACCGGATCCTCACCGACCGCGGCGAAAACCCCGCCCGCAAAGCCGCCGCCGCCACCGACTACCACCTCAGCGGAAAAATCACCTGCCCGCGCTGCGGCCACACCTACCTGGGCAGCAACGCCACCGGCCGACACCGGATCTACCGCTACTACACCTGCGCCACCCGCAGCCGCTACGGCGTCCAGCACTGCCCCGCGCCCCGCATCGACGCCGACCACCTCGACGAACAGGTCCTCACCGCGCTGTGCGCCTTCTACGCCAGCCACACCGACCTGCTCACCGAAGCGATCGACGCCGCCCGCGTCGCCTACCGCGCCGCCCGCACCGCTACCGAACAGGAACTCGCCACCGTCACCGGGCTACTGGCCACCAAGGACGCTGCGGTCGACAAGTACCTCGCCGACTTCGAGAACGACAAGCTCTCCGGCGTCGCCGTGTCCCGGCGGGTTGACCAACTGGCCGAGGAGATCCGTCGACTGCGTCGCCGCCGCGGCGAACTGCTCCTGCGACTCGACGACGACCCCGGCGAACCCACCCGCGACCAGGTCGACCACGTCCCGGCGCACCTTGCCCGGATCGTGCGCGACGCGGACGCACCCCTGCGGCGGGTGCTGTGCGACACGCTCATCGTCGGCCTGCACCTCAACGACGACGCCACCGCCACCGCCACCTTCGCCACGCCAGGCGACTACGATCCGGCGCACGCCGGCCCGGTGTGATCAAGTTAGCTGTCAGGATCACCGCTGCTCTGCCGGCCCGCCGCCGCCTTTGCGGCCCCGATCGCCATAGCGAGCACTTCGTCCTCGTCGATCCCGAAGCCCTCATTGATCTGGTTCACTCGCTCCTGGGCGTTCCTGTAGACACGGCCGAACCAGTTCGCAGCGGTTTCCGCAACATCGGCCGGAAACCCACGGCAACGCGGTTCGCTTTCCACAACGATGATCGGAAGGTACTCCCCGTCGCGGAGCATCGATTTATCCAGGTAGAGAGCGACGCGCTTGCCGCCGCTTGACATCGAGATCCCCCGCATCGCCAACCGGATCAGACCTTCCGGTGTCATGCCATCTCCTCACGCGTTCGTCGTCGATGCACATTCTCCAGCAAGCACCACGGCGGCACCCACGCGGTCGTGCGCGCGAAAATCCGCGTCCGTCTGGAGTGGGTGCGCACTAGCCTTGGCTCTCGTGAGTTCTCCCTCGACCGGCCTGGTGCCGGTACACGTCGGGCAGCCCGAGCCCAACTCCGAACACGAGCGGATGCCGCTGGCTGAGCGCCAACATCGGCGGGATGTCGAACGTCGCGAACGAGCTCCACGGGTATCGGGTGACTTGGCTTGGGAGAAGCACGGCCTGCAACCGCGCTGGCTCGGTATGGAGACCAGCGACTGTGCGGTCGCCATCGAGCCAGGGCGCTTCCACAACCGTGGCGTCGCCGAACGGGACCGGTTCCTGGCCGGTGCCGCTCAGCGCGGTGAGCTTGCACTGGTGGTGGCGGTGATCGGGGACGCCGACGGCGACGGACCGCGGCATCCACTGTCGTCGTACGACGCCTCCACTTCGGTCGCGGACATGTTCACCAGTGTCAGTGGCCGGCGGCTGCCGACGGCAGTCGGCTGGAGATCCCTCCCGATCTGAGCCCGGCGGATCGCGACCTTGCCCATCCGGCTGCTTACCCGGCCGCCCACGGCAGCCTGGTGGGCGCTGCAACTGCATGGGACGACCACTGTGCGCGGGGACGGGTTCGGCGGCGAGACGCACCACCGTTCCCGGGCGACCGTCCGGAAGGCCGCCTCGACGGCCGGGTTGATGATCTTTGCGTCGGCGCGGAGCTGTTCCGCGAGCGCCGCGCGCAGGTCCGCGGCGCGGTCGATCGCGGGCGTGTCATCCGAATGGGCGGCTCGGACAGTCATGGATTCGTTCGGCAAGGGTTCAACCGCCAATCAGGTTGTATGGGCGATGGGTGGCCGTGCGACACGCTCATCGGTCAGCATTGCGACTGGTGCTTCGCCCCGTGCGTCGCATCGGGTCAGTCGCCAAGCAACGCCGACGCCGTGAGTCAGCTGGGCCGGTTCAACGCGGCGAAGGCTGCGGCCACCAGCAGGTCTTCGCAGACCTGGTCAATGTCCTGCATGGCGTCGACCGGGACCGCACCCAGCCGCCGCCACGTCACGATGAACTCGCGGTACCCGGCCAACGCGACATCCAACGACGCGCCGACGCGCCCGAAATCGTTACCCCGCCCCGCGCCCACGGTCATCCGGTGCCGCATCGTGGCCTGGTCGATCTCCAGAAGGAAGCAGGCGTCGAAGCGGTCCACCAACTCGCCAGCGTTCGCGGCCTGCCCACACAGCCACAACGTCTCAACGCCATCACCGCAGGCCGCCGCGATGATCTCATCGAGACGGGTCACATCCCACACCCACCGGTGGGAAGCCAGCCACGCCGCGTCGGGCTCGGCCGGCCGGACCACACGACGACCGTCGAGCGCCGCCCAGGAGCACAGCCGGCCGTCGCCGTCCAGGCTCACCGCCCGGTGACCCCACGCCGACAGCCTGCACGCCACCGTCGACTTGCCCGCCCCCGACACACCGGTCACGAAGAACACCCGGCAGTCACCGCTGCGTGCCTCACCCGAACGGGGCGCAATGTGAGGAGGACTCACTCGCCGGTCCAGGCGACCCGATACCAGAGCCAGTCCGGCATCCCGACGGGTTCGAGGCCGAGTCCGGTGAGGGCCGCGATGAGGACCCCATCCCAGTCAAGGCGGGGATCGCCGGTCAGGCCGAGTGCCGGATCGAGGACGAAGCTGTCGTCGTCGCGGTAGTAGGCCGCTTCCTCCTCATCCCGGTCGAGCAGTGAGTCGCCGACGACGAGGACGTACTGGGCGACCGCGACCCGGTCCAGCGAACGCAGCTCCGGGGTGGCGGGCAGGTGATGGCTCAGGATCGGTGGGGCGCCTATCTCGCGAGTCCAGCCCGGTGGGGACACGTCCAGCGCCTCCATGAACGCGAACGGCAGCTTCGACATCGGCCGGCCCGCTGACCGGCCCGCCCAGACGGGCAAGGGTTGCCGCCTTGGCGCACGCGCGAAGTCGTGCAGCGGATTCCGCTCGTCGTACCAGCCGGTGCGAAGCTCATCGCCCACGTTGACCCGGTGCAGGTTCCAGGCACCCGGTCCGCCGAGGCGGTACCCGTAGGCGCTCAACGTTCGAATCGAATGCCCCAAGGACATCCCGTCACCGTATCGGCGCACCTGGTTGCTGTCGACGCCGAGCCACCCGAACGGTCGACCCTGAACGGAGGGCCGGCGTGGATGCAGGCCGTCACAAGCGGCGCCGATCGACTGCCTTCGTGGACACTGATCACGTCGCGCCGTCTCGGTCATAGCAATTGATCTGCCTTCATCAATATTTGGCAGCTCGTCGAGTCTGTCGAGTCCGCCGGTCTTGGCCTCCGGGTGTCACAACCTTGATAGTGAGGTGGCCACGCGTCACACAGTTCGGGGACGTCGGGGTCGCCGGTGTAAAGCGCAACGGCCTTCGCGGGCGGCTCGCCTCAGATGCCGGGGCGCCGGCGTCCACCCGGCGCGTGCAGCAGTGAGGTGGGCGGTCGCCTCGGCGATGGGCGCCATGATCCGGCCGGCGGTGATCAGGGTGACGACGATCGCGCGGATGCTTTGCCGGGTGGTCACGCCCCCAGCGTGAGCAGAGTGTGCTCGTAACCATCGAGCGGCAGGTCGCGATCGCACAGCTGCATGATCCACTCTCGTGTGGTCGCCGCCGCATCCTGTCCGTCGGGATCGGCGACGGCACCGGCGGTGAAGCGCTGGGAGATGTGGCTGCCAGGGACACGTGGGTGATCGCCGACGTCCACCAACTCGGTGAGCGCGCGCGGAGTACTGAAGAAGACTCCCACCCGGTCAGGTGGGTCCGCGGCGGTCGACAGGCCGAGTTCCTCAGCGGCGAGGTTGCGCACGGCGGCGGGAACCGACAGTGTTCGAATCAGCCAACGAAACCAGAAAGGAAGGTCGGCCGGCGGGTGTACGTCGCCGTGACGAGTTCGTGGCTCGATCGCGAGGACGAAGTCGGCGCACGCGGGGTCGCCGAACATCTGGACGCTCGAAGGCGGTGGTGGGTTGAATCTCGCCCAGGCTGTCGGTGCCTGCTCGCCATCGTCTAGCACAGCGGCGAATGAAATCCGGCCGTGCCCCTGGTACCGGCGCCAGGCAAGGCCCTCGACGTGGGTCACCGCGGAGACGAGATCGCGAATCGGTGACCGACTGAGCGTGCGTAGCAATGCCCGCGACACGTCGGATGTGACCGGCGTCGTTGCCGGCAGTGGGCCGCACGCCAAGCGCGTGGCGATCCGTATCTCCGGGGGGAGGTTCCCTGCCGCGAGGCGGGCGCTTGAGTCGGGGTGCGGGCTGCTGAGGTCTCGAATCCAATGCAACGCCGACCAGTCGCCGTGGTCTGGGGCGCGCCACGTGCTGTTCATCCGCGTGCTGCCTCCCGAATCGTTGCGGCCAGCAGCTCAACGATGACATCCGCCGTCAGGGGCGTACGTCGGCGTGTCCAGGTGTGGATGCCGCCTGCCTCGATCTGCGGGCGCTCGGCGAAGAAGGCGTCCTCGGCGAACCCCTGGGGTTGTTCTTGCCGTCTGGTCAGCGCGTGCGCCACAAACGCGTCGAGATACCAGACCTGCTGCTCGCCGACGCGCTCGCACACGATGTTGCCCAGGCGCCGCCGTTGTCCGTGTACGAACGCCAGCACCTCGCCCGCGACGATCAGTGGCTCGCCGGCGGCGAGGGGTGGTTCGCGCAGCCACAACGTAAGCACCAGGCGCACCGTGTCGACCTCGAAGCGATGTGCGTGACCGTCGTCTTCCCATTTCACGTCTGGTACTTCTGCTCGGGCCTCCTCAGCGGCACTCGCGCACAGGTCGGCCAGGTCCGCGAGGCTCTGGCGTCGGGCGTTCGCCCGCTCAACCGCGAGGCTGGTCAGGTGTGCATCGGCGACCGCCCGTGCATGTTGACGTTCCTGGAAGGCCAGCGCGGCGGTTGCCAATCCGCCCCCGGAACGGTGTCCGCTCGGCAACGCGGCCAACGCGGCGCTGGCGCTCTGGGGGCGCCGAGCCGGATCCTTGTCGAGCAGACGCAGAACCCATCGCGCCAGCGGTGGAGCAACTGGCAATGCCGGGATCGCGGCGTGCAGATGCTGGGCCTGAATCTCGTCCTGGGTTCCGACGAAGAGCTGCCGGCCCGTACACACCTCGTATGCGACGCAGCCGAGTGCGTACAAGTCGCTCTTGTGGCTCGCCGGCTGACCCCGCCAGCGTTCCGGCGCGATGTACGGCCAGGTTCCGGCGTGCTGGAACGTCACGGTCGCGGTCCGCACGTCCAGGTCACGGCTGATCCCGAAATCGGCGGTGCACCAATGATCCGCATAGAGCAGGAGGTTTGCGGGCTTGAAGTCGCGATGCACCACTCCGAGAGCGGAAAGCTCGACCAAACCGCGGGTTGCGTCGTGCAGCACTGCCAGCTGCTCGTCGTCGCTCAGACCGTCCGGGTGCAGGGCCAGGTGCTCCCTCAGGTTCCGGTGCGCTCGCGGCATGACCAGCAGGAGGTCGTCCCCCTGCTGCGCCCAGGCGTACGGCGCAAGCAGGAACGCAACCGGCTCCCGACCGATCTTCAGGGCAATGTCCAGCTCGCGTTCGCCCGCGCGGCCACGAGTTGCGGCGCCTACAACGCGTTTGATCGCCACCTCCGCGCCGTCGGCCCGTTGGCCTGCGGACACCGCACCGAACCCGCCGTGCCCAAGGTCGATTGGCAGGATCTGATAGTCCTGCCCATCGCTCGCCGTAAATTTGTCGTGACTCGACACGTGGCCTCTCCGTGACCGTCGACGTGATCATGAGATCCGAGCTGACCCGCCTTGAGCACTGGCAGATGCTGCTGTAAGATCAATGTGCCAGCGAGGGTAGCAAGCGGACACTACGCAGCGCAACAGAGGGGAATCATGACGATCAGCGGCGACGAGGCTGATCGTGCACACGCACTGGCGGCTGCCCTCCGCGAGCTTCACTCTCAGATCGGCGCCCCCAGCGCCCGCACGCTCGCCAAGCAGATCGGTACGGTCAGCCACACCACCGTCTCAGAAGCGCTCGCCGGCCGGCGGACCCCGTCGTGGCCAATTGTGGCCAGTCTCGTGCAGCAACTCGCAGGAGACGAGGACCGATTCCGTGCCCTGTGGTCCGCCGCCACGACGGCGTCGCCACCCCCGACCGCGCCCGAGCGGGACGATCTCGCGTTCCTCGTCCGGTATCGCCAGCGGGCCGCACAGCGGCATCGAGTCTGTACCCTGCCGTGGCCGCAATACAGTCGAGCAGACATCGTCGACCTTTACGTCCCCCAGCGGATCTTCACGATCGACCGGTCCGGCGATGAGCGTCTGAGCGCGACTACGGACACCTGGCGACTGGATGCCACGAACCGCCGGGCTGTCCTCCTCGCCGGCCCAGGTAGCGGCAAGAGCACCCTCTTCACGATGCTTGCCCATCGCCACGCCGTTCATGACGGTCTTCCGGTGCCGTTCCTCGTTCCCATACGCGACTTTGCGGCCGAGATTCCGCTGGCGCGTTCAGTGGTCGGGTTCATCGAGCATCGGCTCGAAACCCTGTATCAGGTCCAACCTCCCCATGGATTCGTTGAACGCCAACTGGCCGCCGGGAACGCGTTGATCTTGCTCGATGGACTTGACGAGGTCCCATTGCCGAGCCATCGCGCGCTGGTCTCGTCGGTGATTGATCTACTCGCGGACGACTATCCGCGCGCCAACATCCTTGTCACCTCTCGTCCGGTGGGATACGAGCAACACCCATTAGATCCGGCGCGTTTCGATGCGCTTGGTCTCGCCGACCTCGATGAAGCGGAGATCCAACAGTACGCACGCAGGTGGTTTCTCCACGCTCTTGACGTACTACCCGATGACGTCGATCAGATGGTCGCTCGTTTCATGGAGGAGAGCGACTCCATCAGTGAGCTTCGATCAAACCCCCTGCAGTTGTCCCTTCTGTGTGACTGCTACCGGCGCCTGGGCCACCTTCCCCGTTCCAGAGTGGAGCTATATCAGGCGTATTGGCAGAGCAGGCTCGACTGGGACGCAAGCCGGGGGATCAAGGTCTCTCGCAATCCAAATGCGGTGGACACGTCGACGCTTGGCCATCTCGCGTTCTGGATACTGAGCCACGCCGCAGACGACTGGACGATCTCCCGCACGACCCTGCTCAAGGTGGTGGCCGAGTTCCTGCGCGAGCGGACCCACGATCGAGACAACGCAGAGCAGGCGGCCAGGCTGGAGCTGGACTTCCTGCAACAACGTGCCGCAGTCGTCGTCCACCGCGGGCATACCGCCGACGGCGACGAGGCGTACGGGTTCGTCCATCAGACGTTCATGGAGTTCTGCGCCGCCAATCATCTCGCTCGAACCGTCTACCACGCCGCAGAGGTGGCCCAGGAACTTGCGCCACGCCTCGGCAGTCCAGAGTGGAACAGCGTCGGGAAACTCACCGTGCAGATCGCCCACCAACTCAGGGACGACGGCGCAGACCAGCTGATCGATGGCCTGATTACGGAAGCCCTGAACCTGCCCGCAGCACAACGAGACATCGTTCGCCAATTCGTCCTGGAATTGCTCGATGCCGTCGATCTTCGACCCCGAACCGCCCTTCGACTGGCCCACAAGGCAAACCTCGCGAAACTCGCAGTGCAGCAGCCAGCACTCACTGACCACCCATCGCTACAACGCTATGTTCGGGGGTGGCAGGTCTCCACGGCCGTACCTGACAGCATCGCAGAACGCCTACGAACGGCACGGGACCTGACCACTCAGGCGTTCGCGCGCCCGGAACTGGTGCCTGCGACCGTGGCCTGGACCTGGTCGACGCTAGAGGCAGCCTTGTGTCGCTGTCTCGACGCGTCGACAGACACCACGCCGGCGAACCTGATCCGAGAGGCAACCCAAAAGGGTCTCCTGACGCCCCAGGCCGCCACGAGTTTGAAAAGAGCCTACGCGCTGCGGAACACCGCTGTGCATGGTCGTGTCGATACGATCATTCCGATCGACAGCGCCGTTGAGATGATCGAGACCATTCATAACGTGATCTCAGGCGTCTACCGCGCCGCGAGAGATCGCCAATAGCACAACAGTCGGCCGGCGGCTGGCGGCTGCGCCTGCAGGGGTCCGCGGTGCCGGAGATGGGGGCACGCGCCGGCCGCCATCATCACCGGCCGTCGCGGGCACGTCGGCGGTAGTCCGTGCACGGTAGGCCGGATAATTCGAGGATGCGCTTCAACGAGGTGGGCACCGATCTCGGCCTGGTTCAGCGGTACGCGGACCTGCGTGCGCTTGCCGGTGGCATGTCGACGTCGGTGCGGGGGATGCGTTTCAATCAGCTGATCGCCGACGTGCTGCAACGGGACGGCGTTGACGCCGAGGCTGACGCGCGCGGTCCGCGTGGTGAGGTCGACGTTGCGTTCGCCTACGACGGCACCTGGTATCTGCTGGAGGCGAAGTGGGAAGCAGAGCCGATCGACGCTGATCCGGTCCGCAAGCTCCACGACGTGCTCAGTGAGCGGCGTCCCGGCAGCATGGGCATCCTGGTGTCCTGGTCCGGGTTCAATGACAGCGCCTTGCGTCGTGCCGCGGTTGCCAGGGATGTCATTTTGTTCGATCGCGTCCACATCGAGGCGCTGCTCGCCGGTGTGATCTCAGCCCAGGTGCTGATCTCGGCGGCGAACCGGTCGATATCTGTCTTCGGCCACGAGCATGCCGCGCTGGACGCGCTGCTGCGTCCGCGGCGCCCGGTCGAGGTGCCCGTCGCTCTCGGAGTGCCGGAGGGGTTCACCCCAGCGGCGGTTGCGGCGCCGAACGCCCTGGACGCAGACGTGCTGGCATACGGTGCCGAGCTGAAGGGCCTCGCGTCGCATGGCGGTCGACTGCTGATCACCGTCGAGGACGGCGTGGTCGAATTCGATTGTCTCCGGTCTCGGCTACGGCGCCGTCTGGAGTTGACCGACTGCGAGGGCAACGCGTTCGTCGAGGACGCTGGATCGCTGCTCGTAGCGCGACGCTGCGGTGTGATGCGGCGCGGCACGGACATGGTCAACGTCGCCGCGGGCGGCTACGCGTGTACGCCGATGATCGTGTTTGGAATCGACGGAGCCCCGTGGCTGTTGGATCGCAGCACGACCGGCTGGCCCGGCACCCAACCCGGGCACCTCGTGGCTCCAGGCTCCAGCCTGGGCACCGACCAGCGGTATTCGTGCCAGTTGCCGGCCGCGAGTTGTGCGAACGCGTGTTGGATGCGCGGGCACACTTTCCTGGTGCTCGGTAACGGCAACAGCTGCGTCGTCGATGTCGCTAATGGCGAGTTCAGCTGGATCGTCACACCTGTCGGGCGGCCCCACGGACTCGTCCGCCTCAACGAGACCTGGGTTCTGGTGACCGGCTGGGATCGCCATCTCCAGGCGGCTTTGATCGCCACCGAGTCGGGTTGGACGTCGCAGCCAGTAGCGGTCAATCTCGCCGGGCACGTCGGCGACGCGGTCATGATCGGCAAGGAGGTCTTCGTCGTCGCGGGCGCGCCGGTCAGCTCCGCGGTCGTGGTTCCCGTAGTGGCTCGTCTGGCCCTGGGTATGTTGGTGGCACAGGCGTCTGTCGAAGGTCGTGTGTTGCTGTCATGACGTAACCGAGTTGTTCGGCGGTGTCGCGGTGCCGGGTCGTCGAGTGTCGTGCCGCGGGCCGCGTCGAGGTCGCCGCCGCCCGCGTCGCCTACCGCGGCACCCCGCACCGCTACCGAGCATGAACTTGCCACCATCGCCGGGCTGCTGGCGACGAAAGGACGCGGCGATCGACAAGTACCTGGCCGACTTCGAAGCCGACAAGCTCGCCAGCGCGATGGTGTCCCGGCGGGTCATGCAAATCGCCGAGGAGGCCCGCCAACTTCGTCGCCGCCGCGACGAACTTGTTCCTGCGAGTCGACGACGACGCTGGCGGACCGACCCGCGACCAGGTTGGCCAATTCTGGACGCAGTCCCTCAGATCGTGCGTGACTCGGACGCACCCCTGCGGCGTGCTGTGTGACACGCTCATCGTCGGCCTGCACCTCAACGACGACGACGCCACCGCCTCCTTCGCCACGCCAGGCGACTTCGGCCCGGCGCACGTCGGCCCGGTGTGACCTCGACCATCACGCCATCCACGCCCTGTCACCCGTCACCCAGCTAGTTCGGCTGTCGAGCCTGCCAAGCGCCTGGCCAGAAGTTCTGTCCATATCCCTCGGGTAACCAGGGTGAGGTCCGGCCAGAACACTAGCTGTCCGTTTGGTCGGTATCGGCGACCTCGCCCAGTGTGGGCGGTCCACCCGCGGAGTCGGACAGCCACGGGTACCCGGATGGACTCGCCTTCGTGTCCAAGTAGAGCTCAGACTCGACGGCCGGTGTGCTGTGGGCAGACTCCCATGACGCTCGGTCCAGGCGGTGGGCCGCGGCCAGTGCTCTCGTAGCTTCGGCGGCCGTCAGGGGAACGGACGCGCCAGCAGCACACAGAGCTACCAGTCGCGCGGCAATGGTGTCGTCGACAAGGCCGGCTGAGGCTTCAGCTACAGAACAAGCCCAGCACTGTACCCAGTCGGTGTCGAACTGCGGACTGAGCCAGTCGGCCAACGCGGCTCGAACGTCACCCTCGTACCTGGCAGCCAGGGCCGTCAGATATGCGGCGACGGTGCGGGCGAGCGCGGGATACCACAGCATGACCTCCCGGACATCGGCCCAGTCGATCCACACCTCGGCGCTGGCAAGATAGATGAAGGCATGGTTGAGGTTTGACTGACTGTCCTCTTCGTCCCTGCGGACGATCTTCTGCCGAAGTCTGGCCGCCTCGAAGGGGATGAGCGCTGCGAATGAGTTCGCCCGAGCCTGGTCCAGCCGTCCACGGAGATCTTCGATGATCTCTTCCAGCGACATCGTGCCGTGGTAGAGCGCGTCCCACACTTCCTGGTCTTCCACACCGAGGGACCGCAGTTCACCTTCGAGTTCGCCGGCGTTGTCGGCCTCACGAACACGGTGCTCCACCATGGAGTCAAACCAACGCTGAAGTGATTGTTCCCTCGCGCTCGGGCCGGCGTCGACGAATCCCCGGTATGTCTCGGCCTTGTACGGCCAGGTCTTGCTGGCGTTGAGGCTGAGGCCAAGATCACGCAGCATCGATTCAAGCGCTTCCAGCTTGATGCGCGCGTCGAGTACTGAGTGCGCACCGAATCTGTAGTCGTCCATATAGCGCACGTAGTCGATGCCCTGCTGTATCAGGTGTTTGTCGATCAGCAGCAGGTAGCACGATGCGAAGATTTCGCTCGCCGGTGGCCCCTGTGGCAGGCCGGTGTTGGTTGACATGACGGAATCAAGAAGCGCTTCGACGGTTCTGGTGAAGACGCTGTTGGCTCGCAGTTCGCCGGCGAGGACGAGCGCGAGGCGTCCGTGGTCGACGTTCTCGTAGAAGCGCTCGATGTCGGCGCTGACGATGTAGGGGTAGTCCCAGTCCACTGGTCGTTGAGCGAACGAGCTGTGCTCGACGTGTTGCCGGGTCCGTGGCCAGATCACGTTGGACGGGGCGGCGCTGTCGAATACCGGTGCGATCATGTCGGCGAGTGCCTCGAAGCACACGCGGTCGTTGGGTGCGAGCAGTGCCGCTGGGCGGGTGACGAAGCGATCCTTGGGTACGCGGAAGAAGCTGGCCGGCTGCGGCGCCAGCTCGAAGTTGCGAAGCCGCTCGGACAGGACGGGACCCAGTTCTGTCTGGATGTTCTCGACAGGAACGACATTGCGGCGTGGCGGCAGCATGTCGCTGCGAGCGAGGGCGAGGCTGATCGCGTCGTGGAGTTGCTCGTCGGACAAGCACCGTGGGATCAGCAGTCGGGCTGTCTCTCGCGCGTCCCAGCGCAACGAGATGTCGCCGGCGTAGCCGAGGACGATGTCCAACGCGAGGAGGCAGTTGTCCTCGACAACCTGGTCTCGCTGCTGGGTGTCGTTGACGGCACGGGTGCGTTCCAGACGCACTTGGAGGTCTTCACGGCTGAGCCCGAGCCGTTGCAAGATCCGCAGAATCTGCAGGATCCCCTCGATGTCATCCCGATCTTGAAGGCGTCGGTCGAGCGAGTCCAACGCGTTTGGGATGAGGGGCAGTGGGCTAGACATGGCTGACGCTCCAGCTCACTCGGGTGCTGGCGATCGCCTCCAGGTAGTCGTCGATGTGCACGGGTTCCATCGGCGCGACGACACCATGGGATCTGCCGGACTGGACGAAGTCCAGCGACGGTGGCAGCTTCGGGACTGGCATGTTCCATACCGGGCGGTCGCTGTTGCCGCCGAGGCTGTGGGGCTTGAGGTTCGGAGGCATCTGCCAGGGGTCGTCGAACGCGCTCATGCCCTCTGGTTTGACGCGCGTGCCAACCATGCCGGTGGGATCTGGCCGGACGTCGTACGGTGGCGGGCTGCCGGGTGTTCTTACCCGACAGCCGAGATCCAGCGGTCCAAGCGCTGGACGATCCGCGTCAGCAGCGTCCGAAGCCATCGTCCGGTACATGGTCGTGACGACGGCTGACGTGGTCCGAGCGCTACCAGGAATGGTCACGAAGAGACCTTACGACCGTGCACGTGCGGGCCGCCGCTGGGTGGTGCGGCCGTACTGGCCGGAAGGTGAACCAGGATCGAGTCTGGCGCTGCGGCATCACCCGATCGGATTGTCGACGACGCGTGAAAACTGGATCTGGCCCACTTTGGTTGATCGAAGTTGGTCCCTGTCGTAGTGGCTGACTGTCCACTGTGTACTGTGCTGCCGGTGCGATGATCGCTGCGTTGAGACGCTGTTGCCGCAGTTGGCCGACGTGACCGTCGAACGGGTCGAGAGCGGTGCGGTTGAGCTGCGGATCTGGGTGAGCCCGAAGGCCGGCGAGGGGTCGTGTCCGGGGTGTGGGAGTCGTAGCCGGCGGGTGCACCGCCGCTACCGGCGCCGCCTGGCTGACCTGGCCGTCGGTGGTCGGCAGGTGGTGCTCGTGCTGCGGGTGCGGGTATTCGTCTGCCAGGACCAGGCGTGCCGGGTGCGCCGGTTCGCTGAGCAGGTCGCGGGCCTGACGGTGCCGTACGCGCGTCACAGCGGCGGCCTGCGGGACGCGCTGGAGGCGATCGGGCTGGCCCTGGCAGGCCGGGCGGGGGCGCGGATGGCGGGCCGGCTGGGTCTGCTGATCAGTCGGAACACGGTCCTGCGGCTGGTCCGCCGGCTTCCCGAGCGACCGCAGGCGGTGGTGCGGGTGCTCGGGGTTGACGATTTCGCGATCCGCCGAGGCCACGTCTACGGCACGGTCCTCATCGACATGGACACCCACCAGCCGGTCGACATCCTGCCCGATCGGGAGGCCAGCACGCTGGCCGCGTGGCTACAGGCGCACCCCGGAGTCGAGGTGATCTGCCGTGACCGGGCAGGCGCCTACGCCAACCCTCGGGAATTGCATCAGACGGGCGAGAGAGTCGCTGGTGGGTTGGTGCGGACGGGGTGTGGACCCTACCGTGCCGGACGATTGGGCATGGCGTTGGCCTGCGCGTTTGGCACATCGATCCCATCTGATGCATGATCTGCCCGCTATCCGGGCGTGGGGAGGGTCGGTTGCGGCGGGTCGACTTGGCGGGTGCAGCGCACCTCGAGTTGGTGTCGGGCGTGATCCAGCTGCGTCCGGAGGACGCGATGGTAGAGGCGATGTTGCGGGGTTGGCGGGCGCAGCAGACTGCGCGGGGCCTTCGGGAGGAGACGATCGCCGAACGGGAGCGGCTGGTACGTCAGTTCCAGGTGTTCACGAACGAGTACCCGTGGCGGTGGACGCCCGCGCATGTGGACGAGTGGTCGCTTTCACTGACTGGGGAACGGCATCTGGCGCCGGCGACTGTCCGCGCTTACCAAGGGACGCTGCGGATCTTCAGCGAGTTTCTCTGTGACGGCCGGTATGGCTGGGCGGTGGCGTGTGAGGAGGAGTTCGGTCCGGGCGAGCACCCCGTGGCGATCGTGCACGAGTGGAATTCGATCGCTCATCTTCAAGCCTACGAAGGAGACCCGGAAGGGCGTCCGCTCACCCGCAAGGAACTGCAACGGTTTCTGGACTACGCAGACGACCAGGTCGACCGCGCGCTCCGAGGGAAGCGCAAGGGCGCGTTGGCGGCCTATCGAGACGCGACCTTGTTCAAGGTGATGTATGGCTGGGGGCTGCGCCGCACCGAGACGTCGAAGCTCGACATCGTGGACTGGGGCCGAAATCCGGCTGCTCCGCAGTTCGGGCGGTTCGGGTCGCTGCACGTGCGCTATGGCAAAGCCAAGCGCGGGCAACCGCCCCGGCGGCGCAACGTGCTGTCGGTGTTCGGGTGGGCCGTGGAGGCGGTGAGCGACTATGTCGAGAACGTCCGTCCACGGTTCGGGTTTGCCGACCATCCGGCGTTGTGGGTGACCGAACGGGGCGGGCGGGTCAAGCCACCGGAGATCAACGCGAGGTTCGTGTCCTACCGGGAAGCGTTGGGACTGCCGAGAACCCTTTCGCCGCACAGTCTGCGTCACTCGTATGTCACCCACAACACCGAGGACGGCGTAGATCGGCGCTTCATCCAGGTCCAGGTCGGACACGAGAGTGACAGCTCCACGGCGATCTACACGCACGTGTCCGACGACTTCATGAACACCGCCCTGCGCAAAGCACTCGCGCCGGTCCTGGGGCCGGCCGGCACGGATGGGAAGGACCGTTGATGGTTCAGAGGCTGGACTACCACTGGCATCTGCGTCGGATCATGGCCGACCGTGGCATGTTCCAGACCACGGACCTGATCCGGCCGCTGGCCGAACGGAACATCACGTTGTCCTCCAGTCAGGTCTTCCGGCTGGTGACCGAGCGGCCGGAGCGGTTGAGTCTGAAGATCCTGATGGCGCTGTTGGACATCCTCGACTGCTCGATGGACGAGCTCATCGAGCCGGTCCCAGCGGCCGGTGCCGGGACGCGGCCGAAGAAGGCGGCGGGTGGAACTGACCCGGCCGGCCTGGGCGGGTTGCGGCCGAAGCGGGCCAGGATCACCGGGTGACCAAGAGGATCGACCGATCCCTGCTCGCGCAGCAGATCGGTCCGCTGCTCGTACTCCTTGCCGAGCTCGAGCCCGCGCTCGGGGCGGACACGATCGTCGCTGCCGTCCGCAAAGCGGCGGCGATGCCGGCCGGGCAGCAGCGGATCGCCCAGGAGATAGTCGACCGCCCGGAACTGCTCACCGGCCAGGCTGCCGCCGCGACGCTGCCTGGCGTGCTGCGCTTCATCGACGCCCTGGTCCGTGCCGGCGTCACGACCGTGGTCGCGCCGCTCTGCCCACGCTGCGGGAAACAGCGTCCGCTCGGCCGGCCGTTCGACGGCCTGCGGCTATGCGCAGGCTGCACCAGAAAGGCCGTGGCCATGCCGTGCGGTCGGTGCGGCACGCTGCGGCCCCCGGCCCGCCGCAACGACAACGGCCAACCGATCTGTCAGGCCTGCTGGTGGCGTGACCCCAGAAGCTGGAAGGCCTGCACGAGTTGCGGGGACGAGCGCCGCGTCGCCGCGATGACCGAGGCTGGGCCGGTCTGCACCCGCTGCCGGCCACGGCCCGAACTCACCTGCGGCATCTGCGCACGCACCGGCCGGTGCACCATCTCGCGCGCCACCGGCCAACCGATGTGTGACCGCTGCCGCGAGCGCTGGATCGTCTGCTCCCGTTGCGGCGCCGGCGCCTCGTTGAAGGGCGGCACGCGAGACGAACCGTTGTGCGCCCGTTGCGTCAACCCCGATCCGGCGTTCTGGAAGCGCTGCGGCGTCTGCGGAATCACGTGGCAGCTCACCACCGCGAGGTGCGCACGCTGCAGCGTGGACCGAAACCTCAGCCGGATCTTCACCACCGCTGACGGCACCATCGCGCCTGAGCTGGACCGACTGCGCCAGGCTCTCGTCAACGTCGACCGTCCCGACCACGCGCTGGACTGGCTGAACAAGCCGGGCGTCCGTGACACCCTGCACACGGTCGCGCTCGTGCGTCCCGCCATCACCCATGAGGCGTTGGACGCGATGCCACCCAACGGCACCCTGGCGCACATCCGTTCCATACTCATCGCCACCGGCGCGCTGCCACCCCGCGACGAGCGGCTCGCCGCGCTCGAACCGTGGATCAGGAAGACCATCGCTGCGCGCACGACTCCGGAGCACCAACGCGTCCTGCACGCCTACGCCATCTGGCACCATCTGCGTCGCCTCCGCGGCCGCCTCGACGACCAGCCCGCGTCCCACCAGCAAGTCACCAACATCCGCCACCAAGTCACCGACGCCGCCGCCCTCTTGGACTGGCTGCACACGCGCGGGTCGGCCTTGGCCACCTGCACCCAAGCAGATCTCGACCAATGGCTGGCCGGCACGTCTGGCTCCGCAGCCCGATCCGCGAACTTCGTGCGGTGGGCCACCGCCCACCACCACGCACCCCGGCTCACCGCTCCGGCGACGCGCTGGACCGGCCCAGCCGGGCCACTCGACCAGGACCGGCGCTGGGCCGACGCGCGACGGCTCATGCACGACGACACATACCCGATCGCTGACCGGGTCGCCGGTCTACTGATCTTGCTCTACGCACAGAAACTCAACGCCATCAGCACGCTGACGACCCAACACCTCCGTCACGCCGAAGGTCAGACCCTGCTCGCCCTGGGCAGCCGACCCGTCGTCCTCCCCGCCCCACTGGACCGCCTCGTCAACGAACTCGCCGACGCCACCGGTCCAACCCAGGGCAGCGGCCTGATCAACGCACCATCCAGCTGGCTCTTCCCCGGACGATGGCCGGGACGCCCACTCACCGAAGAAGCACTCACCCGACGGCTACGCGCACACGGACTACAACCACGCCAGGGCCGCAACACCGCCCTGTTCATGCTCGCCGGCGAGGTCCCCGCCGCGATCCTGGCCAGGATGCTCGGCATTCACATCAAAGCCGCCATCCAATGGCAACAACTCTCCAACGGAGACTGGACCACCTACGCCGCCGAGATCGTCCAGCGAAAGAACCGAGGCAGAACAAAGGAATCCCAACAGTTCGAATAGCTGATCTCACCGTTTGACGGCGCCCGCACCGGCGCGCCGGACGCGATCCAGGTCGCGGACCGGTTCCACCTGTGGCACAACCTGGCCGAACACGTCGAGAAGGTGGTGACCCGCCACCACCCATGCCTGACCGTGCCGACAACCGAACCAGCTGACCAGACGGCTGCCGAGCCAACCGTCGAACCGGCCCGGTCCGAGTCCTCGCCCGATCTGGAGCAGATCGCGGCCCAGGAGGCGCAGCGGCAGGCCGAACAGGGGCGGCTGGTCGAACGGACCCGGCAGCGCTACGACCAGGTCCAGGCTCTACGCGCCGACGGTGTGGGGATCAAAGCGATCGGTCGACAGCTGGGCCTGGCCCGGGAAACGGTGCGCCGCTTCGCCCGCGCCGACAGCGTGGAGGATCTGCTGGCCACGGCCCGGGTCGGGAGCCGGCCCAGCATTCTGGACCCGTTCACCGCGCACCTGGACCAACGCTGGAGCGAGGGCTGCACCTCGGCGACGCAACTGTTCGCCGAGGTCAAGGCCTTGGGCTATTCCGGCACCTACGCCACCCTGCGCGGCTACCTACGCCCGTTCCGCACCGCCACCGGCCCGGCGCCGACACCGGTCCGGCCGCCGAAGGTCCGCACCATCACCGGCTGGATCCTGCGCCGTTTCACCGACCTCGACCCCGACGAGCAGAACAACCTCGGCGACATCCGCCGCCGCTGCCCCCACCTGGACGCGGTCGTCGGACACGTGGCCGCGTTCGGGGACATGCTGACCGGGCGGCACGGCCACCGCCTCGACGCCTGGATCGCCGCGGTCGAGGCCGACGACCTGCCCGAACTGCACTCCTACGCCAACGGACTCAAACGCGACTACGACGCCGTCCGCAACGGCCTCACCCTGGCGCACAGTTCCGGCGCCGTCGAGGGCCAGGTCAACCGGATCAAAATGCTCAAACGCCAGATGTTCGGCCGCGCCAACCTCGACCTGCTCCGCAAACGGATCCTGCACCCCACCTGACCGGCCAACTGCGGCAACAGCGTCTCAACGCAGCGATCATCGCACCGGCAGCACAGTACACAGTGGACAGTCAGCCACTACGACAGGGACCAACTTCGATCAACCAAAGTGGGCCAGATCCAATTTTCGGGCGCCGTTGACACGGATGATCGGTTGTTATGCGCGGTCAAGTCACGGACGCGCCGGCGGAGGCGCGTCTCGGGCTGCGGCCTACATCGGCCAGCGCGCGGTAGGATGCGGGTGGAACGGTGGCGGCGCGCGCGGGCCCGAGCGACAGTCGAGGTGATTCGCCGACTACGAGTCGTGCCGTCGATCGCCGGGTCAGCTTTTCGTGGTCTCAACGTGCACACCGAACGTGCCCAGGTGCTGGTTCACGGCCGGAATGTGCTGCTCGGGAAGCGCGAGCGCGACCAGGCGCTTCGCGCGGGTTACGGCGACGTACAGCACTCTGAGTGCCTCGGCCGCGTCTTCGCTGTCCCGGCCGGACGGTGTTGCTGGTCCGGACGGGTGGCTTGCCGTCCAGTGGGACAACAGCCGGACCGTCCGCTCGTCGTCGGGTAGTAGGACAAGGACGGCGTCGGCCTCCTCGCCCTTGACTTGGTGCACGGTGTCTGTCCGACATTCCGCGCCCTCGGAGCTGGCCTTCGTCAGCCCGGCGAGCGTGCCGGCTGCCCGATTGCCGCCACCGCTCGGGGTCGTCAGTTTGATACCGAGCGGTGTGCCGACGGTTGGTGCGGGCGGCAGGATGTCGAGCACCTCGCGGGCAGCCGAGCACCAAGCTGCCATCGGCGTGGACGTGTCCGGTAGCTCCTGGAGCGCGCGGGCTGCCAGGCGGCGCAGATGCCAGCGGTCGACGCCGTGGTTGTCGTGGAGATCTACGCTGGCGGCACGATCGGCGTCGGGCAACCAGTGGCGAAGGATGGCCGTCTGGAGTGTCTGTTCGGCCAAGACTCGGGTGCGCTGATCAGCTGAGGCTTGGCGCAGAATACCGACCGCCCAGACGAGGGCCAGGGATGGATTCGGCGGTGGACGGCGGCTGCCGCTTCGCATGCCCGGCAACGTCGCGCTGGCGTGGGCGAGGATGAGACGTTGGGCCGGCGGTATCTGGGCCGTGGTCGCAAGCGCGTGGAACACGGCGATCTCGGCACCATTCGCGTGGGCGATGAGGTGGACGGGCAGTCCGATGCAGTGGTGGTCGGCCAACGCCGTGTCCGCGACGCGCCGATCGGGCTCGGCCCGCATGGTGGCTGCCAGACCGCAGATGACGGACGAGGAACGCCAGTTCCCCCGGAGGTGGATGACATCCGCCGTGGCGAGCAATCGGGTGATCGCGGGGGGACCCTGGGTGCGGAACCCGTAAATGGCCTGGTCAGGATCGGCGATGACCAGTAACGGAAGACCGAGTGCGGAGACTCTGAGCAGGAGCTCGACGTCGGTGTCGGAGCAGTCCTGCGCCTCGTCGACGACGAGTTCGTGGAACCGCTGCGCCAGCGTGTCAGCCAGCCGGTCCGCGTACGTGGTGAGGAAGTTGTAGGCAGCCCGGCGGGTCTCTTCGCCGGTGAACATGTGCTCGTCGTTGGCCAGTGTCGTCCGGCGTTTCGCGGCGAGCTGGCATACCGCGGCAATCTGGTCATCGGTCAGTTGCTTGCGTCCGCGTTCAACGCGTTCGAGCCCGGTGAGGGTAGCGACTGGGGCTTGGCCGCCGGCGACGTACCGGAACTGGAATTCCGCCAGGTCGAACGCGTAGCGCGCCTTCGGGTTGCCCGGGTCGGGAAGATAGGTGAACTGTCGGAGTTCGCGAGGGGCGTCGCGCCAACTTTCCAGACGCCGGAACGGCCGAGGGTTGCTGTTGGTCGGCCGAGGCAGGAACGGGCGTACGAGAAATCTCCAGAAGAACCCGTCGAGCGTCGTGATCGCGTGCGGATGCTCCAGCAGATCAGATCGGCCGAGCTGGTGTGCGCGTCGTCGGATCTCGGCCGCGGCGACCTTGGTGAAGGAGGCGACGGCGCGGCCGGTCGGCTGGCCTTTGGGACTCGCGCAATGCCGCTCCACGATGGCGCGGGTCTTGCCGGCGCCGGGGCAGGCGATCACGATGCGCGGCGCCATCGCCGCCACGACGCTGGCCTGTTGGGCGATCGCGGCCTGTCGATGCCGTTGCAGACCGGCGAGGTCGGTATCGATCTGCGGTGTCACGACGCCGCCACCAGCCAGGTCAGGGCGTTGCTGATGTAGGGCGGGACGTGGAGATCGTGATGACCTGCGACGACCTGGTCCAGGAAGTCCTGCGCGAAGTCGCCCTTGCGCAGCTTGGTCTTCTTCATCGCCGACATCACGATCCGGGCGCGTTGGTCGGCTGTGGGAGCGGCATCAACGAGCGCCTTGACCTTCCGGCCACCTGTTGGGCGTTGCATCGCCCAAGCGGGCCAGAACGCGTCGGCGTTTCCCGCCTCCAGCAGCTCCGGCTCCAAGGTGCTTGGCGCGGCGAACACCTCGGCAACATCGGTCGCCGTCAGGCGGACGATCTGTTGACGCAGCTTGCCGATCGGGTCCTCGCGCTTGCCCGGATCGGTGTCGGTAATCACCGCGACTCGTTGCGCGATGCGACCGCTGGGAGTCGCCGTGAGCAGCATACGCAGATACGGGGCGAAATCGACGCCGTCGATGGCGACGATCGTGGACCCGACGAATCGGATCCACATCCGATTGTCCGCGAACAGTACCCGGGCCAAGGCGGGCAACAGGATTGCCTCGGCGATCCCTTCGACGAGGATGGTCCGTGGGCCGAAGAGCATGCTGCTGCGTGTTGCATCGAGGTACCGGTTGACCCTTGCCTGGTCGGTCGACAGCAGCCGCAACTCGCTGACGGCGATCGCAGTCGACACGTACGCGACAGGGGCCGACGCAGCCGATGGCACGAACGCCTCATCGCCCGCCCGTTCGGGCATCGCCACCGCCTGCATCTGCCGCCGCTGGAGCACGACGATGTTCGCAACGTTCGTGTGAGCCGCCAGCAGGGGAGCGTGCGTGGTCACAACGACCTGTATCCGGCCGAGCCACCTGGAATCCGTCGCGCCCTGCGACTGCTCCGCCGTGCGGGTCAGGTAGTCGAGCAACACGGACTGCAGTTGCGGATGCAGATGCGCCTCCGGTTCCTCGACCAGCAGCACCGTGAGATCTGCGTGAGCTGCGGCGTGCAGGTGCGTGAGGACGGTCGCGATGTACGCCAGGTTGGCGTAGCCCATTCCCGACTCTGCCAACTCGCGCGGCTCCACGCCGGCGTCGGCCATGCGCATACGCAACCCACGCACGAGACTGGCCAACTCGGCCCGGCCGTAGCCCAGGTCGGTGGCCTGCTCGTGTGCACCGCCCGTCAACTCAGACAGCGGCTTGTTCACTAGACCGGCGGCTTTGGTCAGAACGGGGTGGATCTCGATGTCCCGCAGATGCGTGCCCACCTCTGCCTTGAATCGTTCCCGGTCGTGGCGATGCCCGTCAGCGTCCGTGAAGGTCTTGTCATCGAGGAGGCGCTCGATAATGGCGCGGATCCGCGCACTTCCGGCCGGGCCGAGCTCGCGCGCCGCGTCCCGCAGCGGAGGCAGGTACACGTGCCGCAGGCGCCCACGCGCTCCGGGGTCGGGGTCATCGGCAACCGCACCTCCCCCGGCTATCCACGTCGCGCGTCCCCGGGCTTCTCCGATCCCTGGCGGCTGGTAGTTCAGCACATACCGTGCTTCGGACAGGCCGGCCGCGGCGTAAGGCTCCGTCACCACGGCGTCGCTGTATGCTGCCAACTCCGTCGATGAACCTGCCAGGCTCATCCGCAGCGTGAACGCCTCGTGGTCGCCCCAGCGACAGATGTCGTCGCTGTCCGCCCACAACGATCGCCTGCCATCCAGCGGATCGGTGACCAGCCGCAGTGCGTCGACGACACCGGACTTGCCCGCGTTGTTCTCACCGAGCAGGACCGTCACGCCCCGGTCAAACACGACACGGGCGTCCGTGAACGCGCGAAAGCCCACCAACCCCAACTCCGCCAGATACACGTGGTCTCCATTCGGTAACCAGGCGCAGCCAAACGACCCTAGTGGCTTCGCCCCGCACACCAGGCCGCCATCCCGTGTCAATTCGGTGACACTGACGCCGCCAATACATCGGCAGGTCGCGCTGCGCTCGCCAACAGCCTTGCTACCGGCCGCGCGGCCCTCCGCCGTACGCCACGGATTCGGTAGCGCGCCGACTAACGCGATGCTGTCGGCATCGCCCGGCGATGACGATTCAGCTGGGTAGCCGCCGAACGGCGAGTCGCGCTACACCGGCGAGTGCGCGGAGGATGCCTCTGGAGCGCAACGGATTGCCGGCACCCCTGCGACCCCTTGTTCATTCCTGATATGGCGTGTGACCGAGGGTCCACTTCCTGGTCTTACGATTCCACATGTAAGAAGCGTCCGTCCCGCCATATGAGGTCGACGATATCCAGCGCAGTGGCCGGTCGTCGCTCCCAACCGTGTGGTTCCAGGGTTTACCGTTCACTACACCCACAAATGTGATGTAGCCCTCGTAGAGATAGCCATCGAGAGATTTAACCCCTACATTGCCGGCGACGCTCGCGTTGCCGTCTGGGGATAGGAAGGCTGGCGGCATCGGCCGTTCCGGCCCGAGATTGTGGTCCTCATCGTAGTTGGCGACGGTGGATTTGTTGGTTCGGGTGTTCACCTCGATACGAAATGGCGCATTGGTGCCGCCGCCGTAGTAGCAGCTGATCCACGTGCCGCTGGTCGATTGGGCGCTGCGTCGCAAGACGGTCATATTTACATTGGTCAACGCGACTGAGCCGACGCTGTCACCTTGCAACGTGATGTCGATCTCGGGACCGTCGAAATACATGTCCGTCCGGCCGCGCAGCCAATCCATCCAGTCTCCGCACGGGTAACCGAGTGAGCTGAAGGTCGGCGGGGTTGGCAGTTGGCTGGGAGAGCCGTTGAACCACACAGCACGTACGGTGGTGTCTTGGACACTGATAACGGCGTTGCTGGCAGGGAACGAGCATGAGACGCTGTTGCCGGTCCCGATGGCGTTGCAGTTCCCGGCAACGGGAGCGGCACCGTCTGGACTGCCTGGAGGGCTAGCCGCGACACCCAAACCGTCAGGAGCGTTGGTTCTTTCCGGCTCTCCGCCGAGGTTTCCTGTCGAGTCAGAGGAGCACGCCGGTTGGGGTATGACAAATAGGAGGATGGTTGCGAATGCCAGCAGGCGGCGGCGTCGTGATCCCACGAGCATCGATTCTTCACCAACGACGCCGAGAGTTAAATCGTCGATTCGTGGGGATCGCGCTGAATGAGTGCACATCGCGTAGCGAATAGATGGAGGGCACTGCAGACTGCTCGCCTCCTCGCAGGAGCCGATCATCCGGGCCAGCGCAGGCGATTGGCTGATCTCTGGAGTGGCGGCGCTTGCATGAGTTGCCACAACCGGAGTGTGTCGCTTTTAATTAGCCCATCGAAGTCCACATATAAGTCGCCAATTTGATGGAACATCTTCGGGACTTGCGACAGGAGAGGCCGCACGTGGACCAGGTGGCTTCGTTCGCGAGAACGAGATTCAGATATTCGCCGCTTTGCGCCACCTCGCATCAAGCGCCGCAGCACCGGTGTGGATGCCTATGCATTGCCGGCTGCCGCGATGCCGACCGTCACCCTGTTCGTCGTCGGTTTGGGTGACGACGGTGATCTTCGTCGGCCTCCCCAGATGCGGGATTGTCCGGGAGAAGAATATCTATCGCATAGCTAAGGAGGTGATTCGGCGCAACTTCGGTCGGTTGTGACCGGAAAAGTGGTGTGGGTCTATCTAGGAACCCAACTCGGAAGTCCTTCTGTAATTTGGACCCACGTCCGTCGTGTGGGATCCCAATCGTATCCCGGGCCTAGTGACTGAAGGAATTCGCCTCCGGCTGGTCCGGCGGTTCCTCCGAGTGTCCACCTCAAGGGGGCCTCGGCGGAACCAACCTCTATGATTTGCTGCTCGCCATTTACTTCGGCTGTAATGGTGACCATGCCTTCGTACAGATAACGCTCCTGCGACTCGAAGACAATCTCGGCGGATTCGTGATCGAGCCCGTGCAGGGTTATGGTGCCTGGTGGCATTTCGTGATAGACGTCTTCCTCATCGTCATCGCTGTGGAACCGGGTCTTCTGCCGAACGGTGTCCACGACGACCAGGTGACCCGGTGAGAATCCACCGCCATACGTACACTGCACTGCGGTTGCATTGGTTGCCAGCGTCCGACGAAACACCTTGGCAGTGACATTTCTTACCGCCAGGATGTCATCGGCTCCCGTAGTCAGGCCGATGGAGACGTAGGGATCCACTGGGTAGATCTTTTTCTCGCCGTGGATCCAGTCCGCCCATTCGGTGCAGTGGTTCATCGTGTCCGACAGCGGGTAATCAGGCGGAGTGGGCAGTTCATCTGGAGCGCCAGCGAAGACAAGAAATCCGTGGGGAGCAATGTGGAAACTCGATGTGACGGACCCCATTGATCTGGGCGTCGGGGCAATCTCGCATGTGACCGTGTTCTTCGCACCCTGTGCGTTGCAGTTCCCGTCTATTTCCCCGCGCGGCGCCGTTGACCCGGAGCTGTCCGCTACAAACATCGCTACGGTTGCTGCAACAGCACCCACAAGCGCGAGTACCGTGCCGACGACAAACCACAGTGGCAGCCTTAGGAAGCGTCGCAACGCGGATCGTGTCGACGGAGCAGGGGGCGGAGTCATAAATCTCGTCCGATCAAAGAACTGGGCCCGCGTCAGCGCGGGGCGAACATATCCGAGGAGACATTGCGGCACGCTCCTACAGGAATCCGCGTGCCGCTAACGGACGGAGAAAGGATCGAAGTCCCTCACCCATCGTTCCTGCAGCGGATGCCAATCGTACTTGGGGCCGTCTGGGTCAGCTCCGGACACGAGGCCAGAGTGCCAGCGGAAAGGACGCTGTGCAGTGCCGATGGTGATCACATCGGGCTTGTTGTTGATGATGACCGAGACCTTGATCGAGCCTTCATACAGGTTTCCCGGGGGTGAGCTGATGCCGATGTCCGCACTCTCCGAACCGGCATTGCCAAGGCTGATAGAGGCCGGAGGCATCCGACCCGTCTCATCGCTGTCGAACGCCTCGAATCGCGTTTCGGTCTTCAGAGTGTCGACCGTGATGCTGTAGCCCAGGTTCGACCCACCTCCATACAAGCACTTGATGATGGTCCCGGATCCAGCGGAGACTCGGCGGAAGACCTCGACGTCGACTCTCTTGATGACCACGAGATCATCCGAGCCCGCTTCCAAGGTCAGCCCTACCGAGGGATCGAAGAGATAGATCCCATCTGTTCCGGTGAGCCACTCGCTCCAGTCGTCACAATGCCCTTGGGCCGCATCCAACGGATAGTTGGGCGGCGTCGGAAGCTGATCGGGTGTTCCGGAGAAGAACGCGGTTACGACGTTGTGGATGGCAAGCGATACCCTCCCGCGAGACTGGGGAAGTGGCGTCATGCACACCAGCCGGTTGTTGTCGCCGATGACATTGCAGTCGCCATTGACCAAAGCCGACGGGGACGGTGAAGCGCTGGCCTTGCCATCATTTGTGGTTCGTGGCTCGGCCGAGATGGTGGACGAGGCAGGACCAGGCGTCGACCCCGATGCGTGCGGCTCGCGCGACCCGCACGCGAAAAGAGCGAGCGTTAGCATCGACATGCAGACAGCTTGAGCGCCCGTTCGTCCCATTCTCACGGGGCTGATTATTCGCTGGCAGAAGATCTGCACCCATCGTCGGCCCGACAGATCTATCCACCCAAATAGCGCTGGATGAATCACTCAGAGGCTGACAGCGCAACCAATCGAGCGACATCGAGACGACGATCATCCAGTAGTGTATGACGGGACAGCCGAACGCCATAGAGGGACATCCACCTTGTGTCCCTTGGTCGACCTGTGTAGCCATGATTTGATACATCCGCAGAGCGCTGATCGGAGACAGCCGTGGCATCGTCTGGAGGTGGAGTTCCAGTCCCAGGCCGCTGGAAGCGGTTCGTAACGTGGTTGGCGAGCGGATGGTGGGCGGGGATTGCTGCAATTTTCGGCGGCGTTGCCATCGTGATCGCCTTGGTGACTTACTACGATGCCCCCGGCGCCGACCCACAACCGGGTAATGTGATCAACGGCAACTGCAATGCGCAGGGCGCCAACAACGAGGTCGCCTGCAAAGAGACTCCCTGATAATCGCGTCGTGGCGAAAAGGAACCACTCATGGGAGCGGCATTGCAGATCGAGATACTCACCGGGGTAGCCGAGAGAGCATCTGCAACCCGTCCGGTCCACCGCCCGGCGTAGTCTGTTAGGCGCCAACGAGCCGCCCGGTATCGATTCGCGGCACTTGACGGTGAACTCGCGGGAAGCGCGCGACGTGCCTGCTCGGCCGCCGCTGCCAGCGCGCCGTCGTGGGCACGCTCGATCGCCCCACAACGGTCGGCGTGGATAGGCGTGAGCGCCAGATACGCCATCCTCGACGGGACGCTGACCCACCGACCGAAACGATTTGCCGGCTGCCCGGTGCGCCGAGCACCTCGTCGCACCGCTTCACTACGCCCCTTCGCTGTCGTCGTCACCCTTCATGCTGTGACTGTGCCCCCTCCCCGCGCGCTGCGGCGACACGCGGTGGCACAACTGGCGGCACGCGTTTACCTTCTATTTCCCACGGTTGGAGTCGCGCGGCGAGGGCTGGTGAGACGCCGTGATCCCTATATAGCGACGACAGCCGTCGCACGAGGTGATCGGCCTCTAGTCGAGAAGACCATGGTGGTCCTTGATCCAGCCGACTCCAGCAAGATCCTGGACCAGCCACCGGTACGCCAGACTGGTCGCCGGGCAGGTGTGGCCGAGTGGCAGGTCTAGGTTCTGGAGCGGGCTCTGGCCGAACGTCGTCCGAGCGGCAGTGCGCCGCTGCTGGCTGAAGGTCCAGAACGCGTCACCGTCGTCGGGTACGAGTCGCAGGTCGACTGACGGCACGTCCGATCGTTGCGCATCGCGGTCGGGATTCAGGCTGACGATCATCTCGATCATGGAGGCGTTCTCGTCGTTGACGGGTCGCCGGACGAGTCCCTCGACGCGGACGGGCAGCATGCTGTAGAGCCCCAAGGCGTCACCGAAGGCGGGGAACGAGGTCTCGGCGAGCTGCCGGTAGCCGATCAGGGCTTCTCGCACAATGTCCGTCGCTTGGGTCAAGGTCAGCTCCCGCGAGTACGTCTGCCAGATCCACCTGCCTGTCTCTGGTTGATCGCCTTCCGGCCAGATCGGCAGGAGCGTATCGCCGTCCTCCATGGCCAATTGGGCGGCGAGCCACCGGATGTCGTCGGAGTCGACGGAGCGGCCTGTGCCTTGCCACGTCGACCGCACCGACCGGTTCACCCGGTCCATCCACGCGGCGACGGTGTCGCGCAGTTCGGCGAGGTCGATGGTGCGGCGCCGGCGGGCGGCACCGGAGTTGTAGACGAACTCGGCGAGCAGGTACAGCCGTTCGCGCGCCAGCCTTGACGTGCGGGGAACGGGCAGCGTGCGTCTTCTGATCACGGTCTGGAGCTGTTCTTGCAGCGCCTTCTGGGCGCGCAGCCAGCGACCAAAGTCAGAGGTCGGAAAGCGAATCCCCTCGATGCGGTGCCATCGGCCGAGGCTTGGCCATATTTTGGAAAGTTTGATGACGTCAGGCGGCGGCAACTGGTCGCGTGAGCGGGCGAGCGTCATATGGCCGTTCTGCAACCAGGTGCCCCATTGGACGAGGCGACCGTCGCGGTGTCGGGCCAGTGACTCGGCCAGTGGTCCGAGTCCTGTCAGCAGGGCTTGTTCGGCGCCCCGTAGCCACTGCCCTGCGCGGATGGCAAGGTCGGGCTCGTCGGTGAGTTCGCCGGTGGGGTCGCGGCTGCCGATGAGCGCCGCGATGGCCTCATCGGAGGGACCGTCGTGGGTGCGGTCCGCACTGCCGTCGGCGATCTCATCGAGGACCCAGAACGCTGCCGCCGGATTGACCCTCGCGAGACCGCCGACGAGGCGTTCTTGATCCTGGTCGATGGCAGTGGACACGGCGAACGCGAGCGCGTACCGCCACCGCGGGAACGAACTGGCCGCCGCGATCGTCTCCACGTCTGCCAGGCCCATCCGGAGCGCTTCGGACCCGAAGTACTGCTCGAATACGGGCAACGCGAACGTCAGCTCCGTGCCGTCGCCGACGACCAGGCCGGTTGTGGTGAGGCGACGGACGAGCGGCAACGGCCCGAACGAGGTCGCGGTGACCGGCTGCGACTGTCCGAGGATCCGAACGGCCAACCGGGCCAGGTCCTGCCACGTGCCATCAGCGACCTCGTGGCTCTGCGAGTCGATGACCATGGTCGCTAGATCGGCTAGGAGTTGTGCGCGGGATACTTTGAGGTCGCGGCCAGCGTGTACACGCATCGCCAGGCCGAGAGCGGTCAGCGGACTGGTGAGCAGGCCGGCTATTTCGGTGTTCCACAGTTGCCAGGGGATGTCGTCACCGAGTGCCAGCTTCGCCAGCTCAGCGCCCCGCTGGGCCGGCCACGGCTCGACCAGGATCTTCTCCTCTTCAGGCACAAGAATCCCTGGCCGCGCGGTCGCCAACACGCTGACCGCCGGCCACGTGTGGACGAGTTGGCGGGCTTCGGCAAGGAGACGGGCAGCGTCCCGCAACGGGACACTGTCCAGGTCATCGATGACCACCTGGCATCGGCCGGAGGGGTCGCCGCCAAGCTCGCTAGCGATCGCCGATTCCAAGCCGGCGGTGATGTGCCGAGCGGGAAGTAACAGCGGAATCTCGGTGTCCGGACTGTTGGCCGCCACCTGGACAGCCTGCCCCCACCAGCGAAGAGCTTGTTCCGACTTGCCGGCCCCAAGCCGGCCTACCAGAACGCGGACCTGCCCCGCTGGCACTTCAACCAGCGGGTCCTCGCGCGCCGCCATCCACGCGAGGACCGCCGGGCGACGCTCCGCCGGCACTAGCGGTGTCAACCGGGAGACCCGCATGGCGTGGCCTCGCCGAATGGCCAGTTGCCACGTCTCGATCCGGCTGCGCATCCGCGGGTTGAACGGCACAACCGCGCTGATCCTCTCGACGACAGCGCCGAGATCGAACGGTGCGACCGCCTCACGGGCCTCTTCGTCGCTGATCTGCCAGTTACGTTGCGCGCGTTCGAAGTCGGCCAGCTGATCCCGCTTCCAGGCCCGCAGCATCTCGGCCGGGTACTCGTCCGGGACCTGATCGATCTCCCACGCATGGGGAAAGCACAGCAGGAGGAGGTTGCCGACGTCGCGGTTGTCCGCTTCGCTCATGGCCGGGTTCCAGCGAGGGCCGCCTTCGCTGCGCGCATGAATGTGGGCAACGTGGCTGTTGAGAACGTGCTGACCGGTGTCCGTGTTCACGGTGTACAGATCGGCACGGCACCCAGGCTTCGCACATGCGAACGCAGTGCCATAGAGCTGCCGCACGGTGCCAGGCGTGGGCACCCGATGCTCGATCGGCTTGTCCGATCCGGCGGAACCCTTGGTCACGGCCCCATTCTCCTGGTTCACGGCCCGCGCCCGTCCTCCGGGTACACATCCGAGTCGGCGCCGCATCACCGACCTCACCAGCCGGTAGCAGCTCCCGCCGCGGCCAGAACGCGAGTCGCGCTATCATGCCCGCCCTCATGCCTGGATCACCGACCGCAAGGCCCTCAGGAGGAGCCGTGGGACGCCAAGTCCGCACCCGCACTGTGGCGACCCTCGCCGAACACGGCGTTCGCGTTGCCATCTACCTACGCCGCTCCACCGACGAGGAGCACCAGCCGTTCTCCATCGAGGCACAGCATGCCCGACTCCGCTCGTATGTGAAGTCGCAGCCGGGCTGGAGCCTGGTCGCCAGGTTCGAGGACGACGCGTCCGGTGCGAAACTCGACCGGACCGGCCTGGAGCAGGCGCTCGCCGCCGCCCACGGCGGCCGCTTCGATGTCCTGCTGGTCTACCGGGTCGATCGGTTCACTCGCCGCATCCGCGACCTCGTCACGCTGCTGGATGAACTCGACCGGGCGGGCGTGGTTTTCCGGTCTGCGACCGAGCCGTTCGACACGTCCACTCCTGCGGGACGGATGCTGGTCCAGATGCTCGGCGTGTTCGCCGAGTTCGAGCGCGAGATGATCATCGACCGGGTCATCAACGGCATGGAACGCAAGGCGTCCAAGGGTAAGTGGACCCTCAGTCGGGTGCCCTACGGCTTCGATCGGACGGCCGATGACTCATTGATCCCAGTTGAGGACGAGATCGCTGTCGTGAAGCAGATCTTCCACCTGTATACCCGCAGGCGTCTCGGCTGCCGTGCCGTGGCCACGCATCTCAACGAACGTGGCCTGCTGCGCCGCGCCGCCCCCGGTAAGGCCACTGCGGAGTCCCGTTTACGGCCGTGGAGCCACAAGACCGTCGCAGACGTGCTCACCAACCGCGTCTACCTCGGCGAGGTCCGCTTCCGCGACGTCATCGCTACCGAAGCCCACCGATCGGTGATCGACCTCGCAACGTTCGGCCTGGCCCATGAAATCCTCACGCAGCGTGGCGAAGCCCCCACGAAGGCCGGAAGCCCGTCCGACTACCACCTCACCGGCAAGATCAAGTGTCCGGCGTGCGCTCGGCGGTACGTCGGCACCAACGCATACGGCCGCAGCCGCACCTACCGCTATTACACCTGCTGGACCCGCAGCCGATACGGCGTCGATCACTGCGCCGCTCCCCGGATCGACTCCGACACGCTCGACGCCACAGTGCTCTACGCGGTCCAGGACTTCTTCACCAACCGGCTCGACGAAGCGCGCCAAGCGATAGCAGCAACGCGGGCCCAACACCAGCAGGCCCGGGCCGGCTACGAGGCCGAACTGGCGACCCTTGAGGAGCAGCTCACCGTCAAAGAAGCCATCGTCGATCGCTATCTCGTCGAGTACGAGGACAACAAGATCGACCGCGACACCGTCGCCCGCCGCGTCGAGAAAATCTCCGAACAGATCCGGGAGCTCAGCCACCGCCGCGACGAGTTGGCCTTTCTCCTGGACGCTGCCGCCGACGAGTCGGAAAGCGACCACCTCGTCGAGATCCGCGATCGAGTCACCGCGATCATCGCGACCGGTACCGCCCCCGAGCGCAAGGCCATGTGCGAATTCCTGCTCGCCGAACTCAGCATCGACGGCCAGACCGCCACCCCGGTCATCCGCGTCCCCCTGAGCCGCGAGGACACCCCGTCGATCCTGCAAACAGAAACGCGAACCGCGCCTTCAAGAGCGGTTCGCGCCTGTCCACCTTCGGTGGAGCCGAGGGGACTCGAACCCCTGACCCCCACACTGCCAGTGTGGTGCGCTACCAGCTGCGCCACGGCCCCCAGATGTCCCGGCTCAGCACCGGCACCCGCGCAATATTACACACCCCACCGCCCCCGGCCCCACCGGGTTACCTCAGTTGAGCGCCGGATCGGTGGGATAGTGGGCGACGGCTGCCAGGAGGCCGCCCTGGCGGCGGAGGACCATGGGCCACAGGTCGTCGGGGCGGCCGGCGAAGGCGTCGCCGGGGAGGGCGTCGAAGACGAACCAGGAACCGCCTTCGATTTCGCCTTCCAGTTGGCCGGGGGACCAGCCGGCGTAGCCGGCGAACACGCGTACACCGAGGACGCTCTCGCGCAGCGTGTCGGGGTCGGCGGACAGGTCAACGGTGCCCACCGCGCCGGCCACCCGGTTGAACCCAGCCAGCTGTTCGATGCCGGGGCGGGCCCGGGCCAGGCAGATCGCCGCCTCGGGCTGCACCGGGCCGCCCTCGAACACGACCGCGGGCTCCTCGGCGAGCGTGCCCCAGGGTCCGAGAACCTCGGATACCGGAACCTCGGTCGCGCGGTTGAGCACCACCCCGAGCGCCCCGCCTTCCTCGTGGGCGACGAGCAGTACCACCGTCCGCTCGAAGTTGGGGTCGCGGAGCGATGGCGTCGCGACGAGCAGCCGCCCCGTCAGCGACTCCATGGACCTGCCTCGCGCCGCTCCGGGCCGACCGGGCCCCGCGGCGCCACCGGGTGCCCCGGCGCCGAGGCCACGGGGGCGCGCCCGGTCTGAGCTGCCGGATTCGGGACGCCCGGAGCCGGGACCGCCGGGAGAACCGGAGGACGGACCGGTCGCCTCGTCGGGCTCGCCGACCCGAGGTTCGCCGTATCCGGAGTAGGGCTCGTCGTTCCAGGGATCGCCGGGCTCAGGATCGCCGAACCAGGGATCGTCGAACCTGGGACCACCCGACCCGGGACCCTCGGCCTCGGGATCCTGAGATCCAGGACCCCCAGATCCAGGACTGGACGAACCAGGACCAGATGCGCCGGGACTGGACGGCCCAGGACCGGATGCGCCGGGACTGGACGGCCCAGGGCTGGACGCGTCGGGAGCGGACTCGTCGGGCGCCGGGGAACCCGGTGCTGGGGAGCCGGGTGCAGGGGAGTCGGGTGCTGGGGAGCCGGACCGTGATCCCCCCGATCCGGGCGGAACGGGCCGGGATCCGAACCGCGGCGTGTTGGACCCGCGTCCCGATCCGCGGCTGCCGGGGCGAGCCTCGCCAGGTCCGCCGGAGCGGCCCGGCCGGGCCTCGTCGGCGCGCGTTTCACCGGACCGTGTCTCGTCAGCCTCAGATTCCCCAGCCCCGGACCCGGACCGGGGATCACCGAACCGAGGATCACCCGACCCCGGACCGCCCGACCCCTCGAACACGTGCTCAGCCTGCCACGCAGAACTCGTCGCCGTGGCGATCAGCCGCAGCCGGTACCGGTGTCATCACCATGCCACGCACATTAGCCTGGCCGATCCCACACAGTTAGCCTCAGCCGGTGGACATCGCAACGATAGCCGTGATCGGCGGTTCGGGTCTGTACGCCCACCTGGCCGAGGCGGAGCAGCTTGAGGAGCATGCGGTCGACACCCCGTACGGCCCGCCGTCCGACGCGGTAACCGTTGCAACTGTCGGGGATCGGCGGGTCGCATTCCTGCCTCGGCACGGCCGTGACCACCGGTTTCCGCCGCACCGGATTCCGTACCGGGCCAACATCTGGGCGTTGAAAGAGCTGGGCGTCCGGCAGATTCTGGCCCCGTGCGCGGTGGGTGGCCTGCGCGCCGACCTGGGGCCGGGCACGTTCGTCGTCCCGGATCAGCTGGTCGACCGGACCAGCGGGCGTACTCAGACTTTTTACGACACCGGCGCGGTGCACGTGAACTTCGCCGATCCGTACTGCCCGACCGGCCGCGCGGCGCTGCTGGCGGCGGGGGCGGGCCACGGCAAGAACGCGGTCGACGGCGGGACGATGGTGGTCGTCGAGGGGCCGCGGTTCTCGACCCGGGCCGAGTCGCGTGCGTACGCGGCCATGGGCGGAACTGTCATCAATATGACCGGACACCCGGAAGCGGTACTCGCCCGCGAACTCGCGCTTTGCTACTCGGCCATCGCGCTCGTCACCGATCTTGATGCCGGGGTCGAGGGTGATCATGGGGTGACCCAGGAAGAGGTGTTCCGCGTGTTCGGCGAGAACACCGAAATACTGCGAAAAATACTATTGGACGCCGTGAGCGCGCTCCCGGTCACCCGATCGTGCGCCTGCGGGTCGTCCCTGGACGGCATCGCCTGACGTGAGTGGCCCGCTGACGACCGGGGCGTCGTTGACCCGGTCGCCAGCGGACCTACCGGTTCCCCGGGGAACCGGTCACTGGTGAGTGATCACCAGTCGTGGTCCTGGTCGTTCCAGCGGAGCTGGCCGCGGATCGCGCCATCTTCGCCGTCGACCTGGACGTTGTAGCGGCCCGGCGAGCGGACCATCGCCCACGCGGTACGCGGGCCGACCTGCCGGCAGCCGCTGCCCCAGCTGCCCGAATCGCGCAACTCGGCCACGATGTCGGCGTCGCTGTTCGGGTCACCCCGGCGGCCGACGTAGACGTTGATGTTCTCGGGGTCCTCGACCCCACGGACGAAGTACGTGAAGCAGACCTGGCCGCGGTCGGGCCTGACCTGCAGGCTCACCGTGCCCCAGCCGTTGGTGTCGCGGTCTTCGTCGACCACACCGCGTCCGCTCAGCACAGCCGCGAGGCTGGTCGAGCGGTCGTGGTCACGGTCGTCGTCCCACGGCTTCGCCATCGCTGGAGCGGCGATGGCCGGCCCGGCCCCGAGTGCGGTGCCGAGCGCGAACGTTAGAAGAACTCGACGGACGGAAGACATGCCATTACCTCCACGGACGATGCGGTGGAGGAACCCTGGGAGGATGTTGGCGGTTCTTTCGCCACACGAGCATAGTGCGGATCCGGAGATTTAGCCGCAAAACAGGTAACTCGGCGATCCTGGCATCGACGGAGTTAAACCGATCGGCCCATCGGCCCGTGTAATGGGAGGTACACCGACGTGGGAGCCGATCATGAAGCTCAGGGGTCTTGCCGTCGTCATCGCCGGCGTGCTGGCGCTGGCGGCCGCCTTGTTCGGCCTGGCCACGGTCGCCGCGAGCGAGGCGCAGAAGGATCGCGAGAAGGCTGCGCAGGCCGATCAGGCCGCGCGGACCGTCGGCGAGCCGGCCGCGGGCACCCCGGCCGCGAGCTCGTCGAGCGGAACCGACGGCCTGGCCGCCCCCGGCGGCCCCCCTCCGGTGGACCCGAACGCGCCGATCACCACCTACGCCGGCAAGGTCGACGGCCGCGGGGCGTCGATCGCGATCGCGGTGCGCAACGGCCAGGCGATCGCCTACATGTGCGACGGCGCGAAGTTGGAGGCGTGGCTGCAGGGCCCGGCCGGCGACGGCCAGCTCGCGCTCACCGGCAAGAACGGCGCCAGCGTCACCGGTACCCATGACGGCACCGTCGCCATCGGCACGGCGATCGTCGCCGGTCGTACGTTTACGTTCAAGGTCAAGATGGTGCAGGCACCGAACGGCCTCTACCGCATCGCCGACAAGGTCGCCGCCGCCGCGGTCAACGGCGGCTGGATCGTGGCCGACGGCGAACAGACCGGCACGCTGACCGTCAACGGTGTCAGCGGTGCGGCCCCGCCGCTCAACACCGAAACCGGCGAGGTGACGATCAACGGCGTGGTGGTCAAGCCACCGCGCGCCCAGCCGCCGGCCTGACCCGCCCTAGTCGTGGTGGGTCGGGGTCCGGGGCGGCGGGGTCCAGGGCTCGCGGGTGTTCCGGCGGGGCGGCTGCGCGCCGTCGTACTGGTGCTCGGTGATGGGACGCGGTGCGGGGTGCACCGGGTCGATGAGCCCGGCCCAGCGGCTGCCCTGGTCCGGCTCGGTTTCCGCGAGGCTTGCGCCCAGCCCCGGCCCCGGAGCCGGGTCACCGGGTACCGGCCGGGCCGCTGCACGCGGTCCAAAAGTTCCTGGCTGCGTGGCCGCGGGCCCGGCGGCCGCGGGCGGGCCGTAACCACCGTTCGCCGGGGCCGGCGGGGAGTCACCGCGGCGCACGAACCGGCTGGCCGCCGACGCTTCCGGGGCCGGCGGTGGCTCGGGGGCCGCGCGGGGCGGCTCGTTCGCCCAGATGCCCAGCGGGGCCGGGGCCGGCTGGCCGTTCATGCGGGCCTCGATGAACGCGGTGCCGGCGCGGTCCTCGTCGGTGGGTGCGGCCAGCACCGAGTAGACCAGGCCCATGACCACGAACACCACGGCCAGCGCGATCGGGGCGATCAGGTTGGTGCTGCTGGCGCCGGTGACGTCGCCGTGCTCGGAGAGCTCCACCGACATCGCCGACATGCCGGTGTAGTGCATGCCGGTGACGGCCACGCCCATGACCATCGCGGACGCGAAGATCACCCCGCCGCTCTTCACCGTGACCGCCAGCCACAGGGCGACCGTGGCGGCGACCACCGCGATGAGGATGGACGCGCCGACCCGCACCGGGTCGTAGGAGATCTCGCCGTCGAGTCGCATCGCGGCCATGCCGATGTAGTGCATCGCGTTGACGCCGAGCCCGGTGAGCAGGCCGCCGATCGCGATCTTCGGCACCGACGGCTTGCCCAGCGCGACGATGAACAGGCCCACCCCGACGACGGCGATCGCCACGACCACGCTCAGCGCGGTGACGGCGATGTCGTAGCGGATCTCGGAGCCGTCGACCGTGAATCCGATCATCGCCATGAAGTGCATGACCCAGATGCCGGTGCCGCCGAGGGCGACCGCCGCGAGCACCAGCCACCAGATCCGCTGCCGGCCGGCGGTGAACCTGAGCGCCCGGGAGGTGCAGATAAGTCCGAGTAAAGACCCCAAGACGGACAGAGAATAGGCCATGATGGGCGTAATCCACCCGTACGCAAAGTGGTGGACCTCTGCCATTGATGTCTCCCGGCCGGCATCGAAAGAGGCGTTCAGAAAGTTTCTTCACTTCATCATTCGCAAGACCGTTCGCCGGTGCAACTTCTGATCGATCACCAATTCGCGTAGTAGTTGATCCACTGCGGGAGGTGCCCCCACCTGGGGCGACGAAAACCCGTGGCGTACAGACGGCGCTAAGGGGCATGATTTACGCATATGACGGAGTCGTCATTACCCGGCGCGACGAAGCCGCTGTGAATCGAGGCCAACCCTCATTCATCCGGTCCTGGATCTCGGCGCGACGGGATACCGAAGAATGTCGCCGGTGCGGGGCGCACTCGCTTCCCGTCCCGTTCCGGCGGCTTCTCGTCGGTGAAATCGGGCCGTTCAGCCAGGGCCTGTGTTGAAGTCCTGGCCGAGGCGAGCCGAGGTCCAGGCGGCTACGGCAAGGCCGGCCCGCGGAGCTTCGCCCGGCGGCCCACCCAAGCCGCCGGCAAGGCGCGGGTTCGTCCCGATACCGGTGTTGTATCGGGGCGAAGCCGCAACGCCGCCGGGCATCGCCTGGGCCCGGCGCAGCCCGGTCAGGACTTCAACACAGGCCCTAGAAGAGGACGGTGGCGAAAGTGTCCACCTGGCGGAAGCCACATCGGGCGTACACCTGACGCGCCGGCTCGTTGAAGTCGTTCACGTACAGGCTCACCGTCGGTGCGATGCGGCGCAGCACGTCGTCGACCACCGCCGCCATCCCGGCGGTCGCGATGCCGCGGCCGCGGAACTCGGGGTCGGTCCACACGCCCTGGATCTGCGCGGTGTGCCGGGTCACCACCGCGACCTCGGCCTTGAACACCACCCGGCCATTGCTGAAGCGGGCGTAGGCGCGCCGGGCGCGCACGAGGTCGAGCACGCGGTCGTAGTACGACGGGTCACCGTCGGCGGCGGGTGCGACGCCGACCTCTTCGGTGTACATGGCGACCGAGGCCGGGTAGAGCGCGTGCACCTCGTCCGATCGAACGAGTCGCACGTCGGGGTCGGGGCGCACGCCGGGTGCCGGGCAATCGGCGACCAGCAGCGGCTGGCACCCGCGCACCTCGCGGGCCGGCCCCCAGGTCGGTGCCAGGCGGGTCCACATCTCCAGCACGGCGTCGGCGGTGCCGACGATCGACGAGCAGCCGCGCGGCTCGCCGGCCACGAGTTCGGCGAACGCGCCGGCCGCCGGCTGTGACGCCAGCACCGGAACCACGTTGGCGCCGACCCAGCACAGCGAGCCGAGCCGGCGGCCGTACCCGAAGATCCGGGCCTCGTGCCGCCACCACGCCATGCGACCGGACGTGACCCGCTCGGCGACCTGCGCGCCGGCATAGGGCGCGGCGTCGAGAAGACGTCGCACCTCGGCGGCGTCGGTGTCACCCAGAAGCCGCACCGGCACCGTGAGCATCCGTCTAGCCTGCCAGATTTTCCGCTGTCAGTGGACGGTGACCGTCGGGCCCGCCCCGCGGAGATCCTCGGGCAGTTCCACGCCCATCTCGTCGGCGAGCCGCAGCGCCTCCTCGACGAGCGTCTCGACGATGATCGACTCCGGAACCGTCTTGATGACCTGGCCCTTGACGAAGATCTGGCCCTTGCCGTTGCCCGACGCCACGCCGAGGTCGGCCTCGCGGGCCTCGCCGGGACCGTTGACGACGCAGCCCATCACGGCGACCCGCAGCGGCGCCGGGAACCCGTCGAGCGCGGCGGTGACCTGCTCGGCCAGCGTGTAGACGTCGACTTGGGCGCGCCCGCACGACGGACACGACACGATCTCCAGCCCGCGCTCGCGCAGCGCGAGCGACTCCAGGATCGCCAGGCCCACCTTGACCTCCTCAACCGGCGGGGCCGACAGCGAGACCCGGATGGTGTCGCCGATGCCGTCGGCCAGCAGGGAGCCGAACGCGACCGCCGACTTGATCGTGCCCTGGAACGCCGGGCCGGCCTCGGTGACGCCGAGGTGCAGCGGGTAGTCGCACCGCTCGGA
This sequence comes from Virgisporangium aurantiacum, assembly GCF_016863635.1. Classification (GTDB taxonomy): domain Bacteria; phylum Actinomycetota; class Actinomycetes; order Mycobacteriales; family Micromonosporaceae; genus Virgisporangium; species Virgisporangium aurantiacum. Next base: position 208,417 of record NZ_BOPG01000044.1, on the reverse strand, counting down.
GAGCAGCCGGTACGCCCGGATCATCACGACCGGGTCGTTGTGCTTGACGGAGATCTTGATGTCGCGGAAGTCGTGCTCCTCGAACAGCGAGCACTCCCACAGCGCACTCTCGACCAGCGCTTCCGGGGTGGCCTTGCCGTACTTCGCGAGCAGCCGCTTGTCGAGCGAGCCCGCGTTGACGCCGATGCGGATCGGCACGTTCGCCGCCGACGCGGCGGCCGCGATCTCCTTGACCTTGTCGTCGAACTGCCGGATGTTGCCCGGGTTGACCCGCACCGCCGCGCACCCGGCGTCGATCGCCGCGAACACGTACTTCGGCTGGAAGTGGATGTCGGCGATCACCGGGATCTGCGACTTCTTCGCGATGGCCGGCAGCGCTTCCACGTCGTCCTGCGACGGCACCGCCACGCGCACGATCTGGCAGCCCGACGCGGTGAGCTCGGCGATCTGCTGCAGGGTCGCGTTGATGTCGGCCGTGTTGGTGGTGGTCATCGACTGCACCGACACCGGCGCGCCACCACCGACGGCCACCTGGCCGACCATGAGCTGCCGCGTCTTCCGCCGCGGCGCGATCGGCTGCGGAGGTGCCGGGGGCGTGCCAAGGCTGATTGCGGTCAAGGGGGGCACTCCTGTTGCTTATCTGAAGATCGTGATCGGGTTGACGATATCCGCCGCGACTGTGAGCAGAGTGAACCCACCGAAAACAAGGATCACGAAGTAGGTCACCGGCATCAACTTGTAGTAGTCGACGCGGCCCGGATCGGGGCGGTTGATCTTGGCGTAGAGCCAGGTCCGGACCTTCTCGAACCAGCTGATCGCGATGTGGCCACCGTCGAGCGGCAGCAGCGGCAGCAGGTTGAACACGCCGACGAAGAAGTTCAGCGACGCCAGGATGAGCAGGAACAGCGACCAGCGGCTCTGCTCGACGGTCTCGCCGCCGAGCCTGCTGGCGCCGACCACGCTGATCGGGGTCTCCGGGTCGCGCTCACCACCGGTGACCGCCGTCCACAACTTGGGCAGCTTCTCGGGGACCTTCTTCATCGCCTCCCAGGTGCCGACGAACGCGTCGCCGGTGAACCCGATCGACTTCGAGAAGCCCTCGACCGGCCCGTACGTCACCTCGAGTGGGATGACCCGCTTGAGCCCGACGCCCAGCGCGGCGCGCTGCTCGGTGTCGGTGGTCGCCACCACCGTGCCGTCGCTCTTGGTGCGCTCCTTGTAGCGGGTCACCGCGGCGAGGTCGACGGTGATCGTCTGCTGGGCGCCGTTGCGCTCGACGACGACCGGAGTCGCGCCCGGCGGAACCGTACGCAGCGTGTTCAGCAGTTCGTCCCAGTTGGCGACGGACTTCCCGGCCACCGAGAGGACCTTGTCGCCGTTCTGGAGGCCGGCGGTACCGGCCGGCGACGCCGGGTCGCCCGACTGGCATTCACGCAGGTCGGCCGACGTCACCACGCACGGCTGCACGGTGATCACGGCCGGCTGCGGGTCGGCCAGCGCCGGGTTCGGCATGCCGACGAACGACGCGCAGACCCAGAGGATCACGAAGCCGAGGATGAAGTGGGTGATCGAACCGGCGGAGAGCACGATCGTGCGCTTCCACACCGGGAACCGCCACATCGCTCGGTCTTCCTCGCCGGGCTCGACGTCGTCGTCCTGCGGCGTCATCCCGACGATCTTGACGAAGCCGCCCAGCGGGATCGCCTTGAGGCCGTACTCGGTTTCGCCCTTCTTGAAGGACCAGAGGGTGGGGCCGAAGCCGGCGAAGTACCGGATGACCTTCATCCCGAAGCCCTTGGCGGTGAGCATGTGCCCCGCCTCGTGCAGGCACACCGATACGAAAATGGCGAACGCGAACAGCGCGATCCCCAGTGCGTACGCCATCAGGCTCCCCTCGATTCGGCCGCGATGACCTCGCGCGCCCGTGCCCGCGCCCATGATTCGGCCGCGAGCACCTCTTCGACGGTACCTGGTTCGGGGTAGTCGGGAGCGTCCCCCAGTACGCGCTCGACGGTGTCCACAATGCCGGTGAACGCCAACCGGCCGGCCGTGAACGCGCTCACACACTCCTCGTTCGCGGCGTTGTAGATCGCCGGCCGGCAGCGGCCCGTCCTACCTGCCTCTTTTGCCAGCTCCACGGCGGGGAACGCGGCGTTGTCGAGCGGTTCGAACGTCCACTGTGTGGCTTTTGTCCAATCGACCGGCTTTGCGGCTCCGGGCACCCGCTCCGGCCAACCGAGGGCCAGCGCGATCGGCAGGCGCATGTCGGGCGGGCTGGCCTGCGCGATCGTCGACCCATCGGTGAACTCGACCATCGAGTGGATCACCGACTGCGGGTGCACCACGACCTCGATGTCGTCGTAGGGCACGTCGAACAACTCGTGTGCCTCGATCACCTCCAGGCCCTTGTTCACCAGGGTCGACGAGTTGATCGTGATGACCGGCCCCATGTTCCAGGTGGGGTGGGCCATCGCGTCGTCGACGGTCACATGTTCGAGGTCCTCGCGTTTTTTGCCGCGGAACGGCCCGCCGCTGGCGGTGAGGATCAGCTTCCGGACCTCGTGCTTTTCGCCGCCGCGCAGGCACTGGGCCAGCGCCGAATGCTCCGAGTCCACCGGCACGAGCTGCCCCGGCCGCGTCACCGCGGCCTTCACGAGGGGGGCGCCGGCAATGAGCGACTCCTTGTTCGCAAGAGCGAGGACGCGACCGGCGTGCAGGGCCGCGAGCGTCGGTGCCAGCCCGATCGACCCGGTGATGGCGTTCAGGACGGTGTGCGCGGGCCACGCGGCCAACTCGCTCATCGCGGGCGGCCCGGTAAAGATCTTGGGGACGGCGTACCGCCCCTGGGCATATCCCTGCCGCTGCGCCTCCGCGTACAGGGCGAGTTGCAGGTCCTGCGCCGCGCTCGCCCGCGCCAGCCCCACGGCCTCGACCTTGAACTCGATCGCCTGCGCCGCGAGCAGCGCGACGTTGCCCCCGCCCGACCCGAGCGCGACAACCCGGTACCGGTCGGGGTTGCGCCGCACGATATCGAGGGCCTGCACTCCGATGGATCCGGTGGACCCGAGCAGCACGATTTCCTTCACGTCGGCATTATCGTCTCCTCCCATGCGGCTCACTGTGGTCGGTGGTTGCGGCGCCTGGCCGGCGGCCGGGCAGGCGTGCAGCGGATACGTGGTGGAGCACGACGGATTCCGGCTCCTGATCGACCCCGGCTACGCGGTGACGCCGCTGCTGGATCCGTCGTCGCTCGACGCGGTCTTCATCAGCCACGGGCATCCGGACCACTGCGCCGACCTGAACCCGCTGCTCCGTGGCCGGGTGCTCGGCTCTTCGCGGTCTCCGGGCTCTCCGCCGCCGGGTTCTCCGCCGCTGCCGGTGTTCTCCCTGGCCGGTGCGATCGACCCGGTGCTCGCACTCGACGGCGCGTGGGTCTCCGACGCGGCACGACCGCATGCGGTGGAACCCGGTGCCCGGTTCGAGATCGGCCCGTTCGTGGCGACCACCCGCCTGCTGCCGCACCACGTGCCGAACCTGGGCATCCGCCTGTCGGCCGGCGGGGTCGCCGTCGCCTACACCGGCGACACCGGACCGTCGCCGGAGATCGCTTCACTGGCGGAGACCGCTGACCTGCTGCTGGCCGAGGCCACGTATCCGGAGCGGGTCCCGGACCCGGACGCGCCGTACCTGAGCACCGCCGAGCAGGCCGGCCGCGACGCCGTGACCGCCGGTGTCGGCCATCTGGTGTTGACCCACCTGTGGCCCGGCATCCCACGGCCTTCCGCGCGGGATGCGGCCGCGGCCTCCTACTCCGGGCCGATCGACGTGGCCGAACCGCTCCTGACGTTCGATCTCTGATCGAAATCGGTGTGGCGTGGTGGACCTCCTCACGGGGTGCTGATTCCCTGACGTCGACGTCGTGATTGTTCGGCGTCGCTCGAGTATGCAAGCGATCCCGCCGCCGAAACATGGCCCTGTTCTTCCTAGGATCCGGTGCTTCTAGGATCCGCGAACCGAGGATGAACGGTCTCTGGTTGTTCGTGTCCGGCGCTGGCACGATTCACGTCGCAGCATCAGAACGGGCGGTCGGCTTCCCATCGTTCCTTGTGTTCGTCGGACACGGCGCTGGCCGAGGCTCCACCGATTGCGTTGATCAGCGCCCCGCGGGGGCCGAATGCCCCGGGTTCGATCCGTACCCGGTTGCCGCACAACTCGATCTTCATGTCCTGGGGGAGGTTCGTTTGGTAATAGTCCCAGCACGCTCTGATCGGATTCATGGGTCAGAGTTCGTTGGCTTTGGCGTGACGTGGTTCGTACAGGCCGAGTTCGCCGCCGCCCGGTAGGCGGATCGCGGTCAGCAGGCCCCAGCCCTCGTCGCTCACGGACCTGGTGAACTCGACGCCCTTGGTGGTGAGGTGGGTGACGGTGGCGGCAACGTCGTCGCACATGAGGTAGAACTCGTGGGACGGGGAGCCGGCCGGATGCACCGCCACTTCGGCGGGAGGGAGTTTGAAGATCAGCCATCCGTTGCCAGCGTCGACGTTCGGGTAGCCGAGGACGTCACGAAAGAAGTCGCGGTCGGCGTCGGCGTTCTGGCTGTAGAGAATGACATGAGCACCATTGATCATTGCGTGAACGTATCAGTTTGCGCCGCCCGGAGGGGTCCCGTGCGGCGTCGGCTGTACCGAAACCTCAGACAGGTAAGCGTCATCGCGCATTTCGAGAATGGTCAATACGACGGTGGCCAGGGTTGTGGGTTGAATGGATTTCGCCGGGTCGTAGGGTTGGCCGAACCGGGCTCGAACCTTTGCCAGTAGGTCGGTCGCGGTGCCGCCGGGATAGACGGTGGTCACGCGGACACCGTGGGGAGTTTCCTCGATGCGCAGCGAGTCGGCGAGCTCACGCAGGGCGGTCTTGCTCGCCGCGTAGGCCGACCATCGGGGAACGGCGTGCAGTCCCGGTGCCGCGTTGACGAACACGACGTGGCCGGCTGCTTCACGGAGGGCCGGCAGCAGTATCCGGGTGATCTCGGCGGCGGCGACGACGTTGACGGTGAGGGTGTCCGTCCACTGTTCGTGTGGTGTCTCTTCGACGCTTGCCACGTCGGCGATTCCGGCGCAATGCACCAGTGCGTCGAGGCGGTCGAGGTGGGGCAGCGCGCCGGCGAGGTCACCCGGGGTGCGGAGGTCGACGGGTAGCGGGTCGGCGGGAAGGGCGTGCAGCGCGGCGACGTCGCGGCCCGTCGCGAAGACGCGGTAGCCATGGGCGGCGGCGGCTCGCACGATGGCGGCGCCGATGCCGCCGGTTGCGCCGGTGATCAGCATGGTCCGTTTCATCGGTGGATCGTGTCATGGGAGGGAGGGGTGCCCAGTTGCTTTTCGAGGCCGTCGAGGATGGCCTGCAGGCCGCAATCCAACAGGAGGTCGAGCGAGAATTCCGGGTCGCCGGCGGCGAACTTCGCCATCATCGGGAGTTTGCCGGTCGCCAGTACGGCGGCGAAGCGTTCCTGTTGAGACTGGATCCACTGCTCGTCGGTCATCCCGGTCTCCTGTTCGGCCTGCGCCTCGTCGGCCAGGTTGACCGCCGTTCCGCGAACGTAGTTCGCCACCATCACCGCGGCCCGGAACTGCAGGTCCGAGCCGAGGTCGAACCGGTCGAGCGCGCGCATCACCCACTCCGTGTGGGCCATCGCGTTCGGGGCCAGCAGGGGCCTCGTGAAGGAGATGGCCTGCGCCAGCCAGGTGTGGCGCTGGTACATCGACCACTGCAGGCGGGCGACCGCTTCCACGCACGCGCGCCAGTGGTCGGTGTCGGGGTCGAGGTCGGACGGCGGGGGGTTGGCGCCCATCACCTCGTCCATCATCAGGAGGATCAGGTCCTCCTTGTCCTTGACGTGGCGGTACAGCGACATCGTCGGGATGCCCAGGGCGCCGGCCAGTCGGCGCATCGACAGGCCGGTGAGGCCCTCGGCGTCGGCGATGGTGATCGCGGTGCGCACCACCATGGCGCGGTCGGGCGCGGGTTCGCGCGGGCCGGCGGTGCGGGTCACCACCGTCCCCACGCCGGGTTTCGCCTCGACCAGGCCCTGCTCGCGCAGCGCGGTGATGACCTTGGTGGCCGTGGCCATCGCGACGCCGTGTGTCGCCACGATCTGCCGCGTCGACATCACGGGGTCGCCGGGCCTGAGGTCGCCGGCGGCGATCCGCGCGGCGATGTCGTCGGCGATCCGGCGGTAGGTGGGGACGCCCATGAGCACTTCCTAGTGCACTAGTGCACTACGTGTCCAGCAAGAGGGGTGCTAGCCCTACCTCCAGGAGCCATGGTGGCTCTACTGACCGTCCTCTAGTGCGCTCGTACGTTGTATCCAGACAACGTACGCGGGAGAGGAAATACAAGATGAGTGACGCCGTCCGAGTGGAATCGCTTCACAAGACCTACGACGACACCGTGACCGCGTTGGCCGGTGTGACCGCCGGTTTCCCCAACGGCACGTTCACCGCCGTGATGGGGCCCTCGGGGTCCGGCAAGAGCACGCTGCTGCAGTGCGCCGCGGGGCTCGACCGGCCAACCGGCGGCCGCGTGTTCATCGGCGGTACCGAGGTGACCGCCGCCAACGACACGAAGATGACCAAGTTCCGCCGCCAGCGGGTCGGGTTCATCTTCCAGGACTACAACCTGCTGCCGTCGCTCACGGTGGAGCAGAACGTGGTGCTGCCGCTGCGGCTGGCGGGCCGGAAGGTCGACCGGCGGCGCTGCCGGGAGGTGCTCGGGCACCTCGGGCTGGGCGACCGGTTGAACGATCGGCCCGAGAAGCTGTCCGGCGGGCAGCGGCAGCGGGTGGCCGTGGCCCGGGCGCTCGTCACCGAGCCCGCGGTGATCTTCGCCGACGAACCGACCGGCGCGCTCGACCTGCGCAGCGCTCAGGACGTGCTCGCGCTGCTGCGGGCCGTCGTGCACCAGTACGGGCGGACGGTCGTCATGGTCACCCACGACCCGATGGCCGCCGCCTACGCCGACTCGGTGCTGTTCCTGGCCGACGGCCGGCTCGCCGGCGAGTTGCGGAATCCGACGGCCGACGCGGTCGCCGAGCGCCTGGCCCACCTGGGAGACGCGGCGCGCGTGGGGGTGGCGGCGTGATCGCGGTCGCTCTGCGGAACCTGCGGCACCGGCCCGGTGGCTTCGTCACGACGTTCCTCTCCGCTTTCCTGGGCGCGACGCTGCTGATGGCGTTCGCGTCGCTGCTCGACACCGCGGCGAACGTCGACGCGGCGGGCGGCAACGAGTCCCTCAGCACCACCGCCAGCGTCGGCGGCGGCTGGTGCCTGGTCATCGTGGTGTTCGCGGTGACGTCGACGCTCAGCCTGGCGATCCGTCAGCGGGCGGAACAGGTGCAGCTGCTGCGCCGGATCGGTGCCACCGGTCCGCAACTGCGCCGGATGATCGTCGGCGAGGCGGCGGCCGTCGCACTGATCGCGTCGGCGATCGCGGTGCCCGCCGGGATGCTGCTCGGCCAGGTGCTCGTCGACCTGCTGCAGAACACCGGGCAGGTCGCCGCGTCGGTCGACCCCGCGTTCGGCGGGATCGCGCTCGGCACCGGCTTCGGCGTCACCCTGATCGGGTCCGTCATCGCGGGCTTCGCCGCGGCCCGGCGCGGCGCCGGACCGGCCCGCACCAAGGCCGCGCGGCCGCTGCTGCGCCGCATCGGTGGGGTCGTGTTCCTGCTGGCCGGCACGAACTGCGCGGTCCTGACCGCGACGATCATGGACGGCAAGGGCATCGACGCGATGCAGACCGCCGGACAGGCCGGCATCTGGGCCTCGATCGGCCTGGCGCTGCTGGCGCCGGAGCTGCTGAGGTTGGTGACGGCGGTGCTGGGCGGCCCCACGCGGCTGCTCGGCGGCGTCGCCGGCGAACTGGCGGTGCTCGGCGTGCACACCCGGGCGCGCCAGTTGGCCGGCGCGGTGATGCCGGTGCTCATCTTCACCGGCATCGCAACCGGCACCGTGTACATGCAGACCATCGAGGACGCCGAGGCGGCGGGCCAGGTGCAGCCCGAGTACGCGCAGGACATCCAGACGCTCAACTACGTCGTCGTCGGGATGATCACGCTGTTCGTGGCCATCATGCTGGTGAACACGCTCATCGCGGCGACGGCGAGCCGTCGGCGGGAGTTCGCCCAGCACCGGCTGGCCGGCGCCACCCGTGGTCAGCTGACCACGATGGTCGCCCTGGAGGCCGTGCTGGTGACGGTGACCGGCGTGATCGGCGGGGCGGTCGGGTCACTGTTCACGATCCTGCCGTTCGCCTCGGCCCGCGCGGGCAGCTTCGTGCCCGACGTGACGCCCGGTGCGTTCGCGGTGGTGGTCGCGATCGCGGTCACGCTGACGGCGGCGGCGATGCTCGGCACGGCGCGCCGCACGGTCCGCGGGCCGGCACCCGAGGCGATCCGCGCCTGAGGGATCTGTACCTGAGGGTTCCGCGCCGGACGCGACCGTCACCGATGCCCGGGGGCTCCACGCCTCCGGGCATCGCCGTGCCCGGCGCACGGGTGGCCAGCCAGTCGATCTTGCAGTTGTGGTGCCTATCGAAGCGGGGCAAGAACACCACATTCGGGCACCACAACTGCAAGATCGACTAGGTCAAGGAGCGGGGGCACGGGGTCACGGGGAACGGCGTTGGAGGTAGGCGAGGACGGCCAGGATGCGGCGGTTGTCGTCGTCTGTTGGGGGGAGGCCGAGTTTGGTGAAGATTCCGGTGATGTTTTTGGCCACGGCGGCTTCGCTCAGGATGAGGGTTCGGGCGATCGCCGTGTTCGAGCGGCCCTCCGCCATCAGCGACAATACCTGCCGTTCGCGGGGGCTCAGGCGTTCGAGCGGGCTGCTGTTGCGGGCGAGCAACTGCTTCACGATTTTCGGATCCACCACCGTGTCGCCCGCGGCTATGCGACGGACGGCGTCGACGAACGTGGTGACGTCGGTGACGCGGTCCTTCAACAGGTAACCTACGCCGGCCTCGGACGGGGCGGCCAGCAACTCGGCGGCGTAGGTCAACTCGATGTACTGGCTCAGGACCAGTATTGCCAGGGTGGGGTGCGCGGCGCGGAGGGCGATCGCGGCGCGCAGGCCCTCGTCGCTGAAGCCGGGTGGCATCCGCACGTCGGTGATCACCAGGTCGGGACCGTAGGCCGACACCGCCGAGACCAGCGAGGACGCGTCGCCCACGGCGGCCACCACCTCGATACCGAAGCGCGTGAGCAGGCCCACCACGCCTTCACGCACCAGGATGCCGTCTTCGGCGAGCACTACCCGCACGGCAACTCCACCCGCACCACCGTCGGGCCGCCCGAGGGGCTGTCGACGGTCAGGCGGCCGCCCACCGCGGTGACCCGGTCGGACAGGCCCGCCAGGCCGCCGCCCGGGCGGAGAAAAGCACCACCCGTGCCGTCGTCGTGAACGGTCACGACCAGGAGGCCCCGGGCCACCCGAGCGGAGACCCGGGCCGCGAAAGCACCGCTGTGTTTGACCACGTTCGTCAACGCCTCCGAGACCACGAAGTAGGCGCACGCCTCGACCGCCGCCGGCAACCGCACACCGAAATCGGCCGCGACCGTCACCGGAATCGGCGTGCGGTCGGCCAACGAGGCCAGTGCCGCGGGCAGCCCGCGATCGGTGAGGATCCGCGGGTGGATGCCCTGGATCAGCTCCTGCAACTCGGTCAGCGCCTGCCCGGCCTCGTCGTGCGCCTTGGCCACCAGCGTGGGCAGCTCGGCGGGGTCGGCGACGCGGGCCAGGCCCAACGTCATGCCGAGGGCGACCAGGCGCTGCTGGGTGCCGTCGTGGAGATCGCGCTCGATCCGCCGGCGCTCGGTGTCGAACGCGTCGACCAGCCGCGCGCGGGAGCGGACGAGTTCGCGGACGTCGTGCGCACGGCGTCCGACAAGGGCCTGAACCGGCGCGGCCCGCAGCCGCGCGTAGAGATCGAGCAGGTACAGCGCCACCGCCAGACCGAAGATGCCGGCCGGCACCGCCGCCCAGGCGGTGACCTGGCCGGTCAGCAGCACGGTCTTGAGGATCTTGACCTCGCCGTCGTTGACCGCCGCGACCAGCGGGGCGGTGAGCAGCGACAGCGGCAGGCCGAGCACGCACCCGAGCAGGAGCAGGTCGACGGGCCAGAACAGGCTGAACGCGACGAGGTAACCGAGTTCGCGCCACGTCGCCGGTTCGCGGTAGCGGCAGCCGAGCCACGCCCGGAGGCCGGGACGGTCGGGCTCGCCGTGCGGATCGTCGGCGGTGGCGCCCAGCAGGCGGAGCCGCCGCCGTTCCACCGCGCCCGCCGGCACACCCAGCAGAGCGACGCCCATCAGGATCGGCAGACCGATCAGCAGCGGCAGGCCGGCCAGGCCGAGCGCGAGCAGGCCCACCCAGGAGACGAGCAGCGCGGCGCCGACCGGCACGCCGGTGGCGAGCCAGAGCAGCGAACGCGCGTACCTCACGGAAGATCAGCTTACGGCCGGCGGCGGTAGAGAAAGTTCTACCCGCGGGGTAGAACCCGCCCGGCAGCGTCCCGGGCGCAAAGGCCGTGTGCTTGACGGCATGACAGTGGAGTTGAGGGACGTGCGGCGCACGTACCGGGAGGTCACCGCGCTGGACGGGGTCAGCGTCGGTTTCGCGGCCGGCACGTTCACCGCGATCATGGGACCGTCGGGATCGGGCAAGTCGACGCTGCTGCAGTGCGCGGCCGGCCTCGACCGGCCCGACGAAGGCACCGTGGTGGTCGACGGCACCGACCTCGGCCGGCTGGGCGAGGCCGGGCTGGCCCGCCTGCGCCGGACCCGGATCGGGTTCGTGTTCCAGGCGTTCAACCTGCTGCCGATGCTCACCGCCGAGCAGAACGTCGGGCTGCCGTTGCGGCTGGCCGGGCAGAAGCCGGCCCGGGCCACGGTGCGCCGGGCGCTCGCCGAGGTCGGGCTCGCCGGGCGCGAACGGCACCGGCCCGACGCGCTGTCGGGCGGCCAGCAGCAGCGGGTCGCCATCGCGCGGGCGCTGGTCACGGGCCCCGCGGTGGTCTTCGCCGACGAGCCGACCGGCGCGCTCGACACCGGGTCCGGCACCGAGATCCTCGGCCTGCTGCGTCGCCTGGTCGACACCGGCCAGACCGTCGTGATGGTCACCCACGACCCGGCGGCCGCGGCCGTCGCCGACCGCGTGCTCACGCTCACCGACGGCCGGATCACGGCGGACCGGGCATGCTGACGCTCGCGTCGGTGCGCGCGCGATGGGCGGGCCTGGCCGGGTCGTTGGTCGCGCTGGCACTGGGGGTCGCGCTGGTCGCGGCCACCGGTCTCCTGCTGTGGGGGACGCTGGGAGCGGGCGACCGGGCACCGCAACGCTATGCCCGTGCGGCGGCGGTGGCGGTGCCGCTCGACGAACTGACGGTCGAGACCGAACACGGGTACCGGAGCCGGCCGCTGGCGGTGCCGCACGGCCTCACCCCGGCGCAGCTGGCGGCGCTCGGGCCGGGCGTGGTCGACCGGTGGGCGTACGCGCGGCTGCTCTCCGGTGGAAGGGACCAGGTAGGGCGGCCGTGGCCGGTGGCGGAGTTCGGCACGCACCGGCTGACGGCCGGTCGGGGACCGGTAGCCGACGACGAGGTGGTGGTCTGGGCGGGCGGCGGCGCCGTGGGGGAGCGGGTCACCGTGCTGACCGCCGGCGGGCCGCGCCTGTACACGGTGGTCGGGACGCTGGCACCGGCACGGTTCGAGCGGGCGCTGTTCTTCACCGACGCCGAGGCCGCCCGGCTCTCGCCGCGCGTCGACGCGCTGATCCTGCCGGGCACGGCCGTTCCCGCGCTGCCGGAAGGCGTGAACCTGCGGACCGGGCCGGACCTGCGCGCGCTCGACCCGGACGCGGCGCGCGACGCCGAGTCGCTCGTGGCGGCCACCGCCTTCCTCGGCACGGCCGGCGGGATCGCGGTGTTCGTCAGCGGGTTCGTGGTGGCGTCGGGGTTCGCGTACGCGGTGGCCCGGCGGCGACGGGAGTTGGCGTTGCTGCGGGCGGTCGGTGCGACCCCGGGTCAGGTGCGGCGGTTGGTGCTCGGCGAGGGGCTCGTCGTCGGGTTCCTGGCCTGCGTGGCCGGTTCCGCCGCGGCCCGGCCGGTGGCCGAGGTGCTCGCGGACCTGTTGCGCGACAACGGGTTCGCGCCGGACTGGTTCACGATTCCCGACACGCGCGTGCCGTTGGTGCTGGCGGTGCTGATCGGGCTGGCGTCGGCGGTCGCCGGTGCGCTGCCGGCCGCGTGGCGGGCTGGCCGGACGCGTCCGGTGGCGGCGCTGCGGGAGTCCATTGTGGACGCCCGCGGGATGCCCTTGCCGCGCTGGCTGTGCGGGCTGGCGACGCTGGCCGGCGCGCTCTACGTGCTGTGGTGGCCGGTGCTCGCCGAGCCGGCGGCGGCCCTGAAACGCAAGGGGTACGTGCCCGGGGTGATGCTGCTCGTCGTCGCGTTCGCGGTGCTGGCACCGGCGCTGATCGGGCCAGCGGCCCGGGTTCTCGGCTGGCCGCTGCGCGGCGTGACGGGTCTGCTGACGCGGGAGACCGCGCTCGCCGCCACCCGGCGCACCGCCGCCACGGCCGCGCCGGTGCTGCTGACCGTGGGACTGGCCGCCTGCCTGCTCGGCATCACCTCGACCGTCGACCGCGCGAAGGCGGCGGAGGCGTTGCCCCGCACGGGTTTCGCCGTCGTGCCGGCGGGGGCGCCGGGGCTGGATCGCGAGCTGGTCGAGCGGCTCCGGGCGATTCCCGGTGTCGACGTCGGCGTCAGCTATCCCACCGCGCTCTACGAGCTCGAGGACGGCGTGGCGTTCCTCGAACGGCCCGCGCAGGCCGTGGATCCGGGCGCCATCGCCGAGCTGCCGGTGCTCGCCGGGTCGCTGGCCGACCTGCGCGACGACACCGTGGTCGTCGACACCGACTGGCACCGGCGGGTCGGCGAGACGGTGCGGGTCTGGCGCGGCGACGGCACGCCGGTGACGCTGCGGGTGGCGGCCGTCGTGCGGGAGGGCGTCGGCGGCAACGGCGCGTACCTGACCCGGGCGCACGCCGCCGGGGAGTTGGCGACGCGTGCGGTTGTGCGTCCCCGAAAAGGAACCGCGCCCGGCGCGGTGGCCGCCGCCCTCCGCGCGGCCGTGACCGGACACGGCGCCGGGATCCTGACCCCGGAACCGGCGCCCGGAAGCCGCGTAACCGCGGCCGGGATGTGGGTGGTGGTCGGCATCGCGACCGTCTACTCGGGACTGTCCATTGTGGGCACCGTGCTGATGGCCGGCCGCGAGCGGCGCCGGGAACTCCGCCTGCTGCGGTTGGCCGGCGCGACGCCGGGCCAGGTGCTGCGGGTGGTGATCGCCGACGCCGTGTTCGTGACCGGGTTGGGTGTGGTGTTGGCGCTGTGTGCCGCGGCGGTGACGCTCGGCGGGTTGTGGGTGGCGCTGTTCCGGCTCACCGGCGCGGTGCCGGCGGTGGTGGTGCCCGGTGGGTTGGGCGTCGTCGTCGCGGCGGCGGCCGGCCTGACCGTGATCGTGTCGGTGCTGGCCGCGTTCGCGTCGAAGAAGGGGTGACGTCAGGCCTGTTCGCCCTCGCGGCGGCGCAGTTCCTCCTCGCGGCGGCGGAGGTCGGCCTCCCACTTGGAGAACATCTGCTCGTCTTCGCGGCGGCTGCGCTCGACCGAACGCAGGAACGCCGGGTCGTCGTCGGGTGCGAGCGGGCGGGGACGCTCGCGCTCGGGGAAGCCGGAGCCCGGCCGCCACTCGCCGGCGCGGCCGACCCGTGCGTTCTGCGGCCGACCCGCCACGAACCAGGCGATCGCCCCGATCGGCGAGAACAACAGGATCAGGAACACCCAGACGACTTTGGGCAGGTTCCGGACAGCGAACTCGTCGGTGGACAGACAATCGATCAGCGCGATCACCAGCAGCGCCAGGTCGATCAGCATCAGGAGGCCGTAGAAGCGAATCACGCCGCGAAATGATGCCGTATCCCGGGCGTTGTGTCTGCCCCTACATCAGGTATTCCAGCGTCACTCGACGTATCCGGCGAGGTCTGCGAAGGTACGCGGATGGCCACCTTGCTCAGCGCGGCGGTCGCCCGGGAACTCGATGAGCATCTGCGCGTCGTGTGTGCGCGGGTCGGTGCCGATCCGGCGCGGGCCGAGCTGATCAAATACACGATCAACGCGGTGTACCGCGTGCCGCCGTTCGTGATCCGGTTGAGCGGCAACGCCGAGGCGGCCGAACGGACGGTGGCCAACGCGACGGCCCTCGCCGCGGCCGGCGCGCCGACGGTCCGGCTGGCCGACGTGGGGCCGCAGCCGATCCGGTCCGGCGACTGGGCGGCGACGGTGTGGCGGAACGTCGTCACCACGGGTCGGCCGCCCGAGCCGGTCGACCTGGCCGGGCCGGTGCGGGCGATCCACCGCCTGCGGTCGCTGCCGACCGGGTTGCGGCCGTGGGAGCCGATCGCGAAGGCCCGGCGCCGGATCGACCGCGCCGACGGCGCTTCCTGGATGGCGCGTTGGTCCCGGGACGCGGTGGGGCTCGACCTGGACGCGCTGCTGGCCGCGCTGCGGGCCCGGTGCGACGCGCTGGAGCGGGCGCTGGTCGAGGTCCGCTGGCAGTTGCCGCCCGGTGTCGTCCACGGTGACGTCCACACCGGCAACCTGCTGATCACCGCGGCCGGGCCGGTGCTCTGCGACCTCGACAGCGTCGGCACCGGTCCCCGCGAATGGGATCTGACGCCGCCGGCACACGGTGCGACCCGGATGGGCCGCCCCCGCGCCGCCTACCGGGCGTTCGCCGACGCCTACGGCTTCGACATCCTGGCCTGGACGGGCTGGCCGACGATGCGCGCCGTCCGCGATCTGCAGATGGCCACCAGCACCCTCGGTGCCTTCGACGGGCGCGAGCAGGTGGCGAACCAACTCGCCTACCGGCTCCGGACCCTGCTCGCCGGCGACGACGCCGCAATCTGGTCCAGATATACGTGAAGCCCGGCCCTTCGCGGACCGGGCCTTCACGGCCGGAATCACTCGTCCGGGTCGACCTTCGACGGGGTCTGCGACAACGCGCTGCCGGCCGCCTGCTTCTCTTCCTCGGTGGCCTTCGGGTCGCGCAGCACCTCGCTGGCGGCCGACGCCGCTTCGTCACTGGTCTGCCGGGTGTTTTCGGTCATTGCCATCCTTCCGGGGGTTCTGGATGTCTCCCCTTCACAGTGCCCAGAAAGGTGGTCGCTCAATCAGCACGTCAGCTGGACGATGACCGACCGGTTGCGGGCGGCCGGGCCGGGCAGCAGGCTGCCGTCGGGGGCCAGGTCGGGTTCGCGGGACGGCCATTTGTTGCCGACGCCGCGGGTGGTGATCCGGTTGTCGGGGACGCCGAGCGCGACCAGTTCGCGTTTGACGACCGCCGCCCGGTCCCGCGACAGCGCCATCCCGTCGCCGGCGCCGGCGGTGGTGCCGATCAGGTCGACGCGCTGCCGGCCGTCTTTCAGGATCGTCGCGAGGTCGGCCAGGGTCTGCCGGGCGGCGGCGGGGTCGCGCAGGTTCGCCGTGTCGGGCGTGAAGCCCACGGTGCCGCCGTCGGCGAGAACCGTCTGCCCGCAGGGGTTGAACGCGGCCGGCGCCGCGACCGGCACGACGCTGACCGCCGGCACGCCGTCGGCGGCGGACCCGGAGACGGTCCGCGTGACGGCCTGGACGCACGACGCGCCGCCGGCGGTCGCGATCGCCGACCACAGGTCGACGAGGCGGCGACGGGCGGCCGTGTCGAGTTGCTGCTGCGGGGGTGCCGTGTCGCCGGTGCCGATCAGCACGACCTGCCTGCCGTGGAGGTCGGGCAGCGCGTCCGCCTTCGTGAGGAACGCGACCACGTCCGCCGGCTGGGCGTCGAGCATCCCGGCGGTGCGGAAGTCCAGCGGCGCCGTCGTCTGCAGGCCCGAGTCGAGCAGGACGACGGTGCCGCCGTCGCCGACGGCCCGCGCGGCGACGTCGAGCGCCGTCAACTGGTCGACCTCCGGAGCGGTGGCCCGCACCCGGTCGAGCGCCGTGCCCAGGGAGCCGACCCAGGCGGTGAGGTCGTTGGCGCGCTTCTTGTCGTTCTGCGCCTGGGACGCGAACGTCACCCGGTCCTCGACCACCGCGGGCCGGCCGTCGATGCGGACGATGCTGACCGGCTGGTTCGCGGCGGCCGCGCCGCGGGCGAGCGCGTCGACCTCGGCCGGCATGCCGGGCTGCGGGTTGTTGGCGCGGTTGCCGACGGCCACCGCGACGGCGCCGCCGGTCCGCACGCATCCGAGGGAGGCGGGGCCGGCCGCTTCGCTGGCGGACTCGCTGGAATCGCACGCGGCCACGGACCCACCCGCGAGCACCAGCGCGAGCGTAGCCAGGCCCAATCGCTTCACGTGGCATCGTCCTCGCGTAGCGGGGAACTCCGGAACGGATACCGGTCGGGCTCGAACATCGCGTCGGTCGCCGACGCGTCGTTGAGCACCTGCGCGATCCGCATCCGGACGTACTGCTTGAGTTCGTCGCCCATGGCGATCCGGCCGAGCCGCGCGGCCTCGTGCGCCTGATCGACCCGGAAGCGCTCGGCCTCCAGCCGACGCAGCTCGGCCTCCAGCCGTTCGTGCCGGCGCTCGTGGCGGCTCAGCGTGCGGCGCAGGCCACGGATCCGGCGGGACGCGGCGACGACCGCCCGGCCGATCGAATTGTGCAACACGAACGCGCCGAGCGCGGCCGCGATCCCGGTACCGACATACAACGCCGCGAACAGCAGCGCCATCGCGAGGCCCTCGTTGCTGTCCACAGTGGACGGTGCGGCGCCGAACGTGGAGTTGGCCGCCGGCGCCGGCCCGGTGAGGACGAGCCGGATCGCGAACGCCGCCGCGCCGAGCACCAGCCAGCCACCGGCGGCGAACCACAACAGGGCGGCCCGGTGGTCGGGCGCGCCGTCGACCCGGTCGCGGTACCCGGCGCCGATGCTGTGGGCGAGCGACAACGTGATCGCGGTGAACCCGGCCACTAGGAGGTACAGCATGTGGACGGGCAGGTTGGTGTGGTTGGCGAGCACGTCGTAGAACGCGGCGACGTCGGCGCCGGCCGCGACCATCAGCACGAGGACGTGCACCGGCGCGGCGAACGACCGACCGGCGACGCGCGCGGCCGTCAGATACCGGGTTTCGGACGCGCGGCGGTCCGAGCTGCGGCGGTCGACCAGATCGTCGAGGACGAGCCGGGGCCGCGGAACGGTCCTGTGAATCATTTCGGCCCGTTCCGGCGGGTCTTCCGCAGGGCCGAGTCGAGCAGCCGCCGGCCCTGCTCGCGGCCGTGTTCCGCCTGGCGGAGGTCGTCGGCAACGCCGTCGCGGCGCAGGCGGGCGGCGAGTTCCTGCGGCGCGACGTCGCGGATCAGGGCGTCGAGGACGCTGTGCGCGTCGACCCGCCGCACCTGGAGCTCGGCCAGCCACGCGTCGACCCACGCGTTGATGAGGTTGTCGGCCGCGTGCTGCGTCCCCTCGTCGACGCCGCCCGCCGCGAGTTTGACGACGTACGCGTCGAGCTCCGCCTTCGCCCGGTCGAGGTCGGCCGGGGGCGCCGGTGCCGGCCGCTCCGGCGTCACCGCGTCGACCGACCGCGAGATCTCGTCGGGATTCCTGGGCATCACGCCTCCGTCAGGTCGTAGCGGGCCCAGCCGGGCAGGTCGGGTTCGGCGATGCCGAGCACGGCGTTGAGGGCGGCGCCGTCGGGGTGCCGGCGCACGAGGTGCTGCCAGTACGCGCTGATCCGGCGCCACGTGTGCTCGTGGATGCGCCGCGCGCGGGCCGCCGCGACGAGTTCGCTGCGGCGGATCGACTCGACGAGGTCGGCCTCGGTCGAGCGCAGGCGCAGCAGGTCCCGCTCGGCCGCGTCGAGCGCGGCTTCCCGGTCGGCGACCCGCTTGTCGTGGGTCAGTTGCCGCCGCTTGCGCACGACCGCCGCGTCGGTCCGGGTCTCGCCGGCCCGTCGCTCCCGCAGGTCCGTTTCGTCGAGCGGACGGGACGCGGCGGAGAGCGCCGAACGTGCCTTCGCCACCACGGTTTCCGCCATCGGCACCTGTTCCCGCACGGCCGCCAGCGCGCGCGCAGGTGCGGCCCGTTCCCGCTCCAACCGGAGCAGTTCGTGCTCGATCGCGTCGGCGGCCCGGTGCCGCAACCGTTCCAGCGTCGGCGTGTAGGTGAACCGCCGCGCCGCTTGCCCGCCGTCGAGCGCGGGCAGGCCGGCGCGCGCGTCGCTGCGGGCGTCCCACCAGTCGACGGCGCGGGCCGCGATCCCGTACGGGATCGGCCGAGCCGGTCGTCGGTCGACGTTCATGGTGCACCCTTCTTCCGCGTCGAGAGACGCTCGCCGGTCAACGCCGCCGCCACTTCGCCGAAGGCCACGCCGAGCTCGTCGGGCCCGCGGAAGTACCGCACGGTGACGTTCGGCGGCAGCTCGCTGATCGCGTCGCCGCTCTGCGTCCAGTGGACGCCCGGAATCATCAGGTAGACGCGCGAGTACCGGGCGCCTTTCAGTTTCGCGCCGAGCTCCGCCGGGTCATCGAAGATCTGGCCATCGGTGACCGCGACCAAGGCCTTCGCCGCGCACGACCCGTGCGGCGTGGCCGACAGCGCGTCGACCGCGGGCGACAGCAGGCTGCCGTCCTCGATCGCCGCCGCCGGACGCCGTGCCGCGCCGACGGTGTGCAGCGACGTCGGGGGGAGCGTCACCTCGCTCGTGCCGGCGAACACCGCCTCGGCGAGCAGGTCGTCGCCGCGCAGCTCGCGGGTCGCGAACGAGAGCAGTTGCGCGACCGCCTCGTCGCGCTGCGCCGCGTACCGCTTCATCGACCCCGACACGTCCTGCGCCTGGTCGATGCACACCGGCCCGGAGACCGTGCGCTTTCCGGTGAGCGTCGCGGCCGCGAGGCTGGTCGGCGGGTCGGCAGTGGCGTCCCGCGCGGCGTGCACGATCGCGGGCGTCACCGCGATCAGCAGGGCCGGCAGCAGCAGCCACCATCCGACGCGACGGGACGTGTCGACGACTGCGGACGCCACCCCGCGCACACCGGCCCGCGAAGGCCGGGCTCTGCCGCGGCCGGCGACCCGCCGCAAGCCCCGCCGCTTCGCCCTGCGGCCGGCGCAAGCCGCCGACAACACACCCACTGGAACGAACACCCCTCGCGCACCCGACATCTGCTGGCGGAAAGCGACAGTAGTGTCCGGCGACGGCCCGGCAGCTCCCGTTGGCGGCCCGCCCTGTACGGCGAGTGGACCCGGTGTTGTGCCCGATCGGAGGGCACCGTGTGACGCGTGTTCCGCCGTGCGACTTGTGCGAGTTCTGTGAACGGTGGAACCGTTTCCGCCTTGCTCCGCGTCAATAAGCTATGCGCAACAGCGGAGGGCTCGCATGATCGCTCACGACCTTGGCGTCGACGCACAGGACCTGACCAGGCGGTTCGGGTCGGTCGAAGCCGTGCGCGGCCTCAGCCTCAGCGCGCCGTACGGAGAGGTCACCGCGCTGGTCGGCCCGAACGGCGCCGGTAAGACCACGCTGCTGCTGATGCTCGCCACGCTGCTCGCGCCCGACTCCGGTCACGTGCGGGTCGCCGGCCTCGACCCGGTGCGGGACCCGGTGGGCGTGCGGGCCCGGATGGGCTGGATGCCCGACGCGTTCGGCGTCTACGACCAGCTCACCGTCTGGGAGTACCTGAAGTTCTTCGCCGACGCGTACCGGCTGCCCGACCCGACCGGCCGGGCCCGGGTCGCCGAGACGTTGGGGCTGACCCACCTGGAGGAGTACGCCGGGCGTCCCGTGCATGTGCTGAGCCGCGGGCAGAAGCAGCGGCTGGCGCTCGGCCGCACGATGCTGCACGACCCCGCGGTCCTGTTGCTCGACGAACCGGCCTCGGGCCTCGACCCCCGGTCCCGCATCGAACTGCGCGACATCCTTCGCGGCCTGGCCGCGAAGGGCGCGGCGGTTCTGGTCTCCAGCCACATCCTCACGGAGCTGGAGGAGATCGCCGACCGTGTCGTGTTCATCACCGGCGGACGCGACGCGGGGCAGCACGACATGCGCGTGCTCGTCCGGTCGAGCGCGGTGACGTGGCGGGTGCGCGCCACCGACGAACCGGCCCTGCGGGCGGCGCTCGACAAGCGCGACGTGTTCATCGGCGACACGACGTCGGGCGGCGTCGAACTGCCGCTGATGACCGAGGACGCGGCCGCCGATCTCCTCGCCGGCCTCGTCGCCGACGGCGTGCGGGTGGTCTCGTTCGGCCCGACCGGAAGCCAACTCGAGAACGCATACCTGGCGCTGACCCAGGACCGGATCTAAGGGGACTCCATGACGAAGCACGGTGTGGCGCTGGTCTTCAGGCAGGAGTTCCTGGTCCGGTTGCGGACCGGTCGCTGGCGCTGGCTGATGGGCGCGTGGGTCGGTGTGATCTTCCTGTTCACGGTGCTGTTCGAGCTGGGCTTCTCGGCGTCGATCACGTACTACGGCGGGAGTTCCGTGTGGCGGGGCGAGCGGTGGCAGGGCATCCCGTTGTTCGGCGCGCTGATGCTGTTCGTGCTGGCGCTCGCGCTCATCATCAGCCCGGCGCTCACCGCGCAGTCGATCAACGGTGACCGGGAACGCGGCACGCTCGCCACGCTGCAGGTCACCCGGCTCTCGGCCGGCGACATCGCGATCGGCAAGCTGCTCGCCGGCTGGGGTGTGGGCGTCGGCGCGCTGGTGCTGACGCTGCCGTTCGTCGGCTGGTCGATCCTGCGCGGCGGCGTCGGCCTGTGGCGGGCGGCCGTGGTGCTGTTCGTGGTGGCGCTGCTGATCGGCGTCGTCTGCGCGTTCTCGCAGGCGCTGTCGGCGATGCTGCCGCGCAGCATCACCTCGGCGTTGCTGTCGTACGTGACGGTGCTCGCGCTCAGCCTCGGCACGGTGCTCGCCTTCACGCTGGCGCTGCCGATGTCGTCCAGCGGGTACGACCGGCCCGACCGCGTCTGGTGGATGCTGGCGCCGAACCCGTTTGTGGTGCTGGCCGACTCGGCACCCCAGGTGCCGCTCAAGCGCGACCCGCGCTCCGGCGAACTCGTGGCGCCACCGGTCGGCGACCCGCTCGGCGAGATCGGTCGCGAGGTCCGCCGGATACGCATGTCGCCGGAGGAGCGGCAGGACTACTACGGGTACTACGCCGGCGGCGTCTACCAGTGGCCGGCCTCGCCGGTGTGGCCGTACGGGCTCGCGTTCAACCTGTTGTTGGGTGGCGGATCGGTGCTGATCACCGTGCGGCGCCTGCAGACCCCGGTCCGCGAACTGACGATGGGCACCCGGATCGCCTGATCCCGCACGGGTTCGCAGGCCCGGTCGAGAGACAGGTCAGCGACGGCAATTGCGCCGTTGACGGTACTTCGGATAGCGGGCTAGTGTGCAATGCGTGGACGCCACCCAGCTGTTGAAGGGCGTGCTCGACCTGGCGGTGCTCGCCGCGTTGCGGCATGACGACGGGTACGGGTACGACATTCTCCGTCGCCTGCGTACGGCCGGGCTCGAAGACGTCGGCGACGCCTCGGTCTACGGGACGCTGCGCCGCCTGTTCCAGGCCGGCTACCTCACCACGTACGTCGTGCCGAGCGACGAAGGACCGCACCGCAAGTATTACGCCCTCAACGCCGCCGGTCGGGTGCATCTCGACCGGTCGAGCAAGGTGTGGCGGGGCTTCGTGTCCACCATGGACCAACTCCTCGACGAGCGGGGGATCACCGCATGAACAGCACCGCCCCGTCCCGCGTCACCGAGATCGACCGCTACATCGCCGGCGTGTCGGCGGCGCTCGCCGACCTGCCCGACGCGGTGCGGCAGGAACTGCTCGAAGACCTGCCCGACCACCTGGCGGAGATCGCCGCCGACGACCGGGCCTCGCTCGACGACCGGCTCGGGCCACCGGCCTCCTACGCCGCCGAGTTGCGGGCGGCCACCGGCGTCGACGTCGGGAAGAGCGAGCGAAGCCCGCGACGGGTCGCCGCCACGATCGCGGCCCTCCGGCCGCACGCCCGCACGTTCGACGAGACGGTGGGCCGGCTGATCGGCTACGACCGGCTCGGCGACTTCCTGGTGCAGCTCCGGCCCGCCTGGTGGGTGTTCCGCGGTTACGTGGTCGCGATGGTTCTCCTGTACTTCCTCGCCGACGGGTACGACCTCTTTCCGCAGGACAGCAGCGCGGGGCTGCTCGGGTGGGCGCTCGTGGTGGTGCTCGTCGGGTTGTCGATCCGGATCGGTCGGCGTCCGCTGCACATGACCCGCCGGGCCAGGCCGCTGTGGTTGGCCGTCGGCGCGGCGGCGGTGCTCGCCGCCGCGTTCGGCCTCGCGTGGGTCAGCGGCGGCCACGACAACTACGCGCCGAGCCCGAGCTACCCGCCGTCCGGGAACATCGGCTACGAGGACCCGAACGAGGTGTACGTCTACACGGAGAACGGGCAGTCGATCACGAACGTCCGCGTGTACAACCGGCGCGGCGACGCGGTCCCGATCGGGGTGCCGATGGGCTGCGGGACGCAGACGGGGCCGGTCTACCGGGAGCAGCGGGGCTGCATCCCGGAGACCGACGCCAGCGGCACCCCGGAGCCGAGCGGACCCGTCACCCAGAGCCCGGAACCGGGCGGAAGCGGCCCCCCGAGCCCCAGCGCGTCGTAGGGCCCGGGGAATCCGCCCGGATCACGGCTGGAGCGGCATCGTCCAGCAGTTCGACACGGTGAACCAGCCGGCCAACCGGTCGGTGAGCCAGCCGATCGCGGCGTCCTGGTCGGCGAGCAGGGGCGCGAAGTGGTTGAGCAACGCGCGACCCAGTTCGGGGAGCACCACCGCCACGTAGCTGACGTCGCCGCCCAGCCGGCACCAGTCGACGGCCAGGGTGCGCGCCTGCCGGTGCGGCACGAGGTTGTCGGTGATCCCGGTCGCGAGCCGCACCGGGCCGGCCGGCTTGAGCGTCCCGATGCGTTGTTTCGTGAAGACGGCCTGGACGACCGGTTCGGACCGGGCGATGTCGCCCAGCGACCGCCCGCTGGTGGTCCACGCGGTGCTGCGGGCAGAGCCGTACGCGAAGAGGGCGTCGCCGACGCACATCGTCGAGAGGTCGGCGAGCGCGGCCCGGCCGGCGGCGTTGAGGTGCCGGTCGAGCACCGGTCGCAGCGCGGGTTCGGACTGGAGGAAGCCGTTCACCGACCAGCCCAACGCGCCGGCGAGGTCGCTGCCGTCGATGGCGTCGGCCACGTCGGCGAGGTTCGCCGGCGGCGCACCGGCGTACGTACCGGCCAACCGGACGTCGGGCGCGTACGACGGTTGTAGCTCGGCCGCCGCCGCGGTCGCGCCACCACCCTGGCTGTAGCCGTACAGTCCGACGGCTGACCGGGCGGTGAGCGACGTGTTCGGCAGCGACCGGGCGGCCCGCACGGCGTCGAGCACGGCGTGCCCACCGTCGACGCGGTTCACGTAGGTGTGCAGCAGGTTCGGCGTCCCGAGGCCGACATAATCGGTGACGACCACCGCGACCCCGCGCAGCAAGAGCTTGTAGATGGCCAGGATCTCGTACCCGACCGACACCGTGTCGGGCGTGATCACGATCGGGTACTGCAGCCCGAGCGACGCCGAACACTGGTCGCCCTGTCCGAGCGTCCCGGGTGCGAGCGCGACCAACGGCCGCGCGCCGCCACCCCACCACGGCGCGGCGGGTTCGATGTAGGCACCGGTCACGGCGACGGCCGCACCGGTGGAATCGGTGGTGCGGTACATGATGCGGGTCGCCCGGCCGGGGAGCGGCCCGGTGATTCCGGGCAGGCTGAGGGCGAGCGGCAGCGGTTCGGTCCGGACCAGCGCGCCGTTGGCGGCGGGCAGCGTGGCCGGCGGGGTGTAGAAGGCGGGGACGGTGGCCGCGGCGGCGGGTTCCGCGACGCCGAGGGTGGCGACGGCGGTGGCGGTGCCGACGGTGAGGGCGAGGAGTAGGTGGGTGAGCCGGAACATGGGGCCTCCCGGGTGATACCCGAGCGGGCCTTGGCGGATTGGCTCCGCTCGATGTGGTACGGCACGGTACCGGATCGTCGTTACTCGCGGGTAGCTGTCCGCAGATCACGGTTCGATAACGGGGCGGATCAATGGGACGTGCGGGGAATCGCTAGATTGAACCCGTCGAACGATGACGAACCGGGGGTGGACGTTCATCGACGCGTCGTCTGATCGGCTGCTCGAGTTTCGGGTGCTCGGACCCGTGACGGTCCTGCGCGACGGCGCACCGGTCGACCTCGGTGGGCCGCAGCGTCGCGCCGTCCTCACGCTCCTGCTCGTCCACGCCGGTCAGATCGTCCCGGCCGACACGCTCGCCGACCTGCTCTGGGGCGGGTCGCCACCGCGGTCGTACCGGGTGCAGTTGCAGGGGGTCGTCAGCGACCTGCGGCGACGGCTGGCCGGTAGGGAATCCCGGGCCGCCGCGCCGATCGTCACGGTGGCGCCGGGGTATCTGCTGCGGGTCCCGGACGGCGCCCTCGACCTGGCGGTGTTCCGGCGCGAGGTGGCCGAGGCGCAGGCGACCGGCGACCACCACCGGTGGGAGTCGGCGGTGGCCCGGTGGCACGGGCCGGCGTTCGGCGGGTTCGACTACCCGGGCGCGCAGGCCGTGGTCGCGGGCGTCGAGGAGGAGCGGTGGACGGCCGTCGAAGACCTGGTCGACGCGCGGCTCGCGGCCGGCAGCGTCGACGGGCTGTCGGCCGAACTGGCCCGGCTCACCCGGGAACATCCGCTGCGCGAGCGGTTCCACGGCCAGCTGATGACGGTGCTGGCGCGCACCTCGCGGGTCGGCGAGGCGCTCGCCGTCTACCGGAGTCTGCGCGATCGACTGGTCGACGAGCTCGGCATCGAGCCGTCGGCGCCGATCCGGCGGCTGCACCGGCAGATCCTGGTCGCCGGTGACGGTAAGGCCCGGCCCGCCGCCGGGATCACCACCGGCGGCACCACGGCCTACCGCCAGCTTCCGCCGGACCTCGCCGACTTCGTCGGCCGCGGGCCGGACCTCGCCGCGATCCTCGACCTGGGCCGGAGCCATCAGAACAGCACGGCCGCGCGGATCGTCGTCGTCGCCGGGATGGCCGGGGTGGGCAAGACCCGGCTCGCGTTACGGGCGGCCCACCAACTGGTGGCGGAGGGCCGCTACGGCGGCGGCCAGCTGTACATCGACCTGGCCGGAATCGACGCGGCCGGCACCGTGGCGCCCGAGACCGCGCTGTCGAACCTGCTCCGGTTGCTGGGCGTCGCCCCTCAGCTCGTCCCCCCGGATCTTGACGCGCGGGCGACGCTGCTGCGCGACCGCCTCGCCGGGCGCGAGGTCCTCATGATTCTCGACAGCGCGGCCGACGAGCGGCAGATCGCGCCGTTGCTGGCGGCCGGCGCCGCGGGCCTGGTGATCGTGACCAGCCGGCGGGCGCTGGCCGTCGACGGCGCCCTGCACCTCAACCTGTCGATGTTCACGCCCGGCGAAGCGGCGAGCCTGGTCGAAGCGGTGATCGGAGCGGACCGGTCGGTGGCCGAGCGGACGGCCGTCGCCGACCTGGTGGCGCGGTGCGGCCACCTGCCGCTCGCGGTGACGGTCGCGGCCCACCGGCTGCGGATGCGGCCGGCGTGGTCGGTGGCCGGCCTGGTCGATCGGCTCGCGGCCGCGTCCGGGGTCGAACTGGACGAGTTGACGGCGGGCAGCCGCGCCGTCGAGGCGGTGTTCCAGCACGCGTACGACAGCCTGCCGGACCGGATCCGGCTGGTGTTCCGCCGGCTCGGGCTGCATCCCGGCGTCGACGTCACCGCCGCGTCCGTCGCGGCCCTCACCGGCCTCGACCCGCCCCAGGCCGAGGACGCGCTGGCCGAACTGCTCGACCTGCACCTGGTCGGGCAGTCGGTGCCCGACCGGTACCACCTGCACGACCTGCTGCGGGCGTTCGCCCAGCGGACCTGCCGGCGCGCCGAGTCCGCCGACGCCGCCGACGGCGCCGTCACCGACCTGCTCGACTGGTACGTCGGCGCGACCGAGGAGGTCACCCGGCCGATGTTCCGGTACCGGTTGCCCGTCGCCATCCGCGTTCCGCCGACCAAGACGCCGGTGCCGCAGTGCGAGACCCAGGAACAGGCGCTCGACTGGCTCGACGACGAGAACGCCAACCTGCTCGCGGTGATCCGGATGGCCACCGACCGGGGGAAGTACGCGCACGCGATCGGGCTGGCGCACCTGCTGCGGGTCTACTTCGTGCGGCGGGCGCCGGTGACCGACCGGATCGCCGTGCTGCGGGTGGCGGAGACCGCCGCGCGGGAGGCCGGCGACCTGTCCGAACTCGCCCACACGCTGAGCGAACTCGGCCACGCCTACGGCACCGCGCTGCAGCTCGACACCGAGTCCGACCTGCTGCGGCAGGCGATCGCGCTGCACGAGCTGTGCGGTGACGACCACGGCGGGGCCGTCGCGCTGAACCACCTCGGCACCGCGCACCGGCGGGCCGGCCGGTACGCCGAGGCCGTCGAGCTGTACCGCACCGCGCTCGACCTCCTCGGCCCCGACGGCGATCCGGCCCGCGTCGCCGCCACGGCCAGCAACCTGTCGATCGTGCTGCACCTGCTCGGCCGCGACGACGAGGCGATTCCGCAGGCGCTGCACGCGGTGCGGGTCCAGCAGACGATCGGCGGACCGGGGGAGGCCGCGCTGCAGACCAACCTGGGCCGCATCTACGCCCGGGTCGGGCGCCACACCGAGGCCGTCGAGCACTCCGAGCGGGCGCTGCACCTGCACCGCGCCGACGGCAGCCGCACCGGCGAGGCCATCGTCCTCGGCACCCTGTGCGTCAGCTACGCCGAACTGGGCCGGTACCCGGCGGCGGTCCGGGCCGGGCGGCGGGCCGTCGGCATCGGCCGCCGGGCCGCCAACCCGGAGGTCGAGGCGATGGCGTTCAACGGCCTCGGCGAGGCGTTCGCGCTGGCCGGGCGGCACCGCGCCGCGCAGCGCCGGTTCGGGCGGGCGCTCGCGATCGTCGGAGATCGGGGTGACGCCGATGAGCGCGCCCGGGCGCTGGCCGGGCTCGACCGGTGCCGCGCGTCAGGGGAGGAACTCGGCGGCGAATAGCCGTTCCAACCGCCGCCCCGAGTACGAGGTCTCGCCGACCGCGGTCACCAGCCGGACGCGCTCAGCGGCACGGCGAGCAGCGCGCTGTTTCGGCGGCCCGATTGCCAGCGTCGCACCGTCGCAGC
The DNA here is from genome assembly GCF_016863635.1 of Virgisporangium aurantiacum. Classification (GTDB taxonomy): domain Bacteria; phylum Actinomycetota; class Actinomycetes; order Mycobacteriales; family Micromonosporaceae; genus Virgisporangium; species Virgisporangium aurantiacum. The sequence continues at coordinate 181,094 of NZ_BOPG01000044.1, read as the reverse complement.
GGACCTCCAGCGGTCCGAGGACCCGGAACTGGCGGTCCGCTGCGACGGTTGCGTCGATCGTCACCCCTCCTACGTCCCCCGTGAACGTGGGTTGATGACAGGGACCCTAGCGATGGCTCCCTGTAACGGACTTGACCGCAACTGGACCGTCGCGTTCCGGCGGGCCCGGCCCCGCTCATCGCGGCACGCTGCGATGATGCCGGTGAATACCGGCGGAACTGCCGCCGGGACGGCACCTCCGCGGCGGCGCGTAGCGGCACAATGCCGGTGACGGTGCGTCCGGGGGACGGGAGTCGATGGCGCTGAACGGGTCTGAACGCGACGTGCGCGAGGGGCAACGGCTCCGCGACCGGCGGACGGCTGCCGGTCTCACGCAGCAGGAGCTGGCCGAGCGGGCCGGGCTCAGCGTGCGAGCGGTCCGCAACCTGGAACGCGGCACCGCCGGCCGGTCGCGGCCGGAGACGGTCCGCCGGGTCACCGCCGCGCTCGACCCGGCGGCAGGCCCGGCCCGCACCGCGGACCTGCACATCGGTGTGCTCGGCCCGCTGCGCGTGGAGCTGGCCGGCCGGCCCGTCGAGCTCCGCGCGCCGATGCTGCGCAACCTGCTCGGCCTGCTGGCGCTGCGTCCCGGTGAGGTCGTGTCGCAGGCCGAACTGGTCGACGTCCTCTGGGGCGACCGGCCCCCGCGCACCTGCCTGAACCTGGTGCAGGGCTACATCGTGCGGCTCCGCGACCTGCTGGAGCCGCGGCGCGGGCGGTGGGAGCCGGCGCGCATCCTGGTCACCTCCGCCGGCGGGTACGCGCTGCACCCGCCCGATCCGCGGGCGCTGGACCTGCTCGCGTTCGAAGCCGGCTGCGCGACCGCCCGCGCGGCCGCGGCCCGCGGCGACTCCACGGCGGCGCTCGCCGCCTGGGCCGACGCGCTGGCGTCCTGGCGCGGTGCCGCGGTCGCCGACGTGGAGCCGCGCGTGCGGCACCATCCCGCCGCCGTCGCGGCCGGCCAGCGCCGGATCGCGGCGACGCTCGAGTTCGCCGACCTCGCCATCGACGTCGGGTGTGCCGACCGGGTGGTGCCGGTGCTGCGCGACCTGGTGGCCGCGGAGCCGCTCGACGAGCGCCTGCACGCCCGGCTGATGACGTGCCTGGCCGCATCGGGACAGCGGGCCGCCGCGCTGCTGCTGTTCGAGACGGTGCGCGACCGGCTCGCGATGGAACTGGGCATCCCGCCGGGTACGGAGCTCGTCGCCGCGCACGACCGGATCCTGCGGGCACCGGCGGCGCCGCCGGCTCCGCAGCCGCGGCCGGTCACGGAGGCACCGCTGCCGGCCGACGTCGCCGACTTCGTGGGGCGCCGGCCCGAACTCGCGGCGCTGGACCGGATCGCGGCCGCCGGCCGGCCGGCGACGGTGGTGGTCACCGGCGTGGGCGGCAGCGGCAAGACGGCGCTCGCCGCGCACTGGGCGCACCACGTCGCCGGGAACTTCCCGGACGGCTGCCGGTACGTCGACCTGCACGGGTACGGGGAACAGCCGCCGATGTCACTGGACACGGCCGTCGACCTGTTGCTGTGGTCGTTCGGGCAGTCCGCTCACGCGGTCCCCGCAGATCTGGACCGACGCCTGGCGCTCTACCGCTCGGAGCTCGCCCACCGACGGACCCTGATCATTCTGGACAACGTGCGGACGGCGACCCAGGTGCGCCCGCTGCTGCCCGGCGCGTCGGCCAGCGTGGTGGTGGTGATCTCCCGGAGCCGGCAGGAGAGCCTGGTCGTGCGCGACTCGGCGACCCGGATCGACCTCGACATGCTGACCCTCGACGACGCCGTCGACATGCTGCGCACCACGGGCCGGGTGGCCGGCCGGAGCGCCGACCTGGCCCGGGTGGCCGAGCTGGCCGGCCGACTACCGCTGGCGCTGCAGATCATCGGCTGCCGGCTGGCCGCCGATCCGGCCGGCCTGGGCACGATCGTCAAGGGCCTCGACGTCGACCGCCTGGCGGAGCTGGAGATCGACGACGTCGACACGGGCGTACGGGCCGCGTTCGATCTGGCCTACCGGCCGCTCGCGCCGGCCGCCGCCCGTCTGTTCCGGCTGTTCGGGCTCGTCGGCGTGCCGTCCCTGCGGGGGCCGGCCGCGGGCGCGCTGGCGGGCTCTCCGGCGGGCGCTCTGCCGGGCGCTTCGCCGGGTGCGAGCGTCCACCGCCCGCTGGCCGACCTGGTCGCGGCGAACCTCCTGAACGAGACCGGCGGCCGGTACGAGATGCACGACCTGATCCGCGAGTACGCGCGCCAGCGCAGCGAACTGGAGGACCCGGCGGCGGAGCGGCACACGGCGGTGCGGCGGCTGGTCGACTCGTACCTCGATCGCGCCTATGCGGCGTACGCGCTGCTGAGCCCGCGCACCGCCGCGTTCCCACCGGACCTGGTCCATCCGCCCGACGAACCGCACGTGTTCGCCGACCGGGCGGAAGCCACGGCGTGGTTCCAGGCCGAGCGGGCGACGATCGCCGCCCTGGCCCGCACGTGCGTCGCGCACGGCTGGAGCCGGCCGGCGTGGCAGTTGGCGTCGAGCATGTTCGCCTTCAACCAGAGCCGCCGCCGCTGGTCGGACTGGATCGAGCTGTGCCGCGACGTGCTCGACGCCGTCCGGCACGACGGTGACCGGCTGGGCGAGAGCCGGATGGCGAACGTGCTCGCCGTCGCGCACAAGCAGCAGGGCGACTTCGTCGCGGCGGAGGCCCGCTACGAACAGGCCCTGCACGCGGCCGAGGAGACCGGCGACCCGATGGTGATCGGGCCGGTGCACGTCAACCTCGGCGGGTTGTACAACGTGTCCGGCCGGTTCGAACCGGCCGAGAACCACCTGCGGGCGGCGCTGGACATCGCCGGCTACGGCGACGACCCGCGCTACGGGCAGTTGCTCTGGCTGAACCTCGGGCACCTGCTCTTCAACACCGGGCGGTTCGCCGAGGCGGCCGACGGCCTGCGGCGCGGGCTGGCGCTCGCCGGGATCACCGGCGACGAGCACACCGCGGCCTACCTGCACCACGGGCTCGGTGAGGTGGCGTTCCAGCGGGAGGAACTGGCCGAGGCGGCCGGCCACGCCCGGGCCGCGTTGCGGCTGGCCACGTCGACCGGCGACCCGCTGCGCCGCGCGTACGCGCTCGACCTGTTGGCGTCGGCGACGATGGGCAGCGATCCCGGCCGGGCGGAGGCCGCGTTGCGGGAGGCGATCGCGCTCTGCGAGGACCTCGGCCACCCGCTGGCCGAGGTGGCGCGCGACGCCCTGAAGCGCCGCGCGCCCGACGACTGGCAGGCGGAGGAGCGCGAGCGGAGGTACCGCGTCAACCGCCTGCCCTGAGCGTCGTCGCCGAGCACGGCGATCACGACACGCTGATGGCAGCCGACAGCCACTACGCGCGGCTGTTCGCGCTGCAGGCCGAGGGTTACGCGGTCCGATGACGCCCTTTCTGCTGACGCTCGGCGTCGCGGTGCGCCGGTTCGGGGAAAGCGCCGCGCTCCCGGGATGATGTCTCCCGGACGTACCGGTCTGGGAGAGGTAGAGGCACATGCTGGTTGACTGGCCCATCGAGGAACTGCGGCGGTACCGGCCGGAGCGCGACGAGCCGAGCGACTTCGACGAGTTCTGGCGGGCCACCCTCGCGCAGGCCCGGGAGAAGGGGACGCCGGCCCGGTTCGAGCCGTTCGACGCGGGCCTGTCGACGGTCGACGTGCAGGACGTCACCTTCAGCGGGTTCGACGGTCAGCCGGTGCGTGGCTGGTTCCTGTTGCCCCGCAACGCGACCGGGCCGCTGCCCTGCGTGGTCGAGTACATCGGGTACGGCGGCGGGCGCGGGCTGGCCCACGAACGGCTGTTCTGGAGCGCAGCCGGGTACGCGTACCTCGTCATGGACACGCGTGGCCAGGGGAGCGCTGGTTCGTCGGTGTCCGACACGCCCGACCCGGCCGACGGCGCGCCGCAGACACCGGGCTTCATGACCCGCGGCGTCACCGATCCGCAGACCTACTACTACCGGCGCGTCTTCACCGACGCCGTGCGTGCCGTCGACGCGGCGCGCGAGCACCCGGCCGTCGACGCCACCAGGGTCGTGGTGACCGGCGGCAGCCAGGGCGGCGGCATCACGCTGGCCGCCGCCGGGCTGGTCGACGGGCTCGCCGCGGCGCTGCCCGACGTGCCGTTCCTGTGCCACTACCGGCGGGCGACCGAGATGACCGACGCCCACCCGTACCAGGAACTCGTGACGTATTGCCGCACCCACCGCGACACGGCCGACCGCGTCTTCTCGACGCTGCGCTACTTCGACGGCGTGAACTTCGCGGCCCGCGCCACCGCGCCGACGCTGTTCTCGGTGGCGCTGATGGACGCCGTCTGTCCACCCTCGACGGTGTTCGCCGCGTTCAACCACTACGCGGGCGAGCGGAAGGACATCACGATCTGGCCGTACAACGGCCACGAGGGTGGTGCCGGTTACAACCAGACGGCGCAGCGGGCCTATCTGGCAACGCTTTTCGGCGTCTGATTGTCTGGTACCGCTCAATTTACGCGGCGTGACCTTGCGCTCGTGACATCGATGGGTTTTGCTTGGCGCGATCATCTTCCGCAGACGCACGGGGGCGTCGGCTGAGGATGCGGCCTGGTTGTGTCATGGCCGTGTCATGCTCGTGCCCTCCCCCGTGCGCCACGCACGAGAGGGTATCCATGAAGAAGCGTTTGGGCGCTGCTGTCGCGGCGCTCGGGATAGGGCTGGCGGCGCTGGCGGGTGTGCCGTCGGCGTCGGCCGCCGAGCAGGTCGCCGGTGTCGAGGCGGCGCGTCCGCCGGCCACGCTCGTCGTACCGGGTGACGCCTACTACCCGGAGAGCATCACCGCCGCCGCGAACGGCGACCTCTACGTCGCCAGCATCACCACGGGCCAGGTCGTGGTCTTCCGGTCCGGTGTCTGGGCCGCCGAGACGTTCATTCCGGTGGGGGTCAACCTCGGCACCGCCGGCGTGCTCTTCGACGACGCCCGCAAGGTGCTGTGGACCTGCGACATCGACCTGAGCTTCCAACAGCCGACGAAGCTGAATGCGTTCAACCTCAAGGGCGACCTCGTCGCGTCCTACACGGTGCCCGACCGCGGCGTGTGCGCCGACATCGTGCTCGTGCGCGGTGCCGTCTTCATCACCGACACCGTCGACCCGACGGTGCAGCCGGCGCTGCCGGGCCGGATCCTCCGCCTCACCACGCCGAGTTCGACGTCGGCCGAGGGCGGCACGCTGAGCGTCTGGTCGGCCGATCAGGCGTTCACGTACCCCACCGGTGGCCTGCAGATCAACGGCATCGCCTACGACGGCAAGTCGGCCATCTACACCACGAACTACAGCGCCGGCACGCTGGTGCGCGTCGGCATCGCGGCCGACGGCTCGGCCCTCGAGGCCTCGAAGGTGCCGATCCCGCGCCTCCTGCAGAACCCCGACGGCATCCGGATGCTCGACGCCAACCGGCTGCTGGTCACGGAGAACCCGGGTGCGCTCAACGTCATCGACGTGCGCACCGGCCGGATCACGCAGGTCGGCACGTTCGACCAGCCCACGTCGGTGGTCCGCTCGGGTGCGTACCTGTGGGTGGCCGAGGGCCAGGTGCTGCGCCTGCAGCAGGGCCAGCCGCCGAACCTGCCGTTCAAGATCCAGCGCGCGCCGGTTCCGATCACCGACCTGTAGCGCGACGGTGAGGGGCGCCGTGCCGGTGCCCCTCACCGCCTCAGGTGACGATGTCCGAGATCGCGTACATCTTCCAGCCGTCGTCGGTGCGGGTGAACGCGTAGAACGCGGAGACGGTCTCGATCAGCGAACCGTCGGCCCGCACCCGCCGGCCCTCGTAGAGCACCACGTGCGCCTTGGTGGCGGAGACGGCGACCACCTCGTACCGGCTGTCGACCGTGGTGTGCCAGCCCTTGGCCGCCATCAGGCCGGCGGGGTCGATCGGAAACGTGTCGAACATGAGGACCCGGCCGTCGGCGATGTGCGCCAACGGATACGACACCACCGAGTCGATCCCGGCCAGATCGTTGGCGGTGAACGAGGACAGGTACTTCTCGTACGCCGCGCGCACGTCGTGTGCGTCACCCATTCTGCGAACGCTACCCCGTCGACCACCCGGCGCAGGAAGGCGGCGAAGAGCGCTTCGACCGGTACCTCGCGGTCGCCGAGCAGCACCGGCTAGCGGGCGCGGATGTAGTTCATGTGGAAGTCGAGGGCGTAGTCGGCGCCCGGCTTGGCCATTTCCCAGGCGCCGTCGATGCGGTTGCCGTCGTCGCTGAACGTGCCGACGTAACGCTGGCGGAAGTTCAGCGGCGAGAAGTCGGCCGCCTCGCGGAGCAGGGTCCACACGCCGCCGGTGAACGTCATCGCGTACACGCGGGTGACGCCCCGGGAGTCGAAGTAGTGCTGGATGAAGGCATCCGACGTGGCCGAGTAGACGCTCATGGAGTTCGGCGCGTCGGGGTGGTCGATCTCGGAGCGTTGCGTCAGGTAGGCGCCGCCGAGCGTCCACTCGAAGACGCTCCGGGCCTCCGGCGTCGGGCCGTCGACGTTCGCGGGATGCCCCTCGGGGAAGCGCACCTCCACCGTCCACTCACCGACGAACGCCCGAAGGTCACTGATTCCGGCCATGACCCGCACGATACGTCAGCGCAGCCCGGAACCCCGGCCGGCCAGCGCCTCCGACAGGATGCGGACGGCCTTCGGGCCCACGCCGTGCATGGCGAGCAGTTCGTCGGCGGAGCGGGTGGCGACCAGGTCCAACGTGGACAGCCCGGCACCGAGCAGCGCCTGGGTGGCCGGCCGGCCGATCGCCGTCGGCAGGTCGCTGCCCTCGGGCGCGATCCCCGCGTCGGCGGCGGCGATCGTCGCGGCAAGTCGCTTCGGCGCGCGGTGGAACCAGGCCGCCCGGACGAGGGCGTTCAACTGCTGACCGTTGACGTCGGCCAGTGGCACCCGGAACCCGATCGGCTTGTCGAAGCGGGTCAACCGTGAGCCGGTGGGATGGGCCGCCACCGCGTCGGCGGCGGCTTCGTCGGACATCTGGAGCTGAACGGTTCCCGCTGTGGTGACCGACGCGAATCCCTTGCCGCGTACCGTGAACGACACCATCCCGAAGTGCGTGCCTTCCTCGACCTCGGGGAGGGCGAGCGCGGCTTTACGCAGTTGGGCCACCGTGGTCATACGGTAGATGCTAGCCAGGCCGACAGGGCAGGATCGGTGGCGTGAGTGATCCCATCCGGACGGCGGTCGTCGGCTACGGCCTGGCCGGCAGCGCGTTCCATGCCCCACTGATCTCGGCCGACCCGGCGTACGAGTTGAGCGCGATCGTCACCGCCGACCCGGAGCGGTCCGCGGCGGCGGGCGCCCGGTACCCGTCCACCCGGATCGTGCCCGGGCTCGACGCGTTGCTCGCCGACGCGAGCGCGTACGACCTGGTCGTGATCGGATCACCCACGCCGACGCATGTGCCGGTGGCCGAGCGCACGCTGGACCTCGGCCTTGCGACCGTGGTCGACAAGCCGATGGCGGTGCGGCTGGCCGACGCCGAGCGGCTGATCGGGCTCGCCGCGCGGGCCGAGGTGCCGCTCACCGTCTTCCAGAACCGGCGCTGGGACGGCGACTTTCTCACGGTGCGCAAGCTGCTGCGGGAGGGCGCGCTCGGCGAGGTGTGGCGGTTCGAGTCGCGGTTCGAGTGGCACAGCACACGGCCGCGGCCGCTGTGGAAGAGCGGAACACCCGGCGTCGACGGGGGCGGCGTCGCCTACGACGTCGGGTCGCACCTCATCGACCAGGCGATCCGCCTGTTCGGGCCGGTCACCGACTTCTACGGCGAACTCGACGCGCGCGGGGCGAACGCCGTGAACGACGACGACAGTTTCATCGCCCTCACCCATGAGACCGGGGTGCGCTCGCACCTGGCGATGTGCAGCATCGTGGCTCAGCGCGGGTTCCGGTTCCGGGTGCTCGGGTCCGATGCCGCGTACACGGTGTGGGGGCTCGACGGCCAGGAGGCGCAGCTCAGGTCCGGAATGTCGCCGCTGGCCGACGAGTTCGGGGTCGCGGATCCCGACACCTACGGCAAGCTGGGACGCGACGGCGCGCTGACGCCCGTCCCCACCGAGCGGGGTGGCTACCGCGAGTTTTACGCGCGCCTTGCGGTGGCGCTCAAGGGGAACGGGCCGTTGCCGGTCGATCCGGGCGAGGTTCTCGAACCGATCCGAATCCTCGAAACCGTACACAGGCGCCGAAACATGGGATGATTCCCGGGTGGCGCTGACCGACGAGGCCATCGACAAGATCAAGGGCATGATCATCTCCGGCGAACTCGGTCCCGGCGACCGCTTGCCGAAGGAGGCCGACCTCGCCGAACGGCTGGGCCTGTCCCGCAACTCGTTGCGGGAGGCGGTCAAGGCGCTGTCGATGATCCGCGTCCTCGACGTCCGGCAGGGCGACGGAACATATGTGACGAGCCTGGAGCCCAACCTGCTGCTCGACGCGCTCAGTTTCGTCGTGGACTTCCACCGCGACGACAAGGTGCTGCAGTTCCTGGAGGTGCGCCGCATCCTCGAACCCGCCGCTACCGCGCTGGCCGCCGAACGCATGACCGACGCCGGCATCGCGCACCTGCAGGCGACCCTCGACCGGCTCGGCGCCCGGCCGTCGATCGAGGCACTCGTCGAGAACGACCTGGAGTTCCACCGGCAGATCGCGGCCGGCTCGGAGAACGACGTGCTGTGCTCCCTGATCGACGGGCTGTCCGGCCCGACCACCCGGGCCCGGATCTGGCGCGGGCTCACCCAGGAGGGCGCCGCCGACCGCACGCGCGAGCAGCACCAGGCGATCGTCGACGCGATCGCCGCGCGGCAACCCGAGGTGGCCCGCTCGTGGGCGACGGTGCACGTCGCCGGCGTCGAGCAGTGGCTGCGGCGGGCGCTCTAGCGGATCGAGTGGGTTCCCGCCTTCGCGGCCGCGATGGCGGCTGCGGCGGCCCGCTCGGCGACGGCCTCGTCGAGCGGTTCGTGGGTGACGAGCATCCGGTAGTAGAACGGGGCGCCGAGGGCCCGGATCACGTCGACCGGATCGGTGTCGGCGGGTAGTTCCCCGCGTTCGACGGCGTGGCGCACGGACTCGGCGGCGTGTTCGTTGCGCACCCGGAAGAAGTCGCGCAGGGCCCCGGCCGCTCGCGGGTCGTGCACGCCCGCGGCGATCAGTCCGAGCAGGATCGAGCGCCAGACCGGGTCGCTGTAGAAGCGGTAGATCCCCATCGCCAGCCCGCGCAGGTCGACGTCGATCGACCCGGTGTCGAGCAGCGGGACCGCGGTCGGGGTGACGTCGTCCAGAAGCTCCGCGAGCAGGCCGACCGGGTCGCGCCAGCGCCGGTAGACGGTGCTCTTCGCGACCCCGGCGGCCTCGGCGACGCGTTCCATGGTCAGGGCCGGGTATCCGTGCGCCTCCAGTTCGGCGCGGGTAGCGGCCAGGACTGCGGCGCGGACCCGTTCGGTGCGTCCGCGTGGTCGAACCGTGCCGGGTGCCGGGCGGTCGTCGAGCAACAGCGGCTCCTCCCTCGTGCGGTGGCCTTTCAGCCATGTTAACGCAATGAAAGTCTCTTCTACTGCCTCTAAAAAGACTGGTGTTGCGTTAGTGGCCGCATGGGGTTACGTTGGGCGCAGTTAACGCGACCTGAGTCTCGTTTAAGGAAGGGGACCGTTGTGTCCGAAACCACGCTCCGCCGGTACACCGGCCTGTTCGGCCTGATCGCAAGCCTGTTCATCGTCGTGCAGGTCCCGTTGTACTTCATGTACGAGATCCCGCCGGACTGGAACATCCTGACCCGCAGCCTCATCGGCATCACCGGCTGCACCATGTACATCGTCTATTTCCTCGGGCTCCGCCAACTCATCCGCCACGTCAACCCGGCGTACGACTGGATCGCCAGCATCGTCCAGATCGCCGGCGTGCTCTGGGTGGCGATGGTCTTCGTTCCACAGTCCATGGAGGTGGGCGCGGCGATCGCGACGGACCGCGACATCGACACCACGACGGAGGGACCCTTCGCCGCCGCCCAGTACCTCATGCAGGGCGCCGTTTCCCGGCTCCTCATGGCCCTGTTCCTGATCGCACTCGGTATCGCCGTGTCCCGGCTCGGCCTGCTTCCCCGCTGGGTCGGACGCTCGGCGTACCTGCTCGCGGCGATCAACCTCGCGTTCCTGCCCGCGGTGTACTTCGGCGACGACGCCGCCGACTTCTACAGCGCGCAGGGCTGGGGCACCACCGCGACGATGGGCGCCCTCTGGAGCTGGTGGACGCTCGCGGTGAGCATCAGCGTCCTGCGCAGCGCCCGCCGCGCCGCGACGCCCACTCAGGTCGCGGCGGCACACTCCTACCAGCAGTTCGCCGGCACGACCGCACGGTAAAGAGCGAGGGCTGAGGCGTGTCCCGACGGACACGCCTCAGTCGTCGACCTCCACGCCGAACTTGACGGCGAGTTCGGCCAGGCCGAACTCGTAGCCCTGGCCAACGGCCCGGAACCGCCACCGGCCGCCCCGCCGGTAGATGCGGGCCAGCAGCAGGCTCTGTTCGGTGGTCGCGGAGTCGAGGACCGAGCGGAGGTGGGGCACCCCCGCGCCGGTGCGCACCATCAGGTGGACGCCGCCGACCAGTCCGAACGTGTGACCCGGCGGCAGCGTCGCGGCGATCGTGATGCTGTCGACGTCCATGGGCACCTGGTCGAGCCGCACCTCCACCACCGACTCGTCGGTGCGGCCCAGCGTCAACTCGACCGCGCCGCTGGGCGCGAGCGGGGCGTTGTAGAAGACGAAGTCGGAATCGGCGCGGACCTCGTCGTTCCCGTCGGTGAGGAAGGCGACGACGTCGACGTCGACGGCCGGGTTGCCGAGGCGGGGCCAGCCCACGGTCACCGACCAGGTGCGCTCCTCGACCGGCAGATCGACGACGCCTCCGCGGGGCAGCACTTCCACGCCCGCGAGCGTATCCGTCCCCCGCCGGGATCAGCGGACCTGTTGCCCGTACACGTGCTCGACGCGCATCGTCATCAGCACCCGCCGGTCGGACACCATGACGGCGCGGTACTCGTCCCAGTTCGGGTGCTCGCCCGCCGCGGCGCGGTAGTACTCCACCAGCGCCTCGACCTCCGGGCCGGCCGGGTCGGTACCCGGGCCGACGAGCGTGGCCGTGCCGTCGGCGGTGGCCCACGACCAGCCGTCGGCGGCGGTGACCTCCACGGAGACCCGCGGGTCGCGACGCAGGTTCGCCGTCTTCGCCCGGCCCTCGGTCATCGACACGTAGAGGAGGCCGGCCGCCCGGTCGTAGAACGGCATCACCGGCGACAGCTGCGGACGTCCGTTGGCCCTGATCGTCGCGAGGATGCCGAGCCGGCTCTCCGCGAGCAACGCGTGCGGATCGAACATATCCGGGTCAAGTCGGTATTTGTGCCCGCTATTCCCGGGCTCCGGCGCCGTCAGGACCCCAGGTAGGCGAGCACGGCCAGCACCCGGCGGTGGTCGTCGTCGGACGGGGGCAGGTCGAGCTTGGTCAGGATGCGGTTGATGTGCTTGCTCACCGCCTTGTCGGTGATGACCAGCCGTTCGGCGATCGCCGCGTTCGAGCGGCCCTCCGCCATCACGGCGAGCACCTCGCGTTCCCGGGGAGTGAGCACCGCCAGTTGGGCCCGGCGCCGGCCGCCGCCGAGGAGCTGGGCCACCACGTCGGGGTCCATCACGGTGCCGCCGTCGGCGACCTGGCGCACCGCGTCGACGAACTGGCCGACCTCGCCGACCCGGTCCTTGAGCAGATAGCCCACCGAGCCGGCGCCGTCGGACAGCAGCTCGCGGGCGTACACCGGCTCGACGTACTGCGACAGGATCAGCACCGGGAGGGCGGGCACCAGCCGCCGCGCCGCGATGACGGCGCGCAGCCCCTCGTCGGTGAACGTCGGCGGCAGCCGCACGTCGACGACCGCGACGTCGGGTCGAAGTGCGCACAGCGTCTCCGAAAGACCGTCCGCGTCCTCGACGGCCGCGACCACCTCGAACCCGTAGGCGGTGAGCATCCGGACCAGACCGTCGCGCAGCAGCACGAGGTCCTCCGCGATCACCACCCGCACGGAAGCTCCATCTCGACCAGGGTAGGTCCACCGGCCGGACTGTCCACCCGCACCGTGCCGTCGAACGCCGCCAGCCGGCGCCGGATGCCGGTGAGCCCGGTGCCGCCGCGCGGATCGGCGCCGCCGCAGCCGTCGTCGCGCACGCGCATGACGAGCCGGCTCCCCGAAAATTCGACCGCCATCGCGATCGACGACGCGCCGCTGTGCTTGATGGCGTTGGCGACGAGCTCGGCCAGCGCGAAGTACGCCGCGGCCTCCATCGGCGCGGGCAGCCGCCGGTCGAGCCGCAGGTCGAGGTCGATCGGTACGGAACTGACCATCGCCAACGCGCTGAGCGCGCCCGGCAGCCCGCGGTCGGCCAGGATCGGCGGGTGGATGCCGCGGACCAGATCGCGCAGTTCACCCATCGCGCTGCGGGCGTCGGACCGCGCCTCGGCGAGCATCGCGCGTGCCGTCTCCGGGTTGGTCTCGAACATGTCCTCGGCCATGCCGAGGTTCATGGCCAGGGCGACGAGCCGCGCCTGGGCGCCGTCGTGGAGGTCGCGCTCGATCCGGCGCAGTTCGGCGGCGGACGCGTCGACGACCGCCGCCCGCGTCTCGGCGAGCCTTTCGACGCGGGCCGCGAGCACCGCCGCCTCGGTCGGCGCGAGCAGTTGCCCGGCGATCCAGCCCTCCGCGACGATGTACCACCGCGCGAACAGGAACGGGATCAGCGCGGTGGCCAGCCCGAGCGGCACCATGAGCCAGGCCAGGCGCATGTCGGTGACCGGGATCCCCTGGTAGGCGAACACCATGTCGGCCGGCACGATCCGGCGGAGGAGCGGCGTCAGCACCCCCATGACCGCGCTCGGCCAGCCCGCCAGCAGGATCAGGCCCACCGGCGCCAGCGCCGCCTGCGTGCCGAGCCAGCCGAGATCCCGCCGGGTCGCCGGATCGCTCCGCAGCGCCGCGAGCCGCTCCGGCGGGTCATCGGGCAGGGGCGCATAAAGCGAGGTGACGGGCGGAGCACAGCGACCGCGTTGGACCGTGGCCAGCCACCGGGTGCGGCCCACCACCCACCCGAACACCCGCGGCCACACCAGGCCGACGGCCGTGCCGAGCAGCAGACCGACCGCCGCGACGCCCATCGCGACGCTCAGCAGCACATGCCGAACCTCGCGCCAGATCCTCGTCACGGTCACCTCCCCTGAGCTCCCACCGATGCTAGAAGATCACCCGGCCGGGCTCGATGTCGTGCGCCCGCCTACCGGTGGGGGTGCCAGCACCACCACCAGATGAGTTACACATCTAGATTTGTGGATCTATACTGGCGCCCTACCTCAAGCGGGGAGGCGCAATGTCCATTCGCCGGTCGATCCTTGGTGTGGCACTCATATCGGTTCTGGTGGCGGGTTGCGGCGGCGACGACGGCGGTACCGCGCCCGGCGCCAGCGGGGTGGAGCTCGTCAAGAGCGGGAAGATCGTCACCTGTACCCACCTGCCGTACGAACCGTTCCAGTTCGAGCAGTCGGGCAAGACCGTCGGGTTCGACGTCGACATGATCGACCTGGTCGCGAAGAAGCTCGGTGTGCAGCAGGAGATCTTCGACACGCCGTTCGAGGGTATCCAGTCGGGTGAGGCGCTCAACTCGCGCAAGTGCGACATCGCCGCCGCGGCCATGACCATCACGTCGGCCCGCGCCGAGAAGATCCTGTTCTCCGAACCGTACTTCGACGCCGATCAGGCGCTGATCACCAAGAAGGGCAGCGGCATCAAGTCCTTCGAGGATCTCAAGGGCAAGGTGCTCGGCGTGCAGTCCGCCACCACCGGCAAGGCGTACGCGGAGAAGAACGCCGCGCCGCTGGGCGTCACCCTCAAGGACTTCGAAGACCTCGCGCTGGAGCTCAAGTCGGTGCAGACCGGCGGCGTGGCCGCGGCCATCAACGACATCCCGGTGCTGCTCGACTTCGCGAAGAAGAACCCCGACACCGAGGTCACCGCCACCTTCAAGACCGACGAGAAGTACGGCTTCGGCATGAAGAAGACCGGCAGCGAGGAACTCGCGAAGGTGGTCAACGAGGTGCTGGCGACGGCCAGGAAGGACGGCACCTACGCGCAGATCTACAAGAAGTGGTTCGGCGTCGAGCCGAAGAGCTGATGGCTGCGGTTCACAAGCTCAGTCGCCGAACGCGCACCCGGATCATCCGCGGCGCGCAGTACGGGGTGTTCGTCCTCGTCCTCGCGATCATCGGGTTCGCCGCCGACTGGGGCGAGATCCGGCGGGCGTTCCTCGACCCCGACGTCATCAAGGAACTCTTCCCGGAGATCGTCACCACGTACCTGGTGAACACCGTGCTCTACACGGTGACGGCGTTCGCGTTCGGCCTCGTGCTCGGGCTCGTGCTGGCGCTGATGCGGTTGTCGTCGGTGCCGCCGTACCGGTGGGTGGCCAACGTCTACATCGAGTTCTTCCGCGGCGTGCCGGCGCTGCTGGTGATCATCGCGTTCGGGTTCGGCATCCCGCTGGCGTTCGGCGGCGCGACGTTCCCCGGTGGGACGCTCGGCACGATCGCCGCGAGTCTCGGCCTGGTCGCCGCCGCCTACATGGCCGAGACGATCCGGGCCGGCATCCAGGCCGTGCCGCGCGGACAGATGGAGGCCGCCCGGTCGCTCGGCATGTCGCAGACCCGGGCGATGGTGTCGATCGTGCTGCCGCAGGCGTTCCGCATCGTGCTGCCGCCGCTGACCAACGAACTGATCCTGCTCACCAAGGACTCGTCGCTGGTCTACCTGCTCGGCCTCACGCTCGACGACCGGGAGTTGGCCAAGTTCAGCCGCGACATGCTCACCCAGTACGTCAGCATGACGCCGATTCTCGTGGCCGGGCTGTGCTACCTCATCATCACGGTCCCGTTGAGCTTTCTGGTGCGGCGACTCGAAGCGAAGGCGGCAAGGGCCAAATGAGCACGATCGAGGTCAGCGACCTGCACAAGTCGTTCGGCGACCTGGAAGTGTTGCGGGGCATCGACTTCCGGGTCGAGCCGACCGAGGTCGTCTGCGTCATCGGGCCGTCGGGGTCGGGAAAGTCGACGCTGCTGCGGTGCATCAACCTGCTCGAACAGCCGACCTCGGGCACCATCCGGGTCGGCGACGTCGAGGTCACCGACCCCGACGTCGACATCGACGCGGTGCGCCGCCGCATCGGCATGGTGTTCCAGGCGTTCAACCTGTTCCCGCACCTGACCGTGCTCCGGAACCTGACGATCGCGCAGCAACGCGTCCTGCGTCGTTCGAAGAAGGACGCGGACCGCGTCGCGCGCGACAACCTCGCCCGGGTCGGCCTCGCGGAGAAGGAGACCAGCTACCCGGCCCAGTTGTCGGGCGGGCAGCAGCAACGTGTCGCGATCGCGCGGGCGCTGTCGATGGGCCCGGACCTCATGCTGTTCGACGAGCCCACCTCGGCGCTCGACCCGGAACTCGTCGGTGACGTGCTGGCCGTGATGCGCAAGCTCGCCGGTGAGGGCATGACGATGCTCGTCGTCACGCACGAGATGAGCTTCGCGCGCGAGGTGGCCGACCGCGTGGTGTTCATGGACGACGGCGTGATCGTCGAGGAGGGTGACCCGGCGCAGGTGATCGGCAACCCGCGTCACGAACGGACGCGTACCTTCCTGCGCCGGGTCCTCGATCCGGCGTCAGCCGACGTATCGGAGACCGTGACCAAACGGGTAGAGGGCGCCTGACCCGTCTGCCTTCGGGATGGTGACCGGGAGCTTCCCGCCCGGGTTCACCTCGCCGAACAGCACCCGGGCCAGCGACTCGACCTGCCCGGCCGTGTAGCCGTACGTGGCCAGGTACGTCTGCGCGGTCGGCAGGTACGCGACGTCGTACGGGTTGCGCATCGCAGCGACGACCACCGGCTTGCCGGTTGCCACCAGCGCCTGCACGAACGCCTGCTGGGCGGCCGCCGACGCGGTGGGCTGGCCGGTGGCGACGTTGATGCTGCCGGCGTTGTTCGTCGACACCACCACCAGGTCGTTGGCCGCGGCCAGCGCCGCCACCTCGGCGATCCGCGCCGCGCTCGGCGTGGTGCCGGTCTCCGCGACGGTCGACGTCTGCCCGCGGGCGGTCAGAGCGGCGCCGAGCGTCTGCGTGGTCGTGACGCCCCAACCGGTGACGAGGACCTTGCGCGGGTCCTTGCTCAGCGGCAGCAGGCCGGCGTCGTTGCGGACGAGCGTCGTGGTCTTGTCGGTGATCGCCTGCGCGTCGGCGAGGTGCTTCGGCGCGCCGACGACCGTGGCCGCCCGCTCGACGTCGACGTAGCGGTGGAGGAACAGGCCACGCTTGAGCTTGAGCGCCAGGATCCGGGTGACCGACTCGTCGAGCCGCTTCTTCGAGATCTCGCCGCTGCGAACCGCGGCGAGCACCGCGTTGTAGGCGACGTCCATCTGCGGTGCCAGCACCAGCTGGTCGGCGCCGGCCTTGAACGCCTCGACCGGCGCGACGTTCGGCGGGTAGGTGCCGGTGGCGCCGCCCATGTCGAGCGCGTCGGTGACGATGAGGCCCTTGTAGCCGAGCTCGTTGCGCAGCAGCCCGGTGAGGATCGGCTGCGACATCGTGGCCGGCGCGCCGCTCGGGTCGACCGACTTCAGCACGACGTGCGCAGTCATGATCGTGTCGACGCCGGTGCGGATGGCCGACTTGAACGGCGGCAGGTCGATCGCCTCGAGCTGCGCGCGGGTGTGCGTCACCTCGGGCAGGCCGAAGTGGCTGTCGGTCGCGGTGTCACCGTGCCCCGGGAAGTGCTTGGCGACGGTGGCCGTGCCACCGGAGTGGTAGCCCTCGACCTGGGCGGAGACGATCCGCGACACCAGCGCCGGGTTCTCGCCGACCGACCGCACCCCGATCACCGGGTTCGCCGGGTTGACGTTGACGTCGGCCACCGGCGCGTAGTTCTGGTTGATACCGACGGCCGCGAGCTCGGTGCCGATCACCTCGGCCGACCGGTGCGCCGCCGACGTCGACCCGGCCGCGCCCAACGCCATGTTGCCGGGCATCGCGGTGGCCGGTGCGGTCAGCCGGAAGACGACCGCGCCGCCCTCCTGGTCGGTGGAGATCAGCAGGGGGACCGGTATGCGCTGCCGCGCCGCGGCCGCCTGCAGCCCGTTGGACAGCGTGGCGATCTGCCGCGGGTCACGGACGTTGTCGGGACCCCGCCGCGCGTCGAAGTAGATGACCCCGCCCGGCTTGTACTTGTCGATCACCTGCGCCGGGGTGTCGACGCCGTACAACCGCTGGTTCGACGCCGAGACGGTGTTCGCGTCCTGCCCGTACACCTCGACCACGAACAGCTGGCCGACCTTCTCCTCCACCGTCATGAACCGGGCCATGAGGGCGGCCAACACCGTGGCCGGGTCGACCGACCTCCCGGGGTTCGCCGACGCCGGCGTCGGCACCGCCATGACCGACAGGAGCACACCGACCACAGCGCCGCTGAACCATCTTCGCCAACCGATCCGGTTGTGCATGCCAACCTCCCCGTCCAGGGCCGGCGCACGTCTGGCGCCAGAGAAACTGGTCTATACCATAACGGCATCGGCCCGTCTCGGCGCCCCCGGATCGCCGCGATCCTGGACGGCGGGGTCAGTCTTGGGCCTTGCCGGTCGTCACCCGCGCGAGGATCAGAGCGATCAGGATGATCAGGCCGTAGATGGCCTGGATCCACTGGGCGCTCACGCCGCCCAGCGTCAGGATGTTGTTGATCAGGCCGAGAACGATCACGCCGCACAGGGCGCCGAACAGCGTCCCCTTGCCGCCCTCCATGCTCACGCCGCCGATCACCGCGGCCGCGAAGACGGTGAAGATCATGCCCTCGCCCTGCGCGGCCGCGACGGAGCCGAGCCGGCCGGTCATCAGCAGCCCCGCGAGCGCGGCGAGCAGGCCGCCCACCATGAACACGACCCACATGACGCGGTCGACGCGGATGCCCGCCGCGCGGGCGGCGTCGCGGTTGCCGCCGATGGCGTAGACGGCGCGGCCGTGGCGGAAGAAGCCGAGCACCGCGATGCCGGCGGCGAACAGCACACCGCAGATCCAGATCGACGCGGGCAGCCCGAGCCACACCGCCGTGCCCAGATACTCCACCGACGCCGGCAGCTCGAACAGGTTCTGGCCGCCGGTGATGCCGATCTGCACACCGCGCAGAACGATCAGCATGCCGAGCGTCACGATGAACGCCGACAGCCCGAACCGCAGGATCAGCAGGCCGTTGAACGCACCCACGGCCAACCCGACGAGCAGGCAGATCGGGATCGCCAGCGCCGACGACCACTCGGTGCCGATTCCGTTGCTGGCGGCGGGAATCACGAGGGCGACGGCGAGCGCGGGCGCCAGCCCGACCGTCGACTCCAGCGACAGGTCGAAGCGGCCGCCGATCAGGATTATCGCCTCGGCGAGCACGAGCAGCGACAGTTCGGTCTGCTGCTGCAGCACGTTGGTGAGGTTCGCGGTGGTGAGAAACACCGGGTGGACGATCCAGCCGACCACGATCAGCACGAGGATCGCGGGTACCAGGGCCAGATCGCGCACGCGGGCCAGGCGCGGTACGCGCCACGCGATCGTCGTCACGATCCCTCCTTTGTGGACACACCTTCGACGGCGGCGACGATCCGGGTGTCGTCCCAACCGGCCGGGAATTCGGCGGTGACGCGGCCGTGCACCATCACCAGCACGCGGTCGCAGTGGCGCAAGTCGTCGAGTTCGTCGGAGACCATGAGCACGGCCGTGCCGGCATCGGCCGCCGCGCGGACCGCGCCGAGCAACGATTCCTTGGAGCGGACGTCGACGCCCGCGGTGGGATTTATGAGGACGAGGATGCGCGGGCCGGTCGACAACGCGCGCGCCAGCACCACCTTCTGCGCGTTGCCGCCGGAGAGGCTGGTGACCGGTGCCGACAGGCCGGGCGTCCGGATGTCGTACCGGTGCACCATGTCGTCGGCGACCGTCGCCATCCGGGCCGGCAGCACGGTTCCCGCCGGGCCCAACCGGTCGGCGATCGGCATCGTGGCGTTCTCGGCCACCGACAGCGTGGGCACGAGGCCCTCGCGATGCCGGTCCTCGGGCACCAGACCGATGCCCGCTTTCAGCGCGGCGGGCACGCTGCCCGCGTCCACTGTCTTTTCACCGACCCGGATCTCGCCGGTGTCGGCGCGGCGCAGGCCACCGACCGTTTCGGCCAGCGACACCTTGCCGCTGCTGCCGGAGCCGGTGACGCCCACGATCTCGCCGCGCCGCAGCGTCAGGTCGACGCCGTCGTAGAAACCGGTGAGGCGTAGGCCTTTCACGTCCAACGCGGGTTCCGAGGGTTTGGTGAGACGGGGCGGCACGTCGGTGAGGCCGACCGCCTCGCCGGTCATCGCGCCGACCAACGAGTCGTGGTCGAGGTCGGCGACCGGCGCGGTGCGGATCCACCGGGCGTCGCGCAGAACGGTGACGCGGTCGCACACCTCGTACACCTCGCGCAGGTGGTGGGAGATGAACAGCAGCGTCACCCCTTGCGCGGACAGCGCCCGCATCCGGGTGAACAGCCGCTCGATCGCGGTGGCGTCGAGGCGGGCCGTCGGTTCGTCCAGGATGATGAACCGCGTGCCGAGCGACAGCGCCCGCGCGATCTCGACCAGTTGCCGTTGCTCCACACCGAGATCGCCGGCGAGCGCGCCGGGATCGACCGCGACGCCGTAGCTGTCGAGCAGATCGCGGGCCCGCGACCGCAGGCGGCCCCAACGGATCGGCGCGAGGCCGGCCGCCTGGCGGTTGAGGAACAGATTCTCGGCGACGGTGAGCGTCGGGATGATCGTGGACTTCTGGTAGACGCAGGCGACCCGGCGTCGCCAACCGTCCCGATCGGACAGTGCCGGCGCCGGCTCCTCGCCGAACCGGACCGTGCCGCTGTCGGGCGGCACGAGCCCGGTGAGGATCGAGACGAGCGTCGACTTGCCGGCTCCGTTGCGCCCGACGAGAGCGTGCGTCTCGCCGGGCGTCAACTCGATGCCGACGTCGTCGAGCGCGGTGGTCGGGCCGAACCGTTTCGTGACGCCCGTGGCGGTGACGGCGGCGTTCATTTACTGATGTTGTTGCCCCACAGGGCCTTGTCGTCGACGTTGTCCTTCGTGACGAGCGGCGCGGGCAACTGGTCCTCCAGCATTCCGCCGCCGACGTCGAGGATCGTGCTGTCGTGGTCGGTCTTCCCGGGCTGGAACGTCCTACCCTCGACGGCGGCCTTGGCGTAGTAGAGGGCGTACTTCGCGTACAGGTCGGCCGGCTGGGAGACGGTCGCGTCGATCTCGCCCTTGCGGATGGCGTCGAACTCCTGCGGGATGCCGTCGTTGGAGACGATGAAGATGTGCTTCGGGTCGCTCGGCGGCACGAGCAGGTTCTTCGAGCGCAGCAGTTGCAGGGTCGGCGCCAGGAACACACCGCCGGCCTGCATGTAGATGCCCTTGATGTCGGGGTGCTGGGCCAGCCGCGTCTGCAGGGCGGCCGACGCCTTCGCGCCCTCCCAGTCGGTCGGCTCCTCGAACACCGTGATGTTCGGGAACTTCGTCTTCATGCACTCGGCGAACGCCTCGGACCGGTCGCGGCCGTTCACCGACGACAGCGAGCCCTGGAACTCGATCACCTTGCCGGTGCCGTTCAGCTTCGCGCCGAGGAACTCGCACGCCTTCTGGCCGTAGGCGCGGTTGTCGGCCCGCACCACCATGAACACCTTGCCCTTGTCGGGTCGCGTGTCGACGGACACCACCGGGATCTTCTTCTCGGCGAGTTGGTCCAATGTGGACGCGATGGCGCCGGTGTCCTGCGGTGCCATCACGATCGCCTTCGCGCCCTGGCTGGCGAGCGCCTGCGCGTTGGCGACGAGCTTGGCGATGTCGTTCTGCGAGTTGGTGGGCGTCATCAGGTTGATGCCGCCCTCCTGCGCGAACTGGGGGATGTACTTGGCGTAGGAGTTCCAGAAGTCGGAGTCGGCGCGGGGGAGGTCCACGGCGATCGGCTGTTTTCCGGCGTCGCCGGATCCGGTGTCGGACGAGTCCTCTCCGCGGTTGCAACCGGCGGTTGCGAGCGCTAGTCCGAGGGCGAGGACGGCGGCTTTCCTGAACATGGACATGGCGGGGTCCTTACGGGTGGGGAGGTGGGGTTCGGTGCTGCTGCCAGACGGGCCCGTCGGGGTAGGCGAACCGCGTCCGGCTCTCCGGCCGCATCGTCGAGCTGAAGCCCGGCGCCTGCGGGGCGAGGTACCGGCCGGTGCGGATCCGGACCGGATCGACGAAGTGTTCGTGCAGATGGTCGACGTACTCGATGACGCGGTCGTCCATCGACCCGGAGACGGCGACGAAGTCGAACATCGCCAGGTGCTGGACGAGTTCGCAGAGGCCGACGCCGCCCGCGTGCGGGCACACCGGCACGCCGAACTTCGCGGCGAGGAGCAGGATCGCGACGTTCTCGTTGACGCCCGCGACCCGGGCGGCGTCGATCTGGAGGAAGGAGACGGCGCCGAGTTGGAGCAGTTGCTTGAACACCACCCGGTTCTGCACGTGCTCGCCCGTCGCGACCGGGATCGGTGCCACCCGGCGGGAGATCTCGGCGTGGCCGAGCACGTCGTCGGGGCTGGTGGGTTCCTCCACCCACCACGGTTCGAACGGGGCGAGGGCGGTGATCCAGTCGACGGCGGGGCCGACGTCCCACCGTTGGTTGGCGTCGATCGCGATGCGGATGTCGGGCCCGCACGCCTCGCGGGCGATGCGCATCCGTCGCATGTCGGCGTCGAGGTCGGCACCGACCTTCAGCTTGATCTGGGTGAACCCGTCGGCGACCGCCTCGCGGCAGAGGCGGCGCAGCTTGTCGTCGCTGTAGCCGAGCCAGCCGGGTGAGGTGGCGTAGGCCGGATAACCGTTCTTTTCGAGACGGGCGATGCGCTCGTCGCGTCCCCCCGCTTGTTGCCGCAACAGGGCGAGCGCCTCGTCGGGTGTCAGCGCGTCGGTGAGGTAGCGGAAGTCGACCAGACCGACGAGTTCCTCCGGCGACATCGACGCCAGCAGCCGCCACAGCGGCAGCCCGGCCCGCTTGGCCTTGAGGTCCCACAACGCGTTGACCACCGCGGAGATCGCCATGTGCATGACGCCCTTCTCCGGGCCGAGCCACCGCAACTGCGAGTCGTGCACCAGTTCACGCCAGGCCCCGCCGAGGTCGTCGAGCACGTCCTTGACCTGCCGGCCCACGAGATACGGCCGGAGCGCGGCGATCGCCGCCGACTGCACCTCGTTGCCGCGGCCGATCGTGAACGCGAACCCGTGCCCCTCGTGCCCGTCGACGTCATCCGTGCGCAGCACCACGTACGCGGCCGAGTAGTCGGGGTCCGGGTTCATGGCGTCGGACCCGTCGAGTTCGGCCGACGTCGGGAAGCGGACGTCGGAGGTGTCCAGCGAGACGAACCGGCTACTCATAGATGATTACCTCTCATAGACGTCCGATGTCTATCAGAGAAGACGCCTCCAGACAAGGCTCTTGTCTGGAGGCGCCCGTTCATACATCCGATCACACTGGGAGCAGGTCGAACCTCTCCCACGAACCGATCGCGGTCCGGTTCGCGATCAGCGGCGACGCGCCCGCGCCCTCCGCCGCCACGTACCGGCCGGTGGCGGCCGACCGCAGCGCGACGCTGCCGTCGGCGTTGGACACCACCTGGAACGTCTCCGTGGGGCCGATCGCGGTGCGGTTGGCGATGAGCGGCGCCGAGCCGTCGCCGCCCGTCACGATGAGACCGTTCACCCGCGACCGCAACGCGATCGCGCCCCCGCCGGCGTCGATCCGCTCGAACTGCTCCCACGCGCCGACCGCCGTCCGGTTGGCGATCAGCGCTGCGGCACCGGCGTTCTCGGCCGCGACGTACCGCCCGTTGACGCGCGCGCGCAGCGAGACGGCCGTGACCGGACTCATCCTGTCGATCCAGTACCGGGTGCGGTCCAGGTACGCCGTCTCCGACGCCGTGCCGCTGGTGCCGTAGGCGCCCTGGAACGTCAGGTAGCCGTTGCCCGCCGGCGGGTTCGAGCTCGCCGGCTCGATCACCGAGCCCTCGTGCCACTCGTTGAAGGAGGTGATCGAGATCCAGTTCGCGCCGTTGTTCAGCGCGTTGGTCCACTGCCGGTCGTAGGTGGCGCCGTTCTCGCGGTCGAGCGTCGGCGTCGTGTTGCCCGGCACCGCGCGGTCGTCGATGTACCCGGGGCCGATCGACGGCGCCCACACCAGCCCGTTCGCCCGGCAGTAGGCGGCCGCGTTCGCCCAGCCGGGTGCGGTGTTGCCGGCGATCGCGTCGTAGGTGTACATGCCGCCGAAGTTCGCGACCTTCGACGTGTCGGTGGTCTGCGCCAGCACGATCGCCGTCGACCGGACCTGTTGCAGCGCCGACCAGTCGGTGATGCGTAGGCTCTCGAACACGTAGAACGGCGCGCGGTTGCCGTACGCGGGATCACGGTGGAACGCCGGGCTCGCGCCGTAGCGTCCGGTGATGTAGTTGATGTCGTCCACAGTGGACTGTGCCGTGCGTCCCGAATACGGTTCGAGATGCCAGGCGACCCTGATGCCGTGGCGCGCCGCGGCGGCCAGCACCCCGGCGGCGAGATTGTCCTCATAGGACCCGCGGCCCCACCAGCTGTACACGATCACGCCGATCCGGGCCTGCGCGATCCACGCCATGTGCTGCTCGACCGCGCCGGTGTAGTCGCCGGAGTCGTAGGCACCGCGCACCGGGTAGAAGTTTGCCCCGATCGAGAGCGGTGGCGTGAAGCCGCCCTGCGGCCAGTGCCGGTAGCTGCCGTTGACCTGCGGGCTGCCGTACCAGGAGTAGTAGAAGATGTGGACGTTGTTCGCCAGCGGAGCGGCCTGGACCGTGGGCTCGGCCGCCGCCGCCGGCCTGGCCACCACGGCCAAGCCGACGGTCAACAGCAGCGCTGCGACGATTCGTAGGATCCTCATGGCGTCACCAGGTCGAAGCGTTCCCACGCACCGATCGCCGCGCGGTTCGCGACCAGCGGTGCCGCGCCGGCGTTCTCGGCCGTCACGTACATGCCGTTCACCTCGGCCCGCAGGCTCTCGCTGCCGTCGGCGTTGCGCACGAGCACGAACCGCTCCCACGCGCCGACGGCGGCCCGGTTCGCGACGAGCGGGTTGGCGCCGCCGTTCTCGGCACACACGTACATGCCGTTCGAGCGGGCCCGCAGGGCAACGACCCCGCCGCCCTGGTCGACCACGTCGAACTGCTCCAGCGACCCGACCGTCGTCTTGTTGGCGATCAGCGGCGCGGTGCCGTTGTTGGCGGTGACGAACAGGTTGTTCACCAACGCCTTCAGCGTCGCGGCGCCGCCCGGCTGGGTCGTTCCGGTGTCGAGCGTGAACGCGTCGACGTCGAACAGGTTGCCGGCGCCACCCTTGAACACCAGGTACAGCGAGGTGGTTCCGGCCGGTCCCGGGTTCAGTGCCGCGGTGACATTCGTGAACGTCTCCCAGCTTCCGGTGACCGGCACCGCGACACTGCCGAGCAGCGTGCCGGTCGACGAGCCCGCGCGGACCTCGATGGTGCCGCCGCTGCCGGCGGAGGAAACCCGTGCGGTGAACCGGTTCGCGGGCTGCAACGCGTACGGCGTGTACGCGATCCAGTCGTTGTTCTCGATGAATCCGGCGGTGCTGCCGCCCTCGGCGGCGGCGTGTGCCGCGATCTGCACGCCGCTCTGGGTGCCGAAGTGCTCACCCTGGCGGTGCTTCGGTTGCAGGGTGCGGGTGCTGGTGCTCGTCAGCCCGCCGTTGTCGGTGTACGACGCCTGGAAGACGCCGTAGACGTTCGCCGCGGCGTCGTGTTCGCCGTCCGTCGGAACGGTGATCGTGCCACTGCATCCGGTGGTGCGGGTGATCTCGTGCGAGTGGCTGTCGTGCCCGAGGAGGTACGCCACGGTGACGCGCGAGCAGTTGATGGTGCCGTCCTCCGGGTCGCTGACGCCGACGGTGAAGGAGACGGTGTCGCCGAAGTTGAACAGCTGCCCGTTGATCGGCGTCGTCAGGTTCACAGTTGGCGCGGTGTTGCCGACGGTCACGACCGTGCTCGCTGTCGCCGAGAGCCCGGTCGGGTCGGTGACCCGCAGCGTCGGCGTGTACCGGCCGTTCGCCGTGTAGGTCTTGCTGGGGTTCGCGGCCGTCGACGTGGTGCCGTCGCCGAACGTCCACAGGTAGGTGAGCGCGCCACCCTCCGGGTCGGAGCTGCCGGTCGAGGTGAACTGGACGGTGAGCGGCGCGGGGCCGGAGGTCGGTGACGCGTTCGCCACCGCGATCGGGCTGCGGTTGCCGCCGCCGATGTACTCCACCCGGTACAGCGCCTGGTTGTTGCTGCCGGAGCCGTAGTCGAGCACGTAGAGCGCGCCGTCCGGACCGAAGGCCATGTCCATGACCTGCGTGCCGGTCCACGGGAACGCCGAGATCTCGCCGTAGGTTCCGTTCGAGTTGACGGTGATCGCCTTGATCCAGCGCCGTCCGTACTCGCCGGCGAAGTACCGGCCGTCGAGCGACTGCGGGAACTTGACCGGCGAGTTGAGCGCGGCGTTGTAGCGGTAGACCGGCCCGCCCATCGGCGACTCGCTGCCGCCGCCGAACTCCGGCGGTGAGCCGGCCTCGCCGCCGTACCGGATCCAACTCGGCTTCGCGGCGGGAAGCGTCTGCTGGCCGGTGTTGCGGAACGAGTTGTTGGTCGGACCGCCGGCGCAGTTGTACTTCGCCCCGGCCGGCCCGGACGGGAACGTGTACTCGGTGTAGGTCTCGGCCGTGGTGTTGGTTCCGGTGCAGTACGGCCAGCCGTAGTTGCCGGGGGCGGTGATGCGATTGAACTCGACCTGCCCGCCGGGGCCGCGGTTCGGGTCGGGCCCGCCCGCGTCGGGTCCGTAGTCGCCGAGGTAGACGATCCCGGTTGGCTTGTCGACGCTCATCCGGAACGGGTTGCGGAAGCCCATCGCGTAGATCTCGGGACGGGTGTTCGCCGTGCCCGCCGGGAACATGTTGCCCGCCGGGACG
The DNA here is from genome assembly GCF_016863635.1 of Virgisporangium aurantiacum. GTDB lineage: Bacteria > Actinomycetota > Actinomycetes > Mycobacteriales > Micromonosporaceae > Virgisporangium > Virgisporangium aurantiacum. The sequence goes on along the minus strand of NZ_BOPG01000044.1, from coordinate 154,844 downwards.
GTGTACGTCCCGTTGGCCTGCGGCGTGATGCGGAGCACCTTGCCGCGCAGGTCGTTGGTGTTCGCGCTGCTGCGCTGCGCGTCGTACTGCGGGTTGCGATCGGTGCGCTCGTCGAGCGGGGAGTAGGAGCTGGACTCGAACGGGTTCGTGTCGTCGCCGGTCGTCAGGTACAGGTTGCCGGCGGCGTCGAAGTCGATGTCGCCGCCGACGTGGCAGCACATCCCGCGGTCGTTGGGGACCTGCAGCACCACCCGCTCGCTGCCGAGGTTGATGGTGTCGTCGGCGTTGAGCGTGAACCGGCTGAGGTTCAGGTTGCCGCGCCAGGTGGCCCAGGTCGCGCTGGTACCGGTGGCCGGCGCGTCGCCGGCCGGCGTGCTGAGCACCGGCGAGTAGTACAGCCAGATGTACCGGTTGCTCGCGAAGCCCGGGTCGACGGCGACGCCCTGCATGCCCTCCTCGTCATGGGAGTACACCGGGATGGTCCCGATCACCTTCGTGTTGCCGGCGGCGTCGGTCAGCCGGACGGTGCCGTTGCGGGCGGTGTGGACGACCGAACGGTTCGGCAGCACCGCCAGCGACATCGGTTCGCCGAGTTCGGCGCTGCCGGTGGCGAGGCTGACCTGTTGGTAGTCCTGCGGTGGCACCGGATCGGCCGGTGCGGGCGTGGCGTCGGTCGTCAACGCGACCGCGGCGCCGGCGGCGGCGAGCAGCCCGGCCGCCAGTACGCGGGGGAGGTTTCGCATCGGGTGTCCTTCTATGGGGAGGGGGTCAGGAGCCGAACACGTTGAGGTCCCAGAGCGAGTAGCCCCACTGGGTCCCGCGCTGGGTGCCGAGGACGCGGACGTACCGGCCGCTGCCGGTCACCGTGACGTCGTCGACGCCGCCGTCACCGGTGGTCGTCGAGTACGCGGTCGTCCACGTGCTGTTGTCGTTGGAGGTCTGCAACTGGTACGCCCGGCCGTACGCCGTCTCCCACGTGAGCCGCACGCGGTTGATGGCGCGGGTCTGGCCGAGGTCGACGACCATCCACTGTGGATCGGAGTACGCGCTGCCCCAGCGGGTCGCGCTGTTGCCATCGACGGCGTTGGCGGCCACGTGCGCGCTGCCGGGCTCGACGCTCGACGCGGTGACCGGGCGGCCGCGGGCGAGATCGGTCGACTGGTCCGCGTCGACGCGGACGCGGATGTTGCGGTAGTTGATGTCGAGGCCGGCGCCGTCGTTCTGGACGCCGACGTAGCCGGACGCGATGGCCCGGTTGCTCGTGTAGTCGTTCACCTTGACGCCGTTGAGCCAGATCTCGACGCGCTGGCCGTGCACGCCGATCTCGTAGGTGTTCCACGAGCCGGGCGGGTTCAGCGCCGCGTCGCGGGCCGCCGCGTCGGGTGCCCGGAAGCTGTAGACGCTGCCCGTGGTGCGCGACGGATCGGCGTCGGTGGCGTCGATCTGGATCTCGTGCCCCTGGTCGACGGGCTTCCACGGGTCACCCTGCGGGTCGGGGAACCCGATGAACACTCCGCCGTTGTCGTCGCCGGGCATCATCCAGTCGAGCTTCAGCGAGTAGTTCGCGAACGGGCGGACCGGGAACCACAGCAGACCCATCCCGCCCGACGAGGTGAGCGTGCCGTCGGCGAGCGTGAACCCGCCCGGGCCGGCCTGCCGCCACTGCGCGAGGCTCGCGGCCGAGCCGTCGAAGAGCGGCGTGTAGCCGTTCTCGGCGCGGCAGTCGGCGGGCCGGCTACCGGCGGCGACCTGGATGCCGCCGAGCAGCATCCGGGTGAAGTTGGCCTCGGTGTACGACTCCCTGGTGTGGCCGAGGCCGGTGTACCAGGAGCGGCCGCCGCCGTAGTTCTGGCACCACGTGATCGGGTGGTCGCCGCCCATCGACCCGCCGCTGTAGGAGCCTTCGTCGAGACTGGCGAGCACCTTGACCTGTGCACGCGGGTTGGCGCGGTAGTTGTACCACTCGTCGACCCGGGTCCAGGTCTGCGGCAGGTGCGCCGTCGACGCGTTGCCGCGGTCCTCGACCCGGATCGTCGCCGTCTGGTTGGCCGGGTGCGACTGGAAGTAGGCGCCGACGAGGCCGCCGTACCACGGCCAGTCGTACTCGGTGTCGGCGGCCGCGTGGACGCCGACGTACCCGCCGCCGGCGGCGATGTAGGACTGGAAAGCGTTCTGCTGTGCGGTGTTGAGCACGTCGCCGGTGGTCGACAGGAACACCACCGCCTGGTACTGGGCCAGGTTCGCGGTGGTGAACTGGGCCGCGTCCTCGGTGGCCGTCACCGAGAAACCGTTCGCCGCACCGAGTTGCCGGATCGCGGCGACGCCCGCGGGGATCGCGTCGTGCCGGAAGCCGGCGGTCTTCGAGAACACCAGCACGTTCGTCAACGGCCGGGCCGCTTCGGCCGGCGGCGCCGCCACGGTGAGGGTAGCGGCGGTGGCGGCGAGGGCCAGCCCGGCTGCTGCCATTCGTCTCCGCATGCTTTTCTCCTTCGGAATCACGGCAGGGTCCAGTTCTGGGCACCGGTTCCGTTGCAGTCGTAGATCTGCAGCGGTGTGCCGTTCGTCGTGTTGGAGCCGGGGATGTCCAGGCACCGTCCGCTCGGCGGGTTGCGCAGGCTGCCGTTCGCGCCGGCCACCCACTGCTGCGCGCCGGACCCGTTGCAGGTCCACAGCTGCACGCGGGTGCCGTTGGCGGTGCCGCTCGCCTGCACGTCCATGCACTTGCCGAGGCCGCGCACGGTTCCGTCGGTGCCGACGGTCCAGGCCTGGTTCGCGTTGCCGGCCATGCAGTCCCACACCTGGATCCGGGTGCCGTCGGCGGTGCCGCCCGCGTTGATGTCGGCGCACTTGTTCAAAGCCCTGATGGGACCGGTGCGCAGCCCGCCGCCCGTACTCACGCCCGCGCCGGTGAACGTGTAGCTGTCCAGATCGAGCAGCGCGCCCGCTCCGCCGGTGAACACCACGTACAGGTCGTGCGTGCCGTCGTCGCCGGCCGACACCGGAGCCGTCACCTCGGTGTAGGCGTCCCAGCCGCCGGTGTTCGGCACCGTCACCCGGGCGACCTCGCGGCCGGTCGGTGAGTCGTACCGGAACGAGACGACGTTGCCGGCCTTGTCGGACGAGACCCGGGCCCGCACACCGGTGATGGCCTTGAGGCTCACCGCGTGGTGCCGCACGTACTCGCCGTTCTGGATGTCGCCGAGCCGCCGGCCACCCTCGGCACCCGTCGCGGCGATGACCTGCGGGCCGTGCAGCGACACGTAGTGCTCCGCCTGCCACTGCTTCGGGTAGAGGACGAGTTCGTGCTGACCGGTCAGCGGTACCGGACCCCGGTCGGTGTAGGTGCCCCGCAACACGAAGAACTGCACGGCGTCCGGGCCGGCGTGCACCGCGCCGGTGTTGACGGTGAAGCCGCAGCCGGTCCCCTCGCCCTCCTCGTGGGCGTGTTCCTGATGCCCCAACGCGGCCCTGATCACGACGTTGGCGCAGGGCGGGACGCCGTCCTGCGGGTCGCTCGCCGACGCGGTGGTCGTGAGGTTCTCGCCCCAACCGAAGATGCCGCCGTTCGGCACCCCGGACACCGTCACCGTCGGCCGGTTGTTGCCGACCACGATCGGAATCAGCGCGGTGCCGCTGCGTCCGGTGCCGTCGCTGACGGTCAGCCGGGCGCGCTTGTCGCCGTTCGTGGTGTACGTGAACGTCGGGTTGGCGGCGGTCGAGTCGACGCTTCCGTTGTTGTCGAAGTCCCATGCGTAGCTGAGCGGGTCGCCGTCCGGGTCGGTGCTTCCGGCGCTGGAGAACGCGACGGTCAACGGGGCCAGACCGTTGTCCTGATTGGCTTTCGCGACCGCGACCGGTGACCGTCCACCCGCGACGTAGTTGATTTTGTAGAGCCCCGCGGTCTCGTGGCCGGAGAAGTAGCCGTTGCCGTACTCCAACAGGTACAGCGAACCGTCCGGGCCGAACTCCATGTCGATCGGGTGCACGAACGTCATGCCGTTGAGCACCGGCTCGATCACCGTCGGGTTGCCGGTACGCGGGTTGCCGTTGTCGAACTGGATCTCCTTGATCCAGCTGCGGCAGTACTCGGTGATGAGGAGCTTGTTGTCGTAGTACTGCGGCCACTTCACGTCCGAGACGAGCGCCGGATCGTAGTGGTAGACCTCGGCGTGGTTCGGTGACCCGCACCCGCCCGGGGTGTCCAGCGCCGGCCACTCGCGGCTGCCGCCGTGCTGTTCCCACACCAGCGCGCCCTTCGTCGGCGGAAGCTGCTGCAGGCCCGTGTTGCGCGGGGAGTTGTTCACCGGACCGGTCGAGCCGCCGCACGGGAACCAGCCACGGGGCGCGTTGGCCGCGAAGTCCCAGTCGTTGTAGGCGACGTTCGGCCCGCCGCAGTACGGCCAGCCGTAGTTGCCCGGCGCGGTGGCCCGGTTGTACTCGTCGTAGGCGGCCGGGCCGCGGTTCGCGATCGTGGCGCCGGCGTCGGGACCGACCTCGCCCCAGTACAGGGTGTCGCTCATGCGCTTGTCGACCCAGACCCGGTACGGGTTGCGGACGCCCATGATGTAGACCTCGGGCCTGGTGTTGGCCGTGCCGGCGGGGAACAGGTTGCCGGCCGGAACCGTGTAGGTCCCGTTGTTCTCCGGGTGGATCCGGTTGATCTTCCCGCGGAGGTCGTTGGTGTTGCCCGAGGTGCGCTGCGCGTCGTACTGGGCGTCGCGGCTCGTGCGCTCGTCGATCGGCGCCATTCCGGCCGAGTCGCCACCGGAGTTCGTGTTGTCGCCGACGGCGAAGTACAGGTTGCCGGCGCTGTCCCACGTCATCGATCCGGCCGAGTGGCAGCACAGCCGCCGCTCGGTCGGCCACTCGATCAGCATGTCCTCGCTCTGCGGATCGAGCGTGTTCGTGGCCGTGGTGAACGTGAACCGGGAGATCCGGTTGACCAGCGGCGTGCTCGCCGGTGAGTAGAACAGGTACACCCAGCGGTTCGTCGCGAACTGCGGGTGCAGCGTGATGCCGATGAGACCGTCCTCGAACCGCGCGTCGAGCTGCAGCGTCAGCGCGACGGTGGTGGCACCCGTCGCCGGGTTGTACAGCCGCACCTGGCCACCGCCGGCGCTGGACCCGCGGTTGATGTAGAGCACCTTGAGATCGGGCAGCACGGCGAGTTCGATCGGCTCACCCATCGACAGGCCGCCGTCGAGCTTCACCTTCTCGAACTGGGCGGTCGGCGGCGGCGCGGCAGCCGCCGGTGACAGCGTGGAAACGGCGCTGCCGGCAATCGCCAGGAGTAGGGCGCCGACGGCACGGCGCAGGCGGATTCGTCGAGACATCGGGGCACTCCGGGGGTGGGGGAGGCCCGCGCGGCCCCTTCGGGACCGCGCGGGTGCTGGTGACGGGCCGGGACTCAGATGGAGACGAGGTCGAACTTCTCCCATGCGCCGATGGCGGCCCGGTTGGCGACGAGCGGGTTGGCGCCGGCGTTCTCCGCGCAGACGTACATCCCGTTCGCCTGAACGCGGAGGCTGACGCTGCCGTCGGAGTTGGTGACGCGGGCGAACGTCTCCCACGTGCCGACCGTGGCCCGGTTGGCGATGAGGGTGTTGCCGTTGTTCGCGCTGACGTACTGGCCGTTGACGCGCGCCCGCAACGCCACGTTTCCGCTCCCGAGGTCGACGACGTCGAACTGCTCCCAGCCACCGATCGCCGTGCGGTTGGCGATCAGCGCGCCGGCGCCGGCGTTTTCGGCCGCGACGTACCGGTTGTTGACGCGGGCGCGCACCGCCGCTCCCGTCGGCACCGGCTGGGTGACCGGTGTGCAGTTGGCCGTGACCGAACCGGCCGCGATCTGGAGACCGCCGAGGAGCATCCGGGTGAAGTTGGCGTCGGCGTACGACTCCTGCGTGTGGCCGAGGCCGGTGTACCAGGCGCGCCCGCCGCCGTAGTTCTGGCACCAGGTGATCGGATGATCGCCCATCGATCCGCCGCTGTAGCTCGCCTCGTCGAGGTTCGCCAGCACGCGCACGCGTGACCGCGGGTTGGTGCGGTAGTTGTACCACTCGTCGGTGCGCGTCCAGGTCTGCGGCAGGTGCGCCGTCGACGCGTTGGTGCGATCCTCGACGCGCACGTTCGCCTGCTGGATCGCCGGGTGCGACAGGAAGTACGCGCCGACGAGCCCGCCGTACCAGGCCCAGTCGTACTCGGTGTCGGCCGCCGCGTGGACGCCGACGTAGCCCTTGCCGGACGCGATGTACTGCTCGAACGCCGTCTGCTGCGCGGCGTTGAGCACGTCGCCGGTGGTCGACAGGAACACCACCGCCTGGTACTGGGCCAGGTTCGCGGTGGTGAACTGGGCCGCGTCCTCGGTGGCCGTCACCGAGAACCCGTTCGCGGTACCGAGTTGCCGGATCGCGGCGATGCCGGCGGGGATCGCGTCGTGCCGGAAACCGGCGGTCTTCGAGAACACGAGGACGTTCGTCAGGGGTGCCGCCTGGGCGGGGGTCACCACGGCGACGGTGGACAGCAGCAGTCCGGCGACCGCTGTCAGAACGGGTCTGCGCATGGGGGTCTCCTAGCTGGAGGTGAGGGTGAACTTCTCCCACGGGCCGATCGCGGTGCGGTTTGCGATGAGCGGGGCGGCGCCACCGTTCTCCGCGACCACGTACATGTTGTTGACGGTGGCCCGCAGGCTCACCGTGCCGTCGGAGTTGTTGACGCGGGCGAACGTCTCCCACGCGCCGACGCTGGTTCGGTTGGCGATCAAGGGGTTCGCGCCCGCGTTCTCGGCGCAGACGTACATCCCGTTGACCCGGGCGCGCAGTGCCACGTTGCCGTTCCCGAGATCGATGAGGTCGAACTGCTCCCAGGGACCGACGGCCGGCCCGTTCGCGATCAGCGCTGCCGCACCGGCGTTTCCGGCCTGCACGTAGAGGTTGTTCGCCTGGGCCCGCAGCGCGGTCGCCCCGCTCGGCTGGCCCGCGCCGAGACCGAGCGTGGACGCCGTGCCGGCCAACGACTTCTGACCCTGGTTCGGTGACCCGGTGAGCGTCGTGGCCGCGTAGTTCGTGAGCGGTTTGGCGGTGCGCTCCACCACGTAGGTGGTGTTCGCGGCGGTCGCGAACGTCACCTCGTTGCCCGTCGACGTCGCGAGGATCGCGTTGTCGCTCGTCCGCCGCACCCGTATCTGCTGGGTGCCCCACGGGTTCACCACCCGCGCCTGCTTGCCGTGCAGGCTGCGGATCCCGACGTACTTGACCTCACCGGCCTCCCGCTCGGAGCTCACGAGGAAGCCGTCCTTGGCCAGCAACGTGAACTTGCCGACGAAGTTCGCGTCGCCCGGCACCGCCGGGAACACCCGGATCTTGTCGTTGTACGACTGCATCAGCGACTCGTTCATCGCCGCCAGGTGGATGCCGAGGTACTCGAAGACGCCGTTGGTGTTGTTGGTCATGCCGTTCGGGTAGTTCTGGTACTTCTGCAGCATCGTCCGCATGCCGTTGTACGACTGGTCGCCCAGCCCGAGGCGGGCGGCGTGCACGTGGTCGTTCGACCACACGTTCCCGTACGGGTGCGGCCGCACGTTGAAGGTGTTCACCGCGGTCTGGTAATCGGGATAGCCGATGCCGGTGCGGTCGTACGGCCACACCAGTTCCAGCGCCACGTTCTCGTTGTTGCGCGTCGGCGACGTCGGCGGGTCGTGCGGGAGGTAGGCACCGTTCGCGATCGCGTACGGCGCGAGGTTGTCGACGACCGTCTGCCAGCCGGCCCGCAGTCCGGCGTCGAGGCCGAGCTGCTGGCTCACCTGGATCGTCAACGGGAACAGCAGGCGCACCGCCGCCAGGTCGGTGATCGCGTTCTTCACGTCCCAGTACGTCTCGTGCGCGTTCGAGGTCGCCATGAAGTAGCGGCCGTTCGCGTCGCGCGAGAGCCGGCCCTGGTAGAACTTCACGGCCTCCTTCATGAACGGGTAGGCCGTGTTCTGCAGGTAGCCGGTGTCGCTCGTGTACCGGTACTGCAGGTACATGTTGTACGCGGCCTCGGTGCCGGTCGAGTACAGGTCGTTCACGTAGTCGCTGTTGACGGTGCCGCGCGCGTTGCCGTCCCAGCCCATCGTCTCCGGTACCCACAGCCCGTCGATGCCGTAGCGGGTCATCGTGTACGCCTTCGTCGCGGCCAGGTTGCGGCTGTAGAGCCGGTTGAACCCGGCCATCAGGTCGGCGTGGTTCGAGGCGAGGAACGAGTTGTAGACGTCGCGCTGGTTCCAGTACCAGTAGCCGTTGCTCCACTTCGAGTTGTCCTGCGTCGCGCGGAAGACGCCGTTGATGAAGTGCAGCGGGTAGTTCCCGAAGCCGCCGGCGGCGATCATGTACGTCGCCAGGTAGTAGACGTTCTCGAGGTAGTCGTCGGCGCCGTTGGCGTACTGCACGAACGACCGCTGCCAGAACGCGTGCCACCAGTTGCGGTAGTTGGTGAGCGTGGTGGCGTACCCGGTCGCCTTCACCGCGGCGAGCTGATTCTTCGCCTGCTGCACCGAGTTCAGCCCGGGGGAGTTGATCCGGCTGGCCGCGGTGAACCAGATCGTGTACGAGCTCGACGGTGTGATGTTCAGGCGCACCTGCGTCTCGTTGACTGTCTGCGCCGAATACGCCGCGCCTTCGACGGTGGCCGCGAGGGTGTAGCCGAAGTTGTTCGGATCGGCCTGGCCGCGGCTGAGCCCGACCCCGGTGGAGTCGGCGAACGTGCCCACCGTGCGCCAGGTCTGCAGGTTCGGGACGTCGGCGATGTTCTGCACGCTGTTCGGGTCCCACAGGCTCAGGTTCAGCGCGACGGCGCTCACGCCCGGCCGCGAGTCCTCGACGTGGATGCCCATCACCTCGGAGTTCGGCGAACCCATCACGGTGACCGTGCGATTGTTGTCGTACCGCGTGGTCAGTGTGCCGTCATGGAGCGAAAGTCGTTGCTGGTAGCTGGAAACACCCGCGTCGAGTTGCGGCGTGGTCGAGAGGTTCACGAGGCCGGCCGCATAGGTCGACTGTTGCGACAGGTCCACGCCGGAGGTCTGCATCGTCAGGCCGTTCTGCTGCCACACCATCGCGCCGGTCCGACCGTTGCCGACGGTCAGGCCGTGCAACGGGTTGGTGTTCGCGCGGTTGTAGACGATGTCGTGCTTGGCGAGGTAGCTGGCGTAATCGACGTTCAAGGTACCGGTGGAGGAGTTGAACGCGGCATCCGTGGGTGCCGCGATGGCCGGCGCCGGGCCGGTCACCACGAGCAGCCCGGCCAGAAGCGCGCCAAGAATTATCGGCGTACGCACCGTCATTTCACGATCCCCTTCTAGATCGCGCTGGCGATGGGCTCCGCCACCACGTGCGGCAGCCCGCCCGCCGATGGCGGACTACCAGTGACGAAGCTCGATGCCCACCGACCTCGGACTTGCGTCGGGTGGCACCGGTGCCAAGTAGTTAACATTGGATGTCTGGCGGCGTCAATCTCCGTCCGTCAATATCTTCGAGCTGCAAGCGGCTGTTGGGAACTGCGCAAGACTTGCAAGGGCCGGAAGCGGCGACCGAGGAAACATCGGATCTGTTCGCAGATGTGTGACCCGCTGATCGTTTTCTGCGAAGGTGGGTCGGTGATCGGCGCACTGCGTTCCTGGACGACGTACACGCCCCTGCTCGCCGTGCTGCTGCTCGGCGCGGTGTGGGGGCGCGACCTCGGAGCGGTCGTCACCACCCTGGTGGCGCTCGTGCTCGCCGGCGCGATCCTGGCGGCCGTGCATCACGCCGAGGTGGTCGCGCACCGGGTCGGCGAGCCGTTCGGATCGCTCGTGCTGGCCGTCGCGGTCACGATCATCGAGGTCGCGCTGATCGTCACGCTGATGGTGTCTGGCGGCAAGGACTCGTCGTCGCTCGCGCGCGACACCGTGTTCGCGGCCGTCATGATCACGGCGAACGGCATCGTCGGTCTCTGCCTGCTCGTCGGCGCGGCGCGGTTCGGGCTCGCGGTCTTCAACGCGGAGGGGACGGGCGCGGCGCTGGCCACCGTGGCGACGCTGGCCGCGCTGAGCCTGGTGCTGCCGACGTTCACCACGAGCCGGCCCGGTCCCGAGTTCTCGGCCGGGCAACTGGCGTTCGCGGCGAGCGCCTCACTGCTGCTGTACGCCACGTTCGTCGTCACGCAGACGGTGCGGCACCGCGACTTCTTCCTGCCGGTCGGCGGGGCTTCGGACGACGACGAGCACGCGGCGCCGCCGTCCGATCGTCAGGCGTTGGTCAGCCTCGGGTTGCTGCTGCTGGCCCTCGTGGGAGTGGTGGGGCTGGCGAAGGTCGAGTCACCGGCGATCGAGTCCGGCGTCGCCGCGGCCGGCTTCCCGCACTCGTTCGTCGGCGTCGTGATCGCGCTGCTGGTGCTGCTTCCGGAGACGGTGGCGGCGCTGCGGGCGGCGCTGCGCGACAAGGTTCAGACCAGCCTCAACCTGGCGCTGGGTTCGGCCATGGCGAGCATCGGGCTCACGATTCCCACGATCGCGATCGCGACGATCTGGCTCGACGGTCCGCTGCTGCTGGGCCTCGATCCGACCCAGATCGTGTTGCTGGGCCTGACGGTCGTGGTCGGTGTGCTCACCGTGGTACCCGGCCGGGCGACCCGGTTGCAGGGCGCCGTGCACCTGGTGCTGCTGGCCGCGTTCGTGTTCCTGGCGATCAATCCGTAGGGCTACTTGATCCGTGACCGGGCCGACTTGAACGCGTCGATCGCGAGCTTGCGCGACGTGGTGTCGCCGACGCCGGTCAACTGCACCTTGATGTAGAGGGTGCCGGCCGGCAGTTCCACGCCGAGCGAGCGCTTGCCCCGGCCCGGCTCCCACGACGCGCGGAACCCGTCGACGGTCAGGGACTCGCTGTCGTTCTTCGGGCTCAGTTTCGCGCCGGAGAAGAAGCCGATCTGCACGATCTCGCTGGGCCTGGAGAACTGGTAGGCGCAGTGCGTGCCGTCGTCGACGCGCTCGGAGACGGTGTACGTCCGGCTCGTCGCGGCCGACACCGTCGCCGACACCTCCGCGTCGGTGAGGAAGCGGCAGGTCGACGTCGCCGCCCGGGCGGCCGCCTCGGCGTCGATCGCCGACTGCGACGCGCCGAGGCACAGCACCACGTCGACGCCGTTCTCCGACCGGTCGACCGGGTCGTTCGACTTCCAGTTCCACTGGAACGTCTCGACGATGCCCTCGACGCCGTCGCACGCCCCGCTGGTGCCCTCCGGCACGTCGGTGAGCCGCTTGACGACCTGGTACTTCGCGCTCGGGTCACGGCAGTCGATCAGGACCGCGTTCGGGCCGTCGACGTTGACGCAGTCGCCCTGGCGGACGATGTTGACCGACCGGCTCGGGTCGACCCCCTTGACGCCCAGGCACACCACGGTGGAGTTCGTGCTGAACAGCGTCGACGCGCCGGGCACGGTGCGGCACGGGTGGTCGGCGTCCCGGTCGAGCACACCGACGACGACGTGGGTGAACCCCGGATCGGTGCAGGCCACCTGCCGGTAGGGCAGCCGCCCCTCGTGGTCGGGCGCGACGCAGGTGCCCTGCTCGAACTTCTCGGACTCCGTCGTGAACACCTGGAAACTGGAGCCGGCGACGCCGATGCAGAGCACCATGAGGATCACGAGCGCGATGGCGATCCCGGCACTGAGATCACGCCGGTTCCGCGCCGGCGGGGCGGCGGTCTCGGTCGCCTCGTTCAGCCGGGCGTCGGTGGTGAGCTCGATGGCCGTCAGCTGCACGGACGGCTCACCGGTGGCGCCGATCCGCGGAATGGTGGCGGTCGGCGGATCCTGCCCTATGAACCCGCCGCCGGCCGGGTACTGGTCGCCGCCGCCGGTGGTCGGGTACCGCGGCGGGTCCTGGTCCACGACGTCGCCGTCGGCCGAGTACATCGAGGCCGGGAACGGCGGTGGCAGGTCGGACGGGGGCGGCGGCAGATCCGTGCGGGGCGGCGGCAGGTCGGCCCGGGGCGCTGGCGCCGCCGGGTCGAACGGCGGTGTGAGCGGCTGCGGCACCGGCGGCAGGTCGTCCCTCGCCGCTATGCGTGGCTGGGGAACCAGCGGGTCGTCCTCGGCCGCTGTGCGCGGCTGCGGCACGACCGGCCGGGGCACGAGTGGCCGCTCCGCCGTGGGTTCGTCGCCGCCGTACCACGCTCCGTTGCCGGACATGACCCTCCGTCTTCCTAGTACGAATCCGCTACGAGTCTGCCATCGCGCCGCGCCGAAGGCCCGCTCCCCCCGGGGCGAACCCCGTCACCAGCCCAAACCCGGCACCCCGCCACCACCCCCAAGATCCAGTCGATCTTGCAGTTGTGGTGCCCGCCAAACCGGAGCTAATCGCCACCAGCCTGGCACCACAACTGCAAGATCGACAGGGGTGTCACGCGCGGTAGGTGAGTTTGCGGAGGAGGGTTTCCGCCGGGCCGCGGTAGCAGGCGAGCTCCATCGACCTCGCGGCGGCGACGGACACCGTCCAGACGGCGACGGCGGCGCCGGCGGCGACCCAGGTGGAGCCGCCCAGGTCGAGGGCCCAGGTGGAGAACAGGGTGATCCAGGCCACTGACTGGAAGAGGTAGCCGGACAGGGAGCGGCGTCCGAGGGCTGCCACGGCGTCCACGATCGGCCGCCGCCTCCCGTCGGCGAGACGCACGGCGAGCAGCCCGAACAGCGCCACGTAGCCGGCGCCGCCGTAACAGCCGCTGGCCTGCTGCAGCATCGACAGGCTGTCGACGGTGTCCGGCGTGACGTACAGGACGCCCGCGGCCACCATCGCGTACGGCAGCGCGCCGAGCACCGTGATCCCGAGGCAGACGACCGCGACGCGGCGCAGCAGCACGGTGTGCGCGGCCGGGTTCTCCAGGATGCGCTGGCGCGCGGCCCAGATGCCCAGCCACACGATGAAGATGAACGGCACCACCGTCGACGTGTGCACCGGCCACTCGGCGAGCCGGTCGACGAGAGACTGCGCGTACGAGCCGGCGGCGAGCGACGGGTTGGTGACGTTCGCCACCGTCGCGTCACCGCTCTTCATGCCGGTGATCGCCGTCACCGCGAGGAAGCCGATGTAGACCAGCTGGATCCCCCACAGCCACGGCGCCACGCGGTGGAACCGGTCGCCGCGGCGCAGCAGCACGAGCGTCGCGATGATGCCGACGATCCCGTACGCGCCCAGGAAATCGCCGAAGTAGAGCAGGGTGGCGTGGAAAAGTCCGAAGACGACGAGGAAAGCGTTGCGCCGCAACAACACCCGCCGCTCGTCGGCGCCGGCGGCCCGCTGCCGGTGCGCGATCTGCACCAGCCCGTACCCGAACATCACCGCGAACACCGGGTACGCCCGCGCGTCGACGAACGTGGCCATCAGGAAGTTGACGACCCGCTGCACCCCGTGCGGTGTCGGGTCGAGGCCGGGTTGGCCGGCGAACGCGAAGTTCGCCGCGTTGGCGAGCGCGATGAAGAGCAGCATCGCGCCCCGCGCGAGGTCGGGGGCGAGCGCCCGCTCCGGCCGGGTCACCGGTCCGGCCAGGACACGCCCGGAGAATTTGCCGTGCTGAACCGTCGTTGTCATGGCTGCCAGCCTCATCGACGAACTGACGCCGGACGATGGCACTGGAACCCCTCGCCGGGTGGACCTAGGACCACCCCTCCGGCCGCACCAGGCCGGTGTTGTACGCGAAGACGGCAGCCTGGGTACGGTCGCGGAGGCCGAGCTTGGTGAGGATCCGGCCGATGTGCGTCTTCACGGTCTGCTCGGCGATCACCAGCCGGCCGGCGATCTCCGCGTTCGACAGGCCCCCGGCGATCAGCGTGAGGATCTCGGTCTCCCGAGCGGTGAGCGCGGCCGGCGGCGCGGGCGGCTCGACCGGCCGCAACCGGGCGAACTCGGCGATCAGCCGACGGGTCACGGTGGGCGCGAGCATCGCCTCGCCGGCGGCGATCACCCGCACCGCGTCGGCGAGTACCTGTGCCGAGGCCGTCTTCAGCAGGAAGCCGCTCGCGCCGGCGCGAAGTGCGGTGTACACGTACTCGTCGAGGTCGAACGTGGTGAGGATCAACACCTTCGGCGCGCCGTCGGCGGCGGTGATCCGGCGGGTCGCGTCGAGGCCGTCGAGGCCGGGCATCCGAACGTCCATGAGGACCACGTCGGGCCGGAGCCGGGCCGCCCGATCCACCGCCTGACGCCCGTCGCTCGCCTCGCCGACGACCTCGATCCCGGGCTGGGCGTTGAGCAGCACCGAGAACCCCTCCCGCACCATGGCCTGGTCGTCGGCGATGAGCACGCGGATCGTCACCCGCTCATCCTTCCTCCTCCGGCGGCCCGGTCGGCAGCACCGCCGTGACCGCGTACCCGCCGCCGACGCGGGGCCCGACCGACAGCTGCCCACCGAGCATCGCGACCCGTTCCCGCATCCCGACCAGCCCGTGGCCGACTCCGTCCACAGTGGACGGTGGATGGTCGCCGGCGCCGTTGACCACGGACAGCGTCACGGTGTCGCCGCCGTGCTCGACGGTGACCCGCACCCCGGCACCGGGAGCGTGGCGCAGCACGTTGCTCAGGGCCTCCTGCACGATCCGGTACCCGGACAGTTCGACGCCGGGATCGAGCGGCCGCGCCTCTCCGGTGACCGACAGTTCGGCCTCGACTCCGGCCGCCCGGACCGCCGCGACCAGCTCGGCCACCTCGGCCAGCCGCGGCTGCGGCTGCGACACACCGGCGGGGGACGGCTCGCCGAGGTCGTACATCGGGCCGCCCCCGTCGCGCAGGAGGCCGAGGACGCGGCGCAGCTCGGTCATGGCCTCGACCGCGCTGGCCCGGATGGTGGCGAAACTCCGGGCGAGTTCCGCCGGTGGATCCGCCACCCGGTACGGCGCCGCCTCGGCCTGGATGGCGATCAGCGACATGTGGTGGGCGACCACGTCGTGAAGCTCGCGGGCGATGCGGGCGCGCTCTTCGAGCACCGACCGGTGCGCCCGCTCCGCCTGGCTGATGCGCTCCTGTGCGGCCAGCCGACGCAGCGCGTCGCGCCGGCCACCCGCCGCACCGGCGGCGACCAGCACCACCGCGGACAGCGTGCTCATCTCGACCAGGTCGGGCGACGCGTTCAGGCCCGGCATCCGCTGCACCAGCGCGGCACCGGCCAGCAGCGTCGCCAACCACAGGACGGGCAGCATCCGGGCCCGGCACCGCAGCCCGACCACCGCCAGCACCCCGAGGTGGACGAGCAGGCTGGGCTCGGCCCACACCGACCCCGGCCCACCGGCCCGCACCGTTTCGCTCACCAACGCACCGACCAGGATCGACACCCAGAACCCGGCCATCGGCCGCACCATGACGAGCACCAGCGGCAGCCCTTGCGCCACCCCCAACGCGACGGACGACAGCACCGACGATCCGGGCGGGTCTTGGGCGACCCGTGCGGCGGTGACCAGCCCGAGCACCACCGCGCCACCGACCAACGCCGCCGGCAACAACCACGCCCGGCCCAGCCGGTGGAGCCGGCCGACCATCGAACCACCCCCGCTCCCTGTCGAACCTCGACGTTACGAAGAAGGACCATCGAACCGCATCACCCCACGGAGGTCACCCGGTGTACCCCTCAGGTACGACGACGGCGTTCGTCTTCTGGACGTTCTGCCGCGCCGTCCTGCACCGCGGCTGGTGGCTGGTCACCAGCGTGTATCTCGTCGTCGACGCGCGGCTGTCGGCGTCGCAGCTGGTGCTGATCGGCGTCGCGCAGGGCGCCGTGTCGCTCGCCTGTGAGGTTCCGGCGGGCGTCGTCGCCGACGCGGTCAGCCGGCGGTGGTCGCTCGCCGTCTCGCACCTGTTCATGGGGACCGCGATGCTGGCCACCGGGTTGGTCGACGGCTTCGGGCCGCTGGTGCTCACGCAGATGCTGTGGGGCCTGTCGTGGGCGTTCGCCAGCGGCGCCGACGTGGCCTGGATCAGCGACGAGCTCGACGATCCGGCGCGGGTGCCGGTCGTGCTGATCCGCGCCGAGCGCGCCCAGCTCGTCGGGACGGTGACCGGGCTGGTCGCGGTGGGCGGGCTGGCCTGGCTCACCCGCCGGGACACGGCCATGGTGCTCGCCGGCATCGCGATGCTGCTGCTCGGTCTCTATGTGGTTGTGCGGTTCGACGAGCGACGGTTCGTTCCGCGGACCGGGCGGCCGTGGCGGATCCTGACGCGCGGAGCGACCGTGGTGCGGGCCAACCTGCTCCTGCCGCTCGTGGCGACGTTCGTGGTGAACGGGCTCGCGGGCAACGTCGGCCGGCTGTACCAGCTGCGGCTGGTCGACGCCGGGCTCGCGGTGGATCCGGTGCTCTGGTTCACCGGCCTCGGCGTGGTGATGTGTCTCGCCGGCGCGGCCGTGTTACGCGCTGTGCAACGTCGTATCGACGGCGTGCACACCGCCCGCCGCGGGTACGGCGGCGCCGTCGCGGTGGCGGCGGCCGGTGTGTGCGGGCTGGCCCTCGCGCCGGAGGAGTTGAGCGGCAGCGCGGCGGTGCTGCTCGCGGCCGGAGCACTGCCGCTGGCCCGCAGCTTCGGCGTCGTGTGGGTGAACGGGAAGGCGGAGGGCGCCGTGCGTGCGACCGTCCACTCGCTCTTTGCCCAGGCCGAGTATGCCGGCGGCATCGCGTGTGGCCTCGCGCTAGCGATGATCTCTGATCTTTTCCTAGGACTGGTGACGAGCGCCGCGCTGCTCGCCGCGACCGCGCTGATCGTCCTCCGAGTGGCACGTTAAGGGGATCAGACGCCGCGCGCCGACCGAATACATTGAGTGCACGCCGGACGGACCGGTCACCAGGGATTTGGGAGCAGAAATGAGCGAGTACGACCCCTCGACCGAGACCGACACCGACACCGGCACCGACACGGGCTACGAAGACCACGGTTACGACGTCGTTGCCGCCGAGCAGACCGACGGTTCGACGGCGTACTTCGTCGACACCGACCACGACGGTGTGGCGAACGCGGTTGCCTACGACGTCGACGGTGACGGCGACATCGACAAGGCCTTCGTCGACACCGACGGTGACGGCCGCCTCGACACGCTGATCGTCGACAGCAACCACGACGGCAACCCGGACACGTTCTACTCCGACACCAACGGTGACGGCCGTGTCGACACGGTGGGCGTCGACCGCGACGGTGACGGCAACATCGACGCGCTGGCCGTCGACCGCGACTTCGACGGTGACGTCGACGTGCTGGTGACCGACAGCGACCACGACGGTGTCCTCGACACCGAGCGCTACCTGGACAGCGGCGAGAACCCCTACGCCCGCCACTGATTTCACCTGCTCCCCGATGCCCGCCACGGATTCGTGGCGGGCATCGTCGCGTCTTGACTCCGGCATCGGTAAGTCGTAGCTTACCGTTCGTGGAAACTTACCAAGCGGGCGACGCGTGGGATCTGTTGGGAGATCCCACCCGGCGAGCGATCGTCGAGTGTCTCGCCGAGCGGCCCCGGGCCGTCGGTGAGCTGGCCGACGTGTTGCCGATCAGCCGACCCGCGGTGTCGCAGCACCTGAAGGTGCTCAAGGACGCCGGGCTGGTCACCGATCGCGCCGCTGGTACCCGTCGGGTGTACCGACTCAATCCCGCCGGTGTTGCCGCGCTCCGCGACCAGCTCGACACGTTCTGGAACCGCGCGTTGGACGGTTTTCAGAACGTCGTGGAAAACCAGGAGGACCCATGACAGACACGGTGGTACGCCGGCACGTCGTCGTGCAGGCACCGGTGAACGAGGCGTTCGCCGCATTCACCAAGCGATTCGGTGACATCAAACCGGCCGAACACAATCTCCTCCGCGCACCGATCGTCGAGACGGTGTTCGAGGAGAAGGTCGGCGGCCACATCTACGACCGGGCAGAAGACGGCAGCGAATGCCGCTGGGCCCGGATCCTCGCCTTCGACCCGCCGAACCGGGTCGTCTTCAGCTGGGACATCAGCCCGCAGTGGCAGCTCGAAACGGATCTCGACAACACCAGCGAGGTCGAGGTCCGATTCGTCGAAGAAGCACCGGGACGCACGCGCGTCGAGCTCGAACACCGCAACCTCGACCGGCACGGCGCCGGCTGGCCGTCGGTGAGCGACGGCGTCGCCGGTGACGACGGATGGCCGCTCTACCTGAACCGGTTCGCCGCGCTGTTCGCCTGATTCAGGCCCCGCCGTTGATGGCGCCCGTACGCAGCGCGCCTTCCGAGACCTTCCATTTCGTCAACAGCTCGTCGTACGTGCCCTCGTTGATGAGGGAGTAGAGAGCGACCTGCACCGCCGTGGTGAGGGCCCTCCGGTCCTTGGCGATTCCGATGCCGTACGGGATCGCCTCGATCTGGGGGCCCGACAGCTCGAGGGCGGCGTTGTTCTGGACGTCCAGCGCCGCGATCGGGAAGTCGTTGAGGGCGGCGTCGGCCGTTTTGGTCGCCACGGCGGTGGACGGCTTGTCGGAGAAGACGACGGTCAGCTTGGCGCCGCACTTGGCGGCCTGGCTGTTGGCCATGTCGACGTAGACGGTCTCGGCCTGCACGGCGACCCGCCGCCCGCACAGGCCGGCCATGCCGCCGATGTCGCCGACGCCCTTGCCGACGACGATCGACGTTCCGGCGTTGAGGTAGTTGACGAAGTCGGCCTTCTTCTGCCGGGCGGCCCGGTCGAACATCGACGAGACGGAGACGTCGATCTTGTGGCCCTCGACCTGGTCGAGCAGGTCGCCGAAGCTCACGGTGTTCCAGGTGACCGTGAGGCCCAGCTTCGCCGCGATCGCCTCGACCAGTTCGACGTCGAGACCGGTGTA
The DNA here is from genome assembly GCF_016863635.1 of Virgisporangium aurantiacum. Classification (GTDB taxonomy): domain Bacteria; phylum Actinomycetota; class Actinomycetes; order Mycobacteriales; family Micromonosporaceae; genus Virgisporangium; species Virgisporangium aurantiacum. The sequence goes on along the minus strand of NZ_BOPG01000044.1, from coordinate 136,014 downwards.
TTTGCCGTCCTTCATAAATGTCATCGGCTCGAACGTCGGGTCGGTGCCGCCGACGAGCGCGCCGGCCTTCCTGATCTGATCGGGGAGCGCGGCCCTCGCCTCGGCCAACCGGTCGACGGGCGTGCCCGCGTCCTGGTCGGCGCCGGTGCAGCCGGTGGCGCCCGACATCAGAACGAGGCCGGCAAGCAGCAGACAGACGACGCGGCGTCCCATGTTTCTTTCATCGGTGCGGTTCCGGCCTTCCTGAGCGAAATCAACACTAGCCTTGGATTTTCGGGGGTGTGTTATGACGTTCACGATCCGGCGCCAGATCGCGGCTCTCGCCGTGGCGGGTTTCCTGTTGGTTCTCGCTTCCGGCGCCATCGGGTACGGCGGCACCGTGGCGCTGGCCGATCAGCAGCGGTCGGCCCGCAATGCGGCCGCGGCGTTGCAGGGTGTCCAGTCCACCACCATCGCCCAGGCCCTGTTCCGCGGCAACGTCCTGGCGTCGCTGGTCACGAACAACGCCACCGAGCGCCAGGAAGTGCTCGACAAGCTGGGCGAGAACGTGGCGCAGGCCCGTGCCGGCGTCGACGAGGTCGCCCGGTACATGCCGGAACTGCGCGGGCAGGCCGACGCCGCCCTGTCGGCACTCGACGAGCTGATCGCCTCCGGCCAGCGGATCGTCACGCTGGCGAGCCGGGTCGCGTCCGATCCCGGCCGCACGGCCGCCCTGGCCGCCCGTCCCGCCTACGACCAGGTCGACGCCAAGGCCGGCGAGGCGATCGAAGCACTGCGCAGCGCGATCACCGCCCACGTGCGGCAGACGTACGAGAGCGCGGCGTCCGAGGCCGCCAGCGTCGAACGGCTGGTGCTGATCGCCGGTCTGCTGGCCGCGTTCGTCCTGGGCGGTGCGGCGCTGTGGCTGGGCCGGCGCATCTCTCGCCGGGTCGACCGCTGCCTGGCGGTGGCCCGTTCCATCTCGGAGTACGACCTCACCGTCGACGCGTCGATCGGCGGCAGTGACGAGCTGGCCCAGCTCGGCGACAGCCTCAACGCGATCGTCGGCTCGCTGCGCACCGCCATGGTCGAGATCGGCGGCAACGCGAGTTCGGTGGCGGCCGCCTCCGAGGAGCTCACCAGCACCAGCCGGCACCTGTCGTCCGGCGCGGGCACCGCGTCCGCCGAGGCGGCCGAGGCGAACCGCGGCATCAGCGAGGTCACCACCGGCGTCGAGCAGGCGAACCGGGCGGCGAAGGGCCTCGACACGTCGATCCAGGAGATCACGTCCGCCGTGGCCGAGGCCGACGCGGTCGCCCGGGAAGCGGTGGGCCTGGCGGCCGACACCAACCGCGTCATCGAGCGGCTGCGCAACTCGAGCGAGGAGGTCTCGGCCGTGGTCAGCATCATCACGGCGATCGCCGAACAGACCAACCTGCTGGCGCTCAACGCGACGATCGAGGCCGCCCGCGCGGGCACGATGGGCACCGGATTCGCCGTGGTGGCCGGCGAGGTGAAGGACCTCTCCCGCGAGACGGCGTCGGCAACCGGCGACATCTCCGCCAAGGTCACCACGATGCAGTCCGACACGGCGCGCGCGTTCGAGGCCATCAACCGGATCAGCAGCGTCATCGAACGCATCGACGAGCTGCAGCGCTCGATGTCGGCGGCCGTCGACGCCCAGATCAACGCCACCGGCCTCATCGTCTCGAACGTCGACGCCGCGGCCCGGTCCGCCACCGCGGTCGCCGGCGCCATCACCCGCACGGCGGGCACCACCAGCCTCACCCACGAAGCGGCGAACCAGACGGAACAGGCCGCGATGGAACTGTCCCAGCTGTCCCAGCAACTGCGCCTGGTGTCCGACCGGTTCCGGCACTGAGGAGCGCTGAGGAGCGCTGAAGAGCGGCTGACAGCCGGAGGCAACCTTTCCGCGCCGTGTCGAGTCGTGAGAGACAGAAGGGCTCTCCCGGCGACGAGGCGACGAACGGTGGGCGATGTCAGCGTCCGAGGCGGACTTCCGGCAGTTCGTGGACACGCGGTACACGGACCTCCTGCGGTTGGCGTACGCGCTCACCGGGTCGGCGCACGAGGCCGAAGACCTGGTACAGGGGGCGCTGGTGAAGGTGATGCGACGGTGGCGGCGGGTCGAGGACCCGATGGCGTACCTGCGCCGCGTCATGATCAATCAGCGCACGAGCGGGTGGCGTCGCTTCGGTGCGCGGGAGGTGGTCACCGCGACGCCGCCCGACCGCCCGGTCGGCGACGGCACCGCCGCGGTCGACGACCGGCAGACCGTGCTCGCCGCGTTGCGCGGTTTGCCGCCGCGGATGCGGGCGGCGGTGGCGCTGCGCTACGTCGCCGACCTGTCCGAGGCCGAAACCGCGGCCACGCTCGGCTGCTCGGTCGGCACCGTGAAAAGCCAGACGTCCAAGGGCCTGGCCCGGCTGCGGGAGGCGCTCGAACCGGTCCGCCCGCTCAACAGTGGGAGGCGGGCATGACGACCGACGAGCGGATCGGCCGGGCACTGGCCACGATCGCCGACGACCTGCGCCCGGAACCCGATCCGTACGGGCGGGTGCTGGCCCGTCGCCGGCGGTCGGCGCGTCGCCGCACGGGCGCCGTGGTGGTGGCCGTCCTCGTGATCGCGCTCGGCGTCACCGCGTCCGCCATGACCTGGACGCGGACCGTGACCCCGCCGGCGCAGAACGACCCCGACCGCGAGTTCTCGGCCGTGAACGCCTGGGCCGCGAAACTGGCCAACGGACCCACGCACGGCGCGGTCGGCACCGACGGCGCCTTCGTCGCGGAGATCTCCGCCGGCATCATGCGCAACTGGCGCGAGGGCCGGTACGCCGCCGAGCGGCTGTCGGTCGACCGGGTGACGGTGCCGTTCCTCGACGACGTGGGTCCGTACCGGATCGCCCTGGCCGTGCTGGTGCTCACCAAGCCCGACGAGCGGAACTGGCCGCACGCCTCGGTATGGCTGTACGGCGCCCGCGGTGCGAGCGCCGCCACGCTGGTGGCCGGCGCCGAACGGGTCGGCCACGGGTTGGAGCCCTACGCCCACACGGCGTACGCCGTCGAGGGCGGACCCACCGTCAACGTCGCCGTCGTGCCGCCGCAGTGCCGGTTCGCCACGACCACCACTCCCGCCGACCCGCGCTGGACGCCCGAACCCACCGGGTCCTACATCGTGCGCACCGGGTCGACGACGCAACCGGAGTGGTGGCAGGTCGACTGCGGCGGCGACGTACGGGCGGAACTGCCGTCACCGGCGCGCCGGCCGGCCGAACCCACCGAGGCGGAGATCGACCAGGCGCTCGCCACCGCGCGCGTCCAGGTCGACCGGTCGATCGCCCGGCAGTGCGTCCTGGCCGCGGCCCAACCCCTCGCCCTCACGCCCGTGGCCGGGACCCCGGCACTGGTGTGGGTCGGCGACTTCGCCGGTTCACCGGCCGCGGTGGCCGGCGCACTGCCGCCGATGGACCGGGCGGCGGTGGCCGTCGCGCGGTTGGACAAGGGCGGCTGGGCGGTGATCCTGCTCGGCGGCTGGTCGAGCGGGTCGTACGGGTGGGTACCGGTCCAGGTGTTCACCGCGGACGGCGACCCCATCCGTCCCGACGCCACGTTCGTGCTCCGCCCGCGCGAGGACGATCCCGACCACCTGGTGATCCCGCCGGCCGGCGCCACCTCGGTGCGGGCCCTCTACCGCGGCGCCCCGGTCGGCGCGGCGGCGGTGACCGCCGGCGCGGCCCGGCTGTCGGTCCCGGTGCCGTTCGACACCGTCGAGGCCCTCGGCCCGGGCGGTGCTGTGCTGGGCCGCGGCGCGCCGGCCGAACCCCTGGCCGACACGGGCATCATCGACCGCTGGAGCCAGCCTTGACGCCGACGCCGGCAAGAGTGATGTACGAGGCGGGATCCGCGACGGGCGGCCCGTTCGGGTCGGGACGCCACTCGGGGCCGTAGACGATGCCGGGCGGAACGAGTTGCCAGCCCTCGAAGATGGTGGCCAGTTGGTCGCGGTTGCGGACGACGAGCGGCGTCCCGGTGCGGTTGTACAGGTCGGTGATCCGGTTGATCTCCTCGGGCCGGGCGCTGTTCGTGGCATGGGTGACGGCCAGGTAGCTGCCCGGCGCGGCCACCGTCCGGTAGTGGGCGAGCGCCGCGTCCAGCGCGGGTCCGTCGGGGACGAAGTGCAGGACGGCGATCATCAGGATGCAGACGGGCCTGTCGAAGTCGAGCAGGGCGCGAATCTGGGGATCGTCCTGCAGCGCCTCCGGGTCCAGCAGGTCGCCGTGCACCGTCGCCGCGTTCGGGACGCCGGCGAGGAGATCATTGCCGTGCAGGACGGCGACGGGGTCGCGGTCGACGTAGACCACCCGGGCCCGTGGGTCCGCCGCGAGTGCCGCGTCGTGCACGTTGCCCTCGGTGGGGATCCCGGCGCCCAGGTCGAGGAGCTGGGTCACGCCGTCGGCGACGGCGTGGCGGACCGCCCGGTGCAGGAACGCCCGGTTCGCCTTCATGATTTTCGGCAGTTCCGGGACGAGCTCGATGGCGCGCTCGGCCACCGCGCGGTCGGCGGCGAAGTTGTGCGTCCCACCGAGGAAGTAGTCGTAGATCCGGGACGCGCTGGGTCGGTTCGGGTCGACCCCCATGGGCAGGTGCAATCCGTAGGTCATGACCTCTCCGATACCCGAATTGTCCCATCTTCCACTACGCAGCGTACAAATGAATCTACGTTGGGTGAGACAGGTCATGCGGACGGGGGCCGGGGGTGGATCCTTTCGAGTCGTTGGCCGGGCTCATGTTGGACACCGCGCCCGACGCGGTGATCATCAGCCGGGTCGATGGCGTCATCATGCTGGCCAACCGGCGCGCGCACGAGATGTTCGCCTACCCGCCGGGCACCCTGCCCGGGCGGTCGGTCGACGACCTGGTTCCGGACGACGTCCGGTCACATCACCCGGCCCAGCGGGCCGGATACCTGGCCGGCGAGCATCCGCCACTGCGGCGGCTGCCCCTGCGTGGCCGGCGGCGCGACGGCACCGTCTTCGCCGTGGAGGTGTCCCTGGCGGCGGTCCCGTCGCCGGACGAGACGATGTACGTGACGTCGGTGCTGCGTGACGACACCGCGCACCGCGAGGCGGCACAGACGCGGGCCCTGCTCGCCTCGATCGTCCAGTCCTCGCACGACGCGATCATCACGGCCGACCTGTCCGGCCGGGTGCTGACCTGGAACCCCGGCGCCGAGCAGTTGTACGGCTTCCCGGCACAGGAGATGCTCGGCGAACCGATCGACAAGATCATCCCGGCCGAGCGGTGGGTCGACGAGGAGGAGGCGCGCACCCTGGTCCGCCTCGGCGGACGGGTGGACCGCTACCGCACCGCGCGACTGCACGCCGACGGGCGGTTGCTGGCGGTCTCGTTGAGCCTGTCGCCGCTGCGCGACGCCAACGGTGGCATCGTCGGAATGACCACCACCGCCCGCGACATCAGCGAACGCGAACGGGCCGAGTCGCGCGTGCAGGCCGTCCTCGACGCCGCACCCGACGCCCTGCTCGGCGTCGACCAGGTCGGCAACATCGTGCTGGTCAACGCCGAAGCCGAACGGATGTTCGGCTACCCCCGCTACGAACTGGCCCAGATGACCGTGCACCGGCTCATCCCCGACGGTCTGCCCGCCACGAGCACGGTGCTGCGGACCACCGGCGACAGCACCCCGCTGGACACCGACCGGCCGACCGAGACGCCGTCGCTCGGGTGGGACACCCGGACCGCGCTGCGCCGCGACAGCACCGAGCTACCGGTGGAGATCTCGTGCAGCGCCCTGGACGACGGCACCGGCCTGATCGTGGTCGCCGCCGTCCGCGACATCACCGAACGGATGCGCGCGCAGGCCGAACAGGAGCGGCTGCGGGCCGAGGCCGAGCGGCAGGAGACCGAGAACCGCATGCACCGCACGCAACGGCTGGAGAGTCTCGGCCAGCTCGCCGGCGGCATCGCGCACGACTTCAACAACATCCTCGCCGTGATCCTCAACTACGCCACGTTCATCGTCGAGGACGGCGCCGGCACCCCCTACGCCGCCGACGCCGAACAGATCGCCCGGGCCGGACGCCGCGGCAGCGAGCTGACCCACCAACTGCTCGCCTTCGCCCGCCGCGAGGTCATCCGTCCCCGGCCCCTCGACGTCAACACCGTTCTGGCCGAGGTCGAGCAGATGCTCAGCCGCTCGATCGGCGAACACATCACGCTCGTCGTCCGGGCCGGCACCGACCTGCCCGCCGTGATGGCCGATCCGGGCCAGTTGGAACAGGTCATCGTCAACCTCGCGGTGAACGCCCGGGACGCCATGCCCGGCGGCGGCAGGCTGATCATCGACACCTCCCTGGCGACGATCGACGCCGACTACATCGCCGGGCGGGCCCGTCTCGACCCGGGCCCCTATGTGCGCATCCGCGTGTCCGACACCGGCACCGGCATGCCGCAGGAGGTCATCGACAAGGCGTTCGAGCCGTTCTTCACCACCAAACCCGCCGGGCAGGGCACCGGCCTGGGTCTGGCCACCGTGTACGGAATCATGACCCAGGCCGGCGGCACCGTGCACATCTACTCCGAGCCCGGCTACGGCACCACCATCACGCTGCTGCTACCCAGCACCGACGCCGTCGCGGAAGCCGCCGGCGAGTCCACCTCCAGCAGCACCACCCTCGACGGCCGCGGCGCCACCGTGCTCGTCGCCGAGGACGAACCCGCGCTCCGCGAGGTGACCCAGCGCATCCTGTACCGCGGCGGTTACCAGGTCCTCACGGCCTCCAACGGCGCCGACGCCCTGCAGTTGCTCCTCGACCACCCCGGCCCGATCGACCTGCTCCTCACCGACGTGATCATGCCCGGCATGCTCGGCAAGGACCTGGCCGACGCCGTGGAGGCCGCCCAGCCCGGCATCAAGGTGGTCTTCATGTCGGGGTACGCGCAGCCTGTGCTCACGTCACACGGCACGCTGCCGCCCGGGGTGCATCTGCTGGAGAAGCCGTTCACGGGTAGGGAGCTCCTGCAGGCGTTGCATCAGCAACTGCAGTGACCGGGACTACCAGCCCCGCGCGTGCCATTCCGGGATCGACGGGCGTTCCGCGCCGAGCGTGGAGTCCTTGCCGTGGCCCGGGTAGAACCACGTCTCGTCGGGCAGGCGGCCGAACACCTTCCGCTCCACGTCGGTGATCAGGGACGTGAAGTTCTCCTTCGAACCGAACGTGTTTCCGACCCCGCCGGGGAACAGTGAATCGCCCGTGAACAGGTGCGGGGAGCCGGACGGGTCGCGGTACAGGAGGCAGATCGAGCCCGGCGTGTGACCCACCAGGTGGATCACCTCGAGGGAACAGTCTCCGACGGCGATCACGTCGCCGTCGGCAACGGTTTCGTCGACGTCGGGGATGCCGTCGGCGTCGGCGGCGTGGGCCACGGACGTGGCGCCGGTGGCCTTGAGGACCGCGAGCAGCGCCTGCCAGTGGTCACCGTGCTGGTGGGTGGTGACCACAGTGGACAGTCCGGCGGAGCCGATCAGGTCGAGCAGTGCGGGCGCGTCGTTCGCGGCGTCGACCAGTAGTTGTTCGCCGGTCTCCTTGCACCGCAACAGGTACGCGTTGTTGTCCATCGGGCCGACCGACAGCTTCGAGATGGTCAGCGCCGGCAGGTCCCGCACGTCGGCGGGTCCGCCCGGGGTGACCGCTCCGGTGTACGTCACGAACGTCTCCTCACTTCCAGGTCGGAACCGCTGGCAGTTGTCCCGCGGGCTCGGTGCGTAGCGCGTCACCTGTCGATCGTCCGATCAACCACGCGACCAGAGCCCGCGCCGGCCCGCGCACGGTGATCGGCGCGGCGGCCGCGCCGATCACCGTTTCAAAGGCAACATCATCAGCGGACGCGGTGAGCCCGCCCGCCCAGCCGCCGAGATCCGCCACGACCTCGCGGAGCAGGTGCAGCGTGAACGCCTCCGGCCAGTCGTCGGGGCGGTAGCCGGCGTTCAGGTCGACGTGATGCACCTCGACCTCGCGCCACCGGCTCCACACCACCTGCTGCGGCGTCATCCGGCGACCGCTCAGGTGGTAGACCTCCGCACCCCAGGCGGCCGGGGTCATCGCGTCGACGGCGTCGGCGAACCTCTGCGCCGAGGCGGCGAGGTCTGCCAACTGCTCGTCGAGCGGCCGGCCGGCGCCTTCGAGGATCTCCTCGTTGCGGCGTTCGAGGCTCGCGTACATCGGCTTCTTGACGCCGGTGCGGGCCCAGGTGAGGAGGTTCACGTAGCCGTCGGCGTTGCGGGCGACGTGGGTGATCACGTGGCCCCGGGTCCACCCGGGCAAGCGGGACGGTGCGGATATGTCGAGCTCGCGGGCGGTGGCGAGCAACCGCTCGTCGGACCTTGCCACCTCGGTGGCGAGCAGCAACGGGTCGGCTGTCACCCCCCGAACCTAGCTGATATTCGGTTTCCCTTGGCGCCGCCCGATGCCTAACGTCATCGCATAAGGGCTGGCCAGCCGTTGTCGTTACCGGGGGAGGAGGGTGCTCACCATGCGTTTTCGTCACGAGATCACCGCCTCCAGCCGGCGCTGACCTCCCTCCCCACGAAGGACCTCCGATGAGAGTGGACCTGTCGTCCCTCGGTTGGGACGACGGCTTCAAAGCCGAATACTCACCTTTCGACCGTCCCGATCAACTGCCGGCCCGCGTGGCGCGGGTCGATCGGGGCGTCTGTTCCGTGCTGACGGCGCACGGCCCCGTGCGGGCCAGCCTCGGCGGGGAGGTGCTGCACCGGGCCGCCGCCGACCCGGCCGCCTTCCCGTGTGCGGGCGACTGGGTCGCCGTCCGGGAGTGGCCCGACGACCGGGCCACGATAGAAGCGGTGCTCGCCCGCCGCACGGCCGTGGTGCGGGCCACCGTCAGCAAGGACTCCGGCGGGCAGGTGCTCGCCGCCAATCTCGACACGGCCGCCGTGGTCGAGCCCCTCGATCCCGATCCCGATCTCGGCCGCATCGAGCGCCTCCTGGCACTGGCGTACGCCTGCGGAGCGTCACCTTTGATCATTCTCACGAAGGCCGACCTGCTCGCCGACCCGGCGTCGGTGGCGGAGTCGGTGGCGATGGCGGCACCGGGTGTGCCGATCGTCACTCTGAGTGCACGAACCGGCGCCGGGCTCGACCTGCTCCGGCCCCACGTGCGGCCGGGCCGCACGTTGGGGCTGCTGGGCCCGTCGGGCGCGGGCAAGTCGAGCCTGGTCAATGCCATCGTCGGCACAACCGTCATGTGGACGCAGGAGCAGCGCGCCGACGGACGCGGACGCCACACCACCACGTTCCGGGCACTGGTTCCCGTGCCGGGCGGCGGAGCCGTGCTCGACACGCCCGGCCTGCGCCAGGTGGGCATGTTCACCTCGGAGGCGGGCCTCGACGACGCGTTCGACGACATCCGGGCGCTGGCCGAGCTGTGCCGCTTCAAACGGTGCGCGCACGACCACGAACCGGGATGCGCGGTGCTCGACGCGGTCGCCTCGGGTGAGCTCGCGCCGCGCCGGTTGGCGAGCTGGCGCAAGCTCAAACGCGAGCTCACTTTCGCGACGCGACGGCGTGAGGCGCGCGTCACGAAGTCCGAGATCTACCGGCACCGGCGGGCCGAGCAGAGGAGACGAGCGAGGCCGTAGAGTTGGTTAAAGGGCTGGCACACCCGTACGGGGCTCCGCTTCTTCTGGGCGAGCGTTTTTGTCATAGGGCCTCGCTACAGTGGCCCCGCTGATACCCGACCTCGAATCTAGTTACAGAGGGTGACGTGGCCGACCAACTGATCATCCGGGGCGCGCGCGAGCACAACTTGCGTGACGTCAGTCTCGACCTGCCCCGCGACGCGATGATCGTCTTCACCGGGCTGTCCGGCTCGGGCAAGTCCAGCCTCGCGTTCGACACGATCTTCGCGGAGGGTCAGCGGCGGTACGTCGAGTCGCTGTCCTCGTACGCGCGGCAGTTCCTCGGCCAGATGGACAAGCCCGACGTCGACTTCATCGAGGGCCTGTCCCCGGCGGTCTCGATCGACCAGAAGTCCACGTCGCGCAACCCGCGGTCGACCGTCGGCACGATCACCGAGGTCTACGACTACCTGCGCCTGCTGTACGCGCGGGTGGGTGAGCCGCACTGCCCGGTCTGCGGCGAGTCGATCTCCCGGCAGACCCCGCAGCAGATCGTCGACCGGGTGCTGGCGATGCAGGAGGGCACCCGGTTCCAGGTGCTGTCGCCGGTGGTGCGCGGCCGCAAGGGCGAGTACGTCGACCTGTTCGCCGAGTTGCAGTCCAAGGGCTACGCGCGGGCCCGGGTAGACGGCGTGGTGTATCCGCTCACCGAGGTGCCGAAGCTCAAGAAGCAGGAGAAGCACACGGTCGAGGTGGTCGTCGACCGGTTGGCCGTCAAGCCGTCCGGCAAGCAGCGGCTCACCGACTCCATCGAGTCGGCGCTGGCCCTGGCCAACGGCATCGTGGTGCTCGACTTCGTCGACCTCCCGGAAGACGACCCCGATCGCGAGCGCAAGTTCTCCGAGCACCTGGCCTGCCCCAACGACCACCCGCTGGCGATCGAAGACCTCGAACCCCGGTCGTTCTCGTTCAACGCCCCGTACGGCGCCTGCCCGGAGTGCACCGGCCTCGGCACCAAGAAAGAGGTCGACCCCGAGCTGATCATCCCCGACCCGGAGCGCACGCTCCGCGAGGGCGCGATCGCGCCGTGGGCCACCGGCACCACGCTTGAGTACTTCCTGCGGCTGCTCGAGGCGCTCGGCAACGACGAGGGCTTCAGCCTCGACACCCCGTGGCGGGCGCTGTCCACCCGCGCGCAGAAGGCGATCATGCACGGCGCCGAAGACCAGGTGCACGTCCGGTACCGCAACAAGTACGGCCGTGAGCGGTCGTACTACACCGGGTTCGAGGGCGTCGTGCAGTGGATCGAGCGGCGCCACACCGACACCGACAGCGACTGGTCGCGCGAGAAGTACGAGGGGTACATGCGCGACGTCCCGTGCCCCCGCTGCGGCGGCACGCGGCTCAAGCCCGAGGTGCTGGCCGTCACCATCGACGGTCGCAACATCGCCGAGGTCTGCGCGCTGTCGGTGGGCGAGTGCGCCGACCTGCTCGGCGCGATGGCCCTCACCGCCCGGCAGAAGATGATCGCCGAGCGGGTGCTCAAGGAGATCAACGCCCGGCTGCGGTTCCTCGTCGACGTCGGCCTCGACTACCTGTCCCTGAACCGGGCGGCCGGCACGCTGTCGGGTGGCGAGGCGCAGCGGATCCGGCTGGCCACGCAGATCGGCTCCGGGCTCGTCGGCGTGCTCTACGTGCTCGACGAGCCGAGCATCGGCCTGCACCAGCGCGACAACCACCGGCTCATCGAGACACTGATGCGGCTGCGCAAGCTCGGCAACACGCTCATCGTCGTCGAGCACGACGAAGACACCATCCGCACGGCCGACTGGGTGGTCGACATCGGCCCCGGCGCCGGCGAGCACGGCGGCGAGATCGTGCACAGCGGCACGGTCGACGGGCTGCTCACCAACCAGAAGTCGATCACCGGCGCGTACCTGTCCGGTCAGCGGTACATCACCATGCCCGAGGTGCGCCGGCCGGCCACGCCGGGCCGGGAGATCACCGTGCACGGCGCGCGCGAGCACAACCTGCGCAACCTCACCGTGTCGTTCCCGCTCGGGCAGTTCGTCGCCGTCACCGGCGTGTCCGGGTCGGGCAAGTCGACGCTCGTCAACGACATCCTGTACCAGGTGCTCGCCAACCAGATCAACGGCGCGCGGCTGGTGCCCGGGCGGCACCTGCGGGTGAGCGGGCTCGACCAGGTCGACAAGGTGGTCGGCGTCGACCAGTCACCGATCGGCCGCACGCCGCGCTCGAACCCGGCCACGTACACCGGCGTGTTCGACAACGTCCGCAAGCTGTTCGCCGAGACCACCGAGGCCAAGGTCCGCGGCTACGGCCCCGGCCGCTTCTCGTTCAACGTCAAGGGCGGCCGCTGCGAGGCCTGCGCCGGCGACGGCACGATCAAGATCGAGATGAACTTCCTCCCCGACGTCTATGTGCCCTGCGAGGTGTGCAAGGGCGCCCGGTACAACCGCGAGACGCTCGAGGTCCACTACAAGGGCCGCACGATCGCCGAGATCCTCGACATGCCGATCGAGGAGGCCGAGCAGTTCTTCACGGCGATCCCCGCCATCCACCGCCACCTGAAGACGCTGGTCGACGTGGGTCTCGGCTACGTCCGCCTCGGCCAGCCGGCACCCACCCTGAGCGGCGGCGAGGCCCAGCGCGTGAAGCTCGCGTCGGAGCTGCAGAAGCGCTCCACCGGCCGCACCGTCTACGTGCTCGACGAGCCCACCACCGGCCTGCACTTCGAAGACATCCGCAAGCTGCTGGCCGTGCTGCACAGCCTGGTCGACAAGGGCAACACGGTGATCGTCATCGAGCACAACCTCGACGTCATCAAGACCGCCGACTGGGTGATCGAGATGGGTCCCGAGGGCGGGCACAAGGGCGGCCTGGTGGTCGGCATCGGCACTCCGGAGGAGATCGCCAACATCGAGGAAAGCGCCACCGGTGACTTCCTCCGCCCGATCCTCCACGAGTCCCCGGTAGCGGGCGGCGGGGCGGCGGTGGTACGCGCCCGCAAGGCCAACGGCAACGGCAATGGCAACGGCGCCCGCACCAACGGCGCCCCGGCACCCGCGCAGGCAAAGGCGACCACCCCGGCAAAGGCGACCGCCGCATCGAAGTCGACCGGTACGCCCGCAAAGGCAACCCGGGCGACCAAGTCGACCGCCGCTCCGGCCAAGTCGACGGCCGCCGCATCGAAGTCGACCGCAGCCCCGGCCAAGGCGACCGCGGCGAAGTCGACCCGGGCGGCCAAGTCCACCAGCGCCGCTAAGTCCACCAGCGCCGCGAAGTCGACCAGCGCCACCAGCGCCACCAGGGCGACCAAGTCGACCGGCGCGGCAAAGGCCACCAAGGCCCCCGCCAAGCGCACCCGCGGCTGACCCCTGGGGGCGCCCGGTACCACCCCCGCGATCTTGGCCTTGTGGGAGTCCAAGATCGCGATGTGCCAATACGCGGCGTCACCTTCAAGCTACTTTCTGGCGTGGTTTACACAGGTTTTTACCAGCGTCAGGAAAGCAAATCGTGATCTCGGTTTTTGAACACTTGCTGAAGCAACAACGTATGTACTTGAGATCGGAATATTCGGACACCGTGAGGAGCGAAGATGACCGAGACGACCCGACGCACCGTGATCGCGGGCGCCGCTGGCCTATCGGCGACAGTTGCACTGGCGGCGTGCGGCGAAGACGAACCAGACGTCGACACGGGTGACACCGTCACTCAGCCCACCGGAGGGGCGACCACTTCCGCCAGTACGGGAGCGGGCGCCGCAGCCGGGATCGCCGCGCTCGCCGATATCCCGGTGAACGGCGGAAAGATCTTCGCGGCGGAGAAGGTGGTGGTCACCCAGCCCACCGCCGGCCAGGTCAAGGCGTTCTCGACGACCTGCACCCACCAGGGGTGCGCGGTCTCGAAGGTGGAGAACGGTGTGATCATCTGCCCGTGCCACGACAGCAGGTTCAAGATCTCCGATGGCTCGCCGACGGGCGGACCGGCCACCAAGCCGTTGCAGAGCAAGACGGTGAAGGTCGAGAACGGCCAGGTCGTCCTGAGCTGAGCGGGCGTCCCACGAACCCGGCGGCAACCCTGCCGCCGGGTTTTGACGTACCCCGGAAGTAGGCTCGAAGACGTGCCTGACCCGTCCACCTACCGTCCGCCGACGGGGTCGATTCCCGAAGAGCCCGGCGTATACCGGTTCCGCGATCCGTCCGGACGGGTCATCTACGTCGGCAAGGCCCGTAGCCTGCGCCAACGGCTGAACTCGTACTTCGCCGATACCTGGTCGATGCATCCGCGCACCCAGCAGATGGTCACCACGGCCGCGTCGGTCGACTGGGTCACGGTGCGCACCGAGGTCGAGGCGCTGCAGCTCGAGTACGCGTGGATCAAGGAGTTCGATCCGCGGTTCAACGTGCGGTACCGCGACGACAAGAGCTACCCCTACCTCGCCGTCACGCTCGACGAGGAGTACCCGCGGCTGCAGGTGATGCGCGGCGCCAAGCGCAAGGGCGTCCGCTATTTCGGTCCTTATTCACACGCCTGGGCCATCCGCGAGACGCTCGATCTGCTCCTGCGGGTGTTTCCGGCCCGCACCTGCTCGAAGGGCGTGTTCAAGAGCGCCAGCATGTCCGGCCGGCCGTGCCTGCTCGGCTACATCGGCAAGTGCTCGGCGCCGTGCGTCGGCCGGGTCACGCAAGACGAGCACCGCCAGATCGCCCTCGACTTCTGCGACTTCATGGCCGGCCGCACCGACGTCATGGTCAGGCGGCTCACCAAGGAGATGGCCGAGGCCTCCGAGGAGCTGGAGTTCGAGAAGGCCGCCCGGCTCCGCGACGACCTCGCGGCGCTCCGGCGGGCGATGGAGAAGCAGACGGTCGTGTTCGGCGACGGCACCGACGCCGACGTGGTGGCGTTCGCCGACGACCCGCTCGAAGCGGCCGTGCAGGTGTTCACGGTGCGCGGTGGCCGGGTCCGCGGCCAGCGCGGCTGGGTGGTGGAGAAGACCGAAGATCTCACCCCGGGCGACCTCGTGCACCACTTCGCCTCCCAGGTCTACGGGGGTGAGCACGGCGAAACCGACATCCCGCGCGAGCTCCTGGTGCCGGAGCTGCCGAACGACGTCGAGGCGCTCGCCGAGTGGCTGAGCGAACGGCGGGGCAGCCGGGTCACGATCCGGGTGCCGCAGCGCGGCGACAAGAAGACGCTCGCCGAAACCGTGAAGCGCAACGCCGACCAGGCGCTCGTCCAGCACAAGCTCAGAAGATCGGGCGACCTCACCACCCGCAGCAAGGCGCTCGACGAGATCGGCGACGCGCTGGCGCTGGAGACTCCGCCGCTGCGCATCGAGTGTTACGACGTGAGCCAGATCCAGGGCACCGACGTGGTCGCCAGCATGGTCGTCTTCGAAGACGGCCTGCCGCGCAAGAGCGAGTACCGCCGGTTCGCGATCACCGGTGCCACCGACGACGTGTCGGCGATCTCCGAGGTGCTGCGCCGGCGGTTCCACCGGCTGAAGGCGGAGACCATCGCCGCCGCCGCCCAGCCGCTCGATCCGGAGACCGGCCGGCCGCGCAAGTTCGCCTACCCGCCGCAACTGGTGGTGGTCGACGGCGGTGCCCCGCAGGTCAACGCCGCCGGCCTGGTGCTCGCCGAGCTGGGCGTCACCGACGTGGCGGTGTGCGGGCTGGCCAAGCGGATGGAGGAGGTGTGGCTGCCGGCCGACGAGTTCCCGGTGATCCTGCCGCGCCACTCGGCGGGGATGTATCTGCTACAGCAGCTGCGTGACGAGGCGCACGACTTCGCGATCCGTTACCACCGGCAGAAGCGGTCCAAGCGGATGATCTCGTCCGCCCTCGACGACGTGCCGGGCCTGGGCGAGGTGCGGCGCAAGGCGCTGCTCAAGAAGTTCGGCTCGGTCAAGCGGCTGATGAACGCGAGCGTCGACGAGATCGTCGAGGTGCCGGGAATCGGCCGGCGGACGGCGGAGTCGATCCTCGAAGCATTGAACGCCGAAAGTGGGAGTACTCCCAACGGCAACGGATCCGTCAAACAAGGCGCCTAGGATCGTCGCGTGGTGAGTGATACCAGCGAAGCGGTGATAACCGAGGGTACCCGGGCCGACACCGACCTCGTGATCGTTACGGGTCTGTCCGGCGGCGGCCGCAGCACGGTGGCCCGCGCACTGGAGAACGTCGGCTACTACGTGGTCGACAACCTGCCGCAGACCCTGCTGATCGAGATGGCCGAACTCGCGTACGCGGCCGGCGGCACCGCCCGCCGCACCGCGATGGTGCTCGACGTGCGCAGCCGGGCGTTCTCCACCGACCTCACCGGTGCGGTGAAGGCGTTGCGCGACCGGGGTTTCCACCCCCGCATCGTGTTCGTCGACGCCGACGACAAGACGCTCATCCGGCGGTTCGAGAGCGTCCGGCGGGCCCACCCGCTGCAGGGCGACGGCCGGCTCTCCGACGGCATCGCCGCCGAACGCGACCTGCTGCTCGACGCGCGCGAGCAGGCCGACGTGCTGATCGACACCACCCACATGAACGTGAACCAGCTTCGCTCCCGCGTGGAGGAAATGTTCGCGGGGGAGGACGCACGACGGCTGAAGGTCACCGCGCTGTCCTTCGGTTTCAAGTACGGCCTGCCGCCCGACGCCGACTTCGTGCTCGACGCCCGCTTCCTGCCCAACCCGTACTGGGTTCCGGAGCTGAAGGAACTCACCGGGCGCGACGAAGACGTCAGCAAGTACGTGCTGGGCCAGCACGGCGCGCGCACGTTCGTGGAGACCTACGCCCGGCTGATCAACGCCACCGCCCCCGGATTCGAGCGCGAGGGCAAGAGGTATCTGACGGTGGCCGTCGGGTGTACCGGCGGGAAACACCGTAGTGTCGCGATCGTGGAGGAACTGGCGCGCCGCTTACGCGAGGTCCGGCTGAGTGCCACCGCCCAGCACCGCGATCTGGGGCGTGAATGACGAGGATCGTCGCGTTCGGCGGCGGTCACGGGCTTGCGGCATCGCTGCGGGCCCTGCGTGCGCTGCAAGCGAAGATGCCGTTGGAGCTCACGGCCGTCGTCACCGTCGGTGACGACGGGGGTTCGAGTGGACGCCTACGCGCCGACCGCGGAATCGTGCCGCCCGGTGACATCCGGCAGGCCCTCGCCGCGCTCGCCGACGACGCCGACCCCGCCGCCGGCCAGACGGCCGCCCTGCTGCAGCACCGGTTCGCCGGCTCGGACCCGCTCACCGGCCATCCGGTCGGGAACCTGATGCTCTGCGGGCTGATGGAACTGCTCGGCGACCCGGTGCAGGCGATCGACCACGTGGCCGCGCTGGTCAAGGCGAACGGCCGGGTGCTGCCGATGTCGTACGACCCGGTGTGGATCGAGGCCGACGTCGCCGGTCCCGACGGTGCGGTCGCCACCGTGCGCGGTCAGCACAACGTCGCCGTCGCCAAGGGGATCGTGCGCACCCTACGGCTGAACCCCACCGCGCCGGCGCCCTGCGTGGAGGCGGTCGCCGCCACGAAGAACGCCGACTGGCTGATCTTCGGACCCGGGTCCTGGTACACCAGCGTCATCCCGCATCTGCTGGTGCCCGAACTCGCCGACGCGATCGCGCACAGCACCGCCCGTCGGCTGATCACGTTGAACCTCGCGGTGGAACAGGAGACGTCGGGGCTGTCACTGCCCGATCACCTGGCGGCGCTCACCCGTTACCTACCGGGCCTGCGAGTCGATGTAGTTCTTGCCGACGGGAACGCGATCGGCGCCCCCGAGCCGCTACGTCGTGCGGCAGAATCGCTGGGTGCCGAGTTGGTGCTCGCGCCGGTCGCCGTTCGCGGCGCCACCACCCGTCACGATCCGGTCGCTCTGGCGGCCGCACTGGAGCCGATCCTGAGCGTCCGCGAGTAGTCTGTCCGCCGTCGCCTCACTCGGCGACAACCAGCAGTCGTCGCCTCAGTCGGCGACAAATCAGCAGCCGTCGCCTCAGTCGGCGACAGACCAGCAGCCGTCGCCTCACTCGGCGACAGACCAGCAGCAGCCCGTCGGAAGACTTCCCCGAGGTGAGATCACGATGGCGATGACCGCCGAGGTCAAGGAAGAACTGGCCCTGGTCGATGTGGCCAAGCCCTGCTGCCGGCGGGCCGAGATGGCCGCGCTGCTGCGGTTCGCGGGTGGGCTGCACATCGTGTCGGGCCGGGTGGTGGTCGAGGCCGAACTCGACGCCAACAAGACCGCGCGGCGGCTGCTGCGCGAGATCTCCGAGGTCTACGGGTACCAGTGCGAGACGCACGTGCTCGCGTCCGGCGGGCTGCGCAAGGGCAGCCACTTCATCGTCCGGGTGGTGAAGGACGGCGAGGCGCTGGCCCGGCAGACCGGTCTGCTCGACGTCCGGGGCCGTCCGGTGCGTGGCCTGCCGCCGCACGTCGTCGCCGCGAACGTCTGCTGCGCGGTGGCCGCGTGGCGCGGTGCGTTCCTCGCGCACGGCTCGCTCACCGAGCCCGGCCGCTCGTGCGCGATGGAGATCACATGCCCGGGTCCGGAGGCCGCGTTGGCCCTGGTCGGGGCCGCCCGCCGGATCGGGCTCACCGCGAAGGCGCGCGAGGTGCGCGGCGTCGACCGCGTCGTGGTCAAGGACGGCGACGCCATCGGTGCGCTGCTCACGCGCATCGGCGCGCACCAGACGGTCCTCAAGTGGGAGGAACGCCGCGTGCGCCGCGAGGTCCGCGCGACGGCCAACCGGCTCGCGAACTTCGACGACGCCAACCTGCGCAGGTCCGCGCGGGCCGCGGTGGCCGCGGCCGCGCGCGTTTCCCGGGCGTTGGAAATTCTCGCGGACGCGGCACCGCAGCACCTGATCGGCGCCGGCCGCCTGCGGTTGGAGCACCGGCAGGCGTCGCTGGAGGAGCTGGGTGCGCTGGCCGACCCGCCGCTCACCAAGGACGCGATCGCCGGGCGGATCCGCCGCCTGCTGGCCCTGGCCGACAAGCGGGCCCGCGACCTGGGCATTCCCGACACTGAGTCGGTCGTCACACCCGACATGCTGGTGGAGGAAGTCGTCTAACCCCCCGCACGGAGGCGCGTCCGCCGGGCGATAGTGTTCTAACCGTTATTTCGGCGACGAGGCCGGTGTCAGCGGCGCCCGGGAATGGTGCCGGCGCGACAATGCTAGGAGACCGTCAATGACCGTCCGGGTTGGTATCAACGGCTTCGGCCGGATCGGCCGCAACTTCTTCCGTGCCGCCCTCGCGAAGGGCGCCGACATCGAAGTCGTGGCCGTCAACGACCTCACCGACAACGCCACGCTGGCGCACCTGCTCAAGTACGACAGCATCCTGGGCCGCCTCGGCCACGAGGTGAAGGCGACGGCCGACGACATCACCGTCGGCGGCAAGACGTTCAAGGTCTTCGAGGAGCGCGACCCGGGCAAGCTGCCCTGGGGCGACCTCGGCGCCGACGTGGTGATCGAGTCGACCGGCCTGTTCACCGACGCCGCGAAGGCCAAGGCGCACGTCGAGGGTGGGGCCAAGAAGGTCATCATCTCGGCGCCGGCCAAGGGCGAGGACTTCACCGTCGTGCTCGGCGTCAACGACGACAAGTACGACCCGGCGAAGCACAACATCATCTCGAACGCGAGCTGCACCACGAACTGCCTGGCGCCGATGGCGAAGGCGATCAACGACGCGTTCGGCATCGAGCGTGGTCTCATGACCACGATCCACGCCTACACGCAGGACCAGAACCTGCAGGACGGCCCGCACAAGGACCTGCGTCGCGCCCGCGCCGCCGCACTGAACGTGGTCCCCACGTCCACCGGTGCCGCGAAGGCGATCGGCCTGGTGATGCCGGAGCTCAAGGGCAAGCTCGACGGGTTCGCGTTGCGCGTGCCGATCCCCACCGGCTCGGCCACCGACCTCACCGTCACGCTGTCGCGCGAGGTCACCGCCGACGAGGTCAACGCCGCGGTGAAGGCGGCCGCCAACGGCCCGCTGAACGGCATCCTCACCTACACCGAAGACCCGATCGTGTCGTCCGACATCGTCACCGACCCGGCGAGCTGCATCTTCGACGCGCCGCTCACCAAGGCCAGCGGCAACCTGGTGAAGGTCGTCGGCTGGTACGACAACGAGTGGGGCTACTCGAACCGCCTCGTCGACCTCGTCGTGAAGGTCGGTTCGTCGCTCTGATGAAGACTCTCGACGACCTGCTCACCGAGGGGGTCGAAGGTCGGCGCGTGCTCGTGCGCGCCGACCTCAACGTCCCGTTCGAGAAGGAGAAGCCCGGCGTCATCGCCGACGACGGGCGCATCCGCGCGGTGCTGCCGACGATCCAGGCCCTGGTGCGCTCGGGCGCCGCGGTCGTCGTCTGCTCGCACCTGGGCCGCCCGAAGGGCGCGCCCGACCCCGCTTTCACCCTCGCGCCGGTCGCCGCGCGCCTCGGCGAGTTGTTGGACTCGCCGGTCGCGTTCGCCGCCGACACGGTCGGGCCGTCGGCACGCTCCACAGTGGACGCGCTGGGCGCCGGCGACGTCGCGCTCCTGGAGAACCTGCGGTTCAACCCGGGGGAGACGAGCAAGGACGAGGGCGAGCGGCTCGAGTTCGCCAAGCAGCTCGCGGCGTTCGGACAGTCCTATGTGGACGATGCCTTCGGCGCGGTGCACCGCAAGCACGCCAGCGTGTACGACGTCGCGAAGCTGCTCCCCGCGTACGCGGGCGGGCTGGTGCTGCGCGAGGTCGAGGTGCTGCGCAAGCTCACCGGCCAGCCGGAACGGCCGTACGTGGTGGTGCTCGGGGGCTCGAAGGTCTCCGACAAGCTCGCGGTCATCAACGCGCTGCTGCCGAAGGTCGACAAGCTGCTCGTCGGCGGCGGCATGTGCTTCACGTTCCTCAAGGCCCAGGGCCACGAGGTCGGTAAGTCCCTGCTCGAAGCCGACATGATCGACACCTGCGGCAAGCTGCTCGACGAGGCCGGCGACAAGCTGGTGCTGCCGGTCGACGTGGTCGCGGCCACCGAGTTCTCGGCGTCCGCTGCGCACGACGTCGTCGCGGCCGACGCGATCCCGGCCGACCGGCTCGGGCTCGACATCGGCCCCGATTCGACCGCGGCGTTCGCCGACGCCCTGAACGGCGCGAAGACCGTCTTCTGGAACGGCCCGATGGGCGTGTTCGAGTTGGCGCCGTTCGCCGCCGGCACCCGGGGTGTCGCGGAGGCCATCACCAAGGTCGACGGGTTCACCGTCGTCGGCGGTGGCGACTCGGCGGCGGCGGTGCGGGCGCTCGGCATCGACGAGCAGGCGTTCGGGCACATCTCGACCGGCGGCGGGGCGTCGTTGGAATTCCTGGAGGGCAAGGAATTGCCCGGCGTCTCGGCCCTGGAGTCCTGATGGCATCGTTGCGGCGTCCTCTTATGGCCGGCAACTGGAAGATGAACGGCAACCACCTGGAGGCCATCGGGCTCACCCAGAAGTTGGCGTTCTCGCTCACGGAGAAGCAGCTCACCGACGTCGAGGTGGTGGTGCTGCCGCCGTTCACCGCGATCCGGTCGGTGCAGACGCTGGTCGACGGCGACAAGCTGCTGATCGGCTACGGCGCGCAGGACCTCTCGGCGCACCCGAAGGGCGCGTACACCGGTGAGGTGTCCGGCCCGATGCTGGCCAAGATGGGCTGCTCGTACGTGGTGGTCGGCCACTCCGAGCGGCGCCAGTACCACAACGAGGACGACGCGCTCGTCAACGCCAAGGCGCGGGCCGCCCTGGCCAACGAGATCACGCCGATCATCTGCGTGGGCGAGGGCCTCGACATCCGCGAGTCGGGCGAGCACGTCGCGTACACGGTGGCCCAACTCGACGGCGCGCTGGCCAAGTTCAAGGCCGACGACGTCGAGAAGGTCGTGATCGCCTACGAGCCGGTGTGGGCGATCGGCACCGGCAAGACGGCCACGCCGGAGGACGCGCAGGAGGTCATCGGCGCGCTCCGCAACCGGCTGGCCGACGCGTACGGCAACACCGCCGACCGGGTCCGGATCCTGTACGGCGGTTCGGTGAAGGGCAACAACGTCGCCGCGATCATGGCGCAGCCCGACATCGACGGAGCCCTGGTGGGCGGGGCCAGCCTCGACCCGAAGGACTTCACGTTGATCTGCCGTTTGGGCGTCTAGACACCACGCACCGTGGCCGGGCGAGCCGAACTATCGCCGTACGGCTATCCTGTTGTACGTCGTCGGCCGATGTTGTCGGCCGCGTCTTCATGTCAGGAAGGAAACCGCCCGCGATGATGGCGTTCGCATACACGCTGATCGTGCTCCTCGTGATCACGAGCGTCCTGTTGACGATGCTGGTGCTGCTGCACCGCGGCAAGGGTGGCGGCCTGTCCAGCATGTTCGGCGGTGGCGTGTCCTCCAGCCTGGCCGGCTCCTCGGTCGCGGAGAAGAACCTCGACCGGTACACGATCCTTGTCGGCATTATCTGGTTCGCCTGCATTGTCGGTTTGGGCTTGTGGCTGAAGGTTGCCATGGCGACGGGTAACTCGTAACTACCCATCTGCGCATAAACTCGTGCGCGGTCCGGTTACGGACCGCGCACGAGTCATTTTTTCGACAGCGCATCCCAGGGGAGTTCGCAGTGGGTGGTGGAAACGCGATCCGAGGCACCCGTGTGGGTGGTGGCCCCGTCCGGTGGAGCGAACGCTCCGAACAGGTGCCCCGCCGCATATTCCGCTACTTCTGCGCCAACGGGCACGTCACCGAGCCCTCGTTCGCGATGGGCGTCGACGCCCCCGCCACCTGGGACTGCCCGCACTGCGGCGGCCCCGCGGGCCAGGACGAGCACAACCCGCCGCCCGCGCACCGGGCCGAGCCGTACAAGAGTCACCTCGCGTACGTGAAGGAGCGCCGCTCCGACGAAGACGGCGCGGCGATCCTGGCTGAGGCCCTGGCCGCGCTGCGGCAACGCCGCCGCTGACCCTCGTCGAGAGCCCCGGGCGCCATGAGCCCGGGCGAGGCATGGTGCGCCCGCGCGATTTGTGACGATTCGTGGGAGGCTCGGACGCATTCGCGCTGCTGACCATGCCTTCCCGCCCAAGATCGCTGTCCGAGGGAGGAAGCCGCCTCGGACAGCGATCTTGCAGGCGTCGAACCGCTAGCGGCGGAGGCTTCGGAACTTCGGGGCGACTTTCGCCGCCGCGGCTCGGTCGAGGAGCCAGAACGTGCGCTCCAGGCCGTGGACGCCGGCCGCCGGGATCTGCACCGGCCCGGCGCCGCTCAGCGCCAGCCCCACCGCGTCGGTCTTGCCGGAGCCGGCCGCGATCAGCCAGACCTCCTCGGCGGTGTTGATCGCGGGCAGGGTGAGCGTGGTTCGCATCGGGGGCGGCTTGGGGCTGCCCCGCACCGCCGACACCGGGCGGGTCTCGTAGGCCGCCGGGTGTTCGGGGAACACCGACGCGACATGCCCGTCCTCGCCGACGCCCAGCAGTACCACGTCGAAGTGGGGCAGCCGCGCCGTGCCCGGCTTCGCCGCCGCCGCCAGCTCCTCGGCGTACCGCGCGGCCGCGGCCTCCGGGTCGTCGCCGTCGGGGCCGTCGGACGCCGGCATGGGGTGCACCAGCGCGGGGTCGACCGGGATGTGGTCGAGCAGGGCCTCGCGGGCCTGCTTCTCGTTGCGGTCGGGGCTGTCGGCGGCCACGAACCGCTCGTCGCCCCACCAGAAGTGGACGTGTGACCAGTCCACGGCGTCGCGGACGGGCGCCTCGGCCAGCGCGCGGTACAGCTTCGCGGCGATGGTGCCGCCGGTCAGCACCACCGACGCGGTGCCGCGTACGGCCTGGGCGTCGAGCAGCCGGATCGCGAGCCGGGCGGCGGCGGCGTGCGCGAGAACGTCCGGGTCGGAGTGGACGACGACCGAGGTTTCAGAGGTCACGCGCGAACCCTACTGGGCGTAAACGGCTTCGGGACGCTCGGCCAGCGCCGGGTCGTGCCAGACGTGCACCCGCACCGGCGTCCGCTGGTCGAGCCCGGTGGCGCCGGTGGCCGCGCTCAGCGCCGCCGCGTACGGCTGGTCGGGGTCGAGCCGCCGCAACTCCTCGGCGAGTTCGTCGCCGAGCGCCCGGCCGGACAGCGGCAGGATGCGGTCGGGCAGGCCGGGCCGCCGCAGGATGGCGGTGTTGTCGCGCTGGGCCTCCAGTTCGACGTCGACGCCGCCGCCGAGCGTCACCCGCACACCGGAGAGCGTCGACGCCGACTCCAGCGTCGGCGTGACGCCGAGCCGGGCCTTCATCCAGCCGGCGAGCAGAACCCCGCTCGGGTCGTTCTCCGGCGCCCGCACGCAGACGGCCTCGATCGGGCCCTGGAACGCGTCGAACGCGCCGGCGATCAGCGTGCGCCACGGCGTGGTACGCGTCCAGGCCAGGTCGGTGTCGCCGGGGGCGTAGTCGTCGGCCCGGGTGCGCAGCGCGGCCACCGGGTCGGGGGACTGGCCGGCGTCGGTGATCCGGCGGTCGGCCACCACGCCCAGCGGGTCGTGCGCGATCCGGTCGGGCGGCACCATGTGCCACCAGGTGACCACCGGCACGTCGGGCGCCAGCAGCGGCATGACCACCGACTCGGCGTGCAGGGCGAGCCGCCCGCGCATGCGCATCACGACCGCCTCGCACGGGCCGAGCCGCCCGCCGACCACGATCTCGGCGTCGAGCCGCGACTGCTCGGTCTTCACGTCGTACCGGGCGACGATGATGATCCGGCACGGGTGCGCGGCCGCGGCAATCGTGGCCGCTGCCTCGGCGTCCCGGATTCTTTTTTCATCGACGACCACGACGAGGCTCAGCGCGAGCCCGCTCGCGACGCCGCCGGCGGAGCGACGCTCCGACGCGAGCGCGTGCGTGACGGACTCGCCGTCGGTATCCCAGAGAGAAATCACTATGCCCGCCTCCAAGCGCGGCCGTCGCGGCCGAGCATCTCGTCAGCCGCGCGTGGCCCCCACTCCCCGGACCGGTAGGTGGCCGGTGTCGTGCCGGCCCACGCCTCCTCCAGCGGATCGATCACGGCCCAGCTGGCCTCGACCTCGGCGGCGTCCGGGAACAGCGTCTTGTCGCCGATGAGGACGTCGAGCACGAGCCGTTCGTAGGCCTCGGGGCTGGAGTCGGTGAACGCCTCGCCGTAGGAGAAGTCCATCGCGATGTCGCGGAGCTCCATCGCGGTGCCGGGCACCTTCGAGCCGAACTTGAGCACGACGCCCTCGTCGGGCTGCACCCGGATGACCAGTTGGTTGTTGCCGAGCATCTCGACGTCGTCGGCGTCGAACGGCAGGTGCGGCGCCTTCTTGAACAGCATCGCGATCTCGGTGACCCGGCGCGGCAGCCGCTTGCCGGCCCGCACGTAGAACGGCACGCCGGCCCAGCGGCGGTTCTGGATGCCGAGCTTGATGGCCACGTACGTCTCGGTGGTCGAGCCCGCCGGGATGTTGTCTTCCTCGAGGTAGCCCTTGACCCGCTCGCCGGCGACCCAGCCGGGCAGGTACTGCCCGCGCACCGAGTCGGCGGCGACGTCGGTGGGCGGCGCGATCGCCCGCAGCACCTTGAGCTTCTCGGCGCGGATCTGGTTGGGGGAGAAGCTGGTCGGCTCCTCCATCGCGATCAGCGCGAGCAGCTGCATGAGGTGGTTCTGCACCACGTCGCGGGCGGTGCCGACCGAGTCGTAGAACGCGGCCCGCGTGCCGATGCCGACGTCCTCGGCCATCGTGATCTGCACCGAGTCGACGTGGTGCGAGTTCCACACCGGCTCGAACAGCGTGTTCGCGAACCGGAGGGCGAGGATGTTCTGAACCGTCTCCTTGCCCAGGTAGTGGTCGATGCGGAACACGTCGCGCGGCGTGAACACGTCGTCGACAAGCGCGTCGAGCTGCTTGGCCGACTCCTGGTCGTTGCCGAACGGCTTCTCCACGATGACCCGGCGCCAGCCGCCGCTGCGCTTGTTGTCGGCCATGCCGGTGCGCCCGAGCTGCTTGAGCACGATCGGGAACGCCGACGGCGGGATCGACAGGTAGAACGCCGCGTTGCCCGGGATGCCGTGCGTCTTGTGCAGGTCGTCGAGCGTCTGGGCGAGCTGGTCGAACGCGGTGTCGTCTTCGAACGACCCGGGCACGAACATGATGTTGCCGTGCACCCGGGACCAGACGTCCTCGCTCCACGGGGTGCGGGCGTGCTTCTGCGCGGCCGCTTTCGCGATCGTCTCGAAGTCGCCGTCGCCCCAGTCGCGCCGCGCGAAGCCCAGCACGACGAAGCCCGGCGGCAGCAGGCCCCGGTTGGCCAGGTCGTAGACCGCCGGGATCAGCTTCTTGCGGGCCAGGTCGCCGGTGACGCCGAAGATCACCAGGGCGCACGGCTCCGGGATCCGCGGGAGCCGACGGTCCTGCGGGTCCCGGAGCGGGTTCGTGGAGATTTTCATCTTCCTTAGCCTTTTTGGAGGGCCTTGACCAGCTGGGCGATACCGGCCGACCGGTCGGTGAGGTGCAGGTGCAGCAGCGGACGGTGCCGGCCGCTGAGTGCCTGCCGGTCGCCGCCGGCCTGCGCGGCGATCAGCTCGCCGAACGTGAACGGCCGGCCCGGCACCGGCAGGTCGTCGGTGACGACGCCGGTGATCTGCAGGAACGCGCCCTCCTGCGGACCGCCCTTGTGGTACTGGCCGGTCGAGTGCAGGAACCGCGGCCCCCAGCCGAACGTCACCGACCGGCCGGTCTGCGCCGCGATCGCCGGGCGGACGTCGGCCGCCGCCGCGTCACCGATCCGGTCGAGGTAGGCCATGACCGCCACGTACCCGCCGGGCTCGGCGGCCGTCACCAGCTCGTGGACCGCGTCGAACACCGTGGTCGCGCTGCCGGACGTGTACACCTCGATGGCACCCTCGGTGAAGGACGGCTGCGACGACGGCAGCCCGTTCTCGAGGATGCGGTTGGTGTTCTCCTTGCTCTCCGCGACGTTCGGCTGGTCGAACGGGTTGATCCCGATCACGCGGCCGGCGATCGCGGTGGCGAACTCCCAGGCCAGGAACTGTGCGCCGAGCGGGCCGTTGACGGCCAGGTGCGGGGTGACCCCGCCACCGGGCACCGCGTCGGGCCCGAGCGAACCGCCGTAGGTGACGGTGAGTACGTCGGAGCCGATGGCACCGGGGCTGGTGGGCGTCTCGACGACGACCGGCAGGATGCCGCGGCCGTCCTTGCCGGTGGACTCGGCGATCAGCTGCTCGGCCCAGTCGCCGAGGCCGGTGATGCCGGTGCCGTCGGAGATCAGCGCGACCTTGTCGCGGCCCGACAGCGCCGCGGCGCCGAGCGCCGCACCCAGCGCGAGCGCCGGGTTGCCGGTGTCGCCGCCGAGGGAGGCGTAGAACTCCTCCGCCTGGTCGAGCAGTTCGGCGATGTTGACGCCGGCCAGCGCGCTGGGCACCAGCCCGAACGCCGTGAGCGCGCTGTACCGGCCGCCCACCTCGGGGTCGGCGAGCACCACGTGCGCGCCCATCTCGCGGGCGGTGCCCTCGAAAGGTGATCCCGGGTCGGTGATGACCACAAATCGCCCACCGATGTTGTCCAGCCCGGCGTCCTCGAAGGCCGTCAGGTAGGCCCGGCGGTGGCTGTCGGTCTCGACCGTCGAGCCGGACTTGCTGGCGACCACCACCACCGTGCGGGAGAGCCGGTCGCCCAGCGCCCGCCGGATCTGGTGCGGGTCGGTGGTGTCGAGGATCGTCAGCGCGACACCGAGCGTCGCGGTGATCACCTCGGGCGCCAGTGACGAGCCGCCCATGCCGGCGAGCACGACGTGGTCGAGCCCGCGCGCGGTGAGCTCCTTGCGCAGCTCGGCGAGCCGGGGGACCAGCTCGCGGCTGCGGCGGTGGGTGTCGACCCAGCCGAGCCGGATCTTCGACTCCGCCTCGGCGGCCGGACCCCACAGCGTCGGGTCCTTGTCGAGCAGCTTCGCCGCCACGCCGTCGGACACGAGTTTGTCGTACGCCTGGGTGGCGCCCGGGACCTGCCGGGCGCCACGGACGGAGAGCCCCGCGGCGCCCTCGATGTCGAGCTGATTCACTTCGCGGCCGCCTTGTTGGGCTTGTCGGCACCCTTGCGCCCCGCGTCGAGCGACTTCTGGACTCCGTCGAGCAGCTCGTTCCAGGACGCCTCGAACTTCTCGACGCCCTCGCGCTCCAGCGTGTCGAACACGTCGGCGAGGTCGATGCCCACCTCGGCGAGCTGGCGCATCTCGCGCTCGGCCTGCCCGTAGAACGGGCGGATCGAGTCCTTGGTCTCGCCGTGGTCGGCGAACGCGTGGATCACCGGCTCGGGCATCGTGTTGACGGTGCCGGGCGCGATCAGCTCCTCGACGTAGATGACGTCGCGGTACTCGGGGTTCTTGGTCGACGTGGACGCCCACAGCGGCCGCTGCGGGTTGGCGCCCGCGAGCGCCTTCCACCGGTCGGTGGCGAACTTCTCCTCGTACAGCTTGTAGGCCAGGCGCGCGTTGGCGATCGCGCCCTTGCCGAACAGGGCCTGCGCCTCCGGGGTGCCGATCTTGCCGAGCCGCTTGTCGATCTCGGTGTCGAACCGGGACACGAAGAACGACGCCACCGACTGCAGGTCGGAGAGGTCCTTGCCGTTCGTCTTGGCCTGCTCGATGCCGGCGTGGAACGCGTCGATCACCTCGCCGTAGCGCTCCAGGCTGAAGATCAGCGTGACGTTCACCGAGATGCCCTCGGCGAGCACGGCGGTGATCGCCGGGATGCCCGCCCGGGTGGCCGGGATCTTGATGAACAGGTTGGGCCGGTCGACCAGCCACCACAGCGCCTTCGCCTCGGCGATGGTCTTCTCGGTGTCGTGGGCCAGCCGCGGGTCGACCTCGATCGACACCCGCCCGTCGGCGCCGTTGGACGCGTCGTAGGCGGGCTTCATCACGTCGCACGCCCAGCGCACGTCGTACGTGGTGAGCATGCGGGTGGCCTCGTCGACCGTGACCCCGCGCGCGGCAAGATCCTTGATCTGCCACGCGTAGTCGTCGGCGGACGAGAGCGCCTTGGCGAAGATCGTCGGGTTCGTGGTGACGCCGACGACGTGGTTCTCGCGCCGCAGCGCGTCGAGGGTGCCGCTCTCGAGCCGCAGCCGGGAGAGATCGTCGAGCCATACCGCGACGCCGGCGGCGCTCAGTTGAGCCAGTCTGTCCGTCATTGTGAGATCTCTCCTTCAGTTGCCCGTGGTGGAGCCCTTGATGACGCCGGCGCGCGACAACGACGCCCGCGCCGACGCGACCACCCGGTCGGGGGTGAAGCCGAACTGCTCGAACAGGACCTGGTAGGGAGCGCTGGCGCCGTAGTGCTCCAGGCTCACGCACTCGCCGTAGGGGCCGACGAGGTCGCGCCACGACATCGCGATGCCGGCCTCGACGCTGACCCGGGCCAGCACGTCGGGCGGCAGCACCCGGGCCTGGTAGGCCGCGTCCTGCTCGCGGAACCACTCCTGGCACGGCATCGAGACGACGCGCGTGGGCGTGCCGTCGGCCTCCAGCCGCTCCTGCGCGGCCACGGCGAGCGGCACCTCCGACCCGGTGGCGATGAGGATCACCTGGGGCTGGCCGTTGGACGCGTCCCTGAGGACGTAGCCACCCTTGGCGACCTCGTCGGCCGACGCGAACTCGCCCCGGTCGACGATCGGCAGGTTCTGCCGGGTGAGCACCAGCGCGGTCGGCCGGTCGGTGTGCTCCAGCGCGTTCTTCCAGGCCTGCGCCGTTTCGTTGGCGTCGCCCGGACGCACCACGTCGAGCCCCGGAATCGCCCGCAGCGCGGTGAGGTGCTCGACCGGCTGGTGGGTGGGGCCGTCTTCACCGAGGCCGATGGAGTCGTGCGTCCACACGTAGATGACCGGGATCTTCATCAGCGCGGCCAGCCGCACCGCCGGCCGCATGTAGTCGCTGAAGACCAGGAACGTGCCGCCGTACGGCCGGGTGCCGCCGTGCAGCACGATGCCGTTGAGGATGGCGCCCATCCCGTGCTCGCGGATGCCGAAGTGCAGCGTGCGGCCGAACTCGTGACCCGGGAACGCCTTGGTGGCGAACTCCGACGGGATGAACGACGGCTCGCCCTCCATCGTGGTGTTGTTGCTCTCGGCCAGGTCAGCCGAGCCGCCCCACAGCTCCGGCAGCACCGGCGCGAGCGCGCCCAGCACCTTGCCGGACGCGGCCCGGGTGGCGATGCCCTTGGCGTCGGCCTTGAACTCCGGCAGCGCGCCGACCCAGCCCTCGGGCAGGGCGCGGGTGCTGAGCCGGTCGAGCAGCGCGGCGCGCTCGGCGTTCGCGGCCCGCCAGGACTCGTAGCCCTTGTTCCACTCGGCGTGCAGGGCCCGGCCGCGCTCGATCACCTCGCGCGCGTGGTCGAGCACGTCGCCGGCGACCTCGAACGACTTCTCGGGGTCGAAGCCGAGCACCTTCTTGGTGGCGGCGACCTCGTCCTTGCCGAGCGCCGAGCCGTGGATCTTGCCGGTGTTCTGCTTGTTCGGCGCCGGCCAGCCGATCACCGTGCGCAGCCGGATGAACGACGGCTTCGACGTCTCGGCCTTCGCGGCCTGGAACGCGGCGTACAGCGCCGGGACGTCTTCGGCGTAGCCGTCGGCGCCCCGCCAGTCGACGGTCTGCACGTGCCAGCCGTACGCCTCGTACCGGGCGGCGACGTCTTCGCTCTTCGCGATGCGGGTGTCGTCTTCGATCGAGATCTCGTTGTCGTCCCAGACGAAGACGAGGTTGCCCAGCTGCTGGTGACCGGCGAGCGCGCTCACCTCGTGGCTGATGCCCTCTTCGATGTCGCCGTCGGAGCAGATCGCGTAGACGAAGTGGTCGAACGGGCTCTCGCCGGCCGCGGCGTCGGGGTCGTAGAGGCCGCGCTCGCGGCGGGCGGCCATCGCCATGCCGACCGCGTTGCCGAGACCCTGGCCGAGCGGGCCGGTAGTGGTCTCGACGCCGACCGTGTGCCCGTACTCCGGGTGGCCGGGGGTCAGCGAGCCCCACTGCCGCAGCGACTTCAGGTCGTCGAGCGCCAGGCCGTAGCCCGAGAGGTAGAGCTGGATGTACAGGGTCAGGCTGGAATGCCCGGCCGACAGGACGAACCGGTCGCGCCCGAGCCACGTGGGGTCGGTGGGGTCGTGCCGTAGGACCCGGTTGAACAACAGGTACGCGGCCGGCGCCAGGCTCATCGCGGTACCGGGGTGGCCGTTGCCGGACTTCTCCACGGCGTCCATCGCGAGGACCCGGACCGTGTCGGTCGCGCGACGGTCGAGGTCCGACCAGGTCAGCTCGCCGGATCCGGGCAGGTCGGCGGACACACTTGCTTCAGTGGACACGGCGCTCGCTGCTCCTCAATAACGATTTGATGTCTCACTCGTGACCCTACCCACCACCTGGGCCGAGAACCCTTCGGATTGCCCATTGCCCGCATGCCGGGCATTGGGCTTATTGAACACCGGCCGGGGCGGTGAACGAGGCTCACTTAGTCGGTTTTTAGCCCGACGTTCTTCATACGGACGCCGGCGGGGTTCCGGGTCCGCACGGATCTTGCGGGCCGCGCCCCGGGGCGCGTTTGCGCTGTTCTAGGATGCGCAAGGGCCGCCGCGTAACGCGAAGGTCGGCAAACCAAGCGATTTCGGGGTGGGTGTGTGACGGCGGTTACCGAGCAGTCCGGCCGGTCTCGCAACGCCGTCCTCACCGCTGCTGACCTTCCCTTGCGTCCCGTTTCGCCCGGCGCACTGGCCGAGGCCCGGAAGCGTGCCCGCGCGGCGGCACGACCGCGCTACGGCGCGGTCGCAAAGGCATATCTGACGCTCACCAAGCCGCGCATCGTCGAACTGCTCCTGGTCACCACGCTGCCGACGATGTTCCTCGCCGCGGGTGGGCTGCCACCGGTCACCACGCTCGTGGTGGTCCTGGTGGGCGGCGCGCTCGCGGCCGGTGCGGCCAACGCGCTCAACTGCTACATCGACCGCGACATCGATCCCCTGATGAAGCGCACGGCCCGCCGGCCGCTCGTCACCCACACCGTCTCGCCGCGCAACGCGCTGGTGTTCGGTCTGGTGCTCGGGCTCGTGTCCACCGCTCTCATGGCGGCGTTCACCAATCCGCTGGCCACCGCGCTGACGGTCGGCGCCATCGCCTACTACGACCTCGTCTACACGATGTGGCTCAAGCGCACCACGCCGGCCAACACGGTGTGGGGCGGCGCCTGCGGGGCGGCACCGGTGCTCATCGGCTGGGCCGCGGTCACCGGCGGCCTCGACGTGCGGGCGTGGGCGCTGTTCGCGGTGGTCTTCCTCTGGCAGCCGCCGCACTTCTACGCGCTGGCCATCAAGTTCAAGGACGACTACGCCCGGGCCGGCATCCCGATGCTGCCGGTGGTGGCGAGCATGCGCCGGGTCGGCATCGAGGTCATCGTCTACACCTGGCTCACGGTGATCGCGTCGCTGCTGATGTGGCCGCTCGGCATGAGCCCGATCTACGGATTGACGGCCATCGTCGTGGGTGCACTCTTCGTGATCGAGGCTCATCGATTGGCTGGACGGGCGTTCCGGGGCGAACCGACCCGTCCGATGCGCCTCTTCCACTGGTCGATCACGTACCTGACCCTGCTCTTCGTCGCGGTGGCCGTCGACGCGCTGCTCGCCTGAGCAGTTCTGTCGGGCCTCCGACACTGTCCGGAATGCCCCAGACGCGCCGTCTTTCGCGGCCCATTACGGTGTGTATGTGAGCCCCTTTCGAGGGGTGGAAGTCGCTAGGCGTCTAAGCAGGCATTTGTTTCGATGAATCGGGGCAAATCAGACACCAATCGACGTGATCGACAAGTGTGCAGCGTCACAAACCTCTTTCGAAACCCGGCGCAGAGCGGCGCGATGTGCTTATCGTGGCCGTCATGGCAGATGGTTCCCATACGACGATGACGCTTGAGGCGCCGGTTGACGGTGGCCTCATTGCCGGGCTCCGGTCGTTCGCCGGCGACCACGGTGGAGCGAAGGCAGTCATCGAATATGTCGGGCGTCGCGGTTGTCGGATCGTGCTCGTGGGGGGCGATGGCGCCTGGGGCGATCAGTTCGCTCCGGCCACCGATGTCGCTCGGGAGGCGTGCGCCAGGGCTGGCGTCGTCGTCGAGAATGAGTGGGAGCGCGAGCTCATGGACAACATGCGCCCCAGCAACGACCTCTGGCGGTCCATGGCCCGCCGTGCCTACGCGAGGTAGACCCGTTCCACAGTCCAACACCACCGTCAGCGCGACCCGGGGTACGTCCCGGGTCGCGCTCGTCACGTGTGCCCCCATGAACGGCCTCGACCCGGACGACGAGCTGGCCGTCGCCCCGCTCAAGGAGCACGGCCTGGCGGCCGAGCCGGTGGTGTGGGACGACCCCGCCGTCGACTGGGCGGGCTACGACCTGGCCCTGGTCCGCTCGACGTGGGACTACCACCTGAGCCGCGATCGGTTCCTCGCCTGGGCCGGTGCCGTTCCCCGACTGGCCAACCCGGCGCCGGTGCTGGCCTGGAACACCGACAAGCGCTACCTGCGCGAGCTGGTCGACGCCGGCGTACCGACCGTGCCGACCGAGTGGGTCGAGCCCGGCGGCTCCTGGACCCCGCCGGCCGACGGCATGGTCGTGGTCAAGCCGACCATCAGCTGCGGCGGGATCGACAGCGGCCGCTACGGCCCGGCGGAGCGGGACCTGGCGGCGGCCCACGTGCGGCGCCTGGCCGACGCCGGCCGGCCGGTGATGATCCAGCCGTACCTGTCCGCCGTCGACACCGCCGGCGAGACCGCGCTGGTCTTCCTGGGCGGCCGGTACTCGCACGCGATCCGCAAGGGCGCCCTCCTCACCGGTCCCGACGTCGGGGTGGCGGGCCTGTACCGCGAGGAGGAGATCGCGCCGCGCGAGCCCTCAGCGGCCGAACGGGCGGTGGCCGAGCGGGTGCTCGACGCCGTGCCCTTCGACCGCGCCGACCTCCTGTACGCCCGGGTCGACCTCATCCCGGACGCGGCCGGCGCACCGGTTCTCCTGGAGCTGGAGCTGGCCGAGCCTTCGCTGTTCCTCGGCATGTCCGAAGGCGCACCGGAACGCCTGGCGGCGGCGGTGGCTGCGGCGGTGGCCGCCGCGGTCAGTCGAACAGCGCGCTGACCGACTCGCCGTTGTGGATCCGGCGGATCGCCTCGGCCAGCGCCGGCGCCACCGACAGGACCTGGAGCTTCGGCGAGCGGTTTGCGACCGGCACCGTGTTCGTGGCGACGATCTCCAGGACGTCCTCCTGCGCGGCCAGCTTCTCCAGCGAACCCGCCGCGAACAGGCCGTGGGTGCACGCCACCCGGATCGACCGGACCTTGCGCTCCCGCAACCGGTCGAGCAGTTCCAGCATCGTGGTGCCCTTGGCGATCTCGTCGTCGAGCACGATCACGTCGCGGTCGTCGACCTCGCCGATCACCGCCGTGATGCGGACCTTGTCGTCGTTGATGCGTTCCTTCGCACCGGCCGCGACCGGCACGCCGAGCATGCGCGCGAACGCCGCCGCCGACTTCGCGTTGCCCAGGTCGGGCGAGACCACCACGGCCTCGCTCAGGTCGTAGCGCCGGAAGTGCCCGGCCAGTTCGCGCAGCGCGTGCAGGTGGTCGACGGGCACGCTGAAGAACCCGTGCACCTGGGGCGCGTGCAGCGTCACCGTGAGGACGCGGGAGGCGCCGGCGGTCACCAGCAGGTCGGCCACCAGGCGGGCGCCGATCGAGATGCGCGGCGCGGCCTTCTTGTCCGAGCGCGCGTACGCGAAGTGCGGCATCACCACGGTGATCCGGGCGGCCGAGGCGCCCCGCGCCGCGTCGAGCATCAGCAGCAGCTCCACCAGGTGCTCCTGCACCGGCGCCACCAGCGGCTGCACGATATATACGTCGCGGTCGCGGCAGTTGGCCTGCAGTTGCACCTCGAGGCAGTCGTTCGCGAAGCGCTTGATCGTCACGGGCTGCCGCGGCTGCCCGAGGTGCGCGCAGATCTCGTCGGCCAGCGCCGGGTGTGCGCTGCCGCTGAAGACGACGATCTCCCTCATGTCCTGCCTCCGAGTCGCAGCGCGGCCTCGCCGTTGGCCGGCGCTCCACCGTTCGGGCCCGCCGGTTGCGGCCGCGTCAACGCTTCGGGCAGATCCGCGCGGACGCGCGTGAGCGGGGCCCGGTACGCCCGGCGCAGGTTCGAGTGGACCGCGAGCGCGGCCAGCAGCACCGCACACGACCCGGCCATGTGGGCCCCGACCAGCAGCCGGGGCAGGTCGGTGAGGTACTGCACCAGCCCGACCAGGCCCTGCGCCAACTCGACCACGAGCAGCAGCACGGCGGCCCGCCGCACCACCCGCGTCGCGTCGACCGCCCACACCGCGAACAGCATCCCGACCGTGAGCCCGACGAGCACGAACACGCCGTCGGCGTGCAACTGGGTCACCGCCTGGGGGTCGAGGTTGTTGCGCCTTGCGTCGGCGTCGCCGGCGTGCGGGCCGCTGCCGGTGACCACCACGCCGACGAACAGCACCGCGGCGGTGACCGCCACGATCGACAGGCCGAACCACCGCAGCGGGCGCGGGGCGCTCCAGGTGGGCCGCTCGTGCGGGGCGTCGACCCGGGCGGCGTCGTCGATCGCCGACCGCCACAGCGCGTAGGTGAACCCGATGATGACCATGGACACCAGGAAGTGGCAGCCGACCACCCACGGGTTGAGGTCGGTGAGCACGGTCACACCGCCGACCACGGCCTGCGCCGGGATCTGCGCGAGCACGGCGGCGGCGAGGACGACCGTGCGGCGGCTGCGCGGCAGCTGCAGCAGCGCCGAGACCACCACGAGCAGCGCGATCAGCCCGACGACGTACGTGAGCAGCCGGTTGCCGAACTCGATCGCGCCGTTGATGCCCATTTCGGCGGTTGCGACGTACGAGTCGTCGGTGCAGCGGGGCCAGGTGGGGCAGCCGAGACCGGATCCGGTGAGCCGGACCGCCCCGCCGGTGATCACGATTCCGACGTTCGCGATGATCGAGGCGAGCGCGAGGCGACGCAGCGCCGATGGCGAGGCAAGCAACACCCGCGCCCGCAGAACGATGAAGCGCAGTGGCATCACGATGCCTGATCGTACGTCTGTTGCGTGGATCACTTCCCGTCGCCCGAGACGGATTTGCCGATCTCCCGCGAATTACGTAACGTTCGTGTTGTGAAAAACGTGGTGCTGCTTCCTGGGCAGGCGCCACCCGTCGCCGGAGTGGGCGCCGCGGGTGGTGCCGACCGGCGCACCCGTGATCGTCTCACCGAGCTTCTGCTCGAACGGGGTGCCGCCACGGCCACCGAGCTGGGCTGTGCGTTGGGGCTGAGCGCGGCGGGCATCCGCCGTCACCTCGACGCCATGCTCGCCGACGGCCTGGTTCTCACCCGCGAGCAGGCCACCACCGCGCCCCGCGGCCGGGGCCGGCCGGCGAAGGTCTTCGCGCTCACCGACGCGGGCCGCGAGGGCCTGCCGCACACGTACGACGATCTCGCGTCCGCTGCCCTGCGCTGGATCGCCAGCCGCAGTGGCCCGGAGGCCGTCGCGGCGTTCGCCGCGAACCAGGTCGCCGGCCTGGAGGAGCGGTGCCGCACGGCCATGGCCGAGGCCGGCGCCGACCCGATCGCCCGGGCCGAGGCGCTGGCCAGGGCACTCACGGCCGAGGGGTACGCTGCCGGCGCAACCACGATCGCCACCGGCGGCCAGCTGTGCCAGCACCACTGCCCGGTGGCCCACGTGGCCGCCGAGTTCCCACAGTTGTGCGAGGCCGAAACGCGGGTGATCTCGCGGCTGGTCGGCACGCACGTCCAACGCCTCGCCACGATCGCCAACGGCGACGGTGTGTGCACCACGCACATCCCGCGCCGGAATCTGAGTAACCGAACCGTGAGGACCACTCGTGACTGAGCAGATCACGCCGATAACCGACCCGCTTGCGGGCCTCGGACGCTACGAGTACGGCTGGGCCGACTCCGACGTGGCCGGCGCGGCCGCCCGACGCGGCCTCAACGAGGATGTCGTCCGCGACATCTCGGCGAAGAAGAGCGAGCCGCAGTGGATGCTCGACCTGCGCCTGAAGGGGCTGCGCCTGTTCGGACGCAAGCCGCTGCCGGCGTGGGGCGCCGACCTCACCACGATCGACTTCGACAACATCAAGTACTTCGTGCGGTCCACGGAGAAGCAGGCGGCGTCCTGGGAGGACCTGCCCGACGACATCAAGAACACCTACGACCGGCTGGGCATCCCGGAGGCGGAGAAGCAGCGGCTGGTCGCGGGCGTCGCGGCGCAGTACGAGTCCGAGGTCGTCTACCACCAGATCCGGGAAGACCTGGAGCAGCAGGGTGTGCTGTTCCTCGACACCGACACCGCGCTCCGTGAGCACGAGGACCTGTTCAAGGAGTACTTCGGCACGGTGATCCCGGTCGGCGACAACAAGTTCGCCGCGCTGAACACCGCGGTGTGGTCCGGCGGCAGCTTCATCTACGTGCCGAAGGGCGTGCACGTCGACATCCCGCTGCAGGCGTACTTCCGGATCAACACCGAGAACATGGGCCAGTTCGAGCGCACGCTGATCCTGGTCGACGAGGGTGCCTACGTGCACTACGTCGAGGGCTGCACCGCGCCGATCTACTCGTCCGACTCGCTGCACTCGGCCGTGGTCGAGATCGTGGTGAAGAAGGGCGGCCGCTGCCGGTACACCACGATCCAGAACTGGTCGACCAACGTGTACAACCTGGTCACCAAGCGGGCGGTGTGCCACGAGGGCGCCACCATGGAGTGGGTCGACGGCAACCTCGGTTCCAAGGTCACCATGAAGTACCCGGCCGTCTACATGACCGGCGCGCACGCCCACGGCGAGGTGCTCAGTGTCGCCATGGCCGGCGAGGGTCAGCACCAGGACGCCGGCGCCAAGATGGTGCACGCCGCGCCGAACACCTCCAGCACGATCATCAGCAAGTCGATCGCGCGCGGCGGTGGCCGCACGAGCTACCGCGGCCTGGTGCAGGTGCTCGAGGGCTCCACGAACTCGAAGTCGACGGTGAAGTGCGACGCGCTGCTCATCGACACGATCTCGCGCTCCGACACCTACCCGTACGTCGACATCCGCGAAGACGACGTGTCGATGGGCCACGAGGCCACCGTCTCGAAGATCAGTGACGACCAGCTCTTCTACCTGATGAGCCGCGGCCTCACCGAAGACGAGGCGATGGCGATGATCGTGCGCGGGTTCATCGAGCCGATCGCCAAGGAACTGCCGATGGAGTACGCGCTCGAGCTGAACCGCCTGATCGAGATGCAGATGGAAGGGTCTGTCGGCTGATGACGACGGTTCTGCCCCCGAAGACCCGCGCCCACGCGCTGCGCTCGACCGACGTCAACGACTACCCGGCGCTGAACGGCCGCGAGGAGGAGTGGCGCTTCACGCCGCTCAAGCGCCTGCGCGGCCTGGCCACGGCGGTTGTCGCGGAGCCCACCGGCAAGCTCAGCTACGAGTACGGCGACCTGCCGGCCGGCGTCGGCGTGTCCGTCGTCGACCGGTCCGATCCCCGGATCGGCAGCGTGCTCACCCCGTTCGACCGGATCAGTGCGCTCGCGCACGGCGGTGCCACCGAGGCGCTGCTCGTCACCGTCGCGCGGCGCGCCACGCCGGGCGGCCCGACCACCGTCCGGGTCGTGGGTCACGAAGTCCGGGAAACGGTGTTCGCGCACACGTTCATCGAGGTCGGCCAGCTGGCCGAGGCGACGCTGGTGCTCGACCAGTCCGGCAGCGTCACGCTGGCCGACAACATCGAGGTCAGCGTCGGCGACGGCGCGCACCTCACGCTGGTGACGGTCGCCGACTGGGCCCGTGACGCGGTGCAGGCGCAGCACGTGAAGTTCCGGCTCGGCCGCGACGCCCGCGCGCAGCACATCCAGGTGTCGCTGGGCGGCGACCTGGTGCGCCAGTACACCAGCGTCGAGTACGCCGGCCGGGGCGGCGACTGCGAGATCTACGGTCTCTACTTCGGCGCGGGCGGCCAGCACCTGGAGCACCGCCAGCTGATCGACCACGCGATCCCCGACTGCCGCAGCAACGTCAACTACCGGGGCGCGCTGCAGGGCGCGAAGACCACCACCGTGTGGGTCGGCGACGTGCTGATCCGGGCCGAGGCCACCGGCACCGACACGTACGAGATCAACCGGAACCTGGTGCTCAC
This sequence comes from Virgisporangium aurantiacum, assembly GCF_016863635.1. Lineage (GTDB taxonomy): Bacteria > Actinomycetota > Actinomycetes > Mycobacteriales > Micromonosporaceae > Virgisporangium > Virgisporangium aurantiacum. The sequence continues at coordinate 97,097 of NZ_BOPG01000044.1, read as the reverse complement.
CGACGGCGCGGTGGCCCACTCCGTGCCCAACCTCGAGATCGAGACCGGCGAGATCTCCGGTGCCGGCCACGCGAGCGCAACCGGCCGGTTCGACGACGAGCAGCTGTTCTACCTGATGTCCCGGGGCATCCCGTCCGACGAGGCGCGGAAGCTGGTCGTGCGCGGCTTCTTCCACGAGCTGCTGGCGAAGGTGCCGCTCGAAGACCTGCGCGAGCGGCTCGCCACCACCATCGAGGCCCGCCTCGACGAGGTGGGTGCGTAGTGACTGTTCAGGTACGCGTTTGCGGCACGGGCGACGTCGCCAAGGGCGAGGTGATCGCGGTCAAGGTCGGCGAGCTCGAACTCGCCGTCGTGCACGGCGACGACGACACCTTCTACGCGATCCGCGACGAGTGTTCGCACGCCAACATCGCCCTCAGCGAGGGCGAGATCGACGGCTGCACCCTGGAGTGCTGGCTGCACGGGTCGCGGTTCGACCTGCGCACCGGCCACCCGAGCGGCCTGCCCGCCACCGAGCCGGTGCCGGTGTTTCCGGTCGAGGTCCGCGATGGCGACGTCTACGTGACTTTGGAACCCAGCAACGGAGTGAATCTGTGAGTGTCCTTGAGATCCGCGACCTGCAGGTCTCGGTGAAGCTGCCCGAGGGCGACCTGAAGCCGATCCTGGCCGGCGTCGACCTCACCATCCGCGCCGGCGAGACGCACGCCATCATGGGCCCGAACGGCTCCGGCAAGTCGACGCTCGCGTACGCGATCGCCGGTCACCCGCGCTACGAGGTCACCGGCGGAACGCTCACGCTCGACGGCGCCGATGTTCTCGCGATGACCGTCGACGAGCGGGCCCGCGCCGGACTGTTCCTGGCCATGCAGCACCCGGTCGAGGTGCCGGGCGTGTCCGTGGCGAACTTCCTGCGCACCGCGAAGACCGCCGTCGACGGCGAGGCGCCGAAGCTGCGCACCTGGGTCGGCGAGCTGCGCGGCGCGATGGAACGCCTGCAGATGGACCCGACGTTCGCCCAGCGCAACCTCAACGAGGGCTTCTCCGGCGGCGAGAAGAAGCGGCACGAGATCGTGCAGCTGGAAGTGCTCCGGCCGAAGATCGCGATCCTCGACGAGACCGACTCCGGCCTCGACATCGACGCGCTGCGCGTGGTCAGCAAGGGCATCAACCGGGTCCGCGACAACGGCGACACCGGCCTGCTGCTGATCACCCACTTCACCCGGATCCTGCAGTACGTGAAGCCCGAGTTCGTGCACGTGTTCGTCGGCGGGAAGATCGTCGAGGAGGGCGGCTCCGAGCTGGCCACCAAGCTGGAAGACGAAGGGTACGAGCGTTACCTGGCGGGTGCCGGCCCGGCGAAGGCGTAGCGCCATGACCCTCGACGTTGCGGCGATCCGCGCCGACTTTCCGATCTTCAAGCGGGAGATCAACGGCAACCCGTTGGTGTACCTCGACTCGGGCAACACCTCGCAGAAGCCGCGGCAGGTGATCGACACCATCAGCCGGCACTACGAGTGGCACAACGGCAACGTCGCCCGGTCGGTGCACACGCTGGGCACCGAGTCGACCGAGGCGTACGAGGGCGCGCGGGCGAAGGTGGCGGCGTTCGTCGGTGCCGCGTCGGCCGACGAGATCGTGTTCACCAAGAACTCCACCGAGGCGATCAACCTCGTGGCGCACGCGTTCTCGGAACGGGCGAAGGACGAGCGGTTCCGCCTCGGCCCGGGCGACGAGATCGTGATCTCCGAGATGGAGCACCACTCGAACATCGTCCCGTGGCAGCTGCTGTGCGAGCGCACCGGCGCGACGCTGCGCTGGTTCGGGCTCACCGACGACGGCCGGCTCGACCTGGCGAACCTCGACGAGCTGATCACCGAGCGCACCAAGCTCGTGTCGATCGTCCACTACTCGAACATCATCGGGACGATCAACCCGGTGGCCGCGCTCGCGGCGAAGGCGCACGCCGTCGGCGCGCTGATGCTGGTCGACGGGTCGCAGTCGGTGCCGCACTCGCCCGTCGACGTGGCCGCGTTGGGCGCCGACTTCCTGGCCTTCACCAGCCACAAGATGTGCGGGCCAACCGGCGCCGGCGTGCTGTGGGGCCGGTTCGAGCTGCTCGACGCGATGCCGCCGTTCCTCGGTGGCGGGTCGATGATCGAGACGGTGACGCTGGCCGGCTCGACCTTCATGGCGCCGCCGGCCCGGTTCGAGGCGGGCACGCCGCCGATCGCCGAGGTCGTCGGCCTCGGTGCGGCGGTCGACTACCTCTCCGGCATCGGCATGGCCGCGATCGCCGAGCACGAGAAGCTGATCACGCGCTACGCGCTGGAGGCTCTGGCCACCGTTCCCGATGTGCGGGTGATCGGTCCTACCGACCTTACCGAGCGGGCCGCTACGATTTCGCTCGTGGTCGACGGCGTGCACCCGCACGACGTCGGGCAGATTCTCGACGCCGAAGGTGTTGAGGTACGCGTGGGTCATCACTGCGCCAGGCCGGTGTGCGTCCGGTACGGGGTTCCCGCCACCACACGGGTCTCGCCGTACCTGTACACGACCACCGGAGACATCGACGCACTGGTGCGGGGGTTGTACGCGGTGCGGAAGGTGTTCGACTGATGCGGATCGACCAGCTCTACCAGGAGATCATCCTGGACCACTACAAGCACCCGCACGGCAAGGGCCTGCGGGAGCCGTTCGATGCCGAGGCGCACCACGTCAACCCGACGTGCGGCGACGAGATCACGCTGCGCGTCCAGCTGGGCGACGGCGTGGTCGACGATGTCTCCTACCAGGGCATGGGCTGCTCGATCAGCCAGGCCTCGGCGAGCGTCCTGTACGAACTGGTGCGCGGCCGCAAGGTCACCGAGGCGCTGGCCACCGGCGACTCGTTCACCGAGGTGATGACCGGCCGCGGCGAGGTCGAGCCCGACGAGGACATCCTCGGTGACGGCATCGCGTTCGCCGGCGTGGCGAAGTACCCGGCGCGGGTCAAGTGCGCGCTGCTGGCGTGGATGGCGTTCAAGGACGCGGTGGCCCGGGCATCGGCGTCGTCAGACGGAAAGGCAGAAGCATGACTGAGACCACGAAGGCATCCGTCGACGACGTCGAAGAGGCGATGCGCGACGTCGTCGACCCCGAACTCGGGATCAACGTGGTCGACCTGGGCCTCATCTACGGCGTCCACGTCGACGACGAGAACATCGCGTCGATCGACATGACGCTGACCTCGGCGGCCTGCCCGCTGACCGACGTGATCGAGGACCAGACCCGCCAGGCCCTCACCGGCGGCCCGGGCGGCGGGCTCGTCAGCGACTTCCGGATCAACTGGGTGTGGCTGCCGCCGTGGGGCCCCGACAAGATCACCGACGAGGGCCGCGACCAGCTTCGGTCACTGGGGTTCAACGTCTAGGTGGTGCCGGCCGAGAGGCGGGCGGGGAGGCGGTTGGCGGCCATTCTGCGCCAGCCGCCTTTGTGCATCAGGGCGGAGACCACGGCAGCGGGGCCGCTGAAGCCCTGGTGGTCGATCCGGAACCTCGTGCCGCCGGCCGTTTCGGCCAGCGTCCAGGTGAGCGTCGTCGGTGATCGCATCCGGCTGCCCTGCCAGCGGATCACCATCCGCTTCGGGGGATCGATCTCCAGCACCTCGCAGTTGATGACGCCGTCCCAGCCGGGCATCGGCTTGGCCTTGAAGCGGAACCGCCGGCCGGGGACCGGTTCGAAGCCCTCGACCGGCATCACCCACTCCGACAGGGCTTCGGGGTCGGTCAGCGCTGCCCAGACGTCGGCGATGGGGTAGGGCAGGTCGGTCTCGACCGTCAGGTCACGTCTCATGCTTCTGTCGCTCCAGGTAGGCCCGCAGGTTGAGGACGCGTTCGGTCCAGAAGCCGGAGAACAGCGCCGCCCAGTCGAAGAGGTCCTGCAGGGGTGCGGGGTTGAGCCGGTAGATGCGGTGCCGGCCGGCGCGGCGCTCGTCGACCAGGCCGGCGCCGCGCAGCACGGCCAGGTGACGCGACACCAGGGGCACCGACTGCCCGACCGCTTCGGCGAGAGCGCCCACCGTCTGTTCGCCGTCGCGGCCGAGGGTCTCCATCAGGGCGCGACGGGTCGGGTCGGCGACGGCGCGGAAGACGTCCTCGTCGGCGGTGGGGCGGGGCACGCTCAAAACTTATGGTTAACGTTGAATGTTGTCAACTCATCGTCGAGCGTCTCAGGGATCATGGAGCGATCGGAGCGCCGACATGCCGGTCCGTCCATGCTTGGGGTGGCGGCCGGGCGGGAAACTGAGGGTCGGTATCGGAGGTGGGACGTGGCAGCACGCCGGTGGATCCGGTCGACGTTGAGACGGTGGGTGCCCGGCGAGCCGGTCGTCGTGATCACCTACATGGGGTACGTGGCGTTGCCGCCCGGCGGGCCGGAGGCGCGGGTGCGCGGCCGGGTCCTGCGCCGGACGGTGGTCGCGCTGGCCGGCCCGGTGCGCGGCTGGCGGACGTTCATGGAGACGGTGGCCTGGTTCACGACGTCCGAGGTGCCGGGGGTGCCGGTCGAGGCGATCAGTGACGTCGCGAGCGCCCACGCGGTGAGCGACGACGAGGGCTACATCGAGGCCCGGGTGCGGGTGAGCCCGCCCACCGAGAGCCGGGTCGGCGTGAAGTTGACCGCGCGTCGGGCGCCGGACACCGTCGCGCCGGCGTACGTGGTGCCGGCTGACGGGCGTCCCCTCGTGGTGAGCGACATCGACGACACGGTGCTGATCACCGGCGTGAAGGAGCGCCTGAAGATGGTCGGCCGCACGCTGATCGGCGACCCGACCGACCGCGAGGTCGTCGACGGAATGCCGGGTTTACTGGCCGCGCTGGCCGGTAAGGACGCACCGGTGTTCTACGTCTCGACCAGCCCGTGGAATCTCTACCAGCGACTCGCCGACACGCTCGCCTACCACGAGGTGCCGGCCGGCCCGATGCTGCTCACCGACTGGGGCTTCGGCAGCAAGCAGATGCTGGTGCGGCCGGCACTGGAGTACAAGGTCGAGACGATCAGCGGGGTGCTCGACGACTTCCCGGGGCGGCACGTGGTGCTGGTCGGCGACAGCGGCCAGCACGACCTCGCCGCGTACCTCGCGATCGCGGAGGCGTACCCGGGGCGCGTGCTGGCGATCCTGATCCGGGAGGTGCCCGGGTTGGTGCCGAAGGACCACGGACCCGACCACGAACGGGCCCGGGCGGCGGGGGTCATGCTGTGCGTGGGTGAGCCCGTGGACCTGCTGACGGCCGCCACCGGTGCGGATCTTGTCAGGGCGGGCTGAGCCGTCGACGACAGCGGTGGCATGCTGCTAGCCGTGCCCAGAGCGGACAAACCCCGGTCGGCCGTGGTGATCAACCCCACCAAGGTCGTCGACCTGGTCGACCGTCGACGGCGCATCATCGCCACCCTCGCCAAGGCCGGCTGGCCCGAGCCCGCGTGGTTCGAGACCACCCGCGACGACGGCGGCTTCGGCCAGACGAAGCAGGCGGTCGCCGACGGCGCCGAGGTGGTGTTCGCCTGCGGCGGCGACGGCACCGTGATGGCGTGCCTGTCGGCGCTGGTCGACACCGAGGTGGCCCTGGCCGTGCTGCCGGCCGGCACCGGCAACCTGCTCGCCGCGAACCTCGGCCTGCCCGACGACCCGGCGGCCGGTGTCGAGGTCGCGATCAGGATGGGCCGCCGCAAGATCGACGTCGGCGTGGTGGGCGACCGGGCGTTCGCCGTCATGGCCGGGATGGGCTTCGACGCGGCGATGGTGGGTGAGGCGCCGGAGCGGCTCAAGCGGATCCTCGGCTGGCCCGCGTACGCCGTCTCGGCGGCGAAGAACCTGCGCGCCAAGTCGATGCGGGTGGAGGTCCGGCTCGACGACCGGCCGCCGCTGCACCGGCGGGCCCGGTCGGTGCTGGTCGCGAACGTCGGCCGGCTGCAGGGCGGCATCCGGCTGCTGACCGACGCCGAACCCGACGACGGCCTGCTCGACGTCGCCCTGATCACCCCGGGCACGCTGCGCCACTGGGCGGTGCTGGCGTTCGCGGTGCTCGCGCGCCGTGACCGCACCCCCCGGATGGAGGTGTACCGGGCCCGTCGCGTCGAGGTGATCAGCGACCGTCCGCAACCCCGGCAACTCGACGGCGACGTCATCGAGCCGGCGGAGAAGTTGTCGGTGCAGATCCGGCACGAGGCGCTCTGGCTGTGCGTCCCGCAACCCGCCGACGCCCCCGACCTGGCGGAGGGCCACCCCTGACGGTCAGCCGGGCCAGCCGACCGGGCCGGCGCCCGAACCCAGGCGCCACGGTGCCGACCGCCGCAACGACTCGCTGACGTACCGCTTGGCGCCGGCCAGGGCCGTGGCGACGTCGGAGCGGGTGGCCAGCAGGGCGGCGACCGCGGCGGCGAACGTGCAGCCGGTGCCGTGGGTGTTCGGCGTGTAGATCCACGGTGCCGTCAGCGTCGACAGCGTGCCCTCGTGCCAGACCACGTCGACCGCTTCGGTTCCCGGCAGGTGGCCGCCCTTCACCACCACGCAGCGCGCGCCGAGGGCGCCCAGATCCGCCGCCGCCGCGCGCATCTCGTCCACTGTGGACACCTTGCGGTCCAGCAGGACGCCGGCCTCGTGCAGGTTGGGCGTCACCACGGTGGCGTGCGGGAACAGCGCCTCGCGGTAGGCGGCCGCGACGTCGCCGGTGAAGAGCGGGTCGCCGCTGGTGGCCACCAGCACGGGATCCACCACCAGGTTGGGAAGGCGGGCCGCATAGGAAGCGACAAGCTCCACAGTGGACGGTTGGGCCAGCATCCCGGTCTTCACCGCCGCCACCGGAAGGTCGTTCAGCACGGCGTCCAACTGGGCGGCGACGAACCCGGTCGACGTCGCCTCGACCCCGTGCACGCCCATCGTGTTCTGCGCCGTGAGCGCCGTGACGACGCTCGTGCCGAACACGCCGTGCATCGTGAACGCCCGCAGGTCGGCCTGAATGCCGGCACCGCCACCGGAATCGGATCCGGCGATCGTCAGGGCCACCGCAGGTTCGCGCATACCGCCTCCACCAGTTCTCGCACCACGGCCGCCGGATCGGCGGCCGTCATCACCGCGCCCATCACCGCGACGCCCGCCGCGCCGGCCCGCACGCACGCGGCCGCCCGCTCCGGCGAGTCGACCCCGCCGAGCGCCAGCACCGGCACGGCAGCTCCCGAGCACCAGTCGCGCAGCGTCGACAGGCCCAGCGGCGGGCCGTATCCCGGCTTCGACGCCGAGGCGTACACGGGCGACACGGTCACGTACTCGAGGTCAGCGACGGAAGCCACCTCCGCCGCCGAGTGGCACGCCCGCCCGACCACGCGTCCGGACCCGTCGCGGTGGGCACCGTCCACATCGGACACCAGCAGCCGGTCGCCGATGCTCTGCCGCAGCGCCGAGGCGAGCGCGCCGCGCGCGTCCACCGGAAGGTCCTTCTCCCGCAGGACGACGCGGGCCGCGCCGCCCGCGACCGCCCCGGCCGCGACGGTGGCCAGCGGCCGTTCCCCGGCGAGCGCCCGGTCGGTGTAGACGATCACCATGCGGGCAGGCCGTCGAGCGGGCTCGACGCGGTCGCGTACTCGACGCGCGGGATCCGGCCGGCGCCGTGTGCGAGCCGGCCGGCCTCGACGGCCAGTCGCATCGCGGCCGCCATGCGCGCCGGGTGCTCGGCCCGGGTGACCGCGGTCGCGAGCAGCACGCCGTCGCAGCCGAGTTCCATCGCCAGCGCGGCGTCGGACGCGGTGCCGATGCCCGCGTCGAGGATCACCGGGACGCTCACCGCCTGCCGGATCAGCATGATGTTGTGCGGGTTGCGGATGCCCAGCCCGGACCCGATCGGCGCGCCCAACGGCATCACCGCGGCACAGCCGGCGTCGGCGAGGCGACGGGCGAGGATCGGGTCGTCGTTGGTGTACGGCAACACGGTGAAGCCGTCGTCGACCAGAATGCGGGCCGCCGCAAGGGTTTCCACCGGATCCGGCAGCAGGGTTCCCTCGTCGCCGATGACTTCGAGCTTCACCCAGTCGGTGTCGAACGCCTCGCGGGCCAGCTGCGCCAGCCGGACCGCCTCGGTGGCCGTGTAGCAGCCGGCCGTGTTCGGCAGGATGCGCACGCCGCACGTCTCGATGACGTCGAGCACCGAACCCTTGGCGGCCGGATCGAGCCGGCGCAGGGCAACGGTGACGAGCGCGGTGCCGCTCGCCCGGATCGCGTCGGCGAGCGTGGTGTGGCTCGACGCGCCACCGGTGCCGAGAATCAACCGCGACGGCAGCTCGGTGCCGCCGATCAGGAACGGGTCATCCACCTTGCACCGCCGTGAGAATCTCGATCGAATCGCCCTCGCCCAACGGGGTGACCCCCCACCGGTAGCGCGGCACCACCTCGCCGTTCACCGCCACCGCCAGCCCGCGGTCGTTCGTCGGCGACAGTTCGCGCACGACATCGTCCACTGTGGACCCTGCCGGCGTCTCGCGGTTGGTTCCGTTGACAGTCACATTCATCGGTGCACATCCGTAAACCGGTTGGGATGGAAGGGCTTGACGAGCTCCGGAAGCTCGCCCGTGTCAAGGAGTTCGACGATCGCGTCGGCGGTGACCGGTGCCAGCAGCACGCCGTCGCGGTAGTGACCGGTGGCCACCACGACGCCCGGTCGCACCACCCCGATCAGCGGCGCGTTGTCGGGCGTGCCCGGCCGGAGGCCGGCCGTCGCCTCCACCAGTTCGTACTCGGCCAGCCCGGGCACCAGCGCGACGGCGGGTCGCAACAGGTCGAGCACGCCACCGGCGGTCACCGTCGTGTCGGTGCCGCGCTCCTCCTCGGTGGCGCCGACGACCACCTCGCCGTCGGCGCGCGGCACGATGTACACCGACCGGTTGGCGACGTGGCCGCGGATCACGCGCGTCAGCCCCATCCCGCGCAGGCGCAGGATCTGGCCCTTCACCGGCCGCACCGGCAGGCCCGGCACGAGGCCGGCGCTGGCGTGACCCGCGGCGATCACGGTGAGCTCGGCGTCTTCGGGTGGGGTGTCGGACACCGGCACCAACGACATCAGCGCCCGGGCCACCCTGCGGGGATCGACCTGGCCGTCGTCGGGCAGGAACGCGCCACCGCGCACGCGCGGCGACAGCAGCGGCTCGCGCTCGCGCACCTCGGCCGCGGTCAGCGGCTGCACCGGCAGGCCGCAGCGCCGGTGGAAGTCCACGAGCCGCGTCACCGCACGGAGGTCGTCGTCGGTGCCGGCAACCAGCACCGTGCCGTCGCTCCGGTACGAAAGATCTTTCTTGGACGCCGATGCGAGCGCCGCCGCGAACTCCGGCCATCGGCGTGCGGCGGCCAGCAGCAGGCGGTGCAGCGGCTCCTCGCCGAAGCGGGCCTCACCGGTGGCGGCGAGCATCCCGGCCGCCACCCCGGTGGCTCCGCCGCCCGGGTCCGGGTCGTGGACGCTCACCTCGTGCCCGCGTTCGAGGCACCGCCACGCGATGGCGAGCCCGATGACCCCGCCACCGATCACAGCCACGGTGGTCACGGCGTCACCGCTCTTTTCAGGCGCGCCGCGGCGTCACGCGGATCCGGCGCCGAACAGATCGCCGCGACCACCGCGACGCCGTGCGCGCCGGCGGCGCGCAACGCGGCGGCCGTCTCCTCGGTGACGCCGCCGATCGCGATCACCGGGACCGGCACCGCGGCCGCGACCGCCGCGACGCCGGCCGGCCCGATCGGCGCCGGCAACGTGGTCTTCGTGGTGCTCACGTACGCCGGCCCGGTGCCGAGATAGTCCGCACCGGCGGCGACCGCGCGGCGGGCCGACTCCGGATCGCGGGCGGTCGCGCCGAGCACGGCGTGCGGACCCAGTACCGCGCGCGCCGCCGCCACCGGCAGGTCGGTGTCGCCCACGTGCCCGCCGTCGGCGCCCACCGCGAGCGCGACGTGCAACCGGTCGTTGACCAGGCACGTGACCCCGGCGGCGCGGCACAGCCCGAGCACGACCCCGGCCAGCTCGTAGGCGGCCCGGTCGCTGATCTCCGACCCGACCCGGACCTGCACCGTGTCGACCCCGCCGGCCAGTGCGGCGGCGACCGTGGCCGGCACGTCGCGGCCCGGGGAGACATCGGTGACGAGGTGGAGGCGACCTATCGTGAGCATCCGGGGCTCCTCTTCCTGCGCCGGCATGACCCGGATCAGGTTCAGCGGTCGGGGGCTCGCAGCCCCCCTCTCAGCCCGGTGCACCGGACTCCCGCGGGGTGTTGTTTCCTGGTCGACCCTAGCCCTCGGCCGGCGGACCCGCCAGGTGCTTCATCGCCTCCCGGACCGACAGCCGGGACAGGGTCGGTGTCGCGTCGACGAACGCGCGGACCGCCTCGGGATCGGTGCGGGCGTACTGCCGGAGCGCCCAGCCGATCGCCTTCCGGATGAAGAAATCGGGGTGACCGGCGAGCGCGGTGCAGTATCCGAACAGCCGGTCGGTGTCGGTCTTCTCCTTGTAGTGCAACTGATGCAGCACCGCGGTGCGGGCCAGCCACAGGTTGTCGTCGGCGGCCCAGTCGTCCATTGTGGACACCGCGCCGGGGTGCCGGGTGACGATCGGTCCGACCACGCGGGTGGCGAGCGGATCGACGGTGTCCCACCACGATCGGGTGGTCACCAGTGTCTCGATCGTGCCGAGGAATCCCGGTTCCGGCCGGTTGGCGTGCTTCACCAGCCAGTCGACCGCGAAGTACTGGTACTCGCGGGCCGGCTGGGCCCAGCACGCCAGCGCCACCGCGCGCAGGTCCTGCTGGTCGGGCGCGGGCAGGCCACGCATGATCTGCCTGGCCAGCTGGCGGCGGCGCGGGGTCTTGATACCCAGGAACGGGAACGCGTCGCGCATGTAGGCGCGCATCGGGCCGGCGTCGGCCGGATCGGCCGCGGCGCCGTAGGCGAGCATCAGACGGTCGAGAACGGTGCGGGACAAGGGAGTGTCGGACGACACCATGCCGCCAGATTAGGGCCTAGACGCCGGCGGTGAATGTGTCGCAGCGTTTCGGATCGCCGCCCTGGTAGCCGGTGAGGAACCACTGCTTGCGCTGGGCGGAGGTGCCGTGGGTGAACTTGTCCGGGTTGACGCCGCCGCCGGCCTTCTTCTGGATGGCGTCGTCGCCGATCGCCTCCGCCGTCTCCACCGCCTGCGAGATGTCGGCCTCCGTGATGCTCTTGAACAGCGCCTGGCCGCCCGCGTCGGTGGTGGTCGTGGCGAACTTCGCCCAGACGCCGGCGTAGCAGTCGGCCTGCAGTTCGAGCATCACCGAGTACTTGTTGGCGTTGTTCGGGTCGCGCTGCTCCTGGCGGCTGACCTCGTCGGACGTCCCGAGCAGGTTCTGCACGTGGTGGCCGTACTCGTGGGCGATCACGTACGGGGCGGCGAACTCGCCCTCGGCGCCGAACCGCTGCGACAACTCGTTGTAGAACGTGAGGTCGATGTACACCTCGCGGTCGGGTGGGCAGTAGAACGGCCCGACGCCCGAGTCGGCCGCGCCGCACCCGGTGCTGACCTGGTTGGAGAAGAAGTTGGTCTCGGCGGGCTGGTACTGCTTGCCGAAGACCTGCGGCAGGGCCACCCGCCAGTACGCCTGAACCGAGTTCACGTAGAGCAGGTTGCGGCAGTCGACCTCCTGGAACCGGTTGGGGTTCGAGGTGGCGCACTTCTGTTCGAGGTTGGTGTTGTCGCCCTGCTGGTTGCCGCCACCGTCGCCGCCGAGCACGTTGACGCCGCCGAAGATCGCACCGCCGATCACCAGGACCGCGGTGACGATCAGGCCCACCCAGCCGCCACCGCCGCTGGGGAGCGGGATCGGGATCCCGCCGCCGCCGGTCCGGCCGCCGCCGCCCCCGGATCCGCGCAGGTCCTCCACCTGGCCGGTGTCGAGGTTGGCGTTCTCGTTGAGCTCCATCCGGGGTACCTGCCTGTCGACGTGAGAAACCTGCCCGCGCGTTCGTTACCCGATGATCTTGGAGGGTAATCACATCGCGGCTGGCTCAGGATGCCGGGTACCATGGTCCACGTGCTCGCACGCTGTGCCTGAATGGCCCGCCGCACCGGCTCCCCAGCTTGAATGAAGGGGTCGCCGGTGCCTTTGCGTGTCCTCGGCCATCTTTGAAAATACGGAAGCGAGCCCTTAGATGATCTCCGCCACCGGTCTGGAACTGCGCGCCGGTTCCCGGATCCTGCTCTCCGACATCAACCTCCGGGTACAGCCGGGCGACCGCATCGGCCTCGTCGGCCGCAACGGCGCCGGCAAGACCACCACGCTCAAGGTCCTCGCCGGTGAGGGCCAGCCGTTCGCCGGTCAGGTCGAGCGGCGCGGCGCGGTCGGGTACCTCCCCCAGGACCCCCGCACCGGCGACCTGCACGTCACCGCCCGCGACCGGGTGCTCTCCGCCCGTGGTCTCGACAGCCTGCTGGCCGAGATGGCCAAGCTGGAGGTCGAGCTCGAGAGCAGTGGTGACGAGCGGCTGGTGCGCCGGTACGGCGCGGTCGAGGAGCGGTTCGCCGCGCTGGGCGGCTACGCCGCCGAGGCCGAGGCCGCCCGCATCTGTGCCAACCTCGGCCTGCCCGACCGGGTGCTCGCCCAGCAGATCGGCACCCTCTCCGGCGGCCAGCGCCGCCGGATCGAGCTGGCCCGGATCCTGTTCGCCGACGCGGCGGCCACCGGCGGCGGCACGCTCCTGCTCGACGAGCCCACCAACCACCTCGACGCCGACTCCATCGGCTGGCTCCGCGGTTTCCTCGGCGGCCACAAGGGCGGCCTCATCGTCATCAGCCACGACGTCGGGCTGCTCGAGGCCACCGTCAACAAGGTCTGGTACCTCGACGCCAACCGGGCCACGGTCGACGCCTACAACGTCGGTTGGGCCAAGTACCTGGAGCAGCGGGAGGCCGACGAGCGGCGGCGCAAGCGCGAGCGGGCCAACGCCGAGAAGAAGGCCGGCGCCCTCATGGCGCAGGCCGACAAGATGCGCGCGAAGGCCACGAAGGCGGTCGCCGCGCAGAACATGGCGAAGCGGGCCGAGCGGCTGCTGTCCGGTCTGGAGGACCAGCGGGCCGGCGACAAGGTGGCCAAGGTGCGCTTCCCGGCGCCGGCGCCGTGCGGGAAGACCCCGCTCACCGCGCAGGGGCTCAGCAAGTCGTACGGATCGCTGGAGATTTTCTGCGACGTCGATGTCGCGGTCGACCGCGGCTCGCGGGTCGCCATCCTCGGCCTGAACGGCGCGGGCAAGACGACGCTGCTGCGCGTGCTCGCGGGGATCCTCCCGTCCGACACCGGTGAGGTGGTTCCCGGGCACGGGCTCCGGCTGGGTTACTACGCGCAGGAGCACGAGACGCTCGACGTCGGGCGCACGGTGCTGGAGCACATGCGATCGGCCGCGCCCGATCAGACCGACGGCGACCTGCGGCGCATCCTCGGGGCGTTTCTCTTTTCCGGAGACGACGTGAGCAAGCCGGCGGGTGTGCTCTCCGGTGGCGAGAAGACCCGGCTCGCGTTGGCGACGCTGGTGTGTTCCGGCGCCAACGTGCTGCTGCTCGACGAGCCGACGAACAACCTCGATCCGATCAGTCGTGAGCAGGTGCTCGACGCGATCGCCCGGTACCCGGGCGCCATCGTGCTGGTGACCCACGACCCGGGCGCGGTGGCGGCACTCAAGCCCGATCGGGCGATCCTTCTGCCCGACGGGGTCGAAGACGCCTGGAGCGACGACCTTCTCGAGTTGGTGGAGCTGGCCTGAGGCAACGGCCATACCGTCTCGCGCGACGGGTGTCCACATTGGACGCGTTTCCTCGCGCGCACGGAGTGCAATAAAAGACAATTCGTACATTGCCCGGATGTATCCACCGTTGGAAACGCTTTCATCCCTCGTGACGGTGACGGTATCGGGTTGATGACAATGCAGTGCGTGTCGGTTGGCGCCCGGTCGATATCTAGCGCATGATCCAACTAGACGGTCTAATGGATGAAGACCGCAACCATCACCGCCAGCCTGGGACGTGAGGGATCAGCATGGCAGCCACCGCCACCACCAGCACGGAGAAGGGCCGCCGCATCGTCGGAGCGGAACGGCAGACGCTCGCGAAGGACCTTGTGAAGCGGTACACCAGCGGCGAGAGCATTCGGGCTCTCGCCGCGTCGACCGGCCGCTCGTACGGATTCGTCCACCGCGTGCTCACCGAGTCCGGGGTCCAACTCCGGCAGCGCGGCGGCGCTCGGCGGCGCAAGAAGGCCTGAGCGCCGCAACGTGAGCACCACTGAGAACGAGCCCGGAGTTCAGCTCACCCGCGACGGGCCGGTGGCAACGATCTCGTTGTCCCGGCCCGCAGTGCTGAACGCACAGACCCCGCAGATGTGGGGTGCCCTGCGCCAGATCGGCAAGGAACTGCCCGGTGACGTCCGGGTGGTCGTGGTGCGGGGCGAGGGCCGGGCGTTCTCGGCGGGTATCGATCTATCGGTTGCCTCGGCCGGACGGAGCGGCGAGTTCCACCTGCTCGCCGGCTCCGCCGACGAGGTCGCATTGACCCGTATCGAGGGGTATCAGGAGGCCTTCACCTGGCTCCGGCGGCCCGACATCGTGTCGATCGCGGCCGTTCAGGGTCACGCGATCGGTGCCGGGTTCCAGTTGGCCCTCGCGTGTGATCTGCGTGTTGTTGCTGATGATGCAAAGTTCTGTATGGCCGAGGTATCGCTCGGTCTCGTTCCCGACCTCGGCGGCACCAAACCCCTGTACGACCTCGTCGGGCCGGCCCGCGCGCTCGACCTGTGCGTCACCGGTCGCCGGGTCGGTGCCGCCGAGGCCGACCGGATGGGCCTGGTGAACCGGCTCGTGCCGGCGGCCGAACTCGACACCGCGGTGGCCGAACTCGCGGCCGCCATCGTCGCCGGAAATCGCGACGCGGTGGTGGAAATCAAGGCGCTCATCGCGGGCGCCGGCGAGCGGGATCTCGCCACCCAGACCCGGTACGAGCGCGAGGCCCAACTGCGCCGCCTGCGGGATCTCGCGGGCACCGGTGAATAAAATCTGACGCCCGGCGGTTGCTTTACCCGCGAAGTGTCACACCCCTCGGGTTAGGTAACTGTTCATGAGTCTCCATTCCGGCAGCAGCTGGTCGATGCTGAGCTCGCTGCGCCGTGAGGGCGAGCTCGGCAACAAGCGCGTCGGGCGGGCAACGGCGAAGCGGATCGCCGCGTTCGCCCGTCCGTACCGGCGCTCGATCGCGGTCTTCCTGCTCACCGTCGTTGTCGGCGCCGCCATCGGGGTGGCGGGCCCGGTGCTCGCCGGCGACGTCATCAACGCCATCACCCGGGGCGGGTCCGATGCCGGCGGCACGGTCGTGCGCATCGCGCTGCTCATCGCCGGGCTGGCGGTCGTCGACGCGTTGCTGTCGCTCGTGCAGCGCTGGTACTCCGCGCGCATCGGCGAGGGCATCATCTTCAACCTGCGCACGATGGTCTACGACCACGTGCAGCGCATGCCGGTGCAGTTCTTCACCCGCACGCAGACCGGTGCGCTGGTGAGCCGGTTGAACAACGACGTGATGGGTGCACAGCGGGCGTTCACCAGCACGCTCAGCGGTGTGGTCAGCAACGTCATCCAGCTCGTGCTCACCGCGGCGGTGATGGTCACCCTCTCCTGGCAGATCACCGCGCTGTCGCTGGTGATGCTGCCGGTGTTCATCCTGCCGGCGCGCCGGGTCGGCCGGCGGCTGGCCGAGATCACCCGGGAGGCGTACCAGCTCGACGCGAAGATGAACGCCACGATGACCGAGCGGTTCGGCGTCGCCGGCGCGTTGCTGGTGAAGCTGTTCGCGCGTCCCGAGAAGGAGGCGCAGCGGTTCAGCGAGCGGGCCGAGCGGGTGCGCGACATCGGTGTCCAGTCGGCGATGTATTCGCGCACGTTCTTCGTCGCGATGATGCTCGTCGCGTCGCTCGCGCAGGCGTTGACGTACGGGCTCGGCGGCTGGTTCGCCGTGCGGGGATCGATCAGCGCCGGCACCGTCGTCACGTTGGCGCTGCTGCTCACCCGGCTCTACGGCCCGCTCACCGCGCTGTCGAACGTCCGAGTCGACGTGATGAGCGCGCTGGTGTCGTTCGAGCGCGTCTTCGAGGTGCTCGACCTGCAGCCGTCGATCGCCGAGCCCGCCAACGCAAAGCCGGTGCCGCCGGGCACCGGGCGAATCGAGTTCCGCGACGTGCGGTTCCGGTACCCGAGCGCGGCGGAGGTGTCGCTCGCGTCGCTGGAAGACGTCGCGACGCTCGACCGCACCGTCGGCGAGGAGGTGCTGCGCGGTGTGTCGTTCACCGTCCACCCTGGACAGATGGTGGCGCTCGTCGGGCCCTCGGGTGCGGGGAAGTCCACCACGGCGATGCTGCTGCCGCGCGTCTACGACGTCACCGGTGGGGTGGTGCTCGTCGGCGACATTGACGTGCGTGAGGCGTCGCTGCAGAGCCTGCGCGACACGATCGGGGTGGTTTCGCAGGACTCCCACCTGTTCCACGAGACGATCGTCGAGAACCTCCGCTACGCCCGGCCCGACGCCACCGACGGGGAGATCTGGGCCGCGCTCGACCGGGCGCAGGTCGGCGAGCTCGTGCGCGGCCTGCCCGACGGGCTCGACACCGTGGTCGGCGAGCGCGGGTACCGGTTCTCCGGTGGCGAGAAGCAACGCATCGCGATCGCCCGCCTGCTGCTGAAGGCGCCGTCGATCGTCATCATGGACGAGGCCACCGCGCACCTCGACTCCGAGTCGGAGGCGGCCGTGCAGAAGGCGCTGGCCGAGGCGCTCAGCGGACGCACCGCGCTGGTCATCGCCCACCGCCTGTCCACCGTCCGCGACGCCGACCTGATCCTGGTGCTCGACGACGGTCGCATCGTCGAGCGCGGCACGCACGAAGACCTGGTCGCCCGGTCGGGCCTGTACGGCGAGCTGTACCGAACCCAGTTCGCCGACTCGCCGTCAGAGCGCGCGCAGGATCCCGCCGTCGACCGGTAGGGCGATGCCGGTCAGGTAGCTGGCGGCGGGCGACAGCACGAACGCGGCCACCCGGCCGAACTCGGCGGGTTCGCCCATGCGCCGCAACGGGATGCGGGCCTCGGTGTCGGCTTTCGCCTTCGCGGGGTCGGGTTTGCCGGCGAGGAGTTGGTGTCCGCGGTCGGTGAGGATGCTGCCGGGCAGCAGGCTCACCACCCGCACGCCCCGCGGCCCGAGCGCATCGGCGAGGTCCTTGGCCCACATGGCCAGGCCGGGCCGCAGCCCGTTCGAGACCGCCAGGCCGTTCAGCGGCGTGCGCACGGACGTCGAGAGGACGAACGCGATCGCGCCGCCCTCGCCGAGCACGCCGGCAACCGTGCGCGCCATCCGTACCGCGCCGAGGAACACCGAGTTGAACGCGGCGGTCCACTGCTCGTCGGTAGCGTCGAGCGGGCCGCCGGCCGGTGGCCCGCCCACCGAGATCAGCGCGCCGTCGAGCCGGCCGAACCGGTCGTGGGCGGCCGCGACGAGCGCGTCGGGCGTGCCGGGGTCGGCCAGGTCGGCGACGATGCCGGCGGCGTTCGAGCCCAGCTCGGCAACCGCCTTGTCGACCGACTCCTGGCTCCGCGACGAGACGATCACCCGGGCGCCGTCGGCCACCAGGCACCGGGCCGTGGCGAAGCCCAGCCCTTTCGTGGCGCCGGTGAGGACGTAGACCCGGTCGCTGAGGCCAAGTTCCATGCGAAGACCCTAGTTCAGCCAGCCGCGGCCCTTGCCGGCGCGCTTGCGCACCCGCGTAACCCGGGCCCGGCTGCGCTCGGCGGCCCGCTGCTGGCGCGCCGCCAGCAGCCCGTAGGTGAACGTGTTCTCGCCGGCCGCGTACGCGCGCATCGCCTCGCGGCGCAGCAGGGCCATCGTCACCGTGGCGTCCTGGTGGTCGCCCAGCACGTCCTGCAGTTCGCCGAGGTTCTTGCGCAAGCGTTGCGCGGGCTTGCCGTAGGCCGGACGGAGCACCTCGACCGCGTACCGCGCCCGCTTGTACGCCTTGCGCGCGTCGTGCAGTTCGTCGTCGCGGCGGGCCCGGGACAGCCGCTTGTCGGCGCGGCGCAGGTCCTTGCGGGCCGCCTTCCGGAGCCGGTTCCGGCTCAGGTAGGGGCCGGCCGCCACGAGGTCGTCGAGCGTGCCGAGCAGGGTGCGGTAGCGGGGGGAGTCCAGCGCCGCCCGCAGCCGGGTGAGGGCACGGGCGTGGTCGCCGGTCAACCGCAACCGGCTCCGGACCGGGCCCACCACCAGTTCGGGTGGCTGGGTATCGAGTTCGGCGCCGAGGCGGGCCGCCATCACGTCGCGGTCGCGCACGCCGCCCAGCTCGTTCGCGAGCCACTTGAGCTCGTCCCGGACCGGCTGCCAGCGCCGGAGCACGGGCCGGAACGTCCGCAGCGCCGACCGCAGTCGACGGGTCGCCACGCGCATGTCGTGCACCGCGTCCGCGTCACCGGAGCGGGCGCCCGCCTCGGTGGCGCGTACCGCGTCCCGTTGCTCCTGGAGATAGCCGGACAGCAGGGACGGGCGGCGCGCCGGCTCCCGGGGGAGCCGGCGCGCTGTCGATGCGAACCTCATTTCTGACCCGTACCCCGAACTACGCGGGCAAACCCCCGACCGTGCTGTTGATCCAGGTGCGGATCGCCGGCAGGTCGCCGTAGATCGACGGCCCGGTGGCGCAGGTCGAGTTGTTGTTGCCGGCGCGGCTGGTGGCACCGATCAGGTTCCAGCGGCCGTTGATCTGGCGCACCTGCGGGCCACCCGAGTCGCCGTAGCAGGCGCCCGAGTTGCCGTTGGTGTTGTTGGTGCAGATCTCGGTCGAGGAGTAGATGCCCGAGCAGCGGCTGTCGGCGAGGATCGACGTGTCGAGTTCGTTGGCGATCGTCGGTGCGCTGCCGCACCCGCGCGGGGCGCAGGTCTGGCCCCAGCCGATGATGCGGGTGGCTGTGCCGACCGCTCCCGAGGTCGTCGGGATCGGCGCCGGTGCGTACGAGACGTTCGACGCGAGCCGCATCAGCTTGACGTCGGATCCGGCCGACGGGTGGCTGACGGCCTGGACGACCGACACGACCACGCCGCCGCTGGTGCGGTTGATGCTGCCGACGCGCACGCTCGACGGCGTCGGGCAGTGCCGGGCCGTGACGACCCAGTTCGCCTTGATCAGCGAACCGGTGCAGCCGGACGTGTAGACGAGGAACGAGTAGTTCTCCGTGGCCGGCCGGCCACCGACGACGAGGATGCTCGGGCCGTCGTTGCCGGGCTGCGCCGCTGCCGGCGTCGCCGTGAAACCGACGGCCGCGAGCGCGGTGACCGCCAGGAGAAGGATCAGTCTTCTCATCAGAACTCCCAGGTGAAGGTGGCGGCGGTGGCGGTGCTCACGAGCGAGCCGGCGAACAGGGCGTTGACCTCCCGCGCCTCGGCCGCGTTCGGCCGGTCGTTCCGGCAGGTCGCGGGTGCGCTGCTGCCCGACATCAGGTCGGTGCACAGCCCGGTGCGCCGGTCGGGCAGGCCGAGGATGTGGCCGAACTCGTGTGCGGCGATCCGGGGCGGGTAGTGGCCCTGCTGCACGGCCTGGCGGCCCATCCAGATGCGGCCGTTGCCGAGCGAGGTGACCTGGGCGCGCGGCCAGCCGTTGTCGGCGACGACGGTGATGTTGGCGCGACCACCGGCCGGAACCGGGCGCAACTGGACGTTCGTGACGCTGGCGTTCCAGTTGGCCGCGCCCTGGTTGACCGCGGAGACGAACTCGGCGGCGCCGCTCGCGTTGTAGTACAGGATGCGGGCGGCGAGTTGGGGTTCGGCCTGAGCGGCCGGTGCACCGGCCAGTTGAGTGGCGAGGAATGCGGCCGCTGCCAGGGTTCCTGCCGACAGCCAACGGCGTCTTCGTGACGTCAAGGACCACCTCCGGGGGTGTGGGAGTGATGCCCGTAACGCTATCGAGACAGAGAGATACGTCAATCTCTAGGCGAGATACCAGCTTGCCCCTATCGCTGCGTTAGGGTGCGGCCGTGAGCGAGCTTGCGAGCGAACCATCAGCTCGGCGGGACATGGCGCCGCGCTCCGCGCGGCGGCATGCCCGCACGATGCCGCGCTAGCGTGGCATCGTGATCAACACGTTCGAGGATGAACAGGTCCGTACGCTGGTCGAACTCGTGCGGGTGCCGAGCGTCGACGGCACGGAGGCCGAGGTCGCGATCGTCGACACGCTCGCCGGAATGCTGCGCGCCGAGGGCGTCGAGATCGACCGCTGGCCGATCCCCGTCGCGGAATTCGCCGCACGAACCGACTTTCCGGGCATGGAGGTCCCCCGGTCCGCCGCGCTCGGGCTCGTTGCGCGGCTGCCGGGCCGCGGCGGCGGTCGCTCTTTAATGATCAACGGCCATGTGGACGTCGTTCCGCCCGGCGATCTCGCCGCCTGGACCGACGACCCGTTCTCCGGGCGGCTCGTCGACGGCCAGGTCTTCGGGCGCGGCACCTGCGACATGAAGGGCGGGTTGGTGTCGGCGCTCTACGCGCTGCTGGCGCTGCACCGCTCCGGTGTGGAACTGGCCGGAGACGTGCTGTTCTCCGCCGTCGTCGGCGAGGAGGACGGCGGGCTCGGCACCTACGCGATGCTCGACCGCGGCTGGCGGGCCGACGCGTGCGTGATCACCGAACCCACCGGGCTCGACCTGCTCGTCGCCAACGGCGGCGCGCTGACGTTCCGGCTGCGGGTGCCGGGCCGGGCCACCCACGCGTCGACGCGCACGGCCGGCGTGAGCGCGATCGAGAAGTTCTACCCGGTCTTCCGGGCCCTGCGGGCGTTCGAGGCGGTTCGGAACGCATCGGTCGACCCGGTGATGGCGCGCTGGGACATCGCGTACCCGCTGGAGATCGGCACGGTGCGGGCCGGTGACTGGTCGTCGAGCGTGCCCGACCTCCTCGTCGCCGAGGGCCGCTTCGGGGTGCTGCTCGACGAGCCGGTCGCGGTCGCGAAGGCCGCCTTCGAAGACGCGGTGGCCGCCGCCTGCGCGGAGGACCCGTGGCTGAGCGGGCACCCGGTGACCGTCGAGTGGTGGGGCGGGCAGTTCGCGTCCGGCCGGTGTGTCGACGACGGGTTCGTCGCGCGGGTGGCCCGGGCCGACGGGCGGTCGCCGGTCTCCGGAGGCGCGCCGTACGGGTCGGACCTGAGGCTGATGTCCGCCGCGGGCGTGCCGACGCTGCAGTACGGGCCGGGCGAGGCCCGCTTCGCGCACGCGCCCGACGAGCGGGTGCCGCTGGAGCAGGTGCACCGGTGCACGGAGACGCTCGTGCGCCTGGCCCAGGACTGGTGCGCTTAGGGCGTGTCCGGTTTCTGGTCGCGGATCGCCGCCAGCATCTCGGGGATCCGGATCTTCATCGTCGCGCCGGGTTCGGTGCGGTGCCGGGCCAGCAGGTCGTCGAGCTTGCCCGGCCGGCCCAGGTAGTAGCCCTGGCCCTTGGTGACGCCGAGATCGCGCAGCGCGTCGACCAGCGGCGCCCGGTCGACGTACTCGGCCACCGTCGTCATGCCCAGCCCGCTCGCCGCCCGCACCACGGCGTCGACCAGCACCCGGTCGACGCTGCGGATGTCGGCCTGCCGCACGAACTCGCCGGCGATCTTCACCGTGGTGAACGGCAGGTGCTTGAGGTAGGCGAACGAGCCGAAGCCGGCGCCGAAGTCGTCGAGGCTGAACCGGCAGCCGGCACCGGTGAGCGCCGCCGCCAACCGGCGGGCCGCGTCGAGGTTGCTGATCGCCGCCGTCTCGGTGATCTCCACACCCAGCCGCTGCGGGTCGATGCCGGCCCGCGACAGCGACGACACCACCCAGTCGCCGAACGTCGGATCGTCGATCGACCGGGTGCTGAGGTTGACGTCGAGCCGCAGCTCGCGGGCCTGCGCCAGCGCGCTGATCGCCTCGCTGACCACCCACCGGTCGAGTTCGCGCACCAGGTCGCCGCGTTCCAGCGCGGGCAGGATGTCGGCCGGGCCGACGTGCGGGTACAGCCCGTCGCGCAGCCGCACGAGCAGTTCGTAGCTGGCCGTCTGCCCGTCGGCGAGCGTGACGATCGGCTGCGCGTCGAGCTTCAGGTGGCCGGTGTCGAGCGCCGACCGCACCCGGCTCAGGATGTTCACCCGCTGCACCGCGTGCCGGTACTGCTCCGGCGCGAACAGCCGGGCCCGGTTGCGGCCGGCGTTCTTCGCCTCGTACAGGGCCAGGTCGGCGTGGGCGAGCAGCACCTCGCAGTCGGCCTCGCCGTCGAGCGGCGCGGCGCCGATGCTCACCGAGATCCGCAACGCCTCCTCGCCGAGCACCATCGGGGTGTCGCCGGCGGTGTGGCACAGTTTCTCGGCGATGTCGAGCGCGGTGCCGGCGTCGCAGTCGGGGAGCAGCGCGGCGAACTCGTCGCCACCGAGGCGGCCGAGCACCGCACCCTCGGGCAGGTGCTGGCGCAACCGCCGGGCCAGCGACCGCATCACCTCGTCGCCGACGGCGTGCCCGCGCAGGTCGTTGATGTCCTTGAAGTTGTCGACGTCGACCAGCAGCAGCGCGCCGCCACCGGCCGGCGCGGCGAGCACCGCGTCGAGCCGGGCGGTGAACGAGCGGCGGTTCACCAGCCCGGTGAGCGCGTCGTGGTCGGCGAGGTAGGCCAGTTCGTCCTGCACCCGTCGGATCTCGGTGATGTCGTGCGCCGTGCCGAGCACCCGGGCCGGCGTGCCGTCGGCGTCGGTGAACACCTCGCCGTAGCACTCGAACGTGCGCAGCGTCACGCCGTCGGCCAGGTACATCCGCAGCGTGTAGTTGAACTGGCCGCCGGCGTCGAGCGCCTGGCGCAGCGTCGCCTCGACCGCCGGCAGGTCCTCCGGCAACACCATCGCCCGGAACCCGTCGAAGTCCAGTTCGGTGCCGGCCGGGAAGCCGAACGTCTGCATCAGCGCCACGGACCACTGGATCTGGGTGGTCTCGAGGTCCCATTCCCAGGTGCCGATCTTGGCGATCCGCTCGACGTGGGCCAGCCGCCAGGCGTGGTTGTTGGCGGCCGTCCTGGCCTCGTGCAGGTCGCTCGCGTCGGTGATCTCGTAGAGCAGCCGGTCGCCCACCGGCGTGCAGGCGATCCGCAACTGGCGCTCGATGCCGTCGGCGTCGACGAACGGCGCCTGCACCGGCGGACCTCCGACGGTGACGCCGGCCAACGGCAAGGTGGGTAGGGCCGACCCGGCCAGTTCGCGGAGCGCGCGGTTGAACCACACCGGATCACCGGCCGATGTGGTGAGCAACAGACCTGCCGACACGGCATCGACCACGGCTTCTGGCATCGAACCGGACAAGGCTCCCACCACACCCCCCATCGATGCCCTCGACCGAACGCAGAGTGTATCGACCGACGCCGCACCGCAGTGACCCCGGCCTCTTTGGTAGGAATGCGAGGTGGAGATCCTCTTCCCGGGCCGGCATCACGTGCTCACCCGGTTCCAGGCGCGCTACCTGCGCGACCTCGGCGGCGACACGATCATCTGGCCGGTGACGAGCGCCAATCACCAGAACACCAAGCGCAACCCGGTGCCGTTCGACCGGCGGGAGGCCGCCATCGAGCGGTTCAGCATCGCGGAGGGCCTGCGCTCCCTGGTGATTCCGGTGTTCGACACCGCGCCGACCGACCGGTTCGCCGAGGTGACCCTGAAGACGGTGGAAGCGGCGACGGGACGCCGGCCGGACCCGGCGGGATGCGTCGTGGCGTGCTCCACCCCCGAGGTGGCGGCGATGTACGCCGAACTCGGGTTCCGCATCGCGCCCGTGGAGGCCGGCGAGCCCGATCCGCAGCCGGAACGCCCGTGGGACGTCCTGCTGATGCTGGCCGACGGCGACGAGCGCTGGCGCGACCTCGCCCATCCGGCGACCCTCGACGTCTTCGACCGGTACGGCCTCGACACGCTTGTCAGCACTGTTGTCAACGATCCTGTCGTCGGTGACGAGGGCGGCCTCACGACGACCCGCGACTACCGCGTCTACGCCGAGGCGTTCGAGGAGAGCGCGGCCCGCAAGTGGACGGCCGTGCGCGACCACGTGCGGCCGGGCCGGATCGTCGACATCGGCTGCGGCGCCGGCGCCGTGCTCGCCCTCGCCGACGGCGAACCCGCGCTGCGGGAGAGCGACCTGATCGGCGTCGAGGTCGCCCGTCACCTCTACGAGGAGTGCGTGCACCGCAAGGCGCAGGGCGGGTTCCGCAACCCGAACGTCTACTTCTACTGCCGCAACGTGTTGGGCGGCGCGGTGTTTCCGGCCCGCTCGATCGACACCACGCTGACGTTCGCGCTCACCCACGAGATCTGGTCGTACGGCTCGGGTCGCGCGTCCATCCGGCGGTTCGCCGAGGCGATCTTCGAGCACACCGTGCCCGGTGGCGTCTGGATCAACTCCGACGTCTGCGGCCCCGACGATCCCGGCCGCACGGTCCGCCTGACGCTGCGCACCGACGACGGCCTCAATCCGGCGGAACCGCGCAAAGACCTTGAAGAGCTTCAACGTGACGCGGTGAGCGCGTACGTTTCGGGCCTCTCGACGCGGGCCCGGCTCGACCAGTTCGCGGTCGACTTCAAGTTCCCGCTCCCATATACGGCGCTCGATGGTGGTGCGGTCGACATGCCGCTGGGTGCGGCGATGGACTACCTGACCCGCAAGGACTACGCCGACAACTGGCTGTCGGAGGCGCACGAGCAGTTCTGCGGCCTCTCCTACGCCGACTGGGTCGCGCTGCTCACCGACGTCGGTTTCGAGGTGGCGCCCGCGTCGCACGCCTGGCGCAACGACTGGATCGTCGACAACCGCATCGCGCCGGTCGCGTCCCTCGACGGTTTGGACTGGCCGGTGACGCACGCGCTCCTGGTGGCGCGCCGCCCGGTCAACACCTAGGCCGTCAGGATCCGGGTCTTCGCCCGGCCGACCCACCGCCTGGCGAACGCCGGCAGCCGGCGGGGCCGCGGCGGCCGGTCGCCGGTGTAGCGCCAGTGGCCCTCGCGCGTGGCGAGTTCGGCGAGCGCCGCCGCGCGGGCCGGACCTGGCGGGATGCCGCCGGTGACGGCGAGGTAGCGGGCGAAATCGAAGCCGTCGCACAGGGATCCGCGCGGCGGGCGGTCCGCGGCCCACTCGCGGAACGTGTCCCTCCATTGTGGACCGAGTGCGGCGGCCAGCCGCGGCCACGCGTTCGCCACCTCGCCGGCGCGCTTGTTCAGCAACGACGATCTGGCGACGGCGAACAGCCGCGGGTCGAATCCGGCCGGCACCGGCGCACCGGCGACGAGCGCCTCCGTCAGGTCGGCCAGCTGCTCGCCCAGCCGCTCCCGGGCGGCGTCGACGTCGCTCATGAGGTGATCCGCTCATAGCCCGACGCGTCGGCGATCGCGTCGAGTTCGCCGGAGAGTTCGGCGGCGGGCGGGTAGTGGCCGTCGCGCTCCAGGATCAGGGCCGGCGGCCGGTGCCGCCTGCACAGTTCGCCGACGAGGTCGAGCACCTCGGGCGGCGTCGCGTCGGTGTGCGTGTCGTGGTAGATCCCGTCGTGCTCCTCGCCCCCGGCGACGTGCACGTACGCGACGCGCTCCAGCGGTATCCCGTCGAGCAGCGCGGTCGGCTCCTCGCCGCGGTTCACCGCGTTGGCGTAGACGTTGGCGATGTCGAGCAGCAGCAGGGCGCCGGTGCGGTCGAGGATCTCGGTGAGGAACTCCGCCTCGGTGAGCTCCGGATCGGGCCAGTCGAACAGGGCCGCGATGGGTTCCAGCGCGATCGGCACCGGCAGGTCGGCCTGCACCCGCTTGACGTTGTCGACCATCACGTTCACCGAGTCGCGGGTGCGGGGAAGCGGCGTGAGGTGACCGACCTCCAGGCCGCCGGCCCGGCAGAAGCTGATGTGCTCGCTCACCCACGGCGAGCCGAGCGCCTCGGCGCACTCGGCCATGTGCCGGACCCGCTTCGGGTCCACCGGCTCCGCGCCACCGAGCGACAACTTGACGCCGTGCGGAATCACCGTGACGCCCCTCGCGCGGAGCGCGACCAGGGCCGGGTCCACCGCCGCCGGCCGCACCGACTCGGCGATGACCTCCGTGAAGCGCAGACCCGGCAGGCCCGCCACGTAACCCGCGATCTCGGGCCGCCAGCCGATCCCCACCCCGTACCGAGCGTCCATGGGTCTCATAGTGCGTCGCACCGGCAACGGGAGCGTGGATCCGGCCGCTTTCTGAACCGAACCTTCAGCCGGCGTTGACCGACGCACAGCCGACGACGAACCTGTCGTCCGGATCGTCGTCCTCCTCCGGTTCGACATCCGACCGGAACGAGAGCACGGCCAGGCCCGGGTCGACGGATTGCAGTGCCCCGAGCCCGAACAGGCCGACGGCGGTCGCCGCGGCCGCCGGTCCGTAGGTGGTCAGCGCCGGCTTCCTCCGCGGGTGAAGGTCGTCGTGCCGCTTCCTGGCCCGGTCGACCGCCCGCGCCGCCGGCAGCGGCACCGTGTCCGGCCGGACGAGCCCCGCCAGCCCGAGGATGATCGCGATGCCGGCCATGAGGTACATGGGCACGTCGGTGTACCACCGGAACGGCGCGATCAGCGCCCAGCCCAGGCCCGCGAGGCCGTAGCCGATCACCGGAAGGCCGACGACGACGAAGTGCCGTGGCGGCATGTCGACCTTGTACCAGGCGTCGCCGAGCCCGTCGCGCAGTTCGGCCAGTGCCGCCTGTACGCCCGGCTCGGCGCGGAGCTCCGCGACGGGAACCCGGTCGGCCGCGGCGATGAGCACCGCCGTCGACAGGTCGGTCGCCTCGGGCAGCGGCTCGCCGGTCGGCACGAGCGCGACGGCCGCCGGGTCGTACCGCACCGCGCCGGCGACGCGGAGCCGGGCCACCGCCGCCTCGACGGCGCGGGTCTCGCCGTTCGCCAGGAGGCCGAGCTGCTCGCCCGTGAGGAGATCGGGGTCGGCCCAGTCACGCTCCGGCGGCGGCCAGGCCGCGACCCGCCGGTCGCTGAGATCCGCGACCCAGGCGACGACAGCGATGCCGATCAGGGGGAACAGGACGAGGACGACGAGATCGAGGGTGACACCCATGACTCATTCTCGTTCATCGGCGTCAATGGCACTACCGGCGGACGGCGCCTTCCACGAGGTCGAGCACGCTCCCGAGGTCCTTGGCGGGGCGGCCCATCGCGAGGTGCAGCACCAGCCCGTCGTAGGCGAGTTCGAGGAACTGGGCCAGCGCGGTGACCGGCACGTCGGCGCGCAGCACGCCGGCGTCGCGCTGGCGGCTGAGCCGGTCGCGGGTGGCGGTCGCGATGGCCTCGGCGCGGGCCGCCCACCGGTTCGCGAACGCGGGGTCGGTGCGCAGCCGGCGCGATACCTCGAGCTGGGTGCCGAGCCAGCCGGCCTGGTCGGGCTCCTCGGCGTGGGCCAACAGGTCGCGCATCACCTGTACCAGGCCGTTCTCGGCCACCGTGGCGACCATCGTGGCCGCGTCGTCCTCGGCGACGGCCAGGAAAAGCGACTCCTTGTCCCGGAAGTGGTGGAAGATCGCACCGCGGGACAGACCGGTCTCCTCTTCGAGCCGGCGCACCGTGGCACCCTCGTATCCGTGCCGCGCGAAGCATGCCCGGGCGCCGGCGAGGATCTGCCGGCGCCGGGCATCGAGCTGGTTCTGGCTGACCCGGGGCACGGGTCGATTATGCAAGACGTACGTACGGCTTGCATCGCCGGGCCCGAAAGGTTGTGAATCCAGACGCATGGATCGTTGCCAGCAGATTTCAAGATTCATTTCTGGGTCAAGGGGACTGTCGCGGATCGGATAGTCTGCCGTAATCTCCCGGCGTGCCCCTGTTGTTCCTCAGCCTGGACAACACCCTGCTCGATCGGGCAGGGGCGTTTCAGGCTTGGGGAAGGGACTTTCTCGCCGAAATCGGAGTCCCCGCCCACGAGGTCGACTGGCTCGACTCGGTCGACGCCGACGGCCTCACGTCGGCCTGGGACCTTGCCGACGCGATCCGCGCCCGCTACCGGCTGCGTCGCCGGCCGATCGACCTCGTCGAGGAGATCCGCGAGGGGTTGCTCGCCCACCTGCGGCTCGATCCGCTGGTGGCATTCGCGCTGCGGATCGCCGTCGACGCCGGCTGGACGCCGGTGGTGGTGACCAACGGCGAGAGCCGGGTGCAGACCGACAAGATGGTGCGCACCGGACTGGCGCACCGGGTGGCGGCGTACGTCGTCTCGGAGGACGTCGGCGTCCGGAAGCCCAACCCGCGCATCTTCGCGATCGCGGCCGACAAGGTCGGCATGCGGCTGGCCGGCGCGTGGCTGATCGGCGACAGCCCCGAGGTCGACATCGGCGGCGCGAACGCGCTGGGCATCCCGTCGGCGTGGGTCCGGCGCGGGCGGACCTGGCCCGACGACCGGTTCGCGCCCACGATGCAGTGCGACGGCCTGATCGAGGCCGTGGCCGCGGTGCTCGCCACGAAAACCGGTTGACCCGGCCTACGGGCCCGGGGAAAGTGCACTACGACCCGATCGAGGGAGAAGGAGGTTCGAAATGGCGCCTGTCAAGGGCTTCGCCCTGCCTCCGTTTCCTTCAATCGAGGAGTTCCTCCGTTGCGAGAGCACGACCTCGGCGGTGGGCGGTCGAACCGTCGCCGCCGCTTTGACGATGACGAACCGCGTTACCTGAAGCGCCGCCGGCCCGGGGCTCAAGCCCAGGTCGCGGTCGAGAATCCCGACGACGGGCCACCCACCGGCGACCGGTGGTCCACGTTCACCGACTCCGGCACCCTGCACGGCCCGCAACCGTGGCCCGAGTGGGTGGTCACCGACGACGGTGGCATCGACACCGAACTCGGCCTGCTGAAAACGGGCAAGGAAGCCGACGTCTTCCTCATCGAGCGGTCCGGCCCCACCAGCGGCCGGAGCGTGCTGATGGCGGCGAAACGGTACCGGTCGTCGGAACACCGCATGTTCCACCGCGACGCCGGTTACCTCGAAGGGCGCCGCGAGCGGGAGTCCCGGCTGAACCGGGCCACCGGCAAACGCACCTCGTTCGGCCGCGAGGTGATCGCCGGGCAGTGGGCCGGTGCGGAGTTCGCCGCGCTCGGCCGACTGTGGCAGATCGGCGCGGAGTACGGCGGCGTCCGGGTGCCGTACCCGGTGCAGCTCGTCGGCACCGAACTGCTGCTCGAGTTCGTCGGTTCGCCCGACGGCGAGGCCGCTCCACGGCTGGTGCAGACCCGTCCCTCCATGGCGGAGCTGCGATCGTTGTGGGGCCAGCTGGTCGAGGCGCTCACCGTGCTGGCCCGGATGGGCCTCGCGCATGGCGACCTCAGCCCGTACAACGTGCTGGTGCACGAGGGTCAGCTGGTGCTGATCGACCTTCCCCAGGTGGTCGACGTGGTCATCAACCCGCAGGGTGCGCAGTTCCTGGCGCGCGACGTCACGGTGATGGCCAAATGGTTCGCCGCCCGCGGCCTCGAACACGATCCGTCGCCTCTCGTCGACGATCTGTTGCGGGACGCCGGGGTCGGGTAACGGCGTTCCATGTCGCGAGCATCGTTGCCGTACCATCGCCGGGGTCCATCGAGGGGAGGTCGGGCGTGTCGCAGCTCCGTCTTGCGATCGACCTGGGCACCTCACACACCGTGGCGGTGGTACGGCGCGAGTCCGAACCCCGGCCGCTGCTGTTCGACGGTTCACCCGTGCTGCCCTCGGCCGTCTTCTCCGAGCCACCCCGGCTGCACGTGGGTCGAGACGCCGAACGGATGGCTCTGATCGATCCGAGTCGCTTCGAGCCGCATCCGAAGCGCCGGGTCGACGAGGGCAGCGTGCTGCTGGGCAGCGTCGAGGTCACCGTCGTCGACATGTTCGTGGCGCTGCTGCGGCGGGTCATCGCCGAGGCCAACCAGACCGGCGTGCAGATCGGCGACGGCGTGGTGCTCACCTGCCCGGCCGACTGGGGTGCCGCCCGCCGCAACGTCCTCATGCAGGCGGCCAACGTCGCTGGCCTCGGCCGGGTGCAACTGGTCGACGAGCCGGTCGCGGCGGCCACCTACTGCATGGAGGTCATGAGCCAGCAGGTGCCGATCGGCGGCGCGGTGCTGGTGTTCGACTTCGGCGGCGGCACGCTCGACTCGTCCGTCCTCCGGCGCGAGCCGGGCGGCCTGCGGGTCCTGTCCGTCGGTGGCCTCGACGACCTCGGTGGCGTCGACATCGACGCGGCGCTCGTCGGCCACCTCGGCCAGTTGATCCAGATGCAGAGCCCGCGGGTGTGGCAGCGGATCAGCAGCCCCGGTCCGCAGAGCGAGCAGCGCGAGCGCAAGCAGTTCTGGGACGACGTGCGCGCGGCGAAGGAAATGCTGTCCCGCACGACGTCGGCGCCGGTGCACGTCCCTGGTACCGACAGCGCGCTGCACCTCACCCGCGAGGAACTCGAACGGGTCGCCGGACCCCTGATCGACCGGGCCGTCGACGAGACGCGGCGGGTGCTGCGCGCGTCCGGCCTGGAACCGCACCACCTCTCCGGGCTGTTCCTGGTCGGCGGGTCCAGCCGGATCCCGCTGGTGGCGAGCCGCCTGCACGCCCGGTTCGGGCTGGCGCCGGTGGTGCCGGAGCAGCCCGAACTGCCCGTCGCCTACGGCGGGTTCATCGCCGGTGGTGGCCGGAACGGTGCTCCCACGGGTCCCACCGCACCGCCGCAACCTTCGCGCGCGCCGCACGCCCCGCCGCCGTCGAACCCGCCGCCCACGCACCACACGCAACAGGTCGGCGGGTTCGCGTCCGGTCCGGTCAGCTCGTACGCGCCGTCGAGCGGCGGGCCGGCCGTCCCGGTCAGCAGCGGGCCGGCGTTCCCGGTCTCGGGCACGATGGCGCCGGTACCGCCGCAGCAGTTCACGCCGCCACCACAGATGACGCCGCAGATGCCGCCGCCGATGAGCCCGACGATGGGTCCGCACCGGCCGCCGCGGCGGCGATCGGGCGGCCTGCGGTACGTCATCATGGGCGTGGTCGCGGTTGTCGTGCTGTTGTGCGGCTCGGGCGCGTTCTGGGCGTACACGTCGATCCGCGGCGCGTTCGACGACGCGACCGACGGGGGCTCCGGCGTCGCCGACGACGGAAAGTTCGGCGCCGGCGGAAGCTACAAGCAGACCGGCACGGTGACGCTGGGCGGCGGCGGGACGCTCACCACGGCGGTCGCCAACGGCGTCGGGTACTACGCCGCGGTCAACGAGGGCAAGCTCGACATCGCCGCGCTGACCGCCGACGGCACCGAGAAGTGGAAGAAGTCCTACCCGGTCGAGCCCACCGACGTCCGCATCACGGCCACCGGCAGCGTGCTCCACATCGACTGCGAGAAGGCGGCCACCCACGGCGGCAAGAACGTGCGCCTGGTGGTCGACGCCGCAACCGGCGCGGAGAAGATGCTGCGCCCGTACGACGACGAGCGGGTGACGCACTTCGTCGGCAACGACGCGTTCATCGAGCTCAACACGGGCTCGCCCAACGGTCGCATGCAGCGGATCGACCTGACCACCGGCCAGGCCAAGTGGAACGAGGTCGTCCAGCCGGCCCGGCCGGGCATCTTCGACCTGCTGGCCGTGCCGATGGGCGTCTACGCCGCCGACGGTCCCACCGCCCAGCAGGGCACGTTCGGGCCGGTGCCGGGCCTGCTGAGCCGGGCACCCACGGCGGCCGACTGGCACCAGTCGGTGGCCGCCGACCCGGCCACGTTCGTCGGGCTCGACGCGACCAAGGCCATCGCCACCGTCTACGACGCGAACACCGGCAAGGCGCGCGGTTCCGGCTCGGTTCCGCTCGACGGCGAGAGCTTCACCGCGTACCAGGGCGTGCTGATCGGCCAGCTCAACGACAAGACGTCACCCGGTCGCGTCGTGATGGCGGCCTACGGCCTCGACAACTTCGCCAAGCGGTGGGAAGTTCCGCTGCCGGCCGGCGCGCGGGTCGAGATGGTGCGCCCGTGCGGGCCGCAGCAGATGTGCGTCCTCTACAACGCCAACAGCACGTACACGCTGTTCGCCATGGACCTGAAGAGCAACAAGGAAGCCTGGAAGTCCACCTTCTCCACCGGCGACAAGCCCGACTGGTACCTGATGAAGGACGGCCTGGTCCTGGGTGACTGGCAGTTCGGCAACATCGGCAAGCCCGCCCTGTACGACCCGGCAACCGGCACGAAGAAGCACGCCCTCGACTCGGGAATCACCAGCGTCACCGCCCTGGCCGCCGACGGCCGGTGGCTGCTCGTCCGCACGTCGCGGTACCTGGGCGGCAGCAAGGGATCGGTGAACACGGTGGCGGCGGTCGACATCGGCACCGGCAAGATGACCACCGGCGTCGACATCGGTTCCTCGTCCGAGCAGATCGAGAACGGCTCCGTCGCCCAGAACATGACCGCGGTCGTCACCAAGAGCCGTCAGCTCGTCCTCGGCCAGGCCCCGTAGCACCCGCATCAGGCGGTCAGGGACGTCACGACGGGTTGGCGCAGGGCGCGCCGGGCCGGGAGGATCGAGGCCGGCACCGCGGCGGCCGCGGCGCCCAGCAGAATCAGGGCCAGGTGGTTCCAGGGCAGCACCAGGTGGAAGCTGGCCGTGCCGGCGTTCGAGGCGCTCAGGGCGCCCATCGCGCTCGCTATCACGCCGATTCCCATTGCCACGCCCAGTATCGCGCCGGCCAGTGCCACCAGCATGGCCTCGATGGCCAGCAGCCACCGCAGTTGGCGGGTGGTCAGGCCCAGGGCGCGCAGGAGGGCGTGTTCGCGGGTGCGCTCCACCACCGAGAGCGTCAACGTGTTGGCCACGCCGATCAGGGAGATGAGCACCGCCAGCGCGAGCAGGGCGGTCACGAAGCCCAGCGCCTGGTCGATGCCGCGCGACTGCGCCTCCTTGAACGAGGCCCGGTCCTGGAGGTCGACCGCGGGATAGTCGGCGAGCACGCGGTCGATCGCGGAGCGGGCGGCGTCGGTGGAGACGCCGGTGGCGGGCTCCAGCTCGGCGAGGTCGCTGCGTACGTTCGGGTAGAACGCGGTGAAGTCGCCCTCGGTGAGGAAGATCTCAGCGCGTCCCGGAGATTTTGCCAGGACCGCGACGACCCGCAACTCGCGGCCGTCCACGGTGACCGCACCGCCCGGCCGCGCGCCCGGAATGTTGCGGACGACCGCGCCGCCCGCCGCCAGCGCGCGGATGTCGCCCGACGCGGGCCGCTGCGCGCGGGCCAGCAGCGCGGGATCGGCGGCGGTGACGTCGGCGTCCAGCGCCTCGTCGTGGTGGAAGAAGTGCAGCGCGACCGTGCCCAGCCCGGGTTCGGCCCGGAGCCGGCCGATCAGCTCCGGCGGCAGGTCGCCACCGAACGACGTGATGAGGAACGCGGCGCCGTAGCGGGCGTCGATCGCCCGCGCCGCACCCTCGCGGACGCTGCGGGCGCCGACCGCGAACGCCGACACGAGACCGATCCCGATCACCAAAGCCATCGCCGTCGACGCGACGCGCCGCGGGTTCCGACCGGCATCGGCAACGGCGAGGCCGACCAACCGCGCCATGCGGGCGAGCGGCCGCGCGGCGCCGGCTGGCCGCTGCGCGGCGCGGCGGCCCCGAGGCCGCCGGCCGGCCAGCGCGGCGAGCGGCCAGGCGGCCGCGCGGATCACGGCCGGTACCAGGACCGGGCCGAACAGCACCAGGCCGAGGAACGTCACCGCGCCGCCGGCGACCACCACCAGGATGCTCGCGCGCAACGCCAGGACCAGGACACCGGCGGCGAGCACCGCCGCACCGAGGAACAGCCGGCCGCGGCGCGCGCCCTGGCCCGGGTGCAGGGCCGCGTCCGACAGCGCCTGCACCGGCGCGACCCGCGACGCCCGCCACGCCGGCATGACCGCGGCGCCGACCGTCACCGCCGTGCCGGTGAGCACCGGGACCAACGCCGACACGAGCGACAGCCGGGGACCCGTGGCCGGCCCGCCGGTCAACGCACCGTAGACGGCGCCGATCGCCGCCGCGATCCCGAATCCCAGCAGCACACCGGCGACCGAGGCGAGCACGCCGACCGCCGAGGACTCGGCGAGAGAAGCCGCGAACAACTGGCGGCGGGAGGCGCCGAGCATCCGCAGCATCGCGCTCTCGCGGCTGCGCTGGGCGAGCACGATCGTGAACGTGTTCGCGATGACGAACGCGGCCACGAGCACCGACACCAGCGCGAACGCCAGCATCCCGGCCTGGAACTGGCGCAGGTCGCCGAGGGCGACGTCGAGGTTCGCGTCGACCAGTTGCCGGTGGGTGCGCACCGTTCCGCCGGTGACCGCCTTGACCCGCGGCACCAGGTCGGTGGCGCCCGAAGTAGCCGCCACCACGAGCCGGTCGGAACCGGGTTCGTCGGTGAGCGGCCGGACGTCGGCGAGCGTCAACCCCACCACGGCCGTGCCGACGTCCACCGCCGACCCTTCGATGTCGACGACGCCGACGACCCGGAACGGCACGGCGGCGGACCGGCCGCCGACCCGGATCTCGTCGCCCACCCGGATGCGGCGCTCCCGCGCGGTCTCCGCGTCGAGCACGGCCTCGCCGGTTGTCTCCGGCAGGCGTCCCGACGTGACGTCGTAGGAGCGCAGCGCCGGGTCGCGGGGGACCGTGACCGCGAAGTGCGTCCCGGAGATCTTCCGGCCGTCCGGGCCGACGAGCCCGACCCCGGCGGCGGTTCTCAGAATTTCCGCGGCGCGCACGCCGTCGAGGGCGCGCACCCGCGCGACCGTCGCGTCGTCGAGAGCGTCGATCGA
This sequence comes from Virgisporangium aurantiacum, assembly GCF_016863635.1. GTDB lineage: Bacteria > Actinomycetota > Actinomycetes > Mycobacteriales > Micromonosporaceae > Virgisporangium > Virgisporangium aurantiacum. Next base: position 62,233 of record NZ_BOPG01000044.1, on the reverse strand, counting down.
GGAGACGTCGACGTCGACCCCGCGGTCGAGGCGGCCGACCCAGTCGGCGAGGCCGGCGGTGAGTCCGTCGGAGAACAGGAGCGTTCCCGCGACGAACGCGACACCGAGGACGACCGCCGTGGCCGACAGCAGCAACCGGGACAGGTTCTGGCGCATCATTGGTCTCCACACGCCAACCGACGCTATGAAAGCGGAGAGCAGAGAGCGTCAGCCGCGATGCTGGACCGCCGCGTACCCCTCAGGTCGCACGCCTCAGCCCTGAGGAGGAGAGCCCGGCTTCACCAGACCCGACTCGTACGCCAGCACCACCGCCTGCACCCGGTCGCGCAGCCCCAGCTTCGCCAGGATCCGGCCGACGTGCGTCTTCACCGTCGCCTCGCTCACCACCAGTCGCGCGGCGATTTCCGCGTTCGACAGCCCCTGCGCCACGTGCAACAGGACCTCGTGCTCGCGTTCGGTCAGCCCGTCCACCGAGGCCGACGGCGCCGACAGGAGCGCGCCCGCGAACCGGTCCAGCAGGCGCCGCGTGATGCGCGGCGCCACCACCGCGTCGCCCGTCGCGATGACGTGGATCGCCGCGACCAGTTCCTCCGGCGGCACGTTCTTCAGCAGGAACCCGCTGGCGCCGGCCTGCAACGCGGCGAACGCGTCGGCCTCGGTGTCGAACGTGGTGAGCACCAGCACCCGGGGCGTCGGGCCGGCCGCGCAGATCTCGCGCGTCGCCGCCACCCCGTCGAGCACCGGCATGCGGACGTCCATGACCACGACGTCCGCGTCAACCGTGCGCAACAGGCGCAGCGCCTCGGCGCCGTCGCCGGCCTCGCCGACCACGGTGATGCCGCCGGAGAACTCCAGCACCATCCGGAATCCGGCCCGCACCAGGGCCTGGTCGTCGACAAGAACGACACGAACACTCACCTGGCCTCCACCGGGATCGAAGCGGTGACCCGCCAGCCGCCGGCCGGATCCGGGCCGGCCGTGATGGTGCCACCGTAGAGGGCCACCCGTTCGCGCATGCCGATGAGACCGTGTCCGCCGGCATTCACGGGCCCACCTTCGCCGTCGTCCCGGAAATCGATCTCGACCCCGACGGGCGAATAGGCGAGGCGCAGGGCCGCCGACGCGCCCGGTCCCGCATGTTTCAACGCGTTGGTCACCGATTCCTGCACGATCCGGAACGCGGCCAGTTCGACGCCCGCCGGGAGCGCGGCGGGGTCGCCCGAGACGTCCGCGCGGACGCTGAGGCCCGCGGCCCGGGCGCGGTCCAACGTCGTGGTGACGCTGGTGCGCGCGTCCTCCGCGCCATCGGTCGATTTGAGGACGGTGACCAGGTGACGCATCTCGACCAGCGCGCCGCGGCCGGTGTCGCTGACCGTCCGCAACGCCTCGCGGGCCCGGTCGGGCGCCCTGTCGAGGGCGAGGGTGGCCCCGTCGGCGTGGACGATCATCACCGACAGCGAGTGGGCGACCATGTCGTGCAGTTCGCGGGCGATGCGGGCGCGCTCCTCCGCCACGGCGATCCGGGCCAGGTGGTCGCGCTCCCGCTCGGCGGTGGCGGCGCGGTCCTCGAGGCTGTCGACGTACAGCCGGCGGGTGCGCATCGACCAGCCGAGCAACCACACCACGACCACCGAGAGCGCGATGACGAGGGCGAGGTACCAGCCGCCGTCGGGCAGTTTCAACGGCGCGAGGGCCGAGCCGATCAGGCAGACGGCGCCGGCGCCGACGGCATGCACCGGCCGGTCGGCGTACTTGACCACGCTGTACATCGCGACGAGCACCGCGATGTCGTGCGGCACCAGCGTGTACATGTCGCCGGGCAGCAGCAACTGTCCGGCCGCGAGGCCCGCGACCACGCCGAACACGGCGACCGGCCAGCGCCGCCGCCAGACGAGCGCGACCGCCATCAGCCACCCATGTATGACGATGCCGGGGCCGAGCATGACGATGCTCGTCGCCGCGAGCCCGATCGCGGCCGCGGTGGTCAGATCGAACAGCAGCGACTGGCGACGCTGATCAAGCTGGGCGAACGGCACAGGTCGAGCCTATGTCTACTACGCTTTGTAGGATGCGGGAGGTGCGGTGAAGCAGCTCGGAGACCTGGAACGGGCGGTCATGGACGTGGTCTGGTCGGCGGTCACCCCGATCAGCGTCCGCGACGTGCTCACCCGTCTCGATGACCGCCGCCCCGCCTACACCACCGTGATGACGGTGCTCGACCGGTTGGCCCGCAAGGGCGTGGTGACGCGGGAGCTGGACGGCAAGGCGTGGCTGTACACGGCCGCGCTGAGCCGCGAGGAGTTCATCGCCCGGCTCATGCTCGGCGTCCTCGACCAGGCCGGCAGCCGCGACGCGGCCCTGGTCCACTTCGCGCGGTCGGTGAGCGCCGACGAGGCGAGGGCGCTGCGGGCGGCGCTAGGTGAGGCGGGCCAGCCGTAGCGGCACGTCGGTCGTCGACACTCCGCCCGGCTCCTGCGCCAGCGCCACCGTGTGCAGCGCGTCGGCCAGCGGCGCGGTGCCGACCCGTGCCCGTGCGGTGTCGTCGGCCAGCGCCTCGACCAGCAGCGCCACCGACGCCCGCGCCGTGCGGGCGGCCGGGAGGAACGGCAGGGCCGCCTGCCAGGCCGCGAACGGCAGGAGCACCAGGTGGTGCCGCTGCCGCAGGTGTGCCCGCTCGTGCGCCACCACCGCGTCGAGGGCGGCGGGTGCCAGCCGGGCGAGCACCGCCGAGGTCAGCACCAGCCGCGGCCGGCGTCCGGGCAGGCAGTACGCCACCGGCGCCGCCGAAATCACGAGGCGGCCGCCCGGCAGCGCCGGCAGCGGCGTCCCGACAAGATCTAGAAGATCGCGGTGACTGCGACGCCGCGCCAGCGTGCGGACCGTGACCCAGGCGGACACCGCGAGCAGGTACCCGGCGAGCAGCACGCCGGCGCCCAGCGCCACGAGCGCGAACGGGCCCTCGCCGGCGCCGACGGTGAGCGCGGCACCGACGGCGGCGAGCCCGGTACACGCGCCGATCGCCTGCCAGGCGAGCAGCGCCGGCACCGGGTGGCGGAGCGCGGTGCGGCTGCGGGCCAGGAGGTACGGCACCGGCCCGGCGAGGACCAGCGCCGTGAAAAGCAACCCGAGAGCGATCATCCCAGCCCCTCCAGTGCCCGCCGCAGTGCCGCCGCCTCTTCCGGGCTGGCGTGGCTGACGAACCGGGCCAGCGCGGCATCGGTGTCGGCGGCGGTGCCCAGGGCCTCGCGCATGAGTTCGGCCACGTGGTCTTCGCGTGACGCGGCGGCGCGGTAGGTGTGCGCGCGGCCCGTCTTGTCGCGGACGACGACGCCCTTGCGTTCCAGCCGGGACAGCACCGTGAGCACGGTGGTGATGGCGTGATCGGCGCCCACCGCGTCGCCGATCGCCTTGGCCGGTAACGGCTCCGATGCGGCCCAGAGCACATTCATGACGGCCCGTTCCAGCTCACCCAGTCGTGCCACGCCATGTACTCTACGACACGTAGAAGTTCTACAGCTCGTAGAAGGTGATCATGGACAACCTCACCGCGGCCCGCGAGCAGATGGCGTTCTCGCTCGGCTTCCACATCATTTTCGCGGTCTTCGGGATGGGCCTGCCGTGGCTGCTGCTGTTCCTGGAGTACCGGTGGATGCGCACCGGCGACCGCATCTGGTACGTGCTGGCCCGCCGCTGGTGCAAGGCGTTCGCCGTGGTGTTCGCGGTCGGCGCGGTGAGCGGCACCGTGCTGTCGTTCGAGTTCGGCCTGCTGTGGCCCACGTTCATGGAGCGCTACGGCGGCGTGTTCGGGCTGGCGTTCACGCTGGAGGCGTTCGCGTTCTTCCTGGAGGCGGTGTTCCTCGGCCTGTATCTCTACGGGTGGGACCGGCTGTCGCCGCGGGCGCACTGGTGGACGGGCGTGCCGGTGGCCCTGTCGGGCATGGCGTCGGCGCTGTTCGTCACCACCGCGAACGCCTGGATGAACACGCCCGTCGGGTTCGTCGAGGTGAACGGGGTGGTGACGTCGGCCGAGCCGATCGCGCCGCTGATCGCGCCGGCCGCGCCGCACCAGGTGGTGCACATGCTGCTGGCGGCGTTGCTGTGCACGGGTTTCGGCGTCGCATCGGTGTACGCGGTCGCGATGCTGCGCGCGCCGGCCAAGCGACGTGATCCCTATCACCGGCGCGGGCTCGCCGTCGGGCTGGTGCTGGGCGCGGTGGTCGCGCCGGTTCAGGTCGTGGTCGGTGACTGGGCGGTGCGCGCGGTCGCCGAGCAGCAACCGGTGAAGTTGGCGGCGATGGAGACGCTCCAGACGACGGGGCCGAACGCGCCGCTCACCGTCGGGCCGGTCGAACTGCCCGGTGTGCTGTCGTGGCTGCTGCACGGCCGCACCGACGCCGTGGTCACCGGTCTCGACGTCGTCCCGCCGGACGACCGGCCGCCGGTCGGCATCACCCACTACTCGTTCGACCTCATGGTGGGGATCGGGTTCGGGCTGCTCGCGTTGGCGGCGTGGGCGTTGTGGCTCTTCTACCGGCGCCGGGCCGGCTTCTTCGACGGGACCTGGTTCCTCCGCGCCATCGCGGCCGGCGGTCCGGCGTCGGTGGTGGCGCTGATCGCGGGGTGGATCGTCACCGAGGTCGGCCGGCAGCCGTGGATCGTCCACATGCGACTGAGAACCGCCGACGCCGTTTCGGACCAGCCCGGCCTGTACTGGTACTTCTACGGAACCCTGCTCGTCTACGCGATCCTGGCGACGTCTCTGATCACCATCCTCCGCCGCCTGGCGGCGGCTCCCATCGACAAGGTCTCCGCATGACCGCCGCCGACGGGATTCTCGTCATCATCGGTGCGGGCGTCGTGGCGTACACCGTGCTCGGCGGGGCCGACTTCGGCGGCGGCGTCTGGGACCTGCTGGCGAAGGACAAGCGGCAGCGCGACCTCATCGCGTCGACGATGGGTCCGGTGTGGGAGGCCAACCACGTGTGGCTGGTGTTCGTCCTCATCGGGCTGTTCAGCGGGTTCCCGGTCGCGTTCGGTCAGCTGGCCCGGATGCTCACCGTGCCGTTGGCGATCGCGCTGCTCGGCATCGTCATGCGCGGGGCGGCGTTCGTGTTCCGCCAGTACGGGGAGCCGTCGGAAATGACGACAAGCTGGGGACGCGTCTTCGCGATGGCGTCGGTGCTGGCGCCCGCGAGCCTCGGCTACTGCGCCGGCAGCCTCGCGATCGGCCGGGTCGGCGGCTGGTTCCCCGTCGCGAGCGCCGGCCTCGCGCTCGCCTGCTGCGCGTACCTCGCCGCTGTGTTCCTGTGCCGCGAGGCGGTCGTCCGGGCCGAACCCCGCCTCGCCGCCGACTTCCGCCGCCGCGCCCTCGCCAGCGCGATCGTCACCGGGGTCCTGGCCGTCGGCGCGCTCCCGGTCCTCGCCCACGACGCCCCGGACCTCGCGGCCGACCTGATCGCACCGCCCCTCGGGGTCTCGGTGGTCGCGGGCATCGGGACGATCGTGGCGCTGCTGCGGCACCGCTACCGCACCGCGCGGGTGTTCGCCGCGACGGCCGTCGCCGCCGTGGTGGCGGGCTGGGGGCTGGCGCAGTACCCGGTGCTCGTCCCGCCCGACCTGACCCTCACCGAGGCGGCCGCGCCGGCGCAGACCCTGCCGGTGACGCTCGGCGTCCTGATCGGCGGCTTCGCCGTCACCCTTCCGGCCGTCGCATTCCTGTTCCGCGTCTTCGGCCATCCCGAGCCGGACTGACATGATCTGGGCGTGACCGAGTTCCACGTGCGGGCGGTCGGGCGGGTCGAGTCGCCGCTGACCGATCCCGCCACCGCGCCGAAGCAGGGCGACGAGGGCGCGCCCGAATCCACGATCGTGTTCGAACCCGAGGTGGCCGAGGCCCTCGCCGATCTCCGGCCCGGCACCGACGTCATCGTGCTCACCTGGCTCGACCGGGCCGACCGCGACGTGCTCGCCGTGCATCCGCGCGGCGACGGGAGCCGACCGCTCACCGGGGTGTTCAGCACCCGGTCTCCACATCGCCCGAACCCGATCGGCCTGCACCGGGTGACGATCGCCGCCGTCGACGGCCTCCGCGTCCGGGTCCGCGACCTGGAGGCGCTCGACGGCACGCCGGTGCTCGACGTCAAGCCCGTGCTCGGCGACCCGGCCGACCGGTGATGTACGACGTGTGGTCGGCCGGCGAGCCGTACGAGCGGTACGTGGGCCGGTGGAGCCGCAAGATCGCGGAGACGTTCGTGACGTGGCTGGGGTGCCCGCCCGGGCTGCGGTGGCTCGACGCCGGGTGCGGCACGGGCGCCTTGACGTCCGCCGTGCGCGCGTCGGCGGCGCCGGCCGAACTGACCGGCGTCGACCCGTCGGAGGGTTTCCTGCGCAGCGCCCGGCAGCGGGTCGAAGACGTCCAGTTCGTCGTCGGCGACGCGCAGGACCTGCCGTTCACCGACCACCGGTTCGACGTCGTCGTCAGCGGGCTGGCGCTCAACTTCGTCCCCGATCCGCCCCGCGCGGCGGCCGAGTTCGCCCGCGTCACCGTGCCCGGCGGAAGCGTCGCGGCCTACGTGTGGGACTACGCCGAGGGCATGGAGATGATGCGGCTCTTCTGGGACGCCGCCGCCGACACCGACCCGGCCGGCGCCGAACTCGACGAGGGCAGCCGCTTCCCGATCTGCCGCCCCGACCCGCTGCGCGACCTCTGGACGAACGCCGGCCTGACCGACGTCGACGTCCGTCCGATCGACATCCCCACCCACTTCCGCGACGCCGACGACTACTGGGACCCGTTCATGGGCGGCCAGGGCGCCGCGCCGGGCTACCTGGCGGCGCTGCCGGTCGACCGCCAGGCGGCCCTCCGCGAGAACCTGCTGGCCCGCCTCCCGCGCGAGCCCGACGGCTCGATCCGGTTGACCGCCCGCGCCTGGGCCGTGCGCGGCACGCCATGACCGAGGAGGAGATTCCGCTCCCGCGCGGCGACGTCACCGAGGGCGTCGTGCGGGTCGGCGATACCGTGCGCCGGCCGCACCAGCCGCAGAGCGACGCGGTCGCCGGTTACCTGCGACACCTGGACCGGGTCGGGTTCGACGCCAGCCCCCGCTACCTCGGCCGCGACGACCGCGGCCGCGACGTCCTCACCTACCTCGAGGGCGACTGCGCCGGCGATCCGCCGGAGCCGTGGGCGGCCGACGACGACCTGCTGGCCAGCGTCGCGGTGCTGGTCCGCCGGCTGCATGCGGCGTCCGCGGGATACGTGCCGCCGGCCGACGCCGTCTGGCGGCGGGCACTCGTGACGCTCGACCCGCCGATCGAGGACCCCGAGCCGGAGCTGGTCTCGCACTGCGACGTCACCCCGCAGAACGTCGTGGTGCGCGAAGGCCGCGCGGTCGGCGTCATCGATTTCGACCTGGCCGGGCCGACCACCCGCCTGATCGACGCGTACAACACCGCCATGCACTGGGTGCCGTTGCGCCCGGCGGCCGACGTCTGGCCGACCTGGCGGGGCGTCGACCGGTTCGCCCGGCTGCGCCGCTTCGCCGACGCCTACGGCCTCACCGCCGACGAGCGCGCCGCCGTTCCCGACCTGGGAATCACCCGGGCCGACGGGACCTGGCACCGGATGAAGGCGTCGGCCGAGCAACTGGGCGGCGGCTGGGCCCGGATGTGGGCCGAGGGCGTCGGCGACGCGATCCGGCGCCGCCAGCGGTGGCTGGCCGACGAGAAGGCGAACCTGCTCGCCGCGCTGCTGTCCTAGCGGTTGCGCGCGTAGTGGCGGCGGGCCCGCTCCCGGTTCCCGCAGTCGGCCGAGCTGCACCAGCGCCGCGTGTGGCTGCGGCTCGTGTCGAGGAAGAACCACCCGCAGCCCGCGTCGGCACAGCGTCCCAGAGTCTTCAACCGCGCACCGTCCGACAGCAGGTCCTCCGCCGACACCGCCAACCGCCGGGCAACGTCGGCCGGCGCGAGCTCCCACCGGAGCGGAAGCTCCGGGCGGGGTCGGGCGTGGCGGCGCGCGTCGACGGTCGCGCGCCACATCGCGTCAAGATCTTTTTGTGACGGGCGTGAGCGCGCGACCACCGACACCAGCAACCGGTGCACCACCTCCCGCAGCCGCCGGACGGCCGGGAGATCGTCGTCGTCCGCGCGCCATTCCGGCCCGACCAGGTCGGCCGCGCGCAGCCACCGCCGCAGCTCTTCGGGCCCGGCGATCCGGTCGACGGTGCGGGCCGGGTCGAGCCGCCAGGAGACCGTGTTCACGAGGTCGACGGCGAGGTGGCCACCCACCAGTTCCGGCGTCCACGGCTCCACGATGTGGCCTCTCTAACGGTCATAAGACTCTATGGCTGTTAGTCTAGCGGGCATGGTCGATCAAGGTTTCCGGGCCGGCCTGCGGATCGGTCTCAGCCTGGCGGCGCCGGCGTTCCTGCTTGCCATCACGTTCGGGGCGATCGTGCGGGCGCAGGGCTGGGGGATCCTCGCGCCGGTGGTCTGCTCGATCGTCGTCTTCTCCGGGTCGGCGCAGTTCGCGCTGGTCGCCACGCTCGCGGGCGGCGGTGGTATCGCGCCGGCGATCGCGTCGGCCGCGCTCATCAACGCCCGCTTCCTGCCGATGGGCGTCGCGGTCACCGGCAGCCTCAAGGGGAACCGGTGGCGCCGGGCCGTCGAGGCGCAGGCCGTCGTCGACGCATCCTGGGTGGCCGCGCATCAGGGCGACGGACGCTTCGACCGCGAGTTGCTGATCGGCTCGACGATCGTGCAGTGGCCCGCCTGGGTCGCCGGCACCATCGTCGGCGTGCTGATCGCGCCTCCGCCCGACCTCACCGAGACGCTCGGCCTCGACGTCGTGTTCCCCGCGTTCTTCCTGCTGCTGCTCATCGAGGAGGTGCGGGGGTCGCGCCGGGCCGCGCTGGCCGCGGGCATCGGAGCGGCCACGGCGGGCGCCCTGCTGTGGCTGGTGCCGGCCGGCCTGGCGCTGCTGGGTTCCACGGTCGGTGCGCTGACCGGCCTGCGCCCGCCTTCGGAGGAGAAGCCGTCATGACACTGTGGATCGTGATCATCTCCGTCGCGGTCATCAGCTTCGCGATCAAGGCCGCCGGCCCGGCGCTCCTGACCGGCCGCGACCTGCCGGCGTGGACCGGCGGCGTGATCGCGCTGCTGGCACCGTGCCTGCTCGCCGCGCTGGTGGTGGTGCACGTCATCGAGGACTTCAGCGTGGCGGTGCTGGCCGGGCTGGCGGCGGTGGTCGTCGCGCACCTGCTGCGGGCGCCGATGCTGGTGTCGGTACTGGCCGCCATTGTCACGACGGCGGTGCTGCGCGCCGTTGTGGGCTGAGCCGGGCATGGCGAGCCGGCCGGAGGCGGACTGAAGTGGTGGAGCGGGCGACGAGAATCGAACTCGCGTAATCAGTTTGGAAGCTGCCCGATGATCGTCCCGTGCGGTCCCGGCTAGTTCCCTGCTTATGTCGCTGACCTGCGGGTTTATTCCGGCTAGGTTCCGGTCGGTCCCACTGCGGCAACCGTGGTTCGGTTCGGTTCCCTAGCAAGATCCCTAGCAATTGCTGCGCGCAACCTGCCGGCGGGACCCCTTCCTCGCTCAGCCTGCCGATGGCACCGCCGTCGCTGCCGGCCATGACGGCCCACTCGCATCCGCAGGGTGTCGTCTCTGACCATCGGGTACCGCCTCCTGGCCGGCGGTAGCTGGTACGGCCGGGTGGTGAGGTGGACCGCGACGCCGCCGCCGGCGCTCCTTGAGTCGTCCCACCTCGGGTTCATCGCCGGTCGCGTTCGGCTCGCGGAAGAAGAACGCGTGTGATGCGCCGCACGAGGGTCATCGAGAGCGCCGTGCGCGATTTCGAGTTCGGTCAGCGACCGTCCGCCGCCCTCCGGAACCCAGCCGTACCGCCCAGCGAGAATCCCGATGAAGTACGGACGGCAGTTGTCGATCTCGGCGCAGGTCGACCCCCGACCACGCGACCGCGCGTTCCTCGCAGGCCGCCCGCGGACGGGGGAACACCCGCTTGACCAACTCCTCCCGTTCGGCGTGCAGGTCCCGAAACGTCGACCGGACGAACACCCGCACGACCCGCCCAGTCATCGTCCACTCCCTGGCTCGACCAGAGATTCAGCCTATCGACGACACACAGGCGGAAGGAATTTGGAAGGTTATTCACCAAGCTATAGAGGCCTATACGAATGGTGCCGGGGTAAGCGATACTGGCGTCCCGCCACGCTTGGGGTCGTCGCGATCAAATGATCGGGAGGTGACGGGATGAATGTGATCGAGTTCGGCGGCAACGCGAAACTGATCGCGAATCGGAATCCGCGCAATGATGCGCGCACACCGCCAATGACCTGCGCAGATGCTGATGTCGAGATCCTTTCGGCGATCGTGCACAACGATCATATTTGCGCACGATCCAGGAGCCCTTTCGATGTCAATATCGTCTTCGCCTCCGGGAAGACCGGCTGACGAATCGGACTGGATGCTCGGCGAAGTAAACGTCGGCATCATCACCGCGCTGCCGATCGAGTTCGCGGCGATGGAAAGCCTGCTGATCGGTGTGCGGCAGGTTCACCCGCCTGGCGACCCGAACACCTACAGCGTGGCGACCCTGCCCAGCAACGACGATGACCAGTCGCACCGGGTCGCCCTCGTGACGCTTCCGGAGCAGGTCGGCACCCGCTCGGCGGCCGTGACGTGCTCTGACATGCTCCGGTCGTTCCCCGCCATCAAGTGCGTGATCATGGTCGGCATCGCGGGCGGCATCCCCAAGCCGCACAACCCGCCCAAGCACGTCCGCCTCGGCGACGTCGTCGTCGCGACCAAGGGCATCGTCGACTATGGCCACGGCCGGCAGGTCGACGGCGAGCACCACCCCCGCCGCCAGACCGACGGCATGGTCTCCAGTTGGCTCAGCCGCGCCGTCAGCGCGCTGCGCACCGAGCACGCGCGCGGCCGCCGGCCGTGGGAGCAGCTGCTCGATCCGCACCGCACCTCGCAGGCGGGCCAATCCCCCCGGCCGAGCGCCGACGCCGACGTCCTGTACGCCCGCGGGCTGGTCGTGCAGCACCCGGATCACACCGAGTCCGGGCATCCGGCGTCCTATCCGAAGATCCACTACGGCGCGGTCGCATCGGCCGACGTGCTGGTGCGCGACGAGGTCGCCCGCGACAACCTCGCCACCGAGTTTCCCGACCTCATGGCCATCGAGATGGAGGGCGCGGGGATCGCGGCGAGCACAGCCGCCCACGACCTGCCGTGGTTCATGGTCCGCGGCATCACCGACTACTGCGACAACGTCGGCAAGAACGACGTCTGGCACCCGTACGCCGCATACGCCGCCGCGGCATACGTCAAGGCGCTGCTGGCGGCCGCGCCACCGAACGTGCGGGTGCTGCCGCTGTTCCCGCGCGAGGTTCACGACCGGGTCCGCAAGGTGCTGCGGCATGTGTCCGGAGTCGACGTCGGCAGAGTCTGGCGGGCCACCGTGCCCGACCTGCCGGAGCCGCCCGCCGGTGTGTTCGACACACCTGAGCGGGCGTTTTCGCATCTGTCGGCGATGAACGCCGACACCGCCGGCCTGCACCCGACCGTCCGGTTCGTCGACGGCCTGGGCGATGCCTGCGCCGACGTCGAGACCGCCCAACGCCTGCACCAGGACGCGGAAGCGTTGGCCGCACTGACCCGAAGCGGCCGCGAACTCGAGGCCTGGCGCCGCCGGCCGTTCCCGCCCGAGCCCGACCCGGACCGGTCACAGCCCTGCCTGATGATCGAGATCGACTGGGACGGCATCGACGGACAGATGTGCAACATCGGCTCGTACCTGCAGGATGCCGTCGGTAGCTGGCGGCCGCGTCCGGGCCCGGGCTTCGAGCAGGTGCGATTGGACGCCGCTGAGCAGCGCGTCGGTGAACTCGTCGACCGGCTGGAACAGGAGGAATGGCACTCCGGCCAGGTCACGATCGAGTTCTTCCTCCCCGTCGGGCTGCTGAACCTGCCGGTCGAATGGTGGCGCCCGCACACCACCCGTCAACGCCCACTGCCACCGCTGTGCGTCGACTACCCCGTGGTCGTGCGCAGCCTCGAACGGATGCACCGCAGCGCCCGTCCCCGGATCTGGCGCAACCGGTGGAACGCCCTCTCCTCGGCGCAGCTGCGGAACGTGCACTGGGGCGCCGACCCGAAAACCATGCAGGACCTGGCTGCATGGGAGGTGCAGCTGCGAGCGGACCAGGGCCTCACCTCGGTCGTGCTCAGCAGTTCCCCCGACTCGTGGCCGGGCGAGGACGAACTCGACACGGCGTTGCAGGCCGAAGTCCCCGTCATCGTCTGGGACCGTCACGTCCCACCGGTTCCCGAAAGCAAGGAAACCATCCGCCGGCTGGTCGGCGGCGCCCTGATGAACCTGCCGAAACGCATCCGCGACCTGCGGGCCGAGGCGGCCGGCCGGATCAGCCGCGGCGACGCCGAGCATCCCGGCCAGTTCGTCGCCCTGCTCTGGGACGATCCGGAACGGACCGTCCCGCCGGACACGGTGCAACCATGATCCGCCCCGTCAACCCGTTGCCCGGCGCCGACAGCATCGCCGAGGCCATGCGGTCGCTACGACGGCAGGTGCCACGGCTGGCGCTGGTCCTCGACGACGGGCCGTCGATGCAGGTGTGGCGGCCCACGATCGCGGCGTTCCAGGAGATCACCACCCGCGCGTTCGAGGACGTGAGCCTGTCGACGTTGCTGCCGGGCAGTCGCCGCACCGACGCCGGTGGACCGCCGCTGACCCGGCCGACCCTGGTCGTCACCGACGGCCTCGACCCGTTCTGGCGCGACGGTGCCGCCGCCCGCCTGCTGCGCCATTGGGGGCAGCACGTCCCGGTCGCGCTGGTGAATCCGTTCCCGCAGCGGCAATGGCACCTGACGAACCTCGTGCAACGCGCGGTGCAGCTGTCCGCCGACCGCAACGCCGTCGCCAACAAGGACCTGCGCGTCCGCGAAGACCGGCGACGGCGCGACCCGTTCGCGCGGCGCCTGCGCCCCGACGACCTGTACGTGCCGCTGCTGGAACTGCACGCGCGGTGGCTGGCCTGGTGGGCGGCGCTGATCGGCGGCCGGCGCGACACGTGGCTCGAAAGCACCGTGTTCGTCGCGTCGGCCGACGAGCCTTCCGCTGCCGCGGATCCTCCCGTTGCCGCGGACTCCGACGAACTGTCCCCGCAGGACCGCGTCTACGCCTTCCGCGCCCGCGCCTCGGCCGAGGCGTTCCGGCTCGCGACCTACATCGCCGCGGCACCCCTGGAACTTCCTGTCCTGCGATCCGTGCAGGGTGCCCTCCTGCCCGAATCCACCCCGGCGCACCTGGCCGAGGTCGTCAGCAACCCACTCCTCATGGCCCCAGGCGTCACCGACGACGGTGGCCCGTTCGCCCCCGAGCTGAGTTTCCGCACCGGTGTGCGCGGAACGTTGCTCGCCTGCGCCACGCGGGCCGAGTCGGCGCGGGTGATGGAGGTGGTGTCCACCCATTACGGCGACCGGGTCCCGGCTGCACAGGCCCTCTTTCGGCTTCTGGACGCACCCGACGACGTTCCCGACACGGTAGTCACCAATGAGACGTTGCCGTTCGCCGAAGTGGAACTCGCGGTCCTACGGGCCCTGTCCGGCCCGTACGGGCACCGCGCCCACCGGCTCAGAGAAGCCATCCGGCTCTCATCCGGCCCAGTTCCCGTTCCGTCCATCCAGGACGGTCCGGAAAGAGTGTCCGCCCACACCGAAAGCGGTGGGACTATGTCCGTTCCGACGCCACCCAGCAACGTGCCCCCCTCGTTCTTCCGGCAGCTGCCGGAGCACGCGTCACCGGTGGGCTCGATCAACGCGTTGCTCGGCGAGACCGACGCCGCCCAGCACGACACGGTGTGGGGCAACGTTCCGCCCCGCAACACCGACTTCACCGGGCGCGACGAGTTGCTGCGTTCGCTGGAGGACCGGTTACAGGCCGAGAGCGTCACCGCGGTGCTCCCACAGGCCCTGCACGGCATGGGCGGGGTCGGGAAGTCGCAGATGGCCATCGAGTACGCCTACCGGCATCGCAACGAGTACGAGGTCGTGTGGTGGATCCCCGCCGAACAACCGGCACAGATCCTCCGCGCCATGATGGAGCTCGGCGAGCAGCTGAACCTGGAGACCGGCCTCGAGGCGAGCGTCGCCGTGTCCGCCGTGCGTGAAGCCCTGCGACGCGGTGCGCCGTACACGAAGTGGCTGCTCATCTTCGACAACGCCGAAACCCTGGACACGGTCAATCCCTATCTGCCGCGGGGCGGGCCGGGCAAGGTGCTCATCACCTCGCGCAACGAGCAGTGGAGCGAAGTCGCGCAGTCGCTGGAGATCGACGTCTTCAGCCGCGCGGAGAGCATCGAACTGCTGCGCAAACGCAACCCCGACATGACCGTCGAGGAGGCCGACCAGCTCGCCGCCGTCCTCGACGACCTGCCGCTCGCGGTCGGGCAGGCATCGGCCTGGCGCGCCACCACGGGAACACCCGTCGCCGAATACATACGGCTGCTCAGCGAGAAACGCGAAGCGCTCGCCGCCGAGGCCGCGGCCGAGGGTTACGAGATCGCCGTCGCGGCCGCGTGGACCGTGGCGTTGGACCGGCTCGGCATCGAGAACCCGGCGGCCCTGCAACTGCTGCAGGTCTGCTCGTTCTTCGCCCCGGAACCGATCGCCCGCGAACTGCTGATCGGGCCGCGGAACGCGCGGATCTCCCCGGAACTCGACGAGACCCTGCAGAACCCGAGCAAACTCAACCGGGCCATCCGCGACATCCAACGCTACGGCCTGGCCCGCATCGACCACCGGGAACGGACGGTCCAACTGCACCGTCTGGTCCGCACCGTCGTTGTCAGCCAGCTCACGCCGCCGGAACGGACCGCGCGCGAACACGGCGCACACGTCCTGCTCGCCGGCGGCAATCCCGGCAACCCGGACGGCTCGCCGCAATGGCCCCGGTACCACGCCCTGCTGCCGCACGTGGTGGCGTCCAACGCGGTCGGATGCGAAGACGCCTGGGCCCGCCAACTCGTACTCGACGTCATCGAGTTCTACTACTACTGGGGCGACCACGAGAGCTGCCGTGACCTCGCCCGTCAGGTCGTCACCGAATGGCGATCCACCCTCGGTGCCGACGATCTGCAGACCCTCAAGGCGGCCCGGTGGCTCGGATACGAACAGCGGCTTCTCGGTGCGTTCGCGGAGGCGAGGCAGATCAACGCCGACTGCCTGGAGCGGCTCGAGGCCCGGTTCGGCCCCGAGGACGAGGAGACACTCGACGCGATGAGTCTGGTCGCGGCCGACCACCGCGCCGCCGGCGAGTTCACCCGCGCCCGTGACCTCGACCGCGAGGCGTTCGACCGCTGCATCGTCGAATTCGGACCCGACGACCCGATCACGCTGACGGCCGCGCACAGCCTCGGAATCAGCATGCGGCTCACCGGCGAGTTCCAGGCGGCGCTGGATCTGGATGCCGAAACCTACCAGCGCCGCGGCGAGGTCCTCGGCCTCGACCACATGCTGACCCTCCTGACACTCAACGGACTCACCCTCGACCTGCGGGAGATCGGCCAGTACCGGCGGGCGTTCACCGAGCAGGAACTGGTCTACGAGCGGTTCCAGCGCATCTTCGGCACCGACCACCCGTACACCCTCAGCGCCGCGCGCAATCTCGCCGTGGCCTGCCGCCGGGCCGGCTTCCACGAACGGGCCCGCAAGCTCGCCGAGGACACCCTCCAGCGCCTGCGGCAGAAGTTCAGCACCACAACAAATCCCGTCACCATCGCCGCGGCGCTGAACTTCGCCGTCGATCTGCGTGAGAACGACGAACTCGAACGCTCCCGGGACCTGGCGGCTCAGACCTATCAGGAGTACGAGAACTCATTGGGTCCGCAGCATCCGTTCACGCTGTACGCCCGCACCAACCTCGGCATCGTCCTGCGTCTCCTGGGCGACCTCGACGCGGCGCACGATCACGACTCGACCGCATTCACCCTGCTGCGCGACAGCCTGGGATATGACCATGTTCTGACCCTGACCTGTGCCACGAACCTCGCGAGCGACCTGGCTGCCCGCGGCGACCATCAGGGCGCGTACGACCTCGACGTCGACACCCTCGAGCGGTCCCGGCGACAACTCGGTGCCGGGCATCCGTCGACCCTGGCCTGCGAGTTGAATCTCGCGCTGGATCTGATCGCACTGGGCAGAACGGGGGAGGGGGAGCGCCGGTTCGGTGAGGTGCTCGCGGGCTACCGCCGGGCGCTCGGTGACGAACACCCGGCGATCACCGCGGCACTGGCACGGGTGCGCGCCAACTGCGACGTGGACCCGATGCCGCTGTGACGTCTCGCCCTGGCGTCAGGGCGTGATCACCTGGGCGATCCACGCGGTGAGGTCGACCGGTGACACCTGACGCGGCGCGGCCGCGTTGATCCGCCGGTACACCGCGAGCACGACCTCCGGCCGCCGCAGCAGGGCCAGGCTCGCCCCTCGCTGTCCTTCGCAGGCCAAGGCCAGACCGAGCCCGGTCCAGGCGTCGACCCGGTCCGGATCCTCCACGATCTGGTCGGCGAATCCCTTGCGGGCCGAGAGCGCGTCGCCGGTGAACAGTGCGAAATCGGCGTCGGTCAGTTCGGCCGCCCAAGTCTCGCGCGTCGCGGCGTGGCACTGGTCCGGTGCGAGAATCGACCTGCGAGCCAACCCCAGGCGGCCGTGCGACCACTGCCGCATCCCCGGATCAGAGTCCACAGTGGACAGTCCAATGTGGACGCTGTCGGTGAATCGCATGTCCCACAGTCCGACCATCTTCATGACGTCGTCAGTCGGCGGCGTGCAGTGCCGGATCCGCCAGCCCGCGCGGTGCGCGTCGGACACGAGTTGCGCCAGGCGGGCAATCGCCGGCTCGACGGCGTCGCCGGCCCACGATCCCAGTTCCTCCGCCAAGCGGTCGGTGAACGCGACGCCGTTCGAAGTGAGCCCGCCCGACGCCTGGACGGTCGCCAGCCCATCCGCCGCCTGGGCGCGGGCGTAGGCATACTCGAACTCGGCCAACGCGGCGTCCGCGGACTCGGCAGACTTATCGGACTTGGCCACGACGCGGTGCCGTCGCCAGAAGTCGGCAATCGCGAAGAAGGCGTACACACCCTGCATCAGACCGCCGAGCGGACGCGGGTCGTCCCGCCAGGGTGCGTAAAGGATCGAACTCTCGTCACCCTCGGTCAGGCGTAGCAGATGCATCAATCCACCGAGGCGAATATGAGCGAACTCGTGAACGAGGGAAACGGCAAACGTCACCGGATCCGGGGGTGGGGAGCACATGATCGAGCCGAAGGCATCTCCGGACGAGGCACTGCGCGTCTCGCCGCTGGGCCCCATGGGCAACGGCACCAGGGTCGTGAAACCACCGATCATCGCCCCGGCGACGTCGCCATGATGAGTGGTCAACACTTCCCAGGCCAAGGCCAGTAGCTGTTGCCAATGCAGGACTTCTTCGTCGTTCAGACGGGACGGCGGGATGGGATCGGCGAGATCGCGTAGCGGGTCGAGATCATCCAGCCAGACGGTCAACGTTCCGGCCGCTGCGTCACCGGTGGAGATCCGACGCAACGAGTACCACGCGTCGGTGTCGGTGCCGTCGTCGGGGATCGCGAGTTCCTCGCCCCGGAACGCGATGGTGATCCGACCGTCCTCGGTCTTCGCATCAGCGACGGCCCAGGGCTCTGCGGCGCCGAAGTGAACGAGCCCCCGCAACGGCACATAGGCACGGCCGTCCCGCAGCGGGATCCGCGTCGCGAACGACTGGCCCGCCGACGCCGCACACGCCAATGCCACGACATTCAGGTGACCGACGACGCCGCGCGAGGCGTGGTCGCGGGCGTGCTCGCGGAAGACGAATGAAAGCCAGGCCCCGACGCTGGGCGACAGCAGGATCTCGGTCACCGCGGCCGGTGCGCCCTCCTGCGCCCGCTCCAGCGCGTGCCAGGCGTGCATCGGCGGCAGCAGCGGGCCGTCCGGTTGATCGTCAAGAAGGTCATACAACCCACGCAGCAAGATCAGTCGCCGGCTCAACTCGCTGTCCCACAGCGCCGCGACGGTACGCCGCCCGCCCTTGCCGGCGGCGAGTTCGTCGAACGCGTGCTGGGTCAGCGTGTGTCGGGCATGCGGCCCGGAGTCGGTGCGGCTGTCAGCCGCGTTGTCTGGTGGCACGGGGACCGGCACTCCGTCCAGAAAGTGTGTGATGTCGAGGCGCTGGCGCGGGTCATCAGTCCGCCCGGCCGGGCGGACCGGAACTTCCGAGGTTCTTCCGCGGACGCGCAACCTGGGAGACGGCCTGCTCGACGGCCGCCCGGAGGTGGTCGTCCTGGCGCACCCGGATGTCGCGAAGCAGCCCGTGGCCGAGGTTCTCTAATTCTGTCTCGATGAGACCGTCTTCTTGCGGCATGTCACTCTTTCGGTCAGGGTGAGGCGGGGAATGAGAAAAAGGTGCTGATGGTACTAATGCGTCTATTCGGGCATCGTTAGATTAGGGGGACAGTCGTTCAACCGACGTGAGGCGCACCGGCGTGATCGCTCGTTCGGCCACCGGTGGTCGCGTCCGCCGAGCACGAACGACCGATCCCCGTGTCGTGCGGGCGGAGGATTGGAACCGCGTCGGGCTTAAGCCGTTCCGGCGACCCCGTACGCCGTAACCCGGCGGCTGGGGACGGAGCCGGGTCGACCGAAGGGCTTCGGCAGAGTCAGAACATTCGGGCGCGAAACACCCACATTCGAAAGGGCGGCACAACTGCGTTGCCATCGGTCGCCGGTCCTTTCGACGTCGGGGACGCGGATCACTGGTTGGTGCCCTACCAAGGCCCGCACCCAGTCGCGGCGAGAACCGATGGACCCGATGGGGAGTTCGGGTCAGAGTCGTGCGGCCGAATTTTGCACGAGTCCCACGTAGCACGGGAGCCTCGCGAGGTGTTGTTACGCAACCGTTCCCCATTAGACGCTTCCGCACGTCGGCCCCGTCTTTCGCAAAGTACGGTCCGTGGCCGAGGTTGGTTCCCGTGCTGATCTTGACCATCCGGTTGCGAACCGTCTTGACCTGCATGGTTGGGTAACTGGCGCATCAGCCGGCGGCCGATGCCGGATCCGACAGGTATAGCGGATCCTCCTCATCCGGCCTCGCCGGGCCAGGGGTAGAACACATGGGCGATCCCAGGGTCAGCGGGCAGTCCCGCGAGCCGAGCGTGCCGCCGTCCGTCTACCACGACCGTCCACACCGGACCGTCCGGACCGTGAGCTGCGGCCTGCTCCCGGTTGGCCGTGGCCATCGGGATCCCGAGCGGCGCCGAACCCAACCGGTGAGCGGGTTCGCCTCCCGTCTGGCACTCGGCAACCAGAACAGCACCGGCCAGGCCGGCACGCCGACGTCCGGAGGTCGCAGTCCGCGAAGCGGCCAGGCTCAGACGTTCACGTCGCTCAGGGTGTCCGACGTCAAGGTTGCTCGAATAGTCTCGTTTAATCGTATTCGTGCGTTCGGGTCGCGCAGGGCGGGCATGATCGCGTGGAGGTCGATCGCCGTGGTGCGGACCCGAGCGGCGGGCCTGCCATTGCTGCTTCGGATCAGGACGCGGTCCCCGCTGCCGGTGTCGCCCGGGTAGACGAGGACGGCGGTGGGAAGCTGCGGAGACGTGTCGGCGTGGCTGAATGCCTGGGTGTAGAGGAACGCCTGGTACAGGTCACTGGGGTCGATGTTGCGTTCGTCGTAGAGCTTGTACTTGACGTCGATGACAAGTCGCCGTGTGCCGCGGGTGAGGATGAGGTCGGGGATAACGGTTCCGTACGGGCGGCCGGTGGATTCGTCGATGAGGACGGACGTGTTGCGGGCTTGAGGTCGTACCCGCACGTCGGTACCGGCCATGGCGTCGATGACGAGGCGGGTGACGAAGTCTTCGAACAGCCGGTTCATGTCCAGTAGGAACACCGGTGCCCGGCCGGCACCGGCGCGGTACAGGTCTTCGACGGCGCCGCCGTGCAGCAGGAGCAGACTCCAGTAGTGGGCGTGGCGGTAGTGCGCGTTCTGCCGGGTGTAGTGCAGCAGGGTGGCGGCTGCCGTCGGGTCGAGGCAGGTCGGGTCGCATAGGTCGGCGAAGTCGGTTGCCACTCGACGCGCGTGGACCCGTACGGTGGGCGCCGATGCGGTACGGGCCGCCAGGGAGAGTCCGGCGGCCAGGACCTGGTTATCCAGGGTGTCCGTCTCGTACTCGTCGTAGCGGCACTCCAGTTTGTCGAGTTGCCCGAACCGGCGCAGGAGTTGCCGGTCGGCCAGCAGTCGGCCCCGCACCGCGGGCAGGGTGTCCTCCCGGGTGACGTACTCGCGATTGGGTCCGCGGCGCAGGATGGCGTCGGATTGGCGGGTCAGCAGATGGCAGACCAGGTCTCGTAGGTGTGCCCCGGCACCGGCCAGGTGGCGCACGGCGTCGAGTTCGCGGACGGCGTCGAGGCCGCTAGCGTAGTCCAGCATCTGGAGGACGCCGAGGTTGCCGCCACAGGCTTTGGGGACGATGTGCAGCTCGTGCTTGTCGAACCGGACGACTCCGATCCAGGAGTAGGTGGTGATCTCGGCCTGGCCGTCGGCGAGCCAGCGGATCTGTAGTCGCCGCCGGTTCGCATCGATGGCCTGGCCCAGCCGCCGGTCGGCGGGGCTCGGCTGTGGCCATGGAACCACTCTGGTTTGGTACTCACCGAGCACGTGGACTGTCACGGCAGCGGCTGCGCGTCCGGGCTGGCCCGCAGTTCGGTGTAGAGGGCGTCGACGAGGTCCCCGTCGGGCAGGTCCCGTAGGCGTTGCTCGCCCTCGTCGATCAGGGCCTGGCCGAGTAGCCGGACGAGCAGGCCGTAGTCGTCGGCGGCGTACTCCTGCAGCAGCGGGAGCACGTCACCGCGGAACGCCGCGCCGAACTCCTCCTCGGTCGCCACCGGTTGCCCGTGGCGGAGGAAGAATGCGTGTCCGACCTGCCGTTCGCGTCCGACCTCTCGGCGGATCCGCGTGTTGAGCGCGGTGAGCAGGTCGGCCAGGTGCAGCTTGCCGACGAAAGCGCCCTCGAGCGGTTCCCGGTCGGGCAGCAACTCGTGGAACGCGAACCGGCGGCGCAAAGCGGCGTCGAGCAGGCGGATGCTGCGGTCGGCGGTATTCATCGTGCCGAGGACGTAGACGTTTCGCGGCACGGCGAAGATCTCCCTGCTCTGCGGCAGCCGCACCGTGAACCCGCGTTTGTCCTCCTCCAGCAGGGTGAGCAGCTCGCCGAGGATCTTCGGAAGGTTCCCCCGGTTGATCTCGTCAATCACCACCAGATACGGCCGGGCGGGGTCGGTGGCAGCGGTGTGGCAGACCCGCTTGAAGATGCCATCCACCAACCGCAGGTTGAGGCCCCCGCCTGTGGCGGCGACTGGTTTGAAGCCTTCGATGAAGTCCTCGTAGCCGTAGGAGGGGTGGAAGGTGACCTGAGTAAGCTGACCGACATCACTGCTGTGGGACAAGGCCGTAGTGACCTGGCCGCCGACACCGTCGACCAGACCGGCCAGCTCGGTCGCCTCCTCGGCAGTGAGCGCGAACAGGGTGCCCTGGCTGCGATTGACCACCGGTTCGCTGGCGGCCAACACCGGATTGTCGCGCAGCTGCGCCCAGGTGGGGCCGTCAGCCACCCGCGCGAGCGGCGTCAACCGCACCGGGTTCGCGCTGGCCGGGGTCACGTCGAGGACCCGGGCAATACCGACGACCCGCTGGACCGGCTGCGACTCGTAGCAAAACACCACGTCCCCGGGCCGGATCTGGGCGAAGTTGCGGGCAATCCGTCCGAACCGGTAGTCGACCGACCCGTCGGCGAACATCTGCTCCCACGACCATTCAGCAGGGTTGGCCACCATCCACCACGCCGCCGATCCGGCCGGCGGGGACGACAGCGCGGTCACGGCTGCGGAGAAGGCGTCCGTACCGAAACGGGCCAACGGGTCCAGGTCCGCGCGGTCTTGGCCGAGCCACCAGACAGCGAACCGCAGTGCCGTGTAGGTTTTGCCGGTGCCAGGCGGGCCGTAGAGGACAACCTGACCCTTGCGGTCCAGCGCCGCGGCGAGGGCCTGCAACTGTTGATCCTCGGCAGCCCGCGGTGCCGCCGCGGTCGACTCAGCCTCGACACCCGGCTGGGCGATCACCGGCTGTTCACCGGTGATCGCCCGCCACACTGTGGCCGGCACTTCGGCAACGGTGGTGACCCCCCACCGCTTGACCGGCTCGGCGAGCGTGCGGGCGTACGACTCGTCCCAGTCCACCGACACCGTGTGCTTGAACTCGCTGCGTTCCGGCCGCCACACGTAACCCGGCTCCACCACCGTTCCCACCGCCAGGACCTTCGTGATCCCGTCGTTGGCGACCACCCGGTCACCCGGCTCCAGCGAGGCGAGCCGCCACACCTCCCGGGCCTTGCGGGTCACCGCCGACTGGTTGCCGTTATACGGAAATCGCTCGGCGAACGCCGCCCGGAACTCTTCCTCCGAGGCGTAGGCACTCAGGTCACCGACCTCGTCCCAGCCCACACAGATGAACCCACCGTCGCGGCACTCCGGCCATAACCGGGCCGCCTCACCCGGCGCGATCTTCACCACCGCTGGCGCAGCGCGCGGGTCCGCCCACCAGTACAGGAAGTTCATGATCTCGATCGGGTGCCAGCCGTCGAACCGGCCGGTGCCCCGAAGCAGATCCAGCAGGCGCCGGTTCGCCGTCAGCGGGGACAGCGTCGCATGGTTGTCGCCAGTCATCCGGTACAGGAAGTGCCGCAAGTGGGCCTGCGAGTAGATGGGCAGTAGCTGGTCGGGGTGGTAAACGAACACCGCCTTCGCGGTCACCGCCGGTCCCGACCGCAATGCCGCGATGTCGTCGACCGCATCCACCCGCCCCTCAGCGGCCAAGGCGAACGCGCGGACGAAGCCCTCCCGGACCGCCGTCCATGCCTCTTCGTGCGTGGCGTACGCCTGCTGGTCGTAGAACCAGCCCGACCCGTCCTGCCGCGCATAGATGATCAACTTGCGGGAGTTACGGCCCCGGATACTGCCCAACTCCGCCGACCCGTACTCCAGCCGGTAGCAGAACGATGCCTTGCTGTCCGGTGGGCCCAGTGCATACCGCTCCACCGCCAGCGCCGGCCAGTCCGCCAGCGGGAACAGCGTCCGGATCTCCTTCGCATGCCCATCCGCCCCTGCAACCCGAGACGCGACCGCGCCTCGGTCGAACAGTCCCACTGCCTCATCCAGGTTCGCCTGCACGTTGGACGCCACGTCCCGAGGCTACTGAGTTTCCCTTCACGACGGATGTCGACTTCGAGGGATTAAGGGTCGCTACTGATCTCGGTCACGCTGAAGTCCCCACGCGCCCAGGCTATGAGGAATCGCCGAACGTGTGGGGGACTCCCCAGGTGAGGAGGTCGCGGTCGAGTTCGAACAGGTCTGCGTCGGGCGTGGTGCGGCATTCCCAGAGGCGCGTGACGGGTTCGTTGGTGGGGCTTGACAGTTACGCCCATCGGATGTCTTGTCCGCGAACGTCATCACGTTCATCTCGGCCAGGGCGTCGATGATGCCGTGCTCGCGGGCGGCGGTCAGATCGTGAGTCGAGCCGGGCAGCGCTGGTGAGACCCACTTCAGCCGGCCCGCGCAGTCGGCGATCACCTGGATGTTGACGGCGTGGTGGCGGGGCTTGCCTGCGTAGTAGCGCCGGTTCGCGGTGCCGCCGAGCCGGTCTGTCCGCACGAGGGTGCCGTCGAGGATCGCGTACGCCAGCCGGGCGATCGAGGTCATCGCCTGCGCCAGGGTCGGCGCGGTCGTGGCGAGGAGATCGACGGCCTCGCGGATGTAGCGCCACGCGGTCGTGGAGCCGATCTCGAACCCGGCCGCCAGCTGGGCCGGGGTGTCGCCGTTTCGTAGATGCGCCAACGCGAGCAGCGCCTGCCGACTGGTTGTCAGCCGGCGCCATCGTGACCGCAGTTCCTTGCGGCGGGCCCGGATCAGGTCGGCCAGGTGGTTGAGGCTGCGGGTGGACAACGAGATCGACGACGGGTAAGACAGCATGCGAGAGGCTCCCTGGCGAGGGGTAGATCTTGGTCGACTGCTGCCTTACCGGGAGCCTCTCGCTCTGTCGACCCCGATCGATCCCACCTCACCGCCAGCCCAGCTGACCTGCACCATCAGGTTGGAATTGGCTCAGTGTCACTGTTATGCACCGATATAACCCATATTCGTGGCGGCGGTATCGGCGCGTTTGGAAGTCGCTTCACCAGCTCGACAAGCGAGAAGATGGGCATGGGCCTCTCTCGGCCCGCGAGTAAGATCCCTAGCAAACGATCGTCCTAATAGGACTAACCCCAAGATCAATGTTGCGCTGAGCAGCATAAACGTGGACCGGGCGACGCGACTCGAACTCGCGTAATCAGGTTGGAAGCTGCCCGTTAATCATCCTGCGCCGTCCCGGTTGGACCCCTGTCTACGCCCCTGACCTGCTCTTTCATTCCGGCGAGGTTCCGGTTGGTCCCACTGCGCTGACCGTGGTTCCGTTCGGTTCCCTAGCAAGATCCCTAGCAATTTCTGCGTGCAACCTGGCGGTGAAGCAACGCGTCCAGCCCTCGTCCGTCCACCAATGGGGTACAGCGAAGCTTGTCTGTCGGAGGACCATGGGCGCGCGTGTCGCGGCACGTGGAGCAGTGGAAAGGTCTGCTTCGACCGGGCCGAAACTGAACCGTCAACCTACGCTTACCGAACGTCACGATCTTGAAGTTGTCGTTGCTAGTCATGCATTCGCAGTGAGCTGCACGGACGCGCCAATTCGGTGGTCGTCTCTTGTTACTGGTTGTCGACGCCGATCAGCGGTTTTCGGGGGGTAAACGGGGACCATTCCGGTGCCTGGTGCCCGGTGCGGCTGGGCTACACCAGCGGCGCTACCGCTCAGCGGCGTGAGGGCCAGTTTCGGGGACAGGTCACAGAGGTCGGCTCGTGGGGCGTCGATCCTGGTGGTTGCGAGAGCAGCGGGTCTGGTGCGCGACGACCATCGCGGACGCCCGCAGGACGGGTTCCGGACGCGTATTGAGCCCATAGCGGGCGATCGAGTGTCGATGTCAAGCGTTCGCGGCGGACCGGACCACGCGATTGGTGTTTAGCTATTACTCTCAGTGCGTGGTTGTGTCCCGGTCGGCGGATTTCGAGCGTTGTCTCGTGGATCTGCTGTGCACGTCGCTGACGCGGGGCAATGGCATTCCTCAGGTGACCGCTGGCGAAGTTGCGGACGTGATGGTCCTCGCCAGCGTCGAAGACTCCGACCAGTCACCGTTGGCCATGCTTATCCAGTGCAAATCGCCATATAACGGGTTTTCCGCCTCCAGCAGGAGCTTGAACCGTGCTGCAAGATCCACGTCACGGTTCGAGACCTCAGACCGCGATCGCTTTATATCGATCATTCGATGCAGCGATGAGGGCAGTTGGCCGCCGCCGCTCAACATTATTCTCGATCATGGGTTTGCTGACCTGCGGGATCCTGCTTGGAAGCGGCCGGAACGCGCGTGGACTCACATCGATAGGCGGAGTGCGGCAGAGAAGTCCGTCGGATGTCCCGCGGTCGAGCGGGAGCCGTTGGACCTGGCCACCCAGTTCCTCGCGCTCGGTGCTGCTCTCGTCGTAGGTGACGCGCGGTTGCCGGTTACCCACATAGCTCCGGCCGTGCGAGTGTCGGCGGCGCTGGTTCGTGCTCTGTTCGAGTTGGCGATGGTTGCCCGGTCGCTGGCGGGTCTGGCCCGGGTTCCGGCGCCGGCCGAGGCGCCGGGAGAGATCGTTCGAGCGCACCCCCGTTCGCCACGGGCACCGGCGCTCGGCTCCGTGCTGGTGACGTTCTGGCGTTCCGGTGGGGTGTTGAGTACGGCGTAGTTGACCGTTCCTGCCCACTGGATTCCTTTGTGGGCAGGGAGTTTCGGTGTCGAATCCAGGATTATGGTTGGCAATCTTCGTCATCGTCGGCGCGCTGTCGGGCACGGCGGGCGGTGTGTTGATGTGGTTGTCTGGGATGTCGCCGCCAGCGGCGATCTTCGCCGGTGCTGGTTGCTTCATCACCGTGGTGTTGTTCCAGATGGCTGTGGCTGAGTTCGTAACTCGCCAGTGGCGGCCCTGACGCTCGGTCTGCATACCCGGATGACGGAGTGGGTGACAGCGGCGCGATGCCGCCGGCATCACCTGTCCATGCTCGCGGTGGTGTGACCGGCGTTGGGTGCGATGGTCACTACGCGAGATGCTCGACGACGCCGAGCGAATCATGCGCCGCGCGGTGTTGCTTGTTCTCGCGACCGACGCGGCTGCCACCCCGTGATCGTTGCGGGTCCATCGTCTGCACCAGATCCATTGACGATCAAGCAATAGGGTGATCGCGTCGGCGCGACCCGCCACGGGCGTTGGCTATTGGATTCATCCCCCCGCCAAGGTGATCGAAGTCGATATGCCAGGGTGATGTTCTCGCTCTGTCGCTAGGACACGTCGATCGCCCGCGAGGCGCATCGCAAAGAGCGACTGGGTGTGCGGTCGTAGCACCGAGGTAGTGAAAGGCGAACGACCGCCGATGAAGATCACGACATTGCGGCTGAGCAACTTTCAGTCCTTCGGCCCCGAACCGAGAGTTATTGATCTTGACGATGTGACCTATATTCTCGGCCCCAACGGTGCCGGAAAGACCGCCGTTCTTGAGGCGCTTTCGCGTTTGTTCAGTCCACTCGAAGCCCAGCGCAGGATTCGCCTTGAAGACTTCCATGTGCCGCTGGGTCAGTCCGCGAGCGACGAGGAGATCGACATACCGGAGCTGTGGCTGGAGATCGACATCGAGTGTCCGGAGGCAGGAGCCGATGGGCAGCACGCCTCCGTCCCGCCGAGCTTCACGCACATGGCCATTCACGAGCCGGGCGGGATTCCGCGGATCCGTGTCCGGCTGACAGCCTCGCTCGCTCCGGACGGTGTCATCGACGAGAAGATCCAGTACGTGCTGGAGGCCGACGACGCCGGCGAACCCACCCGCGCGGCAGACATGTCGCGCTACGACCGCCGACACATCGAGGTGTACTACCTGCCGGCCCGACGCGACCCGGCTGATCACATCTCGTACACGACAGCCTCGCTCGTCGGACGCATCCTGCGAGCCGCCGACTGGACGAGCGAACGCAAGACGTTGAGCAGCCTCAGTGATCAAATCACCGCGTCGCTCGTCGCTAACGCTGCGGTGGCCGGTGTCGGCGTTCATCTGACGGGCGAATGGCACGGCCTGCACCGCGGCGCCTACTTCAAAGACCCATCGATCAGCTTCGGGCGGGGCGACCTGGAGGGCGTGCTGCGCCAGCTCACCGTGACGTTCTCGCCCTCGCCTGGCGGCGCGTCGCTGCCCTTTGAACGGTTGAGCGACGGGCAAAAATCGTTGCTCTACATCTCGCTCGTGCTGGCGTGGCAGTCCCTGGCCAGACGTGTGCTCGACGGTACCGAGACATCTCTCGACCCGGACCGCCTGCGTCCGTCGGTGCACACGGTGGTCGCGCTGGAGGAACCCGAGAACAGCCTGGCACCGCAGTATCTCGGACGAATCATCCGTCAACTCCGCGGTGCTTGCTCGCATGGGGACGTCCAGTCCCTGATCGCCACCCATGCACCCACGCTGCTGCGGCGAGTCGACCCCCACACAATCCGCTTCCTGCGACTTGACGAGGCCCGGGAGACGACCGTCCACCGCATCGTCCTTCCCGACAATGATCAAGAGGCCGCCAAGTACGTACGGGAGGCGGTTCAGGCATACCCCGAGCTGTATTTTTCCCGGTTTGTCGTACTCGGTGAAGGTGACAGCGAACAGGTGGTCCTGCCCCGAGTCTTGGCAGCCGCCGGGATCGCCGAGGACGACGCCTCGGTGTCTGTGGTCCCGCTGGGCGGCCGGCACGTCAACCACTTCTGGCGGCTACTCAACGAACTGGAGGTCCCACATGCCACCCTGCTCGACCTCGACAGCGGTCGCTACCAGGGTGGGTGGGGCCGAGTGCGCAATGCCCGGAACCAGTTCAACAAAGTCAGGCCGGGGACCTTCCAACAGGACAAGACCGACAGTCTCCCCACGTGGGATGCCAACCGAAGCTTCCCAACCTACGAAGACGGGCGTGGATCGATCTGGCGCCTTGAGCGACGCGGCGTCTTCTTCTCGCACCCGGTCGACCTTGATCTGATGATGTTGGAGGCGTACCCCGACGCCTACAACGTCAAGCCGACGGGCCCAGACGAGAAGATCACCGTGGCCGTACTCGGCAAGAAGCACAGGAACGAGGAGCACCTCCCGGGCGACGTTCGTCGACTCTTCGACGACTACCACCGCAAGTTCGACCTCGCCAGCAAGCCTGCTACTCATCTGGCCGCCCTTGCCGACCTGAGCGACGAGGAGCTGTTGAGCGACCTTCCGGCGGTGCTCAACCGGCTGGTGGAATATGTGCGTGAGAGCCTGGCCGGGCTGCCGGAATGATTCGCCCCGAGCAATGGCGCCCGGTCGACGGCCTCGTCCTCGAACCCAATGCGATGACGGCCGCTACGATCTTGGGCACCAACGCTGTCGTCTCTGCTGGTCCAGGAGCAGGGAAAACCGAGCTACTTGCGCAACGAGCCGACTTTCTCCTGCGCACAGGGCAGTGCCGGTATCCACGCCGGATACTGGCGGTGTCCTTCAAGGTCGACGCTGCGCGAAACCTGCGCGAGCGTGTCCGTAGTCGTTCCGGCCCGCAACTTGCGGCGCGTTTCGACAGCTTCACCTTCGATGCTTTTGCCAAGCGTCTTATCGACAACTTCCGGCCCGCGCTCACGGGACAGAACGCCCTCGACCCGGACTACCAAATCGACCCTGACACCCGCGTCGCGCGTAAACAGATCACCTTTAAGGACTTGGTGCCGTTAGCGCTGGAAATCCTCGAGGCCAACGCCTACGCCAGCAGAGGCATCCGCCAAACTTACAGCCACGTCTTCCTAGATGAATTTCAGGACTGCACCGAGCAGCAGTACCGCCTGATCAAGGCCGCCTTCAGCGAATCGACAGCAATCCTGACCGCAGTCGGCGACACTAAACAGCGCATCATGGCTTGGGCCGGTGCCCTCGACGGAGTGCTGGAAACCTTCGCCAATGATTTCTCCGCCGAACCCCTGCCCCTGTATCAGAATCGCCGGTCTGCACCTCACCTACGACGAATGCAGAACCGCATGGTCATAGAGATGGACCCCAAAGCGGCAAGCTCAGATGAAGATCTGGCTGGCGACGAGGGCGTCATCGTTCGACAGCAGGTTGAAGCGGATGCTCTGCGCAGCCCGCACTACTGTTCGCAGCCCCGCGTTCAAGGTGGAGGACCCCACGGCGTGGAAAGACCTCGTCCTTGACTTTCTACGTCTCGTGTCCCGGTCCGTGCTGAACGCTTTGTCACCTGGTTACAAGCAAGGAAAGCGACTCGACAACCTAATCACCCAAGCACTGGGCGCCTTCAGCAGAGAACTTGCCGTTGACGGCAAGCCCGCCTCCGCACTCAGACGGCTATCAGACGAGGATGCAATCCGCTTCCTGACGATCCACAAGTGCAAGGGCCTAGAATTCGAGAAGGTTGTCGTTTTGGGAGTTGAGGAACAACTTTTCTGGGGCGACAATGTCACTACGATCATGTCCGAATTCTTTGTCGCAGTATCCCGCGCCAAACGGCATCTCATACTGACCCATGCCGGCTACCGCAAAAGGCCAAGTGGCGCCCCAAGGAGATGGGACGAATGGCGAACGCCCCACGCGAGACTGTTGACCTTTGCACACGAGGATTAAACTTGATCTTTAAACTTGTGCGGCGGGGTTGCAGGTTCGGAGGTGTTTGGCGTGCTCGCTGGAGGTGAACAATCGTGATCCGCGAGAACCTCCGTCACCAGCTGCTAACTGCTGTCCGATAGCGTCCTCCTACAGCCCAGGCGTGATACGACGGATTTGTCGGTCGGTGCTCAACGGCACCAAATTAACTGCGGTGGGGTATATGCAGGGAACCGCTGAGGACGAGACCGGGGAACTGGGCGTCGACGCGATCTCGTTCGACTTCCGGCGGATCCACTGGTCACCGGTGGTCAACGCGCGAGGCGACCTCGGCACAGACATGTTCGTGCAGGTACGCGACGAACAACGGTTCAGTCTGGGCCTGATGGTCGGCGTGCAGGCAAAGGCCGGACCCAAGTGGTTCAAACGACCCGTCCATGATGAGGATGGCACGTTGGTCGGGTGGTGGTTCTACGAGGAGCACAAACGCCCGCGCTGACCGCCGGGACGCTACGGATGCACTTCGTCGTCTACATCTCGTCGGCTCGTAGAGCCCGGGTAGCCTGCCAGGAAGCGCCGGGCGATCTCGCCAGCCAACACCACCGCCGCGGTGCCCGCAGTAGCCGCTAGCGGGTCTTGGCGGAGTTTGATGAGGATGATGCAGAACGACATGAGCAGCAGGTCTATGGCGACCAGGGTAAGAAGGACCCTACCCGGCAGAATCTGGCGCACTGCCGGCCCGCTGACGCGCCGCCTCGCACGCCTGCGTTGTCTGGGCTTAGAGGAGTCGAACTGGCGTGGAATGACACGGTCGGGTAAGGAACGCGAGAGGGATGCCGACGCCTCGTTTTCACTCCCGTCAGTAGCGGCTCGCATCGGCGGGCGACGCCCGTCGGAGGGGCCCTGCCGCAGTGGCCGATCTGAGTCAACCGCCATACCGCGACTCCCTGCTGGCTCGTTGCATCTGAACGGGGCGGTTCGAGGAATCTCGATCTGAGGACCAGCGGCTATTTCGCGGCCGTGGCCGCAGTCCATCCGTGTTGGCGGATTCGGCAACCTCCAGCAGCGGAGACACCGCAGGCATGTCTGCCAACAACGCCGCCACTTCACCCGAGGAGTTGCCAGTCCCGGAGCGGACCCTGGTCGTACCTTGAAGACGGCTCGGTAGCCGTGCGGAACGTTCCGGCCAGATCCATCCGGCCAACACGATCAGCGCGGTTCCGGCACTCATAAACGCTGCGCCAACCACGACGGCGGCGATATCCGCCTGATGAACTTCCATGCCCGTCCGGTGGCTTGCAACCGATGCGATCAAGCTCGTGACAAATACCGGGGCGCCGAAAGCGATCAGGACATTTCCTATAATGAACCCCCACCGGTCGAATCGATGCTTCACATGCCGGGAAGCGGGCGAAGATGAGTTCATCCCGTACGAATTGTCACGGGAACGCGTCGTCGGATTCGGGGCCGCTTTGCGATTGGCAGGTGAACAGGGTCTCTCATCCTCGGCGTCCTCAGCGGCGGTCTGAGGCGCCAGCAGCGAACGGATTGCGTGCTCAGCGTCACTGTTGCCGTCCCGTTGAACAAGATCGGCGGCCTTCGAGTACGCCGCCTTCCTGATCATCAGCAGGACAGCTTCGGGATCGGTGACCCGTCTCAGCGACTCGTTGATGGAGCGGTCGGCATCGACAACCCAGTTCTGGAAGGCGGGAGCGCTCTGTGCGCGTTGCACCGAATCGGTAATGTCGGCGTTGGCGTCGTGGAGCCACTTCTCGAATTCAGAATCCGGGCCGCTCATCGGTCTTCCCCCTTCCGGCCGCTTCGACCCGCTGCTCGCGCTCCAGTTTGAGTCGGTCCCACATCTCCCGCATTGATTGATTTGCGTCCCTGAGTGCCGAATAGACTCGCCCCACCGGTTCCTTCAGTTCAGTTGCAACCTCTGCCGGTGTGAATCCATCCAAGCGCCAGGCGAAGACACGGCGCTGCTTAGGGGGTAGCATCCGGATCATGTTGATCAACTCGGACGCTTCCTCGTTGAAGATCAGCACCTCGGATGGCTGATCCGAAAGGCCTTGAACCGCCCAGCCACCCTGCATGAGCCGAGTGTCCTCGTCGGCTCTTCGCGCTTTGCTTCGTAAGTACACTCGCTCGGCTGTCCGGCGGGCGTATGCGCGAGGATGATCGATCTTGCCCCAAATTGAAAACATCTTCAGGCCGGTTTCCTGAACGGCGTCCGCCGCCTCCTGCGGGTCCGCGCCGAGCTTGATTAAGAAAGCGGTCAGTAGCGAAACATCGTCGCGAAAGTAGCTGTCGAAGTCTTCCGACATGTTGGCTGGTCGAGATGGGGCGAGGTCCTCCGGCACTGCGCCCTCCCTGTTTCGTCCGTTTCGAAATTTGCTCACATATCCGCTCTTTCCGAAGGGTCGCCGCGGTCTAGTATTCCTAGCAACGCGGGCTGTCATGGGATAGAGCGTCGGGGAGACGAAATCTGCGATCTCGGGTCAAGATTCTTTCCGGGACGCCGGCGATCCATCCTGTCGACCGGAAGTGATCTTTCCGTGTCAACAATCGGTTGGCCCGGTTCGGCCGCAGACCCGGCCCGCGTCGGTTGCTGACCTGCGGGGACGCGCGTCCCCACTGCGGTCGCTGTCTATCGCTGGTTGTGGTTCCCTTGAAACTTGTTCCCGGGAGTGTCCCTCTGGATTTCTCAAGTTGCTTGGCCGGGTTCGTCCGGCGGTTTGGTTGGTAGGTGGTATCGGTGCGGAGCATTGCGGAGGGCATCAACTCGCCGCCGTCGTCGAGGTTGTTGCCGCTCTGCGACTCGTGTAGACCTCGGTGTCCCGCGACTGGTTATGGTCGCCAGTCGCGACACCACTTGGTCGCAAGTGGCGACCGCACCCGCAGACGGGCGGAAGTCCGTGGTCACGAGTTCTGACACCACCGGGTTCCGGCTTGTGATGGAGCTCGCCGTCGTTCGACCGGTGCAAGGTCTTGCCGGCGGTGAGGAGTCCGTCAAGACGGAGCGCCCGCAGCGTAGCGAGGACGAACGGTCTTGACGGGCGACGAACGGCGGCGACCATCATGCGACGAACGATCGCGAGCTGCCCGTGTTCTTGACCACCGACTGCGGCTACTTCTCGCGACCATCGACCGTCGCGACCTCCCGATCATGGTGTCGAAACCCGCGACCATCCGGTGCCCAAACTCGCGACCGAAGCCACGCGACCTTCGTGATCTGGGACGAGGCGCCTGCATGATGAACCGAACGCCCAGCCCGGACGCCGAAATGACGGCGCCAGGGCTGGGACAAGGAGGTCGGCTGCTTACGCTGTTCGGCGGCGCCCCTGGGCAGGCACAGGGCCGCTGTACGCGGCGCACCAGTAGGGCAGGCAGTCGGCGTAGCGGGCAAGCAACAACGCCCGGTCCGTGCCGTGACTGCCACGCAGCGTAGTAGCCAGAGCTGCTAAGGCGGTCACCCGCGGCACCACGATGTGTGCTATCCACATGACTGCAGCAACTAGCGCGTAGCCGTCGGTCAGGCTAACGACATCCACCATCACGATTCCTCTCACGTCGATACTTCGGGATTCCACTCGGCCGGCCGACGTCCAGTCAACGTGTGATGCGCGTTCAGCGGAAGCGCCTTGACCTGCTTGAACGCTTTGCTTGAACGCTTGTTGGAGGAGATGCAGCGAGATGACTCGACGCGGCGGCAAACGATCTAGAGGGGTCACGCGGGCTGACCCGGAAGGCGGCCCATTCGCCCAGCTCGCCGCATGCCTGTGGGATGAGTTGTACGACCGGGAGCGCAGATGGTCCTACCGCGAGCTGGCCAACAAGACCGGTGGTGCGGTTGCCTACACCACTGTGCGTAACATTTTCGTCGGTGAGCCGTGGAAGTGGCCCAAGGGCCAGCCTTTGCTATCGGCACTCGGCGTCCGTAACGATGATCTTGAGATTTGGCGCAACCGGTGGGCGACCGCCCGGCGCGAAGAGGACGAGCGCCGACGCCAACATGGGCTCGATCCCTTGCCCTGGCTGGACGACAAAGATCATGATGTACCAATTGCGGAACGGGCCGTGGAAGATTGGGCCGCCTGGCCTCGCGGCCGGACGAAACTGAACGTGCTCGTTGGCCATCTTGCAGGGCTGTTCCGGAGGCATCGTCGAGGCGCCGCCTGGGAACGGCGGGTGGTTCTGACGATGATCCGCGACCAGGCTGCCGAGGTGCTGGGCCACACGGTCGTGGACGACATCCGGCCGACCTTCCGTCCCGCAGGTCACCGGAACCGTAGCGGCGCAGCCGAAACCTCCGTGCGGGACCTGTTTGAGAACGCCGGCATGCGGCTGGTTCTGCTCAGCGAGCCCGGTCTCGGCAAGACCTACCAGCTCGCGCATCTGGCCCGCGGCTTGGCCGAGGAACAGCTCGCCCGACTAGGCGAACCGGGCGAGCCCGGCCACGAACCCTGGTGGGAAATCCAACCCGTGCCGTTCCTGCTACGCCTGGACACCTATCAGGGCCAGCCGCTGGAGGAATGGCTCGCCACGGCGATCAACCGCCAGTATGGCTACGCAATCGGGCAGGCGCGATCCTGGTTGCAGGCGCCCGGCGTACTACCCCTTCTAGATGGGCTGGATGAGGTGGCCGAACCACACCGCGCCGTGTGCGTCCGGCAGATCAGCGGTTGGGAGCGGCTGGGGCGCGCCTTCGCCGTCACCTGCCGGTCCCGGGACTACCACCTCGCCCGAACCATTCGGGCCGGGGCGTACGTCGAGATCGCACCGCTCACGCGGCCGCAGGTCCAGAAGTTCGTCTCCGCTCATCCACAGGCGCTAGCAGACGTGCGCTCAGCACTCGACGAGGACCGGTCGGCATGGAAGCTGCTGGTGTCGCCATTCATGCTCAATGTCATCCGCCGCGCCTACGCCGACGCCAAGGCCACGGATCTTCGTGCGCTGGGTGCCGACGAGCATGACCGAGCCCCGATCTTCGATGCTTACGTCCGACGCATGCTGACTCACCGGCAAAGCGCATACGACCATGAGTCGACGCTGCGTTGGTTGACCTGGCTTGCGCGAACACTCACCGCACGCAGCGAGCACGTCCTATACCTTGATCGCCTTGATCCGACCTGGGTCGGCGAGGACTCGACAACCGCAACCCTCGCCGTACCGGGAGTTGGCCGGCGCGCCCTGCTGACCATAGACAATCTTGGCTATCTCGTCGTTGCGATCCTCGGCGCAACCCTCGGCGCCACCGCACTAATCGCCGCCGACCGGTCCGCGTCCTGGCCTGCGGTGTCCGTCGTCCTCACCCTGGCCATCGTGGGGTTTACCGGAGCGGTCTGGGACCAACTGTTAGCCAAAGGCCCTCAGCCGGTGGAAGAGGTGCGGTGGAGCGGAGAACTCAATTTCTCATGGAAGGGGACCTTCGGCCTGGCGCCGCCACCCAAATCTGACAGCCCATACAACCGGTTCCTCAACTCGTTGCCCAGAGGCGTTTACTTCGGATTGGTGGCGATCCTGACGGCCATGTCCGGGCTCCAGTCGCTGTTCTGGGTGGCGATCTTCTGGCTCCTGACTGGGCTCTATACATACGGCCTGCTTGGAGCTGTGCTGGTGCTCTCAACGCTCAACCTCAGCCTGTCGGACCGCCTAGCCCCACGTGTAGTCGACCGCCGACCCAGACCGACTGAGGGCATTCGGCGGTCCGTGCGACATTCAGTGGGGGCGCTGACGATCTTCGGCGTGGGATTCGGGGCGGCTGCCAGCGGTGTGGCCGCCATGATGGCGGACGCAGCACCTCGACGGGTAGCCCTCGTAGGAGTGATCGTCGGCGCCTACGTCGGCCTCTCTCGGGCGTTAGGTCTCGGCGGGTACGCGATCCTCAGGTATGCGGCCGTCCGAATGGCTCTGGCCCGAGCGAGGTTTGCGCCGGTTCGCTACGCGCGTTTTCTACGCGACGTTGAAGGCCGCGGCCTGCTGCACCGTGCCGGCAGCGGATACGTCTTTCCACACCGGCTCATCCAGGAGCATCTCGCAGTCCCGTTCGATCAGGAGGTCCGGGCACGGCTGATTCCGACCGAAGAGGCGCCACGGCACGAACGTTAGGCGTTCAACGCCGTGGTCCTGTCAGCGGAAAGTTGCTTCTCGCGGCTTATGTCTCTGTCGGGGATGGCAGGACTTGAACCGACGGCTCTCTGTTGCTGACGGTCACTATCCGCAGGACCTGACAAGAGCCGCTACGCCCTCGTGAACTCCTTGCCAATCGACCGAGGGACGTGGCCACGAAGGCCCGGGATGGCCTCGCCTGGGCTGTCCCAGGCAAGGGCCAGCTGCAACCGGTCGTGGTCGTCGATGCCCAGCTCGTGGCGCTCTGCAAGCGTTGCACAACGATGATAAGAGTTGACAACCTACGCTTACCGAACGTCACGGCCGCGGACTTGTCATCGATCGTCGGACTTTGGCGTTGACCTGCCCGATCTTGCTTGTCGGCTCATCAACATTGGCACTGACAGTCACCGCTCGGCAGGAATTTTCGGGGGGTTAACGGGGGCGCCGTTGCCTGTCGCTGGGGTCCACGCGGCCCGCCAGGCCAGGTTACGGACCGCGTCCGGTAGTGGCCCTTTGTCGTGCCGTTTGGCCGAGTCGTGCTCGCGGCCCGGCGTGCTGCCGCGCGACTTGGCCCAACGATGGCCCGTACGGCCGGTGCCGGCCGCTGGGCCTTGGGGTGAGGTTGGTCGCCCGACTTCCTGGAGTAGCCGGTCGACCCGGCGCCGACCATGGCCTCGTCGATCGAGACCCGGTTGGGGGACCTGGGCCGGAAGTTCTTCGCCGAGCTGTTCGATTCCCGGGACGGGGCACGGTTGTGGGGCGGGTGCAGGGTCAGCTGCCCCAGATGCGGGCGGAGGTGGCCACCGAGGTCGAGGATGCGACGGCGCTGCCGTGGGAGTTGCTGCGGGACCCGGATAACGATATGCCGTTGACCGTCCCGGCGGTTACCGATGCGGCCACTGGCTCCAGGAGAGTCTGTTGGCCCCACCTGGGAGTGAATGCTGGCCCCACGCGGCTCCGGTCGGAATCAGTTCCAGCGAGTGTTGGCCCCAGGGCGCGAGATCAGCGGCAGTCCTTGGCTTTCCTCGATCGCTGCCATCCCGCCGTCGGCGAGGCGCAGGTCAACGTGGAGCGCCCGCAGCGTAGCGAGGACGAACGGCGTTGACCTGGAACGAGCGGCGGCCATCATTGGCCGCGAGGAAGGCTTCTGGTGGGGCCAGAACCAGTTCCCGATCATCGCCACCAAGATCGGGAAGTGGGGCTAAATCTGGCCCGTAGGTGGAGCCAAAACTCGTTCCCGTAGCCAGGCCACCGACGGCGACACCGGCGGGGACGGGTTGCGGGTGTTGTTGGTGATCTGCCGTCCGGCCGGACGGGTCGATGTGCCGTTCCGATCAGTGGCCAGCCACCTGGTCCACTTCGGCGGCGACTCCGGCGGGTTGGCGATCCACGCGTTGCGGCCGCCGACGTTCGCCCGACTCATCGAGGTGGTCGATGCGGCGTATCGGGCTGGTCGGCCGTTTCAGGTGGTGCACTTCGACGGTCACGGCACCTGCCTCAACCTCGACACCGAAACCGGCGTCAGGTCCGGCACTGCGGCCGGAGGGTCGGGGGTGTGAGTCGTAACCGCTACACCGGCCGCAACTTCGCCTCACCACCCCGACCGGGTCGGCACGGATTTCTCCTGTTCGAAGACCCTGACGTCAGGGCAACGAACAACTCGTCGATGGGCCGGCGTTGGGGCGGTGCTGGCCCGGTCCGGGGTGCAGGTGCTGGTCCTCAACGCCTGCGGTCGGCCTACGCCGAAGCCCCTCCCGCCCCGACCACCGCTGGCGAAGCCGCCGCCGCAGAGGATGCTCCCGGCGCAACCGCCAGCGACGGCCAGGTCTACGGGAAGGTCGTCAGCAGAAACGGAAGCGGGCCGGAGATGCGCCACTCCAGCCCGCTCGACCGGTTGCGAACCGGTCGTTTATCCGGTTGCCCGGCTTTGAGCGGCCGCCATCCGTGCTCGCACGGCGGTCGAACCGCTTAGAGTCTGCTTCGCATGTGAATGCTTTTCGCCGGTCTGCTTCTGCTCGATGTCGGGACTGACGCGGTATTCGGCAACCCTGATGTCGGCCGGCAAGAGCCGTTGCTGTTCTGTCCATGAGCACCTCGTAGGATTCGGCCCACAGGTGGGCCCGTCGGGTATTGCTCCGACAGGAGCCGGGTGATGTAGGCCCTGATACTGATGAGTCGACGGATTTATCCACGCCTTCGGCGAGATGGCCGGCTACCACCCGGCGCCGAAGCACACCAGCGGCGGCGGGTCGTCCTCCCGGTCCAGCATCGCGATCGCCCCGGCGAGCGCCGCCGCCGGCGACAGCCTTCGGCGAAGCGCCGCATGGTGTGCCGGGGCCACCCGACAGGCGATCCGGTCCGACACCTGGGCGACGCCGGCGACCACGCTACGGGCGCCTCCGTGCAGCAGAGCGACCGTCATACCGAGGGTCTCGTCACCGGCCCTGGCTCCCGCCAGGCCGAGTTCGCAGGCCGACAGCACGACGTGTGCGGGCAGCCGGGGCAACTGCTCGAGTTCGTAGCCGAACAGCGGCCCATCCGCCAGATGGAGGTGCGAGAACAGGGGATTGTCGGGTTCATGCGTGCCGTGTGCCGCGACGTGCAGAATGTCGGCGTTGATGGCCGCGGCACGGACGTCGGCGGTGGTGGACAACTCCTTCGTCGCGGGTAGTGACCAGACCAGGCGCAACAGCCGCAACTCGTCGGCGGCCCGATCGATCTCCGGACCGGCGGCGAGGGCGACGGTCGGGTTCTCCACCGGCGTCTGGCCGCGATGTGCAAGCCAGCCGGTCACCGAGGCGACCACCGCCACCGCACGGCCGCGGATCGTCGGAATCAGCGGCCACGGCGTGGTGACGAGGCCGGCCGACGGGGCAAGCAGCAGCGGACCGTCCGCCACCACGTCCTGTAGCGGCTGCCACAACAGCTCATCCAGCCGGCGCAACGCGGACCTGCTTGCCGCCCGGATCGTCTCGCGCAGCGGCCCGGGAAGCGCTTCCAAGGCGAGCATGTCCAAATCCGACCGCAGCCGGCGACCCGCTTCGACGGCCGGTTCGGCCGGGCCGAGATCGCGGACCTCCTGGCGGCGGGCGGTGACAATCAAGGCAAACAGCCGCCCCCCGATGATCAGATGAGCGACGAGCGTGGCGGACGCCGATGCAAGGTGTTCACGCACGCGGGACAACGGTGCCGGCGCGATCGTCTGCATCGGACCCGGCAGGTACCAGGATCTCCGGCGGATGTCCTGTTCCAGCTCCGTGCAGCGGCTGCGGAGATCCGGATCCACGCGGCCGGACTGGACCTGCATCCGGAGCTCGCGCCGCGCGTGGCGCAGTTCCTCGAGCAGGACCGCCGCGCGCTCGTCGGCGGGTGGATGCACCGTCGGCAGGCGCGCGGACAGCGCACGCGCCCGCTCGGCCCACGCGAACACGGCCGCGGGCCGGCCCGTGCGCAGGGCCCACGTCAACCCGTCGCGGGCAAGGCGCCGCGCATGGCCACCGGTCGCGGTCTGCAGGTCCAGGCTGCCGAACGACGCCTGGTGACGGTGCAGCTCGTTGAGCGCGACCACCCGCTCCCGCTGCGCCCGTGCCGCATCGCCGCGTGCGTGGGCGAGCGCCGCACGCAGCCTCCGAAGGTGCAGCCTGGTCGCGATCGAATCGCCGCGGCGGGCCCGCATCGCACCAGCGGCAAGTTCCTCGGCCCGGGCGACCGCGTCCGGTGATGTGTCCTCCAGCGCCGCGAAGGCCGCCGTACGCCGCGCGGCCCTGGCGTCGTCGACCAGGCCGATCGCCGCCAGCCGGGCTGCGAGTTGGGTCGCCTGCGAGGCCACACCCTGGTGCTTTCCGGCGCCAACACCCGCCGCGAGGACAACGTGCGAGCTGAGCATCTCCCAGTAGGCCGCGCCACGCTTGGCGAAGCGGCGGCGGGCGCGCACGGCCAGCTTGTCCGCGTCGGTCCAACGCTCTTCGCGCAGCGCCAGCTGCGCTCGTTCGAGCTCGGTTACCGCTTGATCGTGGCGCAGGTCGGCGGCCTGGTAGAGCTCCGCCGACCGGGCCAGGTCCTCGTCGGCCTCACCGAAAAGCCCTGCGGCGAGCAGGACCTGCGCCCGGTCGGTGTGGTAGACCGCGGCATGCGCAGCTGACTGCGTGCTCAAGACCGAGGCGACGTCGTCCATCGCCCGCAACGCCGCGGGAACGTCCCCCGACAAGAGGTAGAGGTAGCCGAGGTTGTGCGCCGCCTTGGCCGCGAGCAGCACCAGCCCGTGCCGACGCGCCAGCTCCGCGCACCGCGCATAGTCGGCTCGGGCGGCGCGGTGCCGGCCGCATCGGGTGTGTACCAGTCCTCGGTTGAGCAGGTTCCGACCCAAGATTTCCGGCGTGGAGTCGTCAAGGAGGCTTGCGGCCCGGTCGAACGACACACTCGCCTCGTTCACCATGCCGGCGCGCAGGTGTAGCAGACCGCGTTGGCTCGCCACCAGCCCTTGCAGCTGAGGCGGCAGATCCGGCAGGGCCTCGGCCTGATCGAGCAGGTCGAGACCCGTGGCCGGCATGCGATCGGCTTCCTGATAGGCAAGCGTGATCAGAATGCGGGCCCGAGAGACCGGATCCGGGTTCAACCCCAACGCACGATGCAAAAGCCGTCGTGCCACCGCGTGGCGCCCGCGCTCAGTCTCCTGCTGAGCACGCCGGTGCAGCTCCACAGCGGTCGCGGCGGCCATGGAGCCATTGTGATGGGCAGCGGCGGCGCTCCGTCAAGCAATGAAGCGTGTCGAAGCGCCGTCGCTCGATCAGGCCTTGGGTGGGTGCGTGCCGTCGATTTGATCCTGGACGCAGGTTGCGATCTGATCCGGGGTCAGCTTCACGCTGTCCTTCAGCGCCTCCCCCGTCGTCCCAGCTTGGCGGGCTGCCTCGAAGTTCTCGCGCCGGCGGTCGTAGATCGCCCCAGCGATGCGGCCGGCCATGACGGGGGCCGCGTATGAGGTGCCCGAGGCGATAGCGAACAACCCGGTGAAGTCGTCCTCATCGACGCTTTCCCGCGCCGCGCCGGTCTCCTGATCGATCGTGCGGGCCCTGGCATGCAAGCTGTGCTGGTACTTGTCCGGCATGGTGCTCACCACAGCGACACCCACATCCCACGCCTTGACCCACGAGCCGCCGTTGCTGAACAGCGTGATCGAGCTGCGATTGGGGTTGAGGGCACCGACGCTCAACACGGCGTTGTGAGGCAGTTGAGTTCCGTCCAGCTCGACAAACGCCGCCGGGTAGAACTTGCGTGTGGTGCCGTCGTTCCCCGCCGCGGCGACGACCACGATGCCCTCGTCGGTCAGCTTCTGGATGGCGTCCAGGAGGACATCGAGAACCTGCTGCCTGTCCTCCTCGTCCGAGTCGCCGGTGCCGTCGCCGGACGAGGGCGGCAGTCGCCACGGCAGGTTGGGGTCGTCCTCTTCCTCTAGATACGAGCCCATGGACAACGACACGACGTCGACGCCGGCGATAACGCCGGCCTTGATGAGGTCCAAGATTCGGTTCAGTGCGGCGGCAAGGGCGCCCTTGTCATTGTTCCCGTCGGAGCTGACGATCGGGAGCGACACGATCTCGGCCTCGGGGCAGGCCTGGCGGACCAGGCCGCAGATGAACGTGCCATGCCCGGCGAACGGATCCCGCATACCGTCCAGGCGACCCAAGGCGTTACCGAGTTGCTCCGCCTGGTCGAACGTGTTGCCACCCGCCACCGTTCCCATTGATCCGAGCGTCTCGCGATAGACGCCGTGGTTCAGCCAGGGATGAGAGCCGCAGCCGGTGTCGACGACCGCGACGACGGGCCTGCGTCCGACGTGCTCGAGGTCCCGCTCGCGCTTCTTGCCCCGAGCCGGCTTGTTGACCAACGGCAGCGCGACGGGCCTCGGCCCGCTGTAGGCCAGGTCCGCATATGGCGACCCCGGCGAATAGGCGGGGTCGTACGGCTGTGGCGAGTCATACGGGACAGGTCCGAACGCGCCGACGGACATGAGGTGGTTCAGCCCGACACCGCGCAGATCGGCGCCGGCCTCGAGAGCGAGTTGGCGCGCACGCTGGAGCACCTCCCACGCGTCGACCTCGACGGCCCGCTTGGGCAGCGGGATGAACCGCATCACGAGGCCGGAATCGGAGCTGCGCCCCTCGCGCAGTTCCTGCGGTCCCATACCGAGGGCCTTGGCGGCCTCCACGAGGAAGCCGCTGACCCGATCGACCTGGCTGCGGAGCACGAGCAGTTCGTCCGCCACATACACGGTCGGCCGGAGGACCTGACGGTCGAACCGCGTGGCGGTGGCCGGGTCGAGCACGCGCGCCCTCGCGCGGGCCAGGACGTCGGGCGGTGGCAGCGCCGGATCGACATCGCCGAGAACGGGCTCGGTGGGTCTGGTCATCATCGGCTCCCGTCTGATGTGGGTAGTGGCTAGACAGAGAACTGCGCGGTGGCGACGGGCCTGGTCAGCGGCACAGCGGTCTCGTGCACACGCTCGAACACGAGGCGAACCGGGCCGGCTAGCAGCCGGTCGAAGGAGAACCGGCCATCCTGATCCGTAGTGGATTCGCGAATGCCCGAGCCGGTGTGCAACTGGACACCGAAGACCGTCGCCGGCGCGATCCAGCCGTCGATGCGTCGATGCCGTCGCCCGGACATCGCCACCAGGACCGCTCCTTGCAGGACAGTCATTCCGAGGCCACGCAACTCGAAGGTGTAGCGGGAGCCGGCCTGGGGGCCACGTGCGTCGGCGGTGGAAAGAACGGGCTGGAGTGCCATCACCTCGTCGTCGAGGTTGTCGATCGCGAGCCCCACCACAACGTGCTCCGTCAGATCGTCGGGGCACGGGTCACGCCGATCCCACATGTCTCGTAGGAGGGCGTACAGGTTTCGGTTCTCGGGGTTCATCGGTCACTCCATCCGGGGTCCGCACCGAGCAGCTGACGCAGCTTCAACAGGCACCGGCCGCGGTTGGGTCCAATTGATCCGACCGGAATACCCAGTTCGGTCGCGAGCGCCCGGTAGTCCGGCTGGATGTCGAAGGCGATGATCCGCAGAATGCGACGGCACAGGTCCGACAACTTCGCCACGTGCTGCCACAGCCGATCCGCCGTGTCGTCCCGCACGACCAGCGATTGCGGATCGGCGTCCTCTGCTGTCCGGCGGTCGAGGTGCATGAGTTCGACAGGTTCCTCGCGCCGACCGGTGCGCGCGGCTTTCGCCGCGAAGCGCCGGCAGGTAACGGTGATCCATCGCCAGACCGCCTGCGGATCCCTGATCGACGTTCGCGCGGTGACCAGCGCTTGCCACGTCGACTGGATCACGTCCTTGGACTCCTC
Source organism: Virgisporangium aurantiacum (assembly GCF_016863635.1). GTDB lineage: Bacteria > Actinomycetota > Actinomycetes > Mycobacteriales > Micromonosporaceae > Virgisporangium > Virgisporangium aurantiacum. The sequence goes on along the minus strand of NZ_BOPG01000044.1, from coordinate 18,883 downwards.
CGCGCTTAGACCGTGGCCGCGGGCCATGTGCCACAGCGTGGGTGTGACCAGCTGCACCAAACGGTCAAGCCCTTCCACACGACCCTCGTCCCGCCAGGCGACGAACGCCTCCGCCGCGGCCGACCATGGAGAATCGGCGGCGTCGTCCGCTTGAAGTGCCGTCATCGTTCCTCCCCATCCGTGCTCGTCGGATGACCATCACCGTCAGGGGATCTCGACGGCAGGCCCTGATACAGCCGAGAGGTGGAACATTCGCGCGGATTCTCCACGTCGACAGTGACTGTCCCACAGCGGAACGTGACGAGGCGAGATGGATTCCTCCAGGTCTTCGAGCCGTGGAGCTGTCACGTAGCGGATCACGGCAATGACCAGGAAATGTCTCGGCCTTGGCAACGGACCGCGCAGATCACCTTTGACGACCGCTGCCACACATTCGGTCGCAGCTGTATGACTGCGCAGCCCTCCTCGAAATGATCATCTAGCGTTGCACACTCGGCCCCACCCCGTGCCATCGGCTGCGTTCGCGCGACGAACCGCGTATCAAGCCTGCCTTGGACCTTCTCATTAGTGGCGAGACAGGAGGAACACACGCGGGTCGCGTCACGACGTGAGCGGACCGCCGTGCTGGAACGCCGGATTCATACCGCTGGCCGAGTCGGCTTCGCCATGTGACGAAGGGGCCTTGCCATTGGGCATCTTGATCTCGATCTTCACATTCGCCTGGAGGAGCAAGAATGACACCCGCGATTCTCGAAATGCTTGGCTCCATAATCCCCATCGTGTCCGGGCTTCTAGGAGTGGGCGCGTTCGCCAAGGCTCGGAGGGACGCCGAGAAGCGTGTGGAGCATCAACTGGTCTCAGCAAGCAATATTGCGGATGAGGTCGAAGAGCAATCCGACATCGCGGCCGAACTGGTGTCGGTGGATGAGGCCGATAGTCAAGATCTGGCGGATCGCCTGATCAAATCCAATAGAGTCGTTCTTGACGAGTTGATCGAACTCAAAGGCGAGCTTGCACAAAGGCAGCGGAAAAATCAGCGTGAGCAGCTACTGTTCTGCGTATCGGGCGCCCTTCTTTCCGTCCCGATCGGAGTTCTTGTCAATCACTATTCGTGACCACGGGAGCCCACACCAGGTCAGCGGGGACCAACCAGCGCAGACCCGGCTGACCCTGCGCGTGGCGACGCCCAGCGACGGCGTCGATCGTCGATATGATGCCGCGGTACCCAACCCGGTGGCGACGCGGCTCGGGCTGACCGTGGAGCACCGGTTCGGCGGCGGCTCCTTCGCGGCGGCTCGCACGGCCGGCGGCGCCTCGGTGGTGTTCAAGGTGCTGCCTGACCATCCGGGTTCAGCGTCGGCCGAGTGGCCCGTACGGTCGAACTCGCCGCGACCGCGCGCCGCCGGATGCCCGGTGCCGCGGTTCCTCCAAACGGGGACTGTCGATGGGCGGGTCTACACGATCCAAGAGTTTGTGGCCGGTGCGGTGCCGGCCATCCTGCGGCTGCCGCACGCGGAGCAACTGGTGCAGGTGTGGCAGCGGTTCGCCGGCACGGCCGAGAAAGCGAACGAGGACGCGTGCGAGGAGGGCCGAGCGCGGGCCGAGGACATCGTGACCGGGCTGCGTACCGGGACCGAGCGCATGATCATCGACCACGAGGTGCTGTGGCGGTCGCCCGACCCACGGATCCGCGCTGTTTTGGAAGTCGCCGTCGAGATCGGTCACCGCGTCGAGCCCGGGATGTTCCGGTTCGGCGACGTGGTACACGGCGACTTCGACCGCTCGAATGTGCTGGTCGACGATGACCGGGTCGTGGCCGTTTCGACGGGGAAGGTCGCCGCCGCCGTCGAGACGATGCCCGATGACGTGCGCCGGGCCGTGCTGGCGCTCGGCGCGCTGCAGCGCCTGACGTTTGCGGCCCGCACCCGCCCGGATCTGCTGGAATGGGCGCTCAGCACCACCACCGGTCTGACCCGTCCCCAACGGCACGCACGGCCCCGAGCCACACCATGATCACGTTCGTACTCTGCCGCCGGTCAATGGATCTGGTCGAGATGGCGGGCTACGACGTCGAGCGCGTCGTGATGGGTCAGTGCGCCGATCAGTACCTGCAGTCATGGTCCGTCGAGCAGGCCGGCCAGTCGGCGGGCTTCGGCGGGTGGGTCGATCGGTCCGCCGCCGGAGCGCAGCACGGCGGCGAGGGTGACGACGAGTCCGGTGAAGGCCGGGCGGCCACTGACGGTCAACGCCCAACAGGGGTTTTCGGGGGTAAACGGGGGGCATGGTCGCCGCCGCTAGGCCCCGCGACCCACGCAGCTGGATTAGCGGAACGGTGCCTGTGTCCGGTGTCAGCTTCGAGATGGACTACTCCGAAACGTGCTCGCCGGGCTAATGCGGGGCGGTTCCGGGGGCGGTCGTCAGGTCATCGCGGCGGTGGCCAGGATGAGTAGGGCGCGAACACAATCCAGTCAGCGCGGCGCCGATCTACTGCGGCATCAGGTCGCACGTGCGGGGGTCCAGCCGCACGGCGAGCTGGTCCCGCCTGGGAAGCCGGTGTGCCCGGGCTGGGTGCGTCCGGGCTCGGTTCCGGCGCATCGTCTCGTCCTGAGGCCGGTGGGGCGGCGCACGTCGACCCGGGTGCAGTTCGTATCATCCGTAGGTCGCCAGCGCGTTGGTCGAGACCGGCCGAACCTCGGGTCAACAGTTGCGCGATCCCGGGAGCCGGGTCGTCGACTGTGACTCGTGCGAGGCGCTCCACGGACACGATCGGCGGATGCCTGCGGAGGTAGGTTGCTCAACCGGCTGGAGCAAGTAACCTTCACCGCCGAGCCGTTCGGCGCTGGACGGTTCAACCTACATGTGTTCCCGGCGGTGCCTCGCCGGATTGTGGCCGTTTTCGTGCACGGGCTGAGCGGTGACGGGTACGGAACGTGGCGGAGCGTGCCCAAACTCCTATTCTCCCGAGATACCCAGAATCCAGTTGATATTGGGATCTATGACTATCCGAGCGGCTTTCGCCGGTTTACTGCGAGCGCGGCGGCGTTCGAGTTCTGGCGGAAGCACCTCAGAGAACATGTAAATGATCTTGCTTCCCGATATGAGCATATATTCCTAATTGGTCACAGCATGGGCGGGAAGCTGATCGAGGCCGTCGCCATGGACCATCTCCGGTCGCGAGCGCTGCAACATCGGCGTGGGGCGGGGCCGCTAGCCGCGTTGGTGGTGGTGGCGTCGCCGAGAGCGGGCAGCGGGTGGGCAGGACCGCTCAAGATCTTGTTTCCCGACGAGTCAAGGATTTTGCGGAGGCTCGGTGCTGCAAGCTACGAAATCGATACATTCTACTCAACTTACGTGGACAGATATAACATTGCGCAGGGTGCGGCAGGGCGTACAGTGCTTCCGGTATTCTCGGTTTCGGGTGGAATTGACGCATTTGTGAGCCCATTCAGTGCGAACGTGGGCATTCCCGAGTCTCAACGGAAGCACTTTCATGCCGGTCACTCACCGATCGCTAAGGCTCCAGAACTGGCTAGCTGGCTCGATTCGGTCATGCGAACGCGGCTAGAGGTCATTGAACAGGCGGGCAGAGAAAGCGGCCACGCCGGAGACCGCACCTCCGCCGACCCTTCGCAGTCACCCGGTGGTCCAGTCTCACGATTCGTAACTGACTCGTCTGGGCTCGCACGGGAAGAGGCATACCGGGCCGTCCGGCAGGCTCCCGGGGCAGCGGTGCCCAATCCCCGTAATCGGCCGATGATGTCCAACCCCCTTGAATCGAGACGGATCCTCGTTATTGCCACAGGATGGAGGTCTCGATTCAAGGGTCTCGACAAATTTAACCGTAACCTGTGCGAGGCCCTCGCCGCTTCGGGAGCAACCGTTTACTGCGTCGTCATCGACTCATCCGAATCGGATCGGGCGGCAGCTGCCGCCCGAGGCGTGACGCTCATACAAACCGTCAGGCCTCCGGGTACCTCTGTGCAGCAAGCCCTAAGCGGCCGACCGAGCCTGCCCGCCGACCTTGTTCCAGACTTGATCATCGGCCATGGGCGCATTACTGGCGGTCCGGCGGCGGTGATCGCGCAAGATCATTTAAGAGGCATGCCCCGGCGGCTACACATAGTTAACTAAGACCCAGACGAGATCGAGTGGCTCAAGCTGGACCAGAAGCACGATGCTGGCCAATCAGCCGAGCGGCGAATGGAGGAAGAACGGCGGCTGTTGCGGCCGCCCGCAATCGGCGCCGGTGTCGGACCTCAACTGTACGATCGCGTACGAGCCGAGTTGGCCGCCTTCGCTGATGCACCGGAACCGGTGCGTATCGATCCCGGATTCGACCTTGTGGACATGCCTCCGAGGCAATCTCCGAGCGGGGGCCCGATCCGTGTGCTGCTGCTGGGACGAATGGAAGATCGCGGTGTCAAAGGTTTGGACCTTGCCGCAAAGGCCCTGGCCGAAGCTACTCGAATCCACGAGCTGGATCCTTCCACGCTCGAACTGGTGCTCCGCGGTGTGCCGGAAGCCGAGTTTGACGAGATCAGGACAGCGGTGCTGGATTGGGCTGGCGCTCGATTACGCGTGACAACGCGCTCCTACACAGTTGGTTGCGACGAGTGGGAGTACGACCTACGACGGGCGGTACTTCTTCTGATGCCGTCTCGGGCTGAGGGCTTCGGCATGGCTGGTCTCGAGGCAATTGTCGCCGGCACGCCTGTGCTGATCAGTGACAGGAGCGGACTCGGTGAACTCATACGGGAGGTTGCTCCATCCGAAGCCCGCCAAATAGTCGTTCCGATCAAGGACGACGCTCGCGACCTCCAGACGTGGGGTACGGCGATTGCGGCAGTGCTGACGAACCCTGCAGAGGCATTCGCCCGAGCGGAGACTCTACGCCGGGTCATGGCCGAAAGGCGCTCCTGGTCTCAGGCTGCCCAAGCGATTCTGGCCGCAACTGCGTGACACACGCGGGTAGACCAGCCGTATGACTACCGCAACTGCCAGTCCCCTGTTCGGATCCACGGACACTGCGCATCGGCGGTCGGACGAGATCTGCCAATTCTCCAGTGGCGTCACCCAACGTGCCATCCGCACGTATCTCCGCGCACTCCACGCCCTCGGCTACGACGTCGACCCACACCCCGCCCCGCTGGTACTGCTACTGCGGTTCGTGCCTTCCGAGGCGTTCGCGTCGCTGCCCGGTGATCATTCGAAATTGGCCCAGTCGATCCCGGCTCATGTCGCTGACCTGCTGTTTCATGCCGGCGACGTTCCGGCCGGTCCCACTGTGGCCACCCTGGTTCGGTGCCGTTCCCTAGCAAGATCCCTAGCAATTCCGGTGGGCATCTGACGGTCGGACGGAACGGCCGAAACTCATCCGTCGCCCATAGCGACGACGTTGTCGGCGGACGCGGGCATTTGCACGCAGCACCACGTGATTCGGGTGGCTGGACTGTACGAGCGGCGGTACTTGAACCGTCGACCTACGCTTACCGACCGTCACCCTCTCACGGTTGTCGCTAGTCATCAGATTTTTAACACTGACCTGCACAAACGCACCGCCAGGACGGTCGTCTCTTGTCACGGGCGGTCGATGCTTGGGACTGGTTTTCGGGGGGTAAACGGGGGGCACCGTTCCGTGCCTGTGCCCTGGGACCGGATGTTGGGCAGGTTCGTGCCCTGCTGCGGGATCTTCTTCACAGAAGAACGGCGCTGACCGCAGCGAACGCGCTCAAGTTCGGCACGCCGCACGTCTGCGGCGTGGTTGGTAGGTCCGCCCCAGCGCGGCGAGGTTGGCCGCCGTGAGTCGGTGGTTGCCGAGATGGTTGGGCGCAGCGGCCGGTGGAATCCGATCTGCTCCGGGCCGACGAGCGCGGCGTTGCTCTAGAAATCCGATGGACGCTCGCCGAACTTGAAGGACCTCCGCCACCGCACTGATTACGAGATGATCCGCCGTGCCATCATGTGCGCGCCGACTCTTCGTTGCTGGGGTTGTGCCCAGACCTTAGCCGCCGGTGAATCCCGCTTCCGCATCGATCGACGACACGAAAAGTCCCGGCTCGGCGAGCCGGGACAGTCCGTGATGATCGTGGTCTACGAATTGAGTAGGTCCCAGATCCGCGCGAGGAGAAAGTGGACGCCGCCGGATACGGCACCGCGAACAGCGGACCAGCCGAACCGCTGCCGCCAGGAGCCCTCGGCCTCGTCGTTACCCTTTTTCATGACGTTCTCCCTCTAGGTCTGCTGCCCGCGCCGGTGCGGGCCGCGGTGAGGGCAATCGAGCAAGATCATCAGGCGTTCCGGCGAAGCGTTGTGTACGAGCGAGTCACGTCATTGCAGGTCAGAGTGTGGCGGAGAAGGTTCCGGAAAGGTTCCGAGTCGGATGCGAACCGGATGGGAGCAGGAGGCGGATGTGGCGGAGAGTCGCGCGGGGCCGAAGTCCGCTGCCCTGTCCGGTCAGCTGACGTCGCTCTATCGGGCGGCGGGCCGACCGAGTTACAGGCAGATCGTCGATTACTGCGGCACTAACAGGGTGAAGGTGACGGATAGTTCGGTCGAGGAGTGGATCTCGGGCAAGGTCGTCCCGCGCTCCGGGCGCGCCTTCGGGTTGGTCGTCCAATATCTAATGATTCGGGCGAAGTCGAACAGCGCCGCCTACACGCCGCCGGCGCTACACGTCTGGGAGGTGTGGCGTCGGGAAGCGCAACAAGAACGCCGGTCCAGCCAGGGACGCAAGGCGGTCGACCGATCCGAAGTCAAGCCACCGAGAAGGCTCATAGGGTGGATTCCCGCCGCTCCGGATTGCTTCCAGCCGCGGGAGCAATTGGCGGAGCTCGTACTGGCGGCATCCGGCACCGGAACAGCCGTGCTGTCAGGACTGGGAGGGGTAGGAAAGACTCAGCTCGCCGCTGGGGTGGCCCGGCAGCTGTGGAATGTCGGCGATACGCACGCGCTGATCTGGGTATCGGCGGCCAGCCGCGGAGCGGTTGTCACCGCCTATGCTGCGGCCGCCGCGACAATGCTCGGGCTTGACCGTGGTGACCCAGAGACCGCCGCCGCGGCTCTCGTCAACTGGCTAGGCGTGACGCACAGTCGGTGGACGGTCGTGCTGGACGACCTCGCCGATCCGGGAGACCTGCGCGGGTTGTGGCCACCGCACCGGTCGGAGGGACGAATCCTGGTGACCACGCGGCGTCAGGATTCCGTGCTCTCCACGGGCGGGCGCCACGTCGTCGATGTTGGGCTGTTCACAGCCGGGCAGGCGGTCGCGTACCTTCACGATCGCATCGGCCCAGACGACGAGGCTGACAAACTGGCTGCGGATCTAGAGTATCTGCCGCTGGCGCTGGCTCAGGCCACCGCGTATATGCGCGATCGACGATTAGGATGCGCCGAGTACCGCCAGCGGTTCAATGACCGCCGCAGGCTCCTTGATGATCTCGTTCCGGAGCCCGGCGCCCTCCCGGACGATCACCGGACAACGCTTGCGGCGACTTGGGCACTGTCCATCGAATGGGCCAACGAACTCAAGCCCAAAGGCGTCGCCGGACCGATGCTAGAGCTGGCCAGCGTCCTCGACCCCAACGGCATTCCCATCGGCCTTGTCACCGCCGCGCCCGCCCGGGACTATCTGGCAAGGCATCGCAGCGGCGGGGCGCCAGTCGATTTGGAGCAGGCCCGGGACGCACTTCACGGTCTGCGCCGGCTCAGCCTGATCGGCATCGACGGTCAACCTGCCAGGACGGTCCGGGTGCACGGCCTGGTGCAGCGCGCGACCCGTGAACAGGCAAACAGCCGCCGTCAGGACCTGTGTTTATCTGCCGCTGACGCCATCGCGGAGGTCTGGCCACCATTGGATCGGGAGCCTGCGGTCGGGCAGGCGTTGCGATCCAACATCGAGAAAGTATACGAATTCGGTGGCGATCTTCTCTGGTCGTCCGCCCCGCATCCGGCGTTGATCCGCGCCGGCCCCAGCCTCGGCGATGCCGGACTGGTCAGCGCTGCGGTCGTCTTCTGGCGTGACATGTGCGTCGTAGCGACGCGGATGCTCGGCGCCGATCACCCGGAGACGATGGCGGTTCGGAACCACCTGGCGAGGTGGCGAGCCGGAGCGGGGGACTTGGCTGGCGCCGTGGCCGCATTCGAGGATCTGCTAGCCGACCGTCTGCGGGTGCTTGGGGCCGACCATCCCGACACCCTGATCACCCGAGGCAACCTGGCCCGGTGGCAGGGAGAGGCCGGCAACCCAGCCGCGGCCGTCGCCGCGACGGAGCGATTGCTGGCTGACCTGCTGCGCGTACTGGGACCCGACCACTTAGACTCGCTGGCCGCGCTTGGCAACCTGGCCCGGTGGCGCGGGGAAGCTGGCGACGCGGACGGTGCGCTTGCGGCATTCGAGGATCTGCTAGCCGACCGGCTGCGGGTGCTTGGGGCCGATCACCCCGACACCCTGACCACCCGAGGCAACCTGGCCCGGTGGCGGGGAGAGGCCGGCGACCCAGCCGCGGCCGTCGCCGCGATGGAGGAACTGCTCGCCGACCGCATTCGGGTTATGGGCGCAGATCACCCCGACACGCTCGGCACCCGCAACAACCTCGCCTACTGGCGAGGCGAATCGGGCGACCCGCACGGCGCGGCCACAGCCACCGAGGCGTTGCTGGCCGATCTGCTGCGCGTCCTGGGGCCAGACCACCCCGACACCCTGGGCACACGGGGCAATCTGGCCGCGTGGCGTGGCGCGGCCGGCCAGCCGGAAGTGGCCGCCGCCGCACTAGATGATCTACTCGGCGACCAGCTGCGGGTTCTAGGACCTGGCCACCTCGATACGCGGACCACCCGGATCAATCTCGATCACTGGCGGCATGAGGCGACTAACAGACCGAGCGCGTCGGACTAGGTACCATCCGAATGTGAACCCGACGAGTTCGCCATGCCTGGATCGTGTCGCCGGCACCAAGTCTAAGATCATTGTCTTCGACAAAGCCTTCAACCGGTTCGCCGAGGCGGAGCGGTGGATTCGATGGGACGCGAGCACCTCCAACGGACTAACGCACTTGGGAACGCTCCGCGTCGTAAACTCGGGCTCGGCGCCACCCACAGCGGGTACTCCCACCGGTATGGGCGCCGACTCGTTCGGTCCCGGGAAGGAACTGTTCGTCGGCGCCTTGTCGTACAGCAGTACCAATGAGATTCTCGCCAATCACTTCGCGAAGTTCGGCGAAGTGGTCTCCGCAGCCGTAATAGTTGATCGAGATACTATGCGGTCCAAAGGTTTTGCCTTCGTGGAGATGCGGACTCGCGAAGATGCCGAGCGGGCCGTCGACGGATTGAACGATCAGGAACTCGATGGACGCCGCGTGTCCGTGAACTTCGCTAGACCGATGCCGCCGCGGTCACCGCGCTCAAATCGCTTCTGAGCTCCTCCAGCGCAGGGTCCGTCCCGCCGGAGTTTGAGTGTCTCATCGGATCAGGACGTGCCGCGCGGTCGGGGGACAGGCAGGGAACTCAAGTTGGCGAGAACCTTGACGGCGAGGTCACGGCGGTGAGGCAACGTTCGCCGTGTTGGTCAGTGGCAGCGCGGATATCATCTGGACGTGGACCTGACTCGTTCGCCACGCATCGATTCCCGGACCGAGTCTCGTAGGCGCATCGATGCCCTCGTAGCGACGAGCGCTACCCACATCACCATCGAACAGTTGAAGATCATGATTTTCCACCGGTCCACGAACCGCTTTTCCGAGCCAGAACGGTGGATGCGGTGGAGCGCCGACAGACGCGGCATTGCACCTGAGCCCGACGTGATGTTGGCACATATACCGCAGCTGGTACCGCCTACCCGAACCACACGCGCCGAGACAACCGGAACCGAACCGTCCGGGCCGACGAGGCGGCTTTATGTCGGCAATCTTCCCTATCAGCTCACCGAGCCAAGCCTCGCAGATTACTTCGGACGGATCGGTGAGATCGTGTCGGCGCAACTAGTCGTGGATCGGGAGACCGGGCGGTCGAAAGGCTTCGGCTTCGTAGAGATGCGGACTCACAGCGCGGAACAAGCGGTGGCCGAGCTGAATGGCAAAGACTTCGGTGGGCGCGACCTAGTGGTGAATTACGCCCGCCCGAGGGAGGAACGCCCGGCAGGGCGGTTCCGTCAAAGGTCGTGGTGAACGCTTTGCCCGCATTAGGCGTGTTGAGTACGCGACATAGCAGCCAAACACAGCGCGGCGACGGAGAGTGACGGAGAGAGCGCGAGACGACAATCCGTGAGTACATTCGTCAGCAGCGCACGGGGTGGGCTCGAAGAAAGTGTGACGCGCTCCCCGAATTGATCACGGCGATCGGTCACACCCGGTTCGGTTCGAGGACTTCTCGGCCCAGCCTTTGCCAAGCATGGAGGCATGCCCGGCTGGGGTAATCTCCGCCTGTCCCCTTCGCAGTGGTGCCCGGCTGTCATTGTGTTGGCGTGGCGTTGTTGGACTGGGAAGCGATTATCAGCGGTGGCGTGGCCGGGGGAGCGATCGCGGTTCTCACCGAGGCTGTAATTCGGCCGTGGGCGGAAAGCCGAGCGGCCAAGCGTGGAATCCGCGGCGAGGTTCTAGAGGAGGCGCGTCTCCTCCTCACCTACGCCGTTGCCCTCTGCACCATGGAGGCTCCCGCAGACGCTGACCGGCATGTCCGTGAGGGGATCGCCCGCCTGCGGGACGACAACTACCGCAAGCTGGTGGAGCGCGCCGCCGAGCTACCGGTGAAGCAGACGCGCTACCTGAGCGTCTACCCGCCAATGCTGACGGAGAAGGTGCTCACCCCGTACATCAGCACTGTTCACGGGGTGATGTTGTCGGCCCGGGATCGCACAAGCAAAGCAGAGATCGTGCGCGACATGATTGCGCAGTTCGACACCGCGATCATCTTCGCCCACCGGTCGTGGCTTCGCCGGTTGGTCACCATGCCGTGGAACGGATTGCGTCTGATTCGCGCGATCAACGAGATCGCCGAAATTCAGAGGCGTTCGCACGAACGCCGAGCCTTGCCTGCGTCATGAGACGGCAGTTCCGGTCACCGGCTCGCCCCGAACGCTCCCGGTGCGAATTTGCCGTCACCGGCGAGGGGGAGGCTAATGTTGCCGACGTTCTCGCTGGCGCCGACGGTGCGGCGCCGAAACGGCGGCCGGCATGTCAATGAGGCTCAGCGGGCCGCACGTCTCCGGTCACCGCGATTGGTCGGCTGCGGCTCGGCGGATTCGATGCCTGACGTCCCGAGACAACGCGGTGAGCACGTCTTGGGCGATGGTGAGGGCAGACTGGTCCAACCGTGCGGGTTCGGGGTCGCCGGCGATGCCGCCGCTGGACTTCACGAAGGCATTGAGCCGCATTGCGAGCTGCAATCGGACCGTCCAGTCCGCATCGGCGGCCAGCACCCGCAAGATCTTGGCGTAGCGGCTGGGCGCGGTCGCCGCGACGAACGCGGCGAACTCGCGCACCACCCGGTCCGGATGTCCGACGAGGAAAGTCACGTCCAAGTCTTGGACCACGTCGACGCCCATCCGCGACAGCACCTGCGCGCTCTCGCGAGCCAGGCGCTGGTTACCGGATCCGATCAGTACCATCGCCGTTTCGCGCACCCACGCGATCTCCTCGGCGGACACCGCGCTGCCCAGTGCAAGTCGCAGACCCTCGGCCTGCAGCGACGGCGACCCAAAGTTGATCTTGAAGGAGCTCAGCGGGTGTGGATTGGTCGTCTCATCATCGAGCGCGCTGCCGTCCTGATCACCCGTGACGAATGGCCGGCTACGAGCATGCACGTCAGCTTTCACGCTATCCGGCTGTGTGCGTACCAGATTTGCAGCGGCCGTCAGGGCATCCTGGCGGTTCACGGCGGCCTCGCGACGGTCCGAGGCCACCGCCAGTACCTTGTCTAGGCACGCTCGCTGCTGGTCGGGGGCGAGGAAGCCGACCAGGTACGAGTCGGAAACCATGGCGGTGCCGAAGGCGTGACCGTGTCCATCCGGCTCCGGTCGGCTGAGCAGCCGCTTACGCGCGGCGAGTGCCCGCTGCGTGACGGCGGGATCTGTGTCGCCGAGCATGGCGGCGGCCAGCCCGGCCTCGTACCGGCCCGCAGCGGCCATCGCGTGCAGTCGATCCCGCAGGGTCCGGCGCTGCTGTTCGGTCAACGCACCTAGCGGCGCACCGTCAGCGGCTGGCGCGGATTCTTCGAGCACGGCGCGCACCGCTGGCTGCCGCAACGCTTCCAACGCCTTCGGCGCGCCGGCCTCGGCGAGGTCGAACAGCCGCACGAACGCCGCCCACGCGAGTTCGGCGTGGTGGGCGGCGATGGCCAGGCAGGCCTGCACGTGCTGCTCATCGTGGGGGAAGTAGTGGTCGGCCGCTCGGGTGACATCGTTGGCGAGTAGGTCCAGCACCCTCCGGGCGTCCTCGCTGCTGCCCCGGCCGGCGAAGATCAACATCGTGGCGGTGGTCCGGCGTGTGAGGGGTTGGCCGGGGCCTTCGACAAGTTCGCCGGCGCGGCCGCGCACGACGAGGTCGAACAGCTCGCGCAGCAGCGCGGCGGCGGTGGCGTCGTCGATCAAATCCTGCTGTTCGGCGGCGATGGCGAGGCTGGCCGCCCGTTGCCACCACGGGCCGGATCCGGTAGCCGCTCGCGGCAGCACGTGGTCGCCAACGTCCTTGGCGAGCTTGATGGCCTTGGTCAACGCGTTGCCCCACTGGTAGCAGCAGGCGGCGCGGTCCGGCTCCAGGTTAGCGGCGTACAGATCGCCGAGCAGCTCGGCGGCGACGTCTTCGTCGGCCCAGTCGCCGGTGACGATGCAGTCGGCCAGCCACCGCCGCGCCGCGCGGATCGCGTCGATCGCATCACCGTCGAGGGCCTCACGCCGGGCATCGGTCTGTGGATCGCGCACGCGGCGGATCAGCCGGCGGCCACCGGTCTTCGGGAGCGCCTGAGCCAGCATGTGCTCCTCGTCCATGCGGTCGGTCAACGGCCCGTAGCTGATGCCGACAGCGCGGATGGCATACAGCCATCCGGCGGCGTGGTCGGTCCGGCCGTCGTGCAGGCCGTGCTCGACCGCTTGGCGGAAATGCTCGACCGCCTCCTCGGCGAAACCGTCGATGGCTTCGCGGCGGGCCTGTGCCGCCAGGACAAGCGCGGCGTGATGGCGCGGCAACCGTCGCTGTCGTGCCTGAGCCACCAACTCCGCCCTGGCCTGCGGATCGTAAGTAGCTCGGACCAGCTGCAGCCGGACCGCGACGTCCCTAGTGTCCGGCGACGGTGGGGCGCTGGCCAGCTGACGCAACGCCGCCGAGATCAGGTCGTCGAGAGCGGACACCGCCGGGACGACCGGGTTCGCCACCGGTGCGGATCCGCCGGCGGTGGGTTGGTCCTGCGGGGTGATCACCGCGTCGGCGTAGGTCAGTTCGGCGGCCAGCAGCACCAGCAGTGGCTGGTAGGTGGGTACCTCGACACCGGCGGGCAGCGGCTGCCGCAACGCCGTGATCAGCGCGCTGCTGTCGGCGAGTTGGTGCGTCGCGGCGGTCACTGCGGCAGCGATCAGCTGTAGGTGCCACGCGGTGATGGCACGCGTCTGGGGGTCACCAGCCGCGCCCGAGTCGGCGTCGCCCGGTTCTGGCGGCGGGACACGTACTGGGCGTGGCGCCCGAGGGTCGAGGTTCATGCGCAGCGACCTGGCCCGGAACCAGTCACCCTCGTGCAGCGCGGTGGCGGCCAACTGCGCTGTCAGAGCAGCCCAGGCGGCCTCCTCACCGGCGGCGGCCAGGGCGTCGAGCTGCCGGCGCCGCATGAGATTGGCGTGGCCGGTGTACCCGTCGGCGTCCAACCGGTCGGCCAGGTCGGCGTAGATCGGCGCGGCGGCCAGCGGTTGATCAGTCCGTAGTTCGTCCGCCCGGGCGAGATCCTCGTCCATGCCGTCCACGCCCAGCGGGGTGAGCAGCACCTGATCGGCGACCCGGGCCCAGTCCGGCGGTGGGGCCGACACTCCCGGTAGCGGCGCACCGGTGCAGAACGTCTCGGCGGTCTCCCGAGTCCAGAACCGAGCCACGATGTCGGCGCGCTCGCGCAGCACATCGTTGATCTGCTCAGCGCCCCACAACTCGATCTCCAAGTCCGGATACTGGTCCTGCAGCCGGCCCAGTTCCTCCTCGACCCGGGTATCGCGGGTAACGACACTGACCGCGACGATCAGGCGCCGGGAACCGAACGGCCGATCGCCGACGGCGAATTTGCTCACCGCTTCCCGCAGATCCGCCGCCTTGAACTCGTCGTACTCCTTGCACTGCACGACGGTGTAGGACCCATCGGCGTGCCGGCCGGCCAGGTCGATGCCGTGCTGAGCCTGACCGGGCAGGCCATAGCGGCGAAACTTCACCCGGTTGAGGCCCAGCAATCCCCGGGCGACGAATACCATCAGCTGCTCGAACCGGTCCCACCCGATACCCAGGTCGAGGTCGCCACCGGCGGGGACATTCCCTGGGCCGACCGGCGTCGGCGGTCGAGACAGGATCGGGTCTACGAAAAAAGGACGCCAGACCGCCTCGGCCACATCGACTGCGATTGGGGTGCGCTCGGGACCAGTACCGACATCGTTGCCCTGTCCGCCGCTCGGTTCGTTACTCACGTCGGACATTGTTGCTCGGGTCATCCCGGCGATTGTGCGCCGACGCGAGCGCGGCCAGCCAAGAGCCACGGGCTACTTGTTCTCGCCGGCCTTGGGACTCTTGGGAGGCCAGCGGCGCACGGCGCTACCAGGCGCGCAGCGGCGACTCGACGGACGACGGTAAGGCGAGGCCGCAATGTTAGAGCGCATCTGGTGGATCATGGGCAGGTGCGGTCGGGTTCCGCGCGGAGTCATATCATGATTGAGGCGATGGTGACCGTTGCCAGGTAACGGCCTTTGAGTTCGTCGTAGCGGGTGGCCACGGCCCGGAACTGCTTGAGCCGGCCGACCCGCGTTCGATTCGGTTACGCGTCTTGTACTGGACCGGGTTGACCTTCGGTGGCCGACCGCCGCGCGATCCTTGCGGGCGCGGCTTGCCCGCACATCGACCCGCTCCGGGATGGTGTGCGGGATGCCCCGCGTCCCCCACCACGGCGAACGCCGGTGATTCCCGCCGTTGTCGACGACGCCTGAAGGCCTCATCCCGACCATCTGATACAACTTCTAACGTGACATCGGCTCGGGCTGATGGGGTGGTGAACGCGTGACGGTGGAGTTGACATCGTTGCTGTGGTCCGCGGCCGACCTACTGCGGGGCGACTTCAAGCAGAGCGAGTACTACCGCGTCCTCCTGCCTTTCGCCTTCCTGCGACGGCTCGAATGTCTTGCCCGCCCCAGACAGCCGAGCATCCTCGGCGGCGTTGAGGGAGCGGACCCCTTCCTGGCGGACGTCATGGATCTTGTCGACGATATGGCGGTCTTTCGCTCCCTGGAGTTCGAGCAGGTCGTCCAGCGGCTGGCTGACGTGCGCATACTCTCGGACTTCGCGGCGCGGTTCGCCGCCATCGACCTCACCCGCGCCGCCGTGCCGGACGAAGACATGGGTGCCGTCTTCACGGGTTTGGTCCGGCATAGCACGGACCTGTTCACCCACATGGCTGGGGAGTTCTCTACACCGCCCGACGTGGCGGCGCTCGTGGCCGGAGTGCTGTTCGCGCCGGACGCCGAGAGGCTTTCCCGCCGGGTGGCGAGGGTCCGCCTCTACGATCCGGTCTGCGGGACGGGTGGAACCTTCACCGCAGCGAGCGACTTTCTCGGCGGCGTTACGGGGCTGGACGTCTTCGGCCAGGACATCAACGCGCACAGCTATGCGTTGAGCCGCATGAACCTCGCGATGAGGGGAATCGACGCGGGTGGTGTGTTGCTCGGCGACACGCTCACCGACGATCGCCACGCCGGGGAGACATTCGACTATCTGGTGGCTCATCCGCCCTTCGGAATGGATTGGGCCAGAGCGGCGAAGCAGATCAGACTGGAGGCGGCGCAGGGGGCCGCGGGTCGATTCTGTGCCGGGCTGCCCGGGGTCTCCGACTCCTCTCTCCTGTTCCTCCAGCACCTGGTGGCCCACATGCGGCCGGCCGAGCAGGGTGGTTCCCGAGCGGCCGTCGTCCTCGCATCGAGGCCGCTGTTCGAGGGCGCCGCGGGCTCGGGTGAGTCCGAGATCCGTCGATGGGTGATCGAGCGGGACCTGCTGGAGACCGTGGTCGCGCTGCCCGATCAGCTCTTTCCCAATACCGGCATCGGCACCTACGTCTGGATCCTGTCGAACCGTAAGGAAAGTCCTCGGCACGGCAACGTCGTGCTGCTCGACTGCCGTCAGCGCTTCGCCATCACGCGCGGCAAGCTGGACCAGAAGCGAAAGTACATCACCCACGAGCAGACGGCTTATATCACCGGCATCTACCGGGCGGCGGTGGACGGCCGCACCCCGAGCGGCGGCCCGGCGATCGTGATACCTGCCGTGAACCTGGGTTATCGACGAGTCACCGTCGACCGTCCCCCGCGCGGCGACGGCGCACAGTCGGGGGCCGACCCCCATCTCCGAACCGTCCACGAGCTCCCACTGAACCGGGACGTGGACCTCTTCCTCGCCGAAGAGATCAGACCCCGGACGCCGGATGCCTGGATCGACCCGGACACGATCAAAATCGGCTACGAGATCCGGCCATATCATTTCTTCGCTATTCCGCTCGGCGTCGAGAATGTTCCGCTAGGCGGGGTAGTGGATTTCGTTTCCCCGGCCCGGCGGCCCGATCCGGACAGCCCGCTGTTGACCGTGCAGCATCTCGGGGCTGCGTCGTCGGTGACGGACCTGCCGAGGCTCGGTGACTCGCAGCCGCAGTCGTCCGCTGGGCTGAGGCCGTGCGCCGGCGGCGACATCGTCGGCCGCCCGGGGCTGTGGCGGGTCCTGCCAGCGGCGTTCGGCGACGCCGTGACCCCGTTGACCGTTCTGCGTCCGGTCAAAGGCGCGGCGCGGGCGATCCAGGAGTGGCTGGATTCCGCGCAGAACGCCGACGTCGCCGCCCACGGACGCCTGCGGGACGTCCCCGTTCCGCTGCCGCTCATCGACGATCCGCAAGTCGACGACTGGCTCGACGATCTGCAACAGACGCGCGCCGACCTCGCCCGCGTCGTATCGACGCTCATGCCCAACGTCTTCGACGACCTGCGCGGCGACTTTCCCCAACTGCTGCGGAACCTCGCGGCCACGACGTCCCGGGCGAGGCTCGCCTCGGAGCTTGTCCAGCCACTCTCCGATCCGGTCTGGAGCGCCGAGTGGGCTTACCCGTTCCCCATTGCCACCCTCGCCCGGCAGTACCGGATCGCCACGTCCCTGCCCCAGCGCAAGGAGGCCCTACTCAAGCTCGGCGAGAGCATCGCGCGGACGATGGGCGTCTTGGCGCTCGCGGTGCTGGCAGAGCGCAACGCTGGCGTCCTCAGCGGGAGGCTTCGCGCTCGGTTCAGCCGGGGTGCGACCTTCGGCACCTGGACCGCCCTGATCCGCGACCTCGTTCAGCAGGGCCCAGTGCCGGAACTCAGTGAGTTCGACGTCGTGCTCGGCGCCGACGGCCCACACGAGCTTCTCCTCCGCATCCAGCGCGCCCGGAACAGCTCGGGCCACGCCTACGGAGTTCGTGCCGCCCACGAGCTCGAGGAGGAGATCGCGGGCATCGAGCCTGTCGTCGTCTCCACGCTCGAGTCGGTCAGCTGGCTCGCGCAGATGCAGTTCGACCTGGTGGACCGGTGCGAGTACACCGGCAGTGCATTCCGATTGATCGGCCGGCGGCTGCGGGGCAGTCACCCGGAGTGGGAGCCCTTCGAACGCCTGGTGTCGGAGGCGGTGGCACCGAACCAGGTTTATGTCAACAACCTCGCCTCGACCCGGACGATCCGGCTTGCGCCGGTCGCGAAGACCCGGCTCTGCCTCGACTGCCGTCAGTGGGAGCTGTTCGTGCTCAACGACATCCACGACGACGTGGCGACGTTCCGCAGCGGCCGCGATCACGAGATCGAGCAGGCTCTGATCTGAGACCGGCCCGTGCAGAACCGGCCGTCCTGGGATTGCCGGGCCAGGTCCAACTGCTCTTCCAACGGCGCTGGGTCGAAGATCGCATCGTGCAGCCGGTCGAAACGGCCCGCGAGGACCTGCACGTACATCGGCCCGGTGTGCACGGTGCCGGTGATGTCCCGACCGGCGGCCACCGCCTCGGGCGCCAACGACCAGCGCCGCATCAGCACACCCACCGCCCGGGTGCCGCGCCGCCGCCCCCAGCCCGGACGGCCGACCCGTGCCCCCCGGCGGGCTCAGGGCGCCACATCGGTGCCGTCACAGGTACTGGCTGACCACCATCCCGACTCGGCTGGTGCGCCAGCAGGAGGTCACTTTGCCAGCAACGCTCGAAAGAGCGCATGGGAGTTGCCCCTGATCTTGGACACCTGAGACTGGGATCGTGATGGTCCTGGTGGACAGGAGTCCTGGAAGACGATGGTGAACAAGCACTACCCGGTTCAGTTCAAGGCCGATGCGGTGGCGTTGTTCCGGTCTCGGCCGGGCGCGACGATCGCGTCGATCGCCGATGACCTGGGGATCAATCGGGAGACGTTGCGGAGTTGGGTCCGTGCCGACGATCAGCGTCGCGGTACTGGCGCGTCGGCCGGATCCGCGCGGCAGGCACAGGTGGCGCCGGCTTCGGTTGAGGACGAGAACGCCGAACTGCGACGCCGGGTCCGCGAGCTTGAGGAAGAACGCGACATCTTGAGGAAGGCGGCCCGGTATTTCGCCGGGGAGACGCGCTGGTGACCCGCTTCCAGTTCGTCGCCGACCACTCCGAGCGCTTCGGCGTGAAGCGGTTGTGTCAGATC